>NZ_SCFY01000017.1 GCF_007049795.1 Ectopseudomonas mendocina
GTACGGTTCTGTTTCATCGGGGTAGCGGTTCTTGCCATGGTTCACCTCGTTGCAGTTTATCGCTTAACGGGGTGTCCACTCGTGCTGGGCAAGATCATTTCTTCTTCAAGGCTCAGAAATAGCAAAGCGTCGAACTGGCGAGAAGAAATCTATATCTCAGCTCAGGAACAATCTAGATTCAGCAACTTCCAGCGTAATACGTGAGACAGACGAACTAAAGACAGGATTCAAAGACTGGCTTGAAAACAAAAAAACGGAACTAGAAGCCGTATTAGAAGAAGAAAAAACAGCTCACACAACGCAACTCGGTGATCAGAGAGATAAATTCTCCGACTACATGGACACATGCAGCTCTAGAATTCAAGAACTAGAGAACTTATACCAAGAAAAACTCAGACTAGAAAAGCCAGCCCAATACTGGCGAGATTCAGCAAAAAAATATGGCCTACATGGAGCACTATGGGCTCTAGCACTAATTGCAGCGATTTTACTGGGCCTAGTTTACTTTCATGACTTCTTCACCACTTGGCTACAGGGAAAAGAGGTCAATTTAAAACTAAACACCCTTCAAGGCGTTGTAATTTTCGGCTCAATAGTAGCGGTATATGCATTTCTTGCTAGAACTTTAGCAAAGCTCACGTTTAGCTCATTCCACCTAATGCGAGACGCCGAGGAACGCGAGCAATTGACTTACTTATATTTATCTCTAAGTGAGAGCGGAAAAATCGATGAATCTTCTAGAGACATTATTCTTCAGGCTCTATTTAGCAGGTCTGACACTGGGCTATTGTCATCGGATTCAGGCCCAACGATGCCAGGAATCGTCGAGGCAATCCGTTCAGGCGAGCGACCCAATCGGTAGACTGTTTTTTATTTAATCAGCAGGACTGACCGCTTAAAGGGAAAAAGGGGCGGATTTATTCTCTGCCCCCATTAGTTAGCGCTTTGATGAACAATAGGGGACAAACAATAGGGGACAGACCACGATTAACTGTATGCGCCACCAAGCAACCACCACTCAAGTTACTAATCCCTCACCCGCTTTCTACGGGCCGACACCACTGGGGCGGTCATACATACCGCCGTCCACACAGCTACTAATAGCTTGTTACCAAGCACCACCACGCTATTGGTCATAAACCCAGCTATAAGCGCTACAACCACCCAATCGTACAGATAGGGCTGCCTTAGTCCTAGAAGCGGATTCCAGCGTTTTGACAAGAGGCTTAGCCAGATAATGGATGCGAAACACGTGAGGCAGTAGAAACCTGTGTAGAGGCTTCCGTAAAAGCTGAACCCGATATAAAGCAAGCCGCTTACAGCGCTGCCTGCCACGATTGAAAAGCCTAGGTTGTTACGCCTTTCGAGAGCTTCGAGTGTGATCATTGCTTGCCGTCCTTGACCTGCTTGTGGGCGTCGCACCGCTTAGCGAAATCCTGCGTAATCATTGCCCGGCGTTTGGATTGGTGAGATACCGGCTTGTCTGTTGAGAAGAAAAGGGGACAGATTTATTTATCCCACTGTCAACCATGCTCAGATATCACGTCACCATAAGGCGACGTGATCATGCTCTGACCCAGATTCATCGGATGATAGCGCTCGGCCAGCCCCAAAACCAACACGCACTCACCGCTCAACGCATCAGCCTGCTGGAATGGCAAGGCGATCTGTGGATCGCCCTGCGTGACATGCCGCGCTTCGCCCCGCCCTCCCCACCCGGCGAGCGCTCGTTGTGCGCCCTGCTCAATCGCTGGTGGCGCTGATGGCGAACCTGACCATCCGCATCGACGAAGAGCTCAAACAACGCTTGCGTCCCGCAATGGGCGCTCGATGGCGGAGGAGGTGCGGCAGATGCTGCGTGAAGCACTCATGCACCAGCAACCAAGCCCACCGGCCGTCGCGCCTGAGTTTTACGGGACTTGCCCTTGCAGCGCGAACAACCTAATATCTCCCAAAATGGGAGAAAGCTAGTGCATGTCATTTCGAGAGGGACACTCAGAACATTCTGGGAGAGCAGCCCTGCTTATGCCGATGCTCAGTCACCCATGGTCGAGTGGTACAGGCATATGGAAAAGGCTACATACCGCACGCCACAGGAGCTGAAGGCCGAATTGCGCACAGCCAGCATTCTCAAGGGGAGTCGAGTGGTGTTCAACATTGCGGGAAACAAGTACCGGATAATTCTTGCCATCGACTATCAACGACAATTGGCCAAGGTGCGCTTCGTTGGCACTCATGCCCAATACGACCAAATTGACGCGGAGACTGTCTGATGAACATCAAGCCCATTCGCACCGAGCAAGACTACACAGCGTCGATGGCGCGCATTGACGAGCTGTGGGGCGCAGAGATCGGTACGCCTGAAGGTGATGAACTCGAAGTGCTGGCTCTACTTGTGAGCAAATACGAAGACGAGCACGCCCCGATGCCGCCGTCCGACCCTATCGAAGCCATCAAATTTCGTATGGATCAGCAAGGCTTGACGCCGCGCGACCTCGAGCCGTTCATTGGCTCCAGCGGTCGAGTTTCCGAAGTATTGAACCGCAAGCGAAAATTGAGCCTGGCGATGATCAGACGCCTGCATGACGGCCTGCGTATCCCCTATGAAAGTTTGCTGGCAGACGTGGCCTGACGGCTAGGGGTGAAGGATTTTCATCAGTTCTTTCACAGTGAACGGCCACTGGCGGCTGACGTTCGAGTTTCGCGACGGAAACGCTTACGTCCTGGACTATGAGGATTACCACTGATGAACATGCCCCCATCCCGGTGAGTTCATCACCGATATCTACCTGGAGCCCAACGGCATTAGCGGCCGTGAGTTGGCCGAGAAGCTAGGCGTAGCACCCTCGACACTGAGTTGTGTACTCAAAGGCAGCAGCCGTGTAACGCCGGAAATGGCCCTGCGCCTGTCAGTAGCACTGGGGCGTTCGCCGGAAAGCTGGCTGGCCATGCAGGACGCTTATGATCTGTGGATCGCCCGTCAGCACGTAGACCTCAAACAGGTTGGCAAACTGGCGTTCGCCTGATTGCTGAAGCGATTGTCACCGTCGATAGAGGTAGCGTCATGCGGCACCCATCTTTGCAGATCAAAAAGGCCTACTTCGCCAGGGTGCGTCGTTCCAACTACATCGCCAGCCTGCGCTTGGCAGGCTTTCAGGTCACGCCTGCCGATGTGGAACGCCCACTACCTTCACCCGAAGCGGTATTGAGCCAGCTTCGTTTCAAGGGCGACTGAAAGGGACAAAAAGCGAGGCAAATAAAAAGGGGCTAGCTTGCGCTAACCCCTTGAAATTTATGGTGGCTACACCGGGACTTGAACCTGGGACATCAGCATTATGAATCTCCTGTCATAGCCCTGACTGAACCTCAGCCCGCCAAATCAGGCGCCTTGCGCATATCCGCTAGCCCATTTCAGCATCATTGTTCCAGAGAACTTGGGGCCTGTAGTCACCTCTCAGGGCTGGTGAGGCATGGATGCCGCCCCGCTCCCTGGACGGTTTTTTGTCCAGGGAGTGGGCACCAGCGCCGGCAAGGATGCCGGTTGCTCTGGCCATAGCAAGAAAGGCTGGCGCGGTGGTGTGGTTGCGCGTGAGGTACGAACGCGCGTGCGCGCCACCGCGCATGCGCTGACGCCCCTGTAGCACGTCAGACAAACCCCTCTTGGGCGCCAGAGTAGACCTTACTGTTCCACAGAAAATCTATGAACGCTTGAAAGGCCAGCATTCGCAATGTATGTTCAATATATGTAAAACATATATATGAAAAGCATATGAATACAGCTGATCGACACCTCTGTTTTGAGTTCTTAATGAAGGTGACAAATCGTTCAAAAGAGGAGGCTCAACAGTTCATGTTCACGCTTCCCAAATCTGATCGCGCTCGTTTGTTGAGAGATGCAAAGGAATGGAAGGCAAGCGGCTCCCCGGTTCGCGATACAGCAGCCTCGGTGCTCGTTCCTCCAGCCTCGGTTAGCCCCCCGGAGGCACCAGAAACGCCTTCTGATGCTTCCCACCAACCACGGAAAAAACCCAAGAAGGTTCTGTTCTCGCTGCTCATGCCGCCATTAGAGCTCGAAGCGCTCAGGAGCCTTTCCGATGAAACAGGGGAAACCGTGTCTTTTCACATCCGACAGGCAATTCGGCTCTACCTGAAAGAGGTCAACAATGACTAGTCCAACGGAAATGACAATGCTTCGGCCCACCCTGGCACAAGCCCACGATCTACTTGGTAAGTGGGTTATCTGTCGGGTTACCTGGGGCGATGGGGTCGAGGAGTGCGATTCTGCCCCCGCTCAGGTAGTGGGCGTTGTAGTTCCCGCCCCGGGTACTCGAGTTGAGCCACAGCTGCTAATGAGCTCTGGCCAGGGCGTAGAAACGTGTGGGTATGAATTCGAGCTCTACCTGGACTCAATCAAGTTTTTGCGTGTTATTGAGCCCCTGGCACTTACAGGGGAGACCAGGAGCAAAGCCGTTCTAGTTCGCGATCGATTTGCGGCCTTCGGTGGGGTTGATCTTCAGTTGCCTGAGCGCAGAGACAAACCGCGCGCAGCAAGCTTCGAAGATCACTAGGTACACCTGAATAGACCAGATGTAGTCTTTTCTGTAGTCACTACCCCAGAAACGACAAAGGGCTAGCCTAAGCTAACCCTTTGAAAAATATGGTGGCTACACCGGGACTTGAACCTGGGACATCAGCATTATGAATGCTGCGCTCTAACCAACTGAGCTATGTAGCCAACGGCGCGCATTGTCCTCGTCTCGCCTATCGCTGTCAACCCCAGATCATCGATAAATTTACGTTTTATCAAGCGGTTAGGCTTCGCGGGTGGCGACTCGCTGAATCGCTCGTTTCTGAGCCTGCGGCTGACCTCTCAACTACTCGGACGGTGCTTGCGGGGCTGTTGGGCGATGCCGGAAAATCCGCCTCCAGCAGGCTGCAGCGCCGTCGCGCGCTGGCCCATGAACCAGGAGAGCACCTTGAGAGCGAGAGACGACTTCGACGATCTGCGGGCGGAGCGTGATATGCCGACGCATTACCGCAACGAACCCAACCGCCATGCCGGGCTGTGGAAGCAGATCGCGATTGGCATCGTCGTCGGCTACAGCGTGTTGGGCATCCTCAGCGCGGTTGCCTGGATGCTTGTCGCCCAGGTTGCGCTGAGTGGTATGTCGATCACCCTGCCTTAACGCCCGCACCATTGCCCTTCACAAGGCACGCCATCGTTGTCGCCGTCCATCTTGGTGCCGGGGCAGTTGCGCAGGAAGAAGGTGGCTTCGGCGCAGGAGGTCATCTGCGAGCATTGGGTGCGGCCATCGCAGCGATATTGCTTGCTGGCGACCTGGGTTGTAGGTTGGCTGATCGTGGGTGAAGGGCGCAGGCTGTCCAGCGAGAAGCTGGACGAGCCGGGCTGAGTGACCACCGGGTTGTCCATCACCGAGCCATCGCTGGCGATGTTGCTGATGATCGGGCTGCCAGGCTTGCTCAGGTAGAACTGCCAGAAGGCGGCGCCCAGCAGCAGAATGATGATCAGCTTCTTCATTGCACAGTCCCTTGCCGGTTTCGGTGGTTGCCAGTATTGGCTCGCCGCGCGGACAAATCCAGAGCGGAGCATTGGCACTTGCCATCCCCTGCCCGCCTCTTCATCCTGCCCCATTGTTTACCCAGCGAGCCCTGTCATGACGCCCATCCAGAATATCGGCCTGGCGCTATTCGTTGTGCTTTCCATCGGTTTCGCCATCGGCCACAAGACCGAATGCAGCGATGGCCGCGTGGTTGAAACCTATCTCGCCAAAGGGTTGGCTTCGCAGTTGCTGGGGCATGATCTTTGCCAGCAACCCTGAACAACCGTCATTAAGGAATGATGTGATGAAACAGTTCGCCTTGCTTGTCAGCCTTGGCTTTCTCGGCGCTTGCGCCAATCTGGGTTCGCAGCCACCGGTGCCGGTCACTTCGCCCGTGGTACAGGCCTTTCGCGATATCTGCCTGCAGACGGCGCCGAGCTTTGCCGAGGCGCATCGCGTGGCGCGGCAGTATGGCGTCTCCGAGATGACCGATATGGGCTTCGCCACCATCGGTTTCAATGTGGACAAGAGCCTGAGCATTCAGGTGAAGGTCAGCCATGAATGTGTGGTGACCAGTGAGGCGCAGGCGGATGACACCCTGACTCGCCAGTTGCTCAGCGCCGCGGCGATCAACGCCGGCACCACGGTGCCGCGCAAGGTACCGGTGAAGCTGATGATCGCCGGGCAGCCGTTCATCCTGATGCACGATCGCGAAGGCGGAGAAGCCTTCGTGATGCTGAAGCCGGAATAATGAAGGGATCGCCGTAGGGCGGATGACGCCTTTTTCATCCGCCGCCGCTGAAAGGTGGATCGGTGAAGCGTGATCCACGCGGCTGCCATCCTCTCCCCAGAGCCGCGTTCGGCGGGGTGCCGGCAGACTTACGGTGTTTTCAGCCCTCTCCCCCAACCCCTCTCCCATAAATGGGAGAGGGGAGCAAAGCGCGCACGACCTTGAACGGCATTACGCTGATCGGGGTATTTTCAGGCGCTTTTGCCGGGTCGCGTGGCCAGCAGCAGGCCGCCGAAGATCATCGCGGCGCCCAGCCAGTGGTAGACCTGCAGGCTCTCATTCAACAGCACCCAGCCCAGCAATGCGGTGAATACCGGCATGACGTAGTTGGTCAGCGCCGCCTTGGCCGCACCGATCACGCGGATACCGTGGTTCCAGGCCAGGTAGGCCAGCAACGAAGCGAATACAGCGGTGTAGGCGACGGCCGAGAGGTTGGCGACGTTGAACGCCAGGTGCGCGCCCTGGCTCAGCTCGTAGAGATAGAACGGCAGGATCAGCGGCACGCCGAGCAGGATGAATGCCCCCAGCAACGCCAGCGGTGGAATCGGCTGCAGATATGCCGCCCAGCGCCGCAACAGCAGCGAATACAACGCCCAGTCGACCACAGCCAGCAGCATGATCAGGTCGCCCTGATTGAACGACAAGCTGGCCAGGCGGCTCCATTGCCCCTGGCTGATCAACACCGCCAAGCCCGCCACTGCAACCAGCATGCCCCACCAGGCACGGCGCGCCGGCCATTCGTTGAGCAATAGCCCGGCGCCGATGAAGGTCACCAGCGGCAGGCAGGTGTTGACCAGCGAGATGTTGATCGCCGCAGTGGTCTGCGCAGCGCAGTAGAGCAGCGAGTTGTAGCCGGCGATGCCCAGCGCCCCGAGCACCAGCAGGCGCCAGCCGGCATGACGGAGGGCTGCGCGGTGACGCCACAGCGGCATAGCGACGAAGGGCAGCAGCAATGCCAACGCCAGGCACCAGCGCCAGAACGACAGGGTAAACGGCGCGATTTCACCGGCGAAGGCGCGCGCCACCAGGGCGTTGCCGGACCAGCAAAGGTTGGCCAGCAGCAGGCCGAACAGCGCCAGCGGGCGCGAATGATTGAGTGTATTCATAAGGCGAGCACCGCGCCGTTGGCGCGGCCTCTATCCGGGCGAGGGTTGGACGGTTGAGCACGGTCACCGAGCAGGCAGTGCTGAGCGATCATTGCGTAGCTTCCGAATCAGGCGGCTTTGCACCATACGGAGGCACGCAAGGCTTGGCAAGGTGGCGGACCCTAGGGTGCGCCATGCGCACCAAGCCAACGGAGTCATGACGTTCAGCCGGGCGC
The DNA here is from genome assembly GCF_007049795.1 of Ectopseudomonas mendocina. Taxonomy (GTDB): domain Bacteria; phylum Pseudomonadota; class Gammaproteobacteria; order Pseudomonadales; family Pseudomonadaceae; genus Aquipseudomonas; species Aquipseudomonas mendocina_D. The sequence goes on from NZ_SCFY01000017.1 coordinate 7,673, forward strand.
GCCCGGAAACTATGGGCGCGTTGTGCGAGCTTGAAGGCCGAGTAGCGCGTCACTCCCGGCACGCGCGGCGCCCCCTAGGGTCGTCAACGCTGACTGCGGCGGCGGCGCAGGGGGCGGCTCAGCAGCCAGAGAATCAGCAGCACGCCGGCCAGGATCACGGCACTGGCGCCCCATTGCATCGGCCCGGCCAGGCGGAACATATCGGCCGGATGCAGGCTCGGCGCGCGGATCATGCGCGCCTCGGCCGCCGCGCCGGTGGTGGGAATGTCGGCCAGGCCGTCACCGTCGAGATCCGGCAGGCTGCGGATATGGTCGAGCAACACCTGCCATTCCTTGAGTTCCTGCACACCTTCTTTATCCGGGTCCTGGTCGACGATGGCGTCTTCGATACGCGGCAATGGGCGGCCCTCGGCGTCCTTGGGAATGACGTCGAGCAAACCCTTGGTCAACTCCGGCACCAGCCAGGTGAAACTGCCAACGTAGCTGGTGGCGCCGATGCTGTAGAGACGCGTGTCGTCGAGATCCAGGTCGCGGTAACCCTTGACCGCATCACCGATCTCGATGCGGCTGACGCGGTCGAACGGCACGCGCCAGGGGTTGTAGGTAAAGCGCACGCCTGAAACGCGGGGGTAATAGCTCTGGCTGTCGCGCAGTTGATAGGCGAGTAGCAGCACTTCCAGTAGCGACTTGATTTCGCGCGCGCTGACGTAGGCCTTGATCATCGGGTAGCCGGGCTCGTCGTCGAACTCGCCGATGCCCAGCGGGGCGATGCGGAACAGGTCGGAGACGTCCTGCACACCGTTGCGGCCCTTGAGCAGGTCATCGCGGATGGTGCCGTTGCCGGTGAACGCCAGGTCGGCATCGACGGCATGACGCAGCGCATCGGTCACCAGGTTGGCCAGGGTCTGATCGGTGAAATCACGGCCCAGATTCTGGTCGACTTTGGCCAGCGGCTGGTCGAACCGGTAGCCCTTGGGCGTGAGCATGCGCTCGCTGACCACCTGCTTGAAGTCTTCGACCTTGGCGGTGATGGCGGCGTCACCGGCGATGCTGTCGTTGACCGGATGCAGGCGGTAGTCGCGCACACGCGGTACGCCGTCGTCGCCGAGGGTCATGCGCAGTTCGCCGAGGTACTGGATTTCCGAACCGGCCTGCACCACCGGGGTGTGGCCGTTGACCAGCACCGGCTGCGGCAGGGCCACGTGCGAGTGGCCACCGACGACAATATCGATGCCCGGCACCTGCTCGACCAGCTCCACTTCCTCGCCGCGCCAGCTGCCATCGGCCTGCTGGGTAACGCCCATGTGCGACAGCAGGATGACCACCTCGGCGCCCTCCTCGCGCAGCTTGGCCACGGTTTCCCTGGCGGTGGCGACCGGGTCGGCGAAGGTCAGCGGCTTGATCATCGGGCTGACGGCCACGGCATCGTTGCCGAGCAGGCCAAACAGGCCGAAGCGGATGCCACCGCGCTCGATCAGCTTGTACGGCAGGATGCGCCCGGCGTCGGCGTGTGCCTGCAGGCTGTCGTCGGCCTTGCTGGTCGGATCGAAACGCATGTTGCTCGACAGCAGCGGCACCAGCGCATCGCCCTTGGCCTTGTGCGCGGCGCTGATCATCGCGGCGAGCCCGGCCGGGCGGAAGTCGAATTCGTGGTTGCCGATCACTGCGGCGTCGTAGCCCAGCTCACTCATCAGACGCAGTTCGCTGCCCATCTCGCGGGCGATGGTGTGAAACAGCGTGCCCATGGTGAAGTCGCCGCCGTCGAGCAGCAACAGAGGCTCTTCGCCGGCTGCCGCGCGGCGCTCGTTCAACAAGGTGGCCAGGCGCGCGACGCCGCCAACGGTGTCGTCATCGTTCACCGTCGCCGGGGTGTATTCGTTGTTGGGGCCGAAACCGAGCAGGCGCGACTGCCAGTCGTTGCTGTGCAGGATGGTGAAACTGCGCTCGGCAGCGGCCAGCGGCGTGGCGGCCAGCAGGCCGGCGAGCAGGAGTGAGGGGAACAGGCGCATGGACGATCCTTGACGATGACTGCGCACAGTATGGAGCAGGCCCTGGCGCCAGACAGCGACCAATCGAGACGCCTTTTGTCGCCAATCGAGTCAGGCATTCATTGCCCCAGGTCAGCCCCCAAGCCAGACGGTGGGACTAAGCTGTAATCAGGACTGCAACGTGGAGAAGCGCCATGGACCACTATCACCTGATGCTGATGCTGCTGATCGGTGGCTTTCTGCTGTTGGGCGTCGGCTTCAACTTCCGCGAGCACGAATGGGGCGTACGCGTACTGGGCTTGGGCGTATTGCTGATGCTGGTACCGATTGCGTTGCGGGTGCATCTGGCGTTGGCGTAGAGCTCAGGGCACCGTAGGGTGCGCCATGCGCATCGAGCGATGTTGATGATGTCGCTGTCTATTCGAGCACAGTGTAGCGAAGGGCCGGTGCGCGCGGCGCACCCTACGGGCGCTGCCAGCGCTCGGCGGCGCTCTGGTCGCTGCAGCGGCCTTCGACCCAGCGTGGGCCTTCGCGGGTGTCTTCCTTCTTCCAGAACGGCGCGCGAGTTTTCAGGTAATCCATGATGAAGTTGCAGGCATCGAACGATGCCTGGCGGTGGGCGCTGCTGGTGCCGACGAAGACGATGGGTTCGCCAGGCTCCAGGCGACCGATGCGGTGGATGATCTCGATGCCCAGCAGCGGCCAGCGCTCGCGCGCCTCATCGGCGATCTTGCCCAGAGCCTTTTCGGTCATGCCGGGGAAGTGCTCGAGGAACATGCCACCGACTTCGCGGCCATCATTGAAATCGCGCACGTAGCCGACGAAGGTGACCACCGCGCCGATGCCGAGGTTGGCGGCATGCAGGGCGTTGAGCTCGCTGCCGGGATCGAAGGGTTGGGCTTGGACGCGGATGGTCATGAGGATCTCGTTTGCAAAGGACGCTGGTCAAGAGCAGGCGGCTAGGAGAGATTGGTGGGCTGAAGCCCACCCTACGGTACCTGCATCAACCGCCAGTAACGGTGGGAAAGAAAGCGACTTCATCGCCTTCGGTCAGCGGCTCGTCGAGGCTGCACAGTTCCTGGTTACGCGCGCACATCAGGTTCTGCTCACCCAGCACTTCCCATTCGCCGCCACGGGCCACCAGGTGCAGGCGTACGTCGTCGAGGGTGGCGAAGTCGCCGCTCAGTTGTTCGTCGTCACGGCCCAGGGCTTCACGGTAGCGGGCGAAGTATTGCACGCGGATCATGCTTGTTCCTCCAGCTTGTAGTGACCGCTCTTGCCGCCGAGCTTTTCCAGCAGGCGTACCTGCTCGATGACCATGCCGCGATCCACGGCCTTGCACATGTCATAGATGGTCAGCGCGGCGACGCTGGCGGCAGTCAGTGCTTCCATCTCGACACCGGTTTGCCCGGACAGTTTGCAACGGGCAGTGATATGCACGCTGTCGTCGCCTTCGGCGCGCAGCTCGACCTTGACGCCAGTGAGCATCAGCGGGTGGCAAAGGGGGATCAGGTCGCTGGTTTTCTTCGCGGCCTGGATGCCGGCGATACGTGCCACGGCAAATACGTCGCCCTTGGGGTGCTCACCGGCAACGATCATCTGCAGGGTGGCGGGCAGCATGCGCACGCGCGCTTCAGCGGTGGCTTCGCGGAAGGTGGTCGCCTTGTCGGTGACGTCGACCATGTGCGCGCGGCCTTGGGAATCGAGGTGGGTCAGCACGGGAAAGCTCCTGGCGGGAATCGGCCGATTGTAAACCTGCAGGTCAGGATTTGCAGTCCTCTTGTAGGTCGGATGAAATCCTGCAGCCGAGCGGCCCGGACTGCAGCCGAGCTACGAACCCTCTCCCCCAGCCCCTCTCCCGCAAGCGGGAGAGGGGAGCCAAATGCGCGCTTCTGTAGGAGCGGATTTATCCGCGATCATCGCGGCTGAAGCCGCTCCCACGGGACCTGTAGAAATTCGTTAATGCAGACTAAAACGCCCCTGCTCTTGCGAGCAGGGGCGCCAGTGTTTAACAGCTGGAGAGTTACATATGGGTTTCCGCGTACTCCGCGAGGATCGAGCGCGGTACGCCTTGCAGGGTGATGTGCACGCCGTGCGGAAAGTCCTTGAAGCGTTCGGTGAGGTAGGTCAGCCCCGAGCTAGGCGCGGACAGGTAGGGGGTGTCGATCTGCGCCAGGTTACCCAGGCACACCACCTTCGAGCCGTTGCCGGCACGGGTGATGATGGTCTTCATCTGGTGCGGGGTGAGGTTCTGGCATTCGTCGATGAGGATCAGGCTCTGCTGGAAGCTGCGCCCGCGGATGTAGTTCAGCGACTTAAATTGCAGCGGTACCTTCTGCAGGATGTAGTCGACGCTACCGTGGGTGCTCTCGTCCTCCATATGCAACGCTTCGAGGTTGTCGGTAATCGCGCCGAGCCAGGGCTCCATCTTCTCCGCCTCGGTGCCGGGCAGAAAGCCGATCTCCTGATCCAGCCCCTGCACGCTGCGGGTGGCGATGATCCTGCGGTAGCGCTTGCTGACCATGGTCTGCTCGATGGCTGCGGCCAGCGCCAGGATGGTCTTGCCCGAGCCGGCGGCGCCGGACAGGTTGACCAGGTGAATGTCCGGATCGAGCAGCGCGAACAGCGCCAGCGCCTGATGGATGTCGCGCGGCTTCAGGCCCCAGGCTTCCTGATGCAGCAGCGGCTCCTGGTGCATGTCGAGAATAACCAGCTCGTCGCCCTTGATCGCCTTGATCCAGCCGACGAAGCCCTGTTCATCGAGGATGAACTCGTTGACGTGCACGGCCGGCAGGTTGTCGGTCAGTTGCACGCGGTGCCAGGTACGGCCATGGTCCTGACGGGTGTCGACCTTGCTCACGCGATCCCAGAACGAGCCGGGCATGTCGTGATACCCCTTCGACAGCAGCGAGACGTCATCGACCAGTTGGTCGGTGTGATAGTCCTCGGCGTCGATCCCGCAGGCGCGCGCCTTCAGGCGCATGTTGATGTCCTTGGTCACCAGCACCACGGACAGGCCGGGGTTGCGCGACTTCAGCTCCACCAACTGGTTGATGATCTTGTTGTCGTTGAGGTTTTCCGGCAGCCAGGTCACCGGCGCCGCACTTTTACTCATAAGGATGGAAAGACGACCGCAGGGGCCGCTCTTGCCGCGCTGGATGGGTACCCCGTACTCGACGTCCTCAGGTTCGGCACCGGCGAGAATCTGATCGATCAGGCGGATGGCCTGGCGACATTCGGCGGCAACGCCATGCTTGCCGGATTTCAGTTTGTCGAGTTCCTCCAACACCGTCATCGGGATGGCGACGTGGTGTTCTTCGAAGTTGAGCAAGGCGTTGGGATCGTGGATCAGAACATTGGTGTCGAGGGCGTAGAGGGTTGGAGCGGTGGGCTTGGAGCGTCCGTGGTCATCCATACTCGGTCACCTTCTTGTAGTAGCCAGGCGACGCAATACCTGGGCGGTGCTGCGCCGGACAGAGACCGCCGACTTTTTCAGGTCGGGGCCGAAAGGTGGCAAGCAAGGTGAGGGCCAATGGCCGCCACCTGTATGCAGGTTTCGGCGGTCTTGCTTTTTTATTACTCCAATTCACATGACAGAAAAACGTTTTTTTATCGTCATGCAGGTTTTATTTGCAGACGCGACAGATAGTGCTTGGCGAGCCGCCAGCACCCCGTTACAGTCCGAAGTCCTACCTGCTTCAACCCGCTTGGCTTACCCGCCCCCTCTTGCAGCATGCCGCGCCAATCAGGTACAGGTAACGCTTCGTCCCTGCTCATTGCTGGCAACCGCTTCGCGAGCAGAGCTCGCTCCTACAACGGCAGCGCCTCGGTTCCTCTCAATCGTCCCGATAAGTGGTCTTGCCGCTCCCCTGCCCTCTAGCAGGCTGTTGAAAAACTACCTGCGTTGCCATTGCTGCGTTAAAAACAGGCTCAAAATGCTCATTTACAACTCGTAAACTCCGCTTTTTCGCCTGTTTTTGCCTTGCACTGGCTGCCTCGCCTACGTTTTTCAACGGCCTGCTAGAATCGCCGTCACGCTTTCTGGAGATTCCGCACATGCTGATGGTGATTTCACCGGCCAAGACCCTCGACTACGAGACGCCACCCGCCACCCCGCGCTTCACCCAACCCGAACACCTCGACCACGCCCAGGAACTGATCACTCAACTGCGCGACTTCAGCCCGGCGCAGATCGCCGAGCTGATGCATCTGTCGGACAAGCTTGCCGGCCTCAATGCCGCGCGGTTCGGTAGCTGGGAACGGCCGTTCAACCCGTCCAACGCCAAGCAGGCGCTGCTGGCGTTCAAGGGCGACGTGTACACCGGGCTGAACGCCGAGGATTTCTCCGAAGAGGACTTCGACTTCGCTCAGACTCACCTGCGCATGCTTTCCGGCCTGTACGGTGTGCTGCGCCCGCTGGACCTGATGCAGGCCTACCGCCTGGAAATGGGCACCAAGCTGGCCAACGGTCGCGGCAAGGATCTGTACGCCTTCTGGGGCGAGCGCATCAGCGGCTGGCTCAACGAAGCGCTGGCAGCCCAAGGCGATGACGTGCTGCTCAACCTGGCCTCCAATGAGTACTTCGGCGCCGTCAAACGCAAGGCGCTGAACGCACGTCTCATCGACACAGAGTTCAAGGACCTGAAGAACGGCCAGTACAAGATCATCAGCTTCTACGCCAAGAAGGCCCGCGGCCTGATGGCGCGCTACGTGATCAAGGAGCGTCTGACCAACCCTGAAGGCCTGAAGGACTTCAACTATCAGGGCTATCGTTATTCGGCCGAGCACTCCAAGACCGACAGCCTGGTTTTCCTGCGCGACCAGCCACAAGACTGACCCCTCCTCCAGCCAAGCCCATGCACCGCTCATCGGTTGTCGCATGGGCTTGGCCGCTGCGCTTGCCCTCTTCCGCCTCTCTCTCGCCTGCCGCTTCGCTGCAGCGCGAGCGTTGCGCTTGCCTGTGGTGCCCGCGGCCACATGCCTGCACCTGAAAACCTGCTTGGCGTCACACTTTCAGCGCAACTGCACTTATTCGCGAACTTATTGCACGGCTTAGTTATCCGATAGTTTCAAGCATATTAATGAACATATTGCCATCATGCATTTTGCAACTTGCCATTATATTGCAATCAAATTAGCCGTTCAGCTCCGGTTCAGCTTCAGGACGAACGGTAGGAACTATCCGAAAGGGCCGCTACTCATACAGCCCGTAACACATTTCAATACATAACTTTCTGAACACTTGAACCTGCCAGATAGCGAATTAAGTTTTGCCGAACAGTTTCACCCAAAAGAAAGTTTGTTCGCGTCAAAGGGAGAGATGGCAACCCGCCAAAGTACCGACATAGAGGCCTCAAGCGAGGCGACAGCGACAACATCAAAGGGCCAGCCTTCAATATAAAGGCCCGCACTTGGTGCCACTTCCGGCGCCCACTCTACTTATGCCTGAATGAACTCAAACCTATTAAAACGGTGAGTTCACGGACGAGTTTTGGCCATAAGGCCAGTATTTAAAACTGCATCAAACGGACGAGGTTAATACCATGCGAATCAGTATCTTTGGTTTGGGTTATGTAGGTGCCGTTTGTGCCGGCTGTTTGTCGGCACGAGGTCACGACGTGATTGGCGTGGATATCTCCGCGAACAAGATCGACCTGATCAATAACGGCAAATCGCCCATCGTTGAACCGGGCCTGGAAGAACTGCTGCAACAGGGTCTGCGTCAGGGGCGCCTGCGTGGCACCACCGACGTTGCCGCTGCCGTTCTGGAAAGCGACGTGTCGTTCATCTGCGTCGGTACGCCGAGCAAGAAGAACGGCGACCTGGAACTGAACTACATCGAAGGCGTGTGCCGCGAGATCGGTTTCGCCATGCGCGACAAGAAAGAGCGCCACACCGTAGTGGTTCGCAGCACCGTACTGCCGGGCACCGCGAAGAACGTGGTACTGCCGATTCTCGAAGACTGCTCGGGCAAGAAGGCTGGCGTCGACTTCGGCCTGGCGGTGAACCCCGAGTTCCTACGCGAGAGCACCGCGATCAAGGACTACGATTTCCCCCCGATGACCGTCATCGGTGAGCTGGACAAAGCCTCCGGCGACCTGCTGGAAAGCATCTACAGCGGGCTCGACGCGCCGATCATCCGCAAGGACATCGAAGTCGCCGAGATGATCAAGTACACCTGCAACGTCTGGCACGCCGCCAAGGTCACCTTCGCCAACGAGATCGGCAATATCGCCAAGGCCGTCGGCGTCGATGGCCGCGAGGTAATGGACGTGGTCTGCCAGGACCACAAGCTGAACCTCTCCAAGTACTACATGAAGCCCGGCTTCGCCTTCGGCGGCTCCTGCCTGCCCAAGGACGTACGCGCGCTGAACTACCGCGCCGGCAGCCTGGACGTGGAAGCTCCGCTGATCGGCTCGCTGATGCGCAGCAACGCCGCCCAGGTGCAGAAGGCCTTCGACATCATCGCCAGCCAGGATTCGCGCAAGGTCGCCCTGCTCGGCCTGAGCTTCAAGGCCGGCACCGATGACCTGCGTGAAAGCCCGCAGGTGGAACTGGCGGAAATGCTCATCGGCAAGGGTTTCGACCTGAGCATCTACGACCGCAACGTCGAGTACGCCCGTGTCCACGGGGCCAACAAGGAATACATCGAGTCGAAGATCCCGCACGTTTCCTCGCTGCTCAACAGCGACCTCGAAGACGTCGTGGCCAAGGCCGACATCATCGTTCTGGGCAACAGCGACGAGCGTTTCGCCAAGCTGGCTGAGCAGGCGCCGAGCGGCAAGCGGGTTATCGACCTGGTCGGCTTCATGCCCCACGCCAGCAATGGCGTGGCCGAAGGCATCTGCTGGTAAGGACCCGAACGTACCTGCGCGCCCAGCGCGCGCAGGTACTCGGAGACGCATATGGACAAGCTCAAGAACGGCCTCAACCAAGCCAGCGGCTGGATGCTCTATCTCAGCCTGCTGATGCTGCTGGCACTGGCCCTGCCACGCACGGTGTTCGACCCCGAAGCGCGGGATTTCATCCTGCTCATCGGCATCGTCGGCATCTGGCGCTATTCCATGGGCGCCATGCACTTCGTGCGCGGCTGCCTGTTCCTTTACCTGGTGTACCCCTGGTATCGCCGCAAGGTTACAAAACTCGGCAAGGACGCCGACCCCTCTCATGTGTTCCTGCTGGTCACCAGCTTTCGCATCGAGGCACTGACCACCGCCATGGTCTACCGCTCGGTGATTCGCGAAGCCATCGACTGCGGGTATCCCTGCACCGTGGTCTGCTCGATCGTCGAGCTCTCCGACGAGTTGCTGATCAAGAACCTCTGGGCTCAGGCCGAGCCGCCGGCGCATGTCACCCTGGACATCGTACGCATCCCCGGCACTGGCAAGCGTGATGGTCTGGCCTATGGTTTCCGCGCCATTTCCCGGCAGATGCCGGACCGCGATGCGGTGGTGGCGGTGATCGACGGCGATACCGTGCTCGAGCCAGGCGTGGTGATCAAGACCGTGCCCTGGTTCAAGCTCTTCCCCAACGTCGGCGGGCTGACCACCAACGAGTTCTGCGAGGTACGCGGCAGTTACCTGATGAGCGAGTGGCACAAGCTGCGCTTCGCTCAGCGCCACCTCAACATGTGCTCGATGGCGCTCTCCAAACGCGTGCTGACCATGACCGGGCGCATGTCGGTGTTCCGCGCCAGCGTGGTGACCGACCCTGAGTTCATCCGCGACGTGGAAAGCGATCACCTCGAGCACTGGCGCCTGGGGCGCTTCCAGTTCCTCACCGGTGACGACAAGTCCAGCTGGTACAGCCTGATGCGCCTGGGCTACGACACCTTCTACGTGCCGGATGCGGCGATCAACACGGTCGAGCACCCGCCGGAGAAGAGTTTCATCAAGGCCAGCCGCAAGCTGATGTTCCGCTGGTACGGCAACAACCTGCGGCAGAACTCGCGCGCCCTGCGTCTGGGCATGGGCCGCCTCGGCGCCTTCACCAGTCTGGTGCTGTTCGACCAGCGTGTGTCGATGTGGACCTGCCTGCTGGGCCTATCCGTAGCGATCATCGCCAGCATCAAGTACAGCCTGATGTACCTGCTGATCTACCTGCTGTGGATCGGCAGCACGCGGCTGATCCTGACACTGCTGCTGATGTGCTCCGGCCACCGCATCGGCCCGGCCTACCCGGTGCTGCTCTATTACAACCAGATCGTCGGCGCGCTGGTGAAGATCTACGTGTTCTTCCGCCTCGACCAGCAATCCTGGACGCGCCAGAACACCAAGCTCAACCGCGGCCTGTCCAGCTTCGCCAACTGGTTCAACAGCTGGTCGTCGCGTGCCATGACCTTCTCTGCCGCCTCTGTCTTCATCGCCGCGCTGCTGGCGCTGGTGTGACCGTACTCGAATAGGAATTAGCCACCATGAACTCCGTCGCCAATCACAACGTCGTCCATGAGTCCGAGGCCCAGCGCCAGCATGCCCGTGTCAAGCTGCCAGGACGCTTGCGCTTTACCAATGCCAAGGGCGAACGCATCGACGCACGCCTGCAGGATGTCTCTGCCGGCGGTTTCAGCTTCACCAACGAGAAGACCACGCACAAGGTCGGTGATTTTCATCGCGGCCAGTTGCAGTTCCAGCTCGACAGCCTGGTGCTGGGGCTGGACGTGGAATTCCAGGTCAATGCCGTGCAGTCCGAGCAAAACCGCGTCGGCTGCCAGTTCCACAACATCGGCGCGCGTGAAGCTGCAGCCCTGCGCCACCTGATCAGCGCACACCTGGCCGGTGAGCTGGTCAATGTCGGTGAGGTGCTGCACATCCTACAGCGCGACAACTTCACCAAGGCGCGCAAGAGTGGCGCAGCCGGTGGCATGGGCATGTTCGGTCGCCTGCGCGCCGTGACTTTCAGCGGTGCGATCTTTCTCGTCGGCCTGGCCGCCTTCGGTTACATCGGCAAGTCGATCTATGGCCTGTACTTCGTCACCCACGCGCAATCGGCGCAGATCAGCCTGCCGGCGCTGCAGGTGACCATGCCACGCGAGGGCAGCGTGCAGAGCCTGGCGCAGCCCGATGGCATCGTCGAGAAAGGCGCACCGATCGCAACCTTCACCACCAGCATGCTGGAAATGCTCAAGGGCCACCTGGGCGACGATCAGCTCGAGCCGAGCCAGATCGAAGCGCTGTTCGCCCGCGAGATGCAGGGCACCCTGACCAGCCCGTGCAACTGCAAGATCTCCCGCCAACTGGTGGCCGACGGTCAGTTCGCCAGCAAGGGCGACGTGATCTTCGAGCTGGTGCCGCAGGATGGCGTGGCAACCGTCGCCGCCAGCTTCCCTTATCGCCACCTGGAGCAGGCTCGTCCTGGCACCCCGGTGACCTTCAAGGTGGCCGGCGAAGACCAGTCGCGTCGCGGCGAGATCGTCAGCAGCGCACTGCATGACGGCGGCCTGAGCTCGGACATCCGCGTGGTGATCCAGCCGGAAGAAACCCTGCCGGCCAGCCTCGCCGGGCAACCGGTGGACGTGGTCATCGACCGTGGTCCGTCCTTCGGCGGCCTAGTCGATCGCGCCGTCGCGGCAGGTCGCTAAGGAGATCGCCGTGAGCATGCCCCTTCTTCGCCCTGCCCTGCTCGGCCTCGCCGTCAGCGCCACGCTGGCCGGTTGCGCCGGCCTGCCGGATGAGCGCCTGGCGCGCGAAGCCCTGCAGAGCGGCGACCAGCAGACGGCCGAATGGCATTTCCGCCAGCTCGCCGAAATGGGCTACAGCGACGCGCAGATCGGCCTGGCCGACATCTACGCCGCCAATGGCCAGACCCAGGATCTGGATGAGGCCGAGCGTATCTACCGTCAGGCCCTCGACGGCTCACCGCGCGCCAAGGCGCGCCTCGGCAAGCTGCTGGCGCGCAAGCCCGGCAGCAGCCTGGCCGAGCGCCAGGAGGCCGCCGAGCTGCTGGAGAGCGCAGCGCAGGCTCACGAGCCCAGTGCGCTGCTGCCGCTGACCGAACTCTACCTGTTCTACCCACAGGACTTCCCCGCCATGAACCTTGCGCAACGTATCCAAGACTGGCGCCAGCAGGGTCTGCCCCAGGCAGAACTGGCGCAGATTCTTCTGTACCGCACCGATGGCACCTACGACCAGCACCTGGGCGAGATCGAGCGTATCTGCCAGGCACGCCTGGCCAGCAACGACGCCTGCTACGCCGAGCTGGCCACCGTGTACCAGAAGCAGAACCGCGAAGACGACCGTCAGGCGCTGATCGAGCAACTGCTGGCGGGTTATCGCGCCGGCACTGTTTCGCCCAACCAGGTCGATTCCGTGGCCCAGGTACTCAGCGACCCTGAGCTCGGCCAGCCGCAACCGCAGCAGGCACAGGATCTGCTCGAAGCCATCGCGCCGAACTATCCCGCCGCCTGGGTCAGCCTCGCGCGTCTGCTCTACGACTATCCGGGCCAGGGCGATACCGAAACCCTGCTCGGTTATCTGGACAAGGGCCGTGCCGCAGCCCTGCCGCGCGCCGAGCTGCTGCTCGGACGCCTGTACTACGAAGGCAAGCTACTGCCGCAGGAGCCGAAGAAAGCCGAAGAACACCTGCGCAAGGCCGCGCCCAGCGAACCCAGCGCCAACTACTACCTGGGGCAGATCTACCTGCGCGGCTACCTCGGCGAGGTCTACGCCCAGCGGGCGCTCGACCACCTGCTCAGCGCTGCCCGTGCCGGCCAGCTCAGCGCCGACTTCGTCCTCGCGCAGATGTTCAGCCAGGGCCGTGGGGTCAAGCCCAACCCGGTCAACGCCTACGTATTCAGTCAACTGGCCCTGCCGCGCAACACGCCGCCGACCTTCGAGCTGGCGCATGAAGTGGCCGAGAGCCTGACCCCGGCACAACTGGCCGAGGGCCAACGCCTGCTGCGCGAGGAACGTGATGCCCGCGGCATCGTCCTGCAGCAGCAGGCCGCCCTGCAGGTCAGCCAGCCATGAACAAGGATGCACGCATGCAGCAGAACAGGTCTTTGAAAAACGTGGCCGAGGCAGGCCAGACAAGGCAAAAGCGGGCGAAAAAGCGGAGTTTACGAGCCGTAAATGAGCATTTTGAGACCGCTTTTAACGCGGTATGGCCAACGCAGGTAGTTTTTCAACGACCTGTTAACCGAATCGTCAGTCAGTTGTGTCTGAGCGCCAGCCTGCTGGCAGCCAGCGCGGCCTGGGCGGCGGATGCGCCGAAGAATTTCGGCCTGGATGTGAAGATCACCGCGCAATCGGAAGACGACCGCGACCTCGGCACCCGCTCGGGTGGTGACGTCAACGGTATCGGTCTCGACCTGCGCCCCTGGGCCTACGGCGAGCGTGGCGACTGGAGCGCCTTCGCCATGGGCCAGGCGGTTACCGCCACCGACACCATTGAAACCGACCCGCTGCAGGACGACGGCGAAGGTAGCGAACAACGCAGCGACGCACGCCAGCCGGACAAGAGCTACCTGGCCATGCGCGAATTCTGGGTCGACTACGCCGGCCTCACCGCCTACCCGGGTGAACACCTGCGCGTCGGCCGTCAGCGTCTGCGCAGCAACGAAGGCACCTGGTGGGACACCAATATCGAAGCCGTCAATTGGCGCTTCGATACCACTCTGCTGCAAGCCACGGTCGGCGTTGCCGAGCGCTTCTCCGATTACCGCACCGACCTCGATGACCTGGCGCCCGAAGACGAAGATCGCCAGCACTTCTTCGCCGGCCTCGACTACCAGTGGACGCCCGGCCACCGCATCGGCGCCAAGCTGCACCACAGCCGCGACGACGGCCGCCTGGCCAATCCTGGCGAGCGTGTCGACGAACTGAGCAAACGCTACACCGGTGACCTGACCTGGTTCGGCCTGCACGCCGATGGCGGCTTCTTCGAGCGCAATTCGCGCAACCGCCTCAACTATTGGGCGCAGCTGACCTGGCTGCAGGGCGATACCGATCAGTTGCAGCAGGAAGTGGTCGGCAACGACCGCATCGCCACCGGCTCGCGCAGCCAGGATGTCGACGCCTGGGCGATGGACCTGGGCCTACGCTACAGCCTCGATGACAACTGGAAGATCGGCGCCGCCTATGCCCGTGGCAGCGGCGGTGGCGACGAAGGCAAGTCGCGCCAGTTCATGCAGACCGGCCTGCACAGCAACCGCGCCAACTTCACCGGCGTCGAATCGCGCCTGCACCGTTACGGCGAGGCCTTCCGCGGCGAACTGTCGAACCTGCAGGTGGCCAGCGCGTTCAGCTCCTGGCAGCTGGGCGAGGACTACGACGCCAGCGTCGTCTATCACCGTTTCTGGCGTGTCGATGGCGACCAGGACGTCGGCGACAGCGGCATCACCGCACCGCTGGTAGCGGGCGAGAAAGACATCGGCCAGGAAGTCGACCTGGTGCTGACCCGCTACTTCAAGCAGGGCCTGCTGCCGGCCACCGTCGCCGAACAACTGGATGATCGCTTGGCCCTGGTACGCCTGCGCGCCGGCGTGTTCCTGCCGGGCGATGCCTACGGCAGCGGCACCGATTCGGTGATGCACCGCGCCTTCGTCGACTTCATCTGGCGCTTCTGAGGGATCGGACCATGCAACCCAACGGCTTAGCCCTACCCCTGCTGCTCGGCGCGCTGTGCCTCACCGCGCCCCTGGCCCAGGCCAACCCGACGCAGCACCAGTTCGACTACCGCGTGCGCAGCGCCCCGGCGGACGAACTGCATATGGAAGCGCCCAAACTGCCGGACCTGTCCGGCTACACCAAGGAGGCCATGCTGGCCAAGATCCCGCGTGAACAACGCGGTCAGGTGGTGGTGCGGCGCATGCTGCGCCAGGACGCGCTGAAGGATTTCACCGGTGGCAACGAGCGCCTGCGCGAGTGGATCAAGCGCCAGCAGGGCATGCCCCAGGCGATCTTCATCGAAGGTGGTCTGGTCACCGCTCAGGATCTGGCCAAGGCGCTGCCTGACAGCCAGTTCGCCGAGCAGGAGCCGGGCGTGTACATCGCCCGCCTGCCCATCGTCGTCGCCGAGGGCGCGACGCTGCATGTGGGCAAGGAAACCCGAGAGCTGCGCCTGTCGCAGGAGCGCGGTTCGTTCCTGGTCAACGATGGCCAGATGTTCCTCACCGACACCCGCGTCACCGCCTGGCGCGAGGCCGACAACGGCCCGGCGACCATGCGTGACAACGGCAAGGAGTTCCGCCCGTTTCTGGTGTCCTGGGGCGGCAGCGAGCTGTATATCGCCAGCAGCGTGCTGACCAGCCTGGGCTACGACAATTCCAAGTCCTACGGCGTGTCGATCACCCAGTACACACCGAGCATGCACGAGCGCCTGCAACGTGAAGAGCCGACTGGCTGGCTGATCGATTCCGAGTTCGTCGATCACTGGTACGGCTTCTACTGCTACGAAGCGCAGAACGTGGTGATCAAGGGCAACACCTACCGCGACAACATCGTCTACGGCATCGACCCGCACGACCGCTCGCACGGCCTGATCATCGCCGAGAACACCGTGTTCGGTACCAAGAAGAAGCACGGCATCATCATCTCGCGCGAGGTCAACGACAGTTGGATCATCAACAACGAAAGCTACGACAACAAGCTCTCCGGCATCGTTATCGACCGCAGCAGCGAGCACAACCTGATCGCTTACAACCGCGTGCACGGCAACCATGCCGACGGCATCACCCTGTACGAAAGCGGCGACAACCTGCTGTGGGGCAACCAGGTGCTGCGCAACCAGCGCCATGGCATCCGCATCCGCAACAGCGAGAACATTCGTCTGTACGACAACCTCTCGGCGATGAACCAGCTGACCGGCGTGTACGGCCACATCAAGGACCTGTCCGACACCGACCGCGACCTGGACCTCGACCCGTTCGATACCAAGATCTCGATGATCATCGTCGGCGGCACTTTGGCCGGTAACGGCTCCAGCCCGATCAACATCGACTCGCCGCTGTCGGTCGAGCTGTACCGCGTGAAGATGCTTGCCCCGCGCAAGAGCAGCGGCATCCAGCTCGCCGGCATCCTCGGCGAAAAACAGGACGAAATCCTCGACCTCATGGTGCGCCAGCGCCTACCCGTGCTGATCGATCCGATCGAGCCCGAGAAACTGACCAATTGATGAGGCCAACGATGATCCCATCACCCTTCAAATCCCTTTCCCTGGCCGTGGCCTGTGCTCTGGCCAGCACCGCACTGCAGGCGCAAGAGCGCCAGGCGCCGCAGTATCAGGTCGAAGACTGCTGCTCGCTGTGCCCGGCTGCGCACGACGCCAGCCGCTACACCACCAACTACATGAAGAACTTCGTCACCCTGCTCGATGCCGAGGAAGGCTGGCTGTTTCGCAGCGTCGAAGACCTGCGCACCGAGTTCGGCACCAGTGAAGTCGGCTACCAACGCCTCAAGGAGCTGCGTGACGGCCTCAAGCAACGCGGCGTGGAGCTGGTGGTGGTCTACCAACCGACCCGCGGCCTGGTCAATCGCAACAAGCTGTCGCCCGCCGACTACCAGCGCTTCGACTACGACAAGGCGCTGCGCAACTACCGCCAGGCGCTGAGCCGCTTCGAACAGCTGGGTATCTGGGTCCCGGACCTGACCCCGCTGACCGACGAAAACAGCGACAAGGAGTTCTACTTCCGCCGCGACCAGCATTGGACGCCCTACGGCGCCGAGCGCACCGCACGCCTGGTAGCCGAGACGGTCAAGCGCATCCCCGGTTTCGAAGATATTCCGCAGAAGGAATTCGTCACTGAACGCATCGGCCTGATGGGCAAGACCGGCACCATGCAGAACGTCGCCAGCCAGCTGTGCGGCACCGGCTACGCGGTGCAATACGTCGATCAGTTCATCACTGAACCGAAGGACGCCAGCGATGGCGACGCGCTATTCGGCGACGAGAGCAGCCCGAAGATCACCCTGGTCGGCACCAGCCACAGCGGCAAGAACTACAACTTCGGCGGCTTTCTCGAAGAGTACCTGGGCACCGACGTGCTCAACGCTGCCTTCCCAGGCGGCGGCCTGGAAGGCGCGATGCTCGAGTACCTGGCCAGCGATGCATTCCAGAACGACCCACCGCAAGTCCTCATCTGGGAGTTCTCGCCGCTCTACGACCTGGCTTCCGACCGCATCCACCGCCAGCTGATGGCCAGCCTGAGCAACGGCTGCAGCGGCCAGACCGAGGTGCTCGCCAGCGAGAAGCGCCTGCATCCGGGCAGCAACGAAATCCTCGTCAATGGCGAGAACAAGCTGCTGACCCTGGCCGGCAATCGCCACCAGCTCGACCTGCGCTTCAGCGACCCTGCGGTCAAGCGCGTCGACGCCACTATCTGGTACCTCAACGGCCGCCGCGAACAGCTCAAGCTGGAGAAACCCAATACCGTCGATACCGACGGCCGTTTCACCGTCGAGTTGCGCGACGAGCCGGGCTGGGGTGAGCAGAACTTCTTCGCCCTGGAAATCCAGAAGCCCGAAGACAGCGCCGACGACCTGAAAGTCCAGGCAAGCCTGTGCCAACGCCCGAGCGGCGCCAGCCAGCAAGTCGCGCGGCACGACTGAGGAGGCCACCATGCCCATACGACTCGCTCCCTTCACCCTGATGGCCGTGCTGCTCAGCGGCCCGGCCTTTGCCGAACTGCAACCGCCAGCGGGCTACTACGCCGCCGTCGGCCAGCGCGACGGCAAGGCACCCGCCTGCCCGGCGGTGCCGCAGCCGTATACCGGTGAGCTGCAGTTCACCAGCAAGTACGAGGGTTCCGACAAGGCGCGCGCCACGCTCAACCGCCAGGCGGAGAAGAACTTTCGCAAGCAGACCGAGGGCATCGTCCGCCTGGAGAAGGAAGGCGGACGGATGATCACCAGCTACATGCGCACCGGTCAGCCGGAGCGCCTGGAATGCGCCATCGAATGGCTCGACCAGTGGGCCAGTGCCGATGCGCTGGAGTCCGAGCAGTTCAACCACACCGGCAAGTCGATGCGCAAATGGGCGCTCGGCAGCCTGGCCGGCGCCTGGCTGCGCCTGAAGTTTTCCGAGTCGCAGCCACTGGCCGCCTACCCGCAGCAGAGCGCACGCATCGAGGCCTGGTTCACCCGCCTGGCCGAACACACGGTACGCGAGTGGAGCGACCTGCCGCTGCGCAAGATCAACAACCACAGTTACTGGGCTGCCTGGTCGGTGATGGCGGTGGCGGTCATCGATGATCGCCGCGACCTGTTCGACTGGTCCGTCAGTCAATTCCGCATCGCCGCCAATCAGGTCGATGACGAAGGCTACCTGGCCAACGAGATGCGCCGTAGCCAACGCGCCCTGGCCTACCACAACTACGCCCTGCCGCCGCTGGCGATGATCGCCGCGTTCGCCGAGGCCAATGAAGTCGACCTGCGTGGCGAGAACCATGGCGCCCTGCAGCGCCTGGCCGAACGCGTACTGCAAGGTGCGCGCGACCCGGCTGCGTTCGCCCAGCGCACCGGCTCCAAGCAGGACATGAGCGAGCTGCGCAAGGACTTCAAGTACGCCTGGCTGGCGCCCTACTGCAGCCTCTACGCCTGCAGTGAAGAGACCCGCGAACTGAACCAGGAGATGGGGCCGTTCAACAGTTTCCGCCTCGGTGGCGAGGTGACCCAGGTATTCGGCGGGGGCGGCTAGCCCTCTCCCCCGGCCCCTCTCCCGCAAGCGGGCGAGGGGAGAAAGCTACACACCGTTCAAGCTCCCTCTCCCATTCATGGGAGAGGGTTGGGGAGAGGGCAAGAACCACTCCCTGCGCCCAGTAAGCAGGGCAAACACAAACCCTCCGCTCGCGGGGGGAAAGGGGGGCGCTGCCCCGGCTGTTCACGGAGAAGCACGGATGGTCTTTTCATCCAACGTCTTTTTGTTCCTGTTTCTGCCGATCTTTCTCGGCTTGTACTACCTGTGCCCGAATCGCGGGCGCAACCTGCTGATCCTGATTGGCAGCTACGCCTTCTATGCCTGGTGGCGGGTGGATTTCCTTCTGCTGTTCGCTGCGGTAACGCTGTGGAACTACGTCTTCGGCCTGCGCATCCAGGCGCATGCCGGCACACAGGCGGCGCGCCGCTGGGTGGTCGCGGGTGTGGTCGGCAACCTGGCCACGCTGGGCTACTTCAAGTACGCCAACTTCGGCGTGGCCAACATCAACGCCGTGCTCGAATCGATGGGGATGGAACCCTTCGTCCTCACTGCGGTGATCCTGCCGATCGGTATCTCCTTCTACATCTTCCAGTCGATTAGCTACCTGATCGACGTGTACCGCCGCGATACCGAGCCAACGCGCAACCTGATCAACTTCGCGGCCTTCATTGCCCTGTTCCCGCAACTGATCGCCGGCCCGGTGCTGCGCTACAAGGACCTGGCCGACCAGTTCACCGACCGTACCCACAGCCTCGACAAGTTCAGTGAAGGCGCCACTCGCTTCATGCAGGGCTTCGTCAAGAAGGTATTCATCGCCGACAGCCTGGCGCCGCTGGTGGACCACTGCTTCGCCCTGGAAAACCCCAGCACCGGCGATGCCTGGCTGGGCATGATCGCCTACACCGCACAGCTCTACTTCGACTTCTCCGGCTATAGCGACATGGCCATCGGCCTGGGCCTGATGATGGGCTTTCGCTTCATGGAGAACTTCAACCAACCCTATATCAGCCAGTCGATCACCGAGTTCTGGCGGCGCTGGCACATCAGCCTGTCCACCTGGCTGCGTGACTACCTGTACGTACCGCTGGGCGGCAACCGTCATGGCACGTTCAACACCTACCGCAACCTGTTCCTGACCATGCTGCTGGGCGGTTTCTGGCACGGCGCCAACTGGACTTTCCTGATCTGGGGCGCCTGGCACGGCATGTGGCTGGCCATCGAACGCGCCCTCGGCGTGAAAGCCGCACCGATTGTGTTCAACCCGCTGAAATGGGCCTTCACCCTGCTGCTGGTGATGCTCGGCTGGGTGATCTTCCGCGCCGAGAATCTGGAAGTGGCCGGGCGCATGTATGCCGCGCTGTTCAGCTTTGCTGACTGGCAGTTGAGCGAGCTGACCCTGGCGCGCATCACCGGGCTGCAGATGGTCACGCTGGTGCTGGCCTGGGTAGTGATCGCCGTCAACGGTGCCCGCCAGTTCCTCGCCAGCCGCAACCATGAGCCGGGCCTGACCCTGGCCAGCGCCGGCATCGCCCTGCAGGCCGTCGACCTGCGCCTGGTGGCCATGCGCGGCGCCCTGCTGCTGTTGTTCTGCGTCTCGCTGCTCAAGCTCTCGGCGCAGAGCTACTCCCCCTTCCTGTACTTCCAGTTCTGAGCGGAGGCCGACAATGAATCGCCCCATCAAGACCCTGTATGTCGCGCTGTTCGCCCTGCTGCTGTTGCCGGCCAGCCTGCTCGCCCTGACCAAGCTCGCCGCCTACCGCATGCCGGCGCAACCGAGTGTGCTCGACGGCGGCCTGGCCAAGAGCATCGAGCGTCACTACGACGAGAACTTCCCGCTCAAGCAAGCCGGCATCAACCTATGGGCCGCCGTGGAATACCTGGCATTCGGCGAGGGCCGCAGTGGCCTGGTGATCGGCGAAGACGGCTGGCTGTATTCGGACGAAGAGTTCGATCCGGTGGTAGACGGTCAGCGTCAGCTGCGCGACAACCTGGCGCTGATTCGTGGTGTACAGCGTCAGCTCGAGGAGCGCGATATCCAACTGATTCTGGCCATCGTCCCGGCCAAGACGCGTCTGTACCC
Organism: Ectopseudomonas mendocina; assembly: GCF_007049795.1. Taxonomy (GTDB): domain Bacteria; phylum Pseudomonadota; class Gammaproteobacteria; order Pseudomonadales; family Pseudomonadaceae; genus Aquipseudomonas; species Aquipseudomonas mendocina_D. The sequence goes on from NZ_SCFY01000017.1 coordinate 28,370, forward strand.
GGAGCACACCGGTAGCCATCGTCCCAGCGCTCTGCAGCGCAGCCTGTACCCGCGTTTTCACCGCGCGGTGCGCAACGCCGGGATCGCCGCGCCGGATCTGCTCGCACCGCTGCAGGCAGCCAAAGCCGAAGCTCCGGTGTTCCTGCGTACCGACACCCACTGGACCCCGGAAGGCGCCGACGTCACTGCCAAGGCGCTGAGTGACGTGGTGCACAGCGCCATGCAACTGCGTGGCGAGCCACAACAGTTCGTCACCGAAACCGTGGAAACCCGCAAGCACGAAGGCGACCTGACTCGCTTTCTGCCGCTGGCACCGCTGTTCGAAAACCTGATGCCGCAGGCCGACCGTCTGCAGCAGCGCGAGACTCAAGCCGCCGAAAGCAGTAGCGACGACCTGTTCGGCGACAGCGACCTGCCGGTGACGCTGGTCGGCACCAGCTACAGCGCCAACCCGGCCTGGAACTTCGCAGGCGCCCTGCGTGAGCACCTGCAGCGCGATCTGGCCAACCACGCCGAGGAAGGCGGCGGCCCGCTGGTCCCGATGCTCAAGTACCTGCAAAGCGACGAGCTCGAGGACCACCCGCCACAGCTGGTGATCTGGGAGTTCCCCGAGCGTTATTTGCCGATGGCCAGCGACTTCACCGATTTCGACCCGCAATGGCTCGCCGCACTCAAAGACGGCGGCGAGCGCCAGGGGCTGGCTGCTGCCAGTCACTGATTCATCCCCCAAGGAGGACTATCCGATGACAACTCAAACCACCCTACGCCGCTTCACCCTGGGCGCCTGCGCCCTGGCCCTGGGCCTCGGCATGTTCCAGGCACAGGCCGATGACGGCGCCCTGTACGGCCCCAAGGCGCCCAAGGGCTCGGCCTTCGTCCGCGCCTACAACGCCAGCAGCGCCGAACTCGATGTCAGCGTCGGCCAGACCCAGCTCAAGCAGATCTCGCCGCTGGGCTCCAGCGACTTCAAGTTCCTTCCGGCCGGCAGCTATCAGGCCCAGGTCGGTAACGCGCAGATGGCGGTGGATCTGCAGGCCGCGCGTTACTACACCCTGGTCAGCCAGACCGGCGCCGAGCCGCGCCTGGTCGAGGAGCCGCCCTTCACCAGCCGCCAGAAAGCGCTGCTGCGTGTCCAGAACCTGACTGACAGCACCCTCAGCCTGAAGACTGCCGACGGCAAGACCGCCGTGGTCGCCGACGTCAAACCCGACGGCCGTGGCGACCGCGAGATCAACCCGGTGAAGGTTGGCCTGGCTCTTTTTGACGGCGAGCGCAAGGTCGCCGACCTGAAACCGGTCACGCTCGGGCGCGGCGAAGTCGTCAGCCTGTTCGTCACTGGCGGTCAGGGCAAGTTGTCGCCGGTATGGGTCAAGCGCCCCATCGACGGTTGAGGAGACTCTGAAATAGCCGTCATTCCCGCGCAGGCGGGAATCCAGAACCTGCGTAGTCCCTGGGCTCCCGCCTTCGCGGGAGTGACGATAAATAGCTTTTTCAGAATTTTCTCAAGGCAGCGAGTTTTTTTAGAACAAGGAAAACGGCGGGTACACGTCGCACCGACACGACACGGGCAAACCACTTGATCAATCGCTCAGGAGAGACACAACCATGACCCCCATCATCCTTTCCGGTGGCAGCGGCTCGCGACTCTGGCCTCTTTCGCGCAAGCTGTATCCCAAGCAGTTCCTCGCCCTGACCGGTGAGCAGACGCTGTTCCAGCAGACCCTGCAGCGCCTTTCCATCGAGGGCATGCAACCACCCGTGCTGGTGGCCAATCAGGAGCACCGTTTCATCGTGCTCGAGCAGCTGGAGCAGATCGACCTGCAGGCACAAATGCTCCTGCTCGAACCCTTCGGCCGCAACACGGCACCGGCTGTGGCCATGGCGGCCCTGCAACTGATCGCCGAAGGCCGTGACGAGCTGATGCTGGTGCTCCCGGCGGACCATGTGCTGGACGATCAGCAAGCCTTCCGCCAGGCCCTGGCGCTGGCCACCGTGGCCGCCGAAAAAGGCGAAATGGTGCTGTTCGGCGTGCCGGCCGACCGTCCGGAAACCGGTTACGGCTACATCCGCGGCCAGGCCGACGGCACCCTGCCCGACGGCGTGGCACGTGTCGCCAGCTTCGTCGAGAAACCCGACGCCCAGCGCGCCACCGAGTACGTGAAGAGCGGCGATTACTACTGGAACAGCGGCATGTTCCTGTTCCGCGCCAGCCGTTTCCTCGAAGAGCTCAAGCACCACGACGTGGACATCTACGACACCTGCCTGCTGGCGCTGGAACGCAGCCAGCGCGAAGACACGCAGATCGCCATCGACCCGGCTACCTTCGCCTGCTGCCCGGACAATTCCATCGATTACGCGGTGATGGAGAAGACCAGCCGCGCCTGCGTGGTGCCGCTCGCCGCCGGCTGGAACGATGTCGGCAGCTGGTCGTCGATCTGGGAAGTACACGACAAGGACGACGCCGGTAACGTGACCAAGGGCGACGTGGTGATCGAGGACAGCCGCAACTGCCTGATCCACGGCAATGGCAAGCTGGTCTCGGTGCTGGGCCTGGACGACATCGTCGTCGTGGAAACCAAGGACGCCATGATGGTGGCGCACAAGGACCGCGTGCAGGACGTCAAGAAGCTGGTTGGCAAGCTCGACGAGCAGGGTCGCTGCGAGACCCAGAACCACTGCGAGGTCTACCGCCCTTGGGGCTCGTACGACTCGGTGGATATGGGCGGCCGCTTCCAGGTCAAGCACATCACCGTCAAGCCGGGCGCGCAGCTCTCCTTGCAGATGCACCACCACCGTGCCGAGCACTGGATCGTGGTGTCCGGCACGGCCAAGGTGACCTGCGACGATAAAGAGTTCCTGCTCACCGAGAACCAGTCCACCTACATCCCGATGACCTCGGTACACCGCCTCTCCAACCCGGGCAAGATCCCGCTGGAAATCATCGAAGTACAGTCCGGCACCTACCTGGGCGAGGACGATATCGAGCGCCTGGAAGATGTGTACGGTCGCAGCGATGCGGTAGTCGCCGGCGCCGCACACTGAGCTGTTCGTAGCCCGGATGCAATCCGGGTCGATATCGGCCCCGGATTGCATCCGGGCTACGTCCTTGTTCATCCGGGGCATACGCAGTGAGCTCCCCTCTCCCATTCATGGGAGAGGGGTTGGGGGAGAGGGCAGAAGACACCAACGTCACTCGTGGCTATCTCTTCCCCGCCCCCTTTCCCACAGATAAAGGAAGCTGTCACACCCTGCGACAGCCCACGCAGTTACCCTGACAAAGCACCTTGTGTAGGATGAACGCAGACTTCGCAAAAAGGCTGCCCTCATGCTGTTCGGTGTCGTACTCGTCATCACCTGGCTTATCCTGCTGATCCGCTACCCGACCAAAGCCCTGCCTGTGTCCATGGCCGCGCTGGTCGGTCTCGGCCTGGTGGCGACCTGGGTGCTCTGGCAGGAAAGCCAGGACGAGCGTTACCTCGCCCATCTCGAATTGCGCCTGAGCTACGACCCGCAGCGCTGCCCCGCTGATCGTCCGCTGGCCATCGACCTGAAGAACGGCAGCGACGCCGCCCTGCTGGAGCTGCGCTGGGAAGTCGCCGCCTACCGCCCAGGCAACGCCACCAACCTGGCCCAGCGCCTTTACGAGTCGCCACGCTACAGCGGCCCCGGCGAGCTGCTGCCGGACGCCAGCTGGAGCGACTGTATGCCCCTGCCCGACCTGCGCAGCGGCTATCGCCCGGCTACGCTGGAGTTTCGCGCCGAGCGCCTGCAAGGCAAATTCATTCGATAACCTGTAGGAGCGAGCTCTGCTCGCGAAGCTTGCGGCGTCATACGCGTTCGCGAGCAGAGCTCGCTCCTACAATGCTCAACATCCATCGCCAGGGAATCTCCGCCATGCCCCCCCAGCGCGTAGGGCGGACTCAGGAGCCTAGGCGAACAGTCCGCCATCACCTCAAGCCAAGCCTGCTAAGCTGCAGCCCCATTCGCGTCTCAGGGAGTCCCGCGCATGCCTCAACCCAGCGTTCTCATCACTGGTTGTTCCAGCGGCATCGGCCGCGCCCTGGCCGACGCCTTCAGGGCGGCTGGCTACGCGGTGTGGGCCACGGCACGCAAGGACAGTGACCTTGCAGCGCTCGAGCAGGCGGGGTTCCACGCAGTGCAACTCGACGTCAACGATGGCGACGCGCTGCAGCAGCTAGCCACACGTCTGAGCGAGGAGATCGGCGGCCTCGATGCACTGATCAACAACGCTGGCTATGGCGCCATGGGCCCGCTGCTCGACGGCGGCGTGGAAGCCATGCAGCGACAGTTCGAAACCAACGTGTTCTCCATCGTCGGCGTGACCCGCGCGTTCTTCCCGCTGCTGTGTCGCAGCCGTGGCCTGGTGGTGAATATCGGCAGCGTGTCGTCGGTACTGGTAACGCCCTTCGCTGGCGCCTACTGCGCCTCCAAGGCAGCGGTGCATGCCTTGAGCGACGCCCTGCGCATGGAGCTGGCGCCCTTCTCCATCGAGGTGATGGAAGTGCAACCAGGCGCCATCGCCTCCAGTTTCGGTGCCAATGCCAGCCAGCAGGCCGAGGCGCTGATCCGCGAGGATTCGCCCTGGTGGCCGCTGCGCGACGGCATCCGCGCCCGCGCTCGCGCCTCGCAGGACAACCCGACCCCGGCCAACGACTTTGCCGCGCAACTGCTGGCCGCGGTGCAGCGCGACACACGCCCGCGCCTGCTGCGCCTGGGCAATGGCAGTCGCGCCCTGCCGCTGCTCGCCACGCTGCTGCCCAAGGCGCTGCTGGAACGGGTTCTGCGCAAACGTTTCGGCCTGGCGCAGCAGCTGTGAGCCATGGCCTGCCCGTGCGCTACTACGCCGCTGCGGGAGTGATCGCCGCTGTGCTGCTGAACCTGCTGCTGCGCACCTTCGTGCGTCTGGGCGGCGTGTTCACCACCCTGCTGATCGCCGCCGCCATCGCTGCCGGTCTGGCACTGGTGTTTCACTGGCGAAGCGGGCGCGCGCCGAGCAACGCCGAGCGCTGGCGCTTCACCCTGCTCTATGGCGGCGCGCTTGGGCTGCTCTATCTCGGCTTGCTGGGCATGATGTACCTGCAGGACACGCCCAGCCCCATGGGCCTGTTTCTGTTCAGCCTGCACTACCTCTGCTACCCGGTGCTGGCCTGGCTGGCGTTTTCGCCACGTTATGGCCGCTGATTCCGCCAGGAAACCATCTGCATGCTGCATACCCTCGCCGTCGCCAACTACCGCTCGATCAACAGCCTGATCCTGCCGCTGGGCCGGCTCAACCTGATCACCGGCGCCAACGGCAGCGGCAAGTCCAACCTCTACCGCGCCCTGCGCCTGCTGGCGGAAACCGCACAAGGTGGAGTGGTCAACGCGCTGGCGCGCGAAGGTGGGCTGGAGTCGAGTTTCTGGGCCGGGCCGGAGAAGATTTCCCGGCGCATGCGCTGCGGCGAGGTACCCGTACAGGGCGGCCCACGGCAGAACGTGATGCGTCTACGTCTGGGGTTTGCCGGAGAGGATTTCGGCTATGCCATCGCCCTGGGTCTACCCGAGCCAAGCAGTTCGGCCTTCGCCCTCGACCCGGAGATCAAGCGTGAATGCATCTGGGCCGGCGCCAGCTATCGCCCCGCCTCGCTGTTGGTGGATCGCGCCGGGCCCATGGTACGTATGCGTGAAGGACGCAGCTGGCAGGTATTGGCCCAGCACATGCCGAACTACGACAGCCTGTTCGACCAGATCGGCAACGACCCGAATTGCCTGGAAGTCTTCCGGCTACGCGAAACCATCCGCCGCTGGCGCTTCTACGATCACTTTCGCAGCGATGCCGAGGCACCCGCGCGCCAACCGCAACTGGGCACACGCACGCCAGTGCTGCATCACGATGGCCGTGACCTGGCCGCCGCGCTGCAGACTATCCGCGAGATAGGCGACCGCGCCGCACTGGACGCCGCCATCGACGACGCCTTTCCCGGCAGCCGTCTGCATATCGATTCTCAAGCGGGTGGGCGCTTCGCCGTGGAGCTGCGCCAGGAAGGCTTGCTGCGCCCGCTGAGCGCTGCAGAACTGTCCGACGGTACATTGCGCTACCTGCTGCTGGTCGCCGCCCTGCTCACGCCACGGCCGCCTTCATTGATGGTGCTCAACGAGCCGGAAACCAGCCTGCATCCGGATCTATTGCCAGCACTCGGTCGCCTGATCATCGCTGCCTCGAAGCAGACCCAGGTGTGGGTCGTCTCCCATGCCAGCCGCCTGATCGCCACGCTCAAGGAAAGCCTCGACTGCAACACCCTGGAGCTGGACAAGCAGCTCGGTCAGACCTGCATCCGCGGCCAGGGCATGCTCGACGAGCCGCCCTGGCATTGGCCGGATTGAAACCTGCGGATTGATACGAACAACCTGTAGGGTGCGCCGCGCGCACCGGCTTCTGATCGCTATCAGCTACGGTCCAGCAAAGCGCGGTGCGCACAGCGCACCCTACGTGTTCTCACAGCCCGTCGAGATAGCGCTCGACATCCAGCGCGGCCATGCAGCCGGCACCGGCCGAAGTGATCGCCTGGCGATAGACCGAGTCGGCCACGTCACCGGCAGCGAACACGCCAGGAATGCTGGTCGCGGTGGCATTGCCCTCGCGCCCGCCATTGCCCACCAGATAACCATCCTTCAGCGCCAGCTGGCCCTCGAACAGGCTGGTATTGGGCGTGTGACCGATGGCAACGAACAGTCCATCCACCTTCAGCTCGCGATAGGCACCGCCGTATTGCTTGAGGCGTACGCCGGTGACACCGCTGGCATCGCCCAGCACTTCGTCGACCTCGGCATTGAGCTGCAGCTCGATCTTGCCCTCGGCGACCCGCTCCTGCAGTTTGTTCTGCAGGATCTTCTCGGCACGAAAGGCGTTGCGGCGATGGATCAACGTGACCTTGCTGGCGATATTGGCCAGGTACAGCGCCTCTTCCACCGCCGTATTGCCGCCGCCAACCACGGCCACCTCACGGCCGCGATAGAAGAAACCATCGCAGGTCGCACAGGCTGATACGCCACGGCCCATGAACGCCTCTTCACTGGGCAGCCCCAGGTAACGCGCGCTGGCACCGGTGGCGATGATCAGCGCGTCGCAGCTATAGGTGCCGCTGTCGCCAACCAGGGTGAACGGCTTGCCGGCCAGATCCACGGCGTTGATATGGTCGAAGACGATCTCGGTCTCGAAGCGCTCGGCATGCTCCTGCATGCGCTGCATCAGCGCCGGGCCGGTCAGGCCATGCGGGTCACCCGGCCAGTTGTCTACTTCGGTGGTGGTGGTCAGTTGGCCACCGGCCTGGATACCAGTGATCAGCAGCGGTTTCAGATTGGCGCGGGCGGCATAGACGGCAGCGCTATAACCGGCAGGGCCGGAACCCAGAATGATGACGCGGGCATGACGAACGGCAGACATCGCTAACTCCTTGCAAGCCCACAGGGCCGGCAGGCCAGAATAAAAAGGGACTCTCGAAGCACTAGGGGAAGGCTTGGAAGGATGAGAGCCCCGCATAACGGAAACTGTGCGCAAGGCTATCGAGGCGGCTGGCGAAGCGGAAATATCCATTGCCAATTCCGCGAATAGAATCCGACTATGGCTGCCAGGCGCCCGTCTGAACTTTCGCCTCGGCGGCGAAGTCGGTATGGTCGCGCGCATCAACCACTCAGGAGACCGCCATGCCCGCCGCCCCCGTCCTGTCCGGCCCGCAATACCTGCGAGAAGGCCTGAGGCTGGTACTCAGCCCCGGCCTGCGCCTTTTCGTGCTTCTGCCGCTGGCGGTCAATCTGATTCTGTTCGTCACCATGATCAGCTTTGCCGTGCAGCAGTTCAGCGGTTGGGTCGACACCTTCATGCCCACCCTGCCGAGCTGGCTGAGCTTTCTGCAGTACATCCTCTGGCCGCTATTCGTGGTGCTGGTACTGCTGATGGTGTTCTTTACCTTCACCCTGCTGGCCAACATCATCGCCGCGCCGTTCAACGGTTTTCTTGCAGAGAAGGTCGAGGTGGTGGCGCGTGGCGAGGATCACTTCCCACCGTTCAGCTGGGCCGAGCTGGCGGCCATGGTGCCGCGCACCATGGGCCGCGAGATGCGCAAGCTGGGTTACTTTCTGCCACGCGCCATCGGTCTGCTGATCCTCAGCTTCATCCCGGTGGTTAACCTGGTCGCCGCGCCACTGTGGCTGCTGTTCGGCGTGTGGATGATGGCCGTGCAGTACATCGACTACCCGGCGGACAACAACAAGATGAGCTGGCAGGACATGCTCGCCTGGCTGCGCGAGAAACGTTGGCAAAGCCTGAGCTTCGGCGGCATCACCTACGCCGCACTGCTGGTGCCGGGGCTGAATATCCTGATGATGCCAGCCGCCGTGGCCGGCGCCACTTTGTTCTGGGTGCGCGAGCGCGGTGAGCAGGCGCTAGGTTCGCGCAAGGACATCGTGTAACGCCTGCATCGAGGCCTGCGACTCGCGTTCGATGCGCCTGCGCATGAACAGGTCATTGGCCAGGCGCATCGGCCAGCTGGCGAAACCGTATTCGAGGGTGCGCACGAGCTCGCAGCCGCCCTCCACCGCCACGCACTCGTAGGTCAGCAGCAAATGCAGGCAATGCTCGCCCTGGGCGCTGGCCTGCCAACGCTGGACCGGCTGATAGTCGAGCACGTCCCAGCGCAGATGCCCGCCGTGAAGATCAGCCTGATCAGGCATCGCCAGCAGCACCACGACCCGGCACATGCCTGGCTACGCGAACAACTGCACGGCCTGCTCGCCTGACACATAACCGCAATCGAAACGTCATGTGCCCTACATGACCCAGGCAGAGACTGGGCTTATGAACGCACCGTCTCTACATATCGCGCTGATCAGCGAAACCTTCCCGCCGGAAATCAACGGCGTGGCCAACACCCTCGGTCGCCTGGTCGACGGCCTGCGTGGCCGTGGCCACCGCGTGCAACTGATACGGCCGCGCCAGGAGATCGACCACACGCAGGACGCCGACGGTGACCTGCTGCTGACCCGCGGCTGGCCGCTACCCGGCTACCCCGGCCTGCAATGGGGCCAGTCGTCGCTGCACAAGCTGCTCAGGCGCTGGCAGCGGCAACGCCCGGACGTGCTTTACATCGCCACCGAAGGCCCGCTGGGCCTGTCCGCTTTGCGCGCGGCCAGACGCTTGGCGATCCCAGTCGTAAGTGGTTTTCACACCAACTTCCAGCAGTACACCGGGCACTACGGCATCGGCCTGCTGACCCGGGCGATGACCAACTACCTGCGCTGGTTCCACAACCGCACGCAACTGACTCTGGTGCCGAGTATTGGCCAGAAGGTCGACCTCGAACGCCGCGACTTCGAACGCCTGGCCTTGCTCGCCCGTGGTGTCGACAGCCAGCTGTTCCATCCACGCCGACGCAGCGACGCCCTGCGCGAAAGCTGGGGCCTGGGGCCGGATGATCTGGCCGTGCTGCATGTCGGACGCCTGGCTGCAGAGAAGAATCTCGGCTTGCTGGTCAAGGCCTTCAAAGCCTTGCGGCAGGCTCATCCACAACGCCGTATGCGCCTGATTCTGGTGGGGGACGGACCACTGCGCGCCAGCCTGCAGGCGCAGCTGCCGGAGGCGCTTTTCTGCGGTCTGCAGCGCGGTGAAACGCTGGCCGAGCACTACGCGTCAGGTGACCTGTTTCTGTTTCCCAGCCTGTCGGAAACCTTCGGCAACGTGGTGCTGGAGGCCCTGGCCTCGAGCCTCGGCGTGGTGGCGTTCGACCAGGCAGCGGCCGCCCAACATATCCATCACGGCCACAATGGCCTGCTCGCCCGTCCCGGTGACGAGGCAGGCTTCTGCGAAGCCGCCTGTGAATTACTGGGTGATGCGGAGGTACTGCGGCACATCCGCCTCAACGCCCGCCGACATGCCAGCCATCTGAGCTGGGACGACATCGTCGCGCTGTTCGAACAGCACCTGCGCAGTGCCATGCAGCCGGCGCCCGAACGGACAAAGCCAGTGCACCTCGACTCCCCGGTGGCGATCCCGAGCAAAACCTCAGATTCCCCGTAGGGTGCGCCGTGCGCAACGCGCACCTGACGCGATGCCGAACTGGTTCGTGCGGCGCCCCATCAAACAGCAGGCGTAAAAAAGCCCCGATGTGCCGGGGCTGAAACGGGGCGTCGGATCGCGACGCCCGATAGAAACGGACTCAGACCAGCGTGGTCAGCGCATCGCGGCTGAACGGCAGGACGTCCTGCTCGCGGCCTTCACGCACCTTCAACGCCCAGTCCGGGTCGACCAGCAACGCGCGGCCCACGGCGACCAGATCAAACTCCTCCTTGTTCAGGCGCTCGAGCAGGTTTTCCAGGCTGGCTGGCTCGGCCACTTTGTCGGTCTTGACCATGAACTGCAGGAACTCGCCATCCAGACCTACGCTGCCGACGGTGATGGTCGGCTTGCCGGTGAGCTTACGCGTCCAGCCGGCCAGGTTGAGGTCGCTGCCTTCGAACTCCGGCTCCCAGAAGCGGCGGGTCGAGCAATGGAAGATATCCACGCCAGCGTCGGACAGCGGTTTGAGGAAGGCCTCCAGCTGCTCCGGGGTCTGCACCAGGCGCGCGGTGTAGTCCTGCTGCTTCCACTGCGAGTAACGCAGGATGATCGGGAAGTCCGGGCCGACCGCCGCACGCACGGCCTGGATCAGCTCGATGGCGAAACGCGAACGCGCCGCCAGGTCACCACCATAGCCGTCGGTACGCTGGTTGCTGCCTTCCCAGAAGAACTGGTCGATCAGGTAGCCGTGGGCGCCATGGATCTCCACGCCATCCATGCCGATGGCCTTGGCGTCGCGCGCAGCCTGGGCGAAGGCAGCGATCACCTCGTCGATATCGGCCTGGGTCATGCCATGCACGACCACCTGGCCGTCCTTGACCTTCTCCATCGGGCCAAAGCCAGGAACGCTGGCATCCGGCTCGGTGCCCAACTTGCGCACGTTACCCACGTGCCAGAGCTGCGGGACGATCTTGCCGCCTTCGGCGTGCACCGCGTCGACCACCTGCTTCCAGCCGGCCAGGGCGTCTTCGCCGTAGAAACGTGGCACGTTCGGATAGCCGTTGGAAGCCTTGTGCCCGACCGTGGTGCCCTCGGTGACGATCAGGCCAACGCCCGCGGCAGCACGGCGACGGTAATACTCGACAACCTTGGCGTTGGGCACGCCACCGGGCGAGAAGGAGCGGGTCATCGGCGCCATGACCACACGGGTCGGCAGCTCCAGGTTACCGAGGCGGAACGGGGCGAACAGGGCTTGAACGGGAGCGCTCATGATCTTTCCTCTGGGGTTGAACGGTAATCAGGCCTGCAGCAAACGCTCCAGGCGGGTGACAAAAGCTTCCAGCGGCTGCAGGTTGCGGCCCACCTTGAGGCGGGCGAGCACGCCCTGCCAGGCGTCGCTGATGAAGGTGGCGAGGTTGCCGCAGTCCTCGTCGACCGGCAGTTCGCCGACGGCCTGCGCCTGCTCCAGGCAATTGCGCAGAATGTCCACCGAGGCCTGCTGAATCGCCGCGACCTCGGCGCCGATCGCCGGCAGCATCTCGCTCATCTCGAAACTCAGGCTACCGATGAAACAGTGGTACTGCGGCGTGTCCTGCCGGGCGAAATGCGCCAGCAGGTCGCGGTAATAAGCGAGGATGCGCGCACGCGGGCTTAACGCCGGATCATTCAGCGCCTGGGCATAACGCGCCAAGCGCGGCCGATAGATGAAGGCCAGCGCCTGCAGGGCGAAGTCTTCCTTGCTGGCGAAATAGTGATAGAAGCTGCCCTTGGGAATCCCGGCCGCCTGGACGATCTCCAGAACACCGGTGCCGTGGTAGCCGCGACGCGTCATCACCGCCGAGCCTTTGCTCAGGATCAGATCGCGCTTGTCGAGTCGAATGCTGTTCATGGCGCCGAGCATATGACCGGTCGTCTCGCCCAGCCCAGCACTATTGATATTGGTGATTAATGACTAGAACACGTAGGGCGGGTGCAACCCGCCGCTAGCCAATCTGGCGGGTTACACCCGCCCTACTTCACGCTCAAGGCTGCAACCAGATCAGCGAAGCGAAACGCCCGGTGCGGGCACTGCGGCGATAGGAGTAGAAACGCGGGTCGTTGTAGGTACACAGTCCGCCACCGCTGACGGCGGTCACGCCGATGGCAGCCAGGCGAATGCGTGCCAGCTGGTAGATATCGGCCATGAACTTGCCGGCATTGGCACTGGGCACGAATGCGCTGGCAGCCTCGGCATGCCGTCGCACGAAGGCCTCGCGCACTTCTGCTCCGACCTCGAACGCTGCCGGGCCGATGGCCGGACCGAGCCAGACCAGCAGCTCATGCGGTGCGACGTCGAGCGCCTGCACGGTCGCCTCCAGCACGCCACCGGCCAACCCGCGCCAACCGGCATGGGCCGCTGCCACACGGGTACCCGCGCGGTCGCAGAACAGGGCAGGCAGGCAGTCGGCCGTCATCGCCGTGCAGGCAATACCGGGCGTGGCCGTCCAGTTGCCATCGGCTTCGATGACCTGCAACGGATCGGCTTCGGTCACCACGATGCCGTGCACTTGGCGTAGCCAGGCTGGCTGGCAACCCAGGGCCTCGACCAGATGCCGACGATTGCTCGCCACCGCCGCAGGGTCGTCATCGACATGATCGCCCAGGTTGAAGCTATCGAACGGCGCGGTGCTGACACCGCCACTGCGCGTGGTGACGCAGGCGCGCACGTTGGCTGGCGCTGGCCAATCGGGAATGAGCCAGTCGTGGGCACTCACCCGACGAAGGCCTCGCGATCCTGACGCAGCAGGGTCAACAGCCACACCAGATCATCCGGCAGCGCCGACTCCCACTTCATGCGCTTGCCAGTGGCTGGGTGATCCAGCTCGAGGAAACGCGCATGCAGGGCCTGACGCGGAAACTCCTTGAGGCTCTGCACCAGAGTCGGGCTGGCAGCTGGCGGAATGCGGAAACGCCCTGCGTAGACAGGGTCGCCCACCAGCGGATAGCCAACGTGGCTCATGTGTACGCGAATCTGGTGGGTGCGCCCGGTTTCCAGCTTGACCCGCACATGGGTGTGCGAGCGGTAGCGCTCGAGCACGCGGTAGTGGCTGATCGCCGGCTTGCCGCCATCGGTCACCGCCATGCGCTGACGCTGGCTGGAGCTGCGCCCAATCGGCGCATCAATGGTGCCGCCAGCGGTGATCACACCGATGCTGATGCATTCATAGATGCGGCTGACAGAGCGCTTCTGCAGTTGCTCGACCAGATTGGTCTGCGCCTGCAGGGTTTTGGCCACCACCATCAGGCCAGTGGTGTCCTTGTCCAGACGGTGGACGATACCGGCACGCGGCACATTGATGATGTCCGGCACATGGTGCAGCAGCGCATTGAGCAGAGTGCCGTCGGCATGTCCGGCTGCCGGATGCACCACCAGGCCTGCGGGCTTGTCGATGACCAGCAGGTGTTCGTCTTCATAGACGATGTTCAGTTCGATGTCCTGCGCGATCCACTCGCCCTGCGCTTCTTGCTCGGCATCCAGTACCAGCGTCGAGCCGGCATGCACGGTGTCACGCGGGCGCGCCACTGCGCCATCGACGGTCAGGCGACCTTCCTTGATCCAGGTGGAAAGGCGCGAACGGGAGAACTCGCCAAACAGCTGCGCAGCCACCTGGTCGAGGCGTTGACCGCCCTGTTCAAAGGGGACGATGGCCTGGAGTTGAATCAGCTGCTTGTTTATAGAAGTCATCTTCGGCAACGGCGGGAGCCTGGCCTTTGGTTTCGGCGACAGGCTTGTGGTTAAATACGGCGTCTTTGCCCCAGGGGTTTCCGGGGGCGCTCATCATAACAGGACGGCCGCGCGGCCGTCACAGGGACGCAAGCCGCCATGCAAGTGAAACACCTGCTGCTGATCGCCATCCTCGCCCTTACCGCCGCCTGCTCTTCCAAGCAGCCGGAGGTCGATGAAAACCTCAGCGAGGTGGAGCTGTACCAGCAGGCCCAGGCCGACCTGGACAACCGCAGCTACACCCAGGCCATCGCCAAACTGAAGGCGCTGGAGTCGCGCTATCCGTTCGGGCGCTACGCCGAGCAGGCGCAGCTGGAACTGATCTACGCCTACTACAAGAATGCCGAGCCGGAAGCTGCGAAGTCCTCCGCCGAGCGCTTCATCCGCCTGCACCCGCAGCACGCCAACGTCGACTACGCCTACTACCTCAAGGGCCTGGCCTCGTTCGACCAGGACCGCGGTCTCCTGGCCCGCTTCCTGCCGCTGGACATGACCAAGCGCGACCCGGGCGCCGCGCGCGACTCCTACAACGAGTTCGCTCAGCTCACCAGCCGCTACCCGACCAGCCGCTACGCGCCGGACGCCAAACAGCGCATGATCTACCTACGCAACCTGCTGGCCGCCTATGAGATCCACGTAGCCCACTACTACCTGACCCGTCAGGCCTACGTCGCTGCCGGCAACCGTGGCCGCTATGTGGTGGAAAACTTCCAGGAAACCCCGTCGGTCGGCGATGGCCTGGCGATCATGACCGAGGCTTATCAGCGTCTGTCCCTGGACGACCTCGCTGCCACCAGCTTGGAAACCCTCAAGCTCAACTACCCTGACCATCCGAGCCTGGAAAGCGGCGAGTTCGTCCCGCTCGAAGAAGAAGCCGACAACCGCTCCTGGCTGGCCAAGGCCACCCTGGGCCTGATCGAAACCGACACGCCGCTGCCGCCGGGCGAAACCCGCGCCAGCCAGGACGTGATTCGCCAGTACGAAGACGCCGAGCAACAAATCCCGTCCGAACTGCAGCAGGACGCCAAGACCGGCGAAACCGCCAAGAAGCGTTCGATCTGGAGCTACCTGACCTTCGGTCTGTTCGACTGATCGATGCACGACAGAACAAGGGAGGCCTCGGCCTCCCTTTTTTGTACCTACGGATGTCATCCAGGCTCAGTGCCGCCGCTCTGGCTTGCAGCTCGCCGCCCCGGAATCAGCTCACAGCCTGCCACCGCCCCTCTGTGCCGATGGTCTCAGCTTGGCTAAACTGCCGGCTTTAACCGGATAAAAGAGCACACCATGGGCCTGTTCCGCCTGCTGTTCTGGGTTGCCGTGATCTTCGCCGCAATCTGGATCTGGCGTCGCTTCATCAGCAAAGCCAAACCTACTCGCCCCACCGAGGACGCCGCAGCCCCCATGGTGCGATGCGAGAACTGCGGCGTGCATATTCCCAAGACCCAGGCACTGAGCCAGGATCAGCGCTGGTACTGCAGCCAGAAACACCTTGAGCAAGGCCCACACACCGGTGATCGCTGACACCAGCGTACAGAACAGCAAACAAGGGCAGCGCATCCTCAGGCTCTACCACTTCTATCGCCTGAGCATCGGCCTGGCGCTGATCCTGCTAATTTCCAGCAACCTCGACGAGCAGTTGCTGGACGTCGTGCATATCGAGCTATTTCGCACCGGCAGCTGGGTCTACCTGATCCTCAACATCTTCATCGCCGTGCTGGTGCAAAAGCCCAAGCACCTGGTGCAGCTGTTCAGCCTGGCGCTGGTCGACGTGATCTTTCTCTCGGCCCTGTTCTATGCAGCCGGCGGCACGCCCAGCGGCATCGGCAACCTGCTGGTGGTCGCCGTGGCCATCGCCAATATCCTGCTGCGCGGCCGCATCGGCCTGCTGATCGCCGCCATTGCCGCGATGGCGCTGATCTACCTGACCTTCTATCTCAGCCTCAGCCGCCCCGCCGCCGCCGCGCAGTACGTACAAGCAGGCGCACTCGGTGCGTTGTGCTTCGCCGGCGCTCTGTTCATCCAGGGCATCACACGCCGCCTGCAGGTAAGCGAGAGCCTGGCCGAACAACGTGCGGCCGATGTAGCCAACCTCGAAGAGCTCAACGAGCAGATCCTGCAGCGTATGCGCACCGGTATCCTCGTGCTCGACACCCAACATCGGGTGCTGCTGACCAACCAGGGCGCAAAGCAGTTGCTCGGGCGCGGTGAACTGACCGGAAAGATCATCGATCCGCACTGCCCCGAACTGGTCAAGCGTCTGCAGCAGTGGCTGCACAACCCAACCCTGCGCCCGGACAGCCTGCAGGCCCAGGTCGACGGGCCGGTGCTACAGCCCAGCTTCATTTCCCTTCAGCGCGGTGACCAGCAGCACACCCTGGTGTTTCTCGATGACATCTCGCAGATCGCCCAGCAGGCGCAGCAGCTCAAGCTGGCCTCGCTCGGCCGCCTGACCGCAGGCATCGCTCACGAAATTCGTAATCCGCTCGGCGCCATCAGCCACGCAGCGCAGCTACTGCAGGAATCGGAGGATTTGCACGGCCCGGATCAGCGCCTGGCGCAGATCATTCAGGACCACTCCAAACGCATGAACCTGGTGATCGAAAACGTCCTGCAGCTCTCCCGCCGTCGCCAAGCCGAGCCGCAGTTGCTCGACCTCAAGTACTGGCTGCATCGCTTCGCCAGCGAGTTTCGCAGCTCGGCCCCCGCCGACCGCCAGCTCCACCTGGAGGCACGCGGCGGCGGACTGCAGACTCGAATGGATCCCCACCAGCTCAATCAGGTGCTGACCAACCTGGTGCAGAATGGCCTGCGCTACAGTGCTCAGAAGCACCGCCTTGGCCAGGTCTGGCTGCGCCTGTTCCGCGATGCGGAAAGCGACCTGCCGGTACTGCAGATTCTCGACGACGGCCCCGGCGTGCCGCCCGAGCAGGAACCGCACATCTTCGAGCCCTTCTACACCACGGAAAACAAGGGCACCGGCCTTGGCTTGTACATCTCGCGCGAGCTGTGCGAGAGCAACCAGGCTCGCCTCGACTATAAACCTCGTGAAGGTGGCGGCAGTTGCTTTCGCATCACCTTCGCCCATCCGCGCAAACTGAGCTGAACATGAAGCGTCAGAGAGCCCTGATCGTCGACGACGAGCCCGACATCCGCGAGTTGCTGGAAATCACCCTCGGACGCATGAAGCTGGACACCCGCAGTGCCCGCAATGTCAAGGAGGCGCGCGAGTGGCTGGCGCGCGAGCCGTTCGACCTGTGCCTGACCGACATGCGCCTGCCGGATGGTACCGGCCTCGACCTGGTGCAGCACATCCAGCAGCGCCACCCGCAGGTTCCCGTGGCGATGATCACCGCCTACGGCAGCCTGGACACCGCGATCAACTCGCTCAAAGCCGGTGCCTTCGACTTTCTCACCAAGCCGGTGGACCTCGGTCGCCTGCGCGAATTGGTCGCCACAGCCCTGCGCATTCGCGCGCCCGAAGGCGAGGAAACCCCAGTCGACAGCCGCCTGCTAGGCGACTCCCCGCCCATGAAGTCGCTGCGCAAGCAGATCCTGAAGCTTTCGCGCAGTCAGGCGCCGGTTTATATCAGCGGCGAATCGGGCAGCGGCAAGGAGCTGGTTGCCCGCCTGATTCATGAGCAGGGCCCACGCATCGAACAACCGTTCGTGCCGGTCAACTGCGGCGCCATCCCCTCGGAGTTGATGGAGAGCGAGTTCTTCGGCCACAAGAAAGGCAGCTTCACCGGCGCCATCGAAGACAAGCAGGGGCTGTTCCAGGCGGCCAATGGCGGCACCCTGTTCCTCGACGAGGTCGCCGACCTGCCGCTGCCCATGCAGGTGAAACTGCTGCGTGCGATTCAGGAAAAAGCCGTGCGCGCAGTCGGCGGCCAGCAAGAAGTAGTTGTCGATGTGCGCATTCTCTGCGCCACCCACAAGGACCTTGCCGCGGAAGTCGCTGCTGGCCGCTTCCGTCAGGACCTCTATTACCGCCTCAACGTGATTGAGTTGCGCGTACCGCCGCTGCGTGAACGTCGCGAAGATATCGCCCAGCTGGCTGACGTGATGCTCGCGCGCCTGGCCGATGGCACCGGCCTGGCCGCCGCCAAACTGCACCCCGACGCGCTGGAAAAACTGAAGAGCTATCGCTTCCCTGGCAACGTGCGCGAGCTGGAGAACATGCTCGAACGCGCCTATACCCTCTGCGAAGACGACCAGATCACGCCCAGCGACCTGCGCCTGGCCGATGCCAGTGGTCCCAGCAACGAGGGCGGCGAAGCCAGCCTGGCGCAGATCGACAACCTTGAGGACTACCTCGAAGACATCGAGCGCAAGCTGATCATGCAGGCGTTGGAAGAAACGCGCTGGAACCGCACGGCGGCGGCTCAGCGCCTGGGCCTGACCTTCCGCTCGATGCGCTATCGCCTGAAGAAGCTGGGTATCGACTAACCACGGATAACGCGCGTGTAGGAGCCGGCTTGCCGGCGATCACGATCGCAGCTTCAAACCCCGCAACCTTTGATGCGGGGCTGACGGCCCACTACTGCAACCGCCCTGTTGGCGCATAAGGCGCCGGGTCGATGATCGGCTCACGCCCAAGCATCAGATCAGCCAGCAACTGGCAGGACGCTGGCGCCAGCACCAATCCGTTGCGGAAATGCCCACAGTTCAGCCACAGGCCTGGATGCGTAGACACTTCTCCAATAAAGGGAATACCTTCCGGCGAGCCGGGCCGCAAACCGGCCCAATGTCCCACCACCTCGGCACCCTTGAGTGCAGGCAATAGTTCCTCTGCCGATGCCTTGAGGCTTTCCAGCGCATTATCGGTCGGCGTCTTGTCGAATCCGGCGTACTCCAGCGTGCTGCCAATCAGAATATGACCATCGCGCCGCGGAATTGCATACCGCCCCTTGGCCAATACCATGCTTGGCAAAAAATCCTCGCCGCACTTGTAGAGAATCATCTGCCCTTTCACTGGCTCGACCGGCAACTCCAGCCCAAGCATCTTGAGCAACTCACCACTCCAAGCGCCGGCAGCCAAAACCACGCGCTCAGCACGAATCTCACCAGCAGCCGTGGTCACCCCGCAGATCCGCCCGCCCTCCTGAATGAAACCTGTGACCGGGCAATGCTCACGCAGCTCCACGTTCGGCATGGCCGCCAAAGCCGACCGCAGCGCTTTGACCAATCGAGGGTTACGCACATTGGCCACGCCCGGCATATGAATGGCGCGCTTGAAACCACCCCCCAGAACAGGCACCTGCTGATAAGCCTCAGCGATATCCACCTCAAACAACTCGCGCCCCTGACGCCGAGCCCAGGCCAGCGCCTCGGCTTCATCATCCAGATCCAGCCAATACAACCCGGTGACATGCACCTCGGGATCGACACCCGTCTGCGCCAACAGACGCTGACCCAGACCCGGGTAGAAATCCTGCGACCAATGCGCCAAGGCCGTGACCGCTGCGCTGTAGCGCCAGGGATAGAGCGGTGACACGATGCCGCCTCCAGCCCAGGAGGATTCGCCGCCGACCCCCTGACGATCCACGAGCAAGACCTCCTCGCCCGCTGCAGCCAACAGGCTGGCAGACAACAAACCCAAAGCACCGCCCCCGACCAGTAACACTCGCCCCACATCGCCCTCTCATTTGCCAAGACAGTCAATTGCGACTAAACCTCTACCTGTGCCAGGAACGCACGTAGCAGAACATAAAGGACTATACCCATGAAACGATCCTCACAGTCGGCATACAGCCTACTTGAACTTCTTGTTGCCCTTGCGCTGCTCAGCATCGGCACCTCGATAGCCATCCCCAGCCTCGCCGCGCTACAACAAAAAAGCGAACGCGAGGCACTGCGCAATCACCTGCATGCATCACTTCATCATGCCCGGCTACAAGCCGTACTGCACAGGACAAGCGTAGAACTGTGCGGCTCCCGCGATGGCGTGACCTGCGGCAGCGACTGGGGTCAGGGTTGGCGAATACAGCTGATGCACACCCCGGATCAAGCCCTGCAAATCCAGCAACACCGCAGCAGGACACCGCTGCGCTGGGCGGGCTTCGACTCGCGCATACGCTTCCATGCCAACGGCACCAGCCCGTCCAGTAACGGCCGTTTCTTTCAATGCAAAGGCAACGTTGTTGCCTGGCAACTGATCCTCAATCGACAGGGGCGCGTTCGCCAGGCAAGCCATCTGGAAAACCTCGAAGAGGCCCATCGCTGCCAGGGTTGAACACACGCTGTAACCAGTCATCCGCTCCAGTCAGCCAGCCGTCCTTCCAGGGCAGACAGACAAGAGACGTTATCGCAGTATTCGCTCGGACGTCCCTTAGGAGCAAAACATGTCACACCACCCTGACATGCGAGGATTCAGCCTGATAGAACTGATGATCGTGCTGGCATTGCTGGCTATCGCAGTAGGTATCGCAATACCCAACTTCGCCCGCCTGGTTGCCAACAACCAGATCGAGGCGCAGGCGCAGACACTCAACAGCCTGCTGCAATTCGCCCGCTCGCAAGCGGTGGTGCGCCGCACCTCGATACGGCTGCGTAACGATAACGCGAATAACTGGATCGTCGAAAACGCTGCAGATAACACGGCCCTGCGGCAGGAAAGCTTCAACCCGCAGCATGCCAGCATCACCAGCAGCCTGGCGCCCATTACGCTGACCTTTACGCCAAACGGCACAGCCGAAAGCGCTGATTTCGTCATCTGTCGCGACGGTAACGCAGCATTTGCCTATCGGATCGAAGTACAGCCCAGCGGCAGCACACGGCTGTTGCCGCGCGGCAAGAACAATCAAGGCAATGACCTGGGAGACTGCCAACCATGACCCAGCGCAACACACAACGCGGCTTCAGCCTGATCGAAGTACTGGTCACCCTGGTTCTGCTCACCGTTGGCATGCTCGGCCTGGTGGCCATGCAAGGCCGTGGCATCCAGTTCACCTCGGACTCCGTGGCGCGCAACAACGCCGTCATGCTGGCCAACGAGATCATGGAAAAGATCCGCGCCAATCCCGACGCCCGTGATGACTACATGATCAACTCGCTCGAAGCAGAAGGTGCATGTGGCGCAGCCGCCATTCCAGCCAGCAATGTGGCCAGGCAACTGACCTGCTGGAGCGAGAAAGTGCGCACGCTGATGCCCGGCACTGCCGGTGAAGACGATGATGCCGTGGCCGTGCGCAATGCCTTCTACATCTGTCGCTCCCAGGTGCCCGGCGCCTGTGCTGCTGGCTCCACCATCGAGGTTCAGGTCGCCTGGCGCTCCAACGGCGAGGCCTGCGGTAACGGCGCTGATCCCTTTATCTGTACCTTGCGCCTGCGCGGAGAACTCTGACCATGCACAAGCAACATGGCCTTTCCATTATCGAAATGATGGTAGCCCTGCTGATCAGCAGCTTCCTGATTCTGGGCATCACTCAGGTCTACCTGGACAACCGCGAGAACACGCTGTTCCAGCAGAGCCAGGGACAGAATATCGAAAGCGCACGTTTCTCCATCCTGCTGCTGGAAGAAACGCTGACCAAGACAGGCTACCGCCGCCGCCCCGATGAAACCATGGAGGCAGCCTTTCCTTCTGCGAATCTCCCCAACTGCGGTGCCATGGCTGCCGGTGAAGTGGTTAAACGCATTAACGCCACCAGCTTCTGCATCCGCTACCAGCCTGCCTTTCCCGGGGCACGCACCTGCAGTGGCGACCTGATTGCCAATATTCCCAATAATCCTTACGTGAACACCGCTCCAGTTGTCGAGCTATTCCAGCTCACCGACGGTGAATTGCGCTGCAACGGACAAGCCATCGCCACGGGCATCACAGCGCTGAACTTCGATTACGGCGTCAATTACAACGATGACAAGCGCATCACCGAGTACAACTCCAATCCAGGGGCAGACGCCCGCGTACGTGCCGTGCAGTTCGCCATCATGACCGCCAGCCCAACCGAAATCGGCAAGAGCGCAGGCAGCGCGGTCTACGAATTCTGGTTCGGCAATGCCCCCAATGACAAACGTCTCTACACCATGCTCTCCAGCAGCACCAGCATGAGGAACCTGATGCCATGAACAACAAACACCACTACCACTTGGGACAACGCCAGCAAGGTATCAGCCTGCTTATTGCGTTGATCTTTCTGCTGGTCATCACGGTTCTGGCCATCGCCAACATGCGCGAGGTCAGCCTGGAGTCGCGCATCACCGGCAACATGATCGAGCAGAAGCAGCTGCTCAACGTGGCGGAAGCCAGTGTGCGAGATGGTGAGCGCCGCATCATGGAACTGATGAGCCCTCAAGAACCAAGTAACAACTGCGAAAACATTACACCCGGCAAACTTTGCCTGCTCGATAAGAAGCCCGCCTACGCAATTGATACAACTAATAAGCAGGTCTATTCCCCGGACGACAACACCGAACTTTACGGCGACGCCACCTGGTACGCACAAATCGCACCTGGTGGCGAACTTCAGGGCGAATCAGAAAACCCTGAATATGGAAATATGCTGCAAGGCATTGGTGTATTCCGCTACGAGGTAAACGGCATGGCCAGTAATAATGGCTTGAATAGTGCCGTGCGCTCAACTGTTGCCCTGAATTCCCAGGGCCGGATCGAAAGCAACTGAGCCTGAGCAGAATAAGCGAGAAAAATCATGAAAGCATCGCGCATCAACAACATTCAGTATTTTAGTACTTTTGGATTACTCCTCTACCTCTCAGGTACAGTTTCCGCCATAGGGGCGACGCTTAACATCAGCCAAACACCGTTGATGCTGAATGAGACAGTAGCGCCAAATCTAATCTTCACCCTAGATGACTCGACTAGCATGAACCGTGCCTTCGTGCCTGACGTCGCTGGCACGAACAATCAACAAGACCGAAATGACATAAGACCTACAAGAAGAGCGAAATCGGCAACCTTTAACCCCATGTATTACAACCCAAAGACAATCTATCGGATTCCCAACACCCTGACAAAGTCTGGCCAAGAGTCAACATTAGACACTCAGTTCGACAAAGCTTTTATGGATGGCTTCAACCCAGAAAAAAATAATGGTAACGACTGGGTTAACTTAAGCAACAGCTATCGCCCTGCCTGGACATACAACAAGTCCAGCAACGGACAAGGCAACTACGATACTAATAGTAATGCCGCACTAAACTCCATTCTAGCTCAACACCCAACCAGTGACTTTTCTCGCACCGAAATAATCACCACCAACAATACAACTCGCACATACACAACACCCGAAGGCGTGATCTTTACCTTCAATCGACTGAATAGGGACTCAAACTTCACATGCAGCGTGACCTTTCCTAGCCTCTCAGCTCAAAACATCACATGCACAAGAAGCAGTAATAGTT
Organism: Ectopseudomonas mendocina; assembly: GCF_007049795.1. Lineage (GTDB taxonomy): Bacteria > Pseudomonadota > Gammaproteobacteria > Pseudomonadales > Pseudomonadaceae > Aquipseudomonas > Aquipseudomonas mendocina_D. Next base: position 51,544 of record NZ_SCFY01000017.1, read on the forward strand.
ACACAGCAAATCTGACTCAGGCAGCAGTTCCTGCTTACTACTATCGTTACGACCCAACACTGAGCAGCTGCACGTTAAATTCCATTAACAATGATGACTGCTATAAATTAACATTTGTCTCATCAACATCCGGCACCGCGATAAAAAGTGACGGAAGCATACTAACTGATGAACGTAAAAACTTTGCAATTTGGTACTCTTTTTATCGTACGCGCTCACTCGCAACTCTCTCCTCTGCAAGCATCGCATTTTATAACCTTTCATCGTCATCTCGCTTAACCTGGCAGAGCCTCATTCATTGCAAGAATCCAAACTCTTCGGCAGGCGGCGATTGCGGTGCAAATCAATTCAGAACTTACAACACACAACAGAAAGCTAACTTCCTAGACTGGTTGCAGCGCTCAACTCGATTCAACCTCGCAAGCGGCACGCCTCTGCGCTCTGCAGTAGAGCGCGCAGGTAATTTCTTGACCGGCTCGATTGCTTGGGAAAAAGAGCCTGGCAGTACAGGCAATACTGCTGCCAATACATATTCATGCCGCCCAAGCTACCATATTGTGATGACGGATGGCATGTGGACAAATACTGGCGAGACCATAAGCAACCCGTCTCGCAATGACTCAGCAAACTTTATCTTACCCGACGGCAAAAACTATACTGGCAACATAGCCCCTTTCAGCGATAGCACACAGGCCACACTAGCTGATATTGCTATGCACTATTGGGCGACAGACTTACGCCCAAACACCCAACTTAAAAACGAATTAAAACCATATATCCCCTTTAAGAGTGACAATGAGAATACTCAATACTGGGACCCTCGCAACAACCCTGCCACATGGCAGCATATGGTTAATTTTATGATGGGCCTGGGGCTATCGGAGTCCCTCAACAGAGCCGGGTTACCTTGGGAAGGCGGCACATTCAAAGGATCAGGATATGAAGCCCTGAAAAATGGAGCCACCTGGCCCCAGGCTGGCTCGGGCGAACAGGCTAACGTATATGACCTTTGGCATGCCGCTATTAACTCCCGCGGTGAATTTTTCAGTGTCGAAAGCCCTGAAGATATGGTTGCAGCATTTGAAGACATTCTGAATCGCATTGCCGATCGCACTACGACGGCTGCACGCCCGGCCGTATCTGCATCCTTTGTATCTGATAGCAATGGTAGCGACCTACAAAGTAATGTCTACGCCACTCAGTTCTCCAGCGAGGACTGGAGTGGTCAACTGAGCAAGACGCTGGTCAGCGCCAATGACCAAACGACAGAGCTGTGGAACATACAGACCGCAAATCAAAGCCTCGATCCTCTTACTCGTCGAGTTATGATGGCTGCACCAAGTAACAATAGCACCGGCCTTAAAGACTTTACCTGGGCCAATCTCGGCACATTACAAAGCCTGCTAAATATCGATCCGGATAGCCTGGTGGGCGCTCAAGATAATCGTGGAGAACAACGCGTCGCCTATATCCGCGGTGAACGCAGTGGCGAAGGTGATACCACTCCAAAATTTCGTAAACGCAACAATCGTACTGTGATGGGCGATATTATCAACTCCAGCCCAGTTATAGTCGGTACACCTGCATATTTAGCGTACCTAGCCGACGCCATTGAAAACCCACTGGGCAACCGTGCGAGCTACAAAAGCTATGCAGCATTCCGCGAAACCTATCAGAAGAGTTCTGTAAACAATCCAGACGGTCGCCCCGAGATGATTTATGTCGGTGGCAACGACGGCATGCTGCATGGTTTTAATGCGGCGACCGGCCGCGAGGAGTTCGCCTTCATCCCCACGGAAGTCATCAAAAATCTTTACCGCCTTACGGGCCAGAACTACAGCGGCGCCGGACATCGCTACTTTGTCGATGGCAGCCCTATTGTCCGTGACGTTTACTTCGGTGACGACGAAGGCTGGCGCACCGTGCTAATCGGAACCCTGCGCGCAGGGGGAAAATCCCTGTTCGCACTGGACGTTACCGACCCGACGCAAATTAAGCTGCTGTGGGAGTTCGACTCCGCTAAGGATGCCGACCTCGGCTTCACCTTCGCACAACCCGAGATCGTGCGCCTGCATACGGGTGAGTGGGCAGTCCTGCAGGGCAACGGCTATAACAGCACGAATGACAAGGCCGCATTGCTGATCATCAACATCAAGAGCGGCGAGCTGATCAAGAAGATCACTGTGCCGGATGTCGTGGAAGGTAGTATCACCCTCTCTAATGGACTTTCCAGCGTTCGCGGTGCGGATAACAATGGCGACGGGCTGGTGGACTATGCCTATGCTGGCGACCTGCAGGGCAATCTGTGGCGCTTTGATTTGGTTCGCTCACTTCCCGATAATAGCCCTGCTCCAGACGAATTCTTAGTGGATGGCGTTCCCTTCAGAAGCAATGATCCATTTAGCCGCAGGCGTCCTGATGTCAGTGCAACTTCGGTCGCTGATTTCAAACTTGCCTACGGTGAGAAGCCTCTGTTCGTCGCCACGGATGAGGCTGGCAAGCGTCAGGCCATCACCATCCAGCCTTCGCTGGTTCGTCACCCCACTAGCTATGGCTATCTGGTGTTGTTCGGTACTGGTAAGTATCTGGAAACTAGCGATGCCAACGTCGACACTAGCCGCGCCATGACGCTTTATGGTATCTGGGATCGCAACACCAAACGGCAAGCAACCAGCTCATCTACTCTGCGTCCAGAAACTCGCGAAAGACTGCAGGAACAGGAATTCACTCAGCAAGAAGACAATGAATCATTCAAAAATGCTGAAGGTGAAGTTACTGCTACACGAGATATCCGATTACTGAGCGATAAAGTACCTGAATGGTACAAAGAACCCGAGTCCGGACAACAAATCGACACAACCAAAGACGAGAACGTTAATAAATGGGGATGGGCGCTGAATATGTCAGTGAGTAAAGAGTTGACTGGTGAAATGATCGTCAACAATATGACGGCCAGCGGCTCCATCCTGTTCCTCAGCAGCCTGACCCCCAATCAGGATCCCTGCCAGGCAGGGGCAGAAACCTGGCTGTATGCTGTCGATGCCTTCACTGGCGGTCGCACACGCTTCAACGTGCTTGACCTGAACGCGGATCGCCTGGTGAACCCGACTGATGAGTACAATGCCAATGTCGTATCCGGCGTCCGCTTCCCTGCCCTCGGGGGCTTTACTTTAGCACCCGGCGGAAAGGCGCTCGGCAGCGATGGCGCAGAAAACCCTTTAGGCGTCGGTCCCGACCCTAACAGCAGCGGCCGCCAGAGCTGGCATATCGTGCCGGAGGAGTTTCAATGATTCAGCGTAAACAGAAAGGCTTCAGCTTGATCGAACTGATGCTCGCTGTAGCGATCATCGGCATCCTGGCGGCCATTGCCATCCCCAACTACCAGGACTACATCACGCGTAGCAAAAGAGCTGAGGGCATGGCGCTGCTGCAGGAAATGGCAGCACGACAGGAGCGCTTCTATGCCCAGAACAATCGCTACGTGACCACGCCTCAAGATCTGGACCTGCTGGTCTCCAATCAGGCAAGCGTCATAAATGCTGACGCTGCAGGAGCCAGGGTGCGATCGGAAAATGGCTATTACTTGGTAGGAGTATCCCGTACCAACAATGATGGCGGTTATACACTGACGGCCGAGCAGAACATCGGCGATGGCCTCTGTGGCAACCTGACCCTCACGGCCGTTGGCATCAAAGGCAAGACGTCCACCGGTTCTGATGCCAAGACGGTAGATCAGTGCTGGCGCTGAGCAGCCAAACACAAGAAAAAGGCGATCTTCGGATCGCCTTTTTCTTTTCAGCTCACAGCGCCTTCACCCGTAATTCCTTCGGCATCGAGAACGTGATGTTCTCCGGCCGTCCATCCAGCTCCGTCTCGCCGACGGCCCCCCAGGCGCGTAGTTGGTCTACCACTCCACGCACCAACACCTCCGGTGCAGAAGCGCCAGCAGTGATACCGACGCCTTTCGCGCCATCGAACCATTCATTCTTGAGGTCTTCAGCCCCGTCGATCAGGTAGGCCGGTGTGCCCATGCGTTCGGCCAGCTCACGCAGGCGGTTGGAGTTGGAGCTGTTCGGGCTGCCGACCACCAGCAGTACATCGCACTCGCTGGCCAGTTGTTTGACCGCATCCTGGCGGTTTTGCGTGGCGTAGCAGATGTCGTCCTTGCGCGGGCCGCCAATGGCGGGGAACTTGGCGCGCAGGGCGTCGATCACTTTGCTGGTGTCATCCATGGACAAGGTGGTCTGGGTAACGAATGCCAGGTTCTCGGGGTTGCGCACCCGCAGTTCGGCGACGTCGGCCTCATCCTCGACCAGGTAGATGGCGCCGCCATTGCTGGCGTCGTATTGGCCCATGGTGCCTTCGACTTCCGGGTGACCTTCGTGACCGATGAGGATGCACTCGCGCCCTTCGCGGCTGTAACGCACCACTTCCATATGCACCTTGGTCACCAGTGGGCAGGTGGCGTCGAAGACCTTGAGGCCGCGGCGGTCGGCCTCGTCGCGTACGGCCTTGGAGACGCCGTGCGCACTGAAGATGACGATGACATCGTCCGGCACCTGGTCCAGCTCTTCGACGAATACCGCACCTCGCGCACGCAGATCCTCTACCACGAATTTGTTATGCACCACTTCATGGCGCACGTAGATCGGCGGGCCGAACACTTCCAGCGCACGGTTGACGATTTCGATGGCGCGATCGACACCGGCGCAGAAGCCGCGGGGGTTGGCGAGTTTGATATGCATGCTGGCTGTCTCGGTATTGATCGAGGAACGAAACGACGCTATCGGTCGTTCCTGGAAGGTACAGCCTGCGCGGGATCAGTGCAGGCTGCAACAAGAGCTTCGCGGCTGAAGCCGCTCCTACAGAAGCGGCGATGCGATCTAGAGGGCCTTGACCTCGATGATTTCCACATCGAAATCCAGCACCTTGCCGGCCAGTGGGTGGTTGAAGTCGATGGTGACCTGCTTGTCATCGAACGCCTTGACCACGCCTGGCAGCTCGGTATTGGCGGCATCATTGAAGATCACCAGCAGGCCTTCGGACAGTTCCATGCCCTCGAACTGGCTACGCGGCATGATCTGCACGTTCTGCGGGTTCGGCTGGCCGAAGCCCTGCTCCGGCTGCACCTGCACGCTGCGCTTGTCGCCGGCTTTGAAGCCGTACAGTGCCTGTTCGAAACCAGGCAGCAGGTTGCCATCACCGACCCTGAAGGTCGCCGGCTGTTTGTCGAACGTGCTGTCGACCACATCGCCATTTTCCAGCTTGAGGGCAAAATGCAGGGTCACTTCCCTGTCCGGACCGATGCGTACGTCTGTCATTGCGCAGCCTCCTTCGCGGACTTGTCGCTCTTGAACATATCCAGCGCCAGCAGGATCGCGCCGATGGTGATGAAGATGTCGGCCAGGTTGAACGCCGGGAAGTACCAGCGGTTCTGCCAGTGCACCAGAATGAAGTCAACCACATGGCCAAGCACCACACGGTCATACAGGTTGCCTAACGCGCCGCCCAGCACCATGGCCAGGGCCACGGCCAACAGGGTCTCGTGGCGCTTGAGGCGCTTGAGCCAGACCACCAGCACAACGCTGACGACGATGGCGATGGCGGCGAAGAACCAGCGCTGCCAGCCGGCGGCATCGGCCAGGAAGCTGAACGCCGCGCCGGTGTTGTAGGCCAGGGTCCAGTCGAAGTAGCCAGGAATCACTTCGATGCGCTGATACATGCTCAGCGTGCCCTCGAAGATGTCCTTGGTCACCCGATCGACGACCAGAATCAGCACGCTAAGCAGCAGCCAGGGCAGATGCCCGAAACGCGAGGACTCAGGCATGCTTGCGCACCTCACCTTCGCCTTCGATGTTGCTCACGCAGCGGCCGCACAGCTCCGGATGCGCAGCATGGCTGCCGACATCCGCGCGGAAGTGCCAGCAACGGCCACACTTGGCGTGTGCGGACTTGAGGATCTTCAGCTTCAGACCCTCGACTTCGGTCACTACCGCATCGGCCGGTGCATCGGCCAGCGGTGCGGTCTGCGCCGCCGAGGTGATCAGGGCGAAACGCAGCTCGTCACCGAGCTTGGCCAGGTCAGCTTGCTTGGCCTCATCGCAGAACAGGGTGACCTCGGCCTGCAGGCTGGCACCGATGGCCTTGGCCGTACGCAGGTTCTCTAGCTCTTTGTTGACTGCTGCCTTGACCGCCATGACGCGATCCCAGTAGGCACGATCCAGCTCGAAGCCTTCCGGCAGGCGCTCCAGGCCGGCGTACCAGGTATTGAGCATCACGGACTCGTTGCGCTCGCCCGGCAGGAACTGCCAGATTTCCTCGGCGGTGAAGGCCAGGATCGGCGCGATCCAGCGCACCAGCGCTTCGCTGATGTGGAACAGCGCGCTCTGGCAGGAGCGACGCGCCACGCTGTCGGCGGCGGTGGTGTACTGGCGGTCCTTGATGATGTCCAGATAAAAGCCGCCCAGCTCCTGCACGCAGAAGTTGTGCACCTTGGAATAGACGTTCCAGAAACGGTAGTCGGCGTAGGCCTCGATGATTTCTTCCTGCAAACGCAGGGCTGCGTCCACGGCCCAGCGGTCGAGGTCGAGCATCTGCTCGGGCTGCAGCAGGTCCTTGGCCGGATCGAAGCCGTTGAGGTTGGCCAGCATGAAGCGCGCGGTGTTGCGGATGCGGCGGTAGGCATCGGCGCTGCGCTGCAGGATCACCTTGGACACCGCCATCTCGCCGGAGTAGTCGGTGGACGCGACCCACAGGCGCATGATGTCGGCGCCCAGGCTGTCGTTAACCTCCTGCGGCGCAACCACGTTACCCAGCGACTTGGACATCTTGCGGCCGTTCTCGTCGACCACGAAGCCATGGGTCAGCAGTGCCTTGTACGGCGCGTGACCGTCGATGGCGCTGCCGGTCAGCAGGGAGGAGTGGAACCAGCCGCGATGCTGATCCGAACCTTCGAGGTACAGATCGGCGCGCGGGCCGTCGGTGTGACCCATGTCGTGGGAGCCGCGCAGCACGTGCCAGTGCGTGGTACCGGAGTCGAACCACACATCGAGGGTGTCGTTGATCTTGTCGTAGTCAGCTGCTTCAGCGCCAAGCAGCTCGGCGCCGTCGAGTTTGAACCAGGCTTCGATGCCCTCTTGCTCGACGCGCTTGGCGACCTCTTCCATCAGCTCGACAGTGCGCGGGTGCAGCTCGCCAGTGGCCTTGTGCAGGAAGAACGGGATCGGCACGCCCCAGTTGCGCTGACGCGAGATGCACCAGTCAGGACGACCGGCGATCATGCTGTGCAGGCGCGCCTGGCCCCAGGCCGGGACGAACTGGGTCTGCTCGATAGCCGCCAGCGCACGCTCACGCAAGGGCGCACCTTGCTTCGGCTGGGTATCCATGCCGACGAACCATTGTGCGGTGGCGCGGTAGATCAGCGGCGTCTTGTGGCGCCAGCAGTGCATGTAGCTGTGCTGGATCGGCTGATGCTTGAGCAGCGCACCGACCTCGGCCAGCTTCTCGACGATGGCCGGGTTGGCCTTCCAGATGAACTGGCCGCCGAAGAACGGCAGGTCCGGGGTATAGACGCCGTTGCTCTGCACCGGGCTGAGAATGTCGTCGTTGCTCATGCCATAGGCTTTGCAGGTGCGGAAGTCGTCCTCACCGTAAGCCGGCGCCGAGTGGACGATACCGGTACCGGCGCCCAGCTCGACGTATTCGGCCAGGTACACCGGCGAGAAACGCTCGTAGAACGGATGACGGAAACGGATCAGTTCCAGCGCCGCGCCGGGAGCGGTGGCAATTACCTGACCTTGCAGGTCGTAACGCTGCAGGCAGGACTCGGCCAGTTCCTCGGCCAGCAGCAGGAGACGCTCGCCGGTGTCGACCAGGGCGTAGGTGAACTCCGGATGCACGTTGAGCGCCTGGTTGGCCGGGATGGTCCAGGGCGTAGTGGTCCAGATGACGACGGCGGCCGGCTTACTCAGCTCGCTGAGTCCGAAGGCGGCGGCCAGCTTGTCTGCATCCTCGATTGGGAAGGCAACGTCGATGGCATCGGACTTCTTGTCCTGATACTCCACCTCGGCCTCGGCCAGCGCCGAGCCACAGTCGAAGCACCAGTTCACCGGCTTCAGGCCCTTGAACACGAAGCCCTGTTTGACCATCTCGGCCAGGGCGCGGATCTCGCCGGCCTCGTTGGCGAAATCCATGGTCTTGTAAGGGTTGTCCCAGTCACCCAGCACGCCGAGGCGGATGAAGTCGGCCTTCTGCCCTTCGATCTGCTCGCCGGCATAGGTGCGGCAACGCTCGCGGGTCAGGTCCGCCGGCTGATTCTTGCCGAAGGTGGTTTCGACCTTGTGCTCGATCGGCAGGCCATGGCAGTCCCAGCCCGGGACATAGGGCGCGTCGAAGCCGGCCAGGGTCTTGGAGCGGGTGATGATGTCCTTGAGGATCTTGTTCACCGCATGACCGATATGGATGCTGCCGTTGGCATAGGGCGGGCCGTCGTGCAGGACGAACTTCGGCCGATCTTCGCCAATCTTGCGCAGCTTGCTATACAGACCAATCTCGTTCCAGCGCTGCAGGGTCTGCGGCTCGCGTTGCGGCAGGCCGGCCTTCATCGGGAACTGGGTATCGGGCAGGTTCAGCGTAGCTTTGTAGTCGGTCATTTCGGGCTCTTCATCAGCGGGTGGCTCTGCCAATATTCACGGGCAGCGGCGATATCAGCGGCAATCGCCGCCTTCAGGGCCTCCAGCGAGGCGAAACGCTGCTCATCACGCAGCTTGTGGTGGAAAGCCACCGAGAGACGCCGGCCATACAGATCGCCGGCAAAATCCAGAAGATGCACTTCCAGATGGGCGCTGCCGTCACCGGCAACACTGGGGCGCACGCCAATATTGGCGACGCCCGGTTGAATCACGCCATCGATTTCACAGCTCACCAGATAAACCCCGGTCAGCGGCACCTTGCGCCGCTTGAGCTGGATATTGGCAGTCGGCGCATCAAGCTGGCGGCCGAGCTTCTGCCCATGCAATACCCGCCCAGCGATACGGAACGGCCGCCCAAGCAAGGCTTCGGCCAGTTCGAAATCGCCATCGGCCAGGGCCTGGCGCACGCGCGTGCTGCTGACCCGGCCGCCCAGCACTTCGACAGTGGTAGAGGCATCGACGCTGAAGCCGTAACGCTGGCCGGCGGCCTTGAGAAATTCGAAATCGCCGGCGCGGTCGCAGCCGAAGCGGAAATCGTCGCCGATTTCCAGATCCTTCACGCCAAGGCCATCGACCAGCACGCGCTGAACGAACTCGGCAGCCGACAACTCGCGCAGGCGGCGATTAAAGGCCAGGCACAGCACCATGTCGACGCCTTCGGCAGCCAACAGGGCGAGCTTGTCACGCAGGCGGGTCAGACGCGCCGGCGCGGTGTCCGGACCAAAGAATTCACGCGGCTGCGGCTCGAAGATCACCACACAGCTGGGCACGGCCAATTCCGCAGCACGCTCACGCAGGCGCGCCAGGATGGCCTGGTGCCCACGATGAACGCCGTCGAAATTACCGATGGTGACCACACAGCCCCGCGCCTGGGGCTGCAGGTTATGAAGACCTCGAACCAGCTGCATAGCACGCTTCTTGTTCACAAAGTGGCCGATTATACGCACAGCACGCCATGCACAACAGGCATCGCGATGGGTGAAATCGCTACAACGCCCGCCGGGCAAAATCACGCGGACGGAAGCCCAATATGAGCAGCATGCCGAAGTAGGCAATCAGCCCAGCGGCCACCAGCGCGCCGAGACGCAACAGGCGCACGAGCATCTCCCCTTCTGCCCAGACAGGCATCACCTGCAACAGCCCCAGCAACACAGCGACCATCACCGCCACCGCAACCACCAGCTTGAACAGGAACAGCCCCCAGCCCGGCAGCGGCTGGAAGATATCGGCGCGGCGCAGTTGCCAGTACAACAGGCCGGCATTCAGGCAGGCCGCCAGGCTGATCGCCAGCGCCAGGCCGACGTGCGCCATCTCCAGGCCAAACACGAACAGCGCATTCATCACCTGGGTGGCCAGCAGGCTGATGATGGCAATACGCACCGGTGTCTTGATGTTCTGCTGGGCATAAAAGCCTGGCGCGAGGATCTTGATCAGAATCAACGCCAGCAGGCCGACCGAGTAGGCCACCAGCGCCCGCTGGGTCATCAGCGCATCCTCTGCACCGAACTTGCCGTACTGGAATAGCGACACCACCAGCGGCTCGGCGAGAATCGCCAGCGCCAACGTGCAAGGCAGTACCAACAGAAAGCACAGGCGCAGCCCCCAATCGAGCAGACGACGGTACTCGTCGCGATTCTTGCTGGCGTAGGTCTTGGAGAGTGCCGGCAGCAAGATGGTGCCCAGCGCCACGCCCAGCACACCCGAGGGCAGCTCCATCAGGCGGTCGGCGTAATACATCCAGGACACCGAGCCAGCCACCAGGAAGGAGGCGAATATCGTGTTGATGATCAGCGAAATCTGACTCACCGAGACGCCGAAGATAGCTGGCCCCATCTGTTTGAGCACGCGCCAGACACCCAGATCACCGAAACTCAGGCGCGGCAGCACCAGCATGCCGATCTTTTTAAGGTGCGGCAGTTGCCAGAGCAGTTGGGCCAGGCCGCCGACCAGCACCGCCCAGCCGAGAGCCATGATCGGCGGGTCGAAATAGGGCGTCAGAAACAGCGCGAAGACGATCATGCTGACGTTGAGCAGCGTCGGCACGAATGCCGGCACCGAAAAACGGTTCCAGGTGTTGAGAATGGCGCCCGCCAGCGATGACAGGGAGATCAGCAATATATAAGGAAAGGTCACCCGCAGCAGATCGACGGTCAGCTCGAAGCGCTCGGCCTCATCGGCAAAACCCGGCGCCGTGGCCCAGACGATCCAAGGCGCTGCGAGCACGCCGATGGCCGTGACCAGCGCCAGCACCAGGGTCAGCAACCCCGATACATAGGCAATGAAGGTGCGCGTAGCCTCCTCGCCCTGTTGCATCTTGTACTCGGCCAGAATCGGCACGAAGGCCTGAGAGAACGCCCCTTCGGCAAAAATACGGCGCAGCAGGTTGGGCAGCTTGAAGGCCACCACGAAGGCGTCCGACGCCACTCCGGCCCCGAAGGTGCGGGCGATGATGGTGTCGCGCACGAACCCCAGCACGCGCGAAACCATGGTCAGTGAACTGACGGCAGCCAGGGACTTGAGGAGATTCATGGGGTATTTCGGCTTCCATAAAGAGGTGCAGTAGCGGACAATCCGCCGCCCAACGAAGGCGTCGAGTGTAGCGAGCCACCACTGGTCAGGCCAGCACAGGAAAGCGTCATCAGACTTGACAGCAGGCAGATGGATCGGCATGATTCGCGGCCTTATTTGTCGTAACCCCCCAGTTTTCGAGGAGCTTGACGGTGGCCAACTCACCTTCTGCCAAAAAACGCGCCAAACAGGCTGAGAAGCGCCGTAGCCATAACGCCAGCCTGCGCTCGATGGTTCGTACTTACATCAAGAACGTAGTCAAGGCTATTGCTGCCAAAGATCTCGAGCTTGCCAAAACCGCTTACACTGCAGCTGTTCCGGTCATCGACCGCATGGCTGACAAAGGCATCATCCACAAGAACAAAGCCGCTCGTCACAAGAGCCGCCTGAACGCGCACATCAAGGCGCTGGGCGAAGCTGCTGCCGCTTAATCGCGACAGGTTCTTGAAAAACCGGCCCTGGTGGCCGGTTTTTTATTGCCCTAAATTCAAGCCGCAGCCGTGCAGCCATGAAAAATGCCCGCCTCCTTGCGGAATGCGGGCATTTTTGCCTATGCCTACGAGAATCAGCCGCGAGCGGCCTTGATCACTTCGATGTAAGGCTCGGCATTGCGCTGATCCTGAATCAGCGCGACGAAGTCATTGCCCTGTGCGTCAGTGGCCGAGAGGTCGTAGCCTTCGGCGACGAAGAACCCCACGAAACGCTCGAAGTCATCGATACGCAGACCGCGATAAGCCTTGACCAGCTTGTGCAGCGAAGGCGGCGTGGCATCCGCTGGTTCCACCGCAAGGAACAGCTTGATCGAGTCATCGCTTATTTCTTCGCCAATCACCTGCTTCTTGTCTTTACGCATCGCCCGCTCCCGCCAGCATTACAGAGGGCCGGCAGTGTACCGCCGAGCCGCGCGCGGCTCAACGCGCAGCCAGGCAGGCTAACACGCGATCAATCGACACAACAGCCGACCTAGGTCATGCCGCACCCGACGAATCGGCTCCTATAATGCGCCAAGCCACTTGGGAGCCAGCATGTCGCGTCTATCGTTGCCGCTGTTCGCCGCCTGGCGCCAGACCCTGCGCGCGGGCTACTCTTGGAAGGCCCTGCGCGGCGACCTGAGCGCCGGCCTGACGGTGGGCATCATTGCCATTCCACTGGCCATGGCGCTGGCTATTGCCGTGGGCGTGGCACCGCAGCACGGCCTCTACACCGTGCTGATCGCTGCACCGCTGATCGCCCTGTGCGGCGGCTCGCGCTTCAATATTTCCGGCCCCACCGCCGCCTTCGTGGTGATCCTGCTGCCGATCACCCAGCAGTACGGTCTCGGCGGCTTGCTGCTGTGTACGCTGATGGCTGGCGTGATCCTGATCACCCTGGGCCTGCTACGCGCCGGACGCCTGATCGAGTTCGTGCCTTATCCGGTGACACTGGGCTTTACTGCCGGCATCGGCATCGTCATTGCCGTTCTGCAGATCAAGGATCTGTTCGGTCTGCACCTGGCCGGCACACCCCAGCATCTTCTGGAACAGGTGAACCTGCTGATCCGTGCCTTGCCCAGCCTGCAACTCGGCGACAGCCTGGTGGGCGCCGCGTGCCTGGCGACACTGCTGATCTGGCCACACCTGATACCGAAGATTCCTGCACACCTGGTCGCCCTGGCGATTGGCGCGTTGCTGGCCCTGGCCCTGGAGCGCCTGGGGCTGCCCGTGGCGACATTGGGCGAGCGCTTCAGCTATCAGCTCGACGGCATCGAATATCCCGGCATCCCACCTTTCCTGCCGGATCTGGCGTCACCCTGGAACCTGCCGGGCGCCGACGGCCTACCCCTTGTATTGTCATTCGAGCTGATCCGCCAACTGCTGGCGCCGGCATTCGCCATCGCCATGCTCGGCGCCATCGAGTCATTGTTGTGCGCCGTCGTCGCCGACGGCATGACCGGCAGCAAGCATGACCCTAACGCCGAACTGATCGGCCAGGGCCTCGGCAACCTGGCCGCGCCGTTCTTTGGCGGAATCACCGCCACCGCTGCCATCGCTCGCACCGCCGCCAACGTCCGCGCCGGCGCTTTTTCCCCGCTGGCGGCATTGATTCACGCGGGCGTGGTGCTAGCGGCGATTCTGTTGCTCGCGCCGCTGTTCAGCTATCTGCCCATGGCCGCCCTGGCAGCGCTACTGCTGATGGTAGCGTGGAACATGAGCGAACCCCACCACGTCGTCCACACCCTGCGTATCGCGCCACGCAGCGATGTGCTGGTACTGCTCACTTGCCTGGTACTAACGGTGCTGTTCGACATGGTGCTGGCCGTGGCCGTGGGCCTGCTGCTGGCGGCCGGCTTGTTCATCAAGCGCATGAGCGAACTGACCGATACCGCGGCGCTGAATCGGCAGCAACGTCAGGCCTTGCTGGATCTGCCCGAGCACGTGCTGGCTTACGCCATTCGCGGCCCGCTGTTCTTTGGCGCGGCAGAAAAGGCGTTGAGCGTGCTGCGGCGTTTCACGCCGGGGGTGAAGATAGTCATCGTCGACATCAGCGCCGTGCCACTGCTGGACATGACGGCCATTGCCGCGCTGGACAACGTGCTGCGTGACTATCGCCAGCAGAATGTGGCACTGATTCTGAGCGGGCCGACGGCGCAGGTGCGCCTGCAATTACGTCGCGCCGGCGTACATCGCCGCGAGGGCGAGCTGGCCTATGTGCGGGACCTGCCGCAAGCACGAGAAAAGGCGCTGCGCTGGCTGGGAGAGAACCTGAAGCCGTGACCGGATTTCATCCGGGCTTCGCGCCCGACGGCGATCTTTAGGAGCGGCGCCCCAGGGCGGGGCTCCTACGGAAAGCAGGTGTGTGAACCTGGTATCAGGCTTACAGCCCCTTGACCGCGAAGATGCCGGCGGCGTTGCGCCAGTAGCCCTTGTAGTCCATGCCGTAACCGAAGATGTAACGGTCAATGCACTGCAGGCCCACGTAATTGGCTTTCAGATCCGGACGCGCCTTGCGGTCATGCTCCTTGTCGATCAACACCGCGGTATGCACGGCACGTGCACCGGCATGGCGGCAGAAATCGATGATCGCACCGAGGGTGTGCCCTTCATCGAGGATGTCGTCGACGATCAGCACATCGCGGTCGATGAAGGAAACTTCCGGCTTGGCCTTCCAGAACAGTTCGCCACCGCTGGTTTCATTGCGATAACGGGTCGCGTGTAGATAGGACGCTTCGAGCGGGAAGTTCAGCTTGGTCAGCAGTTTGCCGGAGAAGATCAGGCCGCCGTTCATCACGCAGAACACCACCGGATTGCGCTCGGCCAGCTCGGCGTTGATCTGGCTGGCAACCCTGTCGATGGCCGCTTCCACCTCGGCTTCGGTGAACAGGCAGTCGGCTTCCGCCATGATTTGGCGAATGTGCGCGAGATCGGCGGACATGATGAGTTCTCTCTTGATCGGCTGATGAATGGCGGCGAACAGCCCGAAAGCTGATCGACTCGTCAAATAAAAGCGGGCAAAGGTACAGACCCGTGCCACGCTTGCCAAGTATCGACTGACCAGCGTAGCCGATGCACGTCGGCGAGCAGCGTGACTCATCAGTCACCCACCACTTGGCACAAGCAATGCTTTAATCTAACGCGATTTTTCCCAGAGCCCCGTTGGAGATCCCAGCCCATGCCCACTCGCGAGATCCGCCACCCGCTGATCCGTCACAAGATCGGCCTGATGCGCCGCGCCGATATCAGCACCAAGAATTTCCGTGAGCTGGCCCAGGAAGTGGGCGCCCTGCTGACTTATGAGGCCACCAACGACTTGCCTCTGGAAGCCTACGACATCGAAGGCTGGGCGGGCACCGTTCAGGTAGAGAAGATCGCCGGCAAGAAGATCACCGTAGTCCCCATCCTGCGTGCCGGCATCGGCATGCTCGACGGCGTGCTCAGCCTGATTCCCGGTGCCAAGGTCAGCGCAGTGGGCGTGGCGCGCAACGAAGAGACGCTCGAAGCACACACCTATCTGGAAAAGCTCGCTCCGGAAATCGACTCGCGCCTGGCCCTGATCATCGACCCGATGCTGGCCACCGGTGGCTCGATGGTCGCCACCATTGACCTGCTGAAGAAGGCCGGCTGCAAGGACATTCGCGCCATGGTCCTGGTTGCCGCTCCCGAGGGCATCAAGGCAGTCCAGCAGGCTCATCCGGACGTGACCATCTTCACCGCCTCAATCGATCAGTGCCTGAACGAGCACGGCTACATCATTCCGGGCCTGGGCGATGCCGGCGACAAGATCTTCGGCACCAAGCAAAAGGACGCCTGACATGTCGCAAACGGAATTCAACGATCCACTGTGGCGCCAGGGCATCTCCGGCGCACAGATGCTGTTCGTGGCCTTCGGCGCGCTGGTACTGATGCCACTGATCACAGGCATGGATCCCAACGTCGCGCTGTTCACTGCCGGCATCGGTACCCTGCTGTTCCAACTGGTGACCAAACGCCAGGTGCCGGTGTTCCTGGCTTCGAGTTTCGCCTTCATCGCACCGATCCTGGCAGCCAAGGGCGAGTTCGGCCTACCCGCCGTGATGGGAGGCGTGATCGCCGCCGGCCTGGTCTACATCCTGCTGTCAGCGCTGGTCAAACTGCGCGGCCCCAACTTCATCGACCGCCTGCTACCCCCCGTAGTGATCGCGCCCGTGATCATTTCCATCGGCCTGGCGCTGTCGCCGGTCGCGGTGAACATGGCCATGGGCAAGGCAGGCGACGGCAGCATCGAGCTGGTGCCCTACAGCACCGCGATGATGATCTCGATGCCCGCTCTGATCACCACCCTGCTGGTCGCCGTGCTGGGCCGTGGCATCTTCCGCCTGGTGCCGATCCTGGCCGGCATCGCGGTCGGCTGCGCCATCGCTGCCGTGCTCGGGGTGATCGACACCAGCGCCGTTGAACAAGCCGCCTGGCTCGCCGTACCCGCCTTCGTCACTCCGGAACTGCACTGGGGCGCCATTCTGTACATGGTGCCGGTAGCGCTGGCGCCAGCCATCGAGCACATCGGCGGTGTGGTGGCGATCGGTAACGTCACCGGCAAGAACTTCGTCAAGAAGCCTGGCCTGCATCGCACCCTGCTCGGCGACGGCCTGGCCACTTCGGCAGCCGGTTTGTTCGGCGGCCCACCCAACACCACCTACGCCGAAGTCACCGGTGCGGTGATGCTGACCAAGAGCTACAACCCGAAGATCATGACCTGGGCTGCGGTATTCGCCATCGCCCTGGCCTTCATCGGCAAGTTCGGCGTGGCCCTGCAGAGTATTCCGGTCCCGGTAATGGGCGGCATTCTGTGCCTGCTGTTCGGCTCCATCGCCGTGGTCGGCCTCAACACCCTGATTCGCCACCAGGTCGACCTTTCCGAAGCGCGCAACCTGATCATCGTCTCGGTGACCCTGGTATTCGGCATCGGCGGCATGGTCATCGGCGGCAAGGAATTCGCTCTGTCGGGGATTTCCCTGTGCGCCATAAGCGCGCTGCTGCTCAACCTGGTGCTGCCTGGTGGCGCAGGCTGGAAACAGCGGGAGCCGGAGGAAACCTGATTCCGCCGAATCGAGTAGGAGGCGGGGTCGCCCCCGCCGTCCTCTCACACCACCGTACGTACGGTTCCGTATACGGCGGTTCAGGCCATACGGCTAAGCCGAGTGATCGTATCCAGTATTGACATCAGTCCAAGCGCATCCCAGCGTTTCTTCGGCAACGCCTGCCGCAGGTGCAAGGCGCCGGCGTTCCACCAGGGGCCGCGCCCGTTGGTGGCCGACTTCCAGGCCCGCTCCTCCGGTAAGCCCAGCCGCATCAGATTGCGTGCCCGGGTAACCGGTCGTTTCCAGTGCCGCCACAGCACATTGCGCAGCAACCGCCGCACCCAGCCATCCAGCTCTTCCACAGGCCGCTTGCTCTGGCTCAGCTTGAAGTAGCTGCTCCAGCCACGCAGAACCGGGTTGAGCCGCTCGATCAGCCAGGTCAGCTGACTACCCCGCCTAGCACGTAGCAGGCTTTTCACCCGTTCGCGCAGGCGCTGTAGGCTGCTGCCGGCAATCCGCAGTTTCGGCTGCCGGTGCACGGTCATGCCGTAGCCCAGGTAACTGCTGCGCCACGGGCGGATGACCTGGCTCTTGGCCCGGTTCAACCGCAACCGCAGCCGCTGCTCCAGGAAACGCTCCAGACTGGCCAGCACCCGCTCGCCCGCCTGCCGACTGCGGACGTAGACGTTCGCGTCGTCGGCATAGCGCACGAAGCGATGGCCACGCCGGCTCAGCTCCTGATCCAGCTTGTTCAGCAGGATGTTCGAGAGCAGGGGCGAGAGCGGCCCGCCTTGCGGCGTGCCTTCTCGTCGCAGGCTCACGAGCCCACCCGCCATGACACCGGCTTCCAGGTAGCGCCGAACCAGCCGCCGCACACGCGGGTCTTCGACCTGACGCGCCAGCAGGTCCATCAGCAGATCGTGGTCGACCCGGTCGAAGAATTTCTCCAGGTCCAGTTCCACGCTCCAGCGATAGCCCGCCGCCACATGGGCGCGGGCCATTTCGATGGCCTGGTGCGCGCTGCGCCCCGGACGAAAGCCGTAGCTGAAGTCCGAGAACAGCGGTTCGAAAAGCGGCGTCAGTTGCTGCAGCAGCGCCTGCTGGATCAGGCGATCCAGCACGCTGGGTATCCCCAGCGTTCTGACCCCGCCCTGGGGCTTGGGAATGTTCACCGCACGGACGCCGTGCGGCTGGTATTCACCCGTCTGCAGCCGCTCCCGCAGGGACGGCCAATACTCCTTCAGGTAGCCCGCGAGTTCGTCCACCGACAGGCCATCGGCCCCCGGTGCGCCCCGGTTGTTCACCACCCGTCGATACGCACGCCTCAGGTTCGCCGGCGACAGCACCCGCTCCATCAGCGTGTTCGGCTCCGCTTTCGTCCACGTTACAGACGCCATCGGTGTCTGCGCACTGTCAGCCGGCATGCGCGGATTCCGTCCACCATGCCGGGGAACAGCCTTCCCCTAGGGGGAAGCTTCTGCGGTTCGACATCCCATGAGACTCCAACGCCTACCGGCGGTATGACCTGTTCGGCCCTTGGTGACGTGGTTGCTCGTCACTTACTACGGCCTCGGCTGACTTCTGCACGCCCATCCCGTCGCCTCTCGACGCCCGGTAGCCCAGCGGCAAACATGCAGATCTCCCAGGGTAATTCGCGCGACCTTCCGGCTTATGCCTGGCGGATCTACGTCGTAGCGTGCCGTGCAAGTACCGGGCTTTGACGAATTGGGCCGTCTCACCCCGCTACGCCGCCTCCATCCGCTTCCTGTTCGTCAGGCCAGCCATTTGCTTCCGGCTTCCTTCAGATTCGCAGTCACCCGCGACACCCTTGCCTTCCGCTAGCACTTCCCCTTGCCGGGCGTGCAGAGGACTTTCACCTCCAAGTCGTCCGGTTCACCACCACAGTGAACCGAACAGCGCCAGTCACGGCGCTACGCGCCATGCCTGGCGCACCCAATAAAAAGCCCGCGAGCAGATCGCGGGCTTTTTCGTTTACCGGGGGCGGTTACCAGCCGACACCGAAGCCAAGGGTATAACGGGTTTCGTCCAGATCCCCCTCGGCACCGCTGACCATATCCTTCTCGGCCTTCATGTTCAGCGACGCCCAGTCGGTGACCTTGTAACGCAGACCAACTTCGGCATCTAGGGTGTAATCGGCAACCCCTTCAAGGGGTTTACCCAGCTCGCCGACACTGAACAATTCGACGGTCTTGCCGATCAGGTAGCGGTTGTAGTCCCACTTCACGCTCATCGCATAGAAGCGGTCCTGCTCACCATTGCTATAGCGGTAATCGCTACGGTTGGCCAGGGTGGCGATGGAGAACGCGCCCAGCTCGTCATCCCAGAACTGGTAACCAGGGCCGGTACCGAGGGTACGCTGACGCTGCACTTCCTCAATGCGGTCGCGCTTGTACTCGAAGCGCCCCTGCCAGAACCACTTCTCCGTGAGGAAGCGGTCGAGCGCATATTCGGCGCTCCAGTTGTCAGTGCTGACGACGTCGTTCTTCAGCTCGCGGTTGTAGTCGGCAATCGCGTTGTGCCGCCAGCGTCCATGACGGGCCTGAGTCTTGATATCGACGTCGTAGTCGTCGGAGTCACGCTCGCCACGCTTGTAGTCGAGACCGAGGTCGACGTTGCCCTTCCAGGTGAAATCCTCCACCAGCGGTTTGGGCTTCATGATCTGCTCGATCTGCGTCAGCTCGATGGTCTTCGGCGCTTCGCCATTGGCCAGAGTCACCTTGCCCGGCTCGGCAGCCAGCAGCGACTTGGCGCGCTCGCCATCCACCGGGCCGAGCTTGACCAGCAGCTCGTGATCACTTTCCAGGGTGGCGATTTTCTTCCAGTCCAGCGGAATGGAGCCGCCATAGTCGGTTTCCAGCAGCAGCTTGCTGCCGTCGAAGAAGCGGATGGTGCCGGAGAGACGGTCTCCGTTCTTCAGCCAGACGGTATCGGCGAAGGCGGCGGAACTGCACAGAGCGATGCTCAGGCCTAGCAGGGACAGCGATGTAGAGCGCGACATAAGTTGGGCAATGGCGTTGGTGGACGAAAGCCGGGCATTATCCGCAACCCCGGCGCCAGAGCAACAGCTGACCGACCAGGATACGCAGAGTTCAGCTTTTTCCGTCGGGCGGCGTTCCGTCGGGCGGCGATCCAACGGCAGGCATCACCAACCGACGCCAACACCGATCAGGTAATGCCGATCCGACACGGTCTGGCCCTGCGCGCGCAGTTGATCCAGTTCATAGAGCAGCGACAGGCGTGCCCATTGGTTGAGTCGATAGCGCAAGCCGAACTCACTATCGAGCACGTAGTCGATTTCTTCGATGTGCGGAACCTGCAATTCGGCATTGGCGTAAAACTCCAGTCGCGTGCCCCACAGCAGACGCTTGTAATCCAGTTCCAGCGACGTCGTGTTGAAGGCCAGGTCGGCTATATCGGACTCAAGGCGTACACGGTTGAACTGACCAATCAAATCGAAGCGCCCCAGTTCGTCATCCCAGAAACGATACCCAGGGCCGGTACCGACGATGCGCTGGCGGTCGACCGTTTCGAACTCGTCCTCGGCCTGCTCCACGCCAACCCGCCAGAACCAGTGCTCGGAGAGAAAACGATCGAGGTCGTATTCCAGCTCCCAGTTGTCCTCGACCTTCCTGTCGTTCTTGGTTTCACGCTCCAGCTCGCCACTGAGTACATGGCGCCAGCGCCCATGTTCGACACGGGTATTGCCCTTGAGCTTCCACTCGTCGACGTCGTTCTGGTTGCGCTTCATGTCCAGCTTGGCGTCGAGGTTGCCCTCCCAGAGACGATCCTCCAGCAGTGGCCGCGGCGGCACCAGGCGCTTGATCTGCGCCAGCGGCAGGGTGTACTCGCGCTCACCCTCCACCCGCACCATGCCGCTACCGGCGGCCGCCAACCTTTCGCTACGTTCGTTGTCGAAACCGCTGCGGCGCACCAGCAGGGGTTTGTCCGAGCTGAGGGTATCGATATCCTTCCAGTCGATAAGCACCTGGCCGGCGTATTTGGTCTTGAGCGCCAACTTGCCGCCATCGAGCAGAATGATTTCACCGCTGAGGCGATCACCGTTGTCCAGCCAGACGGTATCGGCCCAGATCGGGGCTGCCAGGGTAGAAAGGAACAAGGCGAGTAGTACGCGCATGATGAAGGACGAACCCTATGGGCAAGACGAAACCGCCAGAGTCTGCATGGCCGGCACCACCACCAGCAAGCGTGGAAGCGCGTCGCGAGGCGCTATATCTGGTATTGGCACAGGTGCCTGAGGGCAAGGTCGTCAGCTATGGCGAACTGGCGCAGTTGGCAGGACTGGGCCGCGCCGCGCGCTGGGTCGGCCGCACGCTGAGCCAGTTGCCGGATGGCACCACACTCCCCTGGCATCGGGTTATCGCCGCTGGCGGGCGCCTCAGTCTGGCTGCCGGCAGCCCCTCTGGTAACGAACAACGGGCACGTCTGCGCGCGGAGGGCATCAACATCCTGAACGAACGTGTGGATATGCGTCTTCACGGCTGGCGCCCGATGGAGCACAGCAGTTAGAGTGCGCCCTACGCCCCCCCCCTGCCCAGATTCGAGCCTGATGCCACGCAAATCCTGGCGAGACGCCCTCGCCACCTACGCCAACCCCGCCACACTGGCTCTGCTGCTTCTGGGTTTCGCCGCCGGCCTGCCCTACATGCTGGTGTTCTCGACCCTTTCGGTATGGCTGCGCGAAGCCGGAGTAGCACGCGAGACAATCGGTTTCGCCAGCCTCATCGGCCTGGCCTACGCCTTCAAATGGGTGTGGGCGCCAATGCTCGACCAGTGGCGCCTGCCGCTACTGGGCAAACTTGGCCGGCGCCGCTCCTGGCTGGTGCTGTCGCAAGGCCTGGTCGCCATCGGCTTGATCGGCATGGCCTATTACGATCCGCAGACGCATCTGTCGACGCTGATCGCCCTCGCCGTGCTGGTGGCCTTCGCATCAGCCACCCAGGACATTGCCATCGACGCCTACCGCCTGGAAATTCTCGGCGATGAGCATCAGGCTGCGCTGGCCGCCGCTTACATGACCGGCTACCGCGTCGCCGCGCTGCTGGCAACCGCCGGTGCGCTGTACTTTGCCGAAGGCTTCGGCTCGACCGCCAAGGACTACCAGTTCAGCGCCTGGACCGGTACCTATATGCTTTTCGCCCTGCTGATGCTGCCAGGCCTGCTCACCTCCATTTGGATGCGCGAGCCGCCAGCACCGCCGCACATTCATGTCGCGCCGCCCAAGCACGGATTTTTCCACCAGTTGCTGGCGATCAGCGCGGTCATCATGCTGATCATCGCCGTGCCGACCATGTTCATCCAGTTCTACCAGAGCGATCTGATGCTCATGCTGCTCGGCGACGTCAGCATGCACGAGTTGCTCTACAACGACCGCGCCTTCCTGCGTGCGCTGCTCTACAGCACTCTGGCCTGCGTCTGCGCATCCGGGCTGTTCTGGGGCGGGCTGGCGCCGGTGCTGAAAACGGCTGCCGCCAGGTACGGGTTCTTCCACCAGCTGCTTTCCGTACTGCTGCTGATCATTCTGCTGATCGCCATCCCGGCCATGGTCACCCAGTTCTACGAAAGTGACCTGATGCTGGTGTTCCAGGGCCAGATAAGCCTGCAGGAGCTGCTCTACTACGACCGCGCCTTCCTGCGTGCACTGCTCTATACCCTGCTCACCGGCCTGTCCATCTCCAGCCTGTTCTGGGGCGGCATGGCCCCGGTGCTCACGCCGGTCAACGACTTCATCGTGCGCTATCGCTGGCAGGCGCTGCTGCTGCTAAGCCTGATCGCCACCTATCGCCTGTCCGATACGGTAATGGGCGTGATGGCCAACGTGTTCTACATCGACCAGGGCTTCACCAAGGAACAGATTGCCAGCGTCAGCAAGATTTTCGGCCTGGTGATGACCCTGCTCGGCGCCGGTGTCGGCGGTCTGTTGATCGTGCGCTTCGGCATCATGCCGATTCTGCTGATCGGTGCTGCCGCATCGGCGGCCACCAACTTGATGTTCATGCTGTTGGTGGGCATGGGTCCGCACCTGAACATGCTGATCGTCACCATCAGCTGCGACAATTTCAGCGCAGGCCTGGCTACCTCGGCGTTCGTGGCCTATCTGTCGAGTCTGACCAACCTGAAGTTCTCCGCCACCCAGTACGCCCTGCTCAGCTCCATCATGCTGTTGCTGCCGCGTCTGATCGGCGGCTATTCCGGCGTGATGGTGGAAAGCCTCGGCTACGCTCACTTCTTCCTTGCCACGGCGCTGATGGGTATACCGACACTGCTGCTCATCGTTATCCAGTGGCGTCGCGATAAACGCCAAGCGGTGCCTGAGACGACGCCACCTGCAGTCGAAAATGCCTGATCACAGGCACAAAAAAGCCCCGGATCGACCGGGGCTTTTTTGTGGTGAGTGTCAATCAGCCTTGGCCAGATGCACCACCCGCTGCGGGAACGGAATACCAATACCCGCCTCGGTCAGACGCTCCTTGGCCAGTTCGGTGAACTCGAAGGTCACCGGCCAGAAATCACCAGTCGCCACCCATACGCGCAGCGAGATGTTCACGGCGCTTTCACCCAGCCCGGTCACGAATACCACGGGCGCGGGGTCAAGCTGCACACGCGGGTCCTTGGCGATATCAAGCAGCACTTCACGGGCACGCTTGATATCGCTGGAGTAGTCGATGCCGATATTGATGTCGGCGCGCCGACGCGGCTCACGCGAGTAGTTGGTGATATGGCCGTTGGACAGCGCGCCATTGGGCACGATCACCACCTTGTTATCCGCCGTTTTCAGCGTGGTGTGGAAGATCTGGATGCTGTCGACGCTACCGGAAACGCCTTGCCCCTCGATCCAGTCGCCCGCGCGGAACGGGCGAAACAGCATGATCAGCACGCCACCCGCGAAGTTGGCCAGGCTGCCCTGCAGCGCCAGGCCGATGGCCAGACCCGCCGCACCGATCATGGCGATGAACGAAGTGGTCTCCACACCGATCATCGAAGCCACGCTGATCAGCAGCAGAATACGCAGCACGATGCTGACCAGGCTGCCAATGAAGCTGCTCAACGCGCGGTCCACCTTACGCGCTGCGAGCATGCTCTCGATGCTCGACGTCAGCCGGCTGATCAGCCACCAGCCGATCAGCAGAGTGATCACTGCCAGGGTCAGCTTGCCGCTGTACTCCAACACCACCGGCAGCCAGGCCTCGGATATTTTCACCAGTTCCTCGACGTTCATCTCCATAGGGTGCTCCTGTTTTCTCGTATATGAAACGAAACCGCCATGGCAAGCCATGGCGGTCAGAATGCTATCAACCTAGCCTGCGACGCCTCAGCATCACAAAGGTTCAATCGCGGAAGTTGTTGTACTGTAGCGGCATGCCGAACTCGTGACCGCGCAGCAGGGCGATGGCTTCCTGCAGATCGTCACGTTTCTTGCCGGTCACGCGTACCTGCTCGCCCTGGATGGCGGCCTGCACCTTGAGCTTGGCGTCCTTGATGTGAGCGACGATCTTCTTCGCCAGCTCCTTGTCGATGCCTTCACGAAAGGTGACTTCCTGCTTCATCACCTTGCCCGAGGCATAGGGCTCCTTGGTTTCCATGCACTGGCAGTCGATCTTGCGCTTGACCAGACTGCTGCGCACCATGTCGAGCATCTGCTCGAGCATGAATTCGGCTTCGGCGGTCAAGGTCAGCGCCTTGTCCTTGCTCTCGATGCTGCACTTGCCGCGCAGGTCGAAACGGCGGTCGAGTTCCTTGATGGCGTTATCGACCGCATTGGTCAGTTCGTGTTTATCCAGTTCGGACACGACGTCGAACGAAGGCATGAGTGGGCTCCTGATGGACGGCGCGATCCTCTTCACGGAGTGAACGCGCCTGACTTGACGATAACTATGGCGGCCTCATTATAACCAGTCTGATAAACGCCGTTTGGCGTCCTTCCCTCCTGCCTGCGAGCCAGTACCATGCCCAACCCCCATCTCAGCATCCTGGTGGTGGACGACGCCAAGTTCTCCAGCGCCATGATTGGCCGTGCACTGAGCCAGGCTGGCTACCAGGACGTGCGCTTTGCCAGCAGCGCCAGCGAAGCCCTGCAGCAGCTGGAGCAGCGCCCGGCCAGCGTATTGCTGGCCGACTGGCTGATGCCCGAGATCGACGGCCTGGAACTGACCGCGCGGGTACGCCAGCTGGATGAGACGGCCGACCACTACACCTACATCATCCTGCTGACCGGCAAGGAAGGCGAAAACGTGCTGGGCGAAGCCTTCGACCGTGGCGTCGATGACTTCATCAGCAAGGCGGCCATGAACGAGCAGCTGGTGCCACGTGTGTACGCCGCCGACCGGTTGTGCAATACCCTGCAGCGCCTGCTGCACGAAAACCGCATGCTCACGCAGAATGTCGCCAGCCTGGAGCGCCGAAACCTGGTCGACCCGCTGACGGGGCTGGGCAACCCGCGCTATTTGCGGCAGAAGCTCTCCGACAGCTTGCGCCAGATCGAATCACGCGGCGGCGCCGTCTGCTACCTGTTGATAGGCCTGCCCGAAGCCACGCAGCTACGTAGCCAGTATGGAGAACGCTTCTTCAACGAGCTGCTGCGCAGTGCCGCCCGCCGCCTGCAGCAGCTGGTCAGGCCGCTGGATGTGCTGACCCGTCTGGACGACAACCATTTTGGCCTGATCACGCTGCTCGAGGACCTGCAGGAATGCTCGCCGAGCAGTTTCAAGCGTCTGCACGAGGGGCTGAACCTCAAGGCATTCAAGACCAGTGAAGGCTTCATCACCCTGAAGGCGGGCATCAGCCTGGTCGGCATCGATGCAAAGGCACTGCCCAACGACCCCGAGCAACTGATCCTGCATGCACAAAAGCTGCTGGCCGAGTCCTACGCCAGCGGTCGCGTCGCAGCCATGCGCCTGCCTCTGCCGTGACCTGGCACATCCTCGGCGCCGGTAGCCTCGGCAGCCTGTGGGCTGCGCGTCTGGCCCGTGCCGGTCTGCCGGTCAGGTTGATTCTGCGCAACCGGCAACGCCTCGCGGCCTACCAGCAGGCCGGCGGCCTGACTTTGATCGAAGCAGGCCAGGCCCAGCAGTACGCCATTGCCGCGGAGTTACCACAGGCCGACGCGCCCATCCATCGCCTGCTGCTGGCTTGCAAGGCCTATGACGCGCAAAGCGCGGTGGCGACCATCGCCGAGCGTCTGGCCCCGGGCGCCGAACTGCTGCTGTTGCAGAACGGACTAGGCAGCCAGGATGAAGTCGCCCAACGCCTACCCAGACAGCGTTGCCTGTTCGTCTCCAGCACCGAAGGGGCCTTTCGCCCTGCCGACTTTCAGGTGGTGTTCGCCGGCAACGGCTACAACTGGCTGGGCGACCCGAACAATCCCCAGCCGCCAGCCTGGCTGGACGACCTGCAGCGCGCCGGCATCGCCCACCAGTGGAGCACGGATATCCTCGCGCGCCTGTGGCGCAAGCTGGCGCTCAATTGCGCGATCAACCCGCTCACTGTGCTGCACGACTGTCGCAATGGCGGCCTGAGCGAACACCCGGCCGAAGTCGCCATCCTGTGCACTGAACTCACGGAGCTGCTGCAGCTCTGTGGCCAACCGGCTGCGGCGGACAACCTGCACGAGGAAGTGCAACGGGTGATTCATGCCACCGCGGCAAACTACTCCTCCATGCACCAGGATGTAGCCCTGGGTCGCCGCACCGAGATCAGTTATCTGCTTGGCTACGCCTGTGCCGCTGCGCAGCGCCATGGGTTGCAGTTGCCGCACCTGCAGCATGTGCAACAGCGCTTGCTTGAGCATCTGCAAGCACGTGGCCTGCCAGTGAACTAGCGGGCCAGGCCGTGGCAATGACAGCCCTGGCGCGCTAACCTGCCCGCTCTACTCGCCACAGCGATAAGCTCATGAGATTGCGTCAGCGCCTCGAAAACCTGCCGGTTGGCCGCAAACTGCTTGCCGCGCTGCTGGTGCTGCTCGCCGCGGTGATGCTGGTGGCCAACCTGGCGTTCATCAGCGCAGCCTACTGGATCACCCAGGAGAGCATGGCGCCACAGGCCCTGCACACTCTGGGTCGACTCATCGCCAGTCCGACACTGAGCAAGGAGGCCCTGCACTCATCAGCCTCGGCCGAGGCGGTGCTCAAGCGCCTGGACGATTATGCGCCGCTGCGTGCAGCGGTCATCTATGACAGCAACGGCAACAGCCTGGCACAACTGCAGCGAGGGGAAAAACTGCAGCTGCCACAACAGCTCAGCCAGCTGCAGAACTGGCGTGACACCGCCTTTCGCACCAACCTGCTGGTTGACCTGCCGCACCCCAGCGGTCGCCCCGGAGCGCTGCTGCTGGTCGCGTCCAGCGAGCTGCCCAGTGTCTTCTATACCGGCACCCTGACCGCCAGCCTGGTAATCCTGGCGTTCAGTGTGCTGCTCTGGCTGCTGGTGGCCAAACAGATCAAACGCCTGGTAACCAAGCCCATCCGCCGCCTGGAGGAACTGTCCCGCCAGGTTACCCGCGAAGAAAACTATGCGCTGCGCGCCAACCGCGGTCACCACGATGAAATCGGTAGCCTGGCCGACGCCTTCAATACCATGCTGATGCGCATGGAAGCGCGTGAACAGCAACTCAAACGCGCGCGCGACGACGCCCAGCAGGCCTTTGACCAGGCACAGAGCCTGGCCGAGGAAACCCGCCACTCCAACCGCAAGCTGGAGCTGGAAGTCCAGGTGCGCAGCAAGATCGAGAAGAAGCTCACCGGCTTCCAGAATTACCTCAACAGCATCATCGACTCCATGCCTTCGGCGCTGATTGCCCTCGACGAGCAGCTGTACGTAACGCAGTGGAATCAGGAGGCCAGCACGCTATCCGGCACGCGCCTGGAAGAGGCTCTGAACCAGCCAGTGTTCCTCGCCTTTCCACCACTCAAGCCGTTCCTCCCCCAACTCAAGCGCACCGCCGAACAGCACAGGGTGGAAAAAATCGAGCGCGTGACCTGGCACAAGGACGAAGAGCCCCATCACTACGCCCTGACCTTCTACCCACTGATGGGTGGTGCCGGGCGCGGTGTGGTGATCCGCATCGACGACATCACCCAGCGCCTGGCTCTCGAAGAAATGATGGTGCAGTCGGAAAAGATGCTCTCGGTCGGCGGCCTGGCCGCAGGCATGGCACACGAGATCAACAACCCGCTCGGCGCCATCCTGCACAACGTGCAGAACATTCGCCGACGTCTGTCACCGGACCTGGAGAAGAATCTCGAACAGGCCGAACAGGCGGGTGTCAGCCTGGCCGCCATCCAGCACTACATGGAAGCGCGCGAGATACCGCGCCTGCTCGACGGTATCCAGCAGGCCGGCCAGCGCGCCGCCAAGATCGTCAGCCACATGCTCAGCTTCAGCCGACGCAGTGACCGCCAGCTCTCGCCCTGCGATCTGCCAGCGCTGATCGACCAGGCGTTGGAGATCGCCGGCAATGACTTCGACCTGGCCGACAGCTTCGATTTCAAGACGCTGGAAATCGTGCGCCAGTTCGACCCGCTGCTGGGGCCGGTAGCCGGTACCGCCAACGAACTGGAACAGGTGCTGCTCAACCTGTTGAAAAATGCCGCCCAGGCCATCCACCAGCGCGACGAAGAGGCCGAGCCCGGCCGCATCATCCTGCGCACCCGACAAGCCGGCAACTGGGCAGAAGTGCAGGTGGAAGACAACGGCACGGGCATGAGCGAAGCCGTGCGCAAGCGCATCTTCGAACCCTTCTTCACCACCAAGGAGGTTGGCCAGGGCACCGGACTCGGCCTGGCGGTCTCCTATTTCATCGTCACCAACAACCACAAAGGGCAAATGGAGGTGCACTCCACGCCGGGCCAGGGCACCTGTTTCACCCTGCGCCTGCCACTGGCTTCGCTGCCCGAGCACACAGGACTCTGAACCATGGGCTTTCGCCTTTCGAAGATCTACACCCGCACCGGCGACAAGGGTGAAACCGGTCTGGCCGACGGCCGCCGGGTCGGCAAGGACCACCCACGTATCGAGGCCATCGGCGAGCTGGACACACTCAACAGTCAGCTCGGCCTGCTACTCGCCGAACTCGATGAGGCGGCCACGACCTGGCCAGGGCTCAAGGAAATCAGCGAAGTGCTGAGCTCCTGCCAGCACCGCCTGTTCGACCTCGGTGGCGAACTGGCGATGCCCGAGTATCAGGCACTGCAACAGGGGGAAGTGCAGCGCCTGGAGGCAGCCATCGACAGCTGGAACGAAGAGGTCGGGCCTCTTGAGAACTTCATCCTGCCTGGCGGCTCGAGGCTGATCGCCCAGGCCCACGTGTGCCGCAGTCTCGCGCGCAGCAGTGAGCGCCGCTGCCAACACCTCAATGCCGTCGAGCCGCTACGCGCCGAGGGCCTGGCCTACGTGAATCGCCTCTCTGATCTGCTGTTCGTCGCCGCCCGCCTGATCGCCAAGCGCCAGGGCATTGCCGAAGTTCTGTGGAAAGCTGCAGACAAGCCGTAAATCGCGACCTCACATGTAGACGGAGGGTAGGAGCGAGGGGGACTCCTAGTTCTCTAATCACGAAGCTTCTTAGACTCGCCGATGTTCGCGAGCAGAGCTCGCTCCTACAGAAATACGGCGTCCCACAACGGATAATCGGCGAGTTGCTTTACCAAACCGGCCCGCAAAGGGTTGGCGACGATATACCGAGCGAAATCACGTACGTCATCCTCTCGGCGTAAAGCCCGGTCGTGGTAGCCGGATTGCCAGACCCTACCGCTCCGCTGCAAGCGTTGGTTGATTGTCTTGGCACTACGCGACTTTACCTGCCGCAATAACCTCTCCAAGTCGCACTGTCCTAGTTGAAACAACCAGTGAAAGTGATCCGGCATAACAACCCAACACAACGAGGTGACGAGGCCTTGCGCCTCAGCGAGGCGTAATTCGTCGATCAGAAGCCGCCCCACGAAAAAGTCGTGAAACAAAGCTTTTCGACAGTGGGTAACGGCTGTAATCGCATAGATGCGGCCAGGCTCAGAAAAGCGACCGTTTCGCAGATGAGACGTATGGTAATGGGGCATTCCTTGCCTCCTGTTTGCATGCTACCTCAGGTATAGATCGTAGGAGCGAGCTCTGCTCGCGAAGCTTCTTAACCCTCTCCAATGTTCGCGAGCAGAGCTCGCTCCTACACCCCATTGGCCGGCCAGAACGCGCGGATACCGGCCACACCCTGGGCGCCAATCTGCCAGGCGCGCTCGATATCGGCCGGGCCGACACCGCCCAACAGGTAAGCCGGCAGGTTGAAATGGGTCAGCATCTCGCTTGCTGCCTCCCAACCCAGCGGCAGTGCTTCGGGATGCGTTGCGGTCGCCTGCAGCGGCGACAGGGTGACGAAATCAACACCCATCTGCGCTGCCAACGCCAGCTCCTCGGCACTGTGGCAGGACGCTGCCAGCCAGCGATGCTCCGGGAAAGGCCGGCCGCCAGCGGCATGCTTGCGCAGCTGCTCGGCAGTCAGGTGCCAGCCTGCCGCCGGAAAGTCGCCCAGCCATTCCAGCGGTCCCTTGAGCATCAGTTGCGCCTTGCCGGCGCACAGGCCCTGCACGTCGACTGCCAGGTCGCGGTACTGCGGATCGAACATGTTCGGCGCGCGCAACTGAATCAACCGTACTCCCTGCGCCAGAGCACTGCGGATGCCGGCGAGCAGCTCGCTCGGTTCCAGGCCGTCTGGGGTGATCAGGTAACGATCAGGCAACCTCGCGGCGGCGACGATGGGCTTGTTGGCAGCGGGAAACTCGTACTCCAGCAGTTGCTGCTCGCTGACCCAGGCCAGCGGCTGGCCTTCTGCGCCATGCGGCTCACCGCTGAAGGTCGAGACTTCCCAGACGTCCAGCAACACCTGCTTGTCCGGGTAATCGTGGCGAATCTGAATCAGCGCACGCGCCGCTTGCGGACGGATGCCAAGCTCTTCCTGCAACTCACGGTCGAGGGCGACGCGCACTGCCTCGCCCTCTTCCACCTTGCCGCCGGGAAACTCCCACAGACCACCCTGGTGCTTATCCTGCGGGCGCTTGGCAATCAGGATGCCATCGACACCCCGAATCACCGCTGCGGCGACATGAACACGCTTCACCCCTTCACCTCCTGCAATGCTGCCTGATACCAGCGTTGGAACGCCGGCCAACGATAGATGGTTTCGACATAGGCCGCTGCCGCTGTCGGTAGCGCCACACGATAGCTGCGCAGTCGCGCGGCGACCGGCGCGTAGAAGGCATCGGCGATGCTGGCCTGGCCGAACAGATAGTTACCGGTACTGGCGTAACGCTCACGGCAGCCAGCCCAGATCGCGCAGATGCGATCGATATCGGCCTGCGCCTCGTCAGGCAGTTCGGCCAGCGCCTTGTCCCGCGCCAGGTCCATCGGCAGATGACTGCGCAGCGCCGTGAAGCCGCTGTGCATCTCCGCACAGATACTGCGCGCCAGCGTGCGAGCCTGCTGCTCCTGCGGCCACAGCTGCGCTTCTGGATAGCATTCGGCCAGGTACTCGGCAATCGCCAGGGAGTCCCACACCGCACCCTGCTCGGTCAGCAGAACCGGCACCTTGCCGGTGGGCGAATAGCGCAACAGTTGTGCGCGACTGTCTGGCTGAAACAAACGCACCCGCAGCTCTTCGCAGTCGGCACCGGCCAGATCGACCGCCAGCGCCGCACGCAGAGACCAGGAGGAATAGTTCTTGTCGCCAATCACCAGTTGCAGTGCCATCTCGCGTGTCCTCGCCTACGTTCCTGGAAATACCCCGAAGTCGATCGACGTTAAAAGCCCGCCCCCCGAATAGCAAATTCCCGCGCGTCATGGGATCATGAGGCGCGGGAATAATGGACGGCCGGGACTGATCAGGTGCGGTATTCGGCGTTGATCTTGACGTACTCGTGGGACAGGTCGGTGGTCCAGATGGTCTCGCTGCAGCTGCCGCGACCCAGCTCGATACGGATGGTGATCTCCTCACGCGCCATCACCGCTGCGCCCTGCTCTTCGGTATAGGTGGTCGCACGGCAACCCTTGCTGGCGATGCAGACTTCGCCGAGGAAAACGTCGATCTTGCTCACATCCAGTTGCGGTACGCCGGCATAGCCGACAGCAGCGAGGATACGCCCCCAGTTGGGATCGGAGGCGAACAGCGCGGTCTTGATCAGCGGCGAATGAGCCACGGCATAAGCCACGTCCAGGCACTCCTGATGAGTGCCACCGCCGTTGACCTGCACGGTGACGAACTTGGTCGCACCTTCACCGTCACGGACGATGGCCTGCGCCACTTCCATGAACACTTCGAACACCGCCTGCTTGAGCTTGGCGAACAGCTCACCGGAGGCGTCACTGATCTCAGGCAGTGCGGCCTGGCCGGTGGCGATCAGCATGCAGCAATCGTTGGTGGAGGTGTCACCGTCGATGGTGATGCGGTTGAACGACTTGTTCGCCGCATCGCGCACCAGATCCTGCAGCACGCCCTGCGCGACCTTTGCGTCGGTGGCGATGTAGCCAAGCATGGTGGCCATGTTCGGCCGGATCATGCCGGCGCCCTTGGAGATGCCGGTCACGGTGATGGTCACGCCGTCGTGCTGAAACTGACGGCTGGCGCCCTTGGGCAGGGTGTCGGTGGTCATGATGCCGGTGGCGGCCGCTTCCCAGTTGTCGGCCTTGAGATCATCCAGCGCGGCCTGCAGCGCGGATTCGATCTTCTCCACCGGCAGCGGCTCGCCGATCACACCGGTGGAGAATGGCAGTACGGCGCTTTCGGCAACACCGGTCAGCTCAGCCAGGCGCGCGCAGGAGCGACGCGCACGGGCCAGGCCATCGGCGCCGGTACCCGCGTTGGCATTGCCGGTATTGGTCAGCAGGTAACGCACTTCGCCACCCAGGCGCTCGCGCGTGATCAGCACAGGTGCCGCGCAGAAGGCGTTGGTGGTGGTCACCCCGGCGATACGCGAGCCTTCGGCACAGCGCATCACCACCACATCCTTACGCCCAGGACGCTTGATGCCGGCCGAGGCGATACCGAGCTCGAAACCAGGAACCGGGTGCAGGGTAGACAGCGGGCCAAGACCAACAGCCATGAGATGCGCTCCTTCAGATATACGGTGATCGCTTCGGCGACCGAATGAGATGGTAAAACGCCGCGAGCGGCTGGGCCGTTCGCGGCGTTGTCAGGGCGCTGGCAGCATAGCCGAAGCGCCCGCCACTGCAAGCGGTCCGATCAGCCGATCTGACCGTGGCAGTGCTTGTACTTCTTACCCGAACCGCAAGGGCACGGCTCGTTACGGCCAACCTTCTGCTCGGCACGTACCGGAGCGGCGGCCATCGCAACGTCGCCTTCTGCGCCATCGTTCTCTTCAGCCGCCAGTGCCGAGACCTCGGCGTGCTGGAACTGCATGCGCTCGGCCATGGCTTCGGCTTCGCGGCGCAGACGAGCTTCTTCTTCGGCCGGATCTTCGCGCCGCACCTGAACGTGGCTGAGCACGCGGATGGCATCGCGTTTGATCGACTCCAACAGCTCCTGGAACAGGGCGAAGGACTCGCGCTTGTATTCCTGCTTGGGGTTCTTCTGCGCGTAGCCACGCAGGTGAATCCCGTGACGCAGGTGATCCATGGTCGACAGGTGGTCTTTCCACAGATCGTCCAGCACACGCAGCAGAATCTGCTTCTCGAAGGTACGCAGAGCCTCGGCACTGGCCTGGGTTTCCTTCTCGTTGTAGGCAGCCAGCAGTTCGGCAAGGATGCGCTCACGCAGGGTTTCTTCGTACAGCTTGTCGTCTTCATCCAGCCACTGCTGGATCGGCAGCTTGATGCCAAAATCGCTCTGCAGGGTGGACTCCAGACCGGCGACATCCCACTGCTCCGGCATAGACTGCGGCGGAATATGGTTGTTGACTGCGGTGGTCAGCACTTCCTCGCGGAACTCGGCGATGGTGTCGCCAACGCTCTCGGCAGCCAGCAGGCTGTTGCGCATGTGGTAGATCACCTTGCGCTGCTCGTTGGCCACGTCGTCGAATTCGAGCAGTTGCTTACGCATGTCGAAGTTACGCCCCTCGACCTTGCGCTGGGCCTTCTCGATGGCGTTGGTGACCATGCGGTGCTCGATGGCCTCGCCGGACTGCATGCCGAGGGCCTTCATGAAATTCTTCACCCGATCCGAGGCGAAGATACGCATCAGGTTGTCTTCCAGCGACAGGTAGAAGCGGCTGGAGCCCGGGTCACCCTGACGACCGGCACGACCACGCAACTGGTTGTCGATACGACGCGATTCGTGGCGCTCGGAGGCGATCACATGCAGGCCGCCGGCTTCGATCACCTGCTGGTGACGCTTCTGCCACTCGCTCTTGATCTGCGCGATTTGCTCGTCGGTGGGGTTTTCCAGCGCTGCCACTTCCACTTCCCAGTTACCGCCGAGAAGAATGTCGGTACCACGACCCGCCATGTTGGTGGCAATGGTCAGTGCGCCCGGACGACCGGCCTGGGCGATGATCTCGGCTTCCTTGTCGTGGAACTTGGCGTTGAGAACCTTGTGCTCGATGCCTGCCTGATTCAGCAACTGACTGACGTACTCGGAGGTCTCGATGGTGGCGGTACCCACTAGGATCGGCCGGCCCTGGGCCTGGCAATCCTTGATGTCGGCGATGATCGCCTGGTACTTCTCTTCCTGGGTCAGATAAACCAGGTCGTTGAAGTCCTTACGCGCAATCGGCTTGTTGGTCGGGATGACCATCACGTCCAGACCGTAGATCTGACGGAACTCGAAGGCCTCGGTGTCGGCGGTACCGGTCATGCCGGACAGCTTGTTGTAGAGACGGAAGTAGTTCTGGAAGGTGGTCGAGGCGAGGGTCTGGCTCTCGGCCTGGATATTCACCCCTTCCTTCGCTTCGATGGCCTGGTGCAGGCCCTCGGAGAGGCGGCGGCCCGGCATGGTACGGCCGGTGTGCTCGTCGATCAGGATCACCTGACCGTTCTGCACGATGTACTCGACATTGCGATTGAACAGCTTGTGCGCGCGCAGGCCGGCGTAAACATGGGTCAGCAAGCCAAGGTTGTGCGCGGAATAGAGGCTCTCGCCTTCAGCCAACAGGCCTGCAGCGGTAAGCATCTCTTCGACATACTGGTGGCCAGCTTCGTTGAGCTCGACCTGGCGGGTTTTCTCGTCGACCTTGTAGTGACCTTCCTGAGTCACCACGCCTTCCTCTTCCTCGATGTGCTGCTTGAGGCGCGGGATCAGCTTGTTGATCTCGATGTACAGCTTGGAGCTGTCTTCAGCCTGACCAGAGATGATCAGCGGGGTACGGGCTTCGTCGATGAGGATGGAGTCGACTTCGTCGATCACGGCGAAATTCAGCTCGCGCTGGAATTTGTCTTCCAGGCTGAAGGCCATGTTGTCACGCAGGTAATCGAAACCGAATTCGTTGTTGGTGCCATAGGTGATGTCGGCGGCGTAAGCAGCACGTTTCTCTTCAGGCGGCTGGAAGGGGGTGACGATACCCACGGTCAGGCCGAGGAACTCATACAGCGGACGCATCCAGTTGGCGTCGCGGCGGGCCAGGTATTCGTTGACCGTGACCACGTGCACGCCCTTGCCGGACAGCGCGTTGAGGTAGACCGCCAGGGTACCTACCAGGGTCTTGCCCTCACCGGTACGCATCTCGGCAATCTTGCCCTCATGCAGGGCCATACCGCCGATCAGCTGCACATCGAAGTGGCGCATGCCCATCACTCGCTTACCGGCCTCACGGGCCACAGCGAAGGCTTCGGGAAGCAGCTTATCGAGGGTTTCGCCCTGAGCCAAACGGCCCTTGAACTCTTCGGTCTTGCTACGCAGTTGCTCGTCCGACAGGGCGATCATCTGCTCTTCGAGGACGTTGACGGACTGCACCGCCTTGACCAAGCGTTTGACTTCACGCTCATTCTTGCTTCCGAAAAGTTTTTTAAACAGAGGCGCAAACATATCGACAGGATCTTCCGGCGAATGGATGGAGGTCGGCGCAAATCGCGACCATGGCAGCCAGCATGGCTGCGGGCAAAGGGGGCATTCTACCCGGAAAACTCAGGGAGGAAAGTGACGTTGTCAGCCCGTTGCTGCCGCATAATGGCGCAGGCCACGCATCCCCGGTCAGCCAGGGACGCGGCGTGAAACTTTATATGGGGATGAATGCTGTCAATTCAAGGTCAGCCTGTTGCCCCGACTCACTCGACGCCGTTGGCGCGCGCGATATAAAGGGCAGGATTGACCTGTCGGCCATCCTTGCTGACTTCGAAATGCACGTGATAACCGGTGGAGCGACCACTGCGACCGACCTTGGCGATGGTCTCGCCGCGCTGCACCAGATCACCGATCTGCACAGTGTTGCTCTGATTGTGGGCATAGAGGGTGACGTAGCCATCGGCGTGACTGATCTCAACCACGTTGCCATAACCGTTCTTCTTGCCGGAGAAGGTGACGATACCCGCCGCCACCGACACCACATCGCTCCCCGGCTTGGAGGCGAAGTCGACACCCTTGTGGACACTCACGCGACCGGTCAGCGGGTGCACGCGACGCCCGAAAGGCGACGACACATAACCTTGCAAAACCGGGCGACCAGAAAGTGTTTCAGCTTCACTCAGGCGACGCTCGCCAAGCAGCTGCTCCAGCACTTCCAACTGCTGCTCGCGGCTTTCCACTCGCAGCGCAAGGCTGTCAAGCGCGCTCATGAAAGGTGGCGGTGCATAGGCCGAAGCGCCCAGCGCATCTTCCGCGCCGCCCTGCCCGACACTGAGGGAAAAATCGAACTCGCCTGCGTCCAGCTCCGCCAATTCGGTCAGGCGCTCGCCCAGAGCATCGAGCCGCGTGAGGCGCGCCTGCAGCTCCGCGACATGCACGGCAAAGGCGTCGAGCTGACGTTGTGCGTCCTGGCGTACCACGCCAACCTGTTCACGCTGCAGATCGAGTGCTTCGGCCAGCGAGGTGTCGACCACCGGCTCGGTGGTCAACCACTTGGCGCCCATTGCAGCACCAGCACCCAGGCTCAGGACCAGCAGCAGGACAACCGACAGCAGCAACCAGCGCAGGTTTAGATGGATTGTTCGCGCCGAACCGTGACGGCTATTTAGCAGAATGATATGCATGGCTTCCCCTTTTCGCAGAGCACAGGCCGGCAGCACGCTCTGCTACCATGACGGCTCTGCAACTTAAGGCTTCCTGCCATGACGTTTCGTCCCTTGCCGGCTCAGGCACCCGCTAAGCTGTTACGCGAAGCCAAGCCCCTGAAAGCGCTGTTCGGTCAGGCGCAACGCCTTACTCACCTACAGCGTCTTGTCGATAGCCAGCTACAGCCTGCCGCCCGGGAACACTGTCATGTAGCCTCCTGGCGAGACGGCTGCTTGCTATTGATCGTGACCGATGGCCACTGGGCAACACGCCTGCGTTATCAGCAAAGAAGACTGCAACGACAACTACAGGCACTCGAAGAGTTCGCGACCTTAACGAAAATCATGTTCAAGGTGCAACCTCAAGGGGGCCAGAATCGTGGAACCGTTCGCACCCTGCACCTGTCCAATAGCGCCGCACAAAGCATCCAGGCGACAGCCGAAGGCATCAGCGACCCCAGGTTACGCGCCGCGCTTGAGCGCCTGGCCAGCCATACGCAGAAAGACGAATGACCCCTCATTCCGTTCGTCGGCAAACGTCTTTTTTGCCGCTTTCGCCAGATGATTGGCGCCATGAATCGTTGCAGCACTCACCACCGACTCAACCACGCGCCATAAAAAAGGCCACCCGAAGGTGGCCTCAATTGAAGCTGGAAAGAGAGTGTATTTACACCGCCGCAACCGGGCGCATGTAAGAGATCGGTGCGAGTTTGGCGTCCTCGAAGGTCACCATTTCCCAGGCATCAGTCTGCTCAATCAACGTGCGCAGCAAACGATTGTTGAGCGCGTGACCAGACTTGAGGCCCTTGAACTCGCCGATCAGGCTGTTACCCAGCAGGTACAGGTCACCGATGGCATCGAGAATCTTGTGTTTGACGAATTCGTCCTCGTAACGCAGGCCGTCTTCATTGAGCACACGATGTTCGTCGACCACGATGGCGTTCTCCACACTGCCGCCGAGCGCCAGGTTCTGCGATCGCAGGAACTCGATGTCACGCATGAAACCGAAGGTGCGGGCCCGGCTGACTTCCTTGACGAAAGACGTACTGGAGAAATCCACACTGGCGCTCTGCGTGCGATTGCGGAACACGGGGTGATCGAAGTCGATCTCGAAGCTCACCTTGAAACCGTCGAAAGGTACGAAGGTAGCGCGCTTATCGCCCTCCTCCACAGTCACCTCACGCAGGATGCGGATGAACTTCTTCGGCGCTTCCTGCTCCTGCAGGCCAGCGGATTGAATCAGGAACACAAAGGGACCAGCACTGCCATCCATGATCGGTACTTCGGACGCGGAGAGCTCGACGTAGGCGTTATCGATGCCCAGGCCTGCCATGGCCGAAAGCAGATGCTCTACCGTATCCACCTTGACATCACCATTGATCAATGTGGTCGACATGGTGGTTTCACCGACATTCCCGGCCAGCGCGCGGATTTCCACCACGGGGTCGAGGTCGGTACGACGAAACACGATACCGGTATCCACCGGAGCCGGCTTCAGGGTCAGGTAAACCTTCTCCCCCGAATGCAGGCCAACGCCGGTGGCACGGATGATGTTTTTCAGGGTGCGTTGTCTGATCATGGCTTGGCCGCTATATCGCTAGTTGCGAATTGTTTTCAACAATGGCCGGAAATAATAGCAGAACCGACCTTTGCTGAACACCAATCACCCATATGCTCCTGATAAATTCCATCAATCAGCCTGGCGACGCAGGAAAGCCGGGATATCCAGGTAATCGAGATCATCCTGGGTATTGAGCTTGGCTGCAGTGGCGGCGCCACCGTGGCTCTGGCGCTGCACAGTCGGACGCTCGTAGTCCTTGTAGTTGACCGACTGCTCGCTGCGCGGCTGCGCGGCAGGCTGCTGGGCAACCGGCTGGCTGACGGCGACCTGAACGGTGTTGTCGACCACCTTGACCGGCTTCTCCATGCGCGCGCCGAGGCCGGTAGCGACCACGGTGACGTGCAGTTCGTCGCGCATGTCGGCGTCGATCACGGTGCCGACCTTGACGGTGGCGTGCTCGGAAGCGAACTGCTCGATGATGCTACCCACGTCGGAGTACTCGCCCAGGGACAGGTCAGGACCGGCGGTGATATTCACCAGGATGCCGCGAGCGCCCTGCAGATTGACGTCTTCCAGCAGCGGGTTGCGGATGGCCGCTTCGGTGGCTTCACGCGCACGGTTCGGACCGCTGGCGCAGCCAGTGCCCATCATCGCCATGCCCATTTCGCTCATCACGGTTTTCACGTCGGCGAAGTCGACGTTGATCATGCCCGGACGCTTGATGATGTCGGAGATACCGCGCACGGCACCGGCCAGCACGTCGTCAGCCTTGGCGAAGGCGGACAGCAGGCTGGCGTCCTTGCCGAGGATGGTCAGCAGTTTTTCGTTGGGGATGGTGATCAGCGAGTCGACGCTTTCGGACAGCGCGCGAATGCCTTCATCGGCGATGACCATGCGCTTCTTGCCTTCGAACGGGAACGGGCGGGTGACCACGGCCACGGTGAGGATGCCCAGTTCCTTGGCCACCTCGGCGATGACCGGCGCAGCACCGGTACCAGTACCGCCCCCCATGCCGGTGGTGATGAACACCATGTCGGTGCCTTGCAGCACTTCAGCGATGCGCTCGCGATCTTCCAGCGCGGCCTGACGACCGACTTCCGGATTGGCGCCAGCGCCCAGGCCTTTGGTCACGCCCGGGCCGAGCTGCAGCACGGTACGTGCGCCGATGTTCTTCAGCGCCTGCGCATCGGTGTTGGCGCAGATGAACTCGACACCCTCAATGTTACTTACCGCCATGTGATTGACTGCGTTACCGCCGCCACCACCGACACCGATTACTTTGATAACCGCGCTTTGCGGAATGTTATCTACTAGTTCGAACATGATCCCTCTCCTTCCTTTCTAGTTGTAACGCCTACTGCAAATTTAGAAATTGCCTTGCACCCAACGCTTGATGCGTTCGAGTACCGGGGGTTTGTTTTCGTCCTGGTAAGGACTGCCCACCGACATGGAAATGCCGTCGTTCTGCTTCTGCAGCCCGTACAACAGCAAACCCACACCGGTGGAATAAATCGGGTTGCGCACCACGTCGCCCATACCCTTGACGCTGTGCGGTACGCCCAGTCGAACCGGCATGTGGAAAATTTCCTCGGCCAGTTCCACCGCGCCTTCCATCTTCGCCGTGCCGCCAGTCATGACGATGCCGGCGGGAATCAGGTCTTCGTAGCCGCTGCGGCGCAGCTCGGCCTGCACCAGGGTAAACAGCTCGTCGTAACGCGGCTCGACCACTTCAGCCAGGGACTGACGCGAGAGGTCACGCGGCGGACGATCACCGACGCTAGGCACCTTGATGGTTTCGCCAGCACCGGCCAGCTTGGCCAGGGCGCAGGCGTAGCGAATCTTGATTTCCTCGGCGTACTGGGTCGGCGTACGCAGGGCCATGGCGATATCGTTGGTAACCTGGTCACCAGCAATCGGAATCACCGCGGTGTGGCGAATCGCACCTTCGGTGAAGATGGCGATATCGGTGGTTCCGCCGCCGATGTCCACCAGGCACACGCCCAGTTCCTTCTCGTCTTCGGTCAGTACCGAATACGCGGATGCAAGCTGCTCGAGGATGATGTCGTCGACTTCCAGACCGCAGCGGCGCACGCACTTCTCGATGTTCTGTGCGGCATTCACGGCGCAGGTGACCACGTGCACCTTGGCCTCCAGGCGCACGCCGGACATGCCCAGCGGCTCGCGCACGCCTTCCTGGTTATCGATCACGTAATCCTGGGCCAGGGTGTGCAGCACGCGCTGGTCCGCGGGAATCGCCACGGCCTGCGCGGCGTCGAGCACGCGCTCGATATCGGCCGGGCTCACTTCACGATCACGGATGGCGACGATACCGTGGCTGTTGAGGCTGCGGATGTGATTGCCGGCGAGGCCGACGAAGGCCGAATGGATGCGGCAGCCGGCCATCAGCTGGGCTTCTTCAACGGCGCGCTGGATCGAGGCCACGGTGGACTCGATATTGACCACCACGCCCTTCTTCAGCCCGCGCGACGGATGAGTGCCGATACCGACGATTTCCAGCTGGCCGTCGGCCGTCACCTCGCCCACCAGCGCCACCACCTTGGAGGTGCCGATGTCCAGGCCAACGATCATCTTGCCGCTCTGCGCGCTATTCATTAGTCCTGCCTCTCCTCAATTCACTTTCTGCTCGGCCGCAGCCGGCTCCACCGGCTCACGCCAGGCCACGGCCAGGCCGTTGGCATAACGCAGGTCGATGCGCGCGATGTTCGCGCTCTGTTCTTTCAGTTCCCGCTCATAGATGGCGGCGAACCGACGCATTTTTTCCACCACGTGATCACGTCCCAGCAGGATGTCGATACGCTGCCCGCTGGCGTTCTCGGTGGCCGAGAGGAACCAGCTGCCGCGCTCGCGCAACTGCAGCCCGACCACGGTGAAGCCCATCGGCCGCAGCAATTGGCTGAGCATCTGATACTGCTGCATCACTTTCGGCTGCGCCCGCTTCGGGCCGGACAGCTGCGGCAGATGCTGATAGTTGTCCAGCTCCTGCGGCGCGAACGCCTGGCCCTGGTTGTTGAGCAGCGCTTCGTCACCCCACCGGGCGATAGGCAGTTGCTCTTCGAGGCGCACGTCGATCTGATCCGGCCAGACGCGACGCACTTCGGCATGAGCGATCCAAGGCATGCGCTCGAGTTCCTCGCGCATGCCGCGCAGATCAGCGCTGAAGAAGTTCGCCTCGATGAACGGCGCGATCCGCCGCTGTACCGCCTGCTGGCTGACGTAAGCCAGATCGCCCTGCACGCTGATGCGCGCGATCGGGCGGTCGGCGTAGGGCAGCAGACGCTGTGCACCTTCATAGGCAGCAAAACCGAGGCCGACCAGCGCCAGCGGCCAGAGCAAGCGGCCCACCCAGGAGAAATCCGGCTTGGGCAGACGCAGGCGCATCGGCTCCTTGGTCACCAGACGGCTGGCGCCACGCGGCGCGGGCTTGCCGCGTTGCGGAGCCCTCAGCGAGTCTTGATGGCGCAGAGCGATGCTCATCGCTTAACCCCTCGCCTCGACGCTGTCAGCCAGGATCGCCAGCACCAGTTGCTGGAAATCCAGGCCGGCAGCACGCGCGGCCATTGGCACCAGGCTGTGATCGGTCATGCCCGGTACGGTGTTCACTTCCAGCAGCCAGAACTGGCCGTTGGCATCTTGCATCACATCGGCGCGCGCCCAGCCCTGAGTGCCCACAGCCTCGCAAGCGCGTGCGGTCAGCGCTTTCAGCTCTGCTTCCTTCTCAGGGGACAGGCCGCAGGGAATGCGGTACTGGGTGTCATCGGCCAGGT
This sequence comes from Ectopseudomonas mendocina, assembly GCF_007049795.1. Taxonomy (GTDB): domain Bacteria; phylum Pseudomonadota; class Gammaproteobacteria; order Pseudomonadales; family Pseudomonadaceae; genus Aquipseudomonas; species Aquipseudomonas mendocina_D. Next base: position 93,853 of record NZ_SCFY01000017.1, read on the forward strand.
ACTTGGCGTCGTAGTCGTAGAAAGTGTGCGGGGTGCCGAGCCCAATGGGCGGCAGCACTTCGCCACGCAGCACGGCGATGGTGTACTCGGGGCCAGCGATCCACTGTTCGACCAGCACCTGGCTGTCGTAGCGCGCGGCATCCTGCCAGGCAGCGATCAGCGCCTCGACGCCTTCGACCTTGGCCATGCCGATGCTCGAGCCTTCATGGGCTGGTTTGACGATCAGCGGGAAGCCCAGCTCAGCAGCCGCAGACTCGCAGTCGGCCTGCGAGGTCAGCACGGCATGACGCGGCGTCGGCAGGCCGAGGCTGTGCCAGACCTGCTTGGTGCGCAGCTTGTCCATGGCCAGCGCCGAGGCGAGGATGCCACTGCCGGTGTAGGGAATGCCGGCGCACTCGAGCAGGCCCTGCATGGAGCCGTCCTCGCCACCGCGGCCGTGCAGTACGATGAAAGCGCGATCAATCTTCTCGCTGTTCAGGCGCTGTAGGAAATCATCACCCACGTCGATGCCGAAGGCGTCCACGCCAGCCGCCTGCAGGGCGCTGAGCACGGCATTGCCGGATTTCAGCGATACCTCACGCTCGGCGCTCTTGCCACCAAACAGCACAGCGACGCGGCCAAAAGCCTTGGGATCGAGGGTACTGTGCAAACTCATTTCGACCCCCCCACGAACAGCGGGTGCTTGATCAGTTGCGGTGCCACCGCGCCGATATCGCCAGCGCCCTGGCACAGCAGGATGTCACCGGCACGCAGCAGCGGCTTGAGCAGCGGTGCCAGGTCGGCGCCACGCTCGACGTAAATCGGGTCGAGCTGGCCGCGCTGACGAATGCTGTGGCACATCTGCCGGCTGTCGGCACCCGGAATCGGTTCTTCGCCCGCCGGATAAACCTCGACCAGCAGCAGTACATTGGCTTCGCTCAGCACCTGCACGAAATCGTCGTACAGATCACGGGTACGGCTGTAGCGGTGCGGCTGGTAAACCATCACCAGGCGCCGCTCGGGCCAGCCACCACGCACGGCTTTGATCACCGCAGCCACTTCACGCGGGTGATGGCCGTAGTCGTCGACCAGCATCACGCTGCCGCCGTTGACCGGGAGCTCGCCATAGACCTGGAAGCGCCGGCCAACACCCTGGAAGCCCGCCAGGCCGCTGACGATGGCTGCATCATCGATGCCTTCGTCGGTAGCAATGGCGATGGTCGCCAGCGCGTTGAGCACGTTGTGATTGCCGGGCATGTTGACCGACACGTCGAGCGGCTCGCAGTCCGGCCGCAGCACGGTGAAGTAAGTGCGCATGCCATCCTGACGCACATTGATGGCGCGCACGTCGGCATCTTCCGAGAAACCGTAGGTGACGGTCGGGCGGCCGATCTGCGGCAGCAGCTCACGCACTACCGGGTCATCCACGCAAAGTACCGCCAAACCGTAGAACGGCAGGTTGTGCAGGAATTCGATGAAGGTCTTCTTCAATACATTGAAGTCGCCACCATAGGTGCTCATATGGTCGGCATCGATATTGGTGACCACCGAGACCATCGGCTGCAGATGCAGGAAGCTGGCGTCGCTCTCGTCCGCCTCGGCGATCAGGAAACGACTGGAACCGAGCTGGGCATTGGTCCCTGCTGCATTCAGACGGCCGCCGATGACGAAGGTCGGATCCAGGCCGCCAGCGGCGAACACGGATGCCAGCAGGCTGGTGGTGGTGGTCTTGCCGTGGGTGCCGGCGACGGCGATGCCGTGACGGTAGCGCATCAGCTCGGCGAGCATCTCGGCACGCGGCACCACCGGAATACGACGCCCCAGCGCAGTGGCGACCTCCGGGTTGCTGGTGTTGACGGCGCTGGATACCACCAGTACATCAGCCTGCTCGGCGTTTTCCGCGCGGTGACCGATGAAAATGGTCGCCCCGAAGTTTTCCAGGCGCTCGGTCACCGCCGAGGCCTTGAGATCGGAGCCGGATACTTCATAACCCAGGTTCAGCAGCACCTCGGCGATGCCGCACATGCCCACACCACCAATCCCGACGAAATGGATGCGGCGGATACGGCGCATGCGCCGCACTTCTGCCTTGACCGCAGCGGGAGACTTAGCCACGCATCACCTCCTGGCAGATATCGACCACCGTGCGGGTGGCATCGGGCTTGGCCAGGCGACGCGCGGTGGCGCCCATGACATTGAGTTTTTCCAGGTGCATCAGAACCTCGGTGAGCTGCGCGGCAAGCATGTCCGCGTCAGTGGCATGTTGCGCAAGAAGGACAGCGGCGCCCTCCTTCGCCAGGTATTCGGCATTGCGGCTCTGGTGGTCGTCGATCGCGTGCGGCAACGGCACCAGAAACGATGGCAGCCCTGCTGCCGCCAGTTCGCTGACGGTCAGCGCGCCAGCACGGCACACCACCAGATCGGCCCAGCCATAGGCACGTGCCATGTCCTTGATGAAGGGCGCGACCTCGGCTTCGACCGCGGCATCGCGATAACGCTCCGCAGTGATTTCGGCATGTTGTTTACCGGCCTGGTGGAACACCTGCGGACGGACGTCGGCGGGGATTTTCTCCAGTGCAGCCGGCAGCAATTTGTTCAGCGGCTCGGCACCCAGGCTACCGCCCAGTACCAGCAGTTTCGGCTTGCGGCCTACCAGCGGCTCGCGCGGCGTTTCCAGGAACAGCTCCTCACGCACCGGGTTGCCGGTGGTGCGCCGCTTGTCGGATGCACCGAAGGTGTTCGGGAAGGCTTCACAGATACGCGTGGCAATACGCGACAGCAGGCGGTTGGCGGTACCGGCCACGGCGTTCTGCTCGTGGATCACCAGCGGCACGCCGGCCAGACGCGCAGCCAGGCCGCCCGGGCCAGTGACGTAACCGCCCATGCCCAGTGCGCAGACCGGCTGCAACTCACGCACGATGCGGCGCGCCTGCAGCAGCGAGCGCAGCAACTGGAACGGCGCCTTGAGCAGCGCCAGCTTGCTCTTGCCACGTAGACCGCTGACGTTGATCAGGTGCAGAGGCAGGCCGGCTTGCGGCACCAGGTCGTTCTCGATGCCACGCGGCGTCCCCAGCCAATGCACGCTGTAACCACGCGCCTGGAACTCACGAGCACAGGCCAGCGCCGGGAACACGTGGCCACCGGTGCCTCCAGCCATGATCAGGACATTACCGCGCATGGGCGACCTCCTTGTTCGGCTCGGCGAAATCCTCTTCGCTGAACTCGATATCCTCGTTGCCCAGTACGTTGCGCCGCTCCCATTCGATACGCAGCAGGACTGCCAGGCTGACGCAGCAGATCACCAGCGACGAGCCGCCGTAGCTGAGGAACGGCAGGGTCAGCCCCTTGGTTGGCAGCAGACCGGTGTTCACGCCGATGTTGATCAGGAACTGGCCGATCCACAGGAAGGACAGACCGTAGGCCACATAGGCGGAGAAGAATTGCTTGGCCTTCTCGGCCCACAGGCCGATGTACAGGCCGCGCACGCAGACGAAGACGAACAGTGCCAGGGTCGCCAGTGCACCGACGAAGCCCAGCTCCTCGGCCAGGACCGAGAAGACGAAGTCGGTGTGCGCTTCGGGCAGGTAGAACTGCTTCTGGATGCTGTTGCCCAGGCCCACGCCGAACCACTCGCCACGACCGAAGGCGATCAGTGCCTGAGTCAGCTGGTAGCCCGAGCCATACTGGTCGGCCCAGGGATCGGTGAAGGTGATCAGACGCTGCAGGCGGTATTCCTGAGTCTGCACCAGGACGAACACGGCGCCGACTGCCAGGGCCACCATCAGGCCGAAGCGCAGCATGCCGACACCGCCTAGAAACAGCATGGCCATGGCCGAGCCCATCATCACCACGGTGGCGCCGAAGTCCGGCTCCAGCAGCAGCAGACCAGCCATCGGCAGCAGTACCACGAACGGTTTGAAGAAGCCCATCCAACTCTCGCGCACCTCTTCCTGACGGCGCACCAGGTAGCCGGCCAGGTAGACGACGACGAAGACCTTGGCGATTTCCGAGGGCTGCACGTTGAACGCGCCGAAGCCGATCCAGCGCCGCGCACCGTTGACCTCGCGACCAATGCCGGGGATCAGCACCAACACCAGCAAACCGAACGCCGCCAGCAGCAGCATCCAGCCATAGCGCTGCCAGAAGCTCATCGGAATCATCAGCACGATGCCGGCGGCGCCAAGACCGATGACCAGATAAATCAGGTGGCGAATCATGTGATACAGCGGGTTGCCGGACAGCGCCGCTGCGACCTCCGACGACGCCGAGGTGATCATCACCAGGCCCAGGCCGAGCAGGCCCAGGCAGCCCGCGAGCATCGGGAAATCGACATCTAAACCGCGACCGAACAGCGGCGAGGGACGCACGCGCAGGAAGCCAAGCATCAGCGCAGCCCTCCCACGGCCTGGGCGAACAGCCGCCCGCGTTCTTCGAAATTCTTGAACATGTCGAGGCTGGCGCACGCTGGCGACAACAGCACGGCGTCGCCGGCCTCTGCCAACTCGCTGCAACGCTGCACGGCCTCGTTAAGGGTCTCGACCCGCACCAGCGGCGCCGCATCGCCCAACGCGTCGGCAAGGCGCCCCGCATCACGACCGAGCAGCACCACCGCACGGCAGAAGCGCGCGACCGGATTTTTCAGCGCAGAGAAATCAGCGCCTTTGCCGTCACCGCCAGCGATCAGCACTAGCTTGCCGACGATATCCGCGCCCAGACCTTCGATGGCCGCCAGCGCCGCACCGACGTTGGTCGCCTTGGAATCATCGTAGTAGCTCACGCCGCCGCGCTCACCGACCCACTGGCAGCGGTGCGGCAAACCAGCGAACTGGCGCAGGGTGGCGAGCATCGCCTCCATCGGCAGGCCGACGGCATGGCCGAGCGCCAGCGCCGCCAGGGCGTTGGACTGATTGTGCGCGCCACGGATCTTCAGCTCGCTCACCGGCAGCAATGCATCGAAGCGAAACGCCAGGGATTTCTCGCCGTTCTCTTCGAGCAGGCCGAAGCGCTTGAAGTCCGGTTTGCCCAGGCCGAATTCCCAGCAGGTCACTTGGTCGGCGATCAGCGGACGCGACAGTGCGTCGTCACGGTTGATCACCACCTGACGGGCGCCGCGGAAGATTCGATGCTTGGCCAGGTGATAGGCAGGCAGACCGCTGTAGCGGTCCATGTGGTCTTCGCTGAGGTTCAGGCAAGTCGCCACTTCAGCGTTGAGCTGATCGGTGGTTTCCAGCTGGAAGCTGGACAGTTCCAGCACATACAGCTCGACGTCATCCGCCAGCAGGTCCAGCGCTGGCGTACCTAGATTGCCGCCCACAGCCACGCGCTTGCCAGCCGTAGCCGCCATCTCGCCGACCAGGGTGGTGACGGTGCTCTTGGCGTTGGAACCCGTGATAGCGATGATCGGCGCCTTGGCATGGCGAGCGAACAGGTCGATATCGCCGGACAGTTTCACCCCACGCGCCGCCGCTTCGGCCAGCGCCGGAGTCGCCACCGCCAGGCCGGGGCTCACGTACAGCTCCGAGGCGCGGCAGAGGAAGTCCACATCCAGCTCGCCGCAACGTACTTCCACCTGCGGGTAATCACGCTTGAGCGTCTCCAGCTCCGGCGGGTTCGCGCGCGTATCAGCCACGGCAAAGCGCACGCCCTGCTGCGCAAGGAAGCGCACCAGGGACATGCCGCTCTTGCCGAGGCCGACAACGATGCGGAACTGGTCGGAAGCGATCAATGACACGCTCATTACCTCAGTTTCAGGGTGGCCAGGCCGATCAGCACGAGAATCACGGTGATGATCCAGAAACGGACGATCACGCGCGGCTCAGGCCAGCCCTTGAGTTCGAAATGGTGATGAATCGGCGCCATGCGGAACACGCGCTTGCCGGTCAGCTTGAAGCTGGCGACCTGGATGATCACCGACAGGGTTTCCATCACGAACACCCCACCCATGATGAACAGCACGACTTCCTGGCGAACGATCACGGCGATGGTGCCCAGCGCAGCACCAAGCGCCAGCGCACCCACGTCGCCCATGAACACCTGCGCCGGATAGGTGTTGAACCACAGAAAGCCCAGACCGGCACCGACCAGCGCAGCGCAGAACACGATCAGCTCACCGGAGCCCGGCACGTACGGAATCAGCAGGTATTCGGCGAAGTTCACGTTGCCCGACAGGTAGCAGAAGATCCCCAGCGCACCGCCGACCATCACGGTCGGCAGAATGGCCAGACCGTCGAGACCGTCGGTGAGGTTCACCGCATTGCTGGTGCCGACGATAACGAAGTAGGTCAGCACCACGAAGCCGACGCCCAGGGGAATGGCGACATCCTTGAGCAGCGGCAGGATCAGGGTGGTCTCCACCGGGCTCTGCGCGGTCATATAAAGGAAGACGGCGGCAGCAAGGCCAAACACCGACTGCCAGAAATACTTCCAGCGGCTTGGCAGGCCACGCGAGTTCTTCTCGATCACCTTGCGGTAGTCGTCGACCCAGCCAATGGCACCAAACGCCAACGTCACGGCCAGCACCACCCACACATAGCGGTTGGACAGGTCGGCCCAGAGCAGGGTACTGACGGCGATGGCGGTGAGGATCAGCGCGCCGCCCATGGTCGGCGTGCCTTTCTTCGACAGGTGCGACTGCGGGCCATCGTTGCGCACGGATTGGCCGATCTGACGCACCTGCAGGGTGCGGATCATCCACGGGCCGAGCCACAGCGACAGCGCCAGGGCGGTGAGCACGCCGAGGATGCCGCGCAGAGTCAGGTACTGAAAGACCGCGAAGCCCTTGTGAAACTGTTGCAGGTACTCCGCCAGCAGCAGCAGCATTTAGTGAATCTCCCCAGATACGCCACACAGCGCCGCCACGACCTTGTCCATGGCAGCGCTGCGTGAACCCTTGATTAGTAGTGTGCTGCCGGCCTGCTCGGCGCGAAGCGCTTCGATCAGCTCGGCTTGATCGACGAAGTGACGGCCTTTTGAGCCAAACTCCTCGACCGCAAAACGCATCAGCGGGCCGACGGCATACAGTGCATCGACCTTGCCCGCAGCATGGCGACCGACATCGCGATGGCCCTGTTCAGCCCACTCGCCCAGCTCGCCCATGTCTCCCAGCACCAGAACGGTGCAACCGGAGAAGCCGGCGAGTATATCCACCGCCGCACACATGGACACCGGGTTGGCGTTGTAACTGTCATCGATGACTCGCACGCCGTTCGGCGCCAGCTGCGCTACGGCGCGGCCTTTGACCGGCTGCAGGTTTTCCAGGCCCTCGACCATGGCGACCAACGGCATACCCAGGGCATGAGCGGCAGCACAGGCAGCCAGCGCATTGGCCACGTTATGCTCGCCCAGCAGGTTGAGTTGAATGCGCGCGCTACCGGCCGGGCTACGCAGGGTGAAGCCCTGGCAGCCACGCTCGTCGCGGGCCACATCGCTGCCGTGGAAGTCCGCGCGGGTGTCGCGCAAGGCAAAACTCAGCACCTTGCGTCCGGCGGCGCGGCGCTGCCAGGTGACGAAGGCCTTGTCGTCCAGGTTGAGCACGGCCACGCCATCGTTCGGCAGGCCCTCAAGGATCTCGCCCTTGGCCTCGACGATCTTTTCCGGGCCGCCGAACTCGCCGACGTGGGCATTACCGGCATTGGTGATGATCGCTACCTGCGGCCGGGTGAGGCTGACGGTGTAGGCGATTTCACCCACATGGTTGGCACCCAGTTCGATCACCCCGGCGCGATGCTCCGGCGCCAACTCCAACAGCGTCAATGGCGCACCAAGATCGTTGTTGAGGTTGCCGCGAGTGGCCAGTACCGCACCGTTCAAGCCGGCACGCAGGATGGCGGCGAGCATTTCCTTGACGCTGGTCTTGCCACTGGAACCCGTTACGGCAGCCAGCGGGCCGGTGAAAGCCTGACGATTCAGTGCCCCCAGTTGACCGAGCGCCAGGCGGGTGTCGGCCACCAGCAATTGTGGCAACGGGGCATTCGCCACTTCACGCTCGACCAGCGCGGCGACCGCGCCCTTGGCAGCGACTTCGGCCAGATAGTCATGACCGTCGAAGCGTGGACCGGTCAACGCCACGAACAACTGACCCGCAGCGATGGTGCGACTGTCGCTACCAACGGCGGAGAACGCCACATCGGCGCCGATCACGCGCGCGCTCAGGTCGGCGGCGACTTCGCTGAGCAGCCAAGGCTTAAGCATGAGTCACCTCCCAGGCCGTCAGAGCCTTGTTCGCTTCGATCAGGTCGGAGAACGGCTGACGCACACCCATGATTTCCTGGTAATCCTCGTGGCCCTTACCAGCCAACACCAGCACGTCGGCGACTTCAGCCTGGGCGATCAGCCGTGCGATGGCATCGCCACGGCCGTGAATGAATTGCACCTGCTCCGGCGCAGCGAAGCCTGCGCGAATATCGGCAACGATCTGCGCCGGCTCTTCCGTACGCGGATTGTCATCGGTTACCCACACCGCATCGGCAAGCCGCTCGGCAACCGCGGCCATCAGCGGACGCTTGCCGCGGTCACGATCACCGCCGCAACCGAACAGGCAGACCAGACGCCCTTCGACGTGTGGACGCATGGCTTCGAGAACTTTTTCCAGCGCATCCGGGGTGTGTGCGTAATCGACCACCACCAAGGGTTTGTCACCGCCACCGAGGCGTTGCATGCGGCCAGCCGGCCCCTGCAGTTGCGGCAGAACCTTGAGAATCTCGTCGAGGGCGTAATCCAGGCCCAGCAGCGCACCGACCACAGCCAGCAGATTACTGAGGTTGAAGCGACCGAGCAGATTGCTGCGCAGCACGCCTTCGCCACGCGGCGTTACCAGACGTGCGCGTACGCCGTGATCGTCGAAGTGCGCTTCGCTGCAATAAAGGAAGGCGCCGGCATCATTCAGGCTGTAGCCTATCAGGCGCGAGCCGTGCGCTTGCCCGGCCAGCTCACGACCGAAGGCGTCATCGAGGTTGATCACCCGGCAACGCAGATTTGGCCAGGCGAACAGCTTGGCCTTGGCCGCGCCATAAGCCTCCATGCTGCCGTGATAATCGAGGTGATCACGCGACAGATTGGTGAACACCGCAATATCGAATTCCAGCGCCGCGACACGGCCCTGGTCCAGGCCATGAGAAGAAACTTCCATCGCTACAGCGCGAGCGCCGGCCTGCTTGAGCGAGGCCAGGGTGGCCTGCACGCCGACCGGATCGGGGGTGGTGTGTTTGCCCTGCTCCAGCGCGCCATAGAATCCAGTGCCCAGGGTACCGACGATGCCGCAGGGCTGACCGAGCAGATCCAATGCCTGGGCCAGCAATTGGCTGACGCTGGTCTTGCCATTGGTGCCGGTAACGCCTACCAGATGCAGGGCACGGCTCGGTTCGCCATAGAAACGCCCGGCGATGGCAGACAGCTGTCCAGCTAGACCCTTGACCGGCACCAGCACGGCACTGTCGGCATGCATGGGCGCAGCGCCTTCGGCCTCGAAGGCCACTGCTGCCGCACCGCGTGCGATGGCATCGGCGATGTGTACGCGGCCATCCTGCTGGGTGCCCGGCACAGCCAGGAACAGGTCACCCGGACGCACCTTGCGGCTGTCCAGGGTCAGTTCACGAATCAGCACGCCGCCCTCGGCAGCTGGCAACAATTGATTGAGCGGCATGGGCATCAGTTGCGCCCTCCCTGGCCAACAGCGGCCATCTTCTGCTCAGGTGGCGGCAGATTGTCTGGCGCAATGTTCATCAAGCGCAGCGAACCCGCCATCACCCGGCTGAACACCGGCGCGGAAATCAGGCCACCGTAGTAAGCGCCCTTGCCGGGCTCATCGATGACAACGACAAGGGCAATGCGCGGATCCTGCGCTGGGGCGAAGCCGGCGAACAAAGAGCGGTAGGAATTGCTCTGGTAGCCCTTGGCACCAGCATTGGTCTTACGCGCGGTACCACTCTTACCGGCCACGTGGTAACCCGGCACCTGAGCACGGAACACGCCGCGCGGCGCCTCGACCACCTGCTGCAGCATGCCCTGCAGGGTCTTGGCCACGTTGGGCGACATGACCTGCATGGTGCTCGGCTTACTGTCCACGCGAATCATCGACAGCGGCGTCATGCCGCCGCCATTGGCCAGCGCCGCGTAGGCGTGCGCTAACTGCACGGCAGTCACCGAGAGGCCGTAGCCATAGGACAGCGTGGCGGTCTCCGCCTCACGCCATTTGCGATGGTTGGGCAGATTGCCGACACGCTCACCCGGGAAACCCAGGCCGGTATCGCGACCGAAACCCAGATTGCTCAGCACGTGATGGATATTCTCTCCACCCACGTCGAACGCGATCTTGCTCATGCCGACGTTGCTGGAGTTGATCAGGATACCGGTCAGGTCCAACGCAGGGCCTTGCGTGCGGGAAACGTCGCGAATGCTGTAGCGACCGATCTGCAGAGTGCCGTTGCCGACCTGAACGATGTCGCTGGGCTTCCAGCGACCGGTCTCCAGCGCAGCGGACATCGACAGCGGCTTGATGGTAGAGCCGGGCTCGAACACGTCGATCATGGCGCGATTACGCATGGCAGCCGGGGTCAGGTTGCGGCGATTGTTCGGGTTGTAGGTGGGATGATTGACCATTGCCAGCACTTCGCCGGTCTTCACGTCGACCATCACCAGGCTGCCGGCCTTGGCATCGTTTTCCAGCAGCGCATTGCGCAGCTCACGATGGGCCAGATACTGCAAACGCAGGTCAATGGACAACGCCAAGGCTTTGCCAGCCTTGGCGTTCTGCGCAACCTGGACATCCTTGATCAATTTGCCACGGCGATCCTTGAGCACCTGACGCTTGCCTGGCACACCGGCCAGCCAGTCTTCGTAGGCCAGCTCCATGCCTTCACGACCGCGATCATCGATATCAGTGAAGCCGACGACATGAGCTGCCACTTCGCCAGCCGGATAGAAGCGGCGGAATTCTTCGATGGCATAAACGCCCGGCACTTTCAGGTCCAACACGCGCTGACCGTTCTCCGGGGTCAGGCCACGCACCAGATACATGAACTCGCGCTCTTTATTCTGCTCCAGACGTGCGGCGAAGTTAGCCGGGTCCTGCCCCAGGGCAGCAGCCAACGCTGGCCACTGCTCACGACCAGCCTGCAGTTCCTTGCCATTGGCCCAGAGCGTGGTGACAGGGGTACTGACGGCCAACGGTTCACCATTACGGTCGGTGATCAGACCGCGGTGCGCAGGAATCGGGATATGCCGCACGCTACGAGCATCGCCATGCGCTTTGAGGAAGTCATGATCGAGCACCTGCAGATCGAGCATGCGCCAGGCGATGGCGCCGACCATCAGCGCCAGCAACACCAGCACCAGGCGGAAGCGCCACGGGTAGAGTGCGCCTTCGAGCCCGATCATGGACGCACCATGCGCACGGCGGCAGGGTCGGGGATGTGCATTTTCAACTGCTCGCTGGCCAGCGCTTCGATGCGGTTGTGTGCGGTCCAGGTACTTTGTTCGAGAATCAGTCGCCCCCACTCGGCCTGCGTCTTGTCGCGCACGCTCAGCTCGCCGTACAGGTCATTGAGCAGCTGACGATTCCAATGCGCGCTGTAAGACACCGCCACTGCGGAAACCAGGATGGCGATGAACAACAGCAGCATCAGGAAGCTGCCGTTGGGCATGGACTTGATCAGCCGACGGCTCACCGCAACTTCTCCGCGATGCGCATCACCGCGCTGCGCGAGCGCGGATTGGCTTTGAGTTCGGCCTCAGCGGCGTAGACCGGCTTGCCGATCAGCTTCAGACGCGGCTCGAAGGCTTTCGGAATGATTGGCAGGTCACGCGGCAGCTTGTCCGCCTCGCCCTTGGCCTGACGCTTCATGAACTGTTTGACGATGCGATCTTCCAGCGAGTGGAAACTGATCACCACCAGACGGCCGCCTACTTCCAGCGTCTCGAGCGCTGCTTCGAGGCCGCGCTCGAGATCACCGAGCTCGTTGTTGACGTAAATGCGGATACCCTGGAAGGCGCGAGTCGCTGGATTCTTGCCCTTTTCCCAGGCCGGATTGGCAACGGTCAGCACCTGCGCCAGATCAGCGGTGCGGGTGAATGGCTGCTCGGCGCGGCGCTGCACCACGGCACGCGCCATACGTTTGGCGAAGCGTTCCTCGCCATAGTCCTTGAGCACACGGGCGATTTCGTCTTCGTCCGCCGTGGCGATCCAGTCAGCGGCACTGACGCCGACGTCCGGATTCATGCGCATGTCCAGCGGGCCGTCATTAAGGAAGCTGAAGCCACGCTCAGGGTCATCCAGTTGCGGCGACGACACACCGAGATCGAGAAGAATGCCGGAGACCTGACCACTGATGCCGCGGACAACAGCTTCCTCGCCAAGTTCCGCAAAACTGCGCTGCACAACGACAAAGCGGCCGTCTTCGGCCGCCAATGCTTCCCCGGTGGCTATCGCCAGGGGATCCTTGTCGAACCCCAAGAGCCGCCCATCTGGCCCGAGCTTCTGCAGGATCAGCCGACTGTGCCCGCCACGGCCAAAGGTGCCATCCATATAACGACCATCACCGCGCACAGCCAGCCCCTCGACGGCCTCGTCGAGCAGCACGGTGATATGGCGGAAGTTGCTATCGGTCATGGTCACAGGATCAGGTCACGCAGGTCATCGGAAAGGGCGCCCGGCTGCTTGATGGCAGCGAGGTCGGCTTCAGCTACGGCATTCCAGGAATCTTCATCCCAGAGTTGAAACTTGTTCAGCTGACCGACGAGCATCGCTCGCTTGTCCAGCTTGGCGTATTCACGCAAACGCGGCGGCACCAGAAAGCGGCCACTGGCATCCAGCTCGAGATCGACGGCATTACCGATCAGCAGACGCTGCAGGCGGCGGTTCTCTTCACGAAAGGAAGCCAGCTCACGCAGCTTGTTCTCGATCAGCTCCCACTCGGCCAGTGGATAAACGCAAAGACAGGGGTCAACGGCGTCGATGGTCACGATGAGCTGGCCACTGCAACGCGCAACGAGCTCGTCACGATACCGACTCGGCATCGCGAGGCGCCCTTTGGCGTCGAGACTGATGGCGTTAGCTCCGCGAAACACGGCTGCGCTTCCCCTGTAATTAGCTTTCCATGCCCAAAAAAACCCACTTCGTGCCACTTCTTACCACTTGCGCACACTATAGGAACGCGCACGCCCCACCGTCAAGGCGCTCCAGAAGGGAAAAATCCTTACAGGACGGAGATTTAGCGAACAAAAGCGAGGGGGAAAGGGATGCCGGAACCGGCTTTCTGCAGATAAATCTCAACCATTCCAGCCAGCTGAAATTCGAACTTAAAGTAATTTGTTAAGAGTAAGAATTTTTCGGTATCAAACAGGAGGGAGATAGAAGCACAACACGAGAAAGGAAGGAGGAGAGTCGATCTGTAAGCCGGGTTCTGTCGAGGACAGTCATTCCTCTACGACGTACATCACTGCACGCCTTTAGCAACCTACCCGGTTCCAGCGCGGGCCACGCCGATGGAACCCTATTTGGTCTTGCTCCGAGTGGGGTTTACCTAGCCACGGACTGTTGCCAGCCGTGCGGTGCGCTCTTACCGCACCTTTTCACCCTTACCGGCGCCGAAGCGCTTAGGCGGTTATTTTCTGTGGCACTTTCCGTAGGCTCACGCCCCCCAGGCGTTACCTGGCACTCCGCCCTATGGAGCCCGGACTTTCCTCCCCCTTCTTGCGAAGGCAGCGACTGTCCGATCGACTCTCCGCCGGCAAGGGTACCGGGCGTGATGGCAAGCTGCAAGCTAGACCGATGGCGAACGCCCTAGGCCTTGCGCTCCAAGGCAACTTGATAAAGCAGATTCTTGCGCACTCCGGTGATCTCCGCCGCCAGCGCCGCGGCACGCTTGAGGGGCATCTCCGCCATCAGCAGATCGAGCACCCGCAGGGCTTCGGCACTGACAGCCTCCTCGCCCTCCGGCGCCTGCCAGCCTGCCACCAGCACTACGCACTCGCCGCGCTGCTGATTGCTGTCTGCAGCCACCCACTCGCTCAGCTCGGCCAGCGGCAGCCCCCGCAGGGTCTCGAAGGTTTTGGTCAGCTCACGTGCCAGCAGTGCAGGGCGATCACCGCCAAATACATCACGCATATCCTGCAGACATTCGAGAATTCGGTGCGGCGCCTCATAGAAGATCAGCGTACGCGGCTCTTCCCGCACTTGCTCCAGACGCGCACGGCGCCCCGCAGCCTTGGCTGGCAGAAAGCCCTCGAAGATAAAGCGATCCGACGGCAGACCAGCCGCCGACAGCGCCGCGATCAAAGCACAGGCACCGGGCACCGGCACCACCGCGACGCCTGCGGCACGCGCCTGGCGCACCAGGTGATAACCCGGATCGGAGATCAGCGGTGTGCCCGCGTCGGAAATCAACGCCACATCCTCGCCAGCCTGCAGCCGCGCCAGAAAGCGGCCACCCTGATCGCGTTCGTTGTGTTCATGACAGGCAGCCAGAGGCGTCTCGATGCCGAAATGCTGCAGCAGGCGCGCCGAGTGCCGAGTGTCCTCCGCCGCGATCAGCGCCACCTCACGCAGAATCCGCAAGGCCCGCGCGCTGATATCATCCAGATTGCCAATGGGCGTGGCGACCACATACAGGCTGCCTGGCTGGACGCTTGCGACTGCGGGCTGGCTCACTGAAAACACCTCGTTAATTGAAAGAGCGCTCATTCTAGCCGGTTCCGCCCCAGTGGCATCGCACGGATGTCGCCCCTTGGGTACAATCGCCGCTCGTTTTGCTCAAGTATCAGGATGACCCGATGATCGCTAGCCTGCGCCCTCTGTCTGCTCTTTTTCTGGCCGGCCTGCTCGCCGCCTGCGCCAGCTCGCCCTCCAACAATCTGGGCCAACTGCCGCGCACGCCACAAGCCAGCATCGAGCAGATGCTTCAGCAAGCCGCGGAGAGCAAACCGGAACAGGCTGCCCTGCTACGCCTGTCGGCAGCTGACCAGAGCTACCAGCAGAATGACGTGGCGCGCGCCACCCGCATTCTCGAGCAGGTCAACATCGCCAGCCTGCAACCCGCTCAACAGATCTTCGCCAGCACCCTCAAGGCCGAGCTGGCGATGGCCCGCAAGCAACCCAAGAGCGCGCTTAAAGCCCTGCAACACTCCAGCTTCGAACGCCTCGCAGAGCTGCCGGTCGAGCAGCAGATACGCACCCAACTGGTCCGTGCCCGCGCCCTCGAAGCCGACGGTCAGACCCTGGCAGCCGCCCGCGAACGCGTATTCATCGCCCCCCTGCTGAGCGGCCAGGCCGCCCACGACAACCACGAGAATATCTGGGCTCTGGTCTCCACCCTGCCGGCGCAAACCTCCGCCGGGGCCGACAGTGACCTGGCTGGCTGGCTGGAGCTGGCCCAAGTGACCAAAAGCAGCGCCACACTGGAGCAGCAGCAAGCAGCCATCGACCAGTGGGTCGCACAGAACCCACAGCACCCGGCTGCCGAACAACTGCCCGAGGCCCTCGGCAAACTGCGCGAACTGGCCAGCCAGCCACTGACCCGCATCGCCCTGCTGCTGCCACAAGAAGGCCAACTGGCCAGCGTTGCCCGTGCCCTGCGTGATGGCTTCCTCGCCGCGCATTACGAAGCCCAGCAAGCTGGACAGAATCCACCAGACATCAAGCTGTACGACAGCTCGCGCATCGGCTCGCTGGACGCTTTCTACCAACAGGCACAAGCCGACGGCGTGCAGCTGGTAGTCGGCCCGCTGGAAAAACCGCTGGTCAAGCAGCTCAGCGACCGCGAGCAACTGCCGATCACCACTCTTGCCCTGAACTACAGCGATGCAGGCCAGGAAGGCCCGGCACAACTGTTCCAGTTTGGCCTGGCCGCCGAGGACGAAGCCCGCGAAGTGGCTCGCCGTGCCTGGAACGACGGCATGCGCCGTGCAGTGGCCCTGGTGCCGCGCGGCGACTGGGGCGACCGTGTACTGGATGCCTTCCGCCAGAGCTGGCAGGCGCAGGGCGGCACACTGATCGCCGCCGAGCACGTCGATCAACCGGTCGAACTGGCCCGCCAGATTGCCGATCTGTTCCAGCTGCGCGAGAGCGAAGCCCGTGCCCGCCGCCTGCAAAACACCCTGGGCACCAGCCTGGATGCACAGCCGGCGCGCCGCCAGGACATCGATTTCATCTTCCTCGCCGCCACCCCGCAACAGGCCCAGCAGATCAAACCGACCCTGGCCTTCCAGTACGCCGGCGACGTGCCGGTCTACGCCACCTCGCACCTGTTCACCGGTGCTCATAGCCAGGCCCAGTATCAGGACCTGGAAGGCATCCGCTTCTGCGAAACCCCCTGGCTGCTCGATACCCACGCACCACTGCGTCAGGAGGTCAGCAACCAGTGGCCGCAGGCCGGTGGCAGCCTCGGCCGCCTGTATGCCATGGGTGTCGACGCCTACCGCCTGGCACCCCGCCTGGGCCAGCTCAAGGCACTGCCGGAGTCGCGTATCGACGGCCTGTCGGGCAGCCTCAGCCTGAACGCCACGCAGCGCATCGAGCGCCAGCTGCCCTGGGCCGAGTTCCGCGGCGGCCAGGTGCAACGCCTCCCCGATAGCATCAATTGAGCGCACACAACGATCTGGGGCGAGCCGCCGAACAGGCGGCTCGCCAGCATCTGGAACGTAACGGCCTGCAACTGATCGAACAGAACTGGAGCTGTCGGCGTGGCGAGCTCGATCTGGTCATGCTCGACGGCGATACAGTAGTATTCGTCGAGGTCCGCGCCCGTCGCCACAGCGCCTGGGGCGGCGCCCTGGAGAGCATCGATGCGCGCAAGCGTGGCAAGCTGGTCATCGCCGCCGAACTCTTCCTTCAGCAACACTCATGCTGGGCCCGCTACCCCTGCCGCTTCGATGTGGTCGCCATCAGCACTGGCGGCGCCACTCGCCTCGACTGGATCAAAAACGCCTTCGATGCCTGACGGCCGTACATTCAAGGTTTAACCGATGGACATGCAATCCCGAATCCGCCAGCTGTTCCAAGCCAGCATCGACACCAAGCAACAGGCCATGGACGTCCTGGCACCCTATATCGAGCACGCCAGTCTGGTGATGGTCCAGGCCCTGCTCAACGAGGGCAAGATTCTCACCTGCGGCAACGGCGGCTCTGCCGGTGATGCCCAACATTTCTCCTCCGAACTGCTCAACCGCTTCGAGCGTGAACGCCCGAGCCTGCCGGCCATCGCTCTAACCACCGACAGCTCGACCATTACCTCGATCGCCAACGACTACAGCTACAACGAGATATTCTCCAAGCAGATCCGCGCACTCGGCCAACCCGGCGATGTGCTGTTGGCGATATCCACCAGCGGCAACTCAGCGAATGTCATCCAGGCCATTCAAGCTGCACATGATCGCGAGATGACCGTGGTCGCCCTCACCGGCCGCGACGGCGGCGGCATGGCCTCGCTATTGCTGCCGGAAGACGTCGAAATCCGTGTTCCAGCCAAAGTCACCGCACGCATTCAGGAAGTCCATCTGCTGACTATCCATTGCCTCTGCGACCTGATCGATAGTCAATTGTTTGGGAGTGAAGAATGAAGCGTTCCGCCCTGATTCTGGCCGCTCTGGCCGTTACCCTGACCCTGGCGGGCTGCGGCAGCCGCAGCATCGGCAACAAGATCGACGACCAGTTCCTCGGCCCGGAAGTCGCCTCGCGCATCAGCAATGCGCACGCCGACCTGACCAGCCCGACCTCGCGCATCGTGGTCACCAGCTACAACGGCGTGATCCTGCTTGCCGGACAAACCCCACGCAGCGAGCTCAAGGATCGCGCCGCGCAAACCGCTCGCGGCGTACAGGGCGTGAAGAAGGTCTACAACGAACTGCAGGTGCAGCAACCCGCCTCCCTTCTGGCACGCAGCAACGACTCGCTGCTGACCACCAAGATCAAGACGCAGATGCTGGCCGACAGCAGCGTACCGAGCGCACGAGTCAAGGTCGTCACCGAGAACGGCATCGTTTACATGCTCGGCCTGGTCACCCGCGAAGAAGCCAACGCCGCTACCCGCGTGGTACAGAGCGTGTCAGGTGTGCAGCGGGTCGTGCGCCTGTTCGAATACACCAACTGATCCAAACGCAGAAACGACAAGGACGCCCATGGGCGTCCTTTTCATTGTTTACTTGACCACTTTCAGGCTCGGCCGGCCGCTGGGACGCGGCGGCTCGTCATCAGACGGACCATCATCGTCCGGCCCCGATTCCTCAGGGCTGCCCGCCATCGACGGCTCCATGTCGAAAACCATGCCCTGGCCATTCTCCCGCGCATAGATCGCCAGAATCGCCGCCGCCGGAATGTAAAGACTGTGCGCAACGCCGCCGAAGCGCCCTTCGAAACTCACCGCCTGATTGTCCATGTGCAGGTGACGCACTGCACTGGGCGACGCATTGAGCACGATCTGCCCGTCGCTGGCGAAGCCCGGCGGCACCTGCACCCCCGGATACTCGGCATTGACCAGCAGATGCGGCGTGCAATCGTTGTCGACGATCCACTCATAGAGGGCGCGAACCAGATAGGGACGACTGGAATTCATGGTTTCCTCCTTCTTAGCGCATCGCGCGCTCGGCAGCGGAAAGACTGGCCTGAAAGGCCTCACGAGCGAACTGACGCTCCATATAGTCGAGCAGCGGCTTGGCCGGACGCGGCAGTTCGATACCCAGAACAGGCAGACGCCAGAGAATGGGTAACAGACAGCAATCCACCAGGCTCAGCTCTTCACTGAGAAAGAATGCCTTGTCTGCGAATAGCGGCGATACACCGGTCAGGCTCTCGCGCAGCTCCTTGCGCGCCAACTGACGCTCGGCCTCCTTGCTGCGCT
This sequence comes from Ectopseudomonas mendocina, assembly GCF_007049795.1. Classification (GTDB taxonomy): domain Bacteria; phylum Pseudomonadota; class Gammaproteobacteria; order Pseudomonadales; family Pseudomonadaceae; genus Aquipseudomonas; species Aquipseudomonas mendocina_D. The sequence goes on from NZ_SCFY01000017.1 coordinate 112,659, forward strand.
TGTCGAGAATACGGTCGACCAGCACACACCAGTCACGCTGGATACGATGCATCAGCAGACGACTGTTGGCGCGAGCAACCGGATAGACCGGCAGCAGTGGTGGATGCGGGTAGCGCTCGTCCAGATACTCCATCACCACGGACGATTCGTACAGCGCCAGGTCACGATCGACCAGCGTAGGCACGCTGCCGTAGGGATTGACCTCAGCAAGCTTGGGCGGACAACGGCCCTGCTCGACATCGATGATCTCGACGCTGACACCTTTCTCGGCGAGCACCAGACGCACGCGATGGGAATAGTGGTCGGCGGGGTCGGAGTAGCAGGTCAACCTATTGGTCACCGCCATGGCGATCCTCCTCGCTTTTTTTGATTTTGTAGAAACACGAAAATTGCCAAGGGCAATTCTTGAAGTTGCAAGTGACACACCGCAAGGTGGCCACCCGGAATGACAGGGCACAAAAACCTGCGCGCCCATAAGGGCGCGCAGGTATATGCAGAGAACCGCAACGGTTTAATGCACGTCCTTCCAGTACTCACGCTTGAGCAGGTAGGCGAACACGAAGAAGAACGCCAGGTACAACAGCACATAGGTACCGATACGCTGGGACTTCAGCTTGACCGGGTTGGCCGAATAGGCCAGGAAGGTCACCAGGTTCTTCACCTTCTCGTCGAACTCGGCCTCGCTCAGCGCGCCGGTGTTCGCCTCGACGGTCAACTGATCACAGGCCTCGTGCGTGATCGGCGCACCGGTCAGCGGGTCGAACTGCTTCTTGCCGTCGGTGACGACCTGAACCTGCTTGCAACCGATGACCTGGTTACCTTGCAGGCCAACCAACACGTTGGGCATACCCACATTCGGGAACACCTTGTTGTTGGCGCCCAGCGGACGGCTCGGGTCTGCGTAGAAGGTGCGCAGGTAGGTGTACAGCCAGTCGCTACCACGTACACGAGCAACCAGGGTCAGGTCGGGCGGAGCAGCACCGAACCAGGCTTTGGCGTCGTCCGGCTTCATACCGATCTTCATGTGGTCGCCGATCTTGGCATCGTTGAACACCAGGTTGTCCAGCATGATTTCGTGCGGGATGCCGAGGTCATCGGCAACACGCTCGTAACGCTGGTACTGGGCCGAGTGGCAGCCCATGCAGTAGTTGGCGAAGGTACGCGCGCCGTCCTGCATGGCAGCCTTGTCGGCCAGATCGATGTCGACCTTGTCCAGCGGGTAGTTGCTGGCAGCGCCCATGGCCAGAGCCGGCAGCGCAGCGAAAACAAATGCAGCGAAGAGCTTTTTCATCAGCCAGTCACCCTTTCCGGAACCGGTTTGGTCTTCTCCATCCTGGTGTAGAACGGCATCAGGATGAAGTACGCGAAGTACAGGAAGGTGCACACCTGCGACAGCAGAGTACGACCCGGGGTCGGAGCCAGCACACCCAGTACGCCGAGGATGACGAAGGAAATGCAGAACACCACCAGCCAGATCTTGCTCAGCCACCCCTTGTAGCGCATGGATTTGACCGGGCTACGGTCGAGCCAGGGCAGCACGAACAGCACCGCGATGGCAGCGCCCATGGCAATAACGCCGAGCAGCTTGTCTGGCACCGCACGCAGGATCGCGTAGAACGGGGTGAAGTACCAAACCGGGGCGATGTGCTCAGGGGTCTTGAACGGGTTGGCCGCTTCGAAGTTGGGCTTCTCGAGGAAGTAACCGCCCATCTCCGGGAAGAAGAACACCACGAAGCAGAACACGAACAGGAACACCACTACGCCGACGATATCTTTCACGGTGTAGTAAGGATGGAAGGCGATGCCGTCGAGCGGCACACCGTTTTCGTCCTTGAATTTCTTGATGTCGACACCGTCCGGGTTGTTCGAACCCACTTCGTGCAGCGCCAGGATGTGCAGCACGACCAGGCCGAGCAGGACGATCGGTAGCGCGATCACGTGCAAGGCGAAGAAGCGGTTCAGGGTGATGCCGGAAATCAGGTAGTCACCACGGATCCACTGAGTCAGGTCATCGCCAATCACCGGGATGGCACCGAACAGCGAGATGATCACCTGGGCGCCCCAGTAGGACATCTGGCCCCACGGCAGCAGGTAGCCCATGAAGGCTTCGGCCATCAGCACCAGGTAGATCAGCATGCCGAAGATCCACACCAGCTCACGTGGCTTCTGGTAGGAACCATAGAGCAGACCACGGAACATGTGCAGGTAGACCACCACGAAGAACGCCGAAGCGCCGGTGGAGTGCAGGTAACGCAGAATCCAGCCGTACTCGACGTCACGCATGATGTATTCGACGGAGGCGAAAGCACCCTCAGCCGAAGGCTCGAAGCTCATGGTCAGCCAGATACCGGTAACGATCTGGTTGACCAGCACCAGCAGTGCCAGAGAGCCGAAGAAGTAGAAGAAGTTGAAATTCTTCGGTGCGTAGTACTTGGAGAGATGGTCTTCCCACATCTTGGTGGCGGGGAAGCGCGCATCCACCCATTCCATGAATTTGCTCATCACGCGTTCTCCTGGTCCACACCGATGATGATCACATCATCCGTTTCGTAGGTGTGCGGCGGCACTGGCAGGTTCAGCGGTGCAGGCTGCGCCTTGTACACGCGCCCGGCGAGGTCGTAACGCGAACCGTGGCAAGGGCAGAAATAGCCACCGACCCAATCCGGCCCCAAATCTGCCGGGGCTACTTCAGGACGGAAGGACGGCGCACACCCCAGATGGGTGCACAGACCCACCAGAATCAGCAGCTCTGGCTTGATCGAGCGGGTTTTCTTGTCGACGTACTCTGGCTGCACCGAATCGGCAGACTCGGGATCAGCCACGCTACCTTCGATCTTGGTCAGGTTGGCCAGGATCTCCTCAGTGCGGCGCACGATGAATACCGGCTGACCGCGCCACTCAGCAACCATCTGCTGACCTGCCTCGATCTTGCTGACGTTCACCTTCACCGGTGCACCGGCCGCCTTGGCCCTTGCACTGGGGAACCATGACCCCACGAACGGAGTCGCAGCACCTACCGCCCCTGCAGCACCCACCACGGAGGTGGCTGCAACCAGGAAGCGACGCCGGCCTGCATTCACGCCGTCATTGCTCATTCAGTCGTCTCCCATCAGCTTTGTGGCCTGTTGTTCAGGCCTCTACTAAGTAAAAATCGGGCCGCGCAAAAAATTCGCCAAATGGTAAAGAAAAGCCCCTTTTCTGACAAGGTAATTACCCCCGAAGAGGGCGGCGAAAGCCTTGGAGGATGCGGCTTACGCGTATGCGGCACGTTGTCGCAGCATTTTGCCATGCCCATAAAAAACGCCCAGCTCCGTAAGGAACTGGGCGCTTTTGGAAGCGTAGTCGCGATTAACGCTTCGAGTACTGCGGACGCTTACGCGCTTTACGCAGACCGACTTTCTTACGCTCAACCTCACGGGCGTCGCGAGTAACGTAACCGGCTTTACGCAGCGGGCTGCGCAGGGTTTCGTCGTACTCGATCAGAGCGCGAGTGATGCCGTGACGGATAGCACCAGCTTGACCACTGACACCACCACCAGCAACGGTGACGAAGATGTCGAACTTCTCGACGGTCTCGGTCAGCTCCAGCGGCTGACGCACGACCATGCGAGCGGTTTCGCGACCAAAGAAGGTGTCCAGGGTGCGATTGTTGATCGAGATGTTACCAGTACCCGGACGCAGGAAAACGCGCGCGGTTGCGGTCTTGCGACGGCCAGTGCCGTAATTTTGAGTCGCCGACATAATGAACTATTCCGTTAAATCTTCAGTTCTTGGGGCTGCTGAGCGGTGTGCGGGTGAACAGCACCCTTGTACACCTTCAGCTTACGATACATGTCGCGACCCAGCGGGTTCTTCGGCAGCATGCCTTTGACCGCAGTCTCGATCACGCGCTCAGGAGCACGAGCGATCAGCTTCTCGAAGTTGATCTCTTTGATGCCGCCCGGGAAGCCGGAGTGGGAGTAGTACATCTTGTCGCTGGTTTTGGCACCAGTCACACGCACCTGCTCGGCATTGATTACGACGATGTAATCGCCAGTATCAACGTGAGGAGTGTACTCAGGCTTGTGCTTGCCACGCAGACGGCTCGCGATTTCGGTGGCCAGACGACCCAGGGTCTTGCCAGCAGCATCAACGACGAACCAATCGCGTTTTACTGTTTCCGGTTTAGCAGTAAAAGTTTTCATTCTTTATAGCCTCAGGGGCCGCCCAGCAAAAAAATAGACGGCGGATCTTACTGGATAGTGCGTACTTTGACAAGTCAAAGGCAGCCGCATACGGACGCTATCGGGGGCTCGGGTCAGCGCGTCCACAATACGGCAAGATTCTTCGGCAGGCGGCGCATCACTTCCACCGCAGAAAGAGGTGCCGGATTATCCTGATTGCGAAAAAAATTTCAACCTGCTTGTATGACTCTTTTGCCGAAGGAGCACCTCATGGAATACCGCAAGCTAGGCCGAACCGATCTCGATGTCAGCGCACTGTGCCTGGGCACCATGACCTGGGGCGAGCAGAACAGCGAGAGCGAAGGCCATGCCCAGATCGAGCGGGCCAAGGCCAGCGGCATCAACTTCATCGACACCGCCGAGATGTATCCGGTCCCGCCGCGCGCCGAAACCTACAGCAAGACCGAGCAGATCATCGGCAGCTATTTCAAACAGCGTGGCGACCGCGCCGACTGGATTCTGGCCAGCAAGATCGCCGGCCCCGGCAATGGCATCAGCCATATCCGCGACGGCCAGCTGAAGTTCAACCGCCAGCACATCGTCACCGCCCTGGATGCCAGCCTCAAACGCCTGCAGACCGATTGGATCGACCTCTATCAGTTGCACTGGCCGGAACGGCCGACCAACTTCTTCGGCCAGCTTGGCTACAAGCACCGGGAAACCGACTTCACACCACTCGAAGAAACCCTGGAAGTGCTCGACGAACAGATCAAGGCCGGCAAGATCCGCCATATCGGCCTGTCCAACGAAACGCCGTGGGGCACGATGAAGTTCCTGCAACTGGCCGAGAGCCGCGGCTGGCCGCGCGCGGTATCGGTCCAGAACCCCTACAACCTGCTCAATCGCAGCTTCGAGGTGGGCCTGGCCGAGGTGGCGATTCGCGAGCAGTGCGGCCTACTGGCTTATTCCCCCCTGGCATTCGGCATGCTCAGCGGTAAGTACGAAGGCGGTGCACGCCCGGCTGGCGCACGCATCAGCCTGTTCAGCCGCTTCGCCCGCTACACCAATCCGGAAGCCGAAGCGGCCTGCTCACGCTATGTCGCCCTGGCTCACGAACACGGCCTGGATCCAGCGCAAATGGCCCTGGCGTTCGTCACCGCGCAGCCATTCGTGACCAGCAACATCATCGGTGCTACCAGCCTGGAGCAACTGGACAGCAACCTGGCCAGCGCCGAGCTGAAGCTCTCCGAAGAAGTGCTTGCAGGCATCGAGGCGATCCACAAAGCGCAACCCAACCCCGCCCCTTAAAAGAGTGAAGGCTGATCACGCCTGGCATCGCGTCGCGAGGCCAGGCGATCAGCCAGTCGGGTCGGCTCGGGCAAGCGGTGACGCCGGACACAGGCCATGACCAGTTCCGGCGCACGCTCGAGACTGACCCGATTGCCCGGCGAGACGATCAGTGGCCGCACGCGATCCTTGCTGCGCAACACCCAGCCAATTCGCTCGCCTCTCCTGCTCAGGAGCTCGACGCGCGAACCTCGCAACTCATCCAGCTCGGCGTGATGCCCCGTAAGAACCTTCTTGGCCACGCCAATGGTCGGCAAGCCGCTGACCACACCCAGGTGTGCAGCGATGCCCAAGCCGCGCGGGTGGGCGATGCCATGGCCGTCGACGAAGACGATATCCGGTACGTGCGGCAGATCAGCCAAGGCCCGCAGCAAAGCAGGCAATTCGCGAAAGGAGAGCAGCCCCGGCACGTAGGACATGCTGGTGGGGATGCGCACCACGCATTCGGCCAAAGGCTGCAGAGTATCGGCGTCCAGCAGCACCGCGGCAGCGCGGGTGATGGCGCCGCCCTCCTCGAAGCCTACATCCACGCCCGCCACACGCCGTAGCGGCGGATAGTCGTCTTCCAGGCGTACTTGCCGAGCCAGTTGCGTCTGCAACTCGCGGGCAGCCGCTGGGCTACCGTCCCAGCCCGCAAATGGGGAGGCGGCCAGATCGCTCAATCGGGTCATGAGGCTCTCCAGGCATTTCTGCCTTGGAGCCGCGGGGCTGCGCCTGAGTTCGCCCCGCGAACCGCCGCCCAATCACACCAGCGAGCGGGAAATGATCTCCTTCATGATCTCGTTGGTGCCGGCATAGATGCGCTGCACGCGCGCGTCAGCCCAGGCTCGCGCAATCGGATACTCCCACATGAAGCCGTAGCCACCATGCAGCTGTACGCACTCATCGAGCACCTTGCACTGCAGGTCGGTGGTCCAGTACTTGAGCATCGCCGCCGTCGGCACATCGAGCTTGCCGTTCAGGTGCAGCTCCAGACAGCGGTCGACGAATACCCGGCCGACCTGAATTTCCGTCGCCATCTCGGCCAGCTTGAAACGGGTGTTCTGGAAGTCCGACACCGCCTTGCCGAAGGCCTTGCGCTCGCGGGTGTAATCGAGCGTCCACTGCAGCGCCGCCTCCGCCGAAGCCAGGGCGCCGATGCCCACGGTCAAGCGCTCCTGCGGCAACTCCTGCATCAGATAAGCGAAGCCCATGCCCGGCTGCCCCAGGAGGTTTTCCTTGGGTACGCGCACATCCTGGAAGAACAGCTCGGAGGTGTCCTGCGCCTTCATGCCCACCTTCTCCAGGCGCTTGCCCTTGGAGAACCCGGGCGTGTTGGCCTCGACCAGGAACAGACTGGTGCCCTTGGCGCCTGCCTTTGGGTCGGTCTTGGCCACGACGATCACCAGATCGGCCAGCCAGCCGTTGGTGATGAAGGTCTTCGAGCCGTTGATCACGTACTCGTCGCCATCGAGCACAGCGGTTGTCTTCACGCCCTGCAAGTCGGAACCGGCGCCCGGCTCTGTCATGGCGATGGCAGTAACCATCTCGCCGCTCACCAGCTTGGGCAGGTAATGCTGCTTCTGCGCTTCACTGCCGTAATGCAGGATGTAGGGCGCGACGATATCCGAGTGCAGGGAGAAGCCAATGCCGGTCAGCCCCAGGCGCCCTATCTCCTCGATCACCACGGTGCTGTAGAGGAAATCGGCCGCCATGCCGCCGTACTCTTCGGGGATATGCGAGCAGAGCATGCCGGCCTCACCCGCCTTGTTCCACAGCGCGCGATCGACATGACCGTCTTTCTCCCACTGATGATGATAGGGAACGGCCTCCTGCTCGAGAAACTTGCGCACGCTGTCGCGAAATAATTCATGGTCGGAGCTGAATATCGTTCTGGGGATCATGGCGCTACCTGTATCCGAGGCAAAGAGAAAAACAAGGCCTCGACTTTAGCCAAGCAACCGCTTGGTCACACTGGACACAAACGCCAAAAAATAAGACGATCCAGCCGTCGCATGACCACTTAGCCTTGAATAAGAACAAATACCTATGGTTATCCCGCAGCCACGTACGACCTTGCGTCGTGTCAGCATTCTCGCCACCGATGGCGTCTTCGCTTCCACCCTGATGCAGGCCAAGGACTTCTTCCACATGGCCGGCATCCGTTATGCCAAGCAACAGGGGCTTGGCTTTGCGCCACCGTTCGAGATCCACCTGGTCAGCCCGGACGGCCTGCCGGTGAACAGCTTCAGCAATGTCCGCCTGCCGGTGGACGGCGGCCTCGACAGCTGCGACGTGATTATCCTGCCCGCCTTCTGGGACGACTTCGACGCCCTGTGCAAGCGCTACCCACAGGTACTGGACTGGCTCAAGCGTCAGCACGCCGATGGCACGGCGATTTGCGGCGAGGCCAGCGGCGTATTCTGGATGGCCGAGGCCGGCCTGCTCGATGGCAAAGAGGCGACTACCTACTGGCGCTTCTTCCGCGAATTCGCCGAGCGCTTTCCCAAGGTGCTGCTCAATCAGGAAAAACACCTGTCCGACGCCGACAACCTGTACTGCGCCGGCGGCGTCACCTCGGCCTGCGACCTCTATATCTACTTGATCGAGCGTTACTGCGGGGCCGGCGTGGCCCAGGGCGTGGCACGTGACATCCTCTACGAAGTGCAGCGCAGCTATACCCCCGGGCGCATCGGCTTCGGCGGGCAAAAGCTGCACCAGGACGTCACCGTACTGCAGATCCAGCACTGGCTGGAAGAACACTACGCCGACAAGTTCCGCTTCGAGGACGTGGCGCGCGAACACGGCATGAGCATCCGCAACTTCATGCGCCGCTTTCAGGGCGCCACCGGCGACAAACCGCTGCACTACCTGCAGCGCCTCCGTATCGAAACAGCCAAGAGCCTGCTCTCCTCCACACGCAAGAGCATCAAGACCATCAGCTACGAAGTGGGCTACGACGATGCGAGCTTCTTCGCCCGCCTGTTCCGTCAGCACACCGAATTGTCACCCAACCAGTACCGCCGCCAGTTCCAGCAGAAAGACAACCAAGCCTGACGGCCGCCCTGCCCAGTCAGGCCGCAAGGCTTCAAGTAGCGGGTAAAGCGCCAGCCCACCCTTGGTTAGGTTGGCGCCCTGCCGCAGCGCCCTATGATCGACGGTGAACATAAAAACAACAGGTTCACCGCCATGCGTCGTTTATTGATTGCCCTGCTTGCCACCTGCAGCCTCAGCGCTGTGGCGGCCGATAACTGGAAATCCTTCCCGCTCGACCAGAGCGCCTATGACTACAGCGGCGACAAACTGCGCCAGGCCTGGCAGCAGCTGACACGCGGTTTCGGTGACTATCCCTTCCCTGACGCCGACTGGGTGGTGAGCATGGCCAGCCAACATCCACAAGCCCTGGGGAAAACCGTGGTGGCCGGCACCGGCTTTAGCGGCAAGCCCGAGGAAGCCGAAGCCTATGCGCAGAAACTGCAGGAAGTCTGGCGCCTGATGTTTCGCGGCGACTTCGCCCAGGCCAAGGAACAGGGTATGGCACTAGGCGTCGGCGGCCAGATACCGGCGATGTTCGCCCAGGTGATCTACGCCATGTTCCTGGTGCCCGATCAAACCGAGAAACATCGCCTGCTCGAAGAGGTGATTGCCTATACCGACGACGCAGGCGAACTGATACAGGCCGACATCGTCGCGCAGTTCGGCCGCGTCTACGCCAAGGCACGCCTGGGTGAAGAACTGTCAGTGCCGGTGGTAATCAAGCGTGGCTACACCTCGCAGATTCCCCAGGAGCTCGACGCCCTGCTGGCCAGACAGCCCAAGCAACCCTTCGCCTTAGCGCTGTACGGCGGATACGAAGCTGGAGTGATCCGCAAGGTCGGCAAACTGGTGGGCAAGATGACCTACGGTGTCAGCGCAGACAACATGGAACAGTACTTCCAGCGCAGCTTCCAGGCCCGCGACGACCTGCCCATCGGCCATTACGAATATGCCAATGCGCTGAGCTATGTGTACGGCGATGACGAAGAAGACAAGGTCATCGAGCACCTTAAACGCGCCGTGGCAATCAAGCCGATCAGCGCCATGGAGGCACTGGAAGTGGCGCATGCGCAGAAGATTCTCTACCAGCACCAACGGAAGCTGGCGAAGAACTGAAAGGCCGACCGCAGGCTGCACCGCGCACACTGAACAAGTCGAGAATATCCTAAGCTTCGGTGCGCATGGCGCACCCTACGGGCATGTAGCACCTATGAAAAAGGCGACCTTGTGGGTCGCCTTTTTCATATCGCTTTCCGTCAGGGCCTGTGTGGGCGCGAGAGGAATTCGTGCGATTGCATTTCCAGCAGGCGGCTCAGCGTGCGCTGGAACTCGAAACTCAGGCGACCACCGGTGTAGAGATCCTTGAGCTCCACTTCCGCGGAGATGATCAGTTTGACGTTACGGTCGTAGAACTCGTCCACCAGGTTGATGAAGCGTCGCGCCATGTCGTCCTTGGCCACGCTCATCTGCTCGACGTTGGCCAGGATCACCGCATGGAAGATCTTGCCCAGTTCGATGTAGTCGTTCTGGCTGCGCGGGCCGTCGCACAGCTCACGGAACTCGAACCAGGCCACGTCCTCGCAGACCCGCACGGCGTGGATCGCGCGGTTCTCGATCATCAGCGCCTCGTTCTCCACCATGTGGGTGCAGTCCGGTAGCAGGCTGCGGAAGCTGGTCAGCAGACTCTCCTCGGCAGCCGGGCCGAGCGGGAAGTGGAACAACTCAGCCTGCTCCAGCGCGCGCAGACGGTAGTCGACGCCGCTGTCGACGTTGACGATGTCGGTGTGCTGCTTGAGCAGGGCGATGGCCGGCAGGAAGCGCGCGCGCTGCAAGCCGTCCTTGTACAGGCCGTCCGGCACGATGTTGGACGTGGCAACCAGGGAAACGCCGTTCTTGAACAGCTCCTCCATCAGCGTGGCGAGAATCATGGCATCGGTGATGTCGCTGACGAAGAACTCGTCGAAGCAGATCACCCGCGCCTCGTCGGCGAAACGTTTGCCGATGATGGTCAGCGGGTTCTTCTCGCCCTTGAGGGTCTTCATCTCCTCGTGCACGCGCTTCATGAAGCGGTGGAAGTGCGTGCGCATCTTCTGCTCGAACGGCAGCGCGTCGAAGAAGGTGTCGACCAGGTAGGTCTTGCCGCGCCCGACACCACCCCAGAAATACAGGCCCTTGACCGGCCCCTGCGGCTTCTTGCCGAACAGCTTGCCCATCAACCCGGATTTGCTCTGGTCGCGCGCAATCAGCTCGTCGTAGAGACGCTGCAGATGGCGGACAGCATTTTCCTGGGCCGCATCATGGAAGAAGTCGGGCCGCTTGAGATCGGCCTGATAACGCTCTAAGGGGGTCATGATTCGTTAGCCGGGCAAGTAAAAACGGGGGCGTCACTTTAGCGACGCCCCCGTTGATTGGCAATCTTGCCGTGGGCGGCAACCGCCGCCCGGTATGAACCGGCCATCTCACTCCTGCGGCGCTAACGCCTCACGCAGACGGGCGATGGCATCTTCCAGCGCCTGACCGTCAGCGAACTCGGGGCTGCTGGCCACGCTCTCGCCATCGATCCATACCGCGAACACCTGGCCTTCGACGCGCACATCCAGCGGTTCGCCGGATTGCAGGCGTTTATTGATCATGCCGGCCGACTTGCCATCGGCGAAGGATTTCGACAGCAGCAGTTGCTCGCCATCGGCATCCAGCAGACGGAAGCGGAAGCTGCCATCTTCATCGCGGAAGCTGACGAAGCGGGCGCTCTTGGCGGCTTTCTTCTTCTCGCCAGTAGCGACTTGCACCTGCTCGCGGAACGAACGCAGGCCCACCGCCTCGCGCAGCTCGCCAAGGAACGGCGTGGCGATCTTGCGCGCCTTGGCGGCGCCGGCGAGGAGAATGTCTTCCAGGTCGGCCGGCCGAGCGATCAGCGCGCTGTAGCGCTCGCGCGCCTCGCCCAGGGTGTCTTCGAGCAGCTGGTACAGGCGATTCTTCGCCTCGCCCCAGGCCAGGCCGCCTTCCAGCTCGGCCCGGAATTCGGCCTGCTGCGCGTGGCTGGCGAAGGCCTGGTACAGGGTGAACAGGTGCGAACCCTCGGCATCCTTGGGCTCACCGGGTAGCTTGGAGTCGGTGACGATGCGCGCCACGGCGTTCTTGAGCTGCTTGGCTGTGCCGAACAGCGGGATGGTGTTGTCGTAGCTCTTGCTCATCTTGCGCCCGTCGAGGCCTGGCAGCGTCGCCACTTCCTCCTCGATCACCACCTCGGGCAGGACGAACAGGTCCTTGCCCTTGCCGAACAGGTGATTGAAGCGCTGACCGATGTCGCGCGCCATCTCCACATGCTGAATCTGGTCACGACCGACCGGCACCTTCTGCGCGTTGAACATCAGGATGTCCGCGGCCATCAGCACCGGGTAGCTGAACAGGCCCATGGTCACGCCGGCGTCCGGGTCCTCACCAGCTTCAACGTTCTTGTCCACCGAAGCCTTGTAAGCGTGGGCGCGGTTGAGCAGGCCCTTGCCGGCGACGCAGGTGAGCAGCCAGCACAGCTCGGGAATCTCGGGGATGTCGGACTGGCGGTAGAAGGTCGCCTTGTCGGTATCCAGCCCCAATGCCAGCCAGGTGGCCGCGATCTCCAGACGCGAACGCTGGATGCGCGCCGGGTCATCGCACTTGATCAGCGCGTGGTAGTCGGCGAGGAAGTAGAAAGAGTCCATCTGCGGATCGCGGCTGGCGACGATGGCCGGGCGGATGGCGCCGGCATAGTTGCCCAGGTGCGGCGTGCCGGTGGTGGTAATACCGGTAAGGATACGGGTGGTCATAGTAATTCGCTTGTCTTGCTGCAATGACGTGGTAGGCCTTCATTTGCCGTCACTCCCGCGAAGGCGGGAGCCTGGGTGCTGCGGCCCTCTGGGTTCCCGCCTGCGCGGGAATGACGGTTTTTTATAAACGCGGCAGAAGGATGTCCTTCAAGTCCGTCAGCTTGCCGTGAAAAAAGTGACCGCATTCTGCCACTTTCAGCAGCTCGTGGGCACGCCCGAGATTGGCCGACCAGTCGTACACGGCCTGTGGCTCGACCACCTCGTCGGCATCAGGCTGGATCACCACCAGCGGGCACTGGCTGGCCGGCGGCACCTCGGCAGTCAGGCGATGCACCGCCGGCGCCACCATGAACAACTTGCTCGGCACCTGGCCTTGCGCCTCCAGGCGCGCGCCCAGCGCTGCGGCGACGAAGCCGCCGAAGGAGAAACCCAGCAGCGTGACAGGCAGGTTCGGGTATTCCTCCTTGAGCCAGGCGGCGACGGCATCGGCATCGTCGACCTCGCCGGTGCCCATGTCATGGCTACCGGCACTGGCGCCGACGCCGCGATAATTGAATCGCAATGTGTGATAACCACAGTCACGCGCGGTGCGCTGCAGCGTGCTCACCACCTTGTTGAGCATGGTACCGCCCTGCACCGGATTGGGATGGCAGACCAGCGCCACGCCTCGGGCGTCCGGCACCTCCAGCAGAAGGGCTTCGAGTTGACCCACGGGGCCTTGAATGAAAAGAGGGGTTTCGCGACTGAGCAACACTGAACTCCGTGACCCCGCAACGGGTCGACTCGTCTAGCAAACTGCCTGCGAGGTAAACGTATACAGCGCAGGTTCGAGCCGCTAACGTAAAGCAAAGCCGTTTTGAGAGGAAGGACTCGTGGAACAGACCGTTACAGCCTGGTTGATACCCGCCCTGACCCTGGTGGTCGGCATCGCCGTGGGCTTTCTGCTCGCCCGTCTGGCCCCCAATGCTGCACCGGGCCGTACGCAGCGGCAGATGGATGAAATGCAGGCACGCTTCGAGGCCTACCAGAGCGAAGTGGTGACCCACTTCAACACCACCGCCAGCCTGGTGAAGAAACTCACCCAGAGCTACCAGGACGTGCAGGAGCACCTGTCCGACGGCGCCAATCGCCTGGCACTGGACGAGCTGACTCGTCAACGCCTGCTGGCTACCCTGAATAGCACCGAGACAGGCGAGAAGCGCGAGCGCCTGACGCCGCCGAAGAACTACGAAATGCCCAAGGACTATGCGCCGAAGAGCGATGGCCCGGGCATGCTGGATGAGAGCTACGGGCTGAAGAAGTAACCCATCAGCCAGAAACACCGAGCCCCGCCATTCAGAGCGTGTGAAAACGCACTGACGCCAGAAAAATCCAACGCCCCGACTGGTTCGGGGCGTTGGTGTTTTTGATAACGGGAAATGGAGGACGGGACTTATCCCAACAGCTCGATCTACCGACGGGCACCCATCACATTGATGGCACGCTTCAGGTTGTAGGCGTTGACTGCCAGGGCCATTTCCGTCCGAGCG
>NZ_SCFY01000018.1 GCF_007049795.1 Ectopseudomonas mendocina
AATCCCGGCGATAAGGGCTATCGCGTCCGCTTAAAAATACGCGGACACCATCGCCCTTAATGCTGGAGTTCGGAAGGTGACTTGGCTGGACGCTTACAACAAGCGAGCTTGAGACGCTGGCATACAAGCTCAACTCCACTGCCGAGCAGCGCAATCAAGAGAAAGAATGCCTACAGCAGCAGCTAGACCAAGAAAAAGGCCTGCGCCTCGCTCTTGAGCTCGAAATTGAGACGCTGAAGCAGCAGCTCGCGCTCACTCAAACAGAACTAGCCAAGAGCCACTTTGGCCATCGCTCTGAAGGGCTCACCTACCTTACAGAAGCCCTTTCTCAGTTCTGGTCAACGTTTGACCCGGACGAGCCTGGCACAGCACCAAGCAAGTCGGATGTAGTGACGCACTTGAAGAAAACAGGCGCTTCACAGAACCAGGCCGAAGCGGTTGACTTGATCTTGCGGCCCGCAAGCGTTCGAACCGCCCACTTGAAGAATCGTCGGGCGTAGCCACTACACCATGGTGGTCAGGAACTGCTGAACAGTGGTTATGCCTTACTAAATTTGGTTACGGGCACCCACGCTGAACACCTGAATAGGCGCCCTCTACAGCCTACTGCACCACCTTTTCTTTCGGGTGGGCACCCACCCTATGGCCTTGATGGCCATGCGATGTCGCTCCTTACCGTTGTTCCTGTACCCACTCAGGAGAAACGGTATGCAACCGAAATCACCCAACTTCACCACTAACGCCCCTCTGCTGCTAACGATGAAGGAGCTTGAAACGCTCCTCTGCCGAACCCGCTCCGGCATCGACAAGCTTCGCGCTCGTGACACCGACTTCCCGCGCCCACTTAAGGATGGTGTCAATCGCCGCTCACGAATCTATTTCGTTCGCGAAGAAGTCGAGCAGTACATCTGCGCCCGTCTGGATCAACGCCAGGAGGTACAGGCATGAGTCTTATCCGTGAATGCGATGTAAAAAACTCCTTCCTGCGCAGAATTGCCCTCGCCACAGATATTCCATCCGTTGAAATGGCAAAACGTGAGGCCAAAGCATGCTTTCAGACCATGCATCTGCTGCATTACATCGATGGCTACGAAAGGAGTGAGCTGGAGGAGACAGCAGAAAGCAAGGCCCGTCAGCAAAAAAAGCAAATTTATGGACTGAGAAGCCCTACGCCTGAAGATCTTTTTGCCCTCAGCGCAGAAGAGGCATGGACTCCACCAGCCCAACTCATAAAACCCGAACGTCTCTATGAGCTATGCACTGATCAGCTCCATGGTGCCCGCACGCTAGAAGAGGTGAGGAATTTCACCTGGTATGCACTCGGCAGCTTTTGGACACTTTCGTTATACGAAGCAATAACCACATCCAAGCGGAAGCTCTGGATAAACCGCATTGAAAAACTAGCAGAGCAACACACGGAAGCACTGAGCAAGAAAGGAGGTAGCCGATGAGCCCCATCGACAATCTTCTCCACAGGCTTGAAAAGCTTAAACAGTCAGCCAGGACAAATGGATACCTGCGCACCCGCATGGAGGACAGGGCATGAAAACCAATCACGCATCCGACCTCACAAAAACCTTTCTTGAGCGAAATGCTCAGCGGGTGAGTCAGGCCACCACCAAGGAAGAAGTCACGTACTACGCCTGGTACGCCATGGGCAGCATCTGGGCATTCTCTATGTGTGAGGAAATCTCAATATCCGACAGGCAGCTTTGGTTACGCCACATTCAATCGCTAGAAGCTAAGCGAAAGGCCGAACTGAGCCAAGGGGGTGACAGATGAATCCCATCGACAACATGCTCCCCAGACTTGAGAAGCTGAAACAGGTCAGCCAGGGCAAGTGGATAGCGTTATGCCCGGCTCATGGCGACCGAAACCCAAGCCTGTCCGTGCGGGAGCTTGAAGACGGAAAAGTACTACTGAAATGCTGGGCCGGGTGCTCCGCTGAGGAAATCGTTTCCGCATTGGGGCTCCACCTGAGAGACCTTTTTCCGGACAGCGGCACCACATCGTACGGGCTGAGCAAGCGCGCAATTTTTCATGAGCAGTTCGTCTACAAGATTGGATCAGCACTGATTGCGAAAGGGCAGCAGCTTTCTCCTGCTGACCAGGCCCGCTTCGAACTCTCACGCAAGCGCATGGAGATACTGAAATGAACCAAGATCTCTATGCAGATGAGTGGGAGGACATCACCCAGATGTACACAGGCCCCCACTTTTTGAAAGAAATGCCGCAAAGCGCACGAGAGGAATACCTTCACCCTCAGCTCTCACCCACGCCACTACCGACCGGACTGGAAGACGTGATGCTTTGGCGAGATGAATTCCTCCCTGTCGGGCTGGCAAGTTTTGTTCGGGACGTCGCAGAGCGCATGCAGTGCCCGCCCGACTTTGTGGCCGTCACATTGGTTGTGGGGCTCAGTTCCGTGCTCGGTAGAAAGCGCTCAATTCTGCCAAAGCAGCTGGACAACTGGGAAGTCATACCGAACCAATGGGGATGCCTAGTTGGGCGCCCATCTGCGATGAAATCACCATCGATGAAGCAAGCACTTCGCCCCCTGGATGACCTTGAGGAGGAGGCCCAAGCGGCATTCAAAAAAGCGATGAGTGAATTCAGAGCCCAGTCCGAGCTACTCGACATACAGCGCAAGCTGACAAAAGAGCAGGCAAAAAAACTGGTCTCACAGGGGGATGAAAAAGGGGCACTCTCGAAGATTTCGACAACATCTGATGACCTGTGCATGCCAGTCGCACGGCGATACATCGTCAACGACACAACGGTTGAAAAGCTGGGAGAGCTGCTCAATGAAAATCCCAACGGCCTGTTGCTGGTACGCGACGAGCTCTATGGATGGCTTGCGACCATGGGTCGTGAAGACAGCGTCTCGGATAGGGCGTTCTACTTGCAGTGCTTCGACGGAAACGTGCGATACAAGTACGACCGAATCGGACGAGGCACCATTCCCATCGAAAGCTGCTGCCTCTCAATCATCGGCGGCATCCAACCGTCACGAATCGCGCCCCTTGTTCGCGGCGCGGTTAATGGCGAGTCAGACGACGGGCTTGTGCAACGGCTCCAACTGGCTGTATGGCCGAATGACCATGGCAAGTGGAAGCTTATTGATCGCCCACCAAACCCTGCCGCCATGAAGTCCGCATCGGACGCATATGCCCGCTTTGACCAGATTCCCGACGAGCCTCGCAAAAGCCTCCGCTTCAGCCAGGAAGCCCAAAAACGGTTCAACGAATGGCTGACACAGCACATGGCCGAGGTGACGTCAGGTGAGATCCATCCAGCACTGGAATCTCACTACATGAAAATGCCACAGACGATTGCCGGCCTGGCCCTGCTTTTTGAAATGGTCGAGTCAGACTCGAACGAGGTGAATGAAGACGCTGTAGGTCTTGCCATTGCCTGGGCTGACTATCTGAAGTCACATGCTCGGAGGCTGTACAACGCTGCAATCCACGGCCATACCGCCTCAGCGAAGTTGATTTTAGAAAGAAGGGAAAGGCTGCCCGAGCCGTTTACTTCACGCGAGGTGGTCAAGAAAGGCTGGGCAGGACTTGAATCAGCGGAAGCGGCCAACGCTGCTCTGGCGATGCTTGCAGAACACGGCTACCTCATTGGATACCAGGCCATGCAATCGGAGCTGGGGGGACGCCCCTCCCTGCGCTACGTCTGGAGGCCAACAACAACGCATTGAGAATAGTGAAATGCCTGAGGGGAAACCGGCAAAACCTGCAAAAGCGGGTTTCGCTGGTTTTGCCGTGCTTCGAGCTAGGCAATTTACCCTCATACCAGGCAATGGCTGCACTAACCGAAGATGGCACCTGTTAATGACTGGAATTGCAGTCATTGATGAGCATTTCACCTGTCAATGACTGCAATTCCAGTCATTAGAGGGAGCAATCAAATATTGCCCCGAACACCATAGCGTTCTAAAAGCGGCACCTGGCACCTATCCTTGACTGCCTTTAGCCTTAGCTTGTAACGCTCTCCATCAGGGTGCCCGCAAGCAATAAGGCGACCCACGCGTCCCATCAAGCTTCGAAAGGTTGACTCTAACTGTGCCCAACTGCACCCCTGACTCGCCAAATCTTCCGCCTGTTTGACCGCCGCACGAATGGCCTTGCGTTCCGCCTTCTTAAGCCCTGGATCCTCATTGAAAATTGAGAGTCCAGTGACCGTTAGCGGCTCATAGCGAGCTTTCGCCAAAATCGCTTGGCCGCGTTTACGCACATGCAGCTTGGAGCGCTTCTGCTGACAACCTTTCTTCGCCAGCATGTCGGTCACTGCCGCGACCAACCCCGTCAGAGCTGAACGCTCCAGAGTCGTCATGGCGGAAATCGTAATGTCATCGGCAAAGCGGGAATACTTAAGGCCTCGCGCATGCAGGCGAGCCACTAGAGCAGGCTCAGTATCCCAAAACACCAAGTTGGCCAGATAACCACTGGTGCTCGCGCCCTGGGGAACGGAACCGTGGCGAGTGGTAAGCAACGCCAGTACCTGAGCCACCTCGCCAGAAAAGCCGAAGAGTCCGGAAAAAATCTGCTGCACATGCTGCACACCGATGGACGGAAAGAAGTCCTTGATGTCCTGAAGCAGGATGGTTTTAGCCTTCCCGTGTATCCGAGCATTGGAGTAGATGCTCCGGCGCACATTGGGATCTTTGATCCCGCCATGGAGGTAGTCGGGGTAGCGAACCCGAACCAAGAAACGATCAACGATTTTGCGCTGGATCGCTTTCAGCGGCTCGTAGGCATCGTAGGTGTCGCGCACGCTGCCATCTTTTTTGATTTGCGGCACATGGCGGTACAGATTGGAGCTGCGCTTGGCCAAGCTCTGAAGCAGCTCAACAGGCTCCCCCAGCGCCAAGGAGAGGGCCTTCAGGCTGTGAATGGGTTTAAAGGGGTAACGCGGGGCATCCATGTCCTATCCCAGAATGACGTGAGGCCGATCATCTAGATCGGCCTCACTGGAATTCGAATGATGTGGTTTGTTGCGTCATGAGATTACCTCAAAGATTGATTCTGCATATTCGCAGACCCAACCCCAGGCCTCACCTGCCTTTTCCCAGAGCCAGACATAGTAGGGGATCCGCTTCATGACCTGCACTGCCTGAGCAGCTTTGGTCTTAACACTTTTTCCCTGCTTGTCCTTCTGCTGGGGGGCAGTAGAGACATTGACGCGGGCATCTTCATTGTTGTGCATATCCTGGTTGGCGTTTCCGCCATCCAGCTTCTTCAAAAAACGCATGGTTAATCTCCTGTCGACCGGGCAAATGCCCCGCCGCCAAGCATTCCGGGCCGAGGAGAACGCTGAAGATGCCACTACAAACCACAGTTCTGCTTATCAAGAATTGATAAGCCGTCCGCCGCCTTACTGTCGTTTAGCCGATGAGACATCGCTGATAACCACGTGACGATTGCCACGTGACCCTCAGCGCTAAGCACATCGGGGTGACGACAGGTGTGGGGCGAAGGTAGCCCTGGAGAACACCAGAGCTGGCCAGTTTCCTAACCACCAACTGCAAGCCCGATTCATAACCATGTTTAAAGAGCACCTGGGCGGTAACACCCAGCAGTGATAGTTCTACCGAACAGAGGAGAGGTTTTCAACCTGAAGAAATGTCACCGGCCATGTCTAGTGTCCGGTGACACATGCGAATCAGATGTCGAGTGGTGGGAGAGACTTCACGATTTTCATGGTTTCCAAGCTCACTGTGACCACGCGCTGGAACAGCTCCAGTGGGTACTTGGGGTTGCCCATGGTTTCTGTGGCCCAGTCGTTGGCGTCGTTGACGATGCCGCTGGCTTTGTCGGTACGTACGGCCTGGCGTTCCATCACCCAGTCGAGTGCGGCTTTGCCGTTGACCACATAGTCCCAGGCAGCCTCGGGGATACCCTTGAGGGTGATGCGGTGGTTGTAGATGACGGTGCTCTTGTCGCCCTTCTTGGCGAACTTCATCTTCTCCACGCGGTAATCGGCATCGGTGAGCGTGCCCTTGGCCTCGATGGTCAGCGGGTAAAGTTCGACAGTTTCGTAGTTCAGGTGAAGATTGGCCAGAACGCGACCAGCCTTGCTGAACGCCCAGAAGTCGGCAGCTTTCTTGACTGCCGGTATACGTGGCAGCTCTTTGGTCAAGCTTTCAGCATACTGCTCGCGGTAGTCTGTGCTGTGGAGCAAGCCATACACATAATAGAACAGGTCTTCCTTACTGATAACTTCTTCTGGATAGAAACTCTGGAAATGTGTTAGCCCTGCATCAGTAATGGCATCTCGACGGCGAAAAACTTGATCAGATTGGCTAGCAAAAAGATCGCTATCTTTCCCTTGTGTGGCCTCGTCATAAAGATAGAGGGGAAAACACTGTTCGCCACCATCAGAAGTAAAAGTAGGAACTGTGTCTGTTATTAACGCAATTTGACCATCATGCCATCTTGTTTTAACCATGATTACGAGATTTTTCTCTTTAGAATTAGGAAAAATCATTGGCATAAGGTGCCGCGTCCAATTCCAGGTCTTATTTGAATATACCCACTGCTTTTCGAACGGACGATACAAAGAAATAGAAGCACAACTCTCATCAAACGAACTTTTTCGCCCCTTCTTTAGATCACCTAAAATATCGGTTGTCCACTTAATTCTCTTTTCATCTCTTAGAACAAAATCGGACAAATCACCGTCAAACTCTCCTACAAGCCTGAATCTCTCAACTTCACAATTAAAGAAATCGATTGATCTCTTCATATTTTCAGCAAGCGTTTTCTTAGACTTATTGTACGCCCAATCGTCTCGATTTGTTTTTATACCCATTGAAAACTTTTCAAAAATTTTGTTTCCAGCACCCCTCTTATCGCCAATTGCAATGAAATCAGAAAATCCTGAGTTCCTTTGCTTTAGCCAATCCCCATGAACATCTGGTGTAATTGACTGCCAATTAGATATCCCATCTATACTAAAAAACTCAGAAATAATTTCTAGCTTTCTCTTGCAGCTCAGATCATCTCCAATGTCATAATAGTGCAACTCGCCGTGCTTTTTGGCATCTGGATTTTTAACTAAAATAGAAATCGCAATACCCGTCATACTGTTACTTCCAAAAATATTTTGCCCTTCCTTTGCACGCCCCTTGGTTAGCATGTCCTTACGGACGTTACCACGCAGATTAAATATATATATGCTTGAGAACTCATCAATTAGGCATTTGCGGAGACCATCGGTGGAACTTGACTCAACAAAGCCAATTCCAGAAACAAATCCAACAACTCCACAATCCCCAACTCTATCACTGGCCCAGCGAATGGCTCTAATATATGAGTCATAGATCTTGCTCTTACCCATATCTTTAGAGGAGTTCTTCACATATGTTTCAGCTATCCGCCCATCAAGGTGCGGGTAGTCCATGCCCTTATTATTATTGTCGTTTTTATCCCCTGATGAATAAGGAGGATTACCGACAATCACTCTAATATCCAACCCCTTCTGGCGCTTACGCCGCTCGCTATTATCTACCAGCAGAGCATCTATTAGGTCATCCTTTTCATACATCTGAAAGGTGTCAGTCAGGCAGATTCCATCAAACGGAACATAGTCGCCACCAATTAAGCCATGATAAACAGCCTCAATATTTATGGCGGCAATGTAATAAGCCAACAACACAATCTCGTTAGCGTGGATTTCATGCTTATATTTATGGAGCAACTCTTCAGGCTTAATTAGCCCAGATTGCAGCATACGGGTGACGAAAGTCCCCGTACCCGTAAAGGGGTCAATGATGTGTACACCCTTACTACCTAAAGTCTGATCAAACTCTTGACGCAGAACGTGGTTAACGCTGTGAAGGATGAAATCCACCACCTCTACCGGTGTGTAGACAATACCTAGACGCTCAGTCATACGCGGAAAAGCATTACGGAAAAACTTGTCGTAAAGCTCTAAAATGATTTTTTGCTTGCCTTGGGCGCTGTCGATGCCAGAAGCACGCAGACGCACACTTGCATAGAATTTATCCAAGGCATCGGCTTCCTTGGCTAGGTGATGCTCATGAAGTGCATCCAGCACGCCTTGCATGGCTTTGGACATGGGGTTTTGGCTGGCAAAGCTGTACTCATCGAACAGCGCATCGAATACTGGCTTGGTTACCAAGTGCTGAGCGAGCATTTCGACAATCTCGCCATCGCTAATGCTGTCGTTGAGGTCGTCGCGTAGCTCGGCGGCGAAGGCGTTGAAGGCAGCTCGTTCCTGGGTGTTGGCCGGGTTTTCCAGAATGCCCTCGATGCGGTCGATGTGGGTGCGGGCGATCTTGGCAATGTCGTTGGCCCAGTCTTCCCAGTGATGGCGGTTGCCACACTTCTCAACGATCTTGGCGTAGATGGCCTTTTCGATCTCACCCACTTCGTAGGTCAGTTCGGCCTGCTGGGTGAGCTGGCCTTCGGCATCGTATTTATTGCGTTTCTCGCCAATGCCGTATTGGCCTTTGCCGGCCTGACCGTTGCTGGTGCCGCTGGATTTCTTGGCCTTTTTGTCCACCTTATCGGTGATGGCGATGACTTCCATCTTGCGTGGGTCTGAGCCGATCAGATCGAGCTTGTTCACCATGGCGTCGAAGCTGTCGTCGTGCGAGCGAAGTGCCTGGAGCACCTGCCAGACCACCTTATAGGTCTGGTTGTCGTTTAGCGCTTCGTGGGGTTCCATGCCGGCGGGAATGACCACGGGCAGTACAACATAGCCGCGCTTCTTGCCGGGCGCGTTGCGCATGACTCGGCCAACGGATTGCACCACGTCCACCTGGGAGTTGCGCGGAGTGAGAAACAGCACGGCATCCAGCGCAGGCACGTCCACGCCCTCAGACAGGCAGCGTACGTTGCTGAGGATGCGGCAGGTGTTGGTCGGAGGCTCCTCCTTCAGCCAGTTGAGCTTGGCTTCCTTAGCACTGGCATTCATACCGCCATCGACGTGCTCGGCCTCGCAGATTAGTCGCGAGGCTTCGTCGATCTCTTCGGATTCCTGATAAGCCTCGACCACCGCCTGGAACATGCTGGCAATGTTGATCGAGCTGACCTTGTGCTTGGTGCCTTTGTAGTTGGGTGAAATGACCTGGCAGAAGGCCACGGCACGTTTCATCGGCTCGTCATCACCTATCAACTGCTCATGTAGGCCCTGCTTGGCCAATGCCTTCCAGCAGCCGACGATCTTGGCCGCGTCATCCACTTTGAGCTGGTTGTTCTCGTCCTTCAGCATGTCCTGAAGGCGACGGCTGATGGTGCTCTCCTCGACGGTGAGTACCAGCACCTTGTAGTCGGTGAGCAGGCCGCGCTGGACTGCCTCGGAGAAGTTGATGACGAACAGCTCTTTGCCGTACAGCGCCTCGTCATCCATCGAGCATAGGGTGACTTCGCCGGACTCAGCCTTGATCTTGGCGTTGTCGCCGTAGATGCGCGGCGTAGCGGTCATGTACAGACGCTTGGCGGCACGGATGTAGTCGGCGTCATGGATGCGCACGAAGTTGCTTTCGTCATCGTCGCCAAAGGTGGCGCCGGTAGTGCGGTGCGCTTCGTCGCAAATCACCAGATCGAAAGCGGGTAGGCCATGATCTGCCTGGGCACGGCTGATCACGTCGATGGAGTGATAGGTGGAGAACACCACGCTCATGTGCTCGGCATCGTGGCGCTTGAGCATTTCCGCCGCGAGGCGATCCGCCTTGGTAGTGGCTGGATAACGCAGTTCGTGGGTGAACACCTGAACCGTGTCATCCTCTGCCTTGCGCTTCTTGCCTACGTCGCTGTCGGAGCAGACGGCAAAGCTGTGGAGCGGGGTAGCGCTTTCCTGTGTCCACTCGGTGAGTGTCTGCGACAGCAGCGAGAGGCTGGGCACCAGGAACAACACACGCTTGCCCTTGCCGGCCTGCTGTTCGGCAATCTTCAGGCTGGTGAAGGTCTTGCCGGTGCCGCAAGCCATGATCAGCTTGCCACGCTCGGCATCCTTCAAGCCGGCAGCTACGGCATTCAGTGCAGTCTGCTGGTGATCGCGCAGCTGCTTGCGCGCCTTAAAAGCAACAGCCTGATTGGGCTGGTACTTGGCCCAGTCGATTTGGCTGTCTTCCAGGGCTTGCAGGTCGATCTTGCTGACCGGAGGCTGCTGGCCCTGCAAAGCGTCCTCGGCGTGCTCGCTCCAGTTGTTGGTAGTGGTCACGATGATGCGGTGCGAAAACGGCGCTTTCCCCGAGGCTGTGAAGAAGCTGTCGATGTCCTTCTTCTGGAGCTTGTAGTCCTCGGCGTACAGCTTGCACTGGATGGCGTGATACTCGCCGGTGCCCTGGGTGCGCGCTACCAGGTCGATACCCGCGTCCTTACCGCTGAGGCCCTGCTCCTTGGCCCACTCTGCGTACATCCACACCTTGTCGTACAGATCACGGTATGTGGCCTCATTGCGCAGGTAGGCGCAGATCAGCTCCTCGAAGTAGGTGCCTTTTTCGCGTTCGGTCACAGCGGCAGAGCGGTAGGTATCGAGCAGAGCAGAGAGGGCGGACACTCGCAAAATTCCTTTTGGGTTTAGCAAATTTTGCGAGTGTAGCAACGATGGGGAAGGAACCGTGATAGCTATCTGAGGCCTGAAATCATGGCGTCACATTTGAAGGCCAATACCATTCTCAGCCCGACTAACCTTTCGAGACTTTGAAAACGGCGGCGAACTATTCTTGGTTCTAATCATCGAGTAATCCACCCCACTGGCTGGCTTCACTTTAATCGACGAAGCGTCACCGGCTCGTTTATCGCCGTAGACCTGAATCGATTGGGTTGATTGATGCCCCATTAAGTATGATCGCACCCTATCGTCCAGGCCCGCCGCCTTAAGGTTTGCACCAAACTGATGCCGCAAACTATACATAGTTGGAAGATTCTTTCTTCTTGGCCAAAGCAGCTTCGCCTCCTGTCTAACCCTATCCCTTATTGTTGAAGCACTACGGGACGAAGCCCTCATCAAATCCGCACAAAACCCAACAGTAGCCAGTACATCCTCATCCTCAATATTCAAAACACGATCCGCGCCTCTTAAACCTGCATGACTCTTCTTCCCACCGCTGACATAAACCTTATCTGCATCGATAAAAATTGTTCTCATCTCACAAGGCCTAACACCGCAAATCCAGGCCAGCATCAAACTTGCAACCTCTTCGCGACAGCCTTTCGCAGTTAAGCTTTCGACCAACAACCAAAAGTCCGTGCCACTCAATGCTTTTACCTTCTTTATCTTAGGCTTTGGCCTCTGATTACTACCATGCGCCGTAACCGGATTTTTAAATTCTAGGACTTTCTTGGCAGCACTTTTATACCCCTTCAACTCCTGATCGAATGCAATTGCATTTTTCAGCACCCGAAAGGAGGCAGGCCGATAATCTGGGGCGGCATGCCTCAATGCTTCAAGTATTCGCGCAGGCGCTATATTTCCGTCCGGAATCCACTTTGCGTAAAAGCCGGATGCAAAAGATAAATATTTTCTTTGTGTCTTAGGATTGAGATAGTCTGATTTCATGATTATGGCTCTCTGGAGATTAAGATCAAAAGAGCAGCCGCTGCGCGAATTGGGCGCTAGAAAAATACGCTCGTACCTCGCGATTTTTCTTGCCAATCCTCCCTTCGTCGAAATCGCTCCACATTCGTTACGCGCTTTCAGTCTCTGTACGTATTGTCACTGCGCCCCCATAACCGCTTACGCGGTTATGGGGTTAAAGCCAGCAACAGCAATGCTCTAATTACAGATTGCAGTTGGAGCAATTAGACTTACAACCCCCTATCAAGCAAATCACAAAATAAATCCTGACAACTGCTCAGCCAAATCGAGCCCTACGCTTAATCTCACCTCGAATCCTCAAAAACAATCCGCTTTCGCGAAAGACACGAGTTTCAACAAGCGCATAACCTCCCCACGACTGATAATCAACCAAGTCATCTTTTCTATTGATAATATAAATACTATCTGGCCGATCACGACAACTCTCAAGAAAGCGCCCTGGAATTACACAATCAATTTCCCTAATCTCAATCCTTCGTGCTTCATCGGCATAGCGAACAAAAGTACTCATTAGCGTTGAGTAACTTTTCATCCATACGCTAAACTCTTCAAGAGCGACCACGTCACTATCGTTACTCAATCCAATCCAGACGCGCAGCGCATAATACTCACGCCCATCAAGAATCTGCTCTTGGTGGGCGCAACGAATACGATTAGGGCACTTGGCAATAGCGTCATTGCGCTCCCCAATTCGAGTCAGAATTTGCTTGAAAAGCCGTTGATGGCCAAAGCCCAGTTGCTCACATGCAAGCTCCCGAGCCGCTTCATATGAGGGCGTGATTGATTGCTGGATTTCTTTGGCCCTGAGCCGCACAGACTCTTTCAGCTTACGAACGAGAAATGTGCCTTCCGGATAATGGGTAACGGATTGAAGCGGACGTTTGATGACCACAAAACCTCCTTTGAGACCCTCAGTGGCCTGCCCGCTTTTGCCAATAGAGTCCACGGAGATTCATGGATTAGAGAAGATGCAGATGCTAGTGCTTTGCCAATGCGGGCGGCGGGCTATCTGCTTAGCCCGTTAGCTCATTCTTCAAATCGCCACAGAATTGTCAATATTAACCAGAGCACTGCTTACAGGGCCCAGCCCATTGCATGACTGCCCCTCAGGAAAGGTCGCCGAGCGGGATTCACGCCTAATGCCAAAACCGCTAACATCTGCGCCGCCTACAGAACCGCTAGCCTCTGAGCTCTAAGGGGCAGGGGTACATTGCCGTTTAGGTATACAGGTAGGTATACTGACAAAAGCTTAAGGGTAATAAATCCCTATTTTTCAATAGCTTAAGCGGGTCAATCGGTTCCGTCCCTGGGCACCATTGATATATGACAAAGAGCCTCAGCCATGCGCTGGGGCTTTTTGCTTTCTGTCTCCGGCAATTTTCTCGTGCCATTATTTCGCCTGCGCGACAAGCAACTGTAACCAGGCGACACCTGCAACCCAGCAACCCTCTGTCACCCAGCAAACGGCTTGGCGGTCACGGAAACGCTATGCTAGCTTGGCCGCCAGCCAGGACGGCCCGCCGTACGCCGGAGCGCATTCGAAGAAGAAGAGGACACCACCCCATGGCCGAGGCGACGCCCGCGCTGGAAATCCGCAACCTGCACAAGCGCTACGGCGATCTCGAAGTGCTCAAGGGTATTTCCCTGACCGCCAAAGACGGCGACGTCATTTCCATTCTCGGCTCTTCCGGCTCCGGCAAGTCCACCTTCCTGCGCTGCATCAATCTGCTGGAAAACCCGCACAAGGGTCAGATTTTCGTCGCCGGCGAGGAGCTCAAGCTCAAGGCCGCGAAGAATGGCGATCTGGTTGCTGCCGACAACAAGCAGATCAACCGCCTGCGCAGCGAGATCGGGTTCGTCTTCCAGAATTTCAATCTGTGGCCGCACATGAGCGTGCTCGACAACATCATCGAGGCGCCGCGCCGCGTGCTCGGCCAGAGCAAGGCCGAAGCCATCGAGATCGCCGAGGCGCTGCTGGCCAAGGTCGGCATCGCCGACAAACGCCATGTTTATCCCAATCAGCTTTCCGGCGGCCAGCAGCAGCGCGCGGCCATCGCTCGCACCCTGGCCATGCAGCCGAAGGTAATCCTGTTCGACGAGCCAACTTCTGCCCTCGACCCGGAGATGGTACAAGAAGTGCTTAATGTGATTCGCGCGCTTGCCGATGAGGGTCGCACCATGCTGCTGGTGACCCATGAAATGAGTTTCGCTCGCCAGGTTTCCAGCGAGGTGGTGTTCCTCCACCAGGGCCTGGTCGAGGAACAGGGGCCACCCGCCCAGGTGTTCGACAACCCGAACTCGGCACGCTGTAAACAATTCATGTCCAGCAATCGCTAACACGGAGCAACATGCATGCAGAACTATAAGAAGATCCTGCTGGCCGCAGCCGCTACTCTGGCTTTCGGCACCAGCGCTGTCGCAGCTGACAAACTGAAACTCGGCACCGAAGGCGCCTACCCGCCCTTCAACCTGATCGACGCTAGCGGCAAGGTCACTGGTTTCGATATCGAAATCGGCCAGGCACTCTGCGCCAAGATGCAGGCAGAGTGCGAAGTGGTCACCTCTGACTGGGATGGCATCATCCCGGCTCTGAACGCCAAGAAGTTCGACTTCCTGATCGCCTCGATGTCGATCACCGAAGAGCGTCAGGCCGCGGTCGACTTCACCGAGCCCTACTACACCAACAAACTGCAGTTCATCGCACCGAAGTCGGCTGACTTCAAGACCGATGCCGCCAGCCTCAAAGGCAAGGTAATCGGCGCCCAGCGCGCTACCATCGCCGGCACCTGGCTGGAAGACAACATGGGCAAGGTGGTCGACATCAAGCTGTATGACACTCAGGAAAACGCCTACCTCGACCTGGCCTCGGGCCGTCTCGATGGCGTTCTGGCCGACACCTTCGTCAACTGGGAATGGCTCAAGAGCGATGCCGGCAAAGAGTTCGAATTCAAGGGCGACCCTGTATTCGACAACGACAAGATCGGTATCGCCGTACGCAAGGGCGACCCACTGCGCGAGAAGCTGAACGCCGCTCTGCAAGCCATCGTCGAAGACGGCACCTACAAGCAGATCAACGACAAGTACTTCCCGTTCAGCATCTACTGATGACCTGAAGGCACCGCGCCGCCCATTGGGCGGCGCAGTTGCCCGAGCCCTCCGATGATTTTTGACCTCCACGGATTCGGCCCCGCCCTGGCCGCCGGCACCCTGATGACCATCAAACTGGCGCTATCCGCGCTGGCTGTAGGTCTGGTGCTCGGCCTGCTCGGTGCGCTGGCCAAGACTTCGCCGTACAAGCCGTTGCAGTGGCTCGGCGGCAGCTATTCCACCCTGGTGCGGGGCATCCCCGAACTGCTCTGGGTACTGCTGATCTATTTCGGCACGGTCGGCCTGATGCGCAGCCTGGCCGATCTGCTTGGTGTCGAGAGCCTGGAGCTCTCCGCCTTCGCTGCGGGTACCATCGCCCTCGGCCTGTGCTTCGGCGCCTACGCCACCGAAGTGTTCCGCGGCGCCATCCTGGCTATCCCCAAGGGCCACCGCGAAGCCGGCCAGGCGCTCGGTATGTCCAAGGGTCGCATTCTCTGGAAGCTGATCCTGCCGCAGATGTGGCGCATCGCCCTACCCGGCCTGGGTAACCTGTTCATGATTCTGATGAAGGACACCGCGCTGGTGTCGGTAATTGGCCTGGAAGAGATCATGCGCCGGTCGCAGATCGCCGTGACCGCCAGCAAAGAGCCTTTCACCTTCTACATGGTCGCCGCCTTCATCTATCTGGGCCTGACCGTTCTCGCCATGATCGGCATGCACTTCCTTGAAAGGCGCGCCAGCCGCGGCTTCGTCCGGAGCGCCTCATGAATTGGGAAGTTATTATCAAATGGCTGCCACGCCTGTCCGAAGGCGCGCTGCTGACCCTCGAACTGGTGGCCATCGCTGTCGTCGCCGGGCTCATCCTCGCGCTGCCGATGGGCATCGCCCGCGCATCCAAGCACTGGTATGTGCGCGCCCTGCCCTATGGCTACATTTTCTTCTTCCGCGGCACGCCGCTGCTGGTGCAGTTGTTCCTGATCTATTACGGCCTGGCCCAGTTCGATGCCGTCCGCCAGGGCCCACTCTGGCCCTACCTGCGCGACCCGTACTGGTGCGCCGTATTGACCATGACGCTGCACACCGCCGCCTATATTGCCGAGATCCTGCGTGGCGCCATTCAGGCCGTACCTCCCGGCGAGATCGAAGCAGCACGGGCGCTGGGTATGTCGCGACCGCAGGCGATGCTTTACATCATCCTGCCACGCGCTGCTCGCATCGGCTTGCCGGCGTACAGCAACGAAGTGATTCTGATGCTCAAGGCCAGCGCCCTGGCCAGCACGGTGACGCTGCTGGAACTGACCGGTATGGCCCGGACCATCATCGCTCGCACCTATTTGCCAGTGGAGATCTTCTTCGCGGCTGCGATGTTCTACCTGGCGATAACCTTCGTGCTGGTACAGGCCTTCCGCCTGCTCGAACGCTGGCTACGCGTCGACGCCTGCCAGGGTCGCTAAGCCAACCGGGCAGCCCTCTTGATGTGGGCCGCCCGGCTCAACCAGACGCATACGCACCATGTCCGAGCCCATTCTTACCTCAGGCGATCTGCTCGCTCGCTTCCAGGCCCTGGACAGTTTTCTTCTGCAGCATCAGGCGCTCTGGCGTCCTCGGCCGTTTCTTTACCTGCAACTGCCATGGGAAAGCGAGCTGCCAGAGCTGGCCGCCTGGCTACGCAGCCGCTCCCTGGAGCAGGCCGAGGCCAGCGACAACAGCCCTTTCGCCCTCTCTGCACCAGCACCCTTTCCTGAGCTGGCCCACCGAGCGCAAGCGCTTAGCCAGCTGGGCGAGATTCCAAGCCAGGACAGCCCCCCGCGTGCACACACCTTCAGCGTCGATGTACCCGGCAGAAAGCTGGCGCAGATCCAGGCCTTCGCCAGTCACCTGCAGTTTCGCCAGCGCCCCACGCACTGGCTCGACTGGTGTTCCGGCAAAGGCCACCTCGGTCGCTGGCTGACTCAGGGTGACCAGCACCTGACCTGCCTGGAGTACGATCCGGCACTGATTGAGTCCGGTAGCGCACTGAGCAAGCGCCTGGGATTGGCTGCCGCCCATCTACAGCAGGATGTGCTGGCCGATGATTGCAGCGAGCGCCTGCGCAAAGAGCACACGCCAGTGGCGCTGCACGCCTGCGGCGACCTGCACGTCCGCCTGCTGCAACTGGCCAGTCGCAAAGACTGCACCCAATTGGCGGTCGCGCCCTGCTGCTACAACCGTATCGCCGGCATGCAGTACCAGCCGCTGTCAGCAGCGGCGCAGGGCTCAAGCCTGCAGCTATCACGTGACGATCTCGGCCTGCCACTGAGCGAAACAGTCACCGCCGGTGCTCGCGTGCGCAGACAACGCAATCAATCGATGGCCTGGCGCCTGGCTTTCGACCTGCTGCAACGCCAGCTACGTGGCATCGATGAATATCTGCCAACACCATCGCTGTCTAGCGACTGGTTCAGCAAACCTTTCGCCAACTTCTGTCATGACCTCGCCAAGCTCCGCGACGTGCCGTTGCCCGGTGAGCAGGACTGGCACGCGCTGGAAGCTCGCGGCTGGCAACGCCTGGCCGATGTGCGCAACCTGGAACTGCTGCGCAACCTGTTCCGCCGGCCGCTGGAACTCTGGCTATTGCTCGACCGCGCCCTGTACCTGCAAGAACAGGGCTACAACGTGAAACTGGGTACCTTCTGTGATTACCAGCTGAGCCCGCGCAACCTGCTACTGCTGGCCGAGCGCGCCTGAGTTGCTCACAGAAGCTGTGGATAACTCTGTTGATCCTTTCTGGGCAAATGCTTCAAAGCCACTCGGGAATTGCCTCGTAGACATCTGATCATTTTTCGAACAGCCTTCGAAGCCCTAACAAAAACAATAACTTGCGAAAAATAGTGATCGAACGCACAGAGCCGGTGCGCGACCGTCGCGCGCGCCCTCTCTTTGTGCATAAGCCAAAAGCTGCTGATAGCCGAGCCCGGAAAAACCCGGCACGAAGGTGGCTTTACTTGGGCCGATGAATGGATATAATAGCGGCCCTTCAGTGCCGGTATAGCTCAGCTGGTAGAGCAACTGACTTGTAATCAGTAGGTCCCGGGTTCGACTCCTGGTGCCGGCACCATCTAAATCAAGGCTCGCAGCGATGCGGGCCTTTGTGTTTTATACGTTCAATTTTTCTGGGTCGCCCAGACCTATGCATAAGGGCTATCCCAGTAACGCTTGTACATACCGAGCTTCTTCTTCAGCTGCTGAGACATACTCCTCTCACGCTGCCCCAGCTTATATGCCACTAGCTTGCAGGCGTTGCGGAAAATGGCCGATGGCCACAGATGGAAACGCGCCCCCCCCAGAAAGATCAGCTCGGATTTGACGAAACGCAGCCCTTCGCCACCCGCGCCACCGAAGCGCTCACGAATCCAGGGCTCACGGGCGTGGAATACCCCCATATCGAAGTAACGGCGAAACTCTTCCTGCACACTGTAGTTATGCGAGTGCCTACACTTAGCCTCGCCGGCATAGGCGATCTTCCAACCGGCAAGCAACATCTTCGCCGTCGTATACATGTCCTCGGCAAAGATCACGTGCTCAGGAAAACCGCCAACGGCTAGCAGTGCCTCACCACGATAGGCCGCGAAGGAGTTGGACATGAACGCCGCCTTGATCCCAAGCTCCGGTACGTCCTCAAGTGCTTTCACCTGGGACGTTGCCGAGTAATTGAACAGACGCGCATGCTGCGCCATTGGCGTAGCGTCCAAGTGCGGTAATTGACGACCACATACGGCGCCGACTTGCTCGTCCGAGAAGGGGGCGAGCAGGTGTTCGATGGCCTCTGAATCCTCGAGGTAAGCGTCCTGGGTCAGAAAGACATAGATGTCATAACCCGGATTAGCGCCAACCATCATCTGTCGGGTTCCACCATGATTGAACTGACTACTGGGAATGGAGACCATCCCGGGCACACGGGCTCGTGCAAGTTCCGCGGTACCGTCCTGCGAACTGGAGTCGACGATGAATAAATCGAAGCTCGCACTCTGGCGTTCCAGCGAATCGAGCAGACGCTCCAACTCCTTGCGCCCGTTGTAGGTGGGCACGATACAGGCGACGCGCAGGTTCGGATTTACAGCTTGATCAGTCATGTGCACACCTCTCATTGCCACTCTTGCGGGCAGCTGCTCTTCCAGTCAGCAAAAGCACTCTCCAGTGTGTACTGATAGGGATAGCCCCTCTCCACCAGGTAGGTAGGCAGAATGTTGTTGGATCTGACCAGTTTGCGGATGCGTACGGGACTGAAGGGATGCTTGATGCCAAGAGGTTTGGCCACAGCTTCGATCATGTATGCCACTGCCAGCAGCAGCGGGTAAGGAATCGCTGGCACACGTCGGTTGATGGCTGCCACCTTGCAGACGACCTCGACGTACTCCTGGATGGATGGCCCCGGGTTCATCGACATGTTGAACAGATCGACACGAGCCCCCTCCGCCCCCTGTCGCTGCGACACCCACCACATAGCGCTGCACAACTCCTTAACATAGGTGCCTGCTTTGCGGGTCGCACGGTTGCCCATATAGAAGAAGTAGCGATGCAGTACCGCCTTGATCAATCTGGAAACGTTCCCACCCTCACCCGGCCCGAAAACCACACCAGGCCGCACAATGACCAGCCGCCGACTGGCAGCATCACGCGCCTGCCAGAGCTGATGAATCTTCTCGGCTACCAACTTGGAGCCACCATAGGCTGTCGCCGGAACCGGTAGCGAGCGCTCGTCCTTCACGGCATCGCTCGGGCCGTAAGGAGAAATCGAACTGGTGAAGATCATGCGCTTGCAACCCACCTTGTCGGCCCAGGCGCATACGTTCTCCGCACCTAGCAGGTTGGTTTCGTAATATTCGACATCCTCATGCCCCGGCTCACGGTGCACCGCAGCAAAGTTGGCGATCAGGTCGACCGGCTCAGCAGGCATCCACTCGATGGGCTTACGCACATCCCAAAGAACCACTTCGATCCTTGTTGAACTGCTGAGCAGCTGACGCCGAAAGGCACTGGCTTTCTGCTTGAGCGCCTCATGATCAACGACGTAGACCTTGTCAAAGCCCTGCTCATCGAGAAGAAAGCGGGCGAAGAAACTTCCGATGAATCCCGTGCCACCAAAAATGACCGCAATCATTGCCACCCCCTAGAAAAACCAAACAGGGCACCCGCGACCTAATCCCGACTCGTCACCACACGGATCTCGGGCCACGACTACCGCGAACCACGATAGCCAGACCTGCGGCGGGAATCAGGAGGATATGGGTAACACTAGCGCCCTTCTCTGCTGTAATGCGCACCACGGTCATAGACTTCCATGACCTTGCACTCGACTCCGTTACTGAACAGCAGTTTGTTGTCGTCCGAATAGGGGACGTAAAAGAGAACGGCATTCTCACTATATGCAGGTTCGAGACACTTATAGGTTCTTATATATAGAAGATCATCCATGGTCGAGTATGTATCGGCAGCATACTTCTTTATCAGCATCCTTATAGGATCGTCATCTGCTGCATGCGCTGCCGAACAGAGCCCCGCCAAGTAAAAGACTGCGAATATAACAAGGGACTTAGAAATTACCAATCGAAACATTGATGACTCCATAACCAAACATCGTCCTCTCACGGAACACCCCGTATAACAACGACCTTAGCTGCAACCGGCGACTCCGATGCAGTCAGGTTAAAGCACCGCCAGCACCGCGCTCAAGCTTCCGAGGCCACTTGCCAGCACAAGCTGCATGATGGCATGCTGCCCCATATATCGCACGCAAAACTCCAATAGACCATCACGTCTTGCCTTATATTTTCTGCCAAAGTATTGATGCCATTTTTTCGACAGTACCGTTCGCTTGTTGGACAGTCACTGCTTTTTGGAATAACGGGAGCGCATTATGTCCAAATTGAACACTCTGCAGGCATTTCGCTGTATTGGCCTGACCGGGGTCGTCATTGGCCACATGACGTTCGCTGAAGAGAAATATGCTGGCGCCACTTTATTGCCAGTAGAGATAAAAGACTTCAATCAGCTATTTATCGATTGGTTTTTTGTCGTCAGTGGTTTCATCATGGTCATGGTTTCTCGAGGAAGATTCCAAGTCCCCAAGGAAATCGCCAAATTCGCATATGCCAGGGTTGCGCGCATCTATCCACCTTACTGGGTGTACTTCTTCATCACCCTTGCCGTGTTCCTCATCATGCCTCAGTGGATTAATAGCGCGCACGGTGAGCCGAATCTCTGGAAATCATTCTTTCTGGTGCCCGACAAGAACCTCCCACTGGTGATGGTGGCTTGGTCGCTGGTCTTCGAAATGTGGTTCTATCTGGTCTTCACATCGCTGATGCTGTTCCGCGAACGCTACCTGCCCTGGATTCTGGCAAGCTGGGCCGGGCTGATCATTTGCGCCAACTTGGCGTTCGATACCTCCAGCTTCGGTCCTGTCTTGCGCTTGATTCTGCATCCTTACGCAATCGAATTCGTAATGGGAAGCCTGATTGCCCTGTTCTATTTCAGTCCACTGAGTGAGCGCGTCTCAACCCGCGTGGCTATCGGCATGTTGTTGTTCGTGCCACTGATCGGCGTACCAGTGGGCTACAACCTCGGCCTGTTCCGGGGCGAAGGCCTGGTACGCGTGTTCAGCCTTGGCACCCTGTTCGGTCTGTTGACCATCGGCGCCACCCTGCTGGAGCGCCGCGACAAACTGAGCGTTCCTAACTTCATGGTTGCCATCGGTGACAGCTCCTACACCACCTACCTATCGCACCTATTGGTGATCGGCGTGATCGGAAAGCTGTGGGTTCTCTTCGAACTGGCCTCCCCCAGCCTGATGGGCAATATCGCATTCCTCGTCATCATGTTCTCAGCAGTGATGATCTATGGGCTGGTGGGCTTCCGCCTCATAGAGGAACCCTTGATGAATGCGGCCAATAATCTGGGCAAGAAGATCTTCAAGAAGAAACCCGCCCCAAATTCTGCCGCGCTGGCAGCGAAGCACGCAGAGTGATGCATCATCCATGAGTATCAGTAGCCCGCGTCTGCGACAGAACAACTTCGATCTCATTCGCTTGCTGCTGGCATTGGCTGTCTGCCTGTTGCACGCCCATGAGCTCTCGGGTGCCAGCGAGCTGGGTATTATCGATACCTTGCTGTCGGGCAAGATCGCCATCGAGTCGTTCTTCGTGATCAGCGGCTTCCTGATCTTCATGAGTTACGAGAAATCCCGGTCTCTGACCAGCTACTTCGAAAAACGCGCCCGGCGCATCTATCCGGCCTACTTCGTCTCGGTAACGCTGGCAGCGATTCTGCTCTCGAGCATCAGCGACCGCTCGTTGTCTGCGTACTTCCTGTCCAGCGAGTTCGCCCAGTACCTCACGACCAACCTCGCCTTTCTCAACTTCCTGCAACCGGATTTACCGGGTGTGTTCACAGAAAACCGTATGGCCGCCGTCAATGGCGCGCTGTGGACGATCAAGATTGAAGTGATGTTCTACCTGAGTGTTCCAGTGATCGTCTGGCTATGCCGACGCCTGGGACGCTCGCGTATCCTGCTGGCATTATTCGTCGCCTCGACAGCCTACTCGCTGATCATGTTCCACCTGCACGAAAGCACGGGCCGAGGCATGTATTTTCAACTGGAGAAACAGCTGCCCGGGCAACTGCGTTTCTTCATCGCAGGCGCAGCACTCTATTACCTGCTGCCTTTTTTCGAACGCCACGTGAAATGGCTGGTACTGGCCGCGGCGATCTACTTCCTGGCTCGCCCGCTGATCGAGGTGGAGGCACTCAAGCCGATCGCCCTGGCGATCCTGGTGATCTTCTTTGCGCTGTACAACTACGTCGGGAACTTCTGCAAGTTCGGCGACTTCTCCTATGGCGTATATATTCTGCACTTCCCCATCGTGCAGACGATGGTGCATTTCGGCGCCTTCGAGGCCAATGCCTGGCTGGCTCTGCTGGCCACCGTAGGTCTGACGCTGTGCGCAGCAGCTCTGATGTGGCACGGCGTGGAGAAACGTTGGCTGCACAAGAACAGCCACTACGTCCAGGCAGGCCAGGAAGGTCAAAGCGATGCCCCAGGCAGCAAGGCCCGAGCGCGGTGAATCCCTAGGCGGCTCGCCAAGGTCTGAGCCAAGCTGCTAGCAAGACCATCAGCAGTCCAGAGATGGCGACCGTGGAGCCAAGCTGCCACCAGCCCAGCGGCACGCTCAGTGGAATCAGCAGCGCCAACGCAGGCATTGCCAGCCCCAGCCCCCACTGTCTCTTCCAGTCCAGGCTGGCCAACAAACGCTGCTTGCGCATCAGCAAGAACCCCGTCAGCAACACGCCGAGCAATGCTGCAAGGGCGATTCCCTTTAGCCCTAAGATCCACGGCAGGATCATCAGGAACACCACATTGAGGGCATTGCCGCTCAGTTCGCAGGCCAGAGGCAAACGTGTGTCGCCGACTGCATAGGCGTAGCGCGCCAGCAACGCATTCCAGGCTGCGAACAGCAGCGTCAGCCCCAACCAACCGAGCAATGCAGCCAACACGCCACCACTGGCCTGACTAGGAAGCAGCAGTTGGATCAGAGGCTCTGCAGCGCCCACCAGACCAACAGCAACAGGAACAGTCAGCAAGGTCGCCATAGCAGTACCCCGGCCCAATAGAGCCAAGCGTTCCTGCTCCGGCTTGCCGCCCATCAGCCCCAACAGAACCTGATTGAGGCTCATCAGCGCGACCATCGGCAGATTGATGAGCTTGCGTGCAAAGTTCAGCCAGGTCACAGCGCCCTCCCCCAGCAGCGAAGCGATCATTCTCTCCAGCAATGCCAGTCCCTGGCTGGCCATGGTGCTGGCCAGCAGAGGCCCAAGCCTTCTCAACAGCTGTTGACCGCAATCTCTGTCAGCCTGGATTCGCCAAGGTCGCCACCCCATGCCGCGCATGGCTGGAAGCAGCACCATGGGCATGAGCCAGCTGCCGAGCAGACAACTGCTCGCCAACCCTGAAGGCGTCGCCTGCTCCCCCGCCACGGCGAGATAGATCACCGGCGGCAGATTGAAGAGCAGGGAACCAAGGCCAGCCAGCAGGAAGCGTGCATGCGCCTGCAGGGGAATGCAAAGCAGCGCATGAAGCATGAAACCCGGCACGCACCAGGCCAGTAATTGCAGGCTCTGCATGGCCAGCATGCGTCCCTCGTCGGACAAGCCGGGACCAATCAGCATGACCCACAAGGGCGCCGCGACATGAAACAGTACGGTTATCAGCAAGGCACAACCCAATACCCGCCCAGTCAGCGCCGATAGCCATGCCTCACGTTGGGCAGCGTCACGCTCTTGGTACAGCGGTAACGCCGCCGAGCTGAACAGCCCGGTAGCAAGTGCCATGCGCACCGCCTCAGGCAGAAACAACGCGACTAGGAACGCATCGCTACGCAGACTGGCGCCCCAGGCATCGATCAGCAGCCATTCACGGGCGAAACCCGCCGCCAGGCCAATCAACGTGGCCAGCGTCAGCCAGAGCGTGGAACCGAGCATGCTTCAGTGCCTCACGATAGGTGTGGCGAGGCGTTTTCAGAGAGCATCGGCGCACCTGATCGCAAGCGCCGGGACTCCAGCAGATTCAATCCGATCATCAGCCAGAACAGACCGACCAGAACCGGCTGGAAGCTGAAGTAATGATCGAAGATACCGCTGAACAACGCAGCCATCAGACCTGAGGTAGTGCCGAGCCAGACCGCATTATCCGCAGTCAGGTCGGTTCGTTTGCCACTCGGCCGTGTCTCCCGCCACCAACTCCAGGTCGCGGCGATGAACAGGAACATGCCAGGCAGGCCCAGCTTGTAGACGATGTTCAGCCACAGGTTGGATATGCCGTGCAAGTCAGTCCCAGGAACCGGCGGCTCCACCTTGAAACCGATACCCAGCGGATAAGTGGCCATGGCCCGCGGGAAGTTGGAATATTCGGTAAAACGCATGGAGGTACTGGCATCGCTGACATCGAACATGGCGATAACGCGATCCTGCAACGGCGGGTAGGACAGCACCAGCAGCGCGCTGAAGGCGATACCACACATCAACAGGCGGCCGGTATAAGGCACGCGACGGATCGCCAGCCAGATCAACACCACACCGAGGCTCAGTAGCGCACCGCGTGAGCCACTGAGCAACAGCGCGATGATGCCCGTCACCCCAACGGACAAGCCCAGCAGGCGACGCCAGCCGATCCGAGTGATGCCATAGCAGAAGGCCAGAGGCAGGAGCAGGGCCATGGCACCACCCAGCGTATTGGGGTGAATCCAGGGCGAGCCCATACGCAGGAATACAGCGCCGGAGGTATCGCCAATCACCTCCTCCAGAGTCGCATAACCCAGTTTGGTCAGCAGCGGGTTAAGCGCCACCGCAGAGCGCTCGGCCAGGAAGACGGGCAAGGAAAGCATCAGCATCGCCAAGGCACCGAACAGCAGTGCCTGCACCATCGACTCTCTCGCCCCCTGATCGCGCAGCAGGCGCATTGCCAGAAAAATCAGCGACACGTTGGCCATCCAGCGTACCCAGTTGGCAACGCCATTACCCTGGGCTTGAACCATCACCTGGCCGACCACGAAAGGGAAGGCGCTGAACAGGATCAACGCCAGGACGTATCGCTCCGTTGTCCCGCCCTTGCGAGCCTGGGTGGTGCCTTCGAAGATGCCCTGAAACAACACGCAGGCCCAGATGACCAGGATGAGCAACTCCGAGACGGTCGTGCGTACGCCGACGTTGATGGTCGAGTAAGGCAGGAAATTGGCGATCAGCCCGAACAACAGCAAGCCCAGCAATGGGCGACGCAGGAGATTGAGGCCAATGACCATGGCGACGATCAGCACCACGACCTTCAGCGGCGACATGAACCAAAGCAGGACGCCAAACACCAGCCCCGAGATCAACGCTATCGGCATCCCAAAGGACGATGTCATGACTGCAACTCCTGTAGCAGTTCGGCCACGCGGGCGCGATAGGGCTGCTCCGCATAACGTTTAGCCCAATCACGCAAGACCTGGCGATCGGGTTCATCGGGACGAGCAAGGCGATGCATGAGTTCGATCACGGCCGCGGCGCCATAAGGACTGAAGCGTGGCGTTCCCTCAGGCACGATTTCGTCGAGCGACGTACCACTGGCAACGGCCACCGGCGTGCCGACGGCCATCGCTTCGATCACCGGCAAACCAAAACCCTCGGCATAGGAGGGATGCCACAGACGCTCCGCTGCGCCGTATAGCCCCTGCAACTCGGCATCACCGAGTGCGGGCATGAGATGTACTCCCGGCAGTTCACGTTGTCGCGGCGCAACGAATTCGCCGCCACCGACCAACACCAGATCCGGGATGGCCGGATCAGTCTGGCGTGCCTTGTGCCAGTGCTCAATGAACCAGGCGATGTTCTTGCGCGGCTCACGTGTGCCAACCAACAACCAGAAGCGAGCTGGCAATGGCTGCTCTGGCAGCATGGGCTCAAGGGTACTGCTGGGCACCAGGTTGGAAAGCACACGCACCTTGTGCGCGGCTGACGGGAAGACGCGTGCTACCTCATCGGCGCTGTATTGCGAAGGTGTCCAGATACGATCAGCGACATTCACCGAGTAACGAATCGAGAGGTTGTCACTGATGCGATAGACCGTTTCACGAAGCCAGGTGGCATGGTGGTTCTTCAGGTGCAACTGAAACAGATCGTGAAGCTGCAGAACATAGCGCACCCCAGACGGCCTGGGAGGCAACGGCAACCCCATGTTGAAGGTACTGATATGCACATCGATACCCGCTCGCCGCAGCGCCCAGGGCATGTAACCCAGTTCGAAACGCAAGCGGCGCGGCAGACGGTGCTGGCCATCGACCGGGCTACCCCAGGTCGGGCAGTGCGCGGTTGCACGCAACGGATGATCCAACGGGGCAGGCGTGAACAGATGCAGGTCGACGCCCGGCAGCTCTCTCAGCACCTTGGCCAGTGCCAGGTTCTGGCGACCGATGCCGTTGTGCGGATTGCTGATACCGGGACGGTAGTCCAGACCTACTCGCATGCCGACTCCCCGGGTTTACCGACAGTTGCATACACGTCCAACAGTTGCTGCGCAGCCACGCTCCAGTCATGCGCCCTGCCGACATAGGCACGACCTGCCGCCCCCATTCGCTGGATCGCAGCCGGGTCAGCCAGCTGCCTCGATATTGCAGCGGCAAGCGCCGCGGCATCTTCGCCGCCGTCGTACTCGGTTCCGGCCGTAACGGCCAGACCGGAAACGCCCTGCGCAGTGGTGACCACCGCCAGCCCTGCTGCCATGGCCTCAAGTACCTTGAGTTTGGAGCCACCACCGGTACGCAGTGGGGCGAAGAAAATCGCCGCCCGGGACTGCAATGCAGTCAGATCCGGTACGAAGGCATGCCATTCGATGCGCTCATCCGGCCAGCGCTGCGGCCATTCAGCCGGCAACGCATAGCCCGCAATGGTGATGCGTGCCTCGGGCTGCAATTGCCAGACTCGAGGCATCACCTCACCCATGGCCCACTCCACGGCGTCCACATTGGGTGGGTATTCATAATTGCCGATGAATAGCAGGCGATTGCTGTCGTAGGCCGGGGTAACCGCAGCATAACGCGCGCAATCGACGCCATTGACCACCACCGGGATATGTCGCCCGGTGATCGCTCCCAGTTCTTGCGCATCCGCCTCGGTAACAGCCACTACCTGCGCCGCTAGCGCCATGACATGCCGCTCCCAGCGGCGATAACGCCACTGGTCGAACCACACCATCGGTCGGAGCCAGGCCGGAAAACGATCATAGATCGCACCCCCCAAAGCCGACTCGACGTTATGCTCGGTGAGGATGAACGGTTGAGCGGTCTGACGCAGTACCTGTTCGTATGGCTGGAAGCTGTAACTGTGCTCGATCTGTACGACATCCCATGGCTGCTTCAGCAACTCGGCGAAACGTCGACTCAAGTCAGGCGCATGGCCGTTGATGCTCGCCAGCATCGGCAATGGCGACAGTGCGGCGGTCAGGAGGGTGGTAGGGCTTCGCAGCGGCCGCCGTGGCAAAACAATCAATTGTTCAAGCAGAGGTT
This sequence comes from Ectopseudomonas mendocina, assembly GCF_007049795.1. Lineage (GTDB taxonomy): Bacteria > Pseudomonadota > Gammaproteobacteria > Pseudomonadales > Pseudomonadaceae > Aquipseudomonas > Aquipseudomonas mendocina_D. Next base: position 27,738 of record NZ_SCFY01000018.1, read on the forward strand.
CCAGCACCTTGCGCGCCTCATCATCGAGAGGCACTTTGCTCTGCACCAGCAGCGTAATGCGATGCCCCGCCTGCGCCAGGGCACGCAACAGATTGAACTGCCGCGTCTTGCCACCACTGCTCGTCGGCCAGGGCAGATAAGGCAGAACCCAAAGAATCCTAAGCGACATCACTCAATCCCATACCAGCAGTTGCAGACTGGGCTTGAGCCCCACCACGAGAGCATCGCCCTCTCCCTTCAAAACCTGCTCGGTACCGCGTAGCGGGTCGTACAGCGTGGCCTGGCGTACGCCATCGAGATGCAGCTTGCCAGCCGTGGCACTCCAGGCCATCAACAGCTTCTTGCCATCGCCACGCGTCCAGGAAACGCTGTAGAGATCTTTTGGAGTCTGGGCGAACTTGGGTGGCTCTGCCGGTTCCAGGCGCGGCCCGGTGACCTTGAGAAAGTTCTTCAGCGCATTGAATACCGGTTTCGGCTCGCCATTGAGGTCGAGCAAGCCGTAGGACTGGTCGCGAACACTGGCTCGAGCATCCAGATCGCTGAGGTTGAAAAGGAAGATGCGATCGAAATCCAGCGCACTCATCAGCGCCAGGCGGCGCAGCGTGTAATCGGCCTGCCCGGAAACGCCGATGATCGCCTGCATTTCCTTGGGCCCGGAATAACTGGACCAGCCCCACTCGGTTGCCCAGATCTGCTTGATGCCCTCCCCACGCAAACCGCCGTTGACATAACGGACGGTCTCGACGAAATCGTTCTTGCCCAGCTCGTTGGTTTCCGGGTACTCGGTATAGGGGTGATAGGCGGCGATCAGGTTGTAGTCGGCCAAGCCCTTTTCAAGCAGCGTCTTGAGCATCAAGTTCATGCCGCGAGTGGGCATCTGACTGAAGTAGGCCATGCCCGCAGTGAGCAGCGGCTTGTCAGGAAAACGCTTGCGCACCGTCACGACGGCATCGTGCAGCAATGCCGCGTAAGCATCGGGGTCTTCCTTCGGGCGCCAGAACGGTGGCAGGTTCGGCTCGTTCCAGATCTGCCAGGCGTCGAATTGCGGGTAACGCTCGACGAAATTCGCCAGGCTCTCGCTGTACAGACGGTTGTCCTTCGGCGGGAAGGAATCCTGGTAGGGAGAGCTGGCCGGAGCACTGGTGGCGAAGGGTGCGGAGCCGGAAAGAAAGCCTACGGCCTTGAATTTTTCCTCGGCCATGACCTTGGTCGCGGCGTCGAAAGGTGGGTAATAACGGCCTGGCGCAGATTCCAGCAAAGCCCAATGCATGGCGATACGAACCCATTGCAGATCGAGCTCGTGCAAGCGCGCCATCTGCTTGCGGTAGGTCGCTTCGGGAAAGAAATGGAACTGCGCGTTGACGCCCAGGAAATCCTTCCAGATCACCGGACGATCCGGCTTCAGGCTGGTAACTTCCGCCTCGGCATTGCGGCTGAGAATGACAGCCACGAACAAGACAAGTGCAACCAGGAGCGCGGATAGAACAATTCGCTTACTTCGCATGATCCCGCCCCTCGCAAAGGTTGGTGAACAGCGCCTTGAAACGCTGAGCAGTGGCTGGCCAGCGTCGCTCATGACCGATCTGCGTGGCACGTTCAGCCCATTGCAGGCAGCGCTGCGGAGCTTCCAGCAGCTCCTGCAGTTCCTGCGCCAGGGCGTTTACATCTCCTTGCGCATATATCGCCCCGTTCCCGGTGGCGACCTCCTCGGCAAAAGCACGGGCATCAGAGGTGATCACACCACGTCCGCACGCTGCAGCCCAGGACAATGCACCACTGGTACCGCGCTGCTCGCCCAGCAGCCTCAGCTTCTTCGACTCGCGATACGGCAACACCATCACATGGTGTGCCTTGATCTGCGTGGCGATATCTTCGGCCGGCAGATCCAGACGCCACTCCACGAGCGACTCGAGCCCCTGCTCGATGATGCGTCTGCGCAACTGATCGAGATAGCTGCCACCTGGCTCGAAAGCCATTTCAGGCGCGCTGCCGCCAGCCAGGGTCAGGCGTACACGTGACAGCATCTGGGGTTGGCGACGAACCACCAGCGCCAGGGCATCAAGCAGATCCTCGATACCCTTACCGCGATAGATGAACCCGAAATAGAGCAGCCGCAGCGGCTCCAATGGCGGTAATGGCGTCGGCTCGATCACCTGATTGCCATGGGCAATGACATGCACCTTGACCGCCGGTAAACGCATGCGACGAACCAGGCAATTGCGTCCCGTCTCCGTCAGGGTCACCAGGGCATCGAGGCTGTTTGCCAGTTGGCGCTCCTCGTAAAGGCACAGTGGGTCGGCCAGCACAGTGGCCGCCTGCGGCCATGGCGACGGCATGGACTGAGCCAGAGACAACGGCCAAGGTAGCGAAGCACGCCGCCATACCAGGCGCTCGGGATCATGCACGGTGGCCGACAGCGGCAGCCCTGGATAGCGCGCCCGCAGGGCTCCCAGTGCATGGAACTCGGCCAGTCGACCGCCGCCCAATTCGGCATGCACGACATCCATGCCACTCCAGTCGAACTCTGCCACCCGGGCCTCAGCTCGCTGCGGATCATTGCCGCAGCCGGCCAGTGGCGTGATCACTTCTACCGAGCTGGCCTCCAGTGCCATCTTTAGCACTGCGGCATAATCCGCAATCCCCGTCTGTTCGGGAGGCAACGGCGCCAATAAGGCAACCCGCATCAGACCACGCCTCGCACCTTGGCGATCACCCGCAGCACACGATCAGGCACTTCGAAGCGACGACGGTTGATGATCACGCCATCGACCTTATTGAACGCGGTATTCAGCACACCGATGGCATGCGCCACCGTCGGGATGTTGCTCTGCTGCGCCTCGACGACCAGTGCCACCAGATCGGCCTTGCGCAGACTCACGAAAGAGTCGGGACTCGATAACAACGCCGAGGCATCCAGCAATATGATTTCGCCCGGCTGAGCTGGCGCATCCCCTACGCGCACCTTGTAGCCGCGCTCTTCGAGCAGGCGACGCAGATGGCCGATGATGAAACTGACGCCCTCACCACGGCGCGCCGAGGTCAGACCGAACACCAACCCACGCTCGCCGACCTGATCCAACGGCAGCAGGCCGTACAAGCGATAGAGCGCAGCCAGAAAAGCGCTGCTCTGGGTAGGATCGCCAGAAACCTCTGGCAGCGTGGTCCAGAGCGGAACCCCGAACTTGTCCGCAAAACGACCGCCGTCATGAATCCGCTGATCCAGCAGGTAGCAGAAGTAGATCGTCAGGAAGCCGACCAGAATACTCAGCGGCAGAGCCAGCACGAGCATCAGCAGGCTTTTAGGGAACACCCTGCTCGGATTGAACGTTGCCTGCTCGATCATCGCGATGTTGCTGATCCGGCTGTTATCCAGCTCCCGGTCGATCCGCGCCTTTTCCAGGCTTTCGTCGTACAGCGCGAAGTTTCTCTCAGCAGCCGTCAACTCACGCTGCAGGCGAGCCAGTTCAGGCTCAACGGACAGTGCCTTGACGCGCTCATCTTCGAGGATCTTGAGCTGCTCTTCCTGGCGGATCAGTTGCGCTTTCAGGCGCGCCAGATCGGACTGTTGATCCATGAAATTGCTGCGCAGACGCTCGGCAATCGGATTCGGGGCGCGGTTCTGGGAGACCTGCAGGGTATCGGCTTCCGCTTTGACCATTGCCTCCAGGCTGGCGATGGTCTCGTCGATGCTCTTCACCGGCGGTGCATTCTCGGTGAAGGTGCGCAGCAGATCCTGACGCTCAGCGCGCTTGCCATTGAGCATGCGCAGCAGATCCTGCTGCACGGGGTTAAGGGCAACTTCACGCGAGGTACTGATCTCGGCCGGCAAACTCTTGATCTGCTGATCCAGGGTAGCCAGGCTGCCCTCGGTAGAGGAAATCAGCCGGCGCGTGTTGAACCTGTCGGTACGCAACTGGTTGATGCGCTCAGACAGATTCTGCAGATGCGCCTCCATACCGATGGCACCCAGCTCATCCAGGCCTGCCGTCAATTCCTGCTTGAGTTTGAGAATCTCGGCAGCACTCGCTTCGCTCTGGTTCAAGTAGAAATCATAGAGACTGCGGCGTCCCAATGCGCGGGTGCGCTCCTCCAGATACAGATCGACCCAGCTCTGAACCACCGACTGCGCCACTGCCGGATCGCTCCAGCGAAAGCGAATTTCCATCACCGACGAACCGGGAGCGTGGGTCACGCTGAATTTGTCTTCCAGCTTGGTCGCCAAGCGATCGACTGGTGTCTGCTCTTCAGCGAGCCCCAGCAACTGGAAAAAGCCACGGACGAGCTCGATAGCGCCACTGACGGTCTGACCGACGTAGTACTTGACCGTGGGCAGGAAACCTTCAGGACGCGGGGCATTGGCCAGCTCCTCTAGATAGCGCTCAGCGACCTGACGACTGATCGGCCGCCCCGTCAGCATGCGCTCTTCATCCAGAATCGGATCACGCTGAGTCGCAGGCATGACGATCGACTGGCGGTCAGCGACCTCGATAGGCAGTGTATTGGTGTCACGCCCTGGTTTTACCAACAGACGCGCGCTGGACTCGAATGAGGTCGGCAGCAAGAAAGCGCCCAGCAATACGACCACCAGAGTGGCCACAACCGCCAACTTGAACTCCCTGAAGAAGATGAAGAACAGGCGCAACAGATCACGGAATGTACGAATTTCGATCATGAGAGCTGTCCTTGGCGATTAGTTGTTGCGCAGGTCATAGTTGGCGCCGATCCCGATCGTTTTGACGAACGGGATCAGCTGATTCAGATAGAGGTCGACGCCCTCAATGCGATTACCCACACCGGACTTGGGCACGAAAATCACATCGCCACGTTGCAACGCGACAGCGCGGCGGCCCTGTTCGCCACCTTGAAGCAGTTGGCTGAAGTCGACGAAGTAAGTCTTGTACAGACCATCAGCGTCCGAGCGCAGCAGCGCGACGTTACGGCTGTCGGCGTCAGGCATGACGCCACCAGCAGTGACGATGGCCTGCTCGAGAGTGGACGCGATACTGGCCGAATACGGCTGAGGGTTTCGCACCGATCCCCCCACGAAAACCGTGTTACCCGGCGCCTGATTGATATTCACCGTGACCCCTGGCTCGCGGTAGTAGGGCTTCAGCCTCTCCTCCAGGATCGCGGCCAACTGCTCAGGGGTTCTGCCACCCGCCTCTACCTTGCCGATAAAGGGGTAGGAGAAGCTACCGTCATTGAGCACCGTATAGAGCGTCAACTCATAGATTGAGTTGGCGGTGAATGCCGAGATGGTCGGTGTTTCGCCACTGTTTCTGACGATGCGCAGGACATCGCCCGGATAAATGCGCTCCTGCACCGGAGGCAGGTCAGCCAGGGTCAACGCCGCCGCATGGCCAGCCTCGACGGTGTCAGAATCAGGCAGCCCGATACGAGCCGGCGTATTACAGGCCGTCAAGCCCAGCATCACAACGATCAGCAACAGTGCTTTCATGTGGGAAGTTCCCTTTAAGATCCCAATATTCACTTTCAATACCCCGAAACCATGCGCAAGCAGCGCCCGAGTGTCGTATCCAAACGACGCTCACCACGACCGCTCTATAAACCCAGAAACAAAGGAGCCACACTGCGGCTCCGTATTCGCACCAGGCGCCCGGCTGAGCGCCTGAGGCCCTCTATCAATTACTTTTCTCGCCCGCTAGTACACGACCATAGATATCGTTGAAGCGGACAATGTCGTCCTCGCCCAGATACTCGCCGCTCTGTACCTCGATCATCACCAGATCGATCACTCCCGGATTGACTAGGCGATGGTGGTGGCCGGCAGGGATGAAGGTCGACTCGTTGGTGTTGAGCAGAAAATCACGCTCACCATTGACCACCCGCGCCATGCCACTGACGACGATCCAGTGTTCGCTGCGGTGATGGTGCATCTGTAGCGACAGGGACTCGCCAGGGCGCACCACGATGCGTTTGATCTTGAAGCGCGCGCCCTCTTCCAGCACGGTGTAGGTGCCCCACGGACGGGTCACGGTGCGATGCAGGCGATAGGCTTCGTGGCCTCGCTTCTTCAGTTCCTGGGCAACGTACTTCACGTCCTGTGTGCTGTTGGCATCGGCGATCAGCAGCGCATCGGGCGTGTCCACCACAACCAGGTCACGCACGCCCACAGCGCCAATCAGGCGCTTGGGCGAGTCGATATAGCAGCCCTGCACGTTGTGCAGCACCACCTCGCCATTGATCTGGTTGCCGTTGGCATCGGCGGCGGTGAGTTCGCGCAGCGCCTGCCACGAACCGATGTCGCTCCAACCCAGGTCACAGGGCACCACGGCCACCTTGGGCGAGCGCTCCATCAGGGCGTAGTCGATGGAAATGTCAGTCACTTCGGCGAAGCTCGCCGCGTCCAGCTCGCACTGCACACCCTGCTTGCCTGCCGTGGGCACGCTCAGAGCCAGGCATTTCTCCACGCCTTCGACGACCTGCGGCGCATGCTCGCGCAGCTCGCGCAACATTACGTCCACGCGGAAACAGAACATGCCAGCATTCCACAGATGCCGGCCACCGGTCAGGTAGGCCTCGGCCGTCGCCATATCGGGTTTCTCGACGAAACTGGCGACGCGGTAACCGCCCTCCAGGCTCTCGCCTTGCTGGATATAGCCATAGCCGGTCTCGGCATGATCCGGCTGAATACCGAAAGTCACCAGCCAGCCGGCCTCGGCCAGTTCTCGTGCCTGTGCGATAGCGGCGGCGAAAGCAGCCTGATCGCGAATCAGATGATCGGCAGGCAACACCAGTAACTGGGCCTCCTCGCCGTAATGATGCGCGACGTGCAACGCTGCAGCCGCAATCGCCGGAGCGGTATTGCGCCCCGTGGGTTCGAGGAGAAAGTCCAGCCCCACACGCCCCCGATTCAGCGCGCGATAGTCATCCAGCGTGCGAAACAAAAGATCCCGGTTGATCACCGTCAGCAATCGGGCAACGTCATCCAGGCCGGCGACGCGCTCGAAGGTCTTCTGCAACAGGCTGCGGCCATCGGCCAGGCGCATGAACGGCTTGGGCATGGCCTCGCGGGAAACCGGCCACAGGCGCGTGCCGGCACCACCGGCAATGATACAGGGGATCAGGACGCTCATTCAGTAGGCCTCGCGGGTGAAGATGACCGCAGGCAAGGTGCGGAAGAGGATGTACAGGTCGAACCAGACCGACCAGTTCTCGATGTACTGCAGGTCGTACTCGACACGTTTCTCGATCTTTTCCAGCGTATCGGTTTCGCCGCGATAGCCATTGATCTGCGCCCAACCGGTGATACCGGGCTTCACACGATGCCGGGCGGTGTATTCCTTCACCGCATCCTCAAAAAGGATGCCAGCCGCCTTGGTCGCCGTAGCATGCGGGCGCGGGCCAACCATGGACATGCTTCCGAGCAATACGTTGAACAGCTGCGGCAACTCATCCAAGCTGGTCTTGCGGATAAAGCGCCCGACTCGAGTGATGCGGTCATCATTGCGCGTGGTCTGCCGCTCTGCGTTGGCGTCTGCGCGGTCACAGTACATAGAACGAAACTTGAACACCTCAATCAACTTGTTGTTGTAGCCGTAACGCTTCTGGCGAAACAGTACAGGTCCAGGAGAGTCGAGCTTGATAGCCAGAGCGACCAAGGTCATCAATGGCAGGGCCAAGGCAAGAGCCAGCAGCGCCAGGAGCAGGTCTTCGAGCCGCTTGATCAAAGGAGACCAGCCATCGAGCGGCCTTTCCGAGACATTGAACATCGGCAGCCCCGCAACCTCGGTAATGCGATTGCGCGCATGCCGAAAGGCCAGCATGTCCGGCACCAGAAGGACGTTCACAGGGAACTTGCGCAGCTCGTGCACAATCTGGCCGATGCGGTTTTCGGCGGACCAAGGCAGAGCCACCAACACTTGAGTTACGCGGTCCTGACGCACTAAACGCTCGAGCGCACAGCGATCTCCGAGCAGCGGTAGGCCACCCAACGTATCGGGCAAACGATCAATACGGTCGTCGATGAAGCCGATCAACCCGGAGCGAATGTCACTATGACGCTGCATGAATTCAGCCAGGCGCAGGCCATTTTCAGTCGCCCCCAGAATGACCGCGCTTTGTAGAAATTGCCCAGCGCGCATCCAGTACCGAAAGATGGCCAACAGCACTAACCGTTCAGCACCAAAAGCAAAGAGACTGGCTAAAAACCAGACACTTAAGAAATGCCATTCCATGAAGCTGAACATGGCTAGAGCCTGATGCATGAAAAGCAACAGACAGAACGCTGCAGACCAGGCGAAAAACATCATGCGAAAGCGCAACAGGCTACTGAATATCTCCTCGGAGTAAACGCCCAGTGCTTGAAACATCATTACCGTAAGAACGCCAAAGAAGAGCAGTACCGTGGCGTAGCTTTGTGTCAGCACGGGCTCGTCCGATAGCCATACCAGAAGCGCAAACCCAGGCAAAATGGCGGTAATGCCATGAACCAGGCGAATGGCCGCCAAGAAATATTCGATGAACCCAGGACGCGCCAGCAAGGAACCACCGGCTGATTGCAGAAGCATGAAAAGTCACTCCCCACCTTAATTTTCGCTCATGAACATCCGTGTCGTCAAAAAACAGGCAGAAAATGCAAAAAATAAAATTTCCGACAAAATATCGTCAAATTGTTTTATGCCGTGACTTAACCACTTTTATGATGGCATTTCAATATACGCACTGATGAATAGCACAGTTAATTTCTGGCGCCAGAAAGCCAGCAAAAAAGCAGCTTTGTTGAGGAACGCCATGTGCTCGTACTACCGCCAAAAAGACTCGCGCAACCGAAACGGGTTGATGTACAAAATGCGCCATCAACCATTCAGGCTTATGGCTATTGAGCCTCTACGTGGCCTGCTGCGCCACGGCTTCCGCGACTTTCAATTGATCCAGGGCCTCGCCTGCCGTCACTCATTGCCAAGGACACAGTAAATGCGCATTCTTGTTACCGGCGGCGCCGGCTTCATCGGTTCGGCTCTGATTCGTCATCTGATTCAGAACACCGAACACGAGGTACTTAACCTCGACAAACTGACCTACGCCGGCAACCTGGAGTCGCTCACCCCCGTTGATGACAACCCACGCTACCGCTTCGTCCAGGGCGACATTGGCGACAGCGAATGCGTTGCGGCGATACTGGCCGAGTTCCAGCCGGACGCCATCATGCACCTGGCCGCCGAGTCCCACGTCGACCGTTCCATCGATGGCCCGGCCGCGTTCATCCAGACCAATATCGTCGGCACCTATAGCCTGCTGGAAAGCACCCGCGCCTACTGGCTTGGCCTGAGCGCTGAGCGCAAGGCGGCCTTTCGCTTCCATCACATATCCACCGACGAGGTATACGGCGACCTGCATGGCGTCGATGATCTCTTTACCGAAACCACCCCTTACGCACCCAGCTCACCTTATTCGGCGAGCAAGGCGGCGTCCGACCATCTGGTGCGCGCCTGGCAGCGCACCTATGGTCTGCCGGTGCTGCTTACCAACTGCTCGAACAACTACGGCCCCTATCATTTCCCTGAAAAGCTGATCCCGCTGATGATCCTCAACGCCCTGGCGGGCAAACCGCTGCCGGTGTATGGCAACGGCCAGCAGGTCCGCGACTGGCTGTACGTGGAAGATCACGCGCGCGCCCTGCTCAAGGTGGTCAGCGAGGGCAAGGTCGGCGAGACCTACAACATCGGCGGCCACAATGAGCAGAAGAACCTCGATGTGGTACGCGCCATCTGCGCGCTGCTGGAGGAGCTGGCACCGCAGAAGCCGGCCGGTATCACGCACTATGAGGACCTGATCACCTACGTGCGGGATCGCCCTGGCCACGACCAGCGCTACGCCATCGACGCCAGCAAGATTGAGCGCGAGCTGGGTTGGGTACCGCAGGAAACCTTCGAAACCGGACTGCGCAAGACGGTGCAGTGGTACCTGGACAATCTCGACTGGTGCCGCCGCGTGCAGGATGGTAGCTATCAGGGTCAGCGACTCGGCGCACTCTAAGGAGCCTGTTGATGATCTGCTGCGCGTCGGCCCTGCTGCGTTAAAAACAGCCTCAGAATGCTCATTTACAACTCGTAAACTCCGCTTCCTCGCCTGTTTTTGCCTTGCATGGCTCTAGCTCGCGAGATCCTAAAAAGGCTCCAAGGAGCAGGAATAATGAAAGGCATCATTCTCGCCGGCGGTTCCGGCACTCGCTTGCACCCCATCACCCTCGGCGTCTCCAAGCAGTTGCTGCCGATCTATGACAAGCCGATGATCTATTACCCGTTGTCGGTGCTGATGCTGGCCGGCATTCGCGAGATTCTGATCATCTCCACCCCCGAAGACCTGCCCAACTTCCGCAAGATGCTCGACGACGGCAGCCAGTTCGGCATCGAACTGCAGTATGCCGAGCAACCTTCGCCTGATGGCCTGGCGCAGGCCTTCCTGATCGGCGAGTCGTTCATTGGTAACGACTCGGTGTGCCTGATCCTCGGCGACAACATCTTCCATGGTCAGCACTTCACCGAGAAGCTGCTGCGCGCAGCCAGCCACGACAGCGGCGCCACGGTATTCGGCTACTGGGTCAGCGATCCCGAACGTTTCGGCGTGGTCGAATTCGATGCGGCTGGCAATGCGCTGTCGATCGAGGAAAAGCCGGCGCAACCCAAGTCCAGCTTTGCCGTGACCGGCCTGTATTTCTACGACAACGATGTGGTGCAGATCGCCAAGGCGGTCAAGCCCTCGCCACGCGGCGAGCTGGAAATCACCGACGTGAACAATGCCTACCTGGCCCGCGGCGACCTGCGCGTGGAGCGCTTCGGCCGCGGCTTCGCCTGGCTCGATACCGGCACCCACGACAGCCTGCTCGACGCCTCGCACTACGTACAAACAGTGGAAAAACGCCAAGGCCTGAAGGTCGCCTGCCTCGAGGAGATCGCCTATCAGCAGGGCTGGATCGACCGCGACAAACTGCTCGTGTGCGCCAAGGCGCTGGGCAAGACCGGCTACGGCCAGTACCTCTACAAACTGGCGGAGGAATCGCTGTGAAAGTGATCGCAACTGCACTGCCGGAAGTGCTGATTCTTGAACCCCAGGTATTCGGTGACGAGCGCGGCTTCTTCTACGAGAGCTTCAACGCACGGCGTTTTGCCGAAGCCACCGGCGTAACCCGTGAATTCGTCCAGGACAACCATTCGCGTTCCGCGCGTGGGGTACTGCGCGGCCTGCACTATCAGTTGCAGCAGGCCCAGGGCAAGCTGGTGCGCGTCAGTGCCGGCGAGGTCTATGACGTCGCGGTCGACGTACGCCGCAATTCGGCGAATTTCGGCAAGTGGGTCGGCGCGCATTTGTCCGCCGAGAACAAACGCCAGCTGTGGGTGCCGGAAGGCTTCGCTCACGGTTTCCTGGTACTCAGCGAGTACGCCGAGTTCCTCTACAAGACCACCGACTACTACGCGCCCACTCACGAGCGCTGCATTCGCTGGGACGACCCACAGCTGGCCATCGACTGGCCGCTCGACGGCCTGACGCCGCAACTCTCAGCCAAGGACCAGCAGGGCCTGAGCCTTACCGATGCCGAGACCTTCGCATGAAGATTCTGATCAGCGGCCACACCGGTCAGGTCGCCCGTGAGCTGCAATTGGCCCTGCACAAGCATGAACTGGTTAGTCTCGGCCGCCAGGCATTCGACCTGTCGCGCCCGGAAACCCTGGGCGACATCATCCTGCGCGAGCGACCGGCGCTGGTAATCAATGCCGCCGCGTACACCGCCGTCGACCAGGCCGAACAGGAACGCGAGCTGGCCTTCGCCATCAATGCCGAGGCGCCGCGTGCCATCGCCGATGCCTGCTTCGAACTGGACATTCCGCTGATTCACTACTCCACCGACTACGTCTTCGATGGCAGCAAGACCACGCCTTACCGTGAAGCCGATACGCCACATCCGCTGGGCGTCTATGGCGCCAGCAAGGCGGCCGGTGAACAGGCGCTGCGCATCAGCGGCTGCGATCACCTGATCCTGCGCACCAGCTGGGTCTACTCGCAGCACGGGCGCAACTTTCTGCTCACCATGCAGCGCCTGCTGCAGGAGCGCGACGAGCTCAGCGTGGTCGACGACCAGATTGGTGCACCGACCTGGGCCGGCAGTATCGCCAGCGCCACTGCAGAGCTGATCGACAAGTGGCAGCAAGGACGCCATCACTGGGGCACCTACCACCTGACCTGCCAGGGCGAGACCAGTTGGTTTGGCTTCGCCAGTGCCATCGCCGAACGCCTGCGTGCAGCCGGCAAGCCCTGCGCCAGGCTGCGCCCCATCCCAAGCAGCGAGTACCCAACGCCGGCGCAGCGCCCACTCAACTCACGCCTGGATGGCAACCGCCTGGAGCAGGATTGGCAGGTTTGCCTACCGGACTGGCACACCGCCCTGGACGCCTGCCTGCAACGCATGAACTGAGTCCCTGCGTTTCATCCGCGCGGCCAGTGCCCATCACCGGCCGCGCGCTTAACGTGCATAATGCGCCGATCATTTCTGCACGGTTTGCCATGAGCACGAACACTGCCACCCCCCGTCGCCTGCGCTGGCGCAGCCTCGTGCTGTTGGCGCTGCTGCTTGCGCCACTGCTGTGGCCGGTCCACTTCCTGGCCGAGCGCTACTACCGCGAAGTGCTGATCGAACAAAATCGGCAAACCCTCGATCTGTATGTGGCCAACCTGCTCGGCACGCTGCGCCGCTACGAAGTGCTGCCGCAGATTCTTGGCGACCTGCCAGGCCTGCGCGCCGCCCTGCATGCCCCTGAAGACCCCGCCGCGCTGGACAACGCCAATCGCCTGCTAGCCCGCGTGAAGAGCCAGACCGGCGCCGACGTGATCTACCTGATGAACCCGCGCGGCGTCACCCTGGCCGCCTCCAACTGGGACAAACCTGACAGCTTCGTAGCCGGCAACTTCGCCTTCCGTCCGTATTTCCGCGAAGCATTGGCCGGGCGCCTGGGGCGCTTCTTCGGCCTGGGTACAACGTCTGGCAAGCGCGGCTACTACTTCGCCTACCCGGTGCGCGAGAACGAGCACAATATCGGCGCACTGGTGGTCAAGGTCGACCTCGACCACACCGAAACCCTGTGGGGCAATACGCCGGAACAGTTGCTGGTGACCGACACCAACGGCGTGGTCATTCTTACCTCGCGCCCGGACTGGCGCTTCCACTCCAGCCGTCCGCTGGACCGTGTCGAGCAATCGGCCATCGCCGCCAACCAACCCTACCCGACTCAGGCACCACCCCTGCTCGATATCGACCCCAACGCCTGGCTGACGCAAAGCCGTGCCCTGGAAGAAACCGGCTGGACGGTGAGCATTCTCGCCCCACGCATCCTGCTCGATCGCCCCGTGCGCAGTGCCGTCGCTGTCGGGGCGGCAGCACTTCTGGCGCTGCTGTTGCTGCTTGGCCTGCTGATCCTGCGGCGCCGTCACTACCTGGAGCGCATTGCCCTCGACGCTCGCGCCAAAGCCGAACTGGAGCAGCGCGTCGCAGAACGAACGCATGATCTGGAACTGCTCAACAGCCGCCTCAAGCAGGAAGTGCTCGAGCGTGAACAGGCTCAGCAGGAGCTGGTGCGCGCTCAGGACGAGCTGGTCCAGGCCGGTAAGCTGTCGGCGCTCGGTACCATGAGTGCCAGCATCAGCCACGAACTCAACCAGCCGCTCGGGGCGATCCGCAGCTACGCGGAGAACGCCAGCACCCTGCTTGACCATCAGCGCAGCGACGATGCTCGCGCCAACCTCAAGCTGATCAGCGAGCTGACCGAGCGCATGGCCTCGATCATCACCCATTTGCGCTCCTTTGCCCGCCGCGACCGCCACGCGCCGGAGCGGGTTGCCCTGCAGCCAGCGCTGGACGATGCCCTGGCGCTATTGGCAAAACGCCGCCGGGCGATGGATGTAGAGCTGATCCGCGATCTGCCGGACGCTACGCTCTGGGTCCAGGCTGGCGAGACGCGCCTACGCCAGGTACTGGGCAATCTACTCGGCAATGCGCTCGATGCGCTGATCGATAAGGCGCCGCCACGGCGCATCTGGATAAGCCTCGAACTTCAAGCCGAGTACCTCCACCTGCTGCTGCGCGACAATGGCCCGGGCTTCTCGCCCGAATCGCTGGCACGCGCGCGCGAGCCCTTCTTCACCACCAAGACCAGCGCCCAGGGCCTGGGGCTCGGATTGGCCATCTGCGATAGTCTGGTGCGTGCGCTGGACGGCGAGCTGCTGCTGGCCAATCATCCGGCCGGCGGTGCACTGATCACCCTGCGTCTGCGCCTGGCCAGCCCCGGCGTCAACCTGCAACCTTCAGAGGACCCCTCGCCATGACCAGCGACAGCGCCATCGACAGCCGCATTCAGGTACTGCTGGTCGACGACGACGCCCATCTGCGCCAGGCACTCAGCCAGACGCTCGACCTGGCCGGGCTCAAGGTCATCAGCCTGGGCGATGCGCAGGGCCTCGCCGCGCGCATTCCCGCTGGCTGGCCAGGCGTGGTGGTCAGCGATATCCGCATGCCGGGCATCGATGGCCTGCAACTGCTGCAGCAATTGCGCGAGCGTGATGCCGAGCTGCCCGTGCTGCTGATCACCGGCCACGGTGACGTGCCGCTGGCCGTGCAGGCTATGCGCGCTGGCGCCTACGACTTCCTGGAAAAACCTTTCGCCAACGATGACCTGCTCGACAGCGTACGCCGTGCGCTGGAGCTGCGCCGCCTGGTGCTGGACAACCGCAGCTTGCGCATGGCGCTCAATGACCGCCAGCAACTATCCAGCCGCCTGGTTGGACAATCGCCGGCCATGCAGCGCCTACGCGAGCAGATCGGTGCACTTGCCAGCATCGCCACCGACGTACTGATTCTCGGCGAGACCGGAGCCGGCAAAGAGGTGGTTGCACGCGCCCTGCACGACCTGTCCAACCGCCGCGAAGGGCCCTTCGTCGCCATCAACGCCGGCGCACTGGCCGAGTCGGTGGTCGAAAGCGAGCTGTTCGGCCATGAGGCCGGCGCCTTCACAGGCGCGCAGAAACGGCGCATCGGCAAGTTCGAGTTCGCCAACGGTGGCACCCTGTTCCTCGACGAGATCGAGAGCATGAGCATGGATGTGCAGGTCAAGCTGCTGCGCCTGCTGCAGGAGCGTGTGGTCGAGCGCCTCGGTGGTAATCAGCTGATCCCACTGGATATCCGCGTGATCGCCGCGACCAAGGAAGATCTGCGTCAGGCCGCCGATGCTGGGCGTTTCCGCGCCGACCTCTACTACCGCCTCAACGTCGCACCGCTGTCCATCCCACCGCTGCGCGAGCGCGGCGAGGACGCCCTGCTGCTGTTCCAGCACTTCGCCGATGGGGCGGCCGCTCGCCACGCCTTGGCGCCGCGAGAGCTACAGCCGGGACAGCGCGCCTTGCTGCTGCGTCATCCATGGCCAGGCAACGTGCGTGAGTTGCAGAACGCCGCCGAACGCTTCGCCCTGGGCCTGGAGCTGGCGCTCGACAGCAACGCGCCAAATCTGCCGCCGGTCAACGGCGGGCTCAGCGAACAAGTCGAAGCCTTCGAACGCGCCCTTATCGCTGCCGAGCTGAGCCGCCCGCACGGTTCGCTACGCAGCCTGGCCGAAGCGCTGGGCGTACCACGCAAGACGCTGCACGACAAACTGCGCAAACATGGGTTGAATTTCTCAGGTGCTGGCGGAAGCTCGCCAGAGGACTTCGACTGACTGGCGGCAAACCGCCATTTTCAGCCATCCATACCTGACGCTGGCGGGCCCATACGCCCACCCGAGGGTCGGTAAAGGAACATAAAAGCCCGCAGCCATGGGCCTTTGCACGGCACGCAAGGTCGGCATATCGCAGACTGGCACAAGGGTTGCTCTAGGCTAACGTCAAGCGAACCCACAAGTACAAGTCCAGGCCTCGCTAATGCCACCGGCGTTTTTCTCCAAGCCGCCTAGACTTGCTCTTGTCCGTTCGTCAGCTGCGCCCCGGCGCAAATGCGATAAACACAACAAGAGGAAGCATCCGCATGTTCAAACTGACTGCCAAGGCGCTGGCTTGCGCCCTGTCCCTGTCCATCGCTGGCGTAGTTCACGCTGCCGACCCGATCGTCATCAAGTTCTCCCACGTGGTTGCCGAGCACACCCCGAAAGGTCAGGGTGCAGTGCTGTTCAAGCAACTGGCTGAAGAGCGTCTGGCTGGCAAGGTCAAGGTCGAGGTCTACCCGAACTCCTCGCTGTTCGGCGACGGCAAGGAAATGGAAGCGCTGCTGCTCGGCGACGTCCAGCTCATCGCCCCGTCCCTGGCCAAGTTCGAGCATTACACCAAGCAGCTCCAGGTATTCGACCTGCCGTTCCTGTTCGACGACATGGCAGCTGTTGATCGCTTCCAGAAAGGTCCGGAAGGCCAGAAACTGCTGACCTCGATGACCGACAAGGGCATCACCGGCCTGGCCTACTGGCACAACGGCCTGAAGCAGCTGTCGGCCAACAAGGCGCTGCTGGAGCCGAAAGACGCCCGTGGTCTGAAGTTCCGCGTACAGGCTTCTGCCGTACTGGAAGAACAGTTCAAGGCCGTGCGCGCCAACCCGCGCAAGATGAGCTTCGCCGAGGTATACCAAGGCCTGCAGACTGGCGTGGTCAACGGTGCCGAGAACCCGTACTCGAACATCTACAGCCAGAAGATGCACGAAGTACAGAAGTACATCACCGAGTCCAACCATGGCCTGCTGGACTACATGCTGATCACCAACACCAAGTTCTGGGACGGTCTGCCGGCTGACGTACGCGACGAGCTGGACAAGATCATCGCCGAGGTCACCGTCGAGGTGAACAAGCAGGCTGACGCTCTCAACGAAGGCGACAAGCAGCGTATCGCCGAAGCAGGCACCACCGAGATCCTGACCCTGACTCCTGAGCAGCGTGGCCAATGGCGCGATGCCATGCAGCCGGTATGGAAGAAGTTCGAAGGTGAGATCGGCGCTGACCTGATCAAGGCCGCGCAAGCTGCCAACCAGCAATAAGGCCGGAGAGCCGTAGGGTGGGCAGAGCGTCGATGCTCTGACCCACCACGACGCCCGCGACGGGCGTCGATCAACGCTGTAACCGGTGGGCCGGCTACCGTCCCACCCTACGCCCTTTCCATTCCGGAGAACCGACCATGAACGCCTTGCGGCGCGGCTGGGAGCACTTCGAGGAAGGCTTTATCGCTTTCCTCCTGGCGACCATGACGCTGATCACTTTCGTCTACGTGATCCTCAACAACTTCTACACCCTGTTCTATTGGCTGGGTGACACCTTCGGCGGTAACGAGACTTTGCTCGCTATCGGCGACTCCATTCTCGACATGGCCCAGGCGATGACCTGGAGCAATGCCCTGACCAAAGCGCTGTTCGGCTGGCTGATCTTCTTCGGCCTGGCCTACGGCGTGCGCACCGCCGGCCACATCGGCGTCGACGCCCTGGTCAAACTCGCCCCACGCGGCGTACAGCGCGTGATCGGTGTGATCGCCTGCTCGGCCTGCCTGGGCTACGCCGGCCTGATCGCCGTCGGCAGCTTCGACTGGGTCAGCACCCTGTTCAAGGCTGGCATCGGCGCCGAGGACCTCGGCCACTACGGCATCCAGCAATGGCACATCGGCATGATCGTGCCGTTCGGCTACGCCATGGTGTTCATCCGCTTCCTGGAAATCCTCGTCCGTATCCTGCGCAACGAGCAGACCGGCCTCGGCCTGGCTGACGAAGCCGCCGATGCGCTGAAAATCAATGAGCACGAGGAGCCCAAGCAATGACCGTTCTGTTCCTCTTCCTGCTGCTGTTCCTGCTGATGTTCATCGGCGTGCCGATCGCTGCGTCGCTCGGCCTGGCCGGCTCGATCACCATCATGCTGTTCAGCCCGGACTCGGTGCGCTCGCTGGCGATCAAGCTGTTCGAGACCTCCGAGCACTACACCCTGCTGGCGATTCCGTTCTTCCTGCTCTCCGGTGCATTCATGACCACCGGTGGCGTGGCGCGTCGCCTGATCGACTTCGCCAACGCCTGCGTCGGCCACATCCGTGGCGGCCTGGCCATCGGCGCGGTACTGGCGTGCATGCTGTTCGCCGCGCTGTCCGGCTCCTCGCCCGCTACCGTCGCCGCGGTCGGCTCCATCGCCATCGCCGGCATGGTCCGTTCCGGTTACCCGCAGGCGTTCGGCGCCGGCATCGTGTGTAACGCCGGTACCCTGGGCATCCTGATTCCGCCGTCGATCGTGATGGTGGTGTACGCCGCCGCCACCGAGCAGTCGGTGGGCAAGCTGTTCATGGCCGGGGTGATCCCGGGCGTGATGCTCGGCCTGGTGCTGATGATTGCGATCTACATCGTCGCGCGCATCAAGAAGCTACCGGCCCTGCCGCGCGCCAGCTTCCGCGAGTGGCTGCGTTCCGCCCGTGAGGCGTTCTGGGGCCTGCTGCTGATGGTGATCATCCTCGGCGGTATCTACACCGGCATGTTCACCCCGACCGAGGCTGCGGCCGTGGCGGCAGTATACGCCGGCTTCGTCGCCCTGTTCGTGTACAAGGACCTGACCATCCGCGAGTGCCCGAAGGTGCTGCTGGAGTCCGGCAAGCTGACCATCATGCTGATGTTCATCATTGCCAACGCCATGCTCTTCGCCCACGTGCTGACCACCGAGCAGATTCCGCAGCAGATCACCGCTTGGGTGGTGGAGCTGGGCCTGCAGCCGTGGCAGTTCCTGCTGGTGGTGAACATCGTGCTGCTGGTGGCCGGTGCCTTCATGGAGCCGTCGGCGATCATCCTGATCCTCGCACCGATCCTGTTCCCGATCGCCATGCAGCTGGGCATCGACCCGATCCACCTGGGGATCATCATGGTGGTGAACATGGAGATCGGCTTGATCACGCCGCCGGTAGGGCTGAACCTGTTCGTCACCTCGGCGGTGACGGGGATGCCACTGACGGCAGTGATCCGCGCAGCGATGCCGTGGCTGATGCTGCTGCTCAGTTTCCTGATGATCATCACCTACATCCCGGCCGTGTCCATGGCCCTGCCAAATATGCTTGGCATGTAACGGTTCGACCGAACGCTACTACTTCGGTACCTTGTGTACCTACTACGCCCGGCCTTAGTGCCGGGCTTTTTTTGTTCGAAACAATCTGATGAAAAGAGCTGTAGCCATTTCGCCGACCACGCACACGGGCAAGACTGCACAGAATTGCCGTGCCTGGCGTAAAGTCACCGCCAAGATCGTCAAGGAAACCGCTACATGCTCAGACGCAGCCTGAAATCCGTCGTTACCACCTGGCTGACGGGTCTACTCGCGCTACTGCCGCTGGCACTGACCCTGGCATTGCTTGCCTGGATATTCAGCCTGCTCAATCGCCTGGTCGGACCTTCGACCCTGATCGGCCAAGTGTTCGCAGCCCTCGGCCAGCCCTTCTCCAGCAACAGTTATCTGGCCTACATGCTGGGCAGTCTGGTGCTGCTGGCCAGCCTCTACCCACTGGGCCTGGCGGTACAACTGGGCTTGCGCCGCCCGCTGTCCTGGCTGATCGATCGCACCCTGCGGCGCACGCCGCTGATCGGTAACTTCTACAACCTGGCTGATCGATTCGTTGGCCTGCTGGACAAGAGCAAGAACCCCGATATCACCACCATGGCGCCGGTCTGGTGCTTCTTCGGCGGCGACGGCGCCGCAGTGCTCGCCCTGCGCCCTAGTTCGGAAAGCGTCGAACTGGAGGGCCGCCCCTACTGCGCCATCCTCATCCCCACCGCACCGATTCCGGTCGGTGGCGGCCTGCTCTACGTACCAGAAGAATGGATACGCCCTGCCGACATGGGCGTCGATCAACTGACCAGCATCTATGTGTCCATGGGGCTCACGCCACCCAGCAGGCGCAACGTCGAGCAATCGCCGCCAGTAGTGATCAAACCCTGAATATGTCCTGCGTCACTCCCGCGCAGGCGGGAGCCCAGGAAATTCGAAGGCTCGAGATCTACAGGCCAGCGCAAGCGCTGTTCAGCGATAGGGCTGCTGTCCCGCCTGCGCGGGCATGACAGCTTTTTCAGTGTTTCCTAGGCAAGCGGCAAACTGGTGGTGGACTTGATCTCCGATAACGCCACGATCGAGTTCACCTCCTGGATCCCTGGTACCAGCGACAGCTTCTCGAAGAAGAAGCGCTCATAGGCCTCGATATCGCGGGTGACGATGCGCAGCATGAAGTCCACCGCACCCATCAGCACGTGACACTCCAGCACCTCGGGAAATTCGCGCATGGCTTCGGCGAACTCGGTCAGGTTGGAGCGCCCGTGGGCGTTGAGTTTGACCTGGGCGAACACCTGCGTATGCAGGCCGATGCGCTTGCGATCGAGCAGGGTCACCTGCTTGCGAATCACCCCTTCCTCCTTGAGCCGCTGGATACGTCGCCAGCAGGGCGACTGCGACAGACCGATGCGCTCGGCGATCTCCGCCGTGGAGAGGCCTGCATCCTCCTGTAGCAAAGCAAGAATGCGTTGATCGTAGGCATCCAGCGCAATGGACATAAAAATTCCTCATCAGCCACTTATTCAGGTAAGTCTATCCACATGAACGCCATCAACACAGCAAACCAGGCAGAACTTTTGCCGAAATAAGGCGGAAACTTAGGCAAAACCTGCCTGAGCTGCCGCCATGCCTGATACCACGCCGTTCCTGTCCGCCCATAACCGTCGCGATCCCTGGCAGGATCGCCCCGATGCCTGTGTCGAATACCAACTGCGCACCGACGCCGAGGCCGACGTCATGTGCCGGCTGCTCGGCCTGTTCGCACAATTGCAGTTGCTCCCCGAAGCCCTGCACATGCAGCGCCTGCAAGATGACCTTCATATCAGTCTGCGCCTGCCAGGTATCTCGCTGCATCGAGCCGGCGTGCTGGCGCAGAAACTGCGCGGCCTGGTGTGCGTATGGGAGGTCACCTGGCAGCACCTGGATCACAACCTGGTGACGGAGGTGGCCTGAAGCGGGCGATCGATCACGTCGGGCACTTCGCCCTGGTGCCACTTTTCGGGCATCCTAGCTCGGCTAAAAGGTCGTTGAAGAACGACCTGCTACCCTTGTTC
Organism: Ectopseudomonas mendocina; assembly: GCF_007049795.1. Lineage (GTDB taxonomy): Bacteria > Pseudomonadota > Gammaproteobacteria > Pseudomonadales > Pseudomonadaceae > Aquipseudomonas > Aquipseudomonas mendocina_D. The sequence continues at coordinate 48,826 of NZ_SCFY01000018.1, forward strand.
AGGCCGACCCCGAGGAGCCCGCATGTCCGCCTTCACCGCCACTGCCCCCGACCGTGTACTGGATCTTGGCGACCTGCTGCGCGAGCTGGTGGCCCAGGGCCGGGTGGATCAGGATGTAGCTGAGCAGTGCCTGGCGATCCGCCGCAGCTCACTGAACAACGCCCAGCATCCACTGGAGTTTCTGGCCGCGCAGCAGGTGGACGATCAGCAAAGGCCGGGCAAGAAACTCGACCTGGAAACCCTCACCACCTGGCTGGCCAACTTCGCCGGGCAACCATACTTGCGCATCGACCCGCTGAAGATCGACGTGCCGGCCATCACCCCGCTGATGTCCTACGCCTTCGCCCAGCGTCACAAGATCCTCGCCGTGGCAGTGGACAGCGAAAGCGTCACCATCGCCAGTAGCCAGCCACTGGTGCATAGCTGGGAAGCCAACCTGGTGCACGTGCTCAAGCGCCCGATCAAGCGCGTGGTAGCCAACCCCAGCGACATTCAGCGCTTCACCACCGAGTTCTATCGCCTGGCCCGCTCGGTCAGCGGCGCCACCGCCACCGACCAGAAGGTCAGCAGCGTCGGCAACTTCGAACAACTGCTCAGCCTCGGCGCCCAGGACCAGGAGCCGGACGCCAACGATGCGCACATCGTCAACATCGTCGACTGGCTGTTCCAGTACGCTTTCCAACAGCGCGCCAGCGATATTCATATCGAGCCGCGCCGCGAACAGGGCACCGTGCGCTTTCGCATTGACGGCGTGCTGCACACCGTCTACCAGTTCCCCGCGCAGGTCACCATGGCAGTGGTCAGCCGCCTGAAGAACCTCGGCCGCATGAACATCGCCGAGAAGCGCAAACCGCAGGATGGCCGGGTCAAGACCAAGACCCCGGATGGCAACGAAGTGGAGTTGCGCCTATCCACACTGCCGACCGCCTTCGGCGAGAAGATGGTGATGCGTATCTTCGACCCGGAAGTGCTGCTGAAAAGCCCGGATCAACTCGGGTTTTCCCCCGAGGATCTGCGCCGCTGGGCCAGCATGACCAGCCAGCCGAACGGCATCATCCTGGTCACCGGCCCCACCGGCTCGGGCAAGACCACCACGCTCTACACCACGCTCAAGCAGCTGGCGACCGAAGAGGTGAACGTCTGCACCATCGAAGACCCGATCGAGATGATCGAAGGTGCCTTCAACCAGATGCAGGTGCAGCACAACATCGATCTGAACTTCGCCAGCGGTGTGCGCGCGCTGATGCGCCAGGACCCCGACATCATCATGGTCGGCGAGATCCGCGACCTGGAAACCGCGGAGATGGCCATCCAGGCGGCGCTGACCGGCCACCTGGTGCTGTCCACCCTGCACACCAACGATGCCCCCAGCGCCATCACCCGCCTGCTCGAACTGGGCGTGCCGCACTACCTGCTCAAGGCCACCATTCTCGGCGTCATGGCCCAGCGCCTGGTGCGTACCCTGTGCCCGCACTGCAAGGCGCCCGTGCAACTGGACGAAGACACCTGGAACGGTCTGACCCGGCCCTGGAGCTCGCCGCCGCCGAGCCAGGCGCATCACGCCGTCGGCTGCCTGGAATGCCGCGAAACCGGCTACCGCGGCCGCGCCGGCGTCTACGAGATCATGCTGATCAACGATGCCATCAAGCCACTGATCAACGCTGACACCGACCTCACCGCCCTGCGCCGCGCCGCGTTCAAGGACGGCATGCGCAGCCTGCGTCTGTCCGGCGCGCAGAAGGTCGCAGCTGGGCTGACCACCATCGACGAAGTGCTACGCGTCACTCCGCAGAGCGAGCAACGCTGACGCTCGCACAATCGCGATAGCGCTCATCGCTTATCGCTTATCTGAGGATGCCAGGCGAATAGGTACTGGCCGTCCTTGAGCTGATCCACCAGCACACCAATCACCTCCTGCTGCACCGCCGGACAGCCCAGGCTGCGCCCCATGCGCCCATATTTCTGCGCCCATGTCGGCGCCACGTAATCAGCACCATGGATCACCAGCGCACGGGCACGCGCGTGATCATTGAGGCCGGGCTCCAGACCATCGAGGCGCAGCGAATGCCCATGCCGCCCCCTGTAGCTTTCAGCGCCACGAAACAGACCGAGGCTGGACCGATTACTACCAGGCTGATTGGAGAAATGCTCGGCAAACAATTCACCAGACTGGCGACCATGGGCAACGAATTCACGCTGCAGCAGACGCCCGCGCGTCAGATCGAAAACCCATAGACGCCGCTCCAGCGAAGAGCGCGAGTAATCGATCACCGCTAACCGCCTGCCTTCACTCGCGCCTTCGCTCTCGGCGCACCGCAGCGCCTGTAGTGCTCCTTGCAACGCACGCTGCTCCAACTGCGGCGCAGCAAGGTGCAGGGCATTCAGCAGCTCACCGGCCACAGTGCCCTGTCCAGCCAGCAACAGAGCGGTAAGCAAAAACGCCATCAGTGAACGCGTAAACATGCCCTGGCTCCCACGGATGGCCTGGCATCTGCCCACCTTGCGAAGGGGTCGGCGGCAGAGCCTGGGCGACTGTGCTTAGATTGATTGATCTGACAATGGAGTCTATGCAATGCACACCGAAGGGCGATCAGCGAACAGTCTGAGTATGGGTAGCCACGCCTTCCCATGATCACCTACCTGCAACATCTGTCGTTCTGGGACTGGCTGGCCCTGGCCACCCTGCTGCTGATTCTCGAGGTGTTCGGCGCCGGAGGCTACTTGCTATGGATCGGCCTGGTGGCCGTCGCGGTCGGTGCACTGACTTATCTGTTCCCGGAGCTACCCTGGGTTTGGCAATTTCTGCTGTTCGGCGCACTGGCAATACTCTCGGCATTGCTCTGGTGGCGCCACCAGCATCGGGCGCGCAAGCTCAGCAACTGATCGGCCTGGCAACCGGCCATCGCCTGTAAGGAACCACCAGAGGCTTGCGCGACTCCTAGGAGAGGAGCCACCCCCAAGGAGTTTCATCATGCGTGTAACGAGCCGTGCCGCACTGGCGTTCAGTGCCTTTCTGATCGCTCAGACCGCAGCAGCCGATGGCATGCTGCGCGACATTCTTTCATCGGGCGCAACCACCGCCTCGACCTACCTGACCTTCAAGGATCGCAAGCTGGTCGCCGCGGCCGAAGAGGACGCGAGCAGCTTCGTCGCCAGTAATGGCGAAATCCGCGGCCCGCATCTGGAAGCCGCGATGCAGCAACTGCGCAGCGCCAACCCGCAGTTGCAGGATGCCGACGACATGGCGCTGGCAAGCGCCATTCTCGCGACTTCGGCAGCGCCAGCTAAGACCCCACGCTGAGCCGTCGCCCGTCGCGCATAAAAAATGCCCGCATCCATAGGATGCGGGCATTTTTGATTGGCTTTCGGGACTCAGGCCTTGGCAAGCCTCCCGAAAACTCTCGCCTTACATCAGCGGCAGGGTATAGCTGACGATCAGGCGGTTCTGGTCGGCGTCAGTAGTGGCATTGCCGCGCAGCATGCCGTTACGCCAGCCCAGACCCAGACCTTTCAGGGCGCCGTCTTGGAACACGTAGTCCAGAGCGATGTCACGCTCCCACTCTTTGTTCTGCGAACCGTCGGCGCGCTGGATGTTGGTACCTTTCAGATAAGCAACCGAAGCCTTCAGGCCAGGCACACCGACACCAGCGAAATCGTAGGTGTATTGACCGAAGGTAGTACGCTCACCGGCGCGGGTGAAGCTGTTGGCCAGACGGTCAGTCAACAGATAGACGCTGGCTCCTGCGGAACCTTCAATGCCACCCTGGTTCAGCTGGACGAAGTTGCTATTCTCGGAAACACGCTGATAGCCCAGCATAAGCGCATGGCTCTGCAGGGTGTAGGTGAAGGCTGCGCTCCAGGTGTTGTTGTCGACCTCACCAGTGCCATCACCAAAGGTAGTGTTAGCTGTATAGCCTGCAGCACGCCCGGCCGCGCTACCGTTCTTGCCGTCGGATGTAGTGCGGAAATAGCGCAGATCGGTTTTCAGACTACCTTCACCCAGTGCCAAATTGTGGCCCAAGCCGGCGAAGTGCTGCTTGTAGAAATCGTCCAGATTCGCGTAGTAGTACTGGGCAGTCAGATCTTTGGTGACTTTCCAGTCCCCGCCGCCGAAGTAGAATTTGTTGGAGTCAGCCTGGCCAACAGCACGGCCATCGATCGACAAACTGGTGCTATTGCTCGAGGCACGGCCTACGGCGTGCTCAATCTGACCCGCGGTCAGGGTCAGGTTGTCGATCTCGTTGGAGGTGATCATGCCGCCTTCAAACATCTGCGGCAGCAAGCGACCGTCGTTGGAGGTCAAGATCGGCAGCTTAGGCATCAGGGTACCGACGCGAGCCTCGGTCTTGGAGAAACGAACTTTGGCGGTAGCACCGGCCTTGCTGAAATCATCAACAGCGCTGTTGTCGGTCTCGCGTGGAAAAAGCTGACCCGGGGTGCGATCCCGACCGGCCTTATCGCTGCGACCACCGCCATCAAGACGCACACCCAGCATACCTACAGCATCGACGCCAAAACCGACGGTACCTTCAGTGAAACCAGACTGATAGTTGAGAATAAACCCTTGGCCCCACTCACGAGCGGCACCATCGTTATTGGTGGTGTTCTTAACGTCGTTATCGAAATAGAAGTTACGCATGGTCAGGCTGGCTTTGCTGTCACCGATGAAATCGGCGAAGGCGACTTGGCTCAGGCCCAGGGTGCTGGCGGCTACGGCCAGTGCCAGGGAGGTCTTTCTCATTATGTTTCTCTCCAGTGTATTTAAGGTGACGCATCGTCCGGCGAAGACTTCGGCACGAAGAGGCAGGCCGGAACGAATAGGGCACACACACCCATGAGCCATGGCACGGCAAAGCCGGGCTCGAATGGGCGCATGAAAAATTCAGGAAGAACGAAACAACGGCGAACGCAGCGGGACGGCCGGAATGAGGCGGGCAGAGTGGCGCATGGTGAGTGCTCTCGTCGTTGTTATTGTGCGCCGACATCCTAGCCGGCATCTTTCGGGGCCTATGCAGATAGCGCGCCAGCTTGGCAAAGTCGGCGCACAAGGCTTCTAGAACAGTAGGTTACATTTTTTCGACAAGTCGGTGGCTAACCGATGACAGCACATGATCGGCAATTTTCCGCCCATGAGAACCAGGTCTCAGGCGGAAAATCGCCAACCATCACCCTAGCACGATCTGATTCTTGCCTTGGCGCTTGGCCATGTACATCGCCGCATCGGCGCGCGCGTAGAGCGCATCGAGGCTGACATCAGTGGCTAGCAGGCTGGTCAGCCCCTGACTGACTGTAATGCCGAAGTGCTGACCTTCATGCTGGAAGCCGAGGCGTTGCACCTCGCGCTGTAGCCGTTCAGCCACCTGCAATGCCACATCCTGCTCACAGCCGGGGAACAGCGCCGCGAACTCCTCACCACCGATACGTCCGAACAGATCGCCGCGCCTCAAGGCATTGCTGCCGCACTGCGCCAGGCGCCGCAACACCTCATCGCCAATCTGGTGGCCGTACTGGTCATTGATCGTCTTGAAGTCATCGAGATCGAGCAGCAGGAAAGCCAACGGGCTGCCGAACTTGCGCGCGTGCTCGAACTCACGGCGAGCGCATTCGAAGAAGTGCCGCCGGTTGCTGCTCTGGGTCAGCACATCTGTGGTTGCCAGGCGATGCAACTCGCCCTCCAGGCGCTTCTTCTCGGTGATATCTTCAGCAATACCGACGATCACATGCCCCTGCTCGGTACCCAGCCGGGGGCTGACGAAACACTTGTCGCTGAGCCAGCGCAATTGGCCATCGGCGCGAATGATGCGGTACTCACGCGACTCCACCGCGCCAGTTTCCAATACCTTGGCCAGGCTTTCAGCGGCGTAGTCGATATCGTCGGGATAGATGCTGTTACGCCACTCGCCATAGTCGGCCAACAGTAACGCGGCGGAACGACCGAAGATTCGCTCATAAGCAGGGCTGACATAAATCATCCGCTGCTCGCTCCAATCGAAGGCCCAGAGCACGGCATTGACGCTGCCAAGCAAGCTACTGAACAGTTGCTCGCGCGCACCCAGACGCTCCACTTCGGCACGGCTGTGCAGTAGAGCCAAGGTCAGTTCTTCCAACTCGGAAACAGCCTTGCCTTGATCGTCCATTACAGCGGCCATCCGTCCTTCGCCTCGCATTGAAATTGAGCATAGTGCGAGGCGTTGGACAAACACAAAGGCCCGCCAGTTCGGCGGGCCTTTGCTTGTAACGAGCGGCGGTCAGGCAGTGGCGCTGGACGGTCGCAGCGAGTAGGTCTTGAGCTGCTCGGCGAACTCGCGCAGCGACTGGATGCCGCTGGCCTCGGCCTCGTGGACCCACTGCTTCATGGCTTCGAGCATGTCGTGGCCGTTGCTGCTGGTCTTCACCCAGATTTGCTGCAGCGCCAGGCGCTTCTCGTAGATCACCTTCAGTGCCTGGCTTTGCGCCAGCATATCGGCGATGTGCGCATGATGCTGCTCTTCCAGCAGGCTCGGTTCACGTGACAAGAGGCGTTTCGCTCGACGGAAAAGGTGACGAACGGACTCATCGGCCTTGGCCACTTCCTGCTTGACCAACGGCACGATCACCAACTTGCGGTATTGCGCCATGATCTGGAAACGGTTGTTGAGGATGGCCATGGCAGTGTCCATGTCCAGACTGGCCTTGCCCTCGACCCGATGCGCAATCGGCGCCACGCGCTGCACCTTCGCCAGGCCGAGGAAGCTGAACAGCTTGATCCAGGCCCAACCCATGTCGAACTCCCACTTCTTCACCGACAGCTTGGCGCTGTTAGGGTAAGTGTGATGGTTGTTGTGCAGTTCCTCACCGCCGATCAGGATGCCCCAGGGCACCAGATTGGTGGCAGCGTCGCGGCATTCGAAGTTGCGATAGCCGACAGCATGACCAAGACCGTTGATGACACCCGCGGCCCATACCGGAATCCACATCATCTGGATCGCCCAGACAGTCATGCCGAGTACGCCGAACAGCGCGAGGTCGATGATCGCCATCAATGTCACGCCGCCAATCGGATAACGGCTGTAGACATTGCGCTCGACCCAGTCATCCGGGCAGTTCTTGCCGTAGATGCGCAGCGTTTCCTGGTTCTTCGCCTCTTCCTGATAGAGTTCGGCACCTTTACGCAGCACGGTGCTCAGCCCCTTGATGACCGGGCTATGCGGGTCGTCAACGGTTTCGCACTTGGCGTGATGTTTACGGTGAATCGCGGTCCACTCGCGGGTGTTCTGGCCCGTGGTCAACCACAGCCAGAAGCGGAAGAAATGCTTGAGCGCGGGGTGCAGTTCCAGTGCACGGTGCGCAGAGTAGCGGTGCAGATAGACAGTCACGCTGACGATGGTCACGTGTGTCATCAGCAAAGTCGCAGCCACCAGCTGCCAGACCGACAGGTCGAGTAAACCGTTGTACCACATGGGCGCTATTGCCTCTTGAAGGGGGAACGCGATTTGTCCTATAAGGACGAACCTGTTCACATTATCCCTGACCCATGCCAGAAAACCAGTTGGTCTTTTAGATGAGAATGTTTCAGCCCAACCCTCTTCTATACTGACCCACATTAACAGGGAGCGTAGTAGCCCACCCATGCGTATCGACACCGCCGCCCTGCGTTTTACTCTGGGCTATCTGTTGCTGGCCTGCCTCTGGATACTGCTGAGCGACCGACTGCTGACAGCCCTCGGCCTGTCCATGGCGCAACTGGAGCGCTTGCAATCTTTCAAGGGCCTGCTGTTCGTCGCGCTCACCAGTTCACTGCTTTATCTGGTGCTACACCGTCACGCTCAACAATATCGACGCGCGCGCCTGGCGCTGGCCGGCAACGAGGAGCGCCTGCGCCTGGCGCTAGATGCCACGCGCGACGGCCTGTGGGATTGGGACGTGAGCAACCGCCGAGTGTTCTTCTCCGAGGGCTATGCCAGGCTGCTAGGCCTCACCCCGCAAACCCTGGGCAACACCCGCGAAGATTGGGCCGCACGCCTGCATCCGGATGACGTGGAGCGCGCGCTGCATGCGCTCAACGCCGAGTTGAGCGAGCAGCCCTATGAAAACATCTACCGTCTGCGCCACGCCGACGGCAGCTATCGCTGGATTCATTCACGCGGCCGCCTGCTGCGTGACGAGGAAGGCCAACCGCAGCGCTTCATCGGTATCGCCAGCGACATCACCCAGCAACGCGCCACCGACGATAGCCTGCGCCAGGCCGCTGCGGTGTTCGATGCGACTCAGGAAGGGGTACTGGTCACCAATGCCGAGCAGCGCATCGTTCACGTCAACCCGGCCTTCAGCCGCATCACCGGCTACAGCAGCGAGGAAATCCTCGGCCAGCACCCCGGCCTGCTCAAGTCCGGCCGCCATGACGCCGCCTTCTATCAGAGCCTGTGGCAGGCACTGCAGAACCGTGGAGCCTGGAGTGGCGAGGTGTGGAACCGGCGCAAAAGTGGGGAGATTTACCCGCAGTGGCAGTGCATCCGAGTCATTCGCGATGAACAAGGGCGAGTCAGCCACTATGTGGCGGTGTTCTCCGACATCACCGCACTCAAGCGCTCGCAACGCGAGCTGGACTACCTGGCACACCACGACCCGCTGAGCAACCTGCCCAACCGCCTGTTGTTCACCGAGCGCGTCGCTCATGCGCTGGAGCGCAGCAAGATCGAGGCGCTGCGCGGCGCAGTACTACTGATCGATCTGGACCACTTCAAACACATCAATGAAAGCCTCGGCCACAACGTCGGTGATCTGTTGCTCAAGGCGGTCGGCGAGCGCTTGCAGCAAGGTTTACCCACTGGCACCACCCTAGCCCGGCTAGGCGGCGACGAGTTCGGCCTACTCAGCGAAAACTGCGCTGACGCCGCCCAGGCAGCCGAACTGGCACAAAGCCTGCTGCGCAGCCTGGAAACATCCTTTCGCCTCGACGGCCACGAGCTCTACATCGGCGCCAGCATCGGCATCAGTCTGTTCCCCGAAGATGCCGACAGCGTCGAGCAAATCCTGCGTAACGCCGACTCGGCGCTGTTCAAGGCCAAGAACAGCGGTCGCGAAGGCTATGCCTTCTACGTGCAGGAGCTCACCGACTACGCCCGGCAGCGCGTGGAGCTGGCCAGCAGCCTGCGTCATGCGTTGGACAACGACGAGCTGCGCGTGTACTACCAGCCGCTGCACGACCTGCGTGACGGTCGCCAGGTAGGCATGGAGGCGCTGGTGCGCTGGCAACACCCGCAACGCGGGCTGATTCCCCCTGGCGAATTCATTCCGATTGCCGAGGACAACGGCATGATCGGCGCTATCGATACCTGGGTTCTGGAGCAGGCCTGCCGCCAGATGATGCGCTGGAACGCCGAAGGGCATGCGCTGAGCTTCGTTGCAGTGAACGTCTCCAGCCGGCTGTTCAGTCGCGGTGAACTCGATATGAAAGTGGCGCAGGTACTGGCAGAAACAGGCCTGCCGCCTGAGCAGCTGGAGCTGGAGGTCACCGAGAGCGCGATCATGGAAGACCCGGATGCAGCGCAGAAACTGCTCATCAGTCTACGTGCCCTGGGCGTACGCCTGGCCATCGACGACTTCGGAACGGGGTATAGCTCTCTGGCGCGCCTCAAGCGCCTGCCCGTGGACAAGCTCAAGCTCGATCAGAGCTTCGTGCGCGGCCTGCCCAACGACGCTGAAGACGCCGCCATCGCTCGCGCCGTGATCGCACTGGGCAAAAGCCTGGGCCTCAAGGTCCTCGCCGAAGGTATCGAACAACCAGCCCAGGCCGATTTTCTGCGTGAGCTAGGCTGCAACTATGGTCAGGGCTATCACTTCGGTCGCCCACAGCCGGTGCCCGTCAACACCGCTGACGCCATCACCCCAGGCGAAACGCAGGGCAGTCACCCCAGCACCAGGAACTGAGCATGCGCGTGCTGATTCTCGAAGACGATCCCTGGATAGCCGACCTGCTCAAACAGATCGTCCTCAGCCTCTGCCCAGGCGCCCAGGTCGACTGTCAGAGCCGCGTCGTCGATGCCCTTGCAGCCTGGAAGCGGCAGGCGGCCCAGTTGGTCATCGCCGACTGGCACCTGCCCGACGGTAACGGCACCCAGTTGCTGGAAGCTGTGCGTCAACGCAGCCAGGATATCCCGCTGGTCATGGTCACGGCCCGCGCCGACCGTGACAGCGTGCTAGCCATACGCCCGTTGAATATCAGCGCCTTCATCAGCAAGCCCTTTCAGGTGCCCAAGGTGATCGCCAGCCTGCAGCCACTATTGGCGAATGCCCAAAGCATCGCCGGTGAAGTCGACCACGCTGGGGATTTCCTCCAGCAACTTGCACGCCTGACCGATGACGCACTCGAACTGCCGCTGCGTGAATCCCTGTACCAGCGTCTGCGCGATGTGCCTCAACCCTTCGATAACCTGCAACAGCTTGGCGACCTCTGGCAGAACGACCCAGCCGTTCACGCGCGGTTGATCGCAGCGGCCAACAGTGGCAACTACAACAGCGCCGGGCAGCCCTGCGTCACCCTCAACGAAGCCGTGCAACGCCTCGGTCAGGCCACTGCAATCAATCTGGTTCAAGGCCTCGCGCTTCGGCCGCAGGCGGTACTGAGCGACCCCGAGCTGCAGCGCCAGGGCGATGCGCATTTCGTTCATGCCCTGCGCCTGCGCCAGCGTATTGCTGAGCTGGCGCGTAGCAGCCGGGTTGATCCGGCGCCGCTGCACAGCGCCGCACTGCTACAACGCATGGGCGAACTGGCCCTGCTGGATCAGGCGCAACGCTGGCGCAGTGCCGGCCGAGAGCTGGACGAACAGACCCTGAACACCGCCCTGCAGCGTCATAGCAGCCAACTGGCCAATCGACTCAAGGCGCACTGGCGCCTGCCTATCGCGCTACGCGAGTTGATCGGTGCCTGCTACGCCCTACCCCCCGGCAATACACGACGTGACACGGTGGTGATGCGCCTGGCCAGTGCCGAACTGCAGGGCGCCGAAGCGCCGGAAATCGAGCGTCTTAGGCGTCTCGCTGGCCTGGCGCGGACAGGCGCACGATGACCAGCAATTCGCGGCCGATTGCAATTCGCTGGATCGTGGTCGGCGGCAGTCTGTGTCTGGCGCTGTTCTTCGCCTTCCTCGGGCGCCAGGCACTGCACGAGCGTGAGGCGCTGTGGCAATTGCAGATGAACAAGCAGGCCGAGGCGCAACGTCTGGCACTGCAAAGCGTTCAGCACGGCCTGCGCGAGCGTGCACAGTTGCTGGCCGAGGCCATCGCCGCCGACGCCTGGGTAGCCGAGCTGGTGCGCCAGGCGTCAGTCCTGCCCAAGGATGACCAGGGCGGTCTGGCCAGCATCCGCAACCAGCTCTACACCCGCTTGGCGCCGCGCTGGCGCAACATGCAGGTGCACCGGCCGTTTCGCCTCTACGTCCATCTGCCAGACGACGCACGCATCCTGCTGCGGGTACACGAGCCGCAGCGTTTTGGTGACACCCAGGAGGCCATGCGCCCGTTATTGCTGCAAGCCCTGCGTATGGGCGACAGCCGTGCAGAACTGAACCTTGCGAACAACAGCATCGGCATCCGTGCCGCAGCGCCGCTGCTGATCGATACGCAAAACGGTCAGCGCCAGGTTGGCGCCATCAGCGTGGCAATGGATGTGCTCGAGGATCTGCCGCAACTGGATCGGGATCTCGGCGCCGGCATCGCGCTACTACTCAACGCAGCGGCCGAGGTCGGTACGCAAGCCGATCACGCCCCCGCCTGGCGCCTGATCCAGCAGACACGTCCGCAGGCACATATCTGGCTGCAAGCGGATCTTCTGCCCTCTCCCAGCGAGGGTAACAGCCAGCGTCTGCTGGAGGATGGCGGGCAACACTACCTGCTCAGCCAGCTGTCGATGGCGACCTCGCCACAGCCCGGCTCTGCGGCCATGGCCACGGTGCTGACCTGGCGTGACGTCAGCGAACTCTATGCCGTGCATGAACGCGACAAGCGCTGGCTGGTAGTCAAATGGCTGCTCGCCTGGTGCGGCGCCGAAGCCTTGCTGATGATCCTGCTACACGCGACACATCGCAGTACCCAGCGCCTGATGCAACGCCAACAGAGCGCGCTGCACGCACTCAACGAGATTTCTGCGCTATCGAGCCTGAGCAGCAAGGAACAGCTGCGCGAAGCGCTGCGCATGGGGGCCAACTATTTCGACATGCCGCTCGGCGTAATCGGCATGATCGACGCCGATCACTATCGCGTCCTGGTCCAGGTCTGTCCTGACACGCAGCTTGAGGACGGCCAGACCTTCGCCCTCAACGAAACCTACTGCAGCCTGACCTACGCCCTGGACGACATTCTCAGTATCGAGCGCATGGCCAGCTCACCTTATCGAGAGCACGCCTGCTACACCCGCTTCGCCCTGGAAAGCTATATCGGTACGGCGATCTGGGTAGATGGCCGCAGAGTCGGCACCCTGGCCTTCTGCGACCAGCAAGCCCGTGACCGTCAGTTCGACGAGAACGAGCGCGAATTCCTGCGCCTGTTCGCTCGCTGGGTCGGCGCCACCCTGGAGCGCGAGCAGCAGCAGCAGGCACGGCAAAACCTGCTCGAACGCCTTGCCAGCATCATCGAAGGCACCGACGTCGGCACCTGGGTGTGGAATGTGCAGAGCGGCGCCACCGTGTTCAACGAGCGCTGGGCGCAGATGCTCGGCTACCAACTCCAGGAACTGCAGCCCACCAGTGTCGAAACCTGGAAGCGCTTCTGTCACCCGGAGGATCGCGAGCCCAGCGAGCGCATGCTGCGACGCCACTTCGCTGGCGAGTTAGCCTTCTACGACCGGCAGATACGCATGCAGCACCGAGATGGGCGCTGGCTGTGGGTACAGGTGCGCGGCCGCCTCTCCAGCCGCGACGAGCAAGGCCGGCCGCTGCTGATGTATGGCACCCACACGGACATCAGCGCAGCGCGGCAGCGCGAGGATGCGGTGATCGAGGCGCGAGCGTTCCTGCAGACCGTGCTGGATTCGGCCAGCGGCGTTGCCATCATCGCCACCGACCCGAACGGCCTGGTCACCCTCTTCAACTCTGGCGCAGAGCGCCTGCTGGGCTATAGCAGCGACGCCGTGATCGGCCAGATGACACCCGAACGCTTCCATCTGCCCAGCGAAATCGACGCTCGGGTCGAGCAGCTCAGCATCAGTTGCGGGCATCTGGTCAGCGGCTTCCAGGTCTTCACTCACAACGTACGTAATGGCGAGTCGGAAACCCGCCAATGGACGTACGTGCACAAGGACGGCAGCCAGCGCCTGGTCAACCTCACCACCAACGCCATCTTCGACGCCAGCGGACAGATCACCGGTTTTCTCGGCATCGCCAGCGACATCAGCGCCCTGCAGCAGGCCACTCGCGCACTGCAGCAGAGCGAAAGTCGCTTCCGTGGCCTGGTCGCCAACCTGCCCGGCGTGGTCTATCGCTGCGCCAACGACAGCGACTGGAGCATGCGTTACGTCAGCGACGAGATTCTCAGCCTGACTGGCTACCCGCCCAGCGACTTCATCGACAATCGCGTGCGCAGCTTCTCCAGCATCGTCCATCCCGACGACCTGCCGAGCACCTACCTCGCCAACGAAAGCATCGCTCGCCAGGAAACCTTCGAGCTGACCTACCGCCTGCGTCATGCCGATGGCCACAGCGTCTGGGTGCGCGAGAAAGGTCGCGGCGAGCACGACGCCCAGGGGCGCCTGATCTGGGTCGACGGGTTCATCTGGGACATCAGCGAGCGCAAGGTCATGGAAGACGACCTGCGCCTGAGCCAGCAGCTGTTCAGCAGCGCCTTTGCCACCGCGCCGCAGGGCATGGCGCTGGTGGCCATCGACGGACGCTGGCTGGAGGTCAACGACGAGCTGTGCCGCATGCTCGGCTACAGCCGCGAGGAAATGCTCGCCCTCGATTTTCAGCGCATCACCCACCCCGACGACCTCGGTGCGGACCTGCGCAACGTCGACGACCTGCTGGCCGGGCGCATCAGCGCCTACCAGATGGAAAAGCGCTATCTGGACAAACAGGGTCAGGTGCTCTGGGTACTGCTCAGCAGCGCGCTGGTGCGCAACGCCCAAGGCCAGCCCGTGCATCTGGTCGCGCAGATCCAGGACTTCAGCGATCGGGTTGCCGCCGAGCGCGCGATTCGCGAACGCGAGCATTACCTGCGCACCCTGCTCGACAACGTCATCGATGCCATCGTCACTCTCGACGACGAGGGCCACATCGAGACCTTCAATCACGCGGCCGAACGCATCTTTGCCTACAGCCAGGCCGAGGTCGCCGGGCGTGACATCGCCACGCTGATTCCAGGCATGGCCAGTGACACCCTGCGCCAAGGCTGCGCCAGCGACCAGATTCGCGAGATGGAAGGCCTGCGCCAGGGCGGCGAACGCTTCCCGCTGGAACTGGCGATGTCGCAGATCAGCCACCAGGGCCAGGTGCGCTTCATCGCGGTGATTCGTGACATCGCCGAGCGCAAACGCATCGAGCAGATGAAGAACGAGTTCGTCTCCACCGTCAGCCACGAACTGCGCACACCGCTGACCGCCATCGCCGGCTCGCTGGGCCTGATCAACGGCGGCGCACTCGGCGCCGTGCCGCAGGCCATGGCGCACATGTTGAGCATCGCCGAGGCCAACAGCCAGCGCCTGAGCGCGCTGATCAATGACCTGCTGGACATGGAAAAGCTGGTCGCCGGCAAGATGCATTTCGACCTCCAGCGCAGGCCACTCAAACCACTGCTGGAACTGGCACTGCTGCATAACCAGCCGTATGCCGACCAGCATCAGGTACGCCTCGAACTGCACGCAGAGCATGATGTCGAAGTCCGGGTCGATACCCAGCGCCTGGCCCAGGTGCTGGCCAATCTGCTGTCCAACGCCGCCAAGTTCTCACCGGCTGGGGCCGTGGTGCAGGTCAGCCTGGAGACAATGGCTGACAAGCTGCGGGTCAACGTGCGCGATCAAGGCCCGGGGATCCCCGCGGCATTCCATTCGCGCATCTTCGCCAAGTTCTCTCAGGCCGACGCCGGCGATACCCGGCAGAAAGGCGGCACCGGCCTGGGTCTGGCGATTTGCAAGGAAATCATCGAGCGCATGCACGGGCGTATCGGTTTCCACTCGGTGCCTGGCCAGGGCGCGACCTTCTGGTTCGAACTGCCGCGCGTCGATGAAGGCGAGACATGAAGCCTACGCAAGGCTAACAGAGCTGTACCACACTGCAGATAGCAGCCAACGGCCGGGGAGACCGTCATGACTGAGCTCAAACGCATCCTGCATGTCGAGGACGATCCCTCGATCCAGGCCGTGGCCAAGGTCGCGCTGGAGGCCGTCGGCGGCTTTCAGGTATTGAGCTGTGCCAGTGGCCAGGATGCGCTCGACCAGGTGCAGGGCTTCGCGCCGGATTTCATTCTGCTCGACGTGATGATGCCCGACATGGATGGGCCCAAGACCCTGGAGCTGATTGGCCAGCTGGTCGATACCGCACGCATTCCGGTGGCCTTCATGACCGCCAAGGTGCAGCCTGACGAGGTCGCCCACTACCACAGCCTCGGCGCCCATGGCGTGATCATCAAACCATTCGACCCGATGCAGCTCGCCGCTCAGGTACGGCAGATCTGGAACCAGCGTAATGGATAAACACGAAGGCAGCGCCGTCCCGCAGGCGCTGCAACAACACTTGCAAAAGCTCGGTCAGCAATTCAGTGAGCGCCTGAGCCAGGAGCTGCCCCAGCTGGCGCAACAGGCAAGGCAACTGCTGGAGGCCGATGAAGCCGAGCGCACGCGTCTGCTGCAGGAGCTGCGTGATCAGTTGCACCGTCTGGCTGGCAGTGCCGGCACCTTCGGTTTCAGCCAGCTTGGCCAGCAGGCGCGCGAACTGGAGCAGCATGCCGAGCGCTGGATGGAGCGTCTGCTACGGCAACAACAGAGCCTCAACGAGTTCGTCGTTGCCTTGCAGGCACTCGGTGAGCAGCCGACCAGCGCTGGGGCCGTCACTGAACCGGTAGGCAAAGCGCGCAAGCTGCCGCGCCAGGAAGACGGCAGCCGCACCATCTACATCCTCGAAGGCGAAGCCGCGTTTGGCGAGAACATGCGCCAGACGCTGAGCAACTTCGGTTACCGCGCCGAGCATTTCAATTCCACCGCAGGGCTCGACGCCGCGCTGCAGCAGCACCTGCCCGATGCGCTGATCATCGACGCCAAGCTGCCCGGCGAAGCCAGTTGCGGTCTGGATTACGCCCACCAGTTACGCGAACGCCTGGACGAACCACTGCCGCTGCTGGTGCTCACCGACCAGCAGGATGACTTCGCTACCCAGCTGCATGCGGTGCGCGCCGGCGCCATGGGCCTGTTCAGCAAGCCGGTGGACATCCCGCAACTGGAAAGCCGCCTCGAACGCTGCTTCTCGCAACAGCACGGCGAACCCTACCGCGTGCTGATCGCCGACGACGACCAGGACCTGGCCAGCCGCTACAGTCTGGTGCTGCGCGATGCAGGCATGCTGGTGGAGATACTCAGCGAACCGGCGCGGATCTTCACCCACCTGCGCGACTTCAACCCCGAGGTGGTGCTACTCGACGTCAACATGCCGCACTGCACCGGCCCCGAACTGGCGCAGATCATCCGCTGCAATGACGACTGGCTGCGCATCCCGATCATCTACCTGTCGGCGGAAACCGATATCGGCAAACAGATGAACGCGCTGATCAAGGCCGGCGACGATTTCGTCACCAAGCCCATATCCGACAATGCGCTGGTCGCTACCGTGTTCTCCCGCGCTCAGCGTGCACGCCTGCTCTCCGACGCCCTGGCGCGCGACAGCCTCACCGGCCTGCTCAAGCACGCCGACATCAAAGAGCAAGTGGCCATCGAACTGGAGCGCGCCCTGCGCAGCGGCGACCGCGCCAGCGTGGTGATGCTGGATATCGACCACTTCAAGCGGGTCAATGACGAGCACGGTCACGCGGCCGGCGACAACGTCATCCGCGCCCTGGCCAACCTGCTGCGCCAACGTCTGCGCCGGGTCGACAGCCTGGGCCGCTACGGCGGCGAGGAGTTTCTTGCGGTGCTGCCGGACTGCACACCGCAGCAGGCAGGTTTGATCATCGACGAGATTCGTCAGCGCTTTGCCGAGCTGCGCTTCATCGCCGATGGCGGGGAGTTTTCCTGCACCCTGAGTGCCGGTGTCGCCGGCACCGATGTGAACAGCGATGCCGAGCAACTGCGTGAGCGCGCCGACAAGGCGCTGTATGCGGCCAAATACAACGGGCGCAATCAGGTGCAGATAGCGGCGTCGGAAGAGCATCGCGGCTGAAGCCGCTCCTACGGAGCACAGATGCAACTGTAGGAGCGGCGTCAGCCGCGAAACTCTACGCTATTCAGGCGCAGGTCACGCCTCGGCGCGTTGCATCAGGCGGCGCTGGCGCCATTCCATGAAGGTCTTGAGGAACAGCGTGAGCAGCGCCATGCACGCCAGCAGCCCGGCCGCGGTGAAGGCGGCCGCCGGCTTGTAGTCGTTGTTGAGCTGGTCGACCAGCAGCGGCAACGTCAGGGTCTGGTTGATGATGGTGCCAGACACCACCGACACCGCGCCGAATTCGCCCACCGCGCGGGCGTTGGTGACGACGACGCCGTACAGCAGCGCCCACTTGATCTTCGGCAGACTGATGCGGCGGAAGATCTGCCAGCCGCTGGCGCCCAGGCACATCGCGGCGGTTTCCTCATCCTGCCCCTGCGTCTGCATCACCGGAATCAGGATGCGCGCCACATAGGGCGCGGTGACGAACACGGTGACCATGACGATGCCCGGCCAGGCGAACATCAGCTGCAGGCCCTGATCGTAGAACCAGCGACCAATGAAGCTCTCCAGACCGTAAACCACCAGGTAGCAGAGACCGGCCACCACCGGCGACACCGCATAGGGAATGTCGATCAGGGTGGTCAGCAGCTTGCGCCCACGGAAATCGTAGTGGGTCACGCACCAGGCCAGGCAGATGCCGAAGCACAGGTTCAGCGGCACGGTGATCGCTGCCACCAACAGGGTCAGGCCGATGGCGTGGAGCATGTAGTCCTCGCCGAGGTTGCTCCACAGCAGGTCGAGCCCGCCGGCCAGCGCCTTGGTGAAGATCAGCGCCAGCGGCACCAGCAGAATCAGCGCCACGACCGTCAGACCGAGGATTACCAGCGCCCACTGGCGCCAATCTTGGGGCTTTTTCATCGACCTTGCCGTTGCCATGCGAACAGACGCCCCTGCACGACCTGCAGTAGGAAAAGAAGAGCCAGCGACGCGAGCAGGATCACCGAAGCGATGGCCGCCGCCGCCGGGTAATTGAATTCCTGCAGACGGACGAAAATCATCAGCGAGCTGACCTCCGTCTGATAGGGAATGTTGCCGGCGATCATGATCACCGCGCCGAACTCACCGAGGCTACGAATGAATGCCTGCGAACCACCGGTGACAAGTGCCGGCGCCAGGGTCGGCAGGATCACCTTGCGGAAGGTCTGCACGCGGCTGGCGCCGAGGGTGCGCGCGGCCTCTTCGTATTCCGAGCCGAGGTCCTGCAGCACCGGCTGCACCGTGCGCACCACGAAGGGAATGCTGGTGAACACCATCGCCACCACGATACCGGCGTAGGCATAGGCCACCTTGAAGCCCAGCCACTGGCCGATCCAGCCGTTGGGCACCAGCAGCGCGGCGAGGGTCAGGCCGGCCACCGAGGTCGGCAGGGCGAACGGCAAATCGATCAACGCATCGACGATACGCCGGCCGGGGAAGTCGTAGCGGGTGATGATCCAGGCCAGCAGCAGGCCGATCACCAGCACCGCCAGGGTCGAGTAGAACGCCGCCGAGATGGTCACCTTGTAGGTCTGCACCACACGCGGGTCGCTGATCGCGAACCAGTACTGCGCCCAGGTCATGTCGCTGACGTACAGCAGCAGCGCAGACAACGGCAACAGGATCACCAGCGAGAGGTACAACACACTGACGCCGAAGCTCAGGCCGAAGCCTGGCAGCAGCGGAGTCTGCAGGAAGAACAGCGTTGGTTTACTCACGAAAAGCTCGGCTCTACAAATGCAGTTGGCCGCCAATAAGGCGGCCAATTGACCATTACGATGCTCGCATTCATGGCTGGCGGGTTGCACCCGCCCTACGCCAAACCGTCGCTGTCAGCGACCCTCTGCGAGAAGCTGGTCGAGGATACCACCGTTGTCGAAGTGCTTGGCGGTGATGTCATCCCAGCTGCCAAGGATCTCGTTCGGGTTGATCAGGCGCACCGGAGCGAACTGGGCCTTGGTCGCCTCGACCACTTCCGGGTTGTGCACACGGTAGTTGTAGCGGGTCAGCAGTTGCTGAATATCCTTGCTGTACTGGAAGTCGAGGAAGGCCTTGGCCTGCTCGCGGGTGCCGCGCTCGTCGGCCACCTTGTCGACGATGGCGACCGGGAATTCGGCCAGCACGCTGACTTCCGGCACCACGATTTCCAGGTTGGCGGATTTGAACTCGTCACCCTTGGCGATGTTGATCACTTCCGATTCGAAGGTCAGCAGCACGTCGCCTTGGCCGTTCTGGGCGAAGGCCACGGTGGCGCCACGACCGCCGGTGGGGAAGTTCTCGACGTTCTTCAGCAGCTTGCCGACGAAGGCTTTGACCTTCTCCTCATCACCGTTGAATTTCTCGTTGGCGAACAGCCAGGCGCCCAGGTAGCTGTAGCGGGCGTTGCCGGAGGTTTTCGGGTTGGGGAATACCAGCTTCACGTCATCACGAATCAGGTCATCCCAGCTCTTGATGTTCTTCGGGTTGCCTTCGCGCACCAGGAAGGCGGTGGTGCTGTAGTACGGCGAGCTGTTGTTGGGGAACTGCTTGGCCCAGTCCTCACGCAGCAGCTTGCGCTTGGCCAGGATGTCCACGTCGCTCACCTGGTTGAAGGTCACTACATCGACCTTCTTGCCCTGGATGATGTCCTGCGCCTGGCGCGAGGTGCCGGCGAAGGATTGAATGATCTTCACTTCCTTGCCGCTCTGCTGCTTCCAGTGCTCGACGAACAACGGATTGATCTCGCCGAACAGTTCGCGGGCGATGTCGTAGGAAGCGTTGTGGAACGGGGTGTCGGCAGCAGCATGGCTCAGCGAGCCGGTAAGCAGGGTGGCGCTGGCCACGGTGGCCAGAACGATCTTCTTCAGCATCTATGGCGTCCTTCTTATCGCGAGAGGAACCTGCAGGCAGGCTATTTGATGGCGCGATTCTGCAGAAAAATCATATAGCTGAAAAATATCTTTTTATTCGACTCTTATAACCAGTATCTCTTTGCCTGCGAAAACACCCTGCAGCTCTCGTATCCGAAGGCTGCTCAGGCAACCACTCTTAGAACCTGTTCACGATCTTTATGTGCCTGAAAACTACAAGGCAAAAGCGTTCGGCGAGCATGTAGGAGGGGCTTCAGCCCCGAGCTTTATTGGGGCGCAAAGAGCTCGCGGCTAAAGCCGCTCCTACAAGATCGCAAGTGCTTTATTTCGCCAGTTGGCTGCCAACGCCGACGAAAATTGGCTGAAAAATATGAAAAGGTTCTTACAGCTTGGCGATGGACACTTCGGTGGATTTCACGAAGGCGATCACTTCGCTGCCCACCTGCAATTCCAGTTCACGCACGGAGCGGGTGGTAATCACCGAGGTGACGATACCGGCAGCGGTCTGCACGTCGATTTCCGACAGTACGTCGCCGATGACGATTTCCTTGATGTTGCCCTTGAACTGGTTACGTACGTTGATGGCTTTGATGGTCATGGTGTTTCTCCTCAGGTCGTTTTACAGGTAGCCCGGTGCAATCCGGGGAATTCTCGAGCCGCTCCCGGATTGCCTCCGGGCCACGGCGTCAAAGCGCCCAACGCAATTGCGTGGGCAGGGGTGATACGGGTTCCGGTGGTATGGGTAATTCAGGCTGCGCCAGCACCCGGTCGAGCACACGCGCTTCCAGTGCCGCCAGCAGCGGCGAACCATGCGGACGCGGACGTACCAGTTGTACGTCCAGATCGAGGCCGATCTGGCCGTCCTCGATGAGAATCACCCGGTCCGCCACGGCCACGGCTTCGGCCACGTCGTGGGTGACCAGCAGTACGGTGAAGCCATGCTGCTGCCACAGGCGTTCGATCAGTTGCTGCATCTCGATGCGGGTCAAGGCATCCAGTGCACCCAGCGGCTCGTCGAGCAGCAGCAGGCGCGGCCGATGGATCAATGCACGGGCCAGGGCCACGCGCTGCTTCTGTCCACCGGACAGTGCTGCCGGCCATTCATTGGCGCGATCCGCCAGGCCGACCGCCGCCAGCGCTTCCTCGGTCTGCTTGCGCCAGTTGCCGGAAAGCCCCAGACCGACGTTGTCGATCACCCGCTTCCAGGGCAGCAGACGCGAGTCCTGGAACATCAGACGGATGTCTTCACGCACCGCGTTGAGCGAGCCATTGCCGGCCAGCAACTGACCGCCGCTGGGTTGATCCAGCCCGGCCAGCAGGCGCAGCAAGGTGCTCTTGCCACAGCCGCTACGGCCAACCACGGCGACGAACTGACCAGCCGGGATATGCAGGTCGATGCCCTTGAGCACCTGACGCTCGCCGAAGGATTTCTCGATGTTCTCGATCGCCAGCGAAACGCCGCCCGGCGGAATGCCCTGACGAATGTTATGCAGCGCCGTCATTGGCCACCTGCCTTGGCCTGGTAGGCCGGATGCCAGCGCAGCCACACGCGCTCGAGACCACGGGCGGCGACGTCGGCCAGCTTGCCGAGCACCGCGTAGAGCAGGATCGCCAGCACCACCACGTCGGTCTGCAGGAATTCACGGGCGTTCATCGCCAGGTAGCCGATGCCGCTGCTGGCGGAAATGGTCTCCGCGACGATCAGGGTCAGCCACATGAAGCCGAGGGCGAAACGCACGCCAACCAGGATCGACGGCAACGCACCGGGCAGGATCACCTGACGGAACAGCGAGAAGCCGGACAGGCCATAGCTGCGCGCCATCTCCACCAGCGCCGGGTCGACGTTACGAATACCGTGGTAGGTGTTGAGGTAGATCGGGAACAGCGTGCCGAGCGCGACCAGGAACACCTTGGCCGCCTCATCGATGCCGAACCAGAGGATTACCAGCGGGATCAGCGCCAAGTGCGGCACGTTGCGGATCATCTGCACCGAGCTGTCGAGAAAGCGCTCGCCCCATTTCGACAGGCCGGTGATAAAGCCCAGCAGCAGGCCGATACCGCCGCCGATGGCGAAGCCGATCCCGGCGCGCTGACCGCTGATCGCCAGGTGCTGCCAGATTTCGCCGGAGGCCAGCAGCTCCCAGCCAGCGGCGAGCACGGCGCTGGGCGCCGGCAGAATGCGGCTGGACAGCCAGCCACTGGCCACAGCCAGTTGCCAGGCGGCCAGCAGCCCCAGCGGCAAGGCCCAGGGCGCAGCGCGCAGGGCCAGTTTGTGAAGAGTCGTGTTGCTCATGGTTGCCTCGAAAAATTCTGTGTCCCTGTCCCCGGATTGCATTCGGACTACGGACTGATAAAAGCGCCCTCTCCCCAACCCTCTCCCATGAATGGGAGAGGGGGCTGATCGGCGCCGCTGGAACGTCCTGCGGCTCGGTTTAACTCCCCTCTCCCGCTTGCGGGAGAGGGGCTGGGGGAGAGGGGCTTTTCAACTCGCCGAAGCCGCCTTCGGCAGGATGTCGCTGGAGATCATTTCGCCGAACGGGCTGACATAACCGCGACTTTCCGGACGCTGCGGCTGGGCCACATCCAGATGCGGGAACAGCAGTTCGGCGACCCGGTACGACTCCTCCAGATGCGGGTAGCCGGAGAAGATGAAGGTATCGATGCCGAGGTCGGCGTACTCCTTGACCCGCGCCGCCACGGTCGGGCCATCGCCGACCAGCGCAGTGCCAGCGCCGCCGCGCACCAGGCCGACACCGGCCCAGAGGTTCGGCGACACTTCCAGGTTGTCGGTCTTGCCGCCATGTAGCGCAGCCATGCGCTGCTGACCAACGGAATCGAAGCGCGCCAGCGACGCCTGGGCGCGGTCGATGGTGTCCTGATCCAGGTGGCTGATTAGCCGGTCGGCGGCCGCCCAGGCTTCATCAACGGTCTCGCGCACGATCACATGCAGGCGAATGCCGAAGCGCACTTCGCGCCCCTGCGCAGCAGCCTTCTCGCGCACCTTAGCGATCTTCTCGGCCACTGCGGCCGGCGGCTCGCCCCAGGTCAGGTACAGCTCGACCTGCTCGGCGGCCAAGTCTTGCGCGGCGTCGGAGGAACCACCGAAATACAGCGGCGGACGCGGCTGCTGGATCGGCGGGTAGAGCAGCTTGGCGCCCTTCACCTGGATGTGCTTGCCGTCGTAGTCGACGGTTTCGCCTTCCAGCACACGGCGCCAGATGCGGGTGAATTCGACGGATGCCTCATAACGCTCGGCATGCGACAGGTGCAGGCCATCGCCGGCCAGCTCGTCCGGGTCGCCACCGGTCACCAGGTTGAACAGCGCACGGCCGTTCGACAGCCGATCCAGAGTCGCTGCCTGGCGCGCAGCCACGGTCGGCGAAATGATCCCTGGACGCAGGGCGACGAGGAACTTCAGGTTCTGCGTGAGCGGGATCAGCGAGGCTGCCACCAGCCAGGAGTCCTCGCAGGAACGCCCGGTGGGAATCAGCACGCCGCCGTAACCGAGGCGGTCAGCCGCCTGGGCGACCTGCGCCAGGTAGCCGTGGTCGACGGCGCGCGCGCCCTCGGAGGTGCCCAGGTACTTGCCATCACCATGGGTAGGCAGGAACCAGAAGATGTTGAGGCTCATGGAGTTGTCTCCTTGGATTCGCTCCCCTCTCCCACCGGGAGAGGGGCTGGGGTAGGGTTTACTGGGCCTGCGCGACCTTGGCCGGCGGATTCCAGATCACATCCTTGATGGTCAGTTTCTTGGGGATCAGCTTCAGCTCGGTGAAGGTGTCGGCGATCTTCTGCTGCGCCTCGACCACATCCGGGGTGATGAACTGCGCGCCGTAACCCTGACGCTCAACAGCCTGACGAGTGATCTCCGGGGACAGACCGATCAGCGGCGCGACCTGGCTGGTGGCTTCGTCGAGGTTGCCCTTGACCCACTCGCCAACGCCGCGAATTTCCTCGACCAGCGTGCCGATCACCTGCGGGTTCTTCTCGGCATAGGTGCGGGTCGCCAGGTAGAACTGGTGGTTGTCGACCAGACCGCTACCGTCACGCAGGGTGCGCGCTTGCAGTTGCTTCTCGGCGGCGGACTGGAACGGGTCCCAGATCACCCAGGCATCGACGCTGCCACGCTCGAAGGCAGCGCGAGCATCGGCCGGCGGCAAGTAAACCGGGGTGATGTCGCCGTATTTGAGGCCGGCGTCTTCCAGCGCACGCACCAGCAGGTAATGCACGTTGGAACCCTTGTTCAGGGCGACTTTCTTGCCCTTGAGCTCGGCTACCGATTTGATCGACGAATCTTTCGGCACGAGGATCGCCTCGCCCGTCGGAGCCGGCGGCTCATGGGCGACGTAAAGCAGGTCGGCACCAGCCGCCTGAGCGAATACCGGCGGGGTTTCACCAGTGACGCCAAAGTCCACGGAGCCGACGTTGAGACCTTCGAGCAGCTGCGGGCCGCCCGGGAACTCCGTCCACTTGACCTCCACGCCCTGCTCGGCCAGGCGTTTTTCCAAGGTGCCCTTGGCCTTGAGCAGCACCAGAGTGCCGTACTTCTGATAGCCGATACGCAATGTCTCGGCTTGAGCTTGAGTGATGGCGCCGAAGGAAATGGCCGCGGCAAACAGGGCGACCAGGCTTCGACGCAAAGTAATGGTGCGCATGGCGCTCTCCCTTTGCGGTGATGTCTTGGTTGGCTACCTGCTTGCCCGTTGGCGGGCGAGTAAGGCGGGGTGTTACAGGGCTTACAGTCGGGCAAAGCCCGTGTCAGATACTCCAGCGGGCGTTCACCAGCCGGTCGTTCAATACATTCGGATCGATCGGCCTCGGCCGTCGCGCCAGGGCTGCGCCCAGTTGTTCCAGTGCCTCGTCGAGGCGTTCGCGCAATTCGTCGTCGATCTGCGCGGGCCTGCCCCCTTCCGGGTAGGCGATCTGTTTGTCCACGGCGAACACGCCGGAGAGCATTTCCTGCGCCTTCAGCGCGGCCAGTACCGGCTTGAGCGCGTAGTCCACCGCCAGCAGGTGCGCCGGGCTTCCGCCACTGGCCAGTGGCAGAACCACCTTGTGCGCCAGAGCGCGCTCGGGCAGCAGATCCAGCAGCACCTTCAAGGCACCGGTGAACGACGCCTTGTACACCGGCGTACCGACCACCAGGCCATCAGCGCTGGCCACCACGGCCTGCAACTGCTGCACTGCCGGGCTGTCGAAGCGCGCATGCAGCAGATCCTCGGCGGGGAAGTCGCGCACCTTGAGCAGGCTCACTTCCACCTGCTGCGTCTCCAGGCGCTGGCGCACGTAATCCAGCAGCACCTCGGTGCGCGAACGCGCCGCAGGGCTGCCGGAGAGCAACACAACATGCATGATCGATCCTTAGCGATGGTCTGAAGTAGTCGTCATTCCCGCGCAGGCGGGAAACCAGCCCCCGCAGTACATGGACTCCCGCCTGCGCGGGAGTGACGAGGTATAGCTTTTTTCAGCGTTTCATTAGCGATTCGGCTGCGGGGTCAGGCGCAGATAGGGTTTCACCGCGCGATAGCCTTTCGGGAAGCGCTGGGCGATTTCGGCTTCATCCTTGAGCGACGGCACGATCACCACCTCTTCACCGTCCTGCCAGTTGGCCGGCGTGGCCACCTTGTAGTTGTCGGTCAGCTGCAGCGAATCGACGACGCGCAGGATTTCGTTGAAATTGCGCCCGGTACTGGCCGGATAGGTGATGGTCAGGCGCACTTTCTTGTTCGGGTCGATGACGAACAGCGAACGCACGGTCAGGGTGTCGTTGGCGTTGGAGTGGATCAGGTCGTAGAGGTCGGACACCTTGCGGTCGGCATCGGCGATGATCGGGAAATTGACCGCGGTGTTCTGCGTCTCGTTGATGTCGTCGATCCACTTGATGTGCGAATCCACCGGGTCGACGGACAGGGCGATGGCCTTGACGCCGCGCTTGGCGAATTCATCCTTGAGCTTGGCGGTGAAACCCAGTTCGGTGGTGCACACCGGGGTGAAGTCAGCCGGGTGGGAGAAGAGAATGCCCCAGCTGTCGCCCAGCCACTCGTGGAAACGAATGCGGCCCTCGCTGGAATCCTGTTCGAAGTCAGGGGCGATGTCGCCCAGGCGGATGGTCATGATCGTGCTCCTTGGCAGTAGCTTGCGTGGTGCTCACTATGCTCAGGAACAAAGAGAAATAAAAAGAATAAATAATGATTTATTTATAACCAAAACATCTTTAAAGAAAGACCGTCATGACCTCCCCAACCTTGCACGAGATTCCCAGCGAACAGGCGCCCATGGCGCTGCTGCTGGAAGCCGATCCCAGCACCGCCCTCATCGCCGGTTATTTACAGGACGGTCATTGCGTGGTCGCCCGCCAGGGAGACGCAACCCTTGGCGTCTACGTGATCAAGGCACTGGCGGCCAACACCTGGGAACTGATGAACATCGCCGTGGCGCCCGAACACCAGGGCCAGGGCATCGGCGCCCTCCTGCTGCACCACGCCCTCGACCAGGCCCGGCAACTGGACGCGAAGCGCCTGGAACTGGGCACCGGCAGCTTCGGCCACCAACTGACGTTCTATCAGCGCGCCGGCTTTCGCGTGGTGGCGGTGGAACCGGACTACTTTCTTACCCACTACACCGAACCGCTGTTGGAGAATGGCCTGCAGCATCGGGATCGCTTGCGTCTGGCGTTGACGCTATAGCGCCAAGTGCACCGTCAGGCCGACCAGCGCACAGGCCACCAACGTCTCGATCACCCCGCGTTTGAAGCCCAGCAACGCCACGCCCGCACCCAGGGTGATCAATGCCGACACCCAATCGAACGTGCCGGCAAAACCCTCGGGCCAGAGCACGTGATAACCGAAGAACAGCGCAAGGTTGAGGATCACCCCGACCACGGCGGCGGTAATCCCGGTCAACGGCGCAGTGAACTTCAACTTTCCGTGGGTCGACTCCACCAGCGGCCCGCCGGCGAGGATGAACAGAAACGACGGCAGGAAGGTGAACCAGGTAACCAGCACCGCCGCCAGCGCACCGCTGGCGAAGGCCGAATCGCCACCGAACACTGGCTGGCCGTAAGCGCCGACGAACGCGACGAAAGCCACCACCATGATCAACGGCCCCGGCGTGGTCTCGCCCAGCGCCAGGCCATCGATCATCTGCCGGGGCGTCAGCCAGCCGTAATGCTCGATGGCGCCCTGATACACGTAGGGCAGCACCGCATAAGCGCCACCGAAAGTGAGCAGCGCTGCCTTGGTGAAGAACCAGCTCATCTGCGTCAGCGTGCCCTGCCAGCCGAACGCCAGGGTCAGCAGGCCCATCGGCAGCAGCCAGAGCACAGCACCGACCAACAGGATTAGCGCCAGGCGGCTGGAACGAAAATGCGTGTGCGCCAGACGCGTTTCGTCATCGATAAGCGCCGGTGCATGCGCCCCGCCCGCCTCGCCATGCCCGGCGCCGACCACGAAGTGCTGCGGCGCCAGTCGCCCACCGAGGTAACCCACCAGCGCGGCACCGAGCACGATCAGCGGGAACGGCAGCTGCAAGGCGAAAATGGCGACGAAGGCCGCCGCCGCGATGGCCCACAGCCAAGCGTTTTTCAACACCCGCCCGCCGATGCGCCAGGCCGCCTGCACCACGATGGCCGTCACCGCCGGCTTGATGCCATAGAAGATCCCGGCCACCAGCGGCACATCGCCGAACACCAGATAAACCCAGGACAGCGCGATCAGGATCAGCAGCGAGGGCAGCACGAACAGCGCCCCGGCGATCACCCCGCCCCAGGTGCGGTGCATCAGCCAGCCGATATAGGTGGCCAACTGCTGCGCCTCCGGCCCGGGCAGCAACATGCAGTAGTTCAGCGCGTGCAGAAAACGCCGCTCGGACAGCCAGCGGCGCTTCTCCACCAACTCCTGATGCATGATCGAAATCTGCCCGGCCGGCCCGCCGAAACTGATCAACCCCAGCTTCAGCCAGAACCAGAAGGCCTGCAGCAAACTGACCGGGGCGGGACGTTCAGAGGACTCGGACATCGAAGGGCTCCATGGTGGAAAAAATCGACCGTCCACTATAGCCGCACAACATGACAGCAGCGCGACACCGAACGAAAAATCACCATCCCCACGCAGCCCTTGCCCCACCTGGGCTGGAAGAGTTTTCCCGCATCTTATCCACAACGCTTTCCCCAGATTTTGTGCACGACACCCGGCGACACGCCCTGACTCTGCCGCACTGTTTAAAACCTGAGCCAAGTAATTGATTAAAAGCGATATTCCTCCTGGCGATAACGCCAGCAAAGCATCATTGGGTAAAAAATGAACGGTCTGCCGTGGCCCGCTTGAATGCTAGGTGCGGAGGGCTTTTGCAAAGGTTATCCACAATGCTGTTAACAGAATCTGTGGGTGGCTGTGGAGAGGTCGCGGAGGCCGCGACATCTTCAGGCGAAACTAGGACGCGCAGCAACACAGGAAAAATTGCGCACAGATTTTCCGTGTGCAACGCGACATGGATATCCGCTAAATTGCTGAATCTTTCCGACAACCAATGGGGCTCCCTGTAATGCAGATTCTTTCCGCGTATCTTCTAGAATCTGCAGTCCTGTCCCAAGAGGAAGTCTCCAGGTCAGCCGCCCGCATTGAGCAGGCATTGAACGAATGGCTGATTGAAAAAGGCGCATCCAACCCTGCTGTTTCTTCAGGAAAATTCATATCCAGAACAAGAGGTTCAGCGGACGGACAATTCCAGCGCAGAGACGCCGCGTCCGAGGCTGGCACGTTCAGAGAACTCTCTCTTCTCGAGCCAACAACATCAGGACAGCAGTTCATCACTACCATTGACCTTCTCAAGCTCAAGGACAGGATTGTCGTCTATGCAACCTTGGCCGTTCAAAACATAGCCACGGTCATTGCCCAGGTATTCACAGACCCGCGCTGCCCCTTCATTGTCAAAAAGCTTCTTGGATTGCGCAGTGACTGGCACATCGGAAATTTCCCCATCCCCGGCTCCACCGCACAAATGCTCTATGGCACAGACGGCGGACAGAAGCTCAAGTCCATAATCCAGGATCCCGCCAGAACACTCCCCATTGTTGTGGTTTCCGAAATCGAGCAAGAGCCCATTTGGGAGAACCTCGAGACTCGCCTGGCCTCTGATCTGGCAGGACTGGCCAGCGTCGTTCGCATCGACGAAGAAGCGTCCTGGCTGTTAACCGATGAACTTGGAAAGCCCAACTCCTGTTATCTCGGAGCTGTACGCCTGTACTGGCCAGGCGGAAGGGATTTCGATGGATCTGTTTCGCCCAAAAGCTCGGTATGGACTGCCAGCCACCTGTTGTCTCAGGACTCAGATGGCAAGGGCATGCAGCGATTTCGCTCGCTGTTGAGACGCAACGTAATGGGCGTCGCCTCGCTTACCGTCGAGCCACCTGCCGTCATTCGTGAGATTCAGAACCAGGCTGCGCGATCCAGGCTTCTGGAGCTGGAGCAGCGCGCCAACTCGAATTCAGACGAAATCGAATTGGCGCGTTTGTTCATCCAGGAGAACGAAGAGCTAAAGGCATCGTTGGATGAAGCCTACCGAGAGATTGCGCGCCAGGCCAGCAAAGCAGAAGCGGCCGAGTATGCGTTGAGCCGCCTCAAAGAAGACAGCGGAGCGGATGAAGCGGAAGCCGAAGATTTATCCGAGAAAATCACGCCAACCGAAGGCGAAACCCGCTACTACAAGAAGACACGGAACACCCCGTCCCATGACGTGCTCGTGAGAATCAAGGACTGCGGGCACAACGCATGGCAGGGAGCCAATAACGCCGACAAGGCCAAAAAGGGCGTTGAACGGCTGGAAGGCACTTCCGAATGGAGCAATTTCTATCATTGCTCCAAATGCACCGGCGGCGGAGTCTGGAAAGTAATCTGGTAGCGCGTAGGGTGGACAACGCGAAGCTTGTCCACCATTGCCCACACAAAAGCCAGCGGAAACTTCCCACTTAACCGGGCACAGCGAGCCGCCTGGCAATCACCAATGGTGGATGGGAAAAGCGTCATCTACCCTACGCTGAAATACCCACCGCGTAGGGTGGATAACGCAGAGCTTGTCCACCCTGCCAAGGGTAGGAACAGCTCGTAGGGCGCAGGTTCCGCTCTCGACACGGCCTGGCGGGCTGCTCGCTTCGCGAGCGAGGCCGCCCTACATCAGCAAGTAGTCTGGGTAGAGCACCCTCAACCGAATGAAACGTTCGGTTTCATACCCGCCATAACCTCTGAAGCCTCGCGCTGACAAAGCCCCCGGATTGCATCCGGGCTACGCAGGTGCGTGCACGCGGACAAAAAATCGGGCCTGACGGCCCGAAAAAGTACTCCACCTTGAAGAGTTCGTTTACAGCACGTGCGACTGGTACAGCTCGGTCAGCGCCTCGCCGCGCAGGTAGGCCAACTCCGCCGAGCGACGATCACGCGGGCGAGCCAGCGGCACCGCCAGCTCGCGTTGCAGGCGGCTTGGTGTACCGCCGAGGATCAGTACACGGTCGCTGAGGTAGAAGGCTTCGTCGAGGTCATGGGTGACCAGCAGCACGGCGATTTCGTAGCGGGCGGCCAGCTCCACCACCAGATCCTGCAGCTTCATGCGGGTGAAGGCGTCCACCGCGCTGAAGGGTTCATCCAGCAGCAGCACCTGCGGTTTGCCGTACAGCGCACGGGCGATGGCCACGCGCTGGGCCTGGCCACCGGAGAGGTGTTTGGGCAGCGCGTCGCCACGCCCGTGCAGGCCGACGTCGCGGAGCAGTTGTTCAACCCACTGGTCATCCGCCACCCAGCCATCGGCGAAGCCGACGTTCTGCGCCACGCTCAGCCAGGGCATCAGCCGGGGCTCCTGGAACACCACGCCGATACCGCTGCCACGCCCGAAGTTGAGCAGCGGGTTGAGTTCCAGCCCGCCCTGATAATCCTGATCCAGCCCGGCGGCGATGCGCAGCAGGGTGCTCTTGCCGCAGCCGGAGGGGCCGAGCAGGCTGACCACTTCGCCAGCGGCCAGGCTCAGGCTGACGTCTTCGAGCACACGTACGTCAGCGAAGGCCTTGTGGATATTCTGCAGTTTCAGCAGCGCACTCATGCTCCGTCCTCCCCGCCCTGGAAGCTGTCGCGCCAGCGCAGGGCGCGGGTTTCCCAGGCCTTGAGCAGGCTGTCGCTGAGTTTGCCGAGCAGCGCCAGCAGCAGGATCGCGGCGATCACCAGATCCGGCCGCGAGGTTTCCCGGCCGTCGCTGAGCAGGTAGCCGAGGCCACGGGTGGCGGCGATCAGTTCGGCGGCGACGAGGAACATCCAGCTCAGGCTGAGCGCGCCGCGCAGGCCGATGAACAGGCTCGGCAGCGCAGCGGGCAGCAGAATGCGGCGCACCAGCGCCAGGGACGACAGGCCGTAGAGCCGGCCCACTTCCACCAGTTTGCGGTCGATATTGCGGATGCCGGCGAGCAGCGCCAGGTACACCGGGAAGAAGGCGCCAAGGGCGATCAGCACGATCTTCGGCGTTTCGTCGATGCCCAACCAGAGCAGCAGCAACGGTACCCAGGCCAGACTGGGAATCGCCCGCAACGCCTGGAAGGTCGGTTCCAGATAGGCTTCGGCGCGGCGGCTGAGGCCCACCCAGGTGCCGATGACGATGGCCAGCGCGGCGCCGATGGCAAAACCGGCGCCGACGCGCAGCAGGCTGGCGTTCAGGTGCCGCCACAGCTCGCCGCTCTGCGCCAGCAGGTACAGGGTTTGCGCCACCTGGCTCGGCGCGGGCATCTGGTGCGCGGGCAATACGCCGCTGCGCACCAGGGTTTCCAGCAGAGCCAGAATCAGCAGGGGCACCACCCAACCACGCAGGTCGGTCAGTGC
Source organism: Ectopseudomonas mendocina (assembly GCF_007049795.1). GTDB lineage: Bacteria > Pseudomonadota > Gammaproteobacteria > Pseudomonadales > Pseudomonadaceae > Aquipseudomonas > Aquipseudomonas mendocina_D. Next base: position 80,884 of record NZ_SCFY01000018.1, read on the forward strand.
CGGCCGCCAGCCTGGAAGCCGTTCAGCCCAGCGACCGATGACGAGATTGAGCGCGCCCATCGGTCAGTTCCCCGCCTTGGCCACGTTGCTGCCGATCACCTGAGCGGCCAGTTGCGGCTGGATCAGTTGGTCGACCACCTGAGCGACGTCGGTACCCGGACGCACCAGTTGCTCGTCGAGCTGGATGGGTGCAGAGGCTTTCAGCGCCTTGATGTGTTCGGCGCCCGGCTGCGGGTTGCTGAAGTCGGTGCGCGACAGTTGCAGCTTGGCCACTTCCAGCGGCAGTTTGGCTTCGTCGGCGAGCAACTGGGCCAGGGCATCGGGGTTGGCGATGGCCCACTGGCGCGCCTGCTCATAGGCGGCGATCACCTGTTTGATCAGCTCGGGCTGCTCCTTGGCGAACTTTTCGGTGACGCTGAGCACGCTGTAGCTGTTGAAGTCGCGGTTGCGATACAGCAGGCGCGAACCGGCCTGCAGCTCGCTGGCGGCCATCAGCGGGTCAAGCCCGGCCCAGGCCTGCACGTCGCCGCGCTCCAGGGCGACGCGACCGTCTGGGTGTTGCAGGTGGACGATTTCCACGTCGTTCTTGTCCAGCCCGGCCTTCTGCAGGCTTTGCAGGAGGAACAGGAAAGGGTCGGTGCCCTTGGTGGCGGCGACCTTCTTGCCCTTGAGGTCGGCCAGCGACTGGACGGGCGAGTCCTTGGGCACCACCAGCGCTGTCCACTCCGGGCGGCTGGCGACGTAGACGGTGTTGATCGGCGCGCCGTTGGCGCGACTGGGCAAGGCGGCCAGGCCGGCAGTAGAGGCGAAATCGGTGCTGCCGCCGTTGAGGTATTCCAGCGAGCGGTTGCTGCCCTGGCTGAATACCCATTTGACGGCGATGCCCTGCGGCGCGAGGGCTTTTTCCAGCAGGCCCTGTTGCTTGAGCACCAGGCTGGTGGGGGCGTAGTAGGCGAAGTCCAGGCGGACTTCTTTCGGTGGTGCGGCATGTACGGCGGCTGGCAACCAGGCGGCGAACAGGGCCGCCAGGCCAACGCGCAAGGCATTCTTCTTCATGGTCATCTCCTCATGGATAAATGGCCTTCCGGCCCGTTGGCGGGCCGGTCAGGAGATGTCACAACTGGGTTAGTGGATCAGAGCAGCGTCAGGGTGTAGCTCAGGATCAAACGGTTTTCGTCGGCGTCGGTGGTGACGTTGCCGCGCTGGGTCGCGTTGCGCCAGGACACGCCGAGGCCTTTCAGCGGGCCGTCCTGCAGGGTGTAGTCGAGGCGGAAGTCGCGCTCCCACTCTTTCAGGTCACCGTTGGCGGAGTCGACGTTGTCACCCTTGAGGTAAGCGACGCTGGCCTTCAGACCCGGCACGCCGAGTTTGGTGAAGTCATAGCCGTACTCGGCCAGCCAGGTGCGCTCGCCGGCGTTCTGGAACTTGCCGATCTGGCGGTCGGTGATCAGGTAGGACGAGCTGCCGCCGCCCTGGTTGAGGAACGGGAAGGCGCTGTCGCCTTCGACCTGCTGGTAGCCCAGGCTGGCGAAGTGGCTGCCCAGGGTGTAGGTGAACAGGGCACTCCAGGTCTGGTTGTCGACCTCGCCGGTGCTGCTGTCGCCTGCACGCCAGTAGCCGGCGCTGCGGTAGCCATCGGCACGGCCGGAGGCGCTGCCGTTCTTGCCGTCGGAGTTGCTGTCGAAGTAACGCAGGTCGGTCTTCAGCGAACCCGGGCCGATCGCCCAGTTGTGCACCAGGCCGAGGAAGTGCTGTTTGTAGAAGTCTTCCAGGTTGCCGTAGTAGTACTGCAGCGTCAGGTCCTTGGTCAGCTTGTAGTCACCACCGGCGAAGTAGAACTTGTTGGTGTCGGCATCACCGGTGGCGCCGGCGATACGCAGAGAGATGTCGTCGGTGGAGCTACGAGTCTTGGTGCTTTCCAGCTGGCCCGCGGTCAGGGTCAGGCCGTCGATCTCGTTGGAGGTGATCTGCCCGCCTTCAAAGGTCTGCGGCAGCAGGCGGCCGTCGTTGAAGGTCACCACTGGCAGCTTCGGCAACAGCGTGCCGATACGCGCTTCGGTCTTGGACAGGCGTACCTTGGCGGTCACACCGGCCTTGCTGTAGTCGTCCACGGCGCTGCCGTCGCTGTCGAGCGGGAACAGCTGGCCTGGGGTGCGATCACGGCCGGCCTGGCTCGCGGTGCCGCCGGAGTCCAGCTTCACGCCAAGCAGGCCGATGGCGTCGAGGCCGAAACCGACGGTGCCCTGGGTGAAACCGGAGCTGTAGTTGAAGATGAAACCCTGACCCCACTCTTGCGCCTCGCCGTTGTTGTTGGCGGTGTTCTTGTTGTTCAGGTCGTAATAGAAATTGCGCAGGCCGATGCTGGCCTTGCTGTCTTCGATGAAACCGGCGGCGGTGGCCTGGTTGGCGATGGCGGCCAGCGTGACGGCCAAGGCCAGGGTGGATTTTTTCATGCTTGATGCTCCAAGTGCTTTGTGTGCTGTTCTGGGGTTGGCACTGCACAGGGGCTCGGCAGGACAGCGGACATGGCGCTGGTCTCGGCGGATTGGCATACGAACCTGGTCACGATCTGCTGCGCGTCGGCCATGCTGCGTTGAAACCAGGCTCAAAATGCTCATTTACAGCTCGTAAACTGCGCTTTTTCGCCTGGTTTCGCCTTGCCTGACTCTAGCTCGCGAGATCGGGAACAGGTTCTAAGAGCCCCTGATTCGGGCCCGATGCGGTGGTCCGCTGTCGGCTGGTGGCTAATCTACGAGACGAGCGTTAATCCCTAAAAAGAATTATTTCTCACCTTGTAGTAACTAAAAAGAATATAAGCCTGATCCGATGCAACTCGCTGCGTAGGAGCCGATTCATCCGCGAATCCTGCGAGCCACTTCTGACGGCTTGCTTCGCAGCCCGCACAGGGCCCCGCCGCGCCTGACAAACTGGCCTTAGCTAATTCCTAAAAATTATTTAACAACTGCTTTTTATATCGACTAGCTTCTCTTCACCGGATCACCGGACTTCTTTTTCTAAACACTGAAGTACGCGTGATCCGCCGCAATCCCATGGCCGGCACGTGTTCGTATCGAGAGCCGCCATGTCCAACACTCATTCCAAACGCAGCACACTGATCGCCGCCTCGCTGGCCATCGGCCTGCTCGTCGCTCCGCTTACCGAGGCCGCCGAGCAACTGCGCATCGGCTACCAGAAATCCTCCACGCTGATCAGCCTGCTGAAGAGCCAGGGCACCCTGGAGAAGGCACTGGCCGATCAGGACATCCAGATCAGTTGGCACGAATTCCCCAACGGCCAACCGCTGCTGGAGGCGCTCAACGTCGGCAATATCGACCTCTCCGCAGATGTCGCCGACACCGTGCCGGTATTCGCCCAGGCTGCCGGTGCCGACCTCGCCTACTTCGCTCAGGAAGCGCCCTCTCCCAGCGCCCAGGCGATCATCGTGCGCGAAGATTCGCCGATCAAAACCCTGGCCGACCTCAAGGGCAAGAAGGTCGCCGTGACCAAGGCAGCCGGCGTGCACTACCTGCTAATCGCCGCGCTGAACAAGGCCGGCCTGAAGTTCAGCGACATCGAACCCGCCTACCTGACCCCGGCCGACGGCCGCGCCGCCTTCGAGAACCGCAAGGTGGACGCCTGGGTTACCTGGGAACCCTTCCTCAGCGGCGCGCAGCAACAGCTGCCGACGCGCATCCTCGCCGACGGCAAGGGCCTGGCCGACTACCAGCGCTATTACCTGACCAGCGCCAAGTTCGCCAAGAGCCACCCGCAGGTGCTGCAGACCGTGTTTGCCGAGCTGGTGAAGACCGGTGACTGGCTGCGCGCCAACCCGCGCCAGGCCGCCGAAATCCTCGGCCCGCTGTGGGGCAACCTCGACCCGGCCATCGTCGAGAAAGCCAACGCCAAGCGCAGCTACCAGGTGCGTCTGGTGCAGCCGGACAGCCTCGCCGAGCAGCAGAAGATCGCCGATGCCTTCTACGGCGCCAGCCTGCTGCCGACCTCAGTGGATGCCCGTGAAGTGAGCATCTGGAGCCCGCAATGAGCGCCGAGGCCCGCCTGCATCCCAGCCTGCGCGACGAACCGCTGTTCGCCGCGCACCTGTTCCCCGCGGACTTCGGCAGCCGCACGGCCAAGGTCGAACGCCTGGCCCGGCGCCTGGCGGCCAGCGCGGTGGAACGTGATCGTGCTGGCGGCAGCGCCCAGGCCGAACGCGAATTGATCCGTGAAAGCGGCCTGCTGACCCTGGCCGTACCGCAGCAGTACGGCGGTCAGGGCGTGGCCTGGCCGGAAATCTATCGCATCACCCGTTACCTGGCGGCGGTGGACAGCTCGCTGGCCCACCTGTTTGCCTTCCAGCACCTGCAGGTGGCGACCATCCTGCTGTTCGGCAACCCCGATCAGCAGCGCCACTGGCTGACGCGCACGGTGCAGGAGCGCTGGTTCTGGGGCAACGCCACCAATGGTCGCGACACCGGCCTCAAACTCAGCTCACGCGAAGAGCATTACGAGCTCAATGGCAGCAAGTCGTTCTGCTCCGGTGCGCTTGGCGCCGACGCGCTGGTGATCAGCGCACCGCGCGGCAAGAACCCGGAAGATCGGGTGTTCATCGTTCTGCCCAGCCAGCGCGAGGGCCTGGCGGTGAACAGCGACTGGGACGGCTTCGGCCAGCGCCAGACTGACAGCGGCACGGTGCAGTTCGAGCAGGTATTCGTCGACACCAGCGAGCTGCTCGGTCCGGTCGGCCCAAGCCCGCGCACCACGCTGCGCGCCTGCCTGTCGCAACTGATCCTCACCCAGCTTTACCTGGGTAACGCCCAGGGCGCGCTGGACGCAGCGCTGCGCTACACCCGCGAACAGAGCCGCGCCTGGCCAGCATCGGGCGTGGCGAATGCCAGCGATGATCCATTTATCCAGCAGCGTTACGGCGAGCTGTGGCTGCGTTATCGCAGCGCCCTGCCCCTGGCCGAACACGCCGCCCAGCGCCTGCAAACCGCCTGGGAAAAACCGGCACTGACCGCCGCCGAACGCGCCGAAGTGGCGCTGGCCATCAGCGAGGCCAAGGTGGTGGCGGTGCGCGCCGCCCTCGACATCACCAGCCAGATTTTCGAAGCCATGGGCGCCCGCGCTACCAGCTCGCGCTACGGCTTCGACCGCTTCTGGCGCAACGTGCGCGTGCACAGCCTGCACGACCCCATCGACTACAAGGTGCGCGACCTCGGCCACTGGCTGCTCAGCGGTCAGGGCCCACAAGCGTCGCTGTACAGCTGACAAGGAGGTTAGAGCCACAACCAACATGCATGGAAAACCCATATCTCGCATCGACAAAGGCTAATCAGCCGCAAAACTGCCAACGACAACGAGGTCAACACAATGAAGATCAAGACCCTATTCGGCGCCGGCGCATTGCTCGCCGCCGCTCTGCTGCAATCGGTGACGGCGCATGCCGCAAGCGAATACCTGGTCAGCACCGACTGGTTGGAAAAGAACCTGAAAGACCCCAAGGTCCGCATCATCGAAGTCAGTGTGGTGCCCGGCGTCTACGAACGCGGGCATATTCCCGGCGCGGTGAACTTCGCCTGGCACAGCGACCTGGTCGATCCGGTACGCCGTGACATCGCCAGCCAGGAAGCCTTCCAGCAACTGCTGCGCAAGGCCGGGGTGAATAACGACAGCACCACGATCATCTACGGTGACAACAACAACTGGTTCGCTGCCTGGGGCGCCTGGGTGTTCGACGTGTATGGCGTCGACAACGTCAAACTGCTCGACGGTGGCCGCGCCAAGTGGGAAGCCGAAGGCCGCCAGCTGGACAGCCGCGCCAGCACACCGACTGCCGGTAACGTGACCGTGAAGGCAGCCAACAAGGATCTGCGCGCGTTCCTCCCGGACGTACTCGCAGCCGCCGAGAAGCGCAGCGACACGCAACTGGTGGATATCCGCTCGGCTGACGAATACAACGGCAAGGTCTTCGCTCCGCAAGGCGTGCAGGAGCTGGCCGTGCGCGCCGGCCATGTACCGGGCGCAGTGAACGTGCCCTGGGGCCAGGCGGTCGCTGCTGATGGCACCTTCAAATCGGCTGAAGAGCTGAAGAAGGTCTACGGCGCGGTGGGCATCGACGGCAGCAAGCCGATCATCACTTACTGCCGCATCGGCGAGCGCTCCAGCCACACCTGGTTCGCCCTGAAGAAAATCCTCGGCTACGACGTGCGCAACTACGACGGTTCCTGGACCGAATACGGCAATGCCGTGGGCGTACCGGTGGTTAACGTGGCCGGCACCGTCTGGGGCGGCAAGTAAGCGAACACTCGGTGCGGTGGTGAATCACGCGCCAGCGATTCACCACCAACGCGAATTCATCCCCCAAGGCTGATGCTTCCTGTAGGAGCGGATTTATCCGCGATTCTCGCGGCTGAAGCCGCTCCTACAAAACAAATGTCAGTCACGCAAAACGCGGCCCCGGCCTAAACGCCGGGGCATCTTTCGTCATCACGGTCGGAAAGGACAACCTATGACCGCCAGTATCGTCTCCACTCGCGCAGTGCTGCCCATCACCCTGGCGGGCCTGCTCGCTCTCGCCCTGCTCGCCTTCATCTGGCAACTGTCCGATGGCAGTAACCAGGGCCGCGCCTTCGGCTATTCGCTGGCCAGTGGCGCGCTGTTCGGTCTGTTTCTACAGCGTTCACGCTTCTGCTTCTTCTGCGTGACGCGCGACTTCGTCGAACGCCGTGTGCCGGACGGTCTGCTCGGCCTGCTCGCCGCCCTGGCGGTCGGTACCCTCGGCTATCACGCGGTGTTCGGCGCCTTCCTGCCAGACCCCAGCGGTGGACGCCTACCACCAGATGCCCATATAGGCCCGCTGAGCTGGGTGCTGGCTCTGGCCGCCACGGTGTTCGGCATCGGCATGGCGATTTCCGGCTCGTGCATCAGCGCGCACCTGTACCGCCTCGGTGAAGGCAACTTCGCCTCACTGGCTGCACTCGCCGGCGCACTGCTTGGCTTCGCCCTAGGCTTTCTCAGCTGGAATCCGCTGTACCTGGCCGCCCTGCAGGAGGCGCCGGTGCTGTGGTTGCCGGGCAAGCTCGGTTACGGCGGATCCCTGCTCTTGCAACTGATCCTGCTTGGCGCGCTCGCTGCCTGGCTGCTGCGTTATCGCCAGGCGGGCACAGCTTCCGAGACACAGGGGCTATGGTCGCTGCTGTTCGGCGCACGCTGGCCGACCTGGGTCGGCGGCGTGTTGATCGGTGGGCTGGCGGTGCTGGCCTACTTTCGCGTCGCACCGCTGGGGGTGACGGCCGAGCTGGGCAGCCTGGCGCGCACCAGCGCCGATAGCCTGGGCTGGCTACCCGAACGCCTGGAGGGACTCGACGGCTTTTCCGGCTGCGCCACGGTGATCAAGGAAACCCTGCTGTCGAACAACGGCCTGTTCGTCATCGGCCTGGTCAGCGCGGCCTGGGCCAGCGCCCTGGCCGCAGGCGATTTCCGCCCCAGCGGCGGTGCACCACGTGATTGGCTACGCGGCCTGCTCGGTGGCGCGCTGCTGGGCTGGGGCAGCCTGCTGGCGTTGGGCTGCACGGTGGGCACGCTGCTGTCCGGGGTGATGGCTGGCGCGGCGTCAGGCTGGGTGTTCGGCCTGTTCTGCCTGGTTGGTACCCTGCTTGGCTTGAAGCTCAGGCCGTTGCTGCGTTTGGGGTAGTCGGGGAGCTCGGTTCGACCGCGGTGCGCACGACCTAGTGCGGCCCCGCGACGCCCTACGGAGCGCGCGCGGCTCGGCTCCCCTCTCCCATTTATGGGAGAGGGGCTGGGGGAGAGGGTTGGTTAGCGCGTATTGATCCGGCCGTTTGTTCGCGTCGAAGTCCGTAGCCCGGATTTCATCCGCCCTACGTCAGGCCGTCTTGCTCGGCGACGCATCCTCGAAGCGATTCACCTTGCGCAGGCTCTTGAAACCGAGCATCCAGCCGCCAGTCACGGTCAGGGTGCAGGCGCAACCGATCAGCGCCGCCGGCACCACGCCGAACCAGGCGGCGCTGGTGCCGGCGCGGAATTCGCCCAGCTCGTTGGAAGAGCCTATGAACAGCATGTTCACCGCATTGACCCGGCCACGCATGGTGTCCGGGGTGGAGAACTGCACCAGCGAGGAACGGATGTACATGCTCACCATGTCCGCGCCGCCGGCCACCACCAGCGCGGCGAAGGACAGCCAGAACAGGCTGGACAGTGCGAACACCAGGTTGGCCACACCGAACAGCGCCACCGCGCCGAACATCACCAGGCCGACATGGCGGTTGAACGGCTTCATGCTCAGGTACAACCCGACCGACACCTCACCAATGGCCATGGCGCTGCGCAGCAGACCGAGGCCGGTCGGCCCGACTTCCAGTACTTCCTGGGCGTAGATCGGCAGCAGCGCGATCACGCCGCCGAGCAGCACAGCGAACAAGTCCAGCGAGATGGTGCCGAGGATGATCGGCCGCGTGCGGATGAAGTGGATGCCCGCAGTAAAACGCGCCCAGGCGGTAGCTTCCAGTGCCTGCATCTTTTCCGCATAGCGCACGGGCACCCGCAACATCAGGGCGGTGCCGGCAAGGAAGCAAGCCAGACACACCGAGTAGGTCAGCCCGCCGCCACCGATGGCGTACAGACCACCACCGATCACTGGGCCGGAAATGGTAGCGCCGCGCATGATCATGCTATTAGCGGCGATGGCCGCAGCCAGGCGCTCGCGCGGCACGATCTGCGGCAGCAGGCTGGACAACGCCGGACCGGTGAAGGCGCGGCCACAGCCGTACAGCACCAGCACGGCGTAGTACCAGGCGACCGGCGCCCCACTGAGCGACAACCAAAGCAACGCTCCGGCGCACACGCCCTCGACCAGCCAGCTGAGCATCAGGATCAGCTTACGATCGTAACGGTCGATCAGATCGCCGGCCGGCATCAACAGCACCAGCATGGGAATGAACTGAGCCAGGCCGACATAGGCCAGCGACAGCGGGTCGCGCGTCAGGTCGTAAACCTGCCAGGCCACGACGATGGCCTGAATCTGTACGGCGAACACCACCACGATGCGGGCAATGAGAAACGGCAGGAAACCGGGAAGCCGGTAGACGGAAACGGGGGCAGCGGACACGGCAGAAACCTCGAGGCATGACCGGCCAGTGCCGGTTGAGGTGAGCCGGCCAATCTACGTCAAGGCGCTGCTGCGGGGCAAACGCGTGAACAGCCTGTTGCGCAGATCGAACCCAAGAAAACCTGGAATGTTCGTAGAAGCGGACCATGAGTGATGACTGTAGGAGCGCCGCCCCGGCGCGAGACAAATGCGCTCATAGCGCATTATCGAGTCGCATGATCCATTCGCCGTGGGGCGCGGCGCCTACAGTCATTGGTAGCGCGGGCGGATGCGGGAGGTCATCCTGCCCGCCAATATCCAGGCTAGACGAATGCCTGGTCGCCGAAACCGCGCGGCAGGCGCTGACGCCCCGGCAAGGCTGTCAGGCGCGCCTCCCAGGAGGTGCGCCAGTCATTGACGGCACGCGCGGCTTTCTCACGGCGGGCGGCCCGGCGCGCAGCGTTACGGGCGTTACGACGAGCTTCGGTGAAGACTTCGGTCTTGCGGCAATTGCGGCATTTGACCTTGCCCAGCTCGGTGGTGGAAGGCAGTTTTTCACCATGAGAGCCACAGGCAAGGTGGCCAGAGACTTTGTAGTGCGTAACCATCGCGTTATCTCCTTGATTGTGGGCGCCCGGCTGCAGCCAGCCGATTTACACCCCTCGGAAAATGTGACTATTAAAGCGCAGCGGTGGTTCATTAACGGCCAGGAGACATAAGCCGTCTCGCTAGCCACCAGTCCCCCGAGCGGGTCTAATGCCTCCTTTTGCCGGAACATCGCGATGCCCCTGAGCCCCGACGAACTCGCGCAGATCAGCGCCCTCACCCTGGCCCACTACCAAAGCAGCGCCGAGGATTTTCGCGAGGGCACGCGCGACCATGACGTGAGCCAGAACATCGCCGCGCTGCTGCGTCATATCGAGGGCGAAAAGCCCTGGCGCATCCTCGATTTCGGCTGTGGCCCAGGGCGTGATCTGCGCACCTTCAGCGGCCTGGGCCACGAAGCCATCGGCCTCGATGGCTGCGCCGGGTTCGTCGCCATGGCGCGTGCCGACAGTGGCTGCGCGGTGTGGCAGCAGAGCTTTCTCGAACTGGATCTACCGGCCGGGCATTTCGACGGTATCTTCGCCAACGCCAGCCTGTTCCATGTGCCGGATCAGGAGCTGCCGCGCGTGCTCAGCCAGTTGCAGGCAGCGCTGAAACCGGGTGGCGTGCTGTTTAGCTCCAACCCGCGCGGCGAGAATCAGGAAGGCTGGAACGGCCCGCGCTACGGCAGCTACCACGACCTGGAACGCTGGCGCGCGCGGCTCAAGGCAGCCGGTTTCGTCGAGCTGGAACACTACTACCGCCCCGCCGGCCTGCCACGCGACCAGCAGCCCTGGCTGGCCAGCGTATGGCGGCGTGTCGATTAATGGGACTTCAGCGACGGCAATAGCGCAGTGAGGATACCCAGCAGCGGCAGGAAGGAGCAGATCAGGAACACCTCCTCGATGCCGTGAATGTCCGCCAGGTAACCGAGCAGCGCCCCGCCGATGCCGCCGAAACCGAACATCAGGCCGAAGAACAGCCCGGCGATCATGCCGACGTTGCCCGGCATCAGCTCCTGGGCGAAGACCACGATGGCGGAGAACGCCGAGGCCAGGATGAAGCCGATCACCATGCTCAGCACGCCTGTCCAGAACAGGTCGACGTGCGGCAGCAGCAGGGAAAACGGCGCCACGCCGAGGATGGAGAACCAGATCACCTGCTTGCGCCCGATACGGTCGCCAATCGGCCCGCCGAAGAAGGTACCGGCCGCCACCGCACCGAGGAACAGGAACAGGTAGAGCTGCGAGCTGGCCACCGACAGGTCGAACTTCTCGATCAGGAAGAAGGTGAAGTAGCTGGTGAAGCTGGCCATGTAGAAGTACTTGGAGAACACCAGCAGCGCCAGGATCAGCAGGGCGAACTTCACCCGCCCGGCTGACAGGCCGTGAGTGGCCACACCGCCCTGCTTCAGCTTGAACAGCGTCAGGTGGTGGCGATACCAGCGGCTCAGGCCGTACAGCACGACGATGGCGAAGGCGGCGAACAGGCCGAACCATGCGACGTTGCCCTGGCCGTAGGGAATGATGATGGCCGCCGCCAGCAGCGGGCCGAAGGCAGTGCCGGCATTACCGCCGACCTGGAAGGTGGACTGCGCCAAGCCATAGCGCCCGCCAGAGGCAAGACGAGCGATGCGCGACGCCTCGGGGTGGAAGGTCGACGAGCCGATACCCACCAGCGCCGAAGCCAGGAGGATCGCCGGGAAGCTGCCAACGAAGGCCAGCATGAGGATGCCGACCAGGGTGCACAGCGAGCCGGCAGGCAGCAGCCAGGGCTTGGGATGGCGGTCCGTGTGGTAGCCCACCCAGGGCTGCAGCAGCGAGGCGGTGAGCTGGAAGGTCAGGGTGATCAGGCCGATCTGGGCGAAACTCAGGCCGTAGTTGAGCTTGAGCATCGGGTAAATGGCGGGCAACACCGCCTGGATCAGGTCGTTGATCAGGTGCGCCAGGGCGCAGGCGCCGATCACGCGCATCACCAGAGGGCTGGCCTGGCTGACGGGCGAAGCGCCGGTCAGGGAGGTAGCGGCAGGACTGCTGGACATGCTTGAAGCTTCCGGATGAGGTGAGGAACGCCGCTATGCTAGGCTGCGCCCAACCGCCTGTCTCACGAAGATCGGGAAACAACCCTCGCAAAAAAGGCAGCCTCATGCGCTTAGCCGATAAATTACTGGCCGAGATCGACGCATCACCCTGGCTGGTCAGCAGCAGCGCCACCGATTACCCGATCAACGCCGTCATCGAGCCGCACTCGCACCGCAACAAGCACCAGTTGATCTACGCCATCTCCGGAGTGATGGTAGTGACCTCGGCGCTGAACCAGTGGACGGTGCCGCCGAGCCGCGGCATCTGGATGCCCTGCGGCCAGCTGCACGCGATCCGCTGCATCGGCAGCGTGCGGATGCGCAGCGTCTTCGTGCGCCCCGACAGCCTGCCGGACATGCCCAGCGAGTGCCGCGCCGTGGCCATCTCGCCGCTGCTGGGCGAGCTGATTCGCGCCGCCGTGGACATCACCCAGCCCTACGCCGAGGACTCGCGCGAAGCGCGGGTGATGCGCCTGATCCTTGATGAGCTGCGCATCCTGCCGACCCTGCCACTGCACCTGCCGCAACCAGCCGATCCGCGCATTCAGTCAATCTGCACGACACTGCAGGCCGACCCCGGCGATGCCTCAACGCTGGCCGACTGGAGCATCCGCCTGGGTCTGGACGAGAAGACCATTCAGCGCCTGTTCCAGAAAGGTACCGGCATGACCTTCGGCCAGTGGCGCCAGCAGGCGCGCCTGTTGCTGGCTTTGGAACGCATTGCGCTGGGCGAGAAGATCATCGATATCGCCGGGGAACTGGGCTACGACAGCCCCAGCGCCTTCACTACCATGTTCAAGAAGCAGTTCGGCCTGACGCCCAGCCAGTTTTTCAAGTGATCTGCGGTGGGCGGTTCTTGAGCGGCGATTGTCGCGGCTACGACTGCATGGATGCAGGAGGTAGAGCGAAGCAGGATGCCCGAGCCGAAAGCCCCTCCCACACGCATGCCTCAACACCGGAGCGCAGCCGCTCAAGCCACCCACCGTAGGAGGCGCTTTAGCGGCGAGCTGTTTCATCGCGGCTGAAGCCGCTCCTACGTCAGGTGCCCAGGTTGTCGCCGGATGAGCGCTCGGGCGAGAGATAGCTGACCAGTTGCCGCGCATGGGATGACAGTACCTCCCAGCTGCGCACGCACAGGCGTAATTCGCGGGTGGCCCAGACATCCTCCAGCATCACCACCGTCACCGGCAGTTCCTGGGCGAAGCGGGTCGCGGCCACCTCGGGCAGCATGGACACGCCAACGCCCTGCGCCACCAGTTGGGCGATGGCGTCGAAGCTCGGCGCGCGCACGCGCACCTTCAGCGGCAAGGCGTTGCGCACCGCCATGTATTCGATGAAGCGCTGCATCGCGCGCTCGGCGGGCAGGCAGACGAAGGGGTAGTTGAGTGCATTGCGCAGCGAGGCCGGGCGTTGCTCGATCAACGCATGGCCATGCGGTACCAGCAGCACCAGGCGGTCGTTGCGAAATGGCAGCGACAGCAGGTCATCGGTGGCCAGGTTGCCGTCGTACACGCCGATGTCGATGCTGCCTTCCCGCGCGGCCTGCAGCACATCCTTGCTGTTGTACTCGGCCAGTTGCAGATCCACCTCGGGGTAGTCGGCCAGGAACGGTCCGAGCGCCGCCGGCAGGAAGGTGCTGTTGGCCACCGTGGAGGCCGCCAGGCGCAGGGTGATACGCCGCTCACCCTTGAGTTCCTGCAGGGTTTCGCTGAACTGGCGGGCCTCCTTCAGCACGCCCTGGCAGGCCTCCAGCACCAGGCGTCCGGCCGGGGTCAGACTCATGCCATCGCTGCTGCGCACGAACAGCGTCAGCCCGCAGCGTTCCTCGAACAGGCGCAGGCGGGTGCTGGCCGCCGACACGGCAACGGGAAAGGTCGCCGCCGCCTTGCTCAGGCTGCCGGTTGCAGCAACCGCCGCGATCAGGCGGAGGTCGGGCAAGTCGAAATGCATGAAGCCTTCTCCAAAACAGAAAGCCATCTTCGTGAAATTGCGATTCTGGCCGCGTAGCTTTCCACTCAGAATAACAGCTCACTCCCCTGCCGCAGCCCTGCTCATGAATGCTCTGACCGCCTCGTACCGACGCAGCCTGGACAACGGCGTGCTATTCGCCGTGCTCTCGGCCACCGGCTTCAGCCTGAAAGCCGTGTTCGTCAAACTCGCCTACGCCGCCGCGCCGGTGGACGCCATCACCGTATTGAGTCTGCGCATGGGCCTGGCCCTACCGCTATTCGCCTGGCTGCTGTGGCTGAGCCGTGGCACCGGGCAAGCGCGGCTGTCAGCGAAGGACTGGGCGCACGTTCTGCTGCTGGGGATGCTCGGTTACTACCTGTCGAGCCTGTTCGACTTCTACGGCCTGCAATACATCAGCGCCGGGCTGGAGCGGCTGATCCTGTTCACCTATCCGACGCTGGTGCTGCTGTTGCAGATGCTGGCGCTGGGCGAGCGCCCGGGCCCGCGCACCTTCCTCGCCATGGGCCTGTGCTACCTGGGCCTGGGCATCTCCCTGGTGCATGACATCCGCGTGGAAGGCGACAGCGAGCAGATCCTGCTGGGGGCAGCCTGGGTGTTCGCCAGCGCGGTGACCTACGCCCTGTATTACCTGGGCACCGGCGTGGTGATTCGACGAGTCGGCTCGATGCGCCTGGCCGGGCTGGCCGGCGGTTCCTCGGCGATCATGGTGCTGATCCACTACGCCATCAGCGGTGAGCCGACGCAGCTGGCGAGCCTGCCGAACCAGGTGTGGCTGTACAGCGCGCTGATGGCGGTGCTGTCGACGGTGCTGCCGATCTACTGGATGGCACTGGCCATCCAGCGCATGGGCGCCAGCCATACCGCGGTGTTCGGCAACCTGGGCCCGGTGCTGACGATGTTCGCCGCCTGGGCACTGCTCGGCGAGGCCATCAGCCTGTACCAGATCGCCGGCCTGGCGCTGGTGCTGTTGGGCGTCTCGCGCCTGTCGGCGAGCAAGCGCAAGACGGGCTGAGCCAGGCTCAGCCCTGGCGGATCAGATCGGCCGCCTTCTCGCCGATCATGATGCACGGCGCGTTGGTGTTGCCGCTGATCAGCGTCGGCATGATCGAGGCGTCGGCCACGCGCAGGTTGGCCACGCCGCGCACCTTCAGCTCGGGCGTGACCACTGCCGCGTCGTCGCTGCCCATCTTGCAGGTGCCCACCGGGTGGAACACGGTGGCGGCCTTCTCGCGCAGGTGCGCCAGCAGTTCCTCGTCGCTCTGCACCTGCGGGCCGGGCAGCATCTCCTCGCCACGGATATCGGCGAACTGCGGCTGCGCCAGAATGCTTCGCGCCAGCTTGACCCCTTCCACCAGCACGCGGGCATCCTGCTCGTCACTGAAGAAGTTGAAGTCGATGCTCAGGCTGCGGCCCTCACCCAAACGCACTTCGCCGATGCTTTTCGGGCGCAGCACGCAGGTGTGGATGGCGTAGCCGTGGCCCCACTCGAACAGGCGGCCGCGATGACTGCGGTAGCCGGGCACGAAGTGCATCTGCACGTCGGGCAGATCGCCCGCCAACGGCGTGCGAGCGAAGCCGCCAGCCTCGACGTAGTTGGTGGTCAGCCAGCCCATCTGCTGCGCCAGGTACTTGAACGGCGAGGCGATGATCTTCGGCAGCGCGCCGATGGAGAAGCCCAGCGACAGCGGGCTCTTCGAGCGTACGGTGAGGGTGCCGTCGATATGATCCTGCAGGTTCTTGCCGACGCCGGGCAGGTCGACCTTGCAGGCCACTCCAGCGGCTTCCAGCTCGACCTTGGGGCCGATGCCGGATTTCAGCAGGATATGCGGCGAGCCCAGCGCGCCGGCGCAGAGGATGGTTTCGCGAGTGCACTGCAGGGTGCGCCACTGGCCATCCTGGCGCAGCTCCAGACCCGTGACGCACTCGCCATCGAGCAGCAGGCGCTCGACTTCGCAGCCGGTGAGCACGACGAGGTTGTCGCGTTTACGCACCGGAGCGACGAAGGCGCGGTAGCTGGACAGGCGCCGGGCGTTCTTCTGAGTGAGGTTATAGAGACCGACGCCCTCCAGGCTGCCGCCGTTGAAGTCGTCGTTGCGCTTGAGGCCGATCTGCTCGGCGGCGCGGATGTAACGCTCGGACAGCGGGTTGGGGTCGCGCGGCTTGTCCACCAGCAATTCGCCCTGGGTGCCGTGATACTGCAGCGACTGGCCCAGGCAGTTGCCTTCGGATTTCTTGAAGTACGGCAGCACGTCCTTCCAGCCCCAGCCGGGGCAGCCGGCGGCCTCCCAGCGGTCGTAGTCGCTGGCATCGCCACGGATGTAGATCATGCTGTTCATCGAGCTGGAGCCGCCGAGGGCCTTGCCACGTGGGGTGTGAAGGCGACGCCCGGCGAGGTGCTTCTGCGGCGCGGAAAAGTAGTTCCAGCTGAACACCTTGCTCTTGTACAGGGTGATGGTGCCGGCCGGTATCTGCACACGCGGGCTGGCATCGCTGCCGCCGGCCTCGATCAGGCACACGCGCACGGCCGGGTCGGCACTCAGACGGTTGGCCAGCACACAGCCGGCGGAACCGGCGCCGACGATCAGGTAATCGAAGCTGCCTTCCATCTCAATGCACCTCTTCCATGTCGTCATGCAGCAGGCCGAGGATGTGCCGCTTCATGCGGATGAACTCGGGCTCCATGACCACGTCGAGGGTGCGCGGGCGCTCGATGGGCACATCGAGGATTTCCTTGATCCGCCCGGGGCGCGCGCCCATCACGTAGATGCGGTCGGCGAGGAGGATCGCTTCGTCGATGTCGTGGGTAACGAACACCACGGTCTTCTTGCTGTTGCCCCACACCTGCAACAGCAGTTGCTGCATCTGCAGCCGGGTCTGGCTGTCGAGGGCGCCGAAAGGTTCGTCCATCAGCAGGATCTGCGGGTCGTTGGCCAGCGCACGGGCGATGGCCACGCGCTGCATCATGCCGCCGGAAAGCTGCTTGGGGTAATGCTCGGCGAACTTCGCCAGGCCCACTTCATTGAGATAGAACTCGACGATGGTGCGGATTTCGCTGGCCGGCAGCTTGCGCCGCTTGAGGCCGAACTCGATGTTCTGCCGCACGGTCAGCCAGGGGAACAGGGTGTAGCCCTGGAACACCATGCCACGGTCGGCGCCGGGGCCTTCGACCTTCTGCCCGCCAACGTAGATCTCGCCCTCGGTGGGCTCGTTGAGGCCGGCGGTGAGGTAGAGCAGGCTTGACTTGCCGCAGCCGGACGGGCCGACGATCACCGCGAACTGCTGATCAGGCACCTCGAAGGAGACGCGATCCAGCGCGGTGAAGGTGTCGCCCTTGGGCGACTGGTAGCGCAGGCTGACGTTGTCCACCTTGAGCCGCGCGGCGACCTCGGCGTACGCGCTGAGCGGCGGCATGATGTAGGGTTTCTTGGCTACTGCGCCCATGCGGCAATCCTCAGTCGAAGCAGACGGAACAGTTGGTCGGTGATCAGCCCGAGCAGGCCGATGATGGCGATGGCGAGGAAGATCACATCCACCTGGAAGCCGCGCATGGCCTTCAGGCTGATGTAGCCGAGGCCGCTGGATGCGGCGACCAGCTCGGCCACCACGAGATAAGTCCAGGCCCAGCCCATGGTCACCCGCAGGGTGTCGAGAATGCCGGGCAGCGAGGCCGGGCCGAGCACGTGCAGCACCACGTCGCGGCGGCTGGCGCCGAGGGTGTAGCTGGCGTTGAGCAGGTCACGCGAGACGCCCTTGGAGACGTCGGCGACCATCACCAGTTGCTGGAAGAACACACCGAAGATGATCACTGCTACGCGCTGTTCCAGGCCGATGCCGATCCACAGGATGAACAGCGGCACGAAGCTGGTCACCGGCAGGTAGCGGATGAAGTTCACCAGCGGTTCGAGAAAGGCCTGGACGATACGAAAGCTGCCCATCAGCAGGCCCAGCGGCACCGACACCAGGGACGACACGACGAAGCCGATCAGCACCACTTCCAGGCTGGCCAGCACGTGCTTGCTCAGGGTGCCGTCGCCGGCCAGGCGCACGCCGGCGGCGATCACGTCGCCCGGCGTCGGCAGGAACATCGACGGCACCACGCCGCCATAGGACAGCAGCGCCCACAGACCGAGCACCAGCAGCCAGCAGAGGCTGCTAGCGCCCAGCACCAAACGACCGGGCAGGTCGACTTTCGGGGTCAGGCAGCGCTGCACCCAGGATTTTTGCGTGGCCATGAACCACCTCGTGTTGCGGGTATTGATGAAGCTGAACGCGCAGTCGACCCCTCTACCTCTGGGGCAGGCACCGTGGGAGGCGCTTCAGCGGCGACGGTCGCGGCTGAAGCCCCTCCCACAGGGCACGTTCTGCGCAGAAGGGTTACGGCGCGACGAAGGTGGTATCCACCAGATCCTCGTAGCTCACCGCGTAGGGCTTGCCTTGCAGGGTGCTCCAGGTCTCGTTGGCCAGCTTGATGATCTCAGCGATGTCGCCGGCCTTGCCGGGGGTGCCGAGCAGCTTCTCGCTCATGGCCTGGTCGTAGAACTTCACGCCCTTGGCCGCCTCGGCCAGATCCTTGGGATTGGACAGGTAGCCGCCAACGCCCTTGGCCATGATTTCGTAGGCCTTCTCCGGGTTCTGCTTGGTGTACTCGACCGCCTTGTACAGGCCGGCGACCAGCGCCTTGACGTCTTCCGGCTGCTTCTCGATGACGCCGCAGTCCAGTGCCACCACGTCGACGATCACGCCGGGCGTGGCGCCGCTGTCGACCAGCACCTTGCCGCTGCCCTTCTGCTTGACCATGGTCAGGTTCGGCTCCCAGGTCACCGCCGCCGGTACGTGGCCAGCGATGAAGGCCGAGGCGGCGTCATCGGCGGTCATGTTCTGCACCTCGATGTCGCTCATGCTCATGCCCGCCTTCTTCAGCAGGTAGCTCAGCCAGAACTGCGACACCGAGCCCTCGTTGACCGCCACCGCCTTGCCCTTGAGGCCCTGCATGTCGGCGATGTCGTTCTGCACCACGATGCCGTCGCCGCCGTGCGATTCGTCCAGCGCCGCCACGGCCTTGAAGCAGAAGTCCTTGGAGCGGTACTTGAGGATTTCATCGATGGTCGAGGCCGAGCCGGAGAGCTTGCCCGAGGCCTGCGCGGCCATGTACATCGAGGCCTCCTCGATGGTGGTCAGTTGCAGGTCGAGGCCGGCTTCCTTGAAGTAGCCGAGGTCACGGGCCAGGTACAGGGTGCCGTAGCCGACCCAGGTGGTGTGGCCGATGGACAGGGTGCCGGCCTGGGCGGTGGCGGCCATGCCGGCAGCCAGTGCGGTGCACGCGAAGGTACGGACGATACGGTGGCGCAAGGACGATTTCATGTAGCACTCCCACAGCCTGTTGGCTCGTTATTGGTTTACGTGGGGCAGGGATTGGCCAGTGGCCGAATTACAGGTTTACGGGCCGACCTCGTTGGATCGGCACCTGGTTCTTCGCCGCCCTCTGTGGGGCGGTTTCGGGGGCTTTCGTGGGAGCGGCTTCAGCCGCGATATCGCGTATTCATGAAACCTCGACATCGCGGCTGAAGCCGCTCCTACAGGTACATATCGCCTGTTACAGCAGGTTCAACTCACGCCCGGTGCGATCCACCGCGCGTTTGGTCTTCTCCACCAGTTCATCCAACTCGGCATGCGTGGCCACCAGGGCCGGCGCCATGATCATGCGGCCGAGGGTGGAGCGAATGATCAGCCCCTCGTCGAAGCCGACGGTGCGGCAGTGCCAGGCGATGTCGTTCTCGTTGGCGAAGCGCTTGCGCGTGGCCTTGTCCTCGGCGAACTGCAGCGCGGCCACCAGGCCGGTGCCCTGGACATCGCCGATCAGCGGGTGACCTTCGAAGGTCTCGCGCAGCAATTTCTGTAGGTACAGCCCGGTATCGGCCTTGACCGTTTCGACGATCTTCTCGTCGCGCAGCGCAGTGAGGTTGGCGATGGCCACGGCGGCGGCCACCGGGTGGCCGGCGTAAGTCAGGCCGTGGGCGAACACGCCACCTTCCTGCACCAGGGCGTCGGCGATACGACCGCTGAGCACCAGGCCACCCATGGGGATGTAGCCGCTGGTCAGGCCCTTGGCGATGGTCAGGGTGTCCGGCTGGAAGCCGAAATGCTGGTGGGCGAACCACTCGCCGGTACGGCCGAAGCCACCAATCACTTCGTCGGCGCAGAGCAGCACGTCGTACTGGCGACAGATGCGCTGCACCTCGGCCCAGTAGCTGGCCGGCGGGAAGATCATGCCGCCGGCGCCCTGGAAGGGTTCGGCAACGAAGGCAGCGACATTCTCGGCGCCCAGTTCGAGGATCTTCGCTTCCAGCTCGCGGGCGGCCTTGAGGCCGAAGGCTTCTTCCGACAGCTCGCCGCCCTCGGCGAAGTAGTAGGGCTCACCGATATGGGCGAAGCCCGGCAGCATGCCGCCCATCTCGTGCATGAAACCCATGCCACCAAGCGCGGTGCTGCCCAGGGTGGAGCCGTGGTAGCCGTTCCAGCGGCCGATCATGATGCTCTTGCTCGGCTTGCCCACCACCTGCCAGTAGCGGCGCACGGTGCGGATCAGCACCTCGTTGGCCTCGGAACCGGAGTTGGTGTAGATGGCGTGGCTGTAGTGCTTGGGCAGCAGGCTGAAGAGCAACTCGGACAGCTCCACCACGCGCGGATGCGTGGTGTGGAAGAACAGGTTGTAGTACGGCAGCTCTTCGAGCTGGCGCGTTGCGGCGGCATTCAGGTCGGCGCGGCCATAGCCCAGCGCGGTGCACCAGAGGCCGGACATGCCATCCAGATAGCGCTTGCCGTCCGTGTCCCAGAGGTTCAGGCCCTGGCCCTTGGCGATCACCAGCGCGCCCTTTTCGTTGAGCGCCTTCTGGTCGAGGAAGGCATGGATATGGTGCGCCGCATCCAGTGCCTGGTATTCGGACGTACTGTGCTTCGGGGCAGTCATCGCAAGGTCTCCGTGGATTCTTGTCATCACTCGCAGGATGGGTGCAGCGCAGCGATAGCCATCGCCACGCCGCATCGGCTATCCACGGAGCTGGAACCAGGTGGTTTTCAGTTGGGTGTACTTGTCGAACGAATGCAGCGACAGGTCGCGGCCAAAGCCGGACTGCTTGCCGCCACCGAACGGCGTGCTGACGTCCAGCGCATCGACGGTGTTGACCGACACGGTGCCGGCCTTGAGGCGACGGGCGACGCGGTGGGCGCGGTTGAGGTCGTCGCTCCACAGCGAGGCGGCCAGGCCGTAGACGCTGTCGTTGGCCAGGGCGACGGCTTCGTCCTCGCTGTCGAACGGCAGCACCGCCAGCACCGGGCCGAAGACTTCCTCGCGTGCCAGGCGGCTGTTCGGCGCCACACCGGTGAAAATGGTCGGCGCGATAAAGTTGTCCGAGCCACTCACGGTCAGTTGCCGGCCGCCACAGACCAGGCGTGCGCCCTCGGCCTGGGCGCCGTTGATGAAATCCATGATGCGCGCGGTCTGCCGCGCCTCGACGATGGCACCGGCACGGCTGGCCGGGTCGAGCGGGTCGCCAGGCAGCCAGTCGCGTGCCTTGGCCTGCAGGCGCTCGACGAATTCATCGTGGATCGAACGCTGCACCAGCAGACGCGAGTTGGCCGAGCACACCTCGCCCTGGTTGAAGAAGATGCCGAAGGCGGCCTTCTCGGCGGCCAGGTCGAGATCCTGGCAATCGGCGAACACCAGGTTGGCGCTCTTGCCACCGCACTCCAGCCATACCTGTTTGAGGTTGGACTGCGCCGAGTAGCCCATGAAGTATTTGCCCACCTCGGTGGAGCCGGTAAAGGCCAGGCAGTCGACATCTATATGCAGGCCAAGGGCCTTGCCGGCGCTCTCGCCGAGGCCCGGCACCACGTTCAGTACGCCTTCCGGCAGGCCGGCCTCCAGCGCCAGTTCGGCCAGGCGCAGGGCGGAAAACGGCGACTGCTCGGCAGGCTTGAGCACCACCGAGTTACCGGCAGCCAGGGCCGGCGCCAGCTTCCAGGCAGCCATGTCCAGCGGGAAATTCCACGGCACCACGGCGGCGACCACGCCCAGCGCTTCGCGGGTGATGGTAGCGAGCACGTTGCGCGCACTGGGCGCAATTTCGTCGTAGAGCTTGTCGAGGCTCTCCGCGTACCAGCGGAACACACCAGCGGCACCGGGCACGTCGATGTTCCAGGCATCCATCACCGGCTTGCCCATGTTCAGCGAATCGAGCAGCGCCAGTTCGTCGCGATGGGCCAGGATCAGCTCGGCCAGGCGCAGCAGCACCTGCTTGCGCTCTGTCGGGGTGCGCTGCGACCAGACGCCCGCTTCGAAAGCCTGGCGGGCGCTGCGCACGGCCAGTTCGACCTCGACCTCACCACAGGCGGCGACCTGCGCCAGCACCTGGCCGGCGGCCGGGTTGATGGTCGCGAAGGTAGCGCCGGACTGCGCCGCCACACGGCGACCACCGATGATGGCCTGTTCGATGAAGGCTTGCTGCCGGGCGCGTTGCTGCCAGTCGCTGAGTTCGTACACCACAGTCCCCTTGTACCGTTTGGCGGTTGCGGAACTGATGGTGGCGCAAGCCCGAAGATAGGAAAAATATTAAAAATGTCGCCGGGACATACGAAAAAGATGGTCACACCCGCACCAAGTCAGTGCAGCCCGCCAACTCCTTGTGCAAATACCCAACGACGCGCCGCCAAGCCGCGCCACGCCTGACGCGAAGCACACCCGACAGCCCCACACCACGCACCATTTCAGCCCGCACCACACCCCGGTGGGGGTGGGCCGGGCGGCGATCCGTTTCAGCCCACCAAATGATTCACACGCCCGCTACCCACACTGAGTACGACTCTTGCAAGGCATCCCCCGCCCAGGGCCATAAAAAATATGGCCACTGGCAAACAAGATGCTCGCCTACCGCCCCCTGATCTGCAGGTATGGTGAGAGCCAAAAGAAGATCGTCCGAGGTTCCTTGCGTGGCTGCCTACACCCTGCGTCAACTCAAGTATTTCGTCACCACCGTCGAGTGCGGCAGCGTCGCCGAGGCGTCGCGCAAGCTGTACATAGCCCAGCCCTCCATCTCCACGGCAATCAAGGGGCTGGAAGAGAGCTTCGGCGTGCAGTTGTTCATCCGCCACCACGCCCAGGGCGTATCGCTCACCCCCGGTGGCGCGCGCTTCTACCGCAAGGCACAGGAGCTTTTGCGCATGGCGCACGAGTTCGAGCAGAACGCCCTGGCCGACAACGACGTGGTGGCCGGGCAAATCGACATCGGCTGCTTCGAGACGGTCGCCCCGCTCTACCTGCCGCGCCTGATCGCTGGCTTTCGCCAGCGCTACCCCGGCGTGGAAATCCGCCTGCACGACGGCGAGCAACACGAGCTGGTGCAAGGCCTGACCGCCGGCCGCTTCGACCTGGCGATTTTCTACGAACACGACCTGGACGGCACCATCGAGACCGAGCCGCTAATGCCGCCACAGCGGCCCTACGCGCTGCTGCCCGAAGGGCACCGCTACGCCGCACAGGCACAGGTGTCGCTACGCGACCTGGTGCTCGACCCGATGATCCTGCTCGACGTACTACCGAGCCGGGGCTACTTCGTGAGCATCTTCGAGGAGTTGGGCCTGTCGCCGAACATCGTGTTCAGCTCGCCCTCCATCGAGATGGTGCGTGGCATGGTCGGCCAGGGCTTCGGCTTCTCGGTGCTGGTCACCCGCCCACACTGCAACACCACCTACGACGGCAAGCAGGTGGTGTGCGTGAACATCACCGAGGACGTCACCGGCTCCGGCCTAGTCGCCGCCTGGCTGAAGCGCGCGCAACTGACCAAGCCGGCGCAGCTATTCGTCGATTACTGCAAGGCAGAGCTGGGGGAGGCGGCGCCAAGCGCCTGAGATGTTTCCCGGATTGCATCCGGGCTACGGGCCAATGAGCCATGGTGCTGTGGTTGTTCGCGCCCACCATTGCCAGGAGGTCTACAGATATCACACCCGGGTTTGCGCTCGAACGCAGGATCAACATTATCGAACACAGCCCTTGCCACCCGAGCGCAATCCGCCCCGACGCCCTGACCTTAGGAACCTGCACTCCTGGCAGAAAGCCCCATCAGAGCCTCGTCTGCATCCACTGCGCCAGACACGCCAGCATGGCGTCACAGCGGGCCAGTTGATCGAGACTGACGAACTCGTCCGGCTTGTGTCCCTGTTCCATGCTGCCGGGGCCGCAGACCACGGTGGCCACGCCGGCCTCGTCGAACAGACCGCCTTCGGTGCCGAAGGCAACGGTGGTGAAATCCT
The DNA here is from genome assembly GCF_007049795.1 of Ectopseudomonas mendocina. Lineage (GTDB taxonomy): Bacteria > Pseudomonadota > Gammaproteobacteria > Pseudomonadales > Pseudomonadaceae > Aquipseudomonas > Aquipseudomonas mendocina_D. The sequence continues at coordinate 104,928 of NZ_SCFY01000018.1, forward strand.
CGCGTTCGGCGATCAGCGCCAGCAGCTGTGCCGCCTCGCTGGCGGCATCGGTGAGCAGGCCGGGATAACTCGGTAGCTCGCTGAAACGGATATCGCTGGCCGCGCTCACCGCACGCATGCGCGGCAGCAGCTCGTGCTCGGCGTAGTAGCGCAGCTCGGCAGCGACCTGCTGCGGATCATCGGCCGGCAGCGAGCGCATCTCGAAATCGAAGCGGCATTCGGCGGGCACGATGTTCAAGGCGCGGCCGCCCTGGATCACACCGGTCTGCACCGTGGAGTACGGCGGATCGAAACGGCTGTCATGGTGCTCGGGCGCGGCCAGGCGCTCACCGATCTCGCCGAGGCGGCCGATCAGTTTCGCCGCGTACTCGATGGCATTCACCCCCTGCGGCGCATAGGCCGAATGACAGGCGGCGCCGTGTACCTCGCAGCGCATCGCCAGCTTGCCCTTGTGGCCGAGCACCGGACGCATCTCGGTGGGCTCGCCGATCAGGCAGATGGCCGGGCGCTCGGGGCTGGCACGCAGACGCTCGACCAGGCTGCGCACGCCGAGGCAGCCGACCTCCTCGTCATAGGAAATGGCGATGTGTAGCGGCAGGCGCAGCGGCGCCTCGAGAAAGCGCGGTAGCGCCGCCAGCACGCAGGCGATGAAGCCCTTCATGTCCGCCGTGCCACGCCCGTACAGGCGGCCGTCGCGCTCGCTCAGGGCGAAGGCCGGCAGCGTCCAGGCCTGGCCATCGACCGGCACCACGTCGCTGTGCCCGGACAGCATCACCCCGCCCGCCCCAGCCGGGCCGATGCGCGCATAGAGGTTAGCCTTGCTGCGTTCGGCGTTGAACAGCAGCTCGCTGTCGATGCCGAGCCCGGCCAGGTAGGCACGCACGTAATCGATCAGCGCCAGGTTGGATTCGCGGCTGGTGGTGTCGAAGGCGATCAGGTCGGCGAGCAGGTCGCGGCTGGTGGGCATGGGTGGTTACCGGTGAAAGGTTGATCGATGATCCTGTGGGAGGCGCTTTAGCGGCGACGAAGGATACGTGCCAAGTCGCGGCTACGACTGCATGGATGCAGGAGATAGAGCGAAGCAGGATGCCAGAGCCGAAAGCCCCTCCCACAGGTCGCCCACCCTACTCGTCACCCGGCACGCCGTAACTCGGCGCGGCGGTGGGGTCGAGGGCGCGGGTGATGTAATCGTGCAGTTGCGGCTCGTAGGCGCGCCAGAGTTTATCCAGCTCGCCGATGGGGTCGTGCTCGGCCCAGTCGACACGCAGATCGACCACCGGCCAGACCAGATCACCGACCACCGACAGCGCCGCCGAATGCACCGGCCCGGCCTCACCACCGGCGGCCATCGCCGCGTGCATGGCCGCCAGCAGGCGATCCGGCAGGCCACCGTCGGCCTGCTCGAAGGCCTCGACCATGGCGTCAATCACCGCCGTGGAAGCCAGCAGGTTGCCGGCCGCCACGCATTGCTCGCCAGCGCGCGCATGGTGCACGCCGAGAGCTTCGCTGCCGGAAAAGTGCGCGCTGGCGCCGTGGCTGTCGATCACCGTCACCTGGCGGTACTGGCCGTAGCCGTTGCGCGCCAGCGCCTGCTCCAGCGCGCTGACCGGTGCCTCGCCGGCCTCCAGGCGGTCGAGAATCTGCGGGCCGAGCGCCGGCAGGGTGATGTTCTGCGTCGACACCGCGCCGACCCCGGCGCGCAGCCAGGGGCAACGGGCGCCAACGGCGATGCTGGAGGAGCTGATGGCGATGCCAAGGTGCCCGGTTTCCGGGCAGCGGCCGACGATGGAAAAGGTCATGCCTGGCCCCCGGCGCTCGGCCAGTCATCGGGAATCACGGCGATCACGTCGATCTCCATCAGCCATTGCGGCTGGCCGAGCGCCGAGACCACCAGCCCGGTGGAAATCGGGAACACGCCCTTGAGCCACTTGCCGACCTCCTTGTACACCGGCTCGCGGTAGCGCGGGTCGATGATGTAGGTAGTGGTCTTGACGATATGCGAGAGGTCGCTGCCGGCTTCTTCCAGCAGTTGCTTGAGGTTCTTCATCGCCTGCTCGGTCTGCGCCTGCGGGTCGCCGAGGCCGACCAGATTGCCGTCGAAGTCGGTGCCGACCTGGCCGCGCACATACACCGTGTTGCCGGCGCGCACGGCCTGGCACAGGTCGTTGTCTAGGGACTGGTTGGGATAAGTGTCCTTGGTGTTGAACATGCGGATGCGGGTATGAGTGGGCATCAGCGGACTCCGGTGAGGCTGACTTTGCCAGCGCTGGATTCGAGGGTCGCGGCGTCACGCTGGGCGGCGTCGCGGTAGGCGGTGTACTTGCGCTGGGTGGCGATGTGGTCGGCGATGTGGCGGGCGTCGTGCCACACGCCCCAGATAAAGGTGGAGCCACGCCGCGACAGCCAGGGCAAACCGACGAAGTACACCCCCGGTTCGCTGGACACGCCGCGCTGGTGTTTGGGCTTGCCGTTGGCGTCGAAGGCATCGACCTGCAACCAGCTGAAGTCCGTGGCATAGCCGGTGGCCCAGATGATCGAAGTAACGCCGGCTGCGGCCAGGTCGAGGCTTTGCAGCGGCTTGCGGACGCACGCCGGCTCGGGGAAGCGTCGGCGCGCTTCAGGCTCTAGCGGCAGATCGAGACCGTTGCGTTCGACATAGGCATCAGCGGCATCGAGCAGCGACAGGTAGTTCTCGTCGCCGCGCGCCAGGTTCTCCGCCAGGTCGTCGGCGAACTGCGCCACGCCAGCCTCGACGGCGCGGGTCAGGCCGACCAGGGTGATACCCTGCGCGGCCAGCTCGCGAAAATCGATGGTGCGCCCGCCATGGGCGCCGCTGACGGCGATGGTCACGTGCTCCTTGCCGGGCTGCACGGTTTCCAGATCCCACAGGCCGAGCACGCCGAGCCACCAGACGAAATCGCGCCCACGGTAGCTGCGCGGCGGCCGGTCGTGGGCGCCGACGGAGAGGTACACCTGGCGTCCGGCGCGGTTCAGCTCGTCGGCAATCTGCACGCCGGAGGAACCGGCGCCGACCACCAGCACCGCGCCCTCGGGCAGTTGCTGCGGGTTGCGGTAGTGCGCAGAGTGGATCTGCAGCAGGCTTTCGTCCTGCGGGGCGATGGCCGGGATCACCGGGCGCTGGAACGGGCCGGTGGCAGCGACCACACGGTTGGCGTGAATGGTGCCCTCGGAGGTTTCCACGATGAAGCCGGCGCGGCCGGACGCACGCACCACCTGCTTGACCTCGACGCCGGTGCGAATCGGCGCGTCGATCATCCGCGCATAGGCCTCGAAGTAGTCCGCCACCTGGTCCTTGTGGGCGAAGTCGTCCGGGCCAAGATCGGGAAACTCCATACCTGGGAAGCGGTCATGCCAGACCGGCCCGTTGGTCACCAGCGAATCCCAGCGCACCGTGCGCCAGGCCTCGGCGATGCGGCTCTTCTCCAGTACCAGGTGCGGCACGCCTAGCTTGCCCAGGTGCTCACTAACGGCGACGCCGGCCTGGCCAGCGCCGACCACTAGGGTATCGGTTGTCAGGATTGCGGGTGCCCGACCTGCGGGTTGAGGAAAGACGGATTGCTTCAGCTCGGTCATGGTTGCCTGCTCTGATTCTGCTCGTGACTGAATCCGCCGGGGCGGCTCGTTGCGGGCATTCTGTTCAGGGCGGGGGATTAGCGAAATTATGTTTTTTGTAGTTGCTGGCAAGGGAAAAACTGCCCGCAAGCACTGACGGTGCAGGCATCCGACGCCGCGCACGAAGATCGTGCACGGAAACAGACCTCAATAGCGCTATATACAAAAAAACATAACGATGTAGGATTGCCGCATTCAGACCTGCCGCCAGGGTCGAGCCAACACCCGATAACGATAAGGAATCCCCATGCTCACGCCGCTCAAGCACAGCCTGCTCGCCCTCGGCCTGATCTTCACCAGCCGCGCCATCGCCGACGAGGTCAAGGTCGCTGTCGCCGCCAACTTCACCGCGCCGATCCAGGCACTCGCGCCAGCGTTCGAGCAGGCCACCGGGCACAAGCTGGTGGCGTCATTCGGCGCCACCGGGCAGTTCTATGCGCAGATCAAGCATGGCGCACCCTTCGATGTATTCCTCAGCGCCGACGACAGCACCCCGGCCAAGCTGGAAAGCGAAGACGACACCCTCCCCGGCTCGCGTTTCACCTACGCCATCGGCAGCCTGGTGCTGTGGTCGGCCGATGCCAACTACCTCGATGGTACTGACGCGGCGCTGAAAGCCGGGCAGTTCAAGCACCTGTCCATCGCCAATCCGAAGGCCGCCCCCTACGGCCTGGCCGCGACCCAGGTGCTGGACAAGCTGGGCCTGAGCGACACCGTGAAAAGCAAACTGGTCGAAGGCCAGAACATCACCCAGGCGCATCAATTCGTCTCCACCGGTAACGCCGAGCTGGGCTTCGTCGCCCTGTCGCAGGTGTACAAGGACGGTCAGGTCAGCAGCGGCTCGGCCTGGATCGTCCCGGACGATATGTACGACCCGATCAAACAGGACGCGGTGATTCTCAAGCAGGGCGCGAACAACCCGGCAGCGGCGGCACTGGTGGAGTACCTGAAAGGCCCGGAAGCGGCCAAGGTGATCAAGTCGTTCGGTTATAAGCTGTAATAACCATGGCCCGGATCGCATCCGGGCCACGTCTGCCACTTCCGGAATTCCTGCATGACGCTGTCGAAGAATGACCTCGACGCCATCCTCCTGACTCTGGAGCTGGCCTCGCTGACTACCGTGCTGCTGCTGATCATCGGCACGCCGATTGCCCTGTGGCTGGCGCGCACCGACTCCTGGCTCAAGCGCCCGGTCGGCGCGGTGGTGGCGCTACCGCTGGTGCTGCCGCCGACGGTGATAGGTTTCTACCTGCTGGTGAGCATGGGGCCCAATGGTTTCTTCGGTCAGCTGACGCAGAGCCTCGGTCTCGGTACCTTCACCTTCACGTTCACCGGCCTGGTGATAGGCTCGATCTTCTATTCGCTGCCCTTCGTCGTGCAGCCGTTGCAGAACGCTTTCGAGGCCATCGGCCGTGGCCCGCTGGAAGCGGCCGCGACCTTGCGCGCCAACCCCTGGGACAGTTTCTTCAGCGTGGTGCTGCCACTGGCCCGCCCGGGCTTCATCACCGCCGCCATTCTCAGCTTTGCCCATACCGTCGGTGAGTTCGGCGTGGTGCTGATGATCGGTGGCAACATCCCCGGCAAGACCCAGGTGGTGTCTGTGCAGATCTACAACCACGTGGAAACCATGAACTACGCCCAGGCGCACTGGCTGGCTGGCGGCATGGTGGCGTTCTCCTTCATCGTTCTACTCACGCTGTATAGCGGGCGCAGTAGCCAGATGAGGGCACTGTGATGTTCGGTTTCGGCAAAGCCCCACCATCTGCCGTTCACGACGACGGGCGCATTCGCGCGCGCTTCGTGGTCAAGCATCCGGGCTTCGCCCTGGATGTAGACCTTGACCTGCCCGGGCGCGGTGTCAGCGCGCTGTTCGGCCATTCCGGTTCTGGCAAGACCAGCTGCCTGCGCTGCTTCGCCGGGCTGGATCGCCCGCAGCAGGGTTACCTGCAGGTAGCCGGTGAGCTCTGGCAGGACAGCGAGCGCGGTTTCTTCCTCCCCGCGCACAAGCGCGCCATCGGCTACGTGTTCCAGGACGCCAACCTGTTCCCGCACCTGAGCGTGCGCAAGAATCTGGAATACGGTCAGCGGCGCATCCCTGCCTCGCAACGCAAAGTGGCGCTAGAACAGGCGCTGCAGCTGCTGGGCATCGGCCACCTGCTCGAGCGCATGCCCTCGGCGCTGTCCGGCGGCGAACGCCAGCGCGTCGGCATCGCCCGCGCGCTGGTCACCAGCCCGCGCCTGCTGCTGATGGACGAGCCGCTGGCTTCGCTCGACCTCAAACGCAAGCACGAAGTCCTGCCGTATCTGCAGCGCCTGCACGAGGAGCTGGACATCCCCGTGCTCTACGTCAGCCACGCCCCGGACGAAGTGGCGCGTCTGGCCGATCATCTGGTGCTGCTCGACGAAGGCCAGGTGCGCGCCAGCGGCCCGCTCAAGGAGACCCTGTTGCGCGCCGATCTGCCGTTCGCCAGCGATGACGAGGCCGAGGCGGTGATCGACGGCCAGGTCTGTGGCCACGATGCCGCCTACGATCTGCTGCAACTGAACCTTCCCGGCAGCGAAGCCTGCCTGCGCCTACCCCATGCAGCGCTGCCCAGCGGGCATCGGGTACGAGTGAAGATCAAGGCGCGCGACGTCAGCCTCAGCCTGCAACGTGCCGAAGGCAGCAGCCTGCTCAACCTGCTGCCAGTGCGGGTCGATGGCTGGCAGGCACTGGACGCGCAGATGCTGTTGACCCTGCGCATCGGCGATCAGCGCCTGCTGGCGCGAATCACCCGTTACTCCTTCGATCAGTTGGGCATTCATGCCGGCCAGGCGCTGTGGGCGCAGATCAAGTCGGTGTCGCTGCTGGCGCCGTAATTCCTTGCTGCGCGACCGCGGAGCCCACGGTGCGCATGGCGCACCCTACGCTGAAGCCGTCACACCCCGTAGGGTGCGCCGCGCGCACCGACCACGCGTAGGTTGATAGCTCCCACGCGCAGCGCGAGGAAGATCGGCCTGACCCATCCATTACGCAATACCCGGCAACTCCAGATGCTCCGGCCCGATTTCGGCATGGCCGGCCAGCAGCAGGGCGAAGTGGATGACGTTCTCCAGCTCACGGGTATTGCCCGGCCAGCGGTGCGCCTCCAGCACCGCCTGCGCCGCCGGACTGATCGACGGAATGGCCAGACCCAGGCGCAGGGCGTGGATGCCGAGGAAGTATTCGGCCAACGGCAGGATATCGCCGACGCGCTGACGCAGGGCTGGGAACAGCAGCTGGCCATCGCACAGGTAGGCATACAAGCGCTCGTCGAAGGTGCCGGCGGCCACCGCGCGGGACAACTCGATGCTGCTCGCCGCCACCAGGCGCACATCCACCGGCAGTGCCTGGCTGGCGCCAACGCGATACACCTCGCGGGTTTCCAGTGCGGACAGCAGCTTGCTCTGCAACGGGCGCGCGAGGTCGGCGATCTCGTCGAGGTAGAGCGTGCCACCATTGGCCGAACCGAACCAGCCGGCACGGCTGCTGGCGGCGCCGACATGAGCGCCGCCAACATGACCGAACAGCTCGGCCTCGCCCCATTGCGGGCTGATCGCCGCGCAGCTCACCGCAACGAAAAGGCCAGCACGCTCACTGTGGCGATGGATATAGCGCGCCAGCAACTCCTTGCCGGTACCGGTTTCACCGAGAATCAGCAACGGCTGGCCGTTACCCGCCAGCGCCTCGGCGCGCTCGCGCAATTGACGCGAACGGGCATCGACGAATACCAGCGCCTTGGCCCGAATGCTCAGTGGGCTCTTGTCCGAATCGGCGAAGGTCAATGGCGGTGGAAAGCCTGGTGGAAAACTCATGACGTGCAGCTCCTGAGCCACACCTAACCGGCGCAGCCTGTACGCGAATAGAAAATTGCCTGGAGCAACTGCTCCGCAACGGCCCGAAGGGTGGCCACCATGGATGGCAGGCGATAAAAAAGAGCGGGCGGCTGCCTGGCCCGACCCCGCTCTGAAAATGGTATGACGTGGTGACCGGCTCAGGCGCGCAAGCGCGACTGCTGTTCGATGCGGTTCTGCAGGCGATAGAGATAACCGAAGCCCTGCTCCCAATATCGATGCCCGGACTTCACGTTGATATGCCCGGCCCCGGTGAGAATCGCCGCCTCGCTGCCCCAGGCCCGCGCCAGCTCCATGGCGCGCAGGGCACTGGCCGCTGCATCGTTGTCGGAGCCCACCAGCAGGCTGGGAAAGGGCAGCAGATCACGCGGTATCGGCGCGAAGTTCTGCAGCGGTACGGGGCAACCTGGCCGCTCGACATCGGCCGGAGCCACCAGAAGCGCACCGCGCACACGGCGCAGCAGCTCGACCGGCGCCTGCGCCGCCCAGTGCGCCACCGTCACGCAACCCAGACTATGAGCGATGAGGATGACCGGACGCGGATCGGCGGCAATCGCCTGGTTCAAGGCAGCGACCCAATCGCCCCGTAGCGGGTTGAGCCAGTCCTGCTGTTCGACCCGCGCACTGTTGGGCAGGCTGCGCTGCCAGTGGCTTTGCCAGTGTTCCTCGGATGAGCCCTGCCAGCCCGGCAGGATCAGATAACGGATTGCTTCGCTGCCCATGACGGCGCTCCTTGAATCGAATGGCGCCAGTCTAGGCAGCGCAAACCGATTACAAAAAGAATAAGAATTTATTTGCTTATTCCATAAATGCAAAGCAAACACGCGACGTCTTATATTTCAAAAAAGAATATAAATGTTCTTAAACAGTATTTTTAAGAATATTTCAGCCTCTCTACTATCCGCTCCACGCCAGCGTCGGTACTCCATCCCGCCGCCGTGGCGACCTATTCATAAGGAGCCTGGAAATGACCGCGACGCTGAGAAACCTCGAAGGCCAGGATGAAGCCAGCATCCTGCGCGAGATCCAGACCGCCCTGCATGGCCTGAAATTCGGTTCGGTGGAAATCACCGTCCACAACGGCCAGGTCGTGCAGATCGAGCGCAAGGAAAAGATTCGCCTGCAACAACCGAACACCAAGAACAGCTGACAGAACACCGACCTCATGATGCAGCCCGACTGGACCACCAGAGGGCTAGAAACAGTTCGCCTCGCCTGACACCCAATACGCCAACACAAGAATTCAACAGTTAGGAGCTGCACCATGTCCATTCGTCGTTTCGCCCTGGCCGCGCTGGCCAGCACCCTGATCGCCGGCCCGGCCATCGCCCAGCCGCTGCTCAACGTGTCCTACGACCCGACCCGTGAGCTGTACGTCGAGTACAACGCTGCCTTCAACAAGTTCTGGCAGTCCAAAGGCAACCCTGCCATCAGCATCCAGCAATCCCACGGTGGCTCGGGCAAACAGGCCCGTGCAGTGATCGATGGCCTGCGCGCTGACGTGGTGACCCCGGCCCTGTCCGGCGACATCGACGCGATCAACCTCAACCAGCAGCTGATCGACCCGAACTGGCAGGCGCGCCTGCCGGACAACAGCACCCCCTACACCTCGACCATCGTGTTCCTGGTACGCAAGGGCAACCCGAAAGGCATCAAGGACTGGGATGACCTGGTCAAAGACGGCGTGGAAGTGATCACCCCGAACCCGAAGACTTCCGGCGGCGCACGCTGGAACTTCCTCGCCGCCTGGGCCTATGCCCGCGAGAAATTCGGCAGCGAAGACAAGGCCCTGGGGTTCGTGACCGAGCTGTACCGTCACGCCCCGGTGCTGGATACCGGCGCACGCGGCTCGACCATCAGCTTCGTCCAGCGTGGCCTGGGTGACGTGCTGCTGGCCTGGGAAAACGAGGCCTACCTGTCGCTGGCCGAAGAAGGCGGCGATCAGCTGGAGATCGTCACCCCGTCGCTGTCGATCCTCGCCGAACCGCCGGTTGCGGTGGTCGATGCCAACGTCGACCGCAAAGGCACCCGCGCCGTAGCCGAAGCCTACCTCGAGCACCTGTACAGCGAAGAAGGCCAGCGCATCGCCGCGAAGAACTTCTATCGCCCACGCAACGAGAAGGTCGCCGCCGAGTTCAAGGAGCAGTTCCAGGACCTCAAGCTGGTCACCATCGACAAGGATTTCGGCGGCTGGAAAGAAGCCCAGCCGAAGTACTTCGGTGACGGCGCGGTGTTCGATCAGATCTTCACCAAGATCAACCAGTAATCCCGGTTTGATCGCTCAGGCTCTCCACCCTCCGGGGTGGAGAGCCTTGTTTAGCGCCGGCTAAAAGTCTCGCGAACCAGAGCCAGTTCCATCGCAGCACGGCAACGCGCAGCAGACTTTTAACCAGCTCTTGTCGCGGACCTGAGCCAAAGGACACCCCATGTCTCGTCGAACTTCCTCGGTCATACCCGGCTTCGGGCTGACTCTGGGCTACACCCTCACTTACCTGGCGTTGATCGTGCTGATTCCGCTGGGTGCGATGTTCCTCTTCTCCTTCCAGCTGACCAGCGAGCAATGGTGGGCCCTGCTCAACAACCGCCAGCTGCAGTTCTCACTGAAACTGTCGTTCGGCACCGCCCTGGCCGCGGCCGTACTCAACGGTATTCTCGGCACCATCATCGCCTGGGTGCTGGTGCGCTACACCTTTCCTGGCCGGCGCATCATCGATGCCATGGTCGACATGCCATTCGCCCTGCCCACCGCCGTGGCCGGTATCGCGCTCACCGCGCTGTACGCACCCAACGGCCTGATCGGCTCGCTGTTCCCGTTCAAGATTGCCTATACCCCGCTGGGCATCACCCTGGCGCTGGTGTTCGTCACCCTGCCGTTCGTGGTACGCACGCTGCAGCCGGTGCTGGCCGACATCCCCAAGGAAGTCGAAGAAGCCGCCGCCTGCCTGGGTGCCAAGCCGCTGCAGGTGTTCCGCCACGTACTGCTGCCGAGCCTGCTGCCGGCCTGGTTGACCGGTTTCGCCCTGGCCTTCGCCCGTGGCGTCGGCGAGTACGGCTCGGTGGTGTTCATCGCCGGCAACATCCCGCTGAAGACCGAGATCCTGCCGCTACTGATCGTCTCCAAGCTGGATCAGTACGATTACCCGGGCGCCACCGCCATCGGCGTGATCATGCTGGTGGTCTCGTTCATCCTGCTGCTGCTGATCAACATCCTGCAGCGCCGCATCCAGCCGCAACTCTGAGGAGCCCGTCATGAGCCTTGCAACCCTCGGCAAGAACGCGGCTGCGCGTCCGGCCAGTCGCTCCCCCGGCGCCATCGCCCTGATCGTCATCGCCTGGGCGGTGTTCGCGGTGATCCTGCTGCTACCGCTGTACATGGTGCTCAGCCAGGGCCTTAGCCGTGGCCTGGAATTCTTCTGGGATGCCATACGCGAGCCAGATGCCATCTCGGCGCTAAAGCTGACCCTGCTGGCCACCGCCATCTCGGTTCCGCTGAACCTGGTGTTCGGCGTTGCCGCCGCCTGGGCGGTGACCAAGTTCGAATTCCGCGGCAAGAGCATCCTGATCACCCTGATCGACATGCCGTTCTCGGTGTCGCCAGTGGTCGCCGGCTTGATCTACGTGCTGCTGTTCGGCTCGCAGAGTTTTCTCGCGCCGTATCTCGACTCGCAAAACCTGCAGATCGTCTACGCCGTGCCGGGCATCGTCCTGGCCACCATCTTCGTCACCTTCCCCTTCGTCGCCCGCGAGCTGATCCCGCTGATGGAGGAACAGGGCACCACCGAGGAAGAGGCCGCGCGCCTGCTCGGTGCCAATGGTTGGCAGATGTTCTGGCATGTCACGCTGCCTAACGTAAAATGGGCGCTGATTTACGGCGTGGTGCTGTGCACCGCGCGGGCGATGGGCGAATTCGGCGCAGTTTCGGTGGTTTCCGGGCATATCCGCGGGTACACCAACACCCTGCCGCTGCACATCGAGATTCTCTACAACGAGTACAACATCGTCGCCGCCTTCAGCGTGGCGATCCTGCTGCTCGTCATGGCCCTGGTGGTGCTGCTGCTTCGCCAATGGAGCGAAGCGCGTCTGAGCCGCCAGCTACAAGCCAACCGAGAAGACTGACAGCCGTAGCGCCGCCTGAAAGCGGCCCGGCCCACGGAACCACCAGGGGTAAGCCATGAGTATCGAAGTCAAAGGCGTCAACAAGCAGTTCGGCCAGTTCAAGGCGCTGAACGAGATCAACCTGAGCATCCAGAGCGGCGAGCTGGTCGCCCTGCTCGGCCCTTCCGGCTGCGGCAAAACCACCCTGCTGCGCATCATCGCCGGCCTGGAAACCCCGGACAGCGGCACCATTGGCTTCCACGGCGAGGACGTGTCCGAGCATGACGTGCGTGATCGCAATGTCGGCTTCGTGTTCCAGCACTACGCGCTGTTCCGCCACATGACCGTGTTCGACAACGTCGCCTTCGGTCTGCGCATGAAGCCCAAGCGCGAGCGCCCGAGCGAAGAGGTGATCCAGCAGAAGGTGCACGAGCTACTCAACCTGGTGCAGCTCGACTGGCTCGGCGATCGCTACCCGGAACAGCTGTCCGGCGGCCAGCGCCAGCGTATCGCCCTGGCTCGCGCCCTGGCGGTAGAACCGAAAGTGCTGCTGCTCGACGAACCCTTCGGCGCACTGGATGCCAAGGTGCGCAAGGAGCTGCGCCGCTGGCTGGCACGCCTGCACGAAGAAGTGCATCTGACCAGCGTGTTCGTCACCCACGACCAGGAAGAAGCCATGGAAGTGGCCGACCGCATCGTGGTGATGAACAAGGGCGTGATCGAGCAGATCGGCACCCCGGCCGAGGTCTACGAGCACCCGGCCAGCGATTTCGTCTACCACTTCCTCGGTGATGCCAACCGCCTCTACGTCGGCAATGACCACCACGTGCTGTTCCGCCCGCACGAGGTCGACCTGTCCAGCGAACCGAGCCCGGAGCACAAGGCCGGTGAAGTGCGCGACATCCGCCTGCTCGGCGCGATCACCCGCATCACCCTCAAGGTCGAAGGCCAGGACGAGCTGATCGAGGCCGAGGTGGCCAAGGATCACGTCAGCCTGGACAACCTCGCCCGCGGTACCACCCTGTACTTCAAGCCCAAGGGTGGCAAGCCAGTCAGCACCTCAGCCTAAAGCCACACCTGTAGGAGTTGCGCCCCGCGACGAAACGCTTCGCCCCGGGGCGGGGCTCCTACGCGGTGAAGCATTGGCATGCCTTAGTCAGTAGGACGAGCGTAGGGTGGGCGTAGGG
>NZ_SCFY01000019.1 GCF_007049795.1 Ectopseudomonas mendocina
CTACAACCTCAAACGTGCTATTTCGGTACTCGGGGCACGCCGCATGATCGAGCTGCTGACCTGAGCGCTGCACTTTGCATCATTGCACCAGTAAAAATACAAACGCCCCGAATCAATCGAGGCGTTTGTATTGAACCGGTTCACTTCAGAACGTTTTCACACAGTCTGAAACCAGGCGGCATTTTCCTGAGTGGCTCGATGTTAGCCGGGGCGGGGCATTCAGATGCCCATGTTGGCCAGGCTCTGCATGATGTTGCGCAGGGTGCCGGCGAGGGTAGGGTGGCTGGCCTCGAAACGTTCCACCGCCAGATTGACGCCATCGACCAGCGTGGCGTCGGGCGCTGAGGCGGCTTCACGCGCCAATTGCACTTCGATTTCCTGGGTCAGCAGGTAAAGCGATGCGCGTTCTTCCTCGCTGAGCGGCGTGTCCTGGGCTAGGTGTTGCTGGAGGGCTTCCAGTTGCTGCTGCAGGTCGCTTGCTGGCATAGAGTTCTCCTTTTCCAATCAGCTTAGGCATTGACCCCCAGCTGCGCTGGAAGTTTTCAACCCGTACCTGAAGGTTAATCCAAGCGAGCCGGCTTTGCCTGATCCGAGTCAAAGTCTCAGGGCTTTTCGCCCTTGCTCCGGCGTACGCCGATATCGTCCAGGCTGGCCCCGATTTCTCCCAGGTGATCGACCACCGAATGCACGCCCAGACGATAGAGCAGCAGCGTGGCCTCGGCGCGCAGGTGTTTCTGCTCGCTTGCGTCCAGTGCCTGCCAGTCGGCCAGGGCGTAGCCGCACAGTGGCCCGCAGGCGGCCAGGCCGATGGTCCAGCAGCCAGCATTGAGCCCGGCGTGCAGCAATAGCGGATTACCGCTGACGACTACACAACCATCCAGGCGCTCGACGTTCAGCTGGCTCAATGCCTGCCAGCAGCTGTCTGGCGCCGGCCATGGCCTGGCCTGACGTGCCAGCACCGCTTCGATGGAGGCGGGCAGCGCTTCGGCCAGGCGCAGGCTGGTATCGGCCGGCAGGTCGTCCAGCCAGGCGCAGGGCGTGCCATTGGCATGCAGGCTTTGCAGCAACTGTGCAGCACCTGGGGTCAGCTCGGCATGATCGCCGGCCACCTCGCTCAGCGTCTGCTGTAGCGCTTGCAGTTGTGCTGCGGTTGCCGGCTTGCCTAGCCAGGCATCCAGCGCCTGCTGCGGCGCACCGACGAGGCTTGCGCGCGTGCACTCGGGGTGCAGCCGCTGCAGGGCGACGGGTAGCGTGCGGGCGCCGAAGTCGACCAGGCAGCCGGACAGTTGAAAGATCAGGGCGGTGCAGGGGGAGGGCATGGGATCATCCTTGGCATTGGCCTAGGCCAATCTAGCGCCAACGGATGACCGTAATGTGACCGCTAGATGACGTCGAACAGAGCGCGTACGTGCTCCGGCAGGGCTACCGACTTGCCACTCTCATGGTCGATCCATACCAGTTTGCAGTAACCCTCACCGTAGACCGTGTGTGGATCTTCGACGGTGGTCAGCCGATGGTCGATCACCAGGCTGCTGCGCCCCACCGCGCCGGCCCTCAGTTCCACCACCACGGTGGCAGGGTGTACCACCGGCTTCAGGTAGGTGTGTTGGGTTTGCAGGACCACCGGGCCGAACGGCACGTTGCTCATGGCTACGCCGGCCAGCTCGAACCAGGCGACACGGGCTTCTTCCAGGTATTGCATGTAGATGATGTTATTGACGTGCCCGTAGCTGTCCATGTCGCCCCAGCGTACGGGGATGTGTGCTGTGTGCAGCAAGGTTTCGTCGGTCATCGCTTTTCTTCGCTATGCTGCCCAATCAGGGCTCCAGGCTTTATACTACGCGGCATTCGGCCCGCTGGCGGTGGCCACATTATTTTCCTCAAGGAGAGATTTAAATGCATGTGATCGGTGCTCGCTGGATCGCGCGCCTGGGTGGCCTGATGGCCCTCGTCGGCCTGAGCCTGCTGCCTGCGATGAGTCAGGCCGCTTCGGAAGAAGATCCTTGGGAAAGTTTCAATCGCCCCATCTTCCGTTTCAACGATACCGTCGATACCTATGCGCTGAAGCCGATCGCCCAGGGTTACCGGGCGGTCACGCCGCAATTTCTCGAAGATGGCGTACACAACGTGTTCGGCAACATCGGCGACGTTGGCAACCTGGCCAACAACCTGCTGCAGGGCAAGCTGCACAACGCCGGCGTCGATACCGGTCGCCTGATCTTCAACACCACCTTCGGTGTGCTGGGCTTCTTCGACGTGGCGAAACACATGGGCCTGCAGAAGAGCAACGAAGACTTCGGTCAGACCCTTGGCGTCTGGGGCCTGAACAGCGGCCCTTACCTGGTCATCCCGCTCCTCGGCCCAAGCACTGTGCGTGATGCCACCGGTCGGGTGCCGGACAGCTTCCTTACGCCGTATCCGCACATGGATCATGTGCCGACCCGTAACGTGACCCGTGGCGTGCAGGTGGTCGACACCCGCGCCAACCTGCTGCAGGCCGAGCGCCTGATCAGCGGCGATAAGTACATCTTCATTCGCAACGCCTACCTGCAGAGCCGTGAGTTCAAGGTGAAAGATGGGCAGGTTGAAGACGACTTCTAAGTCCTGATAGATGCAAAAAAGGCGGCTCTAGAGCCGCCTTTTTCGTAAATGCAGATTTCAGCTCATGGATATGATTGCCAAGCCCAGCGATTGACGACCGTCGCCCAGATCGCTGATCCGAACCACTTCGGCCTGGGCGTCGAGGCCGGCGAGTTCGCTGTGTTCTGAAGGGATATGGACCTTGACCTTGTCTCCCATGCTCAAGGCCGCTTCAGCCTCGATTTGCATGCCAGTACTGGAAAGATCCAGGCACAGTGCAGGAATTTCCCGGCCAGCATGATGGAGGACGACTGCAGCTTCCAGTCGCATGCGGATGTAGTCGCGTTTCTCGCTGTACGCTCGATCGTTCTGACTCATGGACCCTGTCCTCTTCTTATGAGCTCTCCCGCGGCTCTTATAACCCTCGTCGATTTGACCTGTAAAGCCGCCGAACGACGACCGGTCCCGGCTTGAATCGGCCGGCAGATGGGAGTACCGTCTGCCCCTTGAAATCGCCTTGGCGCCATAGATGCAGCGCCGCGCCACGGGCAGTGACCAAAAATTGCCCTGGCGCAGTTTGCCTGGATACCCCATGCACAAAACCAGTGCCACTCTGCTGATCATTGACGACGACGATGTCGTACGTGCAAGCCTCGCGGCCTACCTCGAGGACAGCGGCTTCAAGGTGTTGCAGGCCAACAACGGTTTGCAGGGGCTGGAAGTGTTCCAGCAGGAAGGCCCCGACCTGATGATCTGCGATCTGCGCATGCCGCAGGTCGACGGTCTTGAACTGATTCGTCGTATCAACGCACTGGGTGTCGAGGTGCCGGTGATCGTCGTTTCCGGCGCCGGTGTGATGACCGATGCTGTCGAAGCCCTGCGTCTCGGCGCGGCCGACTACCTGATCAAACCTCTCGAAGACCTCGCCGTGCTGGAGCATTCGGTGCGCCGTGCGCTGGACCGTGCGCGTCTGCGCGTCGAGAACCAGCTCTATCGTGAGAAGCTGGAAGCGACCAATCGTGAGCTCCAGGCCAGCCTGCACCTGTTGCAGGAGGACCAGAACGCCGGCCGTCAGGTGCAGATGAACATGCTGCCGGTGACGCCCTGGCAGGCCGATGGCCTGAACTTCGCGCACCAGATCATCCCGTCGTTGTACCTGTCCGGTGATTTCGTCGATTACTTCCGTATCGACGAGCGACGCATCGCGTTCTACCTGGCCGATGTCTCCGGTCATGGTGCGTCGTCGGCATTCGTCACCGTGCTGCTCAAGTTCATGACCACGCGCCTGCTCTACGAGTGGCGGCGTGGCGGCACGTTACCGGAATTCAAACCCTCCGATGTGCTCGGCCACATCAATCGCGGGTTGATCAACTGCAAGCTGGGCAAGCACGTGACCATGCTCGGCGGTGTGATCGACGAGGAGAGCGGCATGCTCACCTACAGCATCGGCGGGCATCTGCCGCTGCCGGTGCTGTTCGAAAATGGCCAGGCGCGCTACCTGGAAGGCCGTGGCCTGCCGGTCGGCCTGTTCGAGGAAGCCGAATACGGTGATCTGGAAATGCAGTTGCCAGAGTCTTTCAGCCTGACGCTGCTGTCCGATGGCATTCTCGACCTGCTGCCAGGTGACACGCTGAAAGAGAAGGAATTGGCGTTGCCACAACTGGTTAGCCAGGCTGGCGGTACGCTGGGTGGTTTGCGTCAAGTTCTCGGTCTGGCCAATCTGGGCGAGATGCCGGATGATATCGCCTTGCTGGTGTTGAGCAGGAACCTTGCATGAATCCTGGGATAAGCCCCGGTCGCATCCAATTCGCCGAGCAGGACGGAACCTTCGTCCTGAAGTTTGTCGGTGAAGTCCGTCTGACGTTGTGTTCAGCACTGGATGCTACGATTGAAAAGATTTTCACCGCGTTGAATTTTTCGGCCATCGTCATCGACTTGACCGAAACTCGCAGTATCGACAGTACGACTCTCGGTTTGCTGGCGAAATTGTCCATTCTGTCGCGGCAGAAGGTTGGTCTATTGCCGACCGTTGTCACCACTCACGACGACATCACGCGCCTGCTGGAGTCCATGGGCTTCGACCAGGTGTTCAATATCGTCGATCGGCCGATCCCGTGCCCGGAATGCCTGGATGATCTACCGTCGCAGGATCAGTCCGAAGAGGTGGTCAAGGCCAAGGTGCTGGAAGCGCACCGCATCCTGATGGGGCTCAACGACTCCAACCGCGAAGCGTTCCACGACCTGGTCAGTGCGCTCGAACGGCATTGATTGATCGCTTTCCGTAGGGTGCGCTATGCGCATCGATATCTGCCGATAAAGTCGCTGGTGCGCACAACGCGCTCTACTTTCTAACTCGCAATGAAAAGGGGCGTCAGCCAAGCTGACGCCCCCTTTGTCATTGTGCGCCCAGCATGGGCGCACTCCTGCGGGTGCAAGTCCCGCCGTAAGTTGATCACAGCGAACGAAGTGAAGCGCAACTGCGTGAGGGTGACCGAGCGTGGGGAGGAAGCGTGGAGCGTAATCTGCGAGCCGATGAACAAGAACCGGATAGAAGGCGCTATGGAGCAGGGCGAGCGGGCAATGAACCGCAAAGCTCTGGTGATCAAGGCGAAGTGGCGTAGATCCGGCGGTTGTGCAGAGAAGGAGTGCGTTCTTACCTGGGGAGATCTCGCCTCGATCCTGAAAGGGTAACGGCGTCGAGCCGGAGCGAGAAGTCAGCAGAGGCCGTAGTAGTTTTTTTGACGAAGGGCCGAACGAGAGAGAGTGCGATAGGCCATCCTGATGCGACATGACCTGAAGTCAGATGCTCACCAGAAGGTGGGGCGGGCGCAGGCGATGAGCGGTGAAGCCGTGATTCGCTCCGTCAGCGACGAGGCACTGCGCCGCGGGGTGAAACCGACAGCACAGGGCAAGGGCTGCTGTATCGGGCCCTTGCGAGAGGAAACCTGCAACGAGCGTGGAAGCGGGTCAAAGCCAACAAGGGAGTAGCGGGTGTCGACGGACTGAGCATAGAGCAGACGGCCGAACGGCTGCTGACGGAGTGGGCGGGGATTCGAGCGCAGCTCTTGTCAGGGTTGTACCGGCCCAGTCCGGTACGGCGGGTGATGATTGCCAAGCCGGACGGAAGCCAGCGCGAGCTGGGTATACCAACGGTGACCAACCGTCTGATCCAGCAGGCCTTGCTGCAGGTGCTGCAACCGTTGCTCGATCCTGGTTTCAGCGAGCATAGCTACGGTTTTCGGCCTGGACGCCGTGCGCATGATGCGGTGCTTGCCGCTCAGGCGTATGTGCAATCTGGGCGCCGGATTGTGGTGGACGTGGATCTGGAGAAGTTCTTCGACCGTGTCAACCACGACATCCTGATTGAACGCTTGCGCAAGCGCGTCCCGGATCAAGGCGTTCTTCGTCTGATACGAGCGTACCTGAACAGCGGCATCCTTGATGGCGGTCTGGTCATGCAGCGGCATGAAGGCACACCGCAAGGTGGCCCGTTGTCGCCGCTGCTGGCCAACGTGCTGCTCGATGAAGTGGGCAAGGAGCTGGAGCGCCGCGGTCACTGTTTCGTTCGCTACGCCGACGACTGCAACGTGTACGTGCACAGCCGCCGAGCGGGGGAAAGGGTGATGGCGCTGCTACGCCGTTTGTACGCCAGGCTTCGCTTGAGGATCAACGAGGCCAAGAGCCGCGTGAGCAGTGTCTTTGCGGGGCGCAAGTTCCTGGGGTACAGCTTCTGGGTAGCCCCGAAAGGGGTGATCAAGCGCACGGTGGCGAAGAAGGCGCTGGAAGCGTTCAAGCAACGAGTTCGGCAACTGAGCCGCCGCTCGTGCGGTCGCAGTCTGCAGCAGGTCGTTGAACGCCTGAGTTCCTACCTGGAGGGCTGGAAGGGCTACTACCGGTTGGCGCAAACGTCGCGAGTCTGGCAGATGCTGGACGAGTGGCTGCGTCATCGGTTGCGCGCGATCCAGCTCAAGCAGTGGAAGCAAGGCAAGACCATGTTCCGGGAGCTACGCGCACTGGGGGCAAGTCGTACAGTGGCACAACGGGTGGCGGCCAACAGCCGGCGCTGGTGGTGCAACAGCGGCAAGCTACTCAATAGGGTGTTGAACCTGGCCTGGTTCGACCGCCTGGGATTAGCCCGACTCTCATAACCTCAATCCCTCGAACCGCCCGGTGCGGACCCGCATGCCGGGTGGTGTGGCAGGGGCGCAGTTCATCAGAACTGCCCCCTATGCCGATCAGGCCTTGGCGGCCAGCAGGGCTTCGAGTTTTTCCTGATCGCGGGCGAACAGACGGATGCCCTCGGCCAGCTTCTCGGTAGCCATGGCATCCTCGTTCAGGGCCCAGCGGAAGCCGCCTTCATTGAGGCTCTGGCGCGGTTCGCCGGCAGCGCCAGGGGCGAGTTGACGAGTGAGCTGGCCCTCGTCTTCTGCCAACTTCTGCAGCAGTTCGGGGCTGATGGTCAGGCGGTCACAACCGGCCAACGCTTCGATCTGGCCGATGTTGCGAAAGCTCGCACCCATCACCACGGTGTCGTAGGCATTGGCCTTGTAGTAGTCGTAGATGCGCGTGACCGATTGCACGCCTGGATCTTCGCTGCCGACGAAATCACGGCCCTCGGCTTTCTTGTACCAATCGTAGATGCGCCCCACGAACGGCGAGATGAGGAATATGCCGGCATCGGCGCAGGCCTGCGCCTGGGCGAAGGCGAACAGCAGCGTCAGGTTGGTCTGCACGCCGGCTTTTTCCAACTGCTCGGCGGCGCGGATGCCCTCCCAGGTCGAAGCGATCTTGATCAGTACGCGCTCGCGGCCAATGCCCGCTTTTTCGTAAAGACCGATCAGGCGCTCGGCGCGGCGCAGGGTCGCGTCGGTGTCGAACGACAGGCGCGCATCGACTTCGGTGGAAATGCGCCCCGGGATGACCTTGAGGATCTCCTGGCCGACGGCGACCGCGAAATGATCGCAGGCCAGCCCCAGGTCACCCTTGCCAGCACTCATGGCCTGATTCAGCAGATCGGCATAGCGAGGAAGGGCTGCCGCCTTGAGCAGCAGAGAGGGGTTGGTGGTGGCATCCACCGGTTGCAGGCGAGCGATTGCGTCTAGGTCACCGGTGTCGGCGACTACGGTAGTGAACTGCTTGAGTTGTTCCAGCTTGGAGGTCATGACGAGGCCTTGTCGTTGCAGATGGCATGACCTTACCCGAGGCGCAGCGGGCGCTCAACGGTCGGGTCACTGACAATATTTACCTTTTCGGGCTGCGCTTTTTACCGGCTCGTTCGTCTTTATCTATGACGGTGCGTAAGAACGTGCCGAAGTCGGTGGAGTCCGACTGTAGACGAGCTGCCAAGGAGCCCGAATATGTCGACCCAAACCCAGCTTTCTCGTTCAGTTTCCGCTGGACCGGATACGCGCCAGTGTCGCGAGTGGTTGCAGGCCGCCGGGCTGCGCTTCAGCATGCCCCGGCTCAAGGTGGTGGAGGCGCTGTGCAGCGCCAATGACGAGCAGGGAATATCCGCGCGCGCACTCCACCAGCAATTGAATGAGGCCGGCGAACCACTGTCGCTGGTCAGCGTGCGCCAGGTGCTGCGGCGTATGGAGGAGAATGGCCTGGTGCAGACGACGGGGCGTAGCCGCTATCGCCTGAGCGCGCCGGATCAATGACCGCGTAGCAGTTCGGCTGCCTGATCGAGCAGCGCCAGCGGGTCTTGTACCTTGTGAATGTCCACCGACAGCAGCTGGCGGAAACGTCGGGCACCGGGGAAGCCCTGGGCCAGGCCCAGTACGTGACGGCTGACGTGATGCAGGGTGCCGCCCTCGCGCAGGTGTTGCTCGACGTAGGGTTTGAGTGCGAGCAGAGCGTCCATGCGGGAAATGCCCGGGTCTGCGGCGCCGAACAGGCGGCTGTCCACCTGCGCCAGCAGATAGGGGTTGTGATAGGCCTCGCGGCCGAGCATCACGCCATCGAAGGTCTGCAGGTGTTGCGCGCATTCCTCGAGGGTCTTGATACCGCCGTTGAGGATGATCTCCAGATCTGGGAAGTCCTGCTTGAGCTGCGCGGCGATGTCGTAGCGCAGCGGCGGAATCTCACGGTTTTCCTTCGGTGACAGGCCTTCGAGGATGGCGATGCGCGCATGCACGGTGAAGCTGCGGCAGCCGGCATCGCGCACCTGGCCGACGAAATCGCACAGTTCGGCGTAGCTGTCACGGCCATTGATGCCGATGCGGTGCTTGACCGTCACCGGGATACTCACGGCGTCCTGCATGGCCTTCACGCAGTCGGCGACCAGCGCCGGATGGCCCATCAGGCAGGCGCCGATCATGTTGTTCTGCACGCGGTCGCTGGGGCAGCCGACGTTCAGGTTCACTTCGTCATAGCCATGTTCTTCGGCCATCTTCGCGCAGGTCGCCAGGTCCTGCGGATTGCTGCCGCCCAACTGCAGGGCAATCGGATGTTCGCACTCGCTGTAACGCAAGAAACGCTCGCGGTCGCCATGGATCAGCGCGCCGGTGGTGACCATCTCGGTGTAGAGCAGGGCATGACGCGACAGCTGACGGAGAAAGAACCGGCAGTGACGGTCCGTCCAATCCATCATCGGGGCGACGGAGAAGCGGCGAGACAGGGCGAGGCGGTTGGAATCCTGGGACATGGGACGCTGTGACGGGCTGAAAAAGGCTGCTTATTCTAACAGCAAGCCCGCGCGGGACGGGCTTTTATTGCCGGCCATAGGAGGGCTTTTGTACCAATGTGTCGGCTTGTCTAGGCCCAAAGCAGCATTGCCGGACCGTGGTGCAAGGGGCACGCTTGGCGGCAAGCTGCCCAGAGAACCATCGATGTCTGATCAAGCTACCGTTACCCGGCGACTGGCCAATTGCGCCGAGCTGCGAGCGCAGCAGCAGCTTTGGGCGCAGCAGGTTGGGGTGTGCCTGCGTGTGGCCGCCGGCGGTCATGACGAGCCAGCGGCCTATCCGGGCCTGGCGCACTTTCTCGAACATCTGCTGTTTCTCGGTAGTCGCGATTACCCGGTCGATCAGGGTTTGATGGCCTTCGTCCAGCGCCATGGTGGGCTGGTAAATGCTTCGACCCAGGCGCGTTACACCGATTTCGTCTGCGAGGTGCCGGCCGAGTTGCTGCAGCCAGCGCTGACACGTCTGCTGGATATGCTTGGCCAGCCTTTGCTGGCGATCGACGCGCAGCTGCGTGAGCGCGAGGTGCTGCACGCCGAATACCAGGCACGCAGCCAGGATGCCGACAGTCGTATCGATCATGCGCTGGGCCAGGCGCTAGCCGCCGGGCATCGCTGCGGGGCGTTCCTGGCCGGTGATCGCGGCACGCTGGCTGTGGAATCTGCGGAGTTTCAGCAGGCTCTGCGTGATCATCATCAACGCCACTACCAGGCTCGGCATATAAGCCTGACTCTGGTCGGGCCACAACCGGCTGAACAGTTGCTGGATATCGCCGAGACGCTGCTTGGAAGGTTGCCGGCAGGCGAGGGCGACGCTTGTTTCGTGCCACTGGCTGACCTTCTGCCTCTGCGAGCGCCGTGCCTGTATCTGCAACACAGTCGTTCGGGTGTGTACCTGGGGCTTGCCGTGCAGCTCGACACCCGCGACCTGGACGCATCGTTGGATCTGTTGATGGATGCTGTGCAGGACCCTGCGCCCGGCGGCTTGCTCGACGGTCTGCGCGCGATGCAATTGTGCCGGCAGTTGCAGGCGCGGGTGCTGTATCAGCACGGTGGGCAATGCCTGCTGCGTCTGGACTTTCCTGGCGCCAGCGCGGAGCAGGGCGCCGCAGTGCGCGCCGCCGTGCAGAGTTGGGCTGCGCAGTTGCAGGGCGATACAGATTGGTCATTGCGACTGCAGCACCAGCAGCAGGCAGCAGCGCTCAGGTTGCTTGGGCTCAGCCCGTTGGCGGCGGCCAGGGAGCTGCAATCGCCTACTCAGGATGACAGCCAGACCTTGCGCGACCTGAATGCCGTGCTGGATCGCCTGGCTCGCGGTGATGGGCTGATCGAATTGCAGTGTGGCGAGCAGACGCGACCCTTGTGGCCGGCAATTGGATTGGATTTGCCATTGCAGGCCTTGCCGCTGCCATCGCCAACCCCAATTTCGAACCATCCCTGGCGGCTGCCTGGCAATGATCCGTTGCTGGCCGGCGCTGCCGTGGCATCGGCCGTTTTGCCGTTGGCCGCGCTACGACATCATCCGTGGCAGGTGGAGGGTGGGCCGGCTGCGCTTTACTGGCGCGGCCCCTGTGCGGCGGCGGGCGACGCTGCGGCCATCGAAGCGGGATTGCTGGCGCGCAGCGCCGATCTGCGCTGGCGCGGTGAGCGGCTTGGCATTGCCTGCCAGCTGAGCGTACAAGTTGCTGGCTGGAGCCTTTCATTGCGCGGGCCGGCACCACTATTGCCGACCTTCAGTGCTTTGCTGCTACCGCTGCTGTTGGCCACGCTGGATGAACCAGTCGAGCCCGCTTCCCAGGGTATGTTGTTGCGGGCGCTGCTGCAGCGTTTGCCGCACCTGTGCGAACTACCCAAGGTCTCGCGGCTGGAAGGGCTGAGTGTTGGGCTTGGGGCGCGCGAGCAGGCGCAATTGAACGAGTTGTGCGTGGCTGTCGAGCCGCTTACGGATCTGTCGCCCCCACCGTGTATCGAGACTGGAGTCGACTGGCACCAGGTCGCGCAGCCAAGTACGGATGCCGCGTTGATGCTGTTCTGTCCCTTGCCTGCCGTCGATGCCTGCACCGAGGCTGCCTGGCGTCTGCTTGGCCAGGTGTTGCAGGGGCGTTTCTACCAGCGCCTGCGCGGTGAGTTGCAACTGGGTTACGCGCTGTTCGCCGGCTTCCGCCAGGTCGAGGGTTGCCGGGGGTTGCTGTTTGCCTTGCAGTCACCCGTCTGCGAGGCGGCTGGCATCTTCGAGCATATCCGCGCCTTTCTGGGCGAGCAGCGTCAGTCGCTCGCTGCGCTGGATGATGAGGCCGTGTCGCGTTACCGCGCTGCCTTGCTACCGACACTGAGCCCGGCCGAGGCCAACCTCGCACGTGCCGAGCAGCTATGGCAGTTGCATCTGGCAGGCTTGCCCGAGGTGCACCTGCAACGTGTGCAGCAGGCGTTGGTGGCCCTGACCTCTAGCGATCTGCTGCGAGCACATGAGCAGTTGCTAAGCGCCCGCGACTGGCGCGTGCTCGCCAGCGGAGCACCGTCGCCGGCCTAGGCTGCGTTCTCTTCATCGCTCTTTGCGCGACTGCGATCAAATTTCCCACGCCTTTTTCTGCAGGAGCCCCGGTCCGGTGCAAGGCTCTGGCTTTGCGTCGTTCTTTCGATTCGCCGCGGGGCGCGGCTCCTACAGGGTGAGGCAGTGTCTGGTGGTTGTGTAGGAGCCCCCGACCCGGGGCGAAGCCTGTAGCCGCGCCGCCATCGTTCGTTGCGGTGCGCGACGCCTGCCGTTCAGCTACCAGCGCATTTCTACACCCTAGGGTTGGCCCGGTACTAATACCTTTCTCCCGCTACCGGTAGCAGGTCGGTCGCGAGCCGGCGGGAGCACGCCGGTAGCGCCCGGCCAAAGCAGCAGCGAATCGCTGCCAAGGCAGCGTATGGCCCGCCGGACCCGCTTTCGATAATCGCCTCCGACACGACTGCCCTGGTGGTCGCCACTCAAGCGGAGAGCGTTATGAACAACAACAAGATCGCCATCACTCGATTTCTGCCCCTAACTCTGGCTGCTGCCGTCGCCCTGGCGACCGCTCAGCAGGCCGCCGCCGAGATCGTTCTTTACGACAAGGACGACACCACTTTTTCCACCGACGGTTATATCAACGCCTTCTACGTCAACAGCGACGTGGATCGTGAGGGTGAGCAGTTCGACCGCCGCCAGTCGCGGGTGAAGATGGGCTTTCTGCCCAACTGGATCGGCTTCAATTTCGGTAAGCAGATCGACGGGCTCAAGCTGACCGGCCGCTCCTCCTTCTGGGTCACCATCAACGACAGTGAAACCAACGGCACCGACACCGCCATCGACGTGCGTCAGTTCTACGGCACCGTTTCCAGCCCGGAATGGGGCGAGGTGCTGGTGGGCAAGGACTTCGGCCTGTTCTCGCGCTCCAACATCTTCCTCGATGAGCTGCTGGCCGGTTACGGCAATGTGTCCGACACCCTCGGCCTGGTAGACGGCAATGGCGTGTCCTTCGGCAACATCGGCACCGGCTACCCGTATCCGTTCCCGACCTCGCAGATCACCTACCGCAACAACAACCTGGCTGAAGGCCTGCGTGTCGCGGTCGGCATCATGGACCCGGTCGACACCAACGACGACAGCCCGACCGGCAAGGCCTACCAGGAAAATCCGCGTTTCGAATCGGAAGTCAGCTACCAGTTCGATCTGGGCGGTTCGACCATCTACACCTGGGTCAACGGTGCCTACCAGACCTCCGAGAACACCGACGACACCGTCGACAAGGTCACCTCCAAGGGCCTCGGCTATGGTGTGCAGGCCAAGTTCGGCGGCCTGTCGCTGACTGGTTCGGGCTTCCAGGCCAAGGGCATCAACCCGTTCTTCACCAACAACCTTGGCGAGCCGACCCTGCGTGACATCGACAGCGACGGCTACCTGCTGCAGGGCTCGTACACCTGGGGCAAGAACCGCGTGGCGCTGTCCTACGGCAAGACCGAGGACGACGGCAACGGTCTGGGCGTGGCGGCGGACTACGAGACCCGCGGTATCGCCTATTTCCGCACCATCAACGACAACCTCAAGCTGGTCGCCGAGTACAACCAGTACCAGATCGATGCCGCCGCCGGCAGCGGTCTGAACGAGGACACCGACACCTTCGCCGTAGGTGCCGTGCTCAGCTGGTAAGCCGCACGGCTTGCAGACGACGGGAGGCCCACGGGTCTCCCGTTCTTTTTATGGATCGAAAGGAAGAATTCAATGATCGGACTCTGGAGCGAATCGGCTCAAACCTATCTGCTGGTACTGGCGATCAGCACTACGCTGGTCTTCGCGCTACCCATCTTTCTCGTACCGCTGACCTGGGCGCGCCTGATGCGTTGGCGCATTCCGCAGGATGTGGACCTGGCGGTGTACTTCGGGCGCTGTCTGGGTGCCTTCATCCTGATCGTCGAGGCGCTGATGCTGCGCGCCGCGCTGACCGGTGAAGCGCTGCACACCACCTTCGAGGTGCTGGCCGCGGTGGCCCTGCTGATGGTGCTGGTGCATGTGCATGGCGCGATCAAGCGCATCCAGCCGTGGACGGAAACCCTGGAGATAGGCTTTTACGCCGGGATGTTCGTGCTGAACCTGATGTTCTGGCCGGCCCTGTAAGAACACTGGTGCGCACGGCGCAGCAGTTTGTAGAGCGGGTGCAACCCGCCGTTGCCCCACTGGCGGGTTGCACCCGCCCTACATATTGAATTGCCCATGCATGGCGTGACCAGGGTGGCGGCGTGCGTCGCGTACTGCTTCGCGAGTACGCCCTACGGATCGACTACCCAGTACTCAAGTAGCATGGGGCGGGCAGCGCCGGCTTCGTAGAATTTCCCCATGATCAGCACGTGAATTGGGGCGTGATATGGCCTTGGAACAGTCGGAGGGCGTGCTCAGCGCTGTCTCCAGCACGAAGGATGTGGAATTGGCCGCCCAGGAACTGGCACGCCAGCTGATCCATCCCTATCTCGGTTTCGTGCTGTTCTTCTGCTCGGCCGAATACGATCTCGACGGCCTCGGCCAGGCGCTGGAAGCGCATTTCGGCGGTGTCAGCCTGGTGGGCTGCACCAGCGCCGGCGAGATCACCCCACAGGGCTACGACCGTGGCTGTGTGGTGGCGCTGGGCTTCGACCTGCGCTGTTTCTCCATCGCCAGCGTGCTGATCGACGAGATGGAACGCTTCAATCTGCTCGATGCGCAGCATCTGGTCGATGGCCTGGTCAAGGATTGCCGCAGCAACGAGCTGGCCTCGATCAAGGGCCACAGCTTCGCCCTGACCCTGCTCGACGGACTTTCCAGCCGCGAAGAACTGGTGCTTGGCGCACTCAGTGCGGCGCTGGGCAGCATCCCGCACTTCGGCGGCTCGGCCGGCGACGACAACCACCTGACCCACACCCACGTCTACCATGGCGGCCGCTTCCACAGCGGCGCAGCGGTCGTGGTGCTGTTTAACACCTGGCTGGAGTTCGAGGTGTTCAGCACCCATCACATCCAGCCCAGCGCGGAAAAGCTGGTGGTGACGCGCGCCGACAGCGCCACGCGCCGGGTGTACGAACTCAATGCCGCACCGGCCGCGCAGGAATATGCCGAGCTGATCGGTGTGCCGGTCGAGGCGCTGGATCTGCGCGCGTTCGCTGCTTATCCGCTGGCGGTGCGCATCAGCGATCACTACTACGTGCGCTCGATCCAGCAGGTGCACGACGACCTCAGCCTGACCTTCTACTGCGCGGTGGAGAACGGCATCGTCCTCACCGCCATGCACCCCGGCCCCTTGCTGCCCAATCTGCAGCAACTGTTCGCCGGGCTGGAGCATCGCCTCGGTCCGCTGCTGCTGACCATCGGCTGCGACTGCTTCCTGCGCCGCCTGGAGATCGAGAACGATGGCGGCGTCGAGTCGGTCGCCACGCTGCTGCGTCAGCAGCGGGTGATCGGCTTCAATACCTACGGAGAGCAGTTCAATGGCATGCACATCAACCAGACCTTCACCGGCGTCGCCATTGGCCGACCTGTTGGGCGTGCCGAGCGCTGAGCTGCAGGCACGCTGTGCGGCGCTGGAGCAGGAAAACGCCAAGCTCAGGCGCATCAATGCCGCGCTGATCGAGCGGGTCGAGTCGATCCATTCCCGTGGCGATGACGCCTACGCGGCCTTCCAGCATTCGGTGGTGCTGTCCGAGCAGGTGCGCGAGCGCACCGACGCGCTGAACCAGGCGATGGCCGAACTGAAATCCAGCAACCAGCTGCTCAGCGACGCACGGCTGCGTGCCGAGACTGCGCACCAGCATTTGATCGACGCCATCGAGAGCATCTCCGACGCCTTCGTGCTGTTCGACGATCGCCAGCGCATCGTGCTGTTCAACAGCCGTTTCAAGGCGCTCTGGGCGCGCAGCCGCGCGCGCATCGGTACCGGTACGCGGTTGGAGGAGATTCGCCGCCTGAGCCGCAGCACTGGTCTGGTGGTAGAAGCGCAGTTGGGCAAGGAGGGCGAGCCGAGCCTGTTCCGCCTGCAGGACGGGCGCTGGGTGCAGGTCAGCGAGCGGCCGACCCGCGAGGGCGGGCTGGTGATCCTCTACACCGACATCACCGAGGTGAAGCAGAGCGAGGCGCTGCGCCGCGAGCAGGCTCTGGCGCAGAAATCGCGCCTGCTGCAGCGCGCGGTCGACAACCTGTCGCAGGGCATGGCCATGGTCAATGCCGAGGGCGCGCTGGAGTTGTGGAACCACCGTTTCCTCGAACTTTGCGGGCTGGCGCCGATCAACGCCCATCGGCCCTTCGCCGAAGTGATGGTGGAAAGCGAACTTGAGCCGCTGACCCCGGACAGCCGCGATGCTGCCGGCAAACCGCTGCGCCAGGTGGAGGTGCGCCTGTTCGACGGGCGCATGCTGGAAGTGCGTACTCATCCGCTGCCCACCGGCGGCTTCGTCAATACCTTCACCGATATCACCGAGCGCCATCGCCAGGCCCAGGCGCTGAGCGACAGCGAGCGCTGGATTCGCCTGATCACCGACCACGTGCCGGCGCTGATCGCCTACCTGTCGGCTGATCTGGTCTACGAATTCACCAACAAGGTTTACGAGGAATGGTACTGCTGGCCACGCGGCGCCATGCTCGGCCAGAGCCTGCGCGAAGTGCACAGCGAGGAGCATTGCCAGCGTCTGGAACCCTACGTCGAATTGGCGCTGTCCGGCGAGAGCGTGACCTTCGAATTCGCCGAAACCAACCACAACGGCCAGGAACGCTACATGCTGCGTTCCTATGTGCCCAACCGTCAGGCCAGTGGCGAGGTGGTCGGCATCTTCGTGCTGATCCGCGACATCACCGAGCGTCGCCGCACTGCCGAGGCATTGCACCAGGCTTATCAACACCTGGAACAGCGCGTACGCGAGCGTACCGCCGAGCTGACCACGGTGAACGACCAGTTGCGCCGCGAGATCGACGAGCGCACGCAGATGGAAGCGCGCCTGCGTGAAGCCAAGGGCGAGGCCGAGCAGGCCA
Organism: Ectopseudomonas mendocina; assembly: GCF_007049795.1. GTDB lineage: Bacteria > Pseudomonadota > Gammaproteobacteria > Pseudomonadales > Pseudomonadaceae > Aquipseudomonas > Aquipseudomonas mendocina_D. Next base: position 16,773 of record NZ_SCFY01000019.1, read on the forward strand.
ACCTTTCCAAGACCAAGTTCCTCGCCGCGGTCAGCCATGACCTGCTTCAGCCGCTCAATGCCGCGCGGCTGTTCACCAGTGCCTTGTTGGAGAAACGCGACCTGTCAGGCTGTGCGCCGCTGGTGCGCAACGTCAGCAACTCGCTGGAAGACGTGGAAAGCCTGCTCGGCACGCTGGTGGACATTTCCAAGCTCGATGCCGGGGTGATCAAGCCCGATATCGCGCCATTCGCCGTCAGCGAGCTGCTGGAAAATCTGGCCGCCGAGTATCACCAGATCGCCCGCAGCGAAGGCCTACGTCTGGATTACCTGCCCAGCTCGGCCCTGGTGCGCAGTGACGTGCAACTGCTGGCGCGGATTCTGCGTAACTTCCTCAGTAACGCCATTCGCTACACCGCCAGCGGACGCATCCTGCTGGGCTGCCGGCGGCGCGGCAACAGCCTGTCCATCGAAGTCTGGGACACCGGCATCGGCATCGCTCAGGACAAGCTGGTGGAGATATTCCAGGAGTTCAAACGCGGCGATAACGTGCAGCGCAAGCAGGATCGTGGCCTGGGCCTTGGCCTGGCGATCGTCGAGAAGATCGCACGCATGCTCGGCCACCGCATTCGCGTCGCGTCGCAGCAGGGCAGGGGCTCGATGTTCGCCGTCGAGGTGCCGCTGACCCGGCGCGCGCCGCGCGTGCGTACGGTGCAGGACAGCCCGGATCAGTTGCTCGAACGCCTCAGCGGCGCGCGGGTGTGGGTGCTGGATAACGACGCGGCGATCTGCGCCGGCATGCGCACCCTGCTCGAAGGCTGGGGCTGTCGGGTGGTTACCGCCCTGAGTGAAGAAGACCTCGCGCGCCAGGTGGACAACTACCACGCCGAGGCCGATCTGCTGATCGCCGACTATCACCTCGACGACGAGCGCAATGGCGTCGACGCGGTGGCGCAGATCAACGCCCGACGCAGTACGCCGCTACCGGCGCTGATGATCACCGCCAACTACAGCAACGAGCTCAAGCAGCAGATGCGCGAGCTGGGCCACAGCCTGCTGCACAAACCGGTAAGGCCGATGAAGCTGAAGGCGGCGATGAGTCATTTGATGGAGCGTGGGGCAGGGGCTTGAAACCCGGTGCGTACGGAGCACCCCAGGTTTAACTGAGCGAGCAGAGCGCAGGAGCTGTGGATGTCGCTTTTTACATCCACCGCAGCGGTGGATCGGTAGAGCGTGATCCACCCGATACGGGCGTGCGGGTTAATCATCCGCGATCAGTCGCTTGCCCAGGCTGACCGAGGCATCGATCTTGTAGCCAAGCCGCTCGTAGAAGGCCAATGCCGCTGCGTTGGTGTCGCGCACCTGCAGGCTGAGCTTGGGGCAGCCCAGAGCGAGCAATTGTTCTTCGATATACGTCATCAACTGACGGGCCAGGCCTTGCTGGCGTTGCTCGGGGCACACCGCCAGGTAGTTGACCCAGCCGCGATGCCCCTCGTAGCCGGCCATGGCCGATGCCACCAGCTTGCCGTCGATCTCACCCACCACAAACAGCTCGGGCTGAACCTGCAGCTTGCGCTGGATGTCCTTGCGCGGGTCGTTCCACGGGCGGGTCAGGTCGCAACGTTGCCAGAGATCGATGACAGCGGCTTCGTCAGCGAGCCGGAAGGGGCGGATGTGCATGTTGGACTCCAATCGGTGAGACCGCCGTTTTAGCACGGCCTGATGACGGGAGTCAGGACAACCTCGTTCGTCACTCCCGCGAAGGCGGGAGCCCAGGTGCTTCTTGAGTTCTGGCTTCCCGCCTGCGCGGGAACGACAGCTAACCTGTCGGACGCTAGCGGCGCAGATAGGAGGCGAAATCGATATCGCCGGCCGAAAGGATCGCCTGCACGCGGTTATGTACGTTGAGCTTGCGCAGAATGGCCGAGACGTGGGCTTTGACCGTGGTTTCGGCGATATCCAGGCTGTAGGCGATCTGCTTGTTCGACTCGCCCTTGGTCATGCGTTCGAGCACCAACAGTTGCTTGCGCGTCAGCGCCTGCAGCAGCTCCGGGGCGATGCTGTGGTTGTCGTGGTGCTGCCGTGAACTGCCGCTTTTCTGCGAACGGATGATGTCCGGCGGTAGATAAACGTTGCCGTCGAGAATCTGCGCGATGGCGTCGGTCATCTGTGCGCGCGGCGAAGACTTGGTGATGAAGCCCACCGCGCCATAGGTGATGGCCTGCAGCACGATCTGCTTGTCCTGCTCGGCGGAAACGATCACCACCGGGATGGTTGGCGCCTCGTTACGCAGGTTCATCAGCCCGCCCAGGCCATGCATGCCGGGCATGTTCAGGTCGAGCAGGATCAGATCCAGATCGTCGTGGCTCTGGGTCAGCTCCAGGGCGCTGTCCAGGTCGGCGGTTTCCATGATCTCGCTGCCGGGAAAACCGTCGGCGATGACGTTATGGATGGCTTCACGAAATAGCGGATGGTCGTCGGCAATCAGAATCTTGTACATGGCCTTGCACCTCGTTGTTGTGATTATGGTGTGGCAGTGGGCGTGAGGAAAGCAGCAGGCAGTTCGGCGGGTTGAGCGGGCACCAGCGGCAGGCCGGCCTGTTCCCAGGCATCGATGCCGTCACGGTACCAGTAGAGCTGGAGATAGCCCATGGCATGGGCGCGGCGCGCGGCGTTCCAGCTCAGCCAGCAGTCGGAGCGGCAGTAGAACACGAAGGGTTGGCGCACGTCGCCACGGCTCTGCTGGTGTAGGTAGTGGGTGAAGTAGCGCTGCCATTGCGGGGCCAGGTTGCCGTCGCCGACGTTGGCCAGCCACAGGCTGTCGGGCAGGTTTGAGTGGGGCGCGTCCTCGACGAAGCGGTCCTGCACGAAGGGGCGTCGATAAACGTCGATCAGGCGGGTGTCCGGGCGCTCGGCAAGGAGCTTCTGCAGGGCGGGAGTATCGACGATCTGTACGCCTTCCAGGCTGGATGGCGTGGGGCTGCGGTACTGGCTGCTGCGGTAGCCATCGGCGTCGAACAGATCTTCGGCGTGCGCAAGGCAGGCCAGTAACACCGAGGCGAGCATCAGGCCTGCTTGCACGGGCAGACGGTACTTCATGGCAAGGTCTCTACTTATTTTTGTACCGGTATTACAGGCCATGGTCGCAGGCTTGGGAATTCTACGTTGGAGAGGAAAACCAGTACCAAAGTAGTAGGGCGGTCAGTGGGTAGGGTGGGTGCAACCCGCCGCCGCGCCATTGGCGGGTTGCACCCGCCCTACGGATTTGGGCTGCATTCGGCAGCGGACGCAGAGCCATTCCCACGTGGAACGAGAGCAACGATCAAGTGCATTGCTGGTTTCAGCCCGCCTTGCGCAGCGCCGCGTGCTGCGGGTTGAAGCTGACCACAGCGAACAGCGTCAGTAATACCGTCAGGCCGGCGCAGATCAGCAGTGCCTCGATATGCAGGCGCAGGTACAGCGCGTTGCGCACCAGCTCAACGGCATGGGTGAAGGGGTTGGCCGCGCACAGCCAGTACAGCCACTCGCTGGACTCGCGCATCTTCCACAGCGGGTACAGCGCCGACGACAGGAAGAACATGGGGAAGATGACGAAATTCATCACCCCGGCGAAGTTCTCCAGCTGCCGAATGCCGTTGGACAGCAGCAGCCCCAGCGCACTGAGCAGCAGCGCCACCAACAGCAGCGCCGGTAGCGCGGCGAGCAGGCCCCAGGCCGGTGGTTGCACGCCGTAGATCCAGGCAATGCCAAGGAAGGCATAGACCTGTAGTAGCGAGATCAGCGCCGTGGCCAGCAGTTTGGCCACCAGCAGGAAGGCGCGCGGCAGCGGGCTGGTGAGCAGCACGCGCATGCTGCCCATCTCGCGGTCGTAGACCATCGACAGCGAGCCCTGCATGCCGTTGAACAGCAGGATCATGCAGGCCAGGCCCGGCACGATGTAGGTGTCGTAAGTGATGTAGGTGTCATAAGGCTCGATGATGGCGATGCCCAGCGCGGCGCGAAAGCCGGCGGCGAACACCAGTAGCCACAGCAGCGGCCGCACCAGGGCGCTGAGAAAGCGTGAGCGCTGCAGCACGAAGCGCAGCCATTCGCGCAGGACGATGCCGCGCAGGCATTCCCAGTAGGCGGTCATGGGTTCGGCTCCTCGGCGGGGTGTTCGCGGCTGAAGCCGCTCCTACGGGCTTGGGTATCCAGGTTTGGGCGCAGCGCCTCGCGCACATGGCCACGGCCAAGCGCCTCGTCACCGGTGAGGCGGGCGAAGCTGATGGCCAGGTCGTCGCCGAACTGGCTGGCCTTGCCCCAGGCCACGCGCGCGCCGCGATGGAGGATCAGCAGGTCGTCGCTGGGCTCGATCTCATCCAGCAGGTGGGTCGTCCACAACACGCACAAATCCTGCTCGCGGCACAGGTTGCGCACATGTCGGCCCAGCGCCAGGCGGCTGGCTGGGTCGAGCCCGGCGCTGGCTTCGTCGAGCAACAGTAGACGCGGTTGATGGAGCAGGGCGCGGGCGATCTCCACACGGCGACGGTGGCCGCCATTGAGCGTGCGCACCTTGTCGTGACGACGCTCGGCGAGATCCTGGCGCAACAGCTCCTCGTCGATGCGTGCCTGCGCCTCGCGACGAGGCATGCCGTGCAGCGCGGCATGATAGGCGAGGTTCTGCTGCACCGAGAGGTCGAGATCCAGCGTGTTCTGCTGGAACACCACACCCAACTGGCGCAGCGCCTGGCGCGGTTCGTCGCGCAGGCTATGGCCGAAGATGCGGATGTCGCCTTGCTGCAGGTCGTACAGGCGGGTGAGCAGGGCGATCAGCGTGGACTTACCGGCACCGTTGGGGCCGAGCAGGGCACCGAAGCGCCCCGGCGCCAGCTCGAAGGCCAGGTCGTTGAGCGCCTGGCGGGCGCCATAGGCGAAACCGACGCCGCTCACCTCCAGCGCATTCATGGCGTCACCACCACGCCCCAGGGGTAGCGGCCAACTTTGATCGACTTGGTCACCTTGAGCGTATCGACGTCGATCACCGATACGTCGCCGCTGACGCCGTTGGTGGTCAGCAGGCGCTTCTGATCCGGGGTGAACGCCAGGTGCCAGACGCGCCGGCCGACCAGCAGGTAGTCGAGAATCTCGTAGGTCTTGGCATCCACCACGGCCACATGGTTGGCCGGGCCGAGGGCGACGAAGGCGTACTTGCCGTCGTCGGTCAGCTTGACCCCCACTGGCTGCACCTTGTCCGGGTGTACGCCCTTGATGGCGAAGTTGAGCACCTTGAGCATCTGGCGCGAGTCGACGTCCAGCACCGTCACCGTGCCGCCGATCTCGGCTGAGGCCCACAGACGTTTGCCGTCCTTGTCGAACTCGACGTGACGCGGGCGTTGGTCGACCAGGGTGTTGTCCACCAGTTGATTGGTGCTGGTGTCGATCCAGTGCAGCATGTTGGTGGTTTCGCTGGTGTTGACCGCCCACTTGCCGTCGGGACTCACCGCCATGCCTTCGGGCTCCACGCCCACTTCGATCTGCGCCAGCACCTCGTCGCTCTGGGTGTCGACCACGGTGACCAGGGCATCGTCCTCGTTGGAGATGTACAGCCAGCGATCGTTGGGGTGCAGGGCGAACTGCTCGGGGTCGGCGCCGGAGGGCAGCTCCTTGATGATCTTGCGCGTGGCCAGGTCCATCACCTGCACGCGGTCCGAGTCGCTGGCGCAGATGTACAAGAGCTTGTTGTCGGAAGACAGCAGCAGCCCACGCGGGCGCATGCCGACATCGAGTGTGGCGGTGACTTCCAGGCTGTCGAGGTCGATGACGCTGATGCTGTCATCCTTCTCGTTGGACACGTAGGCAGTGGCGGCGAAGGCCGAGTGGCAGGCCAGGCCGAAGGCGACGGCGCAGGCGAGACGGGTCAGGTGCATGGGGTTGATCCTCTTGTTGTTGTCGGTGCGACGGCGTTGGCCGGTGCGCGTGCTCCCCTCTCCCATTTATGGGAGAGGGGTTGGGGGAGAGGGCTGAAAATCCCCCTCTCCCTAGCCCTCTCCCCGGAGGGGCGAGGGGACAGAGTTTCTTTGCCTGCGGTCATCACCTTCCACAGGGCAATCGTGCTGAATGCTGTGCTGCTAAGGCGTACCCGCCAGATCGCAGCTCACCTCGGGCCGGTCATAGCCGAGGCTGTCCATCTCGTTGCTGGGGTGGAGAAAACCATCCTGCGGCGAGGTGCTGACCTGGGCTCGCGGGTGTACCAGCGGAATCGGTTGGCGCAGTTCGCCATTCCACGGACGGAAGCTCAACTTGCGGCCCTTGAAGCCGTCCAGCGGCAGTTGTTCGTTCAGCAGCAGGTGACGAATGCCCTGCGGCTCGGCGGTGCGCTGCTTGGTGATGGCCGTGGCCAAGCTGCGCACGGCCATCCAGGCGGCGAAGTCGCGGTCGTTCATCCAGCGGCCGGCCAGCTCCTCGAAGCGTTTCTGCAACTGCGCGGCGCCAAAGGTTTCCACCGTTTTGTGCCAGGCGGTCGGGGTCAGGCCCTGGGTTCCGGCCACCGGGCGCGGAAACCAGGTGTTGTAGGGCAGGTATTCGCCGAAGTCGCCGCGCTCGTCGGCCACCAGCACCACGTCGTACTCACTGGCCTGGGTGAACAGCGGCATTTCCGCCTGGGCGCTGCGGCGTTGGTCATTGTCGAAGCTCCAAGGCTTTTCGGCGACGATCTTGTGGCCGAAGCGTTTGGCCGCGCGCTTGAGCGCGTCGGCGTAGGCAATGTCGTCCTCGGTGCTGCCGGTGACCAGCAGCCAGCGCGTCCATTTGCGCACGGCAAGAAACTGCGCCAGGGCGTCGGCCAGCATGGCGCGGCTGGGCAGGGTGTGCAGCACGTTGCCCAGGCATTGCTCGCGGCGCAGGCCGTCGTCGGCGCTGCCGGCGTTGAGCAGCAGGCTGTCCGGCAGGCGCGCGCTGAGCAGGCGCAGGGTAGCGGCTGGGGCGTTGATCACGAACAGGCGGATGCCGGCCTGGTGCTGTTGTTCGGCGGCGGCGAGCAGCTCCGTTGCATCCTCGCTCTCGGCGCTTTGCAGTTCGAACTTCTGCTTGAGGAAGCGCCCGGTGCTGTTGCTATCGATGATCGCCAGCTCGGCGCCACGGCGGCCGGCGTCCAGCGGTTCGGGGATGACGTTGGACAGCAACGGCCCGCGTGGTGGTTGATGAGCCAGGTAGCCGATGCGCACCTGCAGCTCGTTCGCGCTGGCTTCGACCACCAAGCTGAATATGGCGGCGAGACAGAACAACAGGCGGCAATTGATCCGGTGCATGGGACGACTCCTGCAAAGGGTGTCGCCAGCATAGGAAGCGCTTACGGCTCGGGAAATATGCCCAAGGTAGCGCCGGACACGTACGAAGGTAGTAGCTCTTCAGGGTGGCGGTGTGTCGTGCTCACTCGCCCCGCTGGCGTATATCCAGGCGCAGACCGTAGATGCTTGCCCTGCCCTCAAGGAGCTGCAGTCGGGCGCTCTCGTGGATTTCCAGCTGCTGCGTACGTTCGCCGCGTGCCAGCGTTTCGCGAATCAGCGAGAAGGCCAGGATCCCATCATCAGTACTCAGCATTTCTGGTTCGTTACGTTGGTAGTGATAGCGATCTGTCTGGGCGAATGTTTGTTGCCACAATGTACGCAGCTGCGCCTTGCTCAACGCTTGCCAGCTACGTGACTGCGGCAGGCGCACCTGTATTTGGGCGTCATCGCGGATCAACGCCACCAGCGCGTCGACGTCACGGCGCTGCGCCGCCTGGTCGATCAGGCTGAGTGCGGCCAGTACCGCTTGGCGTTGTTCGTTATTGGGTTGGATGGCGGCAACGCCATCACCGTCCAGCGTGGCAAGAAACTGCTGGGCCTGCGCATGTTCGCCTTGCCTGGCCGCAGCGCGAATCCAGCTCAGGCCATTGGCGTGCTGGCCCTGCTGGTAAAGGCGCTCGCCCAGCGCCCACTGGGCGTCGGCGTTGTCCTGCTCGGCGCTACGCTGGTACCAGCGTAGCGCCTCGTCGGGGTCAGCTGGCGTACCGAGCCCGATGTCGTGGGCGCGGGCCACTTCATACATGCCGATAGCGTCGCCCGCATCAGCTGCTCGTTGGTACCAGCTCAACGCCTGCCCCAGATCGGTCCTGGTACCGAGACCTGCGGCGTGCATGTTGCCCAGGTTGAGCATGCCCTGGCGGTTGCCGGCTTCGGCGAGCCGGCGATAGCGCTCGAAGGCTTCGTCGAAGTCGCCCATTTTGTACACCGCGTAAGCGTCCAGCACCTGGATCATCTCGCGAGCAATGCGCGTCTGTTCGTCGTCGCTGGCGCTCAGCGGCGTACTCAACAGAGCGCCCAGCAACAGGCCGGCAAGTTGGCGCATGGTGATACTCCAGTGGTTAGACGCGAGCAATGGAGGCTAGCAAGCCCAGTGCGTGGGGTATCTAACTCGATGGTGGCGAATGGATGCACCAATGGTGGCGGGTAGGGCGGTCGTGCTGGGCAGTCAGCCCGCAGCTGCCGGGAAATATGCCCAAAGTACCAGCGCGTCAGTACCAAGGTAGTAACCCGGCGCAAGGCGTTACTTCCTAGCATGGCAGTCAACGTCCAATAACAAGAACAGGTGAACGCCATGCGTATTTTCAAGGCCCTGCTGCTGCCGCTGTTGCTGATCATCAGCCTGCTCGGTGTCGATCAACTGCACGCCGCTGGTGATATGACCCGCCGCCCGGTGGCATTGCCTGATCTGGTGCTGGGTAATGACGATAGCGACTACTTCATGTCGCAGACCGAATACCAGCTGGAAACCGGCCAGGCCTACCAGCTCAAGATCATCGCCAGTGGGCAGAAGGAATACGCCTTCCAGGCGCCGGAGTTCGCCACTTCCATCTACCTGCGCAAGGTCGAAGCGGGTGGTGTGGAGATCAAGGCGGTCACCCTCACTGAACTGGAGTTCGAAGAGGCTGGCGAGGCGGAGATCTTCTTCCTGCCGGTCAAACCGGGCAAATACCGCTTCTACGCCAAAGGCCTGGAAGGCAAGGGCATGCTCGGTCACTTCGTCGTCAAATAGCGCGGCCAAGTAGATGACTGCCCTGGGCCGTATCAATCTCGGCGTCAGCCTGCTGTTCGGGCTGGTGACCCTGGCCGGGCTGGCGCTGCTGTTGCGCCAGGCCAGCCACGATGTGCAGCGCGAGCTACAGGCCGCCGAAGCGGTAGTGGAATACCTCGGTGAAGTGGCGCGCAGCAACCCCGGCAGCCTGCGCCCGGAACTGACCGAGAACCTGCGGCATATCCGCGTGAGCTGGCTGCGACCGGGCGAAGAGCCCGAGCAGCAGACCGAAAGCCTCATCGAGCACTGGATCGCCGAGCGCCTGCTGGGCTCGGCTTCACTGGTGGCCGATGCCTGGCCGCTGGAAGATGGCCGCGAGTTGCGTATCGCTCTCGACCCCTATGACGAGATCGAGGAAATCTACGACTCGCTGCTGCAACTGCTGCTGCTTAGCGCCTTCGCCCTGATCCTCAGCCTGCTCACCATCCGCTTCGCCGTAAACCGGGCCAGGCGCGTGTTGGACGAGCTGCTCGCCGGCCTGCGCGAAGTCGGCGCCGGTCACTTCGATACGCGTTTGCACGACCACGGCCTGGCCGAGGCCAAGCACCTGGCGGCGCACTTCAACGACATGACTATCACCCTGCAACAGGTGCAGGCGGACAACGCCGAGCTGACCCAGGCGCTGCTGGAGTTGCAGGAGCGCGAGCGCACGCGCCTCGGCCAGACCTTGCACGACGACCTCGGTCAATACCTCAGCGGCATTCGCGCCCAGGCCTGCCTGCTCAAGGTGATTGCTGACCGGCCGCAGCAGGTGCAGGACACCGCGCGCCTGCTCGACGACAACTGCGAGCGCCTGCAACAGGGCTTTCGCAGCCTGATCCGCGACCTCTATCCGGTGGTGCTGGAGCGCCTGGAGCTCGGCCCGGCGCTGCAGCAATTGGCTGCCGACTGGCAGCAGGCGCAAGGCATTCGCTGCCGCCTGCAACTGAGCGAACAACTGCCGAGCCTGCCGCTGGCGAGCAAGGCCCATCTCTATCGCCTGGTGCAGGAGGCGCTGACCAATGTCGCCCGCCATGCCGACGCCAGCGAAGTGCGCATTCGCCTGCAACGCCGTGGCCAAGGGCTGCGTCTGCTTGTGCGTGACAACGGCCAGGGCACTGCACTGCCGCTGCGCCCCGGCATCGGCCTGCGCTCGATGCGCGAACGCAGCCGCAGCCTCGGCGGCGAGCTGCGCCTGCACAGCCGCCCGCAAGCCGGCTGGGCGTTATGTCTGAATATTCCTCTGGAGGCTACGCGATGAAGGTTCTACTGGTGGACGATCACGCCGTGGTACGCCAGGGCTACGCCAGCCTGCTGCGCGCCCTGTTGCCGGACGTGCAACTGCGCGAAGCCTGCGATGGCGAGCAGGCCCTGCAGCGGGTGCAGGAAGAGATCCCCAACCTAGTGATCATGGATATCGGCCTGCCCGGCATCAGCGGCCTGGAAACCACCCGCCGCCTTCGTCAGCGCCTGCCGCAACTGCGCGTGCTGTTCTTCAGCATGCACGACGAACTGCCTCTGGTACGCCAGGCGCTGGACGCCGGCGCCATCGGCTACCTGACCAAGAACTCTTCACCGGAAGTGCTGGTGGAGGCGGTCAAACGCACCGCTGCCGGCCACGCCTATATCGAGCAGCAACTGGCCACCCAACTGGCCTGCAACCCCGCCAGCAGCGACGGCCTAGACCCGCGCCTGCGCGAGCTGACCCAGCGCGAGTTCGAAATCTTCGTCATGCTCGCCCGCGGCCTGCCACCTCGGCAGATCGCCGAGAAGCTGTGCATCAGCGCCAAGACCCTGTCCAATTATCAGACTTTGGTAAAGAACAAATTGCAGATCAGCTCGCAGGCGGAGCTGGTGCATTTGGCGATTGATAGTGGGGTGGTAAGGGTGGGGTTGGAGAGTGCTTGATTCAGGGTGGGTTCGCGGCTGAAGCCGCTCCTACGCAAATCAGCGTTCGGCCGCAGACCGTAGGAGCGGCTTTAGCCGCGAAGCGCTCTTGAGTATCGCGGCTGAAACGGAATGCCGCCCAGCCGCTCCACAGGGGGACGTTGAACAACGTAGGGCGGGTGCAACCCGCCAGAACGCGGATTGGCATTAGCTGCACTGCCTGTTGGTGGGCTGAAGCGGAGCGCCGCCCGGCCCACCCTAAGAATCAGGGCCTTGCGGGATCAGCTCAATCCCACCCTTTGGGGCATTGCACGCAGCCGGGCATGTTGGCGTCTTGGAAGTTGCCGAAGCGGGTGCGCGCGCCGGTGAGGTTGGCGTTCTCCAGGTTGGAGCCGCTGAGTTTCACTTCCTGCAGGTTGGCATCTTCCAGATGTGCACCCTTGAGGTCGGCCTTGCTCAGCCAGGTCATTTCCAGGTTGGCCGCCTGCAGCTGGACGTTGTGCAGCTTGGCGCCGGAGAGGCGGGCGAATTCCAGGTTGGCGGCGCGCATGTCGGCGCCTTCGAATTGCGCAGCCTGGGCGAACAGGGCCCAGCCACTGATGGCCACCAGGCTGGCGCCAGACAGATCGGCCAGGCGAAGGTTGCTTTGTTGCAGGCTGGCGCGGGTCAGGTTGGCGCCGCGTAGCTTGGCTTTCTCCAGGTTGGCCAGGTCGAGGTTGACGTGGCGCAGGTCGGCGCCGGAAAGGTCGGCACCGGACAGGTCCATGCGGCGCATGTCGAGGTTGCGCAGGTCGGCGCCGCGCAGGTTGGCGTTGGGGCATTTGCTGTCGGGTTCGATACGGCAGCCGTTGATCTGCGGCACGCCGTCGTTCTGGGTTTCGGCGCCGATGGCGTGGCTGCCGATTACCAGTAGCAGGACCGGGATAAGCAGGGGCAGGTAGTTCATGGCGAGTCCTCGAATGGGATGATGGGTGAGGCAGTCGCGGCTAAAGCCCCTCCCACATGTAGCGTGCATGGCGCACTCAGGTGCGCCATGCGTTCAGCCTTTAGCGTTGGGCGCTGGCCTTGTCCCAGCTCGGCAGCTTGAACACCCAGAAGGAACCGCCCTGGGCAACCGGTTTGGTCAGGTCGGCCATGTCGCCGCCCCACAGCGGCACGGCGCCGCCGTAACCGGCGGTCACGCCGATGTACTGCTCACCGTCCTGCTCCCAGGTGACGGGCGGGGAGATGATTCCGGTGCCGACCTGGAACTTCCACAGCTCCTTGCCGTTCTTGGCATCGAAGGCCTTGAAGTAGCCGTCCCCGGTACCGGTGAACACCAGGTTGCCCTTGGTGGCGAGTACGCCGGCCCACAGCGGCAGGCGCTCCTTGTGCTCCCAGGCGACCTTGCCGGTAGTTGGGTTCATCGCCCGCAGGATGCCGACGTGGTCGTCGAACAGACGCTTGATTCGGAAGCCCATGCCCAGGTAGGCGGAGCCCTTCTTGTAATGCGCTTCTTCGGCCCAGTAGTCCTCTTTCCAGTGGTTGGCCGGGACGTAGAACAGACCGGTGTCCTGGCTGTAGGCCATCGGGTTCCAGTTCTTGCCACCGAGGAACGGCGGGGAGACTTCGACCACTTCACCTTTGCTTTCGCCGGGCTTGGGCTTCGGCGGGCGCTGGCCTTCGTTCTCGACCGGGCGACCGGTTTCCAGATCGATGTGGCTGGCCCAGGTGATCTTGTCGACGAAGGGGAAGGCGTTCTTCAGCTTGCCGTTGGCGCGGTCGACCACGTAGAAGAAGCCGTTGCGGTCGGCGTGGGCGGTGGCCTTGGTGACCTTGCCGTCCTTGTCCTTGTAGTCGAACAGCACCAGCTCGTTGTTGCCGGAGAAGTCCCAGGCGTCGTTCGGGGTGTGCTGGTAGAACCACTTCACTTCGCCGGTGGTGGGGTCGACGCCGACCTGGCCGGAGGTGTACAGGCTGTCGTAGTCCTTGGGATTGCCACCGTCGCTGGTGCGCGCCCAGCCGTTCCAAGGGGCCGGGTTGCCGGCGCCGATAATGATGGTGTTGGTTTCGGCATCGAAACTGGCGCTCTGCCACGGCGCACCGCCGCCCTGGCTCCAGGCTTCCTTCTTGCCGGTCGGGTGGTTGGGATCATCCGGCCAGCTCGGCGCTTTGACGTCGCCCGTTGGGGTGCTGTCCTTGCCGTTCAGGCGGCCCATATGTCCTTCGACGAAGGGGCGCATCCAGACTTCTTCACCGGTATCCGGGTCGCGGGCGAATAGCTTGCCGACCACGCCGAATTCGTCACCAGAGCTGCCGTGGATCAGAAGCACCTTGCCGCTCTTGCCGTCTTTGACGATGGTCGGCGCGCCGGTCATGGTGTAGCCGGCGGAGTGATCGCCGAATTTCTTGTTCCAGACCACCTTGCCGGTGTCCTTGTTCAGCGCCACGACGCGGGCGTCGAGGGTGCCGAAGTAGATCTTGTCGCCATAGATGGCGGCGCCGCGGTTGACCACGTCGCAGCACGGGCGGATGTCATCGGGCAGGCGGTGACTGTAGGTCCACAGGCGCTTGCCGGTTTTCGCGTCGAGGGCGAAGACGCGCGAGTAGGATCCGGTCACGTAGACCACGCCGTCGTGGATGATGGCCTGGGACTCCTGGCCGCGCTGCTTCTCGTCACCGAAGGAGTAGCTCCAGGCCGGGGTCAGCTTGAACACGTTTTCGGCGTTCACCTGAGCCAGCGGGCTCCAGCGCTGGGCGTTGGTGCCCATGCCGTACTGCAGCACGTTGGTGGTGGTGGTGTGGTCGTTGGCGATGTCTTCCCAGGTGACCGGCTTGGCGAATGCGCCCTGGCTCAGCGCCAGGCCGCCGGCCAACATCAGGGCAAGCGCCAGAGGGCGCGGGGTGCTGGGTAGGTTTCTTGTTGTCATCGTTGTGCTTCCCATTGGAGGTGGTAGGTCGCTGCAGTGACACCGCGAAAACTGGGTTCCGGGGATGTCCAGCAGAGGCAAGCCGATGGTGGTACCCGGCCACCTTCGCGCCTACGGAAAAACTCCCGCCTTTGCCGGGAGGATTTCCCGGTCGGCCCATGACTTGGCCTTGCTGCCAAGGCATCGCCAACACCCCCTCACAAGCCCTACTACCAAGGGACTAGAACGCGACCACCAAAGCAGCATTCGGCGCGTTGCACGGCCTTTCTATGATGGTCGCCACGAGCTCTGTATGGGCTGTCTTGCGTGCATTAGATGAGGTCCTGGCCATGAACAAGAAGATCCAATCCACCCTGGCGCTGCTGTTGCTCGCCGCATCGACCAACCTCTGGGCGCACGGTGATGTGGTCCCGCAGGCAGTGAACACTGATGGTCTGGAACCGCTGGGTGAGGAATGGCTGGACGAGAACCCCTATCGCGACAACCCGCGCGCCATCGAGATTGGCTCCTCGGCCTACAACCAGAACTGCGCTGCCTGCCACGGCCTGGAAGCCAAGTCCGGCGGTATCGCCCCCGACCTGCGCCTGCTGGAACTGGGCGCCAGTGGTGACGAGTGGTTCAAGGAGCGGGTAATCAACGGCGCGGTGCGCGATGGGCGCGTGTACATGCCGAAGATGGCCGACTTCCTCAGTCAGGAAGCGCTGTGGGCTGTGCGTAGCTATTTGGAGAGCGTGCACGTCGAGGAGTAATTCATGCGCCGGCTGATCCTGCTGTGTGGTCTTCTGCTCAGCCTGGGCATCGCTCACGCGCAGGTGCGCGACTTCGACCGCATCACCGAGTCGGGCATCCTGCGCGTGGCGCTGTACCAGAACTTCCCGCCCTACAGCTACGAGCAGGACGGTCAGCCGCGTGGCGTCGACTACGAGCTGGCCAAGGCGCTGGCAGAAGGGCTTGGGCTGAAGCTTGAAGTGATGTGGGCGCCGCCAGGCGAAAAGCTTGACGACGACCTGCGTGACTACATCTGGCGTGGTCGGGTGACCGCGCAGGGCCAACTGGCCGATGTGATGCTGCGTGTGCCATACGACCGCGACTACGCGCAGATGCGCAATGAGCTGGGCGAGCTGGTCAACGAACTCGTGGTGATGTTCGGTCCCTATCAGCGTGAGCGCTGGCAACTGGCGTTCGATCGTCGGCGTCTGCCCGAGGTGCCTAGCATCGTTGCGTTGCGCCAGCATCCAGTCGGCGTCGAAGTCGAGAGTGTGCCCTCGTTCTACCTGAGTTCGGTGCAGGGCGGCATGCTCAGCCAGGAAACCCGCCATTACCCAACGCCGAAGCTGGCCTTTGCGGCCATGCAGGGTGGTGAAGTGGATGCGGTGATGGCGCTGCGTGGCGAGGTGGACTGGCTGGTGCATGAGGCCGATGACCCACAACTGGCGCTAGCGGAGAACGCCTACCCGGACATGGGCCGGCAGATCTGGGAAATCGGCATGGCGGTGCACGAAACCAATCGGCAATTGGCCTATGCCCTGGAAGAACAGTTGGAAAACATGATCCTCGACGGCTCACTCGAGCGCCTGTACGCGCGCTACGGGCTGCGCTACGAGAAGCCGGAACAATACCAATAAGAGTCGAGCCGGAGGTGGGCGATGGATTGGCGTAGCCTGATGTTGCTGGCCCTGTTTGCCTGGGCCTGGGAAGCGCGGGCCGCCGCGCCCGATCCGGTCACCTCGGTGATGTGGGACTACTATCACCAGCGCCTGCTCAACGGTGAGGCCTTCGTCTTCGACGACAAGGTTCGTCTCGAGGTGCCGCCATTCGCCGAGGATGCGCGCCAGGTGCCGATCCAGATCGACGCCAGCGCCTACCGCGGCAAGGTCAAGCGCATTCTGGCCTGGGCCGAGCTCAACCCTATCCCGCGTATTCTCGATTTCGCCCCCAGCGAGCATCTGGAGCCGAGCCTGGCGATTCGTATCCGTGTCGAGCAGGCCACGCCGATTCGCGCGGCCGTGCTCACCGACGATGGCGTCTGGCATATCGGCTCGGCCCGCGTCGAGGCGGCGGGTGGCGGCTGTACTGCGCCCAGCGTGGTGCGCGCCGAGGCCGGCTGGGAGGAGCGTCTGGGCCAGGTGCTGGGCAAGCGCTTCGAACGTGGTGAGGACAGCCGCCTGCGCCTGCAGGTGTCGCACCCGATGGACAACGGCCTGGTCGGCGGCATCCCCGAGTTCTACATCGAGCAGGCCGAGTTGCGCGATGCCGATGGCCAGGTGTTGGGGCGTATCGAGTTGTTCCCTGCAGTCAGCGAGAACCCGACGCTGACCTTCGACCTGCGCGACGACCGGCAGGCCGAAGTCTGGCTGCGCGACAACAACGGCAACGAATTCCAGGCCGCGTTCTGAACGCTGCGACCGGTAGGGTGCGCCGTGCGCACCAACCCCATCTAGGAGGCCTCCATGCGTTGGGTGCTACTGCTGACCTGCCTGTTCGCCAGCCTGGCGCAGGCGCTCGACTACCACCTGCAACCCCGGCAGATCGCCGAGGGCGTCTGGCTGCTGGAGGGTAGTACCGATAATTTCGCGGCGGAAAACGGCGGCAATATCGTCAACGTCGGCTTTATCGAAACCGCAGACGGCGTGGTGGTGATCGACACCGGTCCGTCGCGTCGCTACGGCGAGGCGCTGCGCCAGAGTATCGAGAAAACCACCGGCAAACCGGTGCTGCGCGTGTTGCTGACTCACCATCACCCCGATCATGTGCTGGGCAACCAGGCTTTCGCCGGCGTGCCCATCGCGGCATTGCCCGAGACCACCCGGTTGCTGGCCGAACAGGGCGACGCCATGGCGGAGAATATGTACCGCCTGGTTGGCGACTGGATGCGCGGTACCGAAGTGGTGTTGCCCACCGAGGAGGTGCAGGAAGGCACGCTGGAAATTGGCGGCAGGCGCCTGCAACTGCTGGCGCTACAGGGGCATACCGGCGCCGACCTGGCGATTCTGGACGAGCGCACGGGCGTGCTGTTCGCTGGCGATATCCTGTTTTACCAGCGCGCGCTGACCACGCCGAACAGCCCGGGGCTGGACGTGTGGCTGGCCGATCTGGACCGGCTCGAAGCAATGCCATGGAAGCAGATCGTGCCCGGCCATGGCCCGGTAACCACGGATGCGGCGCCGTTCGTGCAGATGCGTGATTACCTGGGCTGGCTCGATGGCTTGCTGCGTCAGGGGGCAGAGCAGGGCGCGGAGATGAACGAACTGATCCGCGCGCCGATCCCCGAGCGCTTCGCTCAGGTCAACCTGTCGCGCTATGAGCTGATCCGCAGCGTCAGCCACCTTTACCCGCACTACGAGCGCAACGCCATGGGGCGGGTTGATCGTCAGGATTAGAAGCCTGGGGTGTCATCGGTGCGCAAGGCGCACCCTGCAACCAATCTCATAACGGCTGGGTATTCGAGTAGGGCGTACTCGCGAAGCAGTACGCCGTTGGATCTGTGAGACTCCGAAGATTGGTGGATTGTTCGCTTCGCTCCTGAATCCACCAACCTAGAGCTCTTCGTCGTCACGAATCAGCACGTAATGACGGCCGTGCTCGGTCTCTTCGTGGTCGTAGACGTAATACATAACCACTTCGCCCAGGCTCGACTGCACGGCCACATAGTCACCGCTCTCGGGCATGAAGAAGTCCCGAGTCGCCGGCTTGGCCAGGCACTCGATATGGGCGCTGACGAAGTGGGTGGGGTCTTCTTCGCCGTAGTAGTCCTCGCGCTGGTGCGCATCCCAATCCTGCGGCGGCTCGAAGGCACCGGTGATCAGCACCTTGCCGTCGCCCAGATCCTGCTCTTCGGCATCCGGATCCTGCTCGTCCGGGCGATAGACCGTGCAGTCCAGTGCATCGGGATGGTTGAGAATTTCCTGGCGAGGGTGGGGCACGGGCGTCTCCGATCAGAATGTGCGGGCGGCCAAGTGTCGGGCAAAGCCGGGGCCGCCGCAATCATCGTGGAGCCTGTAAAGCCTGCTTGGTGACGAAGCTCACTGCAGGCTGAGCACTTCGCCGCGCTCCTGGATCCATTCGTCATGGCTGGGCGCGGCCTGTTCGCCGCTCATGCGGTGGATGATCTCGAAGTAATGTTGCTTGAGGGTGTCACGCATGATCTGTTCACGCTTGCGCACGCGCACGGCGTAGATGCTCTGCAGATTCTGATGGTCGAAATCGCGCCATTGCTGCTCGTCCTTGAGCAGCTGGTAGCGGTGGCCTTCGAGTGCGGCGATCAGGGTTTCGGCGTCGGTGCTGGCGCTACGCCTGACGGCATCGGCCCATTGCTGGACGACGGTGTAGGCAGAGGCCGCGGTACCGCCCGGATACTCCTGATGCTCGCGCAGATAGCGTTCGACGAAGCGTTGGCCGGCCTCGCTGTTTTCCAGTTTCGGGGTGTCCCAGGTCCAGGTTTCGGTACCTATCACGTCTTCCATCACCTGCGGGCCAACCTGCTGGACCAGGCTCTTGGTCAGATTCGGCACGATGATCTGCATGCGCTGCTTCAGGCCCATGTTGTGAGCCATGCGCATGCTGCGTTGCAGGTTGTCGCCGAGTAGCGCCAGGACCAGCACGTCAGCACCGCTCGCCGCAGCCTTGTCCATGGCGGCGCGGTATTGCTCGCGGCGCAACGGGCCGGGGGGCAGGGCGCTGCGGCCATGACGGGCACGGTCAGCGCTGCCGGTGGCCAGGCGCAGGGTCTGCTCGATGCTGCGACCCCAGGCATCGTCGATGACGATGTAGTGATAACGCTGGCGCGGCAGATGCCAGGACAGGTACTCGCCGAGCACCCGCGCACTCATCCAGGCGCTGCCGGATTCGCGAAACAGGTAGCGCTGGCCGGCCTGGCCGGTGACTTCGTTGGCGTAACCAAGGGTAGCGAAATACAGCAGACCCAACTCGCGGGCCCGTTGCCCGGCGGCGATGGCCTCTTCGCTGGTGGCGCTGCCGAAGACCATACGTGCACCCTGGCTGGCGAAGTGGTCGACGTTGCGTGTGGCCTGGGCAGCGTTGGAGTCGGTGTTCTCGCTGAGCAGTTCCAGCGACTGGCCGAGCAGGCCCCCTTGCTGGTTGATCGCCTCGACGGCGAGCAGGGCGCCGCGGCGCAGCTCCAGGCCTTCATCCTTGTAGTTGCCGGTTCGCGGATAGTTGAGGCCAATCTTCAGGCTTTCGGCCTTCGCCTGGCCAAGCAACGCGGCCAGTAGCAGTGCGAGCAGTACGCGTCCCATGGGCATTCTCCTTATGGTTGGGAGGTGCCTTTCTACGGGCCGCGTCATCCCTGCACCATGGGCTTTTGGTGGCGCCTGGTTGCTACTTGCGGCGATCTGTCCGGGGGCGGGTACGGCAGGTATTGCTACCAAGGAACGAGGAAAATCGGCTGGGGGTGCAATTGTTGGGGGACCCGGGTGAGCCAAGAATTTGCGGCAGACCGGGAAAATTTCCCGGCAATAACAATGAACCCGCAGAGGTAGCCGCAATGAAACACGCCGGTCTTCGCCAGCCTTTCCTCCTCACCGCACTCTGTGCCGCCATGCTGTTGCCGTCCGCCGCCGCGCTGGCGGTCACCGACGCCGAGATTCTCAAGGACGCCACCACCACCGACGAGATCGTCACCAACGGCCTCGGCTTGCAGGGCCAGCGTTACAGCCCGCTGAACATCCTCAACGAGCAGAACGTCAAGGAACTGCGCCCGGTCTGGACCATGTCCTTCGGTGGTGAGAAGCAGCGTGGTCAGCAGGCGCAGCCGCTGATCAAGGACGGTGTGATGTACGTCACCGCCTCCTATTCGCGGGTGTTCGCCGTCGATGCGCGCACCGGGCGTGAGCTGTGGCAGTACGAAGCGCGCCTGCCGGACGATATCCGTCCCTGCTGCGACGTGATCAACCGGGGTGTCGCCCTGTATGACGATTTGGTGATCTTCGGCACCCTCGATGCCAAGCTGGTGGCGTTGAACAAGGACACCGGCAAGGTGGTATGGCGCAAGAACGTCGCCGATCACAAGGCGGGTTACTCCATCACCGCGGCGCCGCTGGTGGTTAACGGCAAGCTGATCACTGGCGTCTCCGGTGGTGAGTTCGGCGTGGTCGGCAAGATCGAAGCCTACGATCCGAAGAACGGTGAGCTGCTCTGGAGTCGCCCGACCGTCGAAGGTCACATGGGTTACGTCTACAAGGACGGCAAGGCCGTCGAGAATGGCATCAGTGGTGGCGAGGCCGGCAAGACCTGGCCGGGCGACCTGTGGAAGACCGGCGGCGCCGCGCCCTGGCTCGGCGGCTACTACGATGCCGACACCAATCTGCTGTTCTTCGGTACCGGCAACCCGGCACCGTGGAACTCGCACCTGCGTCCTGGCGACAACCTCTATTCCTCCTCGCGCCTGGCACTGAACCCGGACGACGGCAGCATCAAATGGCACTTCCAGACCACGCCGCACGACGGCTGGGACTTCGACGGCGTCAACGAGCTGATCTCCTTCGACTACCAGGAAGGCGGTAAAACCATCAAGGCAGCTGCGACCGCCGACCGTAACGGCTTCTTCTACGTGCTCGACCGCACCAACGGCAAGTTCATCCGTGGCTTCCCCTTCGTCGACAAGATCACCTGGGCCAAGGGTCTGGACAAGAATGGCCGGCCGATCTACGACGACAGCAACCGTCCGGGTTCGCCGAGCGCGAAGGAGAAGGGCACGAGCGTGTTCTCCGCTCCGGCCTTCCTCGGCGCGAAGAACTGGATGCCCATGGCCTACAGCCAGGACACCGGCCTGTTCTACGTGCCGTCCAACGAGTGGGGCATGGACATCTGGAACGAGGACATCGCCTACAAGAAGGGCGCGGCCTACCTGGGTGCCGGCTTTACCATCAAGCCGCTCAACGAGGACTACATCGGCGTGTTGCGCGCCATCGACCCGAAAACTGGCAAGGAAGTGTGGCGCCATAAGAACTACGCGCCGCTGTGGGGCGGGGTGCTGACCACCAAGGGCAACCTGGTGTTCACCGGCAACCCGGAAGGCTACCTGCAGGCGTTCAATGCCAAGACCGGTGAGAAAGTCTGGGAATTCCAGACCGGCTCGGGCGTGATCGGCTCGCCGGTAACCTGGGAAATGGACGGCGAGCAGTATGTCTCCGTCTTGTCCGGCTGGGGCGGTGCGGTACCGCTGTGGGGCGGCGAGGTGGCCAAGCGCGTCAAGCACCTGAACCAGGGCGGCATGCTCTGGACCTTCAAGCTGCCGAAGGAGCTGGTGGCCAAGCACTGATCGCATGAGGTCTCAGACGATGGCCGGACTCTGTCCGGCCATCGTCGTTTCTAGCTTCTGGCTTCTGGCTTCTGGCTGCCAGCGCCGAGCCGCTGCGAAATGCCACGGGCTAATTTTCCTGGTTTGGAACGCAAGACCAGGCCAACGGGTCTAGCCTTTAGCTTCCATCGCCTCGTACCTCGCTACCAAAGGCCCGTGCCAGACCGCTCTACTACCAAATGACTAGGCTATCTGTGCCATGGGCGCATACCGAGGTTTTCAGGGGCTTCCTAAGATCGAACCATGACTCGCTTCCCAGACTGGCAGCGGGCTCCGACAACAAGAGAGGTCAGCATCATGATTTACGCCAAACCGGGTACTGCAGGCGCCCTCGTCACCCTCAAGCCGCGCTATGGCAACTACATCGGCGGTGAGTTCGTCGCCCCGCTCAGCGGCCAGTACTTCAGCAACACCAGCCCGGTCGATGGCTCGGTAATCGGCGAATTCCCCCGCTCCAACGCTGCCGACATCGACAAGGCTCTCGATGCTGCTCACGCCGCTGCCGACGCCTGGGGCCGCACCAGCGTGCAGGAGCGTTCGCACATCCTGCTGAAAATCGCCGACCGCATCGAAGCCAACCTCGAACTGCTCGCCGTGGCCGAAACCTGGGACAACGGCAAGCCGGTGCGTGAGACGCTGAACGCCGACGTACCGCTGGCCGCCGACCATTTCCGTTACTTCGCCGGCTGCATCCGCGCTCAGGAAGGCAGCACCGCCGAGATCAACGACGGCACCGTGGCCTATCACTTCCACGAGCCGCTGGGCGTAGTCGGGCAGATCATCCCGTGGAACTTCCCGCTGCTGATGGCCGCGTGGAAGCTGGCTCCGGCGCTGGCTGCAGGCAACGCCATCGTGCTCAAGCCGGCCGAGCAGACGCCGTTCTCCATCACCGTGCTGATTGAGCTGATCGGTGATCTGCTGCCGCCGGGCGTGCTCAACATCGTTCAGGGCTTCGGCCGTGAGGCCGGTGAGGCGCTGGCCACCAGCACGCGCATTGCCAAGATCGCCTTCACCGGATCCACCCCGGTGGGCTCGCACATCATGAAGTGCGCTGCCGAGAACATCATCCCGAGCACTGTCGAGCTGGGCGGCAAATCGCCGAACATCTTCTTCGCCGACATCATGAACGCCGAGCCGGCCTTCATCGAGAAGGCCGCCGAAGGCCTGGTGCTGGGCTTCTTCAACCAGGGCGAGGTGTGCACCTGCCCGTCGCGCGCGCTGGTGCAGGAGTCCATCTACGACGCCTTCATGGTCGAGGTGATGAAGAAGATCAAACAGATCAAGCGCGGCAACCCGCTGGACACCGACACCATGGTTGGCGCACAGGCCTCGCAGCAGCAGTACGACAAGATCCTCAGCTACCTCGAAATCGCTCAGCAGGAAGGCGCACAGGTGCTCACCGGCGGTGCTGTCGAGCGGCTCGAAGGCGACCTGGCCAGCGGCTATTACATCCAGCCGACCCTGCTCAAGGGTCACAACAAGATGCGCGTGTTCCAGGAAGAGATCTTCGGCCCGGTGATCGGCGTGACCACCTTTAAGGACGAAGCCGAAGCCCTGGCGATTGCCAACGACACCGAGTTCGGTCTGGGCGCCGGTGTGTGGAGCCGCGACATCAACACCGCGTACCGCATGGGTCGTGGGATCAAGGCCGGCCGTGTGTGGACCAACTGCTACCACCTGTACCCGGCGCACGCCGCCTTCGGTGGCTACAAGAAGTCCGGTGTCGGCCGTGAAAACCACAAGATGATGCTCGACCACTACCAGCAGACCAAGAACCTGCTGGTGAGCTATGACATTAATCCGCTCGGCTTCTTCTGATAGCCAGCACACGATCTGCTGCGCGTCGGCCCTACTGCGTTAGAAGCAGGCTCGGAATGCTCATGTACAAAAGTACACTCCGCTTCCTCACCTGCTTCTGCCTTGTAGGTCTCTAGCTCGCAAGATCGTGAGCCGGCTATGTACCAAAGGCGGCACGCTCGCTCCGGTGCGCCGCCTCTTGCCAGGCGAACAACCCTACCCGGGTGGATCTGCAGGCAGCCATGGGCCTGAACGGCAGCAGATCCTTATCGCGACGCGGCTTCGGCCGCGTTTTTTATTGGCGCATGTTTCAGCTCGGGCTATGACTGGAACCTTCCAGGCGCGAGGCATGCCTACTGATAGCGTCACCTACCAATGCCAGTGCCGATTCATCCCAAAGTACCATTTGGCCTCTTGCCTGGCGGGGGCTTAATGGGGTTGCCGGAATGCCCCGGCTTCATAAAAAGAGGACCGCACCATGTGGACTAAACCCGCTTACACCGATCTGCGCATTGGCTTCGAAGTGACCATGTATTTCGCCAACCGTTGATCGCTCCTGGCCCCGGCTCGTCCGGGGCATCCCCGCTGGTGACTTCCATGCATATCCAGATTCTCGGTTCCGCCGCTGGCGGCGGCTTTCCCCAGTGGAACTGCAACTGCCGCAACTGCCGCGGCGTGCGTGCCGGTACCCTGCGGGCGCAGCCGCGCACGCAATCGTCCATCGCCATTTCCGATGACGGTGAGCAGTGGATCCTGTGCAATGCCTCGCCGGACATCCGTGCGCAGATCGAAGCCTTTCCGGCGCTGCAACCAGCGCGCAAGCTGCGTGACACCGCCATCGCCGGCATCGTCCTGCTCGATAGCCAGATCGACCATTGCACCGGTCTGCTTACCCTGCGCGAAGGTTGCCCGCATCAGGTCTGGTGTACCGAGATGGTGCATCAGGACCTGACCACCGGTTTTCCGCTGTTCAACATGCTCAGCCACTGGAATGGCGGCCTGCAGCACCAGTTGATCGAGCTGGATGCAAAACCCTTCAGTATTCCCGCCTGTCCTGCGCTGAGCATCACCGCCATCGCCCTGCGCAGCAGTGCGCCGCCGTATTCGCCGCATCGGGGCAATCCGCACCCGGGGGACAACATCGGCCTGTTCATCGAGGACCGTCGCAGCGGCCGCAGCCTGTTCTACGCGCCGGGGCTGGGCCAGGTAGACGAGCACCTGCTGGGCTGGATGCGCCGCGCGGACTGCCTGCTGGTCGATGGCACGCTGTGGCGTGACGATGAGATGCGCGTGTGTGAGGTGGGCGACAAGCTCGGCAGTGAGATGGGCCACCTGTGCCAGAGCGGCCCTGGCGGCATGATCGAGGTGCTCGACGGCCTGCCCTCCGCGCGCAAGATCCTTATCCATATCAACAACACCAACCCGATTCTCGACCTGGACTCGCCCGAGCGCACCGAACTGGACGCCCACGGCATCGAGGTCGCGTTCGATGGCATGAGCATCGTTTTGTAGAGTGTGCGGGCCCGCTCAGGCCGTGCGTACCTTGAAGAATGCTGGTGCGCACGGCGCACCCTACGGCAACGCGTATCGGAGATACTGATGAGCCAACCTGCCATGACCCCTGCCGAGTTCGAGCAGGCGCTGCGCGCCAAGGGCGCGCTGTATCACATCCATCACCCGTTCCACCGCGCCATGTACGAAGGGCGCGCCACCCGTGAGCAGATCCAGGGCTGGGTGGCCAATCGTTTCTACTACCAGGTCAATATCCCGCTGAAGGATGCGGCGATCCTCGCCAACTGCCCGGATCGCGAAACCCGGCGCGAGTGGATTCAGCGCATCCTCGACCATGACGGTGCGCCCGGAGAAGAGGGCGGTATCGAGGCCTGGCTGCGCCTGGCCGAGTCCGTCGGTCTCGACCGTGATCAGGTGCTGTCGCAGGAGCTGGTGCTGCCTGGCGTGCGCTTCGCCGTCGATGCCTACGTCAACTTCGCTCGTCGCGCCAACTGGCAGGAAGCGGCCAGCAGTTCGCTGACCGAGCTGTTCGCCCCACAGATCCACCAGTCGCGCCTGGATGCCTGGCCGCAGCATTACCCGTGGATCGACGCTACCGGCTACGACTACTTCCGCAAGCGTCTGAAAGAGGCGCGCCGCGATGTCGAACACGGCCTGCGCATCACCCTCGAACACTACCTCACGCGCGAAGCGCAGGAGCGCATGCTGCAGATCCTGCAATTCAAGCTCGACGTGCTGTGGAGCATGCTCGACGCCATGAGCATGGCCTACGAGCTGCAGCGTCCGCCGTATCACACCGTGACCGCCGAGCGCGCTTGGCATCGGGGGATCGCCTTATGAGTATCGAGCGAGCGGTGCGCACGGCGCACCCTACGGCCGCATTTCCGTTCGACGCGCCCTTTGTAGGGTGCGCCGCGCGCACCAGTCAGGAGCCCGAACAATGACTGCTGTCATCCTCCCACCCAGCGTGCCCTCCATCCGCCGCGGCTTCCGCCTGCAGTTCGAGCCGGCGCAAGGTTGCCACGTGCTGCTCTATCCGGAGGGCATGATCAAGCTCAACGACAGCGCCAGCGAAATTCTCCAGCAGGTCGACGGCAAGCGCTCGGTGGCCGAGATCATCGGCAACCTGCACCAGCGCTTCCCCGATGTGCCCGGTATCGACGAAGACATTCTTGCCTTCATGGAGGTGGCCCATGCTCAGTTCTGGATCGAGCTTCGCTAAGGCAGGTCATGAACCAGGGCCACCGCTGTGGCTGCTGGCGGAGCTGACCTACCGCTGCCCGCTGCAGTGCCCGTACTGCTCCAACCCGCTGGATTTCTCCCAGCAGGGCGCAGAGTTGTCGACCGCCGAATGGATCGAGGTATTCCGCCAGGCCCGTGAACTGGGGGCGGCGCAGCTGGGCTTCTCCGGCGGTGAGCCGCTGGTGCGCCAGGATCTGGCCGAGCTGATCGCTGCGGCGCGCGGTCTGGGCTATTACACCAACCTGATCACCTCCGGCATCGGCCTGACCGAAGCACGTATCGCCGAGTTCGCCGATGCCGGGCTCGATCATATTCAGATCAGCTTTCAGGCTGCCGACGAGGAAGTGAACAACCTGCTGGCCGGCTCGAAGAAGGCCTTCGCGCAGAAACTGGCGATGGCCCGTGCGGTCAAGGCGCACGGCTACCCGATGGTGCTCAACTTCGTCACCCATCGACATAACATCGACAATATCGAGCGCATCATCGAGCTGTGCCTGGAGTTGGAGGCGGATTTCGTCGAGCTCGCCACCTGCCAGTTCTACGGCTGGGCCGAGTTGAACCGGGCCGGGCTGCTTCCGACCCGCGCGCAACTGGAGCGCGCCGAGCGCATCACCAATCAGTGGCGCGACAAGCTGGCGGCCGAGAACCACCCGTGCAAGCTGATCTTCGTCACCCCGGACTACTACGAGGAGCGCCCCAAGGCCTGTATGAACGGTTGGGGCAACCTGTTCCTCGACATCACCCCTGACGGCACGGCGCTGCCTTGCCACAGCGCGCGGCAGTTGCCGGTGCAGTTTCCTAATGTGCGCGAGCACAGTCTCGAACATATCTGGCGGCATTCCTTCGGTTTCAACCGCTTCCGCGGTGACGACTGGATGCCCGAGCCGTGTCGTTCGTGCGACGAGAAGGGCAAGGATTTCGGCGGCTGTCGCTGCCAGGCCTTCATGCTCACCGGCGATGCCAGTAACGCCGACCCGGTGTGCAGCAAGTCGGCGCACCATGGCGTGATTCTCGCTGCACGTCAGCAGGCCGATGAGGCACCGCTTGGGCTGGATGCCCTGCAGTATCGCAACGAGAAGGCCTCACGAATCATATGCAAAGCGTAAGGTGCGCCGTGCGCACCGATCCTGACGCGATCTGGAGCGCCGAGCAGGCTGCAGCCGCCAGTGCCGACTTCACCGAACTGCACGCAGCCCACGGTGGTGTGTTGTGGGTGGCGTTCGATCCTGCTCTGGCGCGTTGTGGGCTGTTCTTCTATCGCGATGGTGTCGTGCGTGAGCTCACGCCAGCAGGGTTTTCCGTGCGCAGCCGCGTCTACGAGTACGGTGGTGGCGCCTGCTGCGCCACGGAGCAGGGGGTGGCGTTCGTCAATGAGCGTGATCAGCAGGTCTATTGTATCGATATCGGCTTGGACGGCGGTGCGCACGGCGCACCCTACCTGATCACCAGTCAGTCCCTCTGCCGTTATGGCGACCTGTCCTTCGTGCCCGCCTGGCAGGCATTGCTGGCCGTGGAGGAAAGCCATGAAGGCGGCGCAGTTGTGCATCGCCTGGTGCGCATCGGTCTGAACGGCAAGCGTGAGGTGCTGGTCGAGGGCGCCGATTTCTACGCTGCGCCGTTGGCTGACCCCACTGGCCAGCGTCTTGCCTGGATCGAATGGGATCGACCACATCAGCCCTGGATCGCCACGCGCCTTTGCCAGCGTGAGTCCGGCGAGCGCACTCGGGTGCTCGCCGGGCAGGGCAGCGATCAGGCCCTGCAGCAGCCGCGGTTCGATGCCCGGGGCCGGTTGTGGGTGTTGAGCGACAAGGCAGGGTGGTGGCAACCCTGGTGCGTCGATGGCGACACAACGTTGCACGCCGAGCCCTATGATCACGCGCCAGCGCCCTGGCAACTGGGCGGTCGAACCTATCTGCCGCTGGAAAACGATGAGTTTCTGCTGACCCGTTTCGAGCAGGGTGTCGGCGCGCTGGTAGGGTGCGCCGTGCGCACCAGCGCTCTCGAAGGCAAAACAATCGGTGCGCACAGTCTGGGCGGCCCCGCGACACCCTACCCAAAGGCAGAGCGGCTGTTGGCCGAAGGGTTTACGCGTTTCCGTAGCCTGGCTGCCGACAACGAACATTTCTACTGCATTGCTGCCGCTCCTGATCGTCTGCCAGCGGTGCTTGCCATTCGCCACAGCGATGGCGCATTGCAGATGCTGGCTGGCGGTGAGCAGCCGCTGTCCGAAGCACAGCTGTCACGGCCACAGCCTTTCAGCTGCACGGTGGGTGAGGGCGAACGCAGCCACGGCTTTTTCTACGCCCCCTTTTCGTCCGCCGAGTGCCCAGCGCTGGTGATCTTCCTGCACGGCGGGCCAACCTCGGCCTGCTACCCGGTGTTCGATCCGCGTATCGCCTTCTGGACGCTGCGCGGCTTCGCCGTGCTCGACCTCAACTACCGGGGCAGCAGCGGTTACGGTCGTGCTTATCGGTTGCGTCTGGCTGGCGAGTGGGGCGAGCTGGAGGTCGAGGATATTCGCGCTGCCATCGACGCACTGGCTGGTGATGGCCGCATTGATGCGCA
Organism: Ectopseudomonas mendocina; assembly: GCF_007049795.1. GTDB lineage: Bacteria > Pseudomonadota > Gammaproteobacteria > Pseudomonadales > Pseudomonadaceae > Aquipseudomonas > Aquipseudomonas mendocina_D. Next base: position 45,053 of record NZ_SCFY01000019.1, read on the forward strand.
ACGTGTGTTCGTGCGCGGTGGCAGCGCTGGCGGCTTCAGCGCGTTGCGTGCTCTGGCCGAGTTACCGCAGTTACGCGGCGGCGCCAGCCTCTATGGTGTCAGCGACCCGCTGGCGCTGCGCCGGCTGACCCACAAGTTCGAGGCGGATTATCTCGACTGGCTGATCGGCGACCCCGAGCAGGATGCCGAGCGCTACCGGGATCGCACACCCTTGTTGCAGGCCGAACGGATCAAGGCACCAGTGATTTTCTTCCAGGGCGCGCTGGATGCGGTGGTGGTGCCGAGCCAGACCGAAAGCATGGTCGAGGCACTGCGTCAGCGCGGTTTCCCGGTGGAATACCACCTGTTCGCCGAGGAACGCCACGGTTTCCGTCAGGCCGCCAACCTGGCCGAAGCGCTACGTGCCGAACATGCCTTCTATCAGCGGCTGAGCTGATCGCAGGTCGCATTGCATTAACCCGGCAATGCAGTAGGCTGATCGCCATTCCATAACAATAAATTTCAGGCCGTTGTATGAGCCACGAATTGAATCAGCTGCGAAAGTTCGTTTCCCCCGAGATCATCTTTGGCGCCGGCTCCCGGCATAACGTCGGCAATTACGCCAAGACCTTCGGTGCACGCAAGGTGCTGGTCGTCTCCGATCCCGGTGTGGTCGCCGCGGGCTGGGCTGGCGACGTCGAGGCCAGCTTGCAGGCCCAGGGCATCGCCTACTGCCTGTACACCAAGGTGTCGCCCAACCCGCGCGTGGAAGAGGTGATGGAGGGCGCCGAGCTATATCGCAGCGAGGGTTGCAACGTCATTGTCGCGGTCGGTGGCGGTAGCCCGATGGACTGCGCCAAGGGCATCGGTATCGTCGTCGCCCACGGTCGCAGCATTCTCGAATTCGAAGGTGTGGACACCATTCGCGTGCCCAGCCCACCGCTGATCCTGATCCCGACCACCGCCGGCACCTCGGCCGACGTGTCGCAGTTCGTGATCATCTCCAACCAGCAGGAGCGGATGAAGTTCTCCATCGTCAGCAAGGCAGTGGTGCCGGACGTGTCGCTGATCGATCCGGAAACCACCCTGAGCATGGACCCGTTCCTCAGCGCCTGTACCGGCATCGACGCCATGGTGCACGCCATCGAAGCGTTCGTTTCCACTGGCCACGGCCCTCTGACCGACCCGCACGCGCTGGAAGCCATGCGCCTGATCAACGGCAACCTGGTGCAGATGATCGCCAACCCGGGCGATATCGCCCTGCGCGAGAAGATCATGCTTGGCAGCATGCAGGCCGGCCTGGCGTTCTCCAACGCGATCCTTGGCGCGGTGCACGCCATGAGTCACAGTCTCGGTGGCTACCTCGACTTGCCGCACGGTCTGTGCAATGCGGTGCTGGTCGAGCATGTGGTGGCGTTCAATTACAGCGCGGCGCCGGAGCGTTTCAAGGTCATCGCCGAAACCCTCGGCATCGACTGCCGTGGGCTCAACCATGCGCAGATTCGCCAGCGCCTGGTCGAGCACCTGATCGCCTTCAAGCACGCCATGGGCTTTCGCGAGACGCTCAGCTTGCACGGCGTGAGCACTTCGGACATTCCGTTCCTGTCCAGTCATGCGATGGACGACCCGTGCATCCTCACCAATCCGCGTGAATCGACCCAGCGTGACGTTGAGGTGGTATATGGCGAGGCGCTCTGACGAAGCGCTGGCCGGGCTGCTGGGGCTCGGCAGCCAGTCGGCGCGCAAGAGTCACTATCCCGAGCTGCTGGCGCGCCTGGAAGAGCTGGAAATCGAGCGCAATCGATACAAGTGGCTGTTCGAACACGCCGTGCACGGGATCATCCAGGCCAGCCTGCAGGACGGCGTACTGGCGGCCAATCCGGCGATGGCGCGCATGCTCGGTTATGACGATCCGCAGCAGGTGCTGTGGTCGCCGGGCGATCTGGCTCGGCACCTGTTCGTGGGCGGCTTCGACGAGCTGGAGGTGATTCGCCAGGGGCTGAGCCAGGGCCAGGCTCTGCTCGGCTACGAGACGCGCCTGCGCAGGCGTGATGGCAGCACCATCGACGTGCTGATGAACCTGCTGCTCAAGCCTGAAGGCGAGGGCATCTTCGAAGGCTTCGTCGCCGATATCACCGAGCGCAAGCAGGCGCAGCAGCGCCTGCAACAACTCAATGACGAACTGGAGCGCCGCGTCGCGGCGCGCACCTTCGAGCTGCTCGAATCCAACCGCAACCTGCAGCGGCAGATCGAGGAGCGCGAGCGCATCGAACTGGCCCTGCGCGAGGCGCGCGACGCAGCCGAAGCGGCCAACCGCAGCAAGGACAAGTACCTGGCCGCGGCCAGTCATGACTTGCTGCAGCCACTCAATGCGGCGCGCTTGTTGATTTCCACGCTACGTGAGCGTGAGCTGCCACCTGCCGAACAGAACCTGGTGGAGCGCAGCCACCTGGCCCTGGAAGGCGCCGAGGATCTGCTGGCGGATCTGCTGGATATTTCCAAGCTGGATCAGGCGGCGATCAAGCCGGATCTCGATGTGTATCGCCTTGAAGAGTTGCTCGCTCCGCTGGCGTCCGAGTTCGACAGCGTGGCCTCGGCCAGTGGTTTGCGCCTGCGCGCGCGAATTGCCAGTTATGCGGTGTATACCGATTTCCGCTTGCTGACGCGTATTTTGCGCAACTTCCTCAGCAATGCGTGCCGTTACACCGAGCGTGGCGGCGTGCTGCTTGGTGCGCGGCGCCGTGGCGCTTTCGTCGAATTGCAGGTGTGGGATAGCGGGCGCGGCATCGCGGCCGATCAACTGGACAAGATCTTTCTCGAGTTCAGCCAGCTTGAGGTTGGGCGTGCGGCCGAGCGCAAGGGTGTCGGCCTGGGCCTGGCCATTGTCGAGCGCATCGCGCGTATGCTGGGCTACCCGGTGCAGGTGCGCTCGCAACCGGGGCGTGGTTCGGTCTTCAGCATCCGCGTGCCGCTGGCGCAGGAGGCTCCGCGGCGCCAGGCACAATCCGCGACGCAACCGGTTCTCGGCAATCCCCTGCCGGGGAGGCGCCTGTTGGTGATCGATAACGAAGTCGACATCCTGCACAGCATGCAGGCGCTGCTCGGGCAGTGGGGCTGTGAGGTGGTCACGGCGGTCGATCTGAACGAGGCGCTGCAGCGTCTGCATGGCAGGGCGCCAGAAGTGATTCTGGCGGATTTTCACCTCGATCACGGGGTGCTCGGTTGTCAGGTGATTCAGCAGCTACGTGATGAGTTTTCCAGTCCGATTCCGGCGCTGATCATCAGCGCCGATCGCAGCGATGACTGTCGTCGCGAATTGCAGGCGCTGGGTGCGCCTTTGCTGAACAAACCGGTCAAGCCGGGCAAGCTGCGTGCGGTGCTCAGTCAGCTTTTGATGGAAACGTGAACGCGCGCAGACTGGTGGAGTGAACCTGAGCGATTTGGATGCTGTCTATTGGCTACCTCGTCCCTCAGGAGATAACCACAATGACAACTTCCATGAACCCCGTTATGCGCCGTCTGGCAGCTATTACTGCGCTGTTTCACCTGCTGCTGGTGGTGCAGATTCCTGCCGCGAATGCGGCGATGGTAGGCACTCACGAGGTGATCGCCGAGCAGCAGCACAAGGTGGATCAGGAGCAGTTGATGGCGATGCTCGATGACGAGCAGGTGAAGGAGAAACTGGTATCGATGGGCGTCGACCGTGATCAGGTCGAATCGCGTATCGCCAGCCTGACCCCGGCCGAACTGGCGCAGTTCAACCAGCAGCTGGATCAGGCACCAGCCGGTGCGGGTGTGGTCGGCATCATCGTGTTGTTTCTGGTGATCTTCATCATCACTGATATGCTGTGCGCCACCAACATCTTCAATTTCGTCAAATGCATAAATCGCTGATTCGCCTCTGCTGTATCGCATCGATCGTTCTACTCACAGCCTGCGCTCGCTCCCCGGTGTTATCACCGGTGGGCGAGCGCTTGCCTGAGCGGGTGGAACTCACCGACGTTCCCTTCTTCCCTCAGGACGCCTATCAGTGCGGCCCGGCCGCCTTGGCCACCATGCTCAACCAGCGTGGCGTGCTGACCACGCCTGGTGCGCTCAAGGACAAGGTCTACATCCCCAGCCGTGAAGGCAGCTTGCAGGTGGAGATGGTCGCCGCCGCACGCAATCACGAAATGCTGGTGTATCCGCTGCAGCCACGCCTGGAGGCGGTGCTCGCCGAAGTGGCCGCTGGCAACCCGGTGCTGGTGCTGCAGAACCTGGCATTCGACTGGTATCCGCAATGGCACTTCGCGGTGGTGGTGGGTTACGACCGCCGCGAGCGCACGCTGATTTTGCGCTCGGCCACCACGCGCAGGCTCGAAGACAGCTTCAACAGCTTCGACAGAACCTGGGCGCGCGGTGGGCGCTGGGCGGTAGTGACCCTGCCTCCGGAGCGCTTGCCGGCACAGGCCGACATGCATGTCTGGATGAAGGCTGCCAACGACCTTGAGCAAACCGGCAATGCTCAGCCGGCTCGGCGCGCCTATCGCCGCGCCGCCGAGGCCTGGCCGGAGCAGTCATTGCCCTGGTTCGCCCTGAGCAACAGTCGCTACGCCGATGGTGATCGCAAGGGCGCCGAGCAGGCATTGCGTGAGAGCCTAAAGCGCGAGCCGGGTTTTGCTGCGGGTTGGTTCAACCTGTCGCAAGTATTGGGTGAGCAGGGCTGTGCTGCTGAGGCGCAGCAGGCCCTGGCCTGCGCACAGCGTCTGGCGCCGGAGGATGGGCGCTTCGCCGCATCGCCGAAAGCCAGTGGTTCTGGAGGGCAGTGTCAGGCCTTGCCGGCCTGTCCGTGATGCAAAAGAAAACGGCGCCCGAGGGCGCCGTTTTCTTTGATGGGCAGGATTACACGCCGAGCTTGTCGCGCAGCGTGTAGTACCAGGCGCCGAGGGCGCTGAAGGGTACCTGGAACATCCGTCCGCCAGGGAAGGGGTAGTGCGGCAATCCGGCGAAGGCATCGAAGCGTTCGGCCTGGCCGCGCAGTGCTTCGGCCAGGACCTTGCCCGCCAGGTGCGTGTAGGTCACGCCATGGCCGCTGCAACCTTGCGAGTAGTAGATGTTGTCGCCGATACGACCGACCTGCGGCAGGCGCGACAGCGTCAGCAGGAAGTTGCCGGTCCAGGCGAAGTCGATCTTCACGTCCTTCAGTTGCGGGAAGGTCTTGAGCATCTTCGGCCGGATGATCGCTTCGATGTTGGCCGGGTCGCGCGCGCCGTAGACCACGCCACCGCCGTAGATCAGGCGCTTGTCGCCGGTGAGGCGGTAGTAGTCGAGCAGGTAGTTGCAGTCTTCCACGCAATAGTCCTGCGGCAACAGGCTGGCAGCGACTTCATCGGACAGCGGCTCAGTGGTGATCACCTGGGTGCCACACGGCATCGACTTTGACGCCAGCTCCGGTACCAGATTGCCGAGATAAGCGTTGCCGGCAACCACGACGAACTTGGCCTTGATGCGGCCTTCAGGGGTGTGCACCACCGGGTTGGCACCGCGCTCGATGCGAGTCGCCGGGGACTGTTCGTAGATCACCCCGCCCAGCGATTCCACTGCAGCGGCTTCACCCAAAGCCAGGTTCAGCGGATGGATATGCCCACCGCTCATGTCCAGCATGCCGCCGACATAGTTCTCGGTAGCAACCACTTCACGGATGCGCTTGGCGTCCATCAGCTTCAGCTGGGTATGGCCGTAGCGCTCCCACAGCTTCTTCTGCGATTCCAGGTGGCCCATCTGCTTGCTGGTCAGCGCGGCGAATACGCCGCCATCCTTCAGGTCGCACTGGATGTCGTACTTGGCGATGCGTTCACGAATGATGCGGCCGCCCTCGAACGCCATCTGCCCGAGCAGTTGCGCCTGCTTGGGGCCGACCGTGCGTTCGATCACGTCGATGTCGCGGCTGTAGCTGTTGACGATCTGTCCGCCGTTGCGGCCGGAAGCGCCAAAGCCAACCTTGGCCGCCTCGACGATGCTCACCTTGAAACCGTTCTCCAGCAGAAACAGTGCAGTGGACAGACCGGTGTAACCCGCGCCGATGATGCACACATCGGTGTCCACCTCGCCTTGCAGGGCAGGGCGTTGCGGGACGGGGTTGGCTGAAGCGGCGTAATAGGATTGTGGATATGCCGTGTGCGCCATCTTGAACCTCTGTTCTTTATTTTTTACGAATGATTCGATGCTACCTGAGTTGAAAATAGCCGGCTAGTGCCCGTGCAAAATATTCAACGATCCGATTTCGATAAAAAATTGGCCTATTTCAGTGAGTTAGCGAAAAAATCTGTTGACGGCCAAAAAGATCTGCGTAGAATGCGCACCCATCGAAGGCACATAGCTCAGTTGGTTAGAGCACCACCTTGACATGGTGGGGGTCGTTGGTTCGAGTCCAATTGTGCCTACCAAATCGATAAAAAGGGGTCGCTAAGCGACCCCTTTTTTATTGCTCGAATTTTTCGAGCCGGCTTTGCGTATTTGTTGCAGGCGGCTGCTTGTCAGGGCTCAGGCTTTCTGAAAGCATCCGCACTCTTTACTTCCAGTGACTTGGTTCGGTCTGGTTGGCCTTTGGGCTCCTGCCATTGTTAGGCGGGTATACCGCCGAATCGCTTCCTGGCTCATCCCAACCCACGTGACCTTTGGTAGGGGTCACCACTAGGAGAGGAGGCGCCATGCCCATCATTACTCTTCCCGACGGCAGTCAACGTTCGTTCGATCATCCGGTATCTGTGCTGGAGGTCGCTCAATCCATTGGTGCGGGTCTGGCCAAGGCCACCCTGGCTGGCAAGGTAAACGGCAGGCAGGTCGATGCCTGTGACGTGATTGATACCGATGCCACCTTGCAGATCATCACGCCGAAGGACGAAGAGGGGCTGGAAATCATCCGCCACTCCTGTGCTCACCTGGTTGGGCATGCAGTCAAGCAGCTGTATCCGAACGCCAAGATGGTGATCGGGCCCGTCATTGACGAAGGCTTCTATTACGACATCGCCATTGATCGTCCTTTCACGCCGGAAGACATGGCAGCCATCGAAAAGCGCATGGCCGAGTTGATCGAGAAAGACTACGACGTCATCAAGAAGATGACCCCGCGCGCCGAGGTCATCGAGCTGTTCAAAGCTCGTGGCGAGGAATACAAGCTGCGCCTGATCGACGACATGCCGGACGAAACGGCCATGGGTCTGTACTTCCATGAAGAGTACGTCGACATGTGCCGCGGCCCGCACGTGCCGAACACGCGCTTCCTCAAGGCGTTCAAGCTGACTCGCATTTCCGGCGCCTACTGGCGCGGTGACTCGAAGAACGAGCAACTGCAGCGTGTTTACGGCACTGCCTGGGCGGACAAGAAGCAGCTGGCTGCTTATATCCAGCGCATCGAAGAGGCTGAAAAACGCGATCACCGTCGCATCGGCAAGCAGCTGGATCTGTTCCACCTGCAGGAAGAAGCGCCGGGCATGGTGTTCTGGCACCCCAATGGCTGGACTGTCTATCAGGTGCTGGAGCAGTACATGCGCCAGGTGCAGCGTGAGAACGGCTACGTGGAGGTGCGCACACCGCAGGTGGTCGATCGCATCCTGTGGGAGCGTTCCGGGCATTGGTCCAACTACGCCGAAAACATGTTCACCACGGCTTCGGAAAACCGCGACTACGCGGTCAAACCGATGAACTGCCCGTGCCACGTGCAGATCTTCAATCAGGGTCTGAAGTCCTACCGCGACCTGCCGCTGCGCCTGGCCGAGTTCGGTGCTTGCCACCGCAACGAGCCGTCCGGCGCGCTGCACGGCATCATGCGTGTGCGTGGCTTCGTGCAGGACGATGCGCATATCTTCTGCACCGAAGAGCAGGTGAAGAAGGAAGCGGCCGATTTCATCAAGCTGACCCTGCAGGTCTATTCGGACTTCGGTTTCACCGATATCGCCATGAAGCTCTCGACTCGTCCCGCCAAGCGCGTTGGCTCCGATGAGTTGTGGGATCGTGCCGAGGGTGCGCTGGCCGAGGCGCTGAATGAGTCCGGTCTGGCTTGGGAATATCAGCCGGGCGAGGGTGCCTTCTACGGTCCGAAGATCGAATTCACCCTGCGTGACTGCCTGGGTCGTAACTGGCAGTGCGGTACGCTGCAGTACGATCCGAACCTGCCTGAGCGTCTGGATGCCAGCTACATCGCCGAAGACAACAACCGCAAACGCCCGGTCATGTTGCACCGCGCGATCCTCGGTTCGTTCGAGCGCTTCATCGGTATGCTGATCGAGCACTATGCCGGTTCCTTCCCGGCTTGGCTCGCGCCGACCCAGGCGGTGATCATGAATATCACCGACAAGCAGGCCGATTTTGCCCGTGAAGTCGAGAAAACTCTCAATCAAAGCGGTTTTCGTGCCAAGGTTGACTTGAGAAACGAAAAGATCGGCTTTAAAATCCGCGAGCATACCTTGCTCAAGGTTCCCTATCTCTTGGTTATTGGAGATCGGGAGGTCGAGACTCGATCCGTTGCTGTCCGTACCCGTGAAGGCGTCGATCTGGGCTCTCTGCCCATCGAGCAGTTCGCCGCACAGTTGCAGCAAGCGGTTTCCCGGCGTGGTCGCCAAGATTTGGAGTAATAACTATTAAGCGTGAAATGAGACAGGACAAGCGGGCCGCCCCTAAGGCGCCGATCAACGAAAACATCACCGCTCGTGAAGTGCGCCTGATTGGCGCTGACGGCGAGCAGGTCGGTATTGTTTCGATCGATGAGGCATTGCGCGTGGCTGAAGAAGCCAAGCTGGATCTGGTAGAGATCTCAGCTGACGCAGTACCACCCGTTTGCCGCATCATGGACTACGGCAAGCACCTGTTCGAGAAGAAGAAGCAGGCTGCTATCGCCAAGAAGAATCAGCACCAGCAACAGATCAAAGAAATCAAGTTTCGTCCAGGGACGGAAGAAGGGGATTACCAGGTAAAACTACGCAACCTGGTACGTTTCCTTGAAGATGGGGATAAGGCCAAGGTATCTCTGAGATTCCGCGGTCGTGAGATGGCTCACCAGGAGCTGGGTATGGAGCTGCTCAAGCGGGTCGAACAAGACCTGATCGAGCTTGGCACCGTAGAACAGCATCCTAAGCTGGAAGGACGCCAGCTGATGATGGTTATCGCACCCAAGAAGCGTAAATAATCTACCGGGCACTGGCAGGCCTGATGGTTATCAGTAGTTAATGAATGCGGAGTACAAAACATGCCAAAAATGAAAACCAAGAGCGGTGCTGCAAAGCGCTTCCTGAAGACTGCTACAGGCTTCAAGCACAAGCACGCTTTCAAGAGCCACATCCTGACCAAGATGTCCACGAAACGTAAGCGCCAGCTGCGTGGCAGTTCGCTGATCGGTCCGTCGGACAAAGCTAAAGTCGAGCGCATGCTGCGCGTTCGTTAATTCGGTCAAGATACTTAGAGGTAATTACTCATGGCTCGTGTTAAGCGTGGCGTTATCGCTCGTGCTCGTCACAAAAAGATTCTGAAACTGGCTAAAGGCTACTACGGCGCTCGTTCGCGCGTGTTCCGTGTTGCCAAGCAGGCTGTCATCAAGGCTGGTCAATATGCCTACCGTGACCGTCGTCAGAAAAAACGTCAGTTCCGCGCACTGTGGATCGCTCGTATCAACGCTGGTGCTCGCGTCAACGGTCTGTCCTACAGCCGTCTGATCGCTGGCCTGAAGAAAGCGTCGATCGAAATCGACCGTAAGGTTCTGGCTGATCTGGCTGTGAACGAAAAAGCGGCGTTTGCTGCGATTGTCGAGAAAGCTAAGGCCGTTCTGGCTTAAGTCCCCCGACAATCACCGGGTTCGCCCGGTGGCAACGTCAAAGATAGGGGAAGAGCCTTAACAGCTCTTCCCCTATTTCGTATCTGGAGTCTGTAAATGGAAAATCTGGATGCATTGGTCTCGCAAGCGCTTGAGGCCGTGCAACGAAGTGAAGATGTCAATGCCCTGGAACAGCTCCGGGTTCAGTACCTTGGCAAGAAAGGCGAACTGACCGCCCTGATGCAGACTCTGGGCAAGCTGTCGGCCGAAGAGCGCCCACAGGCTGGCGCCCTGATCAATACTGCCAAGAATCAAGTGCAAGACGCCCTGAATGCCCGCAAATCCGTGCTTGAGCAGGCCCTGCTCGCCGAGAAGCTGGCGTCCGAGCGGATTGACGTGACCCTGCCTGGCCGTGGCCAGGCATCCGGTGGTCTGCACCCGGTCACTCGCACGCTCGAGCGTGTCGAGCAGTTCTTCACCCATATCGGCTACAACGTGGCCGAGGGTCCGGAAGTCGAAGACGACTACCACAACTTCGAGGCGCTCAACATCCCTGGCCACCACCCGGCGCGGGCGATGCACGACACCTTCTATTTCAACGCGAACATGCTGCTGCGTACCCACACCTCGCCGGTGCAGGTACGCACCATGGAATCGCAGCAGCCGCCGATCCGTATCGTTTGCCCTGGTCGTGTGTATCGCTGCGACTCCGATATCACCCACTCGCCGATGTTCCACCAGGTCGAAGGCCTGCTGGTCGACGAGGACATCAGCTTCGCTGACCTCAAGGGCACCATCGAGGAATTCCTTCGTGTGTTCTTCGAAAAACCACTGGGTGTGCGTTTCCGTCCTTCCTTCTTCCCCTTCACCGAGCCGTCGGCCGAAGTCGACATGCAGTGCGTGATGTGCAGCGGCAAGGGCTGTCGCGTTTGCAAGCAGACCGGTTGGCTGGAAGTGATGGGCTGCGGCATGGTCCACCCGAACGTGCTGCGTATGAGCGGCATCGACCCGGAGAAATACTCCGGCTTCGCCTTCGGTATGGGTGTCGAGCGCCTGGCCATGTTGCGTTACGGCGTCAATGACTTGCGCCTGTTCTTCGATAACGACCTGCGGTTCCTGGCGCAATTTCGCTAGCAGCCGCCCCTCGTGATCGAATTCGTTTAAGGAGAACAGACAACATGAAATTCAGTGAACAATGGCTGCGCAGTTGGGTGAATCCCGACGTATCCCGCGAGGATCTGGTCGCACGCCTGTCCATGGTCGGCCTCGAAGTCGACGCGGTGCAGCCTGTGGCCGGCCCCTTCAGTGGCATCGTGGTCGGTGAGATCCTCAGCGCCGAACAACACCCGGACGCTGACAAGCTGCGCGTATGCCAGGTGAGCAATGGCGCCGAGACCTTCCAGGTCGTCTGCGGCGCGCCCAATGCCCGTGCTGGCATCAAGATTCCGTTTGCCATGATCGGCGCCGAGCTGCCGGGCGACTTCAGGATCAAGAAGGCCAAACTGCGCGGCGTGGAGTCGCAAGGCATGCTGTGCTCGGCTTCCGAACTGCAGATCAGTGACGACAACAGCGGCCTGATGGAACTGGCGGCTGATGCGCTGGTAGGTAGTGACATTCGCTCCTACCTGCAACTGGACGACGCCAGCATCGAGATCGGCCTGACCCCTAACCGTGGTGACTGCCTGTCGCTCGCCGGCCTGGCTCGGGAAGTCGGCGCCATGTACAGCGCTTCCGTTTCGCCAGTCGCTATCGACGCCGTTGCGCCTGCGCATGACGAAGTGCGCCCTGTCGAGGTGCTCGCGCCCAAGGCATGCCCGCGTTACCTCGGTCGCGTGGTGCGTAACGTTGACCTGTCTCGCCCGACCCCGCTGTGGATGGTCGAGCGCCTGCGTCGTTCCGATATTCGCAGCATCGATGCGGCGGTGGACATCACCAACTACGTGATGCTCGAGCTGGGCCAGCCGATGCACGCCTTCGACCTCGCCGAAATCAATGGCGGCATTCTCGTGCGCATGGCTGAAGAGGGCGAGAAGCTGGTGTTGCTCGACGGCCAGGAAGTCAGCCTGCGTGCCGATACTCTAGTCATCGCTGATCATGGCCGCGCGCTGGCCATCGCCGGCGTGATGGGCGGTGAGCACAGCGGTGTGAGCGACAATACCCGCGATCTGTTCCTGGAAAGCGCCTTCTTCGACAATATCGCTGTCGCTGGTAAGGCTCGTTCCTACGGCTTGCATACCGATGCCTCGCACCGCTTCGAACGTGGTGTGGACTCGCAGCTGGCACGCAAGGCAATGGAGCGTGCTACTGCGCTGCTGCTGGAAGTCGTCGGCGGCGAAGCAGGCCCGATCATCGAGGCGAGTAGCGAGGCGGACCTGCCGAGCGTGGCGCCGATCACTCTGCGTGCCGAGCGTATCAGCCAGATGTTGGGCATGGACATGGACGGCGCCGAGGTCGAGCGCCTGCTAACTGCGCTGGGTCTGGGCGTCAGCGCTCAGGGTGCCGGCCAGTGGCTGGTCAGCGTGCCTAGCCATCGCTTCGATATCAGCCTGGAAGTGGACCTGATCGAAGAACTGGGTCGCCTGTATGGCTACAACCGTCTGCCGGTACGCTACCCGCAAGCTCGTCTGGCGCCGCAGGCCAAAGCCGAAGCGCGCGCCGAACTGCCGGCACTGCGTCGTCTGCTGGTCGCCCGTGGTTATCAGGAAGCGATCACCTACAGCTTCATCGACCCGAAGCTCTTCGAGCTGTTCGCTCCAGGGGTAGAGCCGCTGCAACTGGCCAATCCGATCTCTGCCGATATGGCTGCCATGCGTTCCTCGCTGTGGCCGGGTCTGGTCAAGGCACTACAGCACAACCTCAATCGCCAGCAGTCGCGCGTGCGCCTGTTCGAGAGCGGCCTGCGTTTTGTCGGTCAGCTGGAAGGTCTGCAGCAGGAGTCCATGCTCGCTGGCGTGATCACCGGCAGCCGCCTGCCCGAAGGTTGGGCCAACAGCCGTGATAGCGTCGACTTCTATGATCTGAAGGCCGATGTCGAGGCGCTGCTGGGTTATGCCGGTGCAGCTGATGCTTTCAGCTTCGTGCCGGGCGAGCATCCTGCTCTGCATCCGGGCCAGACTGCTCGCATCGAGCGGGAAGGGCGTCTGGTCGGTTTCATCGGTGCTCTGCATCCTGAGTTGGCCAAGACATTGGGCTTGGATCAGTCGGTGTTCCTCTTCGAGTTGGTGCTGGCTGAAGTGGCTGCTGGCCGCATGCCGGCGTTCAGCGAGTTGTCGCGCTTCCCTGAAGTGCGTCGCGACCTGGCGCTGCTAGTTGATCGCGAGCAGCCGGCCGAGGCTGTGCTGGGCGCAATCCGTGAAACAGCGGGAGAATGGCTGACGGACCTCAAGCTATTTGACGTCTATCACGGTAAAGGCATTGATCCGCTTAGAAAAAGCCTTGCCGTCGGCTTGACCTGGCAACATCCATCGCGCACTCTTAATGACGATGAGGTGAGTACTACTACGCAAAATATCCTCACCTGCCTCGAACAAAGGTTCAACGCCACGTTAAGGAAGTAGCGTATGGGGGCTCTGACGAAAGCTGAGATGGCGGAACGTCTGTATGAAGAGCTCGGCCTGAACAAACGAGAAGCCAAGGAACTGGTGGAGCTGTTTTTTGAAGAGATCCGCCAGGCTCTTGAGCTGAACGAACAGGTCAAGCTGTCCGGGTTCGGCAACTTCGACTTGCGCGATAAGCGCCAGCGACCCGGCCGTAACCCGAAAACAGGGGAAGAGATTCCAATCACGGCTCGCCGTGTGGTCACTTTTCGTCCAGGGCAAAAATTGAAAGCCAGGGTCGAGGCCTATGCTGGAACCAAGTCATAACGACGAACTACCGGCAATTCCCGGCAAACGCTACTTCACCATTGGTGAGGTCAGTGAACTCTGCGCGGTCAAGCCCCACGTTCTACGTTACTGGGAGCAGGAATTCCCACAGCTGAATCCGGTAAAGCGGCGGGGTAACCGTCGCTATTACCAGCGTCAGGATGTGCTGATGATTCGGCAGATTCGTGCGCTTCTGTACGATCAAGGCTTCACCATCGGTGGCGCACGCCAGCGCCTTTCTGGTGACGAAGCCAAAGACGACACCACTCAGTATCGTCAGCTGATCAAACAGATGATCGCCGAGCTCGAGGACGTTTTGCACGTGCTGAAGAAGTAGGGCTAAGAAAAAGTTGCCTTATTTCAAAAGCTTAATGTATAGTTCCTCCCGCTTTCGGTCATCCAAAAGCATCGTCGGGGCGTAGCGCAGCCCGGTAGCGCACTTGCATGGGGTGCAAGGGGTCGAGTGTTCGAATCACTCCGTCCCGACCAAAAAACCCTAGAAAATCCAGTCACTTAACGGTGACTGGATTTTTTTATGCCTGATGGTTTTCTCACCCCGCCTAGAAATCTGCGTTTTGGTCACCGTTGGGTCACCGTTAGCCTTAATCTGATTTCTCCAGATTGGCCTCGTCACCGTTTCGGCCATCTTGAGGCTCTGCTAAGCCGGAGCCCCACTCAGCTAACTCTCCCAAAGCTCAATGCGGCAAATCTCTCGACAGGCCGGGCAATGTTGCTCCCCATTGCCCAGCCTGATCGGGAGGGTCGGCTCTGGTCAGGGCTGCATCTATTGATATAGCTATTAACTACCAACTCTTACTACCCATCACTACCCATGACCACTGACTACACCGGAGGGAAAGAAGACCAGTAAAAAGAAACACATCACGTACCTGGTATGCGACATAACCAACCAGGTACTCAGCCATGAACAACCTCAAGCACAACACCCACCTCTCACAGTCCGACATAGCCCTGCAGATCGAATCACTCGTCCAGGCTATCGAGCGCAGCGATACACCCGCATATCGGATCACGCACAAACGGTCAGGCTATGAGCAGGTCGAGCAGACCAGACTCTCCCGGTACTTCACCCACGTCCAGCAGATGTACAACCTGTTTGATGACCGAGTGCCATACGACTACAGCGAGCACCTGTTAGCGTTCCGGGAGGCCTGTGACGATATCGGCCTTCAGCGTTCACCCAATGGCCCTGTCTGCATGAGCGAGACGGGTACGTACTGGCTCAGCCATGAGCAGAGCATGAACGTCCTGACCGCACGGATCCGAGAGTTGACCCGCCAGCGGTGGTATCGGCGTAGGCCTGGGGATCGCCGAGAACTGGCCAAGCAGCAGGCGAGGGAGATAGAGGCGTACACAGATGCTGTGATGAGTCTTTACTCACGCACTACGGTCATCAGACTGGACCTCTACTACCGACCTGAAACTAAGGCCAGGCAGCGCGTCGAGCAGGTATTCGATCACCTGGATGATCTGATCTATGAGCACAGCCGTAATCCGATATTCGAGCACCTGATTGGCTACACCTACTCAGTCGAGCAAGGAGATCGCAATGGCGAGAGGGGTTATCACATCCATGCGGCCTACTTCTTCAATGGCAACCAGGTCTGCCGTGATGTTTGGAAGGCGATTGAGATCAGCGAACTGTGGGAGGAAGTCACGCGTGGTCAGGGATATGCCCATAGCTGCAACCATGACAAGGAACGGTATGGCGACGAGTGCGGCATCGGCTTGATCCAGCGGGAGGATCAGTCGAAACGGGCCCATACGCACTACGCCATGAAATACCTAGTCAAGGACGATCAGCACCTGCGCTTGAAGCCTGCAGGGGCTCGCTGTCTGCGTAAGGGCTCTCTGGGTCGGTTCCGTCGGTCTGCATAGATTTTTCCGAGTTTCCTCCCTGAACTTCTGTTGATGGTTTAGGCTCAGGCCAGGAATCAAATGCTGACGAGAGCGCTGCGGGATGACGGAAAATGGAGAGCGCTGCCGACGGCATTACCAGTCGGTATACGAACGGAATCAGTCAGAGATCAGCAAGGGCCGTGCTCTTGATGAAAGCCTGCATCATTTCCTCGACCAGCGTCCGGCTGGTAAGAACCAGTCAGCACTTAAGCGTGCGCAAGGCCTGGCAGCGGCATTGTTTTGGTTTGATGCGGATGCGGTTGCTCAATCCGAGCTCGCTAGCCTGGCACTCAGCCGGGTGCTGCATTTCGATAATGCAGTCAGCATCGAGCTGCTGTTGCACCTTGCCAGCCATAACCCGGAAACCCTCAGATGGGCGATTCGCTACTCGAAGCTGTTTGAGCGTATCGAGTCGCCCCTCTGGCTTACGCTGCGTGTGGCGCTCACAGGGGATGACTGGCAAGTATTCTTCGGTGTCTGTGATCGGTTGCTGGATCAGCTCAAGCCCTTTGATGAGCTTATTGCTCACGCCGAAAAACAGCTAAAGCACTTGTCGCTGCTGGAGCTGTTTTCCTACCTAAGTGTGCTGGCCTACCAGGCATTTACCGAAGACGGTTACGGTGATCCTTCCGGTCAGCAGTGGAAGGTCTACAACCGCATTATTTTGAACAAGCTTCGCGCTTGCTCGGAAGAGGATTTCCGCCTTAGCGAGTCACGGCTTGGGCAATCGCTGAAACGGCACCTGTCACCGATTATCTTTCCCGGATCCAGCAATTCTGACGGGGTGAGATGTCGTCAAAATCTCGAATCTCTTGCCCTTCTAATTGGGGCCACTCAAGAGCGGATTGACTACGAAGGCTCGATCGACTGGTTCTGCTTTGATCCTGAATGCCGTTACCAGCTAAAACCCGGTGAGCCGGTTATCTACAACCAGTCGGAGGCGGGAACAGAGCGGTGGCGGCGTACCGGGCGTAAAAGTGATTTGCTTTGGCACTACTGGATGAATCGCGCCGTGCATGCCTTCGCTCTCTCCGGCATGGCTGAACAAATCATCGGTTCACCTGAGAATCATGAGCTGAACCAGTTGGCCTTTATCAAGGCGGTTCGCAGCAAGCTGCAGCTGCAGCAAATCTACGGCTTGGGTGACCGGCTCTCGCTCAGTGATGGCTCCCAGGTTCAGCTTCACCACTTGCTGCTGGCGAGCGAGCTGAGCTCGGTTTTCTTTCAGAAAGAGTTTATCCAGCCATTCCAGCGTCACTTGCGCGAATCGGGTGTGCTTGCTCAGGCTCTGGGGCGCTTAGCCATGAATGGCATGCTTACCGGTGAAAACCGGTTCCCGATGACCTGGTCCGAAGAGCCAGAAAAGATCCGCAGGATCACTGGCTGGACTGTCTGTGACGAACACCCTAAAGGCTGCGCCAGCTCGGCCAAGGCAATCCTCACGTTCTGGACCAGCGACTTCAAGGCGCTATCTCAGCAATTGAAACTGCAGGCGGGGATGCCAGCGCCGAGGCTGTATGAGCAGCCCTTCTACAAAATCGGACGCTATAGCTTTCAGTTCCCTTGGGTTGGCGCGCAGCAGAACAACCTGACGGCGGCCATCAATAACCTTCGGCGGGTAAACGCCCGTCGGGCCGACATGCAGACTGAAACCCAGCGCGTAGAGCTCGCACTTGCCGAGAGTCTTCGGCAACGAGGCTTTGCCGTTGAGGTGGGGTATCGGCCTGCTGTGACAGAAGAGGATGATGCCGGCGAGGTGGATCTGATCTGCCACCTGGATGGTGTGCTACTGCTCCTTGAGGTCAAGTCAGGCTATATCCGTTCGACCAAACATGAGGTCTGGTTGCATCGCACCAACACGTTGCGCAAGGCTGCCTGGCAGTTGCGGCGCAAGCAGGTAGCGGTGCTTAGTGCGCTGATGGCCGATCAAGAGCTGCGCGCCAGGCTGGGCTATAACGGTCATGAACCGGGAGCAGCTTTGCGCGCCTGGATCGTCGATACCTCTATTGAGCTCGATGGGCAGTCAGTTGATGGTTTCAGGGTTGTGTCTCGTGAAGCTCTTGAAGTCATTCTGCGTGATGAGAGGCAGCTCCTTAGGCCAATAGACCAGCTTGACGAGGAAAGTCGTGATTCATTGTTTCCTGGGGGGTTCAAAGTCGGCCGATTCATCGCCGTTGTTGAGTCGGATGAGCTGTGGCGAGACCTTTGCTAGAGCCTGAATATCGGCGACTTTGGTTCATCCGAATGAAGAGTTCAGTTGAGCCGGCTACGTAGGCGCAAGGTAAATGAGGTACCCGGCCCCGGATAGTCGGCGTGCGCCTGCACTCGAAGCTTGAAGGGCGGACGATCGGGTTTTTCGCCCGTTGAGATAGAACCTTCACATGAGCATGGTTTGTGCCTCATTTGCCGACGCTCAGTCAAAGCCAACTCTGAAGCGAATCAAACGGAGTGTGGCTTGTCATGAAAGTATTACGCTTGAATTCTGTCGTCTTGGCCACGGGACTTGCCAGGTCAACGATCTACAAACTAATTGGCTCAGGTGAATTTCCGCGGCCTGTACCCCTGACCGCGCGAAGTGTTGGTTGGATTGAGGGCGAGGTGATTGCTTGGATCCAGTCGAAAATTGAAGAGCGCGAAAGGGAGTGAGTGTTTAAATCTGAGGTGGTGGCGGGGTGCATTATTGCGCCTTGGCCACCATTAATTCAGACCAGCGGGTGGTGTATGCAGGGGAGAGCATTTCTCTTCGCATAGCCCACTCGGCTGGCTTGGCGATGCGTCCCGGTTGCAGCGTGCCACGTCCCCAGCGGTTGTTGATGGCGTCCAGGGCGCTCATCAGTCGCTCGGTTTTCACGGGCTGTTCAGGGGCGAACAGATCCGGTGTGTACTCATTCTTGCGACACAGATCCAACAGAATCACCTGAGCCTTGGCGTAGCTGAATCCCTCTCTGAAGACCTGCTGCAATCCAGCCTGGACGGCCTTGATGATCAGCCTGCTGTCATCGGTTGGATAGGGCAGTTGGCAGAGGACGCCATTGGCATATTTCGCTTCAGCTGGATTGAACATCCCGGTGCGCAGACTGACCCGCACCTGTCTGCAGAGCGACTCCTGCTTGCGGAGCTTTTCAGCAGCGCGCGTGGCATAGCTGGTGACTGCTTCCTGAATGGGGGCTAGCTCCCGCAGGCGCTTGCCGAATGAGCGACTACTGCAGATCTCTTGCTTGGGTTCGATTTCGTTCTCGATCTCCAGGCACGCCACACCGCGCAGTTCGCGCACAGTTTTCTCGACCACGACATTGAATCGCTTGCGCAGTGTCCAGGCATCCATCTGTGCCAAGTCCCAAGCTGTCTTGATTTGCATGCCTTCCAGGTGAGCACGCATGCGGGGACCAACGCCCCAGACTTCCTCTACAGGCATGGCCTTGAGCAGCTTGTCGCGACGAACCGGATCGCGGATGTCTACGACACCACCAGTTTGCTTCTGCCAGCGTTTGGCGGCGTTATTGGCTAGCTTGGCCAGTGTCTTGGTCGTGGCGATACCAATGCCAACAGGGATGCCGGTCTTCTGTCTGATCTCTGCCTGCACCTGACGGCCTATCGACTCCAGTGGTTCGGGTAGACCGGTCATATCGGCAAAGGCTTCGTCGATGCTGTAGACCTCGATGCTTGGAAAACAGCCTTCCAGGATTGTCATCACACGCTCGCTCATGTCGCCATAGAGGGCGTAGTTGCTGCTGAAGGCGACGACACCGTGGCGCTTGAGGTCGCCCCTGATCTCGTGGAACAGGGCGCCCATCTTCACGAAAGGCTTGGCATCGGCAGAGCGAGCAATCACGCAGCCGTCGTTGTTGCTCAGTACAACTATGGGCGTACGCAACAGATCCGGACGAAATACGCGCTCGCAGCTGGCATAGAAGCTGTTGCAGTCGATCAGTGCGTATACCGACTCAGCCATGGGCTAGGTGATTCCGCAGGCTGTGAGTGACGACGCCCCAGATCGTCAGCTCATCGTTCTCCAGGATGTAGCGTGGAGAGTAATTTGGGTTCTCCGACTGCAGAATGTACTGGCCCTGTTTCTGTGCCAGGCGCTTTACCAGGACATCGCCGTTGAGGCAGGCCACTACCACGTGACCTGGTTTGGCTGGGATAGCGCGGCTAACGATCAGGTAGTCGCCGTCGAAGATGCCAGCCCCGATCATGCTGTCACCGCTGACCAGCGCGACATAGGTGTGCGGTGCATTGATATCCAGCAACTCATCCAGAGACAGCTTGTTTTCCATGTGGTCCAGCGCCGGGCTGGGAAAGCCGGCTGGAATGTGTGCGTCAAAATAGGGTAGGCGTGCGCTACTGGCTTGGAGTGCGCCAAGAATCTGGGCATTGCTCATGGGAAATTGCCGATAACTGTATTTATGTACAGTATCGGGCGATTTTGAAATCCTGCAAGGCGCGTCCGTCGGTGCCGATTGGCATGTGCTCTAAATGTTTACGGGTGAAAAGTTTACGTATCGCCTCCAGCGGTGCAGGTGCTTATGGTTGATGCATCTCAACCCGAGGAGGTTCGCCATGATCATGCTGACTTCGATGACTGACCATCTGGTGCTGCTCAGTGTTCTACTGCTGATGATCGGTCTGGCCAGGCTGGCCTATGGTGGGCGTCAAATCTGAATACTTCCGCGCAGCCATGCTTGCATTCGGTCATTGAGCGAAGAGCCGAGCGAGTGATGCCGTGCAGTCATGAAAATTCTTTGCATGATTTGTACGGTGCATCACGTTTTTCGCGGACCTTAAAACGACTTAAAGCCTGTAGGTCTTCCGGCCAAAGTGATGGCTGCACATCAGGAGGACTGCGTAATGTTCAACACACTGATCTGGCCAGGTGCGGCAACGCCTGGGCAGGACCAAACAGAGCAGCTGAAACTGCCAATTCCGGATAGCGTCGCGATTGTGATCACGCAGCGAGTCGGTGACGCTATGACCGCCATGGCTGCCGAGAATATTTCGTCCATTCAGGCACAGTTACTCTGCAACGCGCTGCTAGAGGCAACGCCTCAACTGGCCACTGCTGGTCAGGCTCAGCGCATTTGCGAAGATCACGGTGCCATTTTTACCAGTGCCGTAGCTCGCTCATTCAGCGCGGCCGAGTGCGTCTACTTCTATGGCGAAGATTTTCTGATGGAACACTACAGCGCGATTGGCCACTGGATTGAAAGCAGTCTTGGCGAACTGGACAGAGTCCGTCTGGAGTTCGTCGAGGCAAGCGTCTCCCTGCCATTCGCAGTATGCGTGTGTTCCAGATGAATGACGTTCGCGAACCAGGCAGCCCGGACATCCACAAAATCGGCGTGTTCTGGGTTTATGCAGGAGCAGTGCTGGGTGTTGCGCATCCGCTTGGCCTGGGCGAAGAGTGCGTAGCCGGTCTGGTGGACTCGCCACTTGATCACGTCGAGATCTGGGATTCAGCATTTCATCTTCGGCATGGCTTCCACGAACTGAACCAGGTTGAATACCAATGCGTGCCGAGGGGGCGCGTGCTGCATGCCAGAAATCTAGGGCCATTGGTTTATCTGGATCGCAGCCTGCTGAATAAGCAGGCAAAGCGCTTGATTGCTGCATTTTTTGGCTTCTCAGTGCGGGCTGCTGTTTGGCGGGCGGACCCGCACTACACAACGTCACAGCCTGAACTGGACAACCTTTTGGGTGAACTTTGACTTGGATGGAAACGCTTTATGGATAAGCAAGGAATACTAGCAGTCGCTCAAAATTCGCTGTCAGAGCTGATGTCTTTGCGAGGCGGGATTTTGTATAGCAGCTTCAACACCCTGAAGCCTGGCGATGTCTACTTCTTGGGATACAACCCCGGCGGTGAAGATGCTGAAGGGTCAACCCTGGCAGAAAGTCTGGAGGACTTACCGTCGAAAACTTGCAACGACTATACGGATCTGGAGTGGACGACAGCAGCAGGCCAATCAACTCTGCAGTTGCGGGTTAGGTGGTTACTTGAGGCTCTTGGGCACACAGTAGGAGAAGTCTGCAGCAGCAATCTGATTTTTGTTAAGAGCCGAGATGCGAAAGGTGTGCCCGAGCGTTACGCTGATGTTTGCTGGCCTGTGCATGAAGCGATCTTGGCTCTGGTAAAGCCCAAGCTGATTCTATGCTGCGGAAATTCGCAGGTATCGTCCTTCAGTTACCTGAACCGTAAATTGGGCGGTGAGATTCTGTACTCACCGAAAGGTGTTGCCATGCATGGGGACTGGTCAATCAAGGCATTTCGATCGGAACTCAGTGGCCAGGCGGTGTTGGTGGTTGGTTTTCCTCACTTGTCCCGATACAACCCCATCGATAAGCCACTAATTATCGAGTGGATTAAGCAGCTGTAACGAAATGAAGGGCGGGATCATTGCAATTGAGCTTGCGGCGATGCCCCCGCCTTTTTGACTGTTTCGACCTATGGCTGTCGTCTTCAGTGGTACAACCACCCCTGCAATTCATCCAAATTCACCACCACAATCTGCTGTGCTGTCGGCTTGGTGTGCACCTTGGTTGTATCGATCTGATAGCGCTGCAGCACATACTGCACAAGAGCACCTCGGGTCTCGATCACCAGCTGTCCGTCACGCATGCCGTAGTCGGCTTCGATGATCGCGCGCTGCTCGGGTTTCAGGCGCGAGTCCGGTTCAATGATGACCTGCACCAGGCTGTTCCAGCCCGGATCGTGCTCACGGGTGTTTTCGGTTTCGTCGTCCATCAACTCGGGCTCACCACGAAAACGGCTGAGCACAAAGTCCCGGTAATCTCGATTCTTCTCGCAATAGGCGCGCACGTGCCAGCGCATACCGGTGTAGATCAGCGTATGCGGCGCGATCAGGCGGGTTTCGCCGTCCGGCGTGGTGAAGGACACATACTCGCACTCCAGTCGCAGCCCATCGCGGCAGGCCTTGAGCAGTGGGCGCAGCACCTCTGGGCGCACTGAGCGATCCGGAACACCCAGCACTTCGGTGTGTGCATAGGCCAGGGCCAGGCCCTCGATATGCGGGGCCCGGTCATGGTTCTGGTTGAGCAGGTGCAGATAGGCGCTGGCGCTGTCATCGATAAACAACGGGGCAAATTGCTTGCTCGGCACATACCCCTTCAGATGTTTGTCATATGTCAGGTTATGGGGCGCATGCTCGTTGATATAGGTATTGATGTCTTTCGAGGCTTGCTGGCGGCTGATGCCAAAGCTCTGCATCAGGTGGTTCGTAGTAAGCCGGCCTTCCCACCAGACCACGGTCTCGATCAGGCGGTAACGCAGTGCCAGATCCCAGCGCACCGATTCGATTTCTTGTTTGCGTTTCATGGGCTCTCCACCTGCTCGAAAACTTTACCTGTACAGGTAAACACTCTAGATGCGTCGCTTTAAGCTACATATCTTGATTGCCACAAGCAAGCCGGCAGAGGCTGGAGCAGGACAAGCAATCAAGGAGAAACACCATGGCACTGATCAATTGTGGCGAATGCGACCGTATGGCCAGCGACCAGGCAGCCGCCTGTCCGCACTGCGGCGCGCCGATTGCCGAGCAATTATTGCCAGCAAGTCAAACGTCACCCCAACCGGCGATCCGCACTGTTGGATTCGGGCTGGGTCTTGGTATTTTCCTGGTACCGCTGGTGTTTGCCTGGTTTCTACTGCGTGAAGGGCACAGCGCGGCGAGCCGGGTGATCGGCTTTGCGTGGTTGGCCTTGTTTCTATTCGGCGTTGCAGGGAGTGAGCGCGCCAGTACCGAGTCCTTGGTAAAATCCAGCAGCCAAATCCAGCCGGCTAAAGCCGCTGCGCCACTGATTGAAGTGAGTGCACAGCAATTAGCCCAGGCCTACGACCGCAACACCGTCGCGGCTGACCAGCAGTTCAAAGGCAAGCGCTTCAAAGTCACTGGCACCGTGGACTCGATCAATACCGATATGTTCGGTAACCCCTACATCACCCTGCGCGGTGGGGTAAATCAGTTTATGGAGCCGCAGTTCGAGCTGAAAAAGTCGCATGCCAACTATGCCGCCACGTTGCAGCGCGGTATGCGCATCAGCCTGATCTGCACCGGCGGTGGCGATATTGCCAAAATCCCCATGTCGCAGAACTGCGTACCAGACGCGTGATAGACGAAAACGTCGCGCATGGCTTTACCCATGCGCGGCCAATGGATAAGGTGACCGGCGTCGCAAAACGATTCAGGGATGGTACGCCAGCTGCAAATGGACTTGTCTCCAGTCACCTCGCTCCCCAGTCCTTCGAACCCAGCATTTTTCGGCGCTTCAGCTGCAGGATTGCCCAGCTGAAGCGCTGCAGTATTGAGTGGATAGAGGTTAAAAATGAACAAGATCGAATTCGGCACACGCACATTTGTTCCGGCCTTAGCGGCCATGCTGTTGGCGGTGGTTATTTCCTGGGCAGGGGTGCTTGACCGGTCTTCCGGTAAGTATGTTGATGAGGCACTGGTGCAAGCCTTTTCAACCTATGCCGTCGCCCGTGGCATTAACGGGGTAGTTTCCGTACTGCAAAGCGTATCGGTTGGGGGAAGTCTCGGTGTTGCGTTTGATGTTTCCCCGGGGGAAGTACTCGACCCAATCAATGATCTGGTTGAACGTTTTGCCGCCATCATGGAGCTTTCTATCGGCTCACTGCTGATCCAGAAGCTGCTGATTGCCATCACCTCAAGCGCGTTCTTCAACATTCTGCTAACGGCCAGCGTGGCGGCTTTTGCCCTCGTTGCACTGCTGAATATCACCTCTGCAGTCGGGCCGTTGTTTCGTACGGTCTTAACCTTGGTTTTTCTGCGTTTTGCCATCGTGCTGGCCATCCTGGCCAATAGCTGGGTTGATATTGTTTTTCTGCGTGAAGGCATCGATCAGCGTGTAGAAGGCGTGAGCAGCGTTTCCGAGGACGTCTCTGCGCGTGTAGCCGAAACACCTACTGCTGCTAAACCTGCCGAAGAAGAGCAGGGCATGTTTGACTCGTTTAAAAATGGCTTCAGCGCACTGGCAGAAAAGACCCAAGGCATGATGTCGCAACTCGACGCCAGCGCAGCTAAAGAGGAGCTGGATAACGCGGTCCCCAATATGGTCGACCTGATGGCTGTCTTTATTCTCAAAACCATCCTATTGCCGCTGCTTTTCCTCTATGGCTTAAAGCGCGTATTTGCCCTGCTGTGGGGCTGGCGTGATGCCGAGCTGAAAGCCGTTACAGCCTAGGAGGCAGCAAGATGCAGTGGCCGCAAATGGAACATGCCTGGGTCTGGATTCTGCTCGCTTTGCTGGTGGTCTACGCGGTTGGCCTTTGGCTGGGCGCCAAGGGCAAGGTGGTGGTTTATCGCAACTACTACGACGTTATCCTCGTCGCAGGGCTCTACATCTTGCCCGTGCTGATGACGCCTGCATTTATCCTGCTGGGTGGCGGCAAAGAGGCCGTCAACGAGCTGACCGCAGGCATGTTTATCGTGATGCTGGTGCTGGAGGGCTTGCTGCTGCTGTTTATCCTGGTGCGCAGCGTGCGGGATAACTTAAACCCGCTCAAAGCCTTGCTTGCCCTCTATGTGAAAATCCCGACGGCGCTGTTTTTCTCCTTCAACCTGTTGGAGTCCTTCACCGCCAAAACGAGCCGCGCTAGGCGTAAATCGATTTTCTGGACGCTGTTTATGATCCCGGTAATCCATGCCCTGGTGCACGATAAAACCACCGGCAAATTACCTGGCCGGTTCGGCCGCTGAATTTTGGATTGAAAGCGGACGCAGCTCACCTATTCGAGGTGATGCGCCGCAAACAGAGTATTGATCGCCGCACTGCTGCGGCGACCTGAGGAGTGTTGTATGAGTGGTTTGGCCCAACTTGGCGAAGCCCTGCTGGCTGCAGTGCCGGTAGATGGCAGCAGCATTGGCAATCAAACATTGTTTGAGCGGCTAAAAGCGCAGCTGCCGGAGATCAGTGAAGAGCAGCTCTGGGCCGCCCGCGACGCGCTGATCGAGCAGGGCGTGCTGGTCAAAGGCCGTGGCCGGGGTGGTTCGGTATTGCGTGCGCAAGCATCCGGCAGCAGCCTGGCGGATCAGGTGTTGAACAAGGCCCGCGAGCGCATGGCCCCGGTGAACACCGAAGAAGTCTCAGCCGGTTATGTGGTGCAAGCCGCCGCTGCGGTGAAAAAGGGCAAAGCGCCCAAGCAGCCGGCCACCGGCATCGAGGACATGAAGAAAACCCTCTGGGCCACTGCCGACAAGCTGCGCGCCAATATGGACGCCGCCGAGTACAAGCACATCGTGCTCGGGCTGATCTTCCTCAAGTACATCTCCGACAGCTTTGCCGGCCGCCGCGAGGAGCTTTCGCACAAGCTGCTGGATGAAAACGACGACTACTACCTGGGCGACGATGACCCAGAGGCACTCAACGCCGAGCTGGAAGACCGCGACTACTACCGCGAGGTCAACGTGTTCTGGGTGCCGGAAGTGGCACGCTGGGAGTCGATTCGTGCCGCCGCCAAACAGGTGGATATCGGCAAGCGTATCGACGATGCCTTGGCCGCCATCGAGGCGGAAAACCCACGGCTGAAAAACATCCTCGACAAACGCTACGCCCGCGCCCAGTTGCCGGACGGCAAGCTGGGTGAGCTGGTGGATTTGATCTCCACCATCGGCTTTGGTGACGACACCGGCAAAGCCCGCGACCTGCTCGGCCAGGTGTATGAATACTTCCTTGGCCAGTTCGCCAGCGCCGAGGGCAAGCGGGGCGGGCAGTTCTATACGCCGGCCAGCATCGTTAAAAGCCTGGTGGCGGTGCTAAACCCGCACCACGGCAAGGTGTACGACCCTTGCTGCGGGTCGGGCGGCATGTTTGTGCAGTCCGAGAAATTTATCGAAGCCCACGGCGGCAAGCTGGGCGATGTGTCCATCTACGGCCAGGAAGCCAACCCCACCACCTGGCGCCTGGCGGCGATGAACCTGGCCATTCGCGGCATCGACTTCAATCTGGGCAAGGAGCCGGCGGATACCTTTGTGCGCAACCAGCACTCAGACCTGCGTGCCGACTTTGTGCTGGCCAACCCGCCGTTCAATATCAGTGACTGGTGGCACGGCAGCCTGGAAGGCGACCCGCGCTGGGTCTATGGCACGCCGCCGCAAGGCAACGCCAACTACGCCTGGCTGCAACATATGCTCTACCACCTCAAGCCCAATGGCCGCGCCGGTATCGTGCTGGCCAACGGCTCGATGAGTTCCAGCCAGAACAGCGAAGGCGAGATCCGCAAAGCCATGGTCGAGGCCGACGTAGTGGAAGTCATGGTCGCGCTGCCCGGCCAGTTGTTCTTCAACACGCAGATTCCCGCCTGCCTGTGGTTCCTCGCCAAACAGAAAACCGCCCGCCCCGGTGAAGTGCTGTTTATCGACGCACGCAAACTCGGCACCAGCGTCAGCCGCGTGCAGATCGAACTGACCGATGCCGATATCGAACGTATCGCGCAAACCGTCGCCAACTGGCGCGGTGAGCCGCTAGATGTGGGCGGTGAGATAGCCGAGTACCAGGACATCGCCGGCTTCTGCCGCAGCGTCACCCTTGCGGAAATCGCCGAGCACGGCCATGTACTCACGCCGGGCCGCTATGTCGGTGCTGAGGAAGTGGAAGACGACGACGAAGCCTTTGCCGACAAGATGCAGAAGCTCACCGCCCAGCTCGGCGAGCAAATGGCCAAAGGTGCGGAACTCGATCAGTTGATCCGTCAGAAGCTGGGGGGGCTGGGGTATGAGTTCTGATTGGCCGCTAAAACCGCTTGAGGACATAGCCACAGAAGTGACTGTCGGGTTTGTAGGTTCAATGGCTTCGGAGTACGTCGATGATGGTGTTCCTTTTTTGCGGTCTTTGAACGTCGACCCTTTTGGTATCAATACTAGTGATTTGAAGTTTGTCAGCACCGAGTTTCACCAGCGCATCAAAAAGTCAGCATTGCGTCCAGGCGATGTCGTCATCGTTCGGACGGGAAAGCCGGGCACGTGTGCCGTCATTCCTGAGTGGCTGAATGATGCGAACTGTTCTGACTTAGTTATTGCGCGTTGCGGAGCTGAAATTCGGCCACGATTTCTTTGTTATTGGATTAATTCAGCGGCTGCTCACCACATTTCCTCTCATTTGGTCGGTGCGGTTCAGCAACACTTCAATGTTGGCGCAGCAAAAAAAATGTTGGTCGCTACGCCAAGCCTATTTGCTCAAGATCAGGTGATATCGATCTTGGGTAGTATCGACGACCGCATCACCCTGCTACGCGAAACCAACGCGACCCTAGAAGCCATTGCTCAGGCGCTGTTCAAATCCTGGTTCGTCGATTTCGACCCCGTGCGCGCCAAGGCCGAAGGCCGCCAGCCGGAAGGCATGGACGCCACCACCGCCGCCCTGTTCCCCGATAGTTTCGAAGAGTCCGAACTGGGCTTGGTGCCGAAGGGGTGGAAGGTTAAGCCAGTTGGCGATGCTGTGGATTGTTTGGGCGGGGGGACGCCTGATACCAAAGAACCAAGCTACTGGGAGCCAGCCGAGCATTGCTGGACAACACCCAAAGACCTGTCAGGCCTGCAATCCCCTGTATTGCTTCGGACAGAACGCCAGCTTTCGTCTTTAGGGTTAGCCAAGGTCAGCTCGGGATTGTTAACTGCGGGTACTTTGTTGCTGTCTTCCCGTGCTCCAATTGGCTATCTAGCCATCGCCCAGATGCCGGTTGCAGTTAATCAGGGCTATATCGCCATTCCTCCAGGCGGTGAACTTTCACCTGTGTATATGCTGTTCTGGTGTCGTCAAAACATGGAAGGAATAAAAGGTCGCGCCAATGGTTCGACCTTTATGGAAATCAGCAAAAAGGCTTTCCGTCCAATCCCTGCGTTGGTGCCAACAGCTGACGTGCTGGACGCGTTTGCAAATATCGCCGAGCCGCTGTTTGAGCGCTTAATCGAAAACGAACGCCAAGCTCAAACCCTCACCCAACTCCGCGACACCCTCTTACCCCGCCTGATCTCCGGCCAACTGCGCCTGCCCGAAGCAGAGCAATGCGTTGAGGAAGCGCTGGCATGAGCACCCCGGCCACCATCATCGATCTGCTGGATGCCGTGCG
This sequence comes from Ectopseudomonas mendocina, assembly GCF_007049795.1. Classification (GTDB taxonomy): domain Bacteria; phylum Pseudomonadota; class Gammaproteobacteria; order Pseudomonadales; family Pseudomonadaceae; genus Aquipseudomonas; species Aquipseudomonas mendocina_D. The sequence goes on from NZ_SCFY01000019.1 coordinate 73,701, forward strand.
TATTCGTGCGGCTTCACTGGCCGAAGCCAAACAGCGCTACGCCGCAGAGCTGGCCCCGGACTTTAACCTGGTGGATCACCTGCGCAATAACGAGGTGGCGTTGTCGCGCTACCTCGGTTTGTTGCTGGATACCCAAGGCGTGCACGGCCAGGGTGAACTGTTTTTGCGCGGCCTGTTGCAACGCCTGGGGCAACCTGGTTTTCAGCCGCAGGATCTGCTGCGCGTTGAGCTTGAACAACGCACCCACAGCGGCCGTTTCCTCGACATTTACCTTGAGTTTCGCGGTGGTGTGATCGGCATCGAAAACAAGCCATGGGCTGCCGACCAGGACAAGCAGCTGGAAGACTACGCACGCTTTCTGCAGCTGTCGGCCCGAGGCGGACAGTGGCTGCTGGTGTATGCCTGCAACTGGGAACCTTCCGAAGCCAGCTTGAACCTGGCACAGCGTGAAGCGCTGGAGCAAACCGGCAACTTCTTGCGCCTGGATTTTTTACAGATTGCTGAATGGCTGGATGAGTCCGCCTGCCATGCCCGCGCCCCGAAAGTAAGGCTGTTTGTAGAGGCCCTCAGCGCCTACGTGCGCAAGCAGGTTAATGGAGAAATTGATGTGAGCGAGGCAGAGCAAATCAAGACGGTGATCCTGCAAAAGCCGGAGCACCTGGAAGCGGCGCTAAAGGTCGCGCAGTCGATCGATCAGGTGAAAGCGCAGCTGCTGGCGGAGTTCAAAGAGTCTCTGGGGCACGCCCTGAAGGCCGAAGGGCTGATTTTAGTGTGGGAGGACAAGGAACTTGCCACTGGGAAGCTTTACGCCGGTTTTGGCGTGAAACTGAACGCCGAGCACCGCTTGCATCTGCGTTTTGAGTTTTGGGGCGATTGGCTGAACTCGCTGATATGGGGCATACGTCGCGACAGCGATGATCTTGAGCTCAATACAGCCAACGTTGTGGCAATAGCCCAGGCAATGGATAGAGCGTTTGGCACAGGGAGTAGCAGCTTGCCCTGGTGGCCATGGTACGCCGGTACTGGCGGCGTCGATCATGTACTGGTCGACGCTGAGCGCAACTGGTCCATTTCCGCCGAGCCCTGGTTGCGCATTAACGATAAGAGCGAGCGGGGCTTTGTGAGCCGGATTGTAAAGTTGGCACTTGAGGTCAGTGTTGCCCTGGCTGGGGTGGATGACGCTATGCGTTGATCTGGCTGATTGCCAGAAGTGGGATGTTGAGTAGGGCCCAAAGAGGCCCACCGCTATTGATAAGTAGGGCTAGGGCAGATGGATACTTCGACGTTATTGAACCTATGGAGCGGCGCCACCTCGGCCCAGTTGTTGGCGCCGATCTTTGTGGTCAGCTTGGTGACTGTGCTGTGCTTGCTGTACGGCATCCACTACTTTCTCCGCTCTTTTTTGCTCAGTCGTCGTCTGACGAAACTGACGAAACAGATTGTGGCCGCGGGGGAGGTTGCTCCGGCGCTGCGTCGCGCCGATCTGGAAAAACTGTTCAAAGGGCATGCCTTCGAGCATGCCTGGCGTGAGTATTCGGAAACCCTGCACAACCAGTACGAGCTGCGTGACGGCGAACAGCGTTTGCTGCGCTCGCGTGCTACGGCTGGGGCCGCAAGTTTCTTTACTGCGCAGAACATGGTGGAAACTCCACTCGGCACGGAGTTCTACAAGCATTTGCCGGGGGTTCTGACCGGCATCGGCATCGTTGGTACGTTCTTTGGTCTGATGTTGGGCCTGCAGCACTTTGACCCTAGTTTCAATCCAGATGACCCAGGCAAGATTTCCGAAAGTGTTAAGACCCTGCTGCATGACGTACTTTTTGCTTTCTTGGGCTCTTTTTTCTCGATCTTTGCATCGATTGTGGTGACATTGACCGAGAAGTGGCGTTTAGGGCGTTGCTATAAGCATCTGGAAACACTGACCGAATCTATCGATGGCTTGTTCGACAGTGGGGTGGGTGAGGAGTATCTGGCCGAACTGGTTAAATCGAGCAACGAGAGTTCGATCCAGACTCGTCAGCTCAAGGACAGCTTGGTCACTGATCTGCGCGAGATGCTGCAGAACCTGGTAGATACCCAGGTGCGGGAAAGCATGAAGCTGGCCGACAGTCTGTCTGCCAGTTACCGCGATTCTGGCCAGGTGTTGGCTGAACACATTGGCGGAGCTATCGAAAACAGCTTAAAGGCACCCTTAGAGCAAATTGCGGGCGCGGTTCAGACTGCTAGCGGCGACCAGAGCAATCAAGTGCAAGGGTTGCTTACGGATGTGCTGACTGCCTTTATGAGCAAGCTGGAGAGCACTTTTGGGCAGCAGTTCCATGGTTTGCACGAGATGCTTGGGCAATCGGTGGCGGCCATGCAGTCCATGCAGCAGGGCTTCAATGGCCTGGTGGAAGACATGCGTTCGGCTGGCCAGGCCTCATCGGAAAATAGCGCCAAGCTGGTCGCTCAGCTGTTGACTGATATGCAGGCCGGACAAAACAGCATGCAGGCTGGGATGAATGAGATGCTGGCCAATCTGCAAACGTCTATCGCGCGTATCGGTAGCGAAGGCGAGGGTGCGGGTGAGCGCATGGCTCAACAGTTGGAAAAGCTGTTTGCTGATAGCGAGGCGCGCCAGCAAGCCATGGCCGAAAATCTGCAGGCGTTTGTTAATGCGATGAAGGAAAGCGTCGGCCAAGGCCAACAGGAAACCATGGCGAAGATTGCTGGCACGGTTGACGTACTGGGCGAGCAACTGGGTGGGTTGTTCACGCAGCTGGAGCAGAACCGCACGCAGATGGATCAGGCCAGTAAGGTGGCGCAGGTTGAGTTGCACCGTGGCACCCGGGAAATGGTCGGCGGGCTCGAAAAGCAGGTTGAGGATCTTCTGAATGCTGTGGCCGAACAAAATGGCCGCATGCACGACACCGTCAAACTGTTAGGTGCCCAAACCGAGCAGCATCTGCAAAGCATGCAGCAGGGCGCTGACAAGATGCGCATCGCCGCGGAGCGCTTTGACACCGCAGGGCAGAGCGTGAGCAAAGCCGGCGAAGCGACGGCGGGTGTGCTGGGTGCCATACAGGGCACCAGCGCCGAGCTGGTCGGCGCCTCGCGTGAGCTGAACAGCGTGGTGGCGGACTATCGCAATAACCGTGAGGCGGTTAACCAGACTCTGGCAGTGCTGCAGGGCGTGGTCGCCAGTGCCCAAGGCGAGGCGGCAGGGCGCAGCCAGTATCTGCAGGATCTCAAGCAGCAGGGCGAGCGGCTGCAGGCGCTGAACCGTGAGGTGAACGATTACCTGGAGCAAATCAGCAGCGTGCTGGGCAAAGGCTTTGGCGAGTTTACCGAGGGGGTTGATCGCAGCCTGCGGCAGACCTTGGGCAAGCTAGATGAGGAGTTGGGGAGTGCTGTAACTCGGCTTGCAGGCGGTGTAGACACCATGAAAGAAAGCCTCGATGACTTCAGCGACATCATGGAACGTGTACAGCGTAAGTGATCTGGAGCTAGCCAATGTTCAACAAATCAACTGCCCCGGCTCGTGCGCGTGATGAAGGCGAAAAGCCTTTCTGGATCTCCTTTGCCGACCTGATGACGGCGATGATGATTCTGTTCCTGGTGGTGATGGTGGCGTCACTGAGCTCGGTGACGCAGCGTATCCAGCAGGCCGAGCAGGGCGAGAAGCAGCGTGGTAAGGACATCGCCCGGCTGTGTGAGGATCTGCAGCTCAAGGCGAAGAACCGCAACCAGACCATCGTGGTGGATTGCCGGGATAACCGCATTAGCTTCGGTGAGGCGGGGCGTTTTGGGCATAACCAATATTTCCTCAATGACCAAGGCCAGCAGGCGCTGCAAGACGTAGTGCCGCTGGTGCTGGACGCTGCCGACAGTGAGGAGGGGCGCAAGTGGCTCAAGCAGGTGGTGATCGAGGGCTTTACCGATACCGACGGCTCTTACCTGTACAACCTGCACCTGTCGCTGCAGCGCTCTGAGTGGGTGATGTGCAGCTTGCTCGACAGCCGTAGCCCCGTGCAGCAAGGGCTTTCTGCGGAGCGCCAGCAGCAGATTCGTTCGATGTTCTTGGCCGGCGGTGTGTCGTTCAACAACGCTAAAGAGAGCAAGGAAGAGAGCCGGCGAGTGGAGCTGCGTATGCAGTTCTTTGGTCTGAAAGACAAGGAGCATGCCGCCACTGCTGAAGTGCCGGTATTCGCTACAACGACGCAGGAAAAATGCGCGTTGGAGATGCGCTAGATGAGCCGCTCATTGTCGTCGTTGACCTCGGCCATTGCTCAGAGCCTGCAGCGTCAGCACGAGCGTACGACGGATACCGGGCTTAGTGGGCTGGTTGCCTTGAAGCGTGCTAGTGCCGAGCTGGCGCGGCGCTTTGATCAGGCTGAGAAAGCGTTGGTGCCGCCGCGGGAGAAACGCCTGCAGGCGCTCAACAAGTTCAAGCGAGAACAGCCGCTGACGTCTTCGGAGTGGCGCTTGGTGTTTGCTGGGCTGGCCGACGATGACGAGGTCAGCCTGCCGGTACTGGAAGACGACCAGTTGTTTGGCCGGGTGCATCAAGAAGTGGTCGGTCGAATCGAGCAACAGACGCTCACTCGACGCGATTGGCTGGCGCTGTGCTTTAGCTACTTCGGCTATGACGAAGATAAGCCTGACCACAATTCTAATTGGTGCCTGCTGCGTGAGGATATCGATCACGGATTTGACGCGGTTAAGCAGCGCTTAGGCCGCGAAAAAGAGTGGATGCGGATTGTGGCCCATTACCGCGAGCTGTTTGGTGAGGGCGCTGGGGCTCAGCTGGCTGAGGAGATTTTTGAGGGCAAGATAAAGGATCTCTCCGCGTTGCAGGCGATTGCGCAGATCCCGGATAACAGCTGGCTGTGGCGGCGTATCTTTGCTGTGCTGTTGTCGCGCATCTTCACCCTGGACGACGCCACCTTTCTGCAACGCTTGCCGGAACTTGTGCAGCTCGGTCAGTTGAACACGCGTTATCTCAATGATGTCCTGAGCGCCTGCCTGACTCGTTACTACCACTCCCGCTATCGGGAGCAGTCTTCTTCGTTGCTCAAGCAGGCCGCCCTGGAGCACTGGGGTAGCCCGCAGATGCGCTCCAAGCAAAACGCCTGGCTGCAGTATGTGGAGCAGCCGGTGTGCGCGATGGTGGTGGCCTGGTTTGCCAAGGAAGACCTGGAGCACTTCTTCACCTTGCTCAAAGGCGAAGCGGAGGTCGATCAGTCACGGCTGTTCTACTGGCTGCGCTTTGCCAATCAGATGAGCTACACGCGCATTGTCATGGGCAGCGATGCCTGGAGTGACCGGAGCAGCGATTTCGTTGCATTTCGCGAGAAGAACAAAGGGCGTTTGAGCCAGCTAACGGGCGGGCCTAGCCACAACAATGCGGTGGTAATGCAGATCGGTAACTACTTCTTCGTGGAGTTCTCAGGCACGGGCAATGCCTGTTACGTGTATCGGGCAGATACTGCACCATTTAATCCCGATAAGGCTGTTCTAGGCCTGGCCACCGAACTCAAGCAGCAGCATCGGGCGCTGAAGCGGATGTCCCATTCGCCGGCTCCGCGACGTGCCAATCTCGTCGAAGGCTGGCTGCATAAGTTCGATGTTGAATTGCGAGAGCTCGGTATTGTGCCGCAATCAATAGGTGTTGCCACGGGTTCGACCAATGCTGCGGGTAGCTCGCTAGAGGCGCAGTTGGCTGAGCTGCTTTCGTCGGTGCAGTACCAAGTTTTTGATAACCGCAGCAAAGGAGGTGCCTACCAGGTCAAGCTGGCACGTGATGATGCCCGTGCCAAGACCGCTTTGCTGAGACTGGGATTCAAACCCGTGAATAACAATCCGCTGCTGTTCTGGAGGAGCTAATGCTTAAGCGATTTTTCTCAGGGAAGGGGCAGCGGACACAGCAAGCTATTGCAGCGCCTGTGGTTTGGGATGTGGAAGAGCAGGGGCTTTGCTATGCACTGAGCTTGGCCAATGACGATGCGCATTGGCAGTTGGCTGCATACCTGGATCAGCTGTTTGAGGAAGACTTCGCTTCTCAGCTGAGTGACCGTTGGTTGCTGCCCTGGGACTCCCTTTACCAGCTTCTGGATGACCCTGAGCATGCCAGTAGTTTGCAGTTGCTTGGCTTACCTCCGTTGTCGAAGTTGCAGCCGCAACTGGCTAGCCAAGGCAGCTTGGCTGAGTCGGGCTTCCAGGTATTCCAGACATGGCGCGATCCTGCTAGCGGCGCTGCCGTTGAGGTAGAGCGCTGTGGTGCCGTTGTGCGTATTGACGGTGGGGTTGAGTTGTTGCCGCGGGCTGCCTGGGAGCTGCTGCAAGCCGTGCGCGCCTTGCATGCAGCGCAGCAGACATCGCCGGGGGAGACAACCAATCAGCTCGGCTGGTCGAACATTCGCAAGTTAGCCAAGCGGGCTGGTGCGGGGATGGATGGATTCCTCGATAAGACCGTTGTGGTTAAGCCGCAAAGTCTGAAGCTCAACCCCCGCAAAAGGATGGTCGGAACCACGCCAGTTATTGAGTTGGATGTGGCCTTTGATGGCCAGCCTAGCAATTGGCTTGCAAGCTTCGATGCCTATAAGCAGGTACAGGACAGTTACCGCGTACCGAGCGAGGATGGTTCTGTAACCCATGTACTGATCGAGCCTGAGGTGAAGGCGGTGCTGGAGTCGGTGCGCGCGCTGCCTGGGCGTCGCGTTGCTGGAGACGAGGCGGTATCCCTGCTGCGTAACCCTTTCAGCTTTATCGGGGATGAGGCTGCGAAGGTGGTGGACTCTGATGAGTACCAGAGCGCTCTGGCTGATGAGGGGATCTACTTCCACCGTTTCCGTCTTGAACCGAAATTGACTGAAGACGCAAAGACGATCCAGTCGGTCGAGCTGTTACTGGAGCCTATCTCGGCTACGCCGCTGCCTGAGGTGGTGTTGAGCTTTAGCGCCCCCCATGAGCTGGCGCCTTTTGTACATGCGCTTGAGGTGAACTTGGCGGCTGGTTTGCCCGCGAGCTCATGGCAGGGGCATGAGCTGGAGTTGAGCGACTTCGACTTAGTGCAGCTGGCTGGCATCAAGGAGCTGTTGCGTGGCTGGCAGAGTCAGGCTGACGGTAAAGCCTTTGAGGCGGTGATCGATCTCTCTTCTTATGGAGATCGGGTAGTGGGTATCGGTGAAGCGGAACGCATCACCTCACCGTTCCTCGTCAAAGAAGCGACAGAGAACTGGTTGCCTGTCGAGATCAAAGACCTGGGTATCGATGCGGAACTGCTGGGTAAGTGGGACGCTTCGAACCGAGAACACTTCGAGGCGTTTGAGCGGAGCCTCGATGAGGTTCGTGCCGCAGGTGATGAGACAGTCCCTTTGCCAGGTACGGATTTGTCGCTGCCGCTCAAGGCAGCAGAGCAGCTGTTCGACACCTGGTCGAAGAAGCTCAATCCAGTCGAAGCGCTTTCCTCCCTTGGTGCGACCAAAGCGGCACGCGCGGTGCTGCAAATCGAGAACAACATCGAAGAGGCGACTTACGCGGAGCGCCGTGAGGCGGCGCTGTTAGCGGGGCACCAGGCACACGCCGATTTGCCGGAGTTGTTGCGCCCTGAAATCCAATTGCGAGAACACCAGTTGAAAGGTGTCGCCTGGATGCAGCACCTGTTTGGCCTCTCGCCTACGCATGTTGCTGGGTGCTTGTTGGCGGATGACATGGGCCTGGGTAAAACCATCCAGCTGCTGACCTTTCTGGTGTGGTACCTGGAAAAGAATCCAGACGACAAGCCCACTCTGATTGTTGCCCCAGTGTCGTTACTGGACAACTGGGAGCGTGAGCTTGAGCGCTTTTTCTATGCCGATGCTTTGCCCGTACTGAAGCTATACGGAAATGCGCTCAGTGCCGTTAAGTTCAAGAAGGAAGAGATTCCAGGCGACCTCAGGGCGAAAGGCATTAAGAACCTGCTTCGTCCTGGCTGGATAGGTAATGCCCGTATCGTGCTGACCACCTATGAGACGCTGCGTGATCAGGAGTTTTCCTTGGCCATGCAGCAGTGGGCGATCGTGGTCTGCGACGAGGCACAGAAGATCAAGAACCCGGCTGCGCTGATTACCCAAGCGGCAAAGGCTATCCCGGCGCGTTTCCGTGTGGCTTGTACTGGTACCCCGGTAGAGAACACGCTGATCGATCTGTGGTGTCTGTTTGACTTCATTCAACCGGGATTTTTGGGCGGCCTAAATCAGTTTGGTCGTGAGTATCAGCGGCCCATCGAGGCAGGAGCTGAGCGTGATAGCCGCGCGTTGGAGCGTTTGCGAGGTCTCATTGAGCCGCAAACGTTGCGGCGTACCAAGCAGGATGTGGCCAAGGATCTACCGGCCAAGCTGGTGGATAAGGCGTGCCGGCAGCTCAGCATGCATGCGCTGCAGCGCAGTTTGTATTTGTCCGAAGTGGCGAGCTACAGCCAGAAGCAGCAAATGCAGGAGCTACTTGAGCAGAAGGAGAGTGGCATGCTTGGGCTGTTACACCGGCTCAAGCTGGTATGCGCGCATCCTTACAGCGTGCAGCCGGATCAGCGGTTGCGGGATCACTCACCGAAGCTGCAATGGCTGCTGCAAACGCTTGAAGGCATTAAGCGCGCAGGCAATGGCGACAAGGTCATTGTATTTAGCGAGCTGCGCGATATTCAGCGCGAGCTGCAGCACGCCATCCACGAGCGTTTTGGCTTCAAAGCCATGGTGATCAATGGCGATACCAGCACTAGCAGCCAGAGTGCGCAAAGCCGGCAGAAGCTCATAGATCAGTTCCAACAGCAGCCTGGGTTCTCTGTGATCATCCTCTCCACCGTTGCTGTGGGTTTTGGTGTGAACGTGCAAGCTGCCAACCACGTTATCCATTTCACTCGTTGCTGGAACCCGGCCAAAGAGGATCAGGCGACTGACCGTGCTTATCGCATTGGTCAGGAGAAGGATGTGTACGTTTACTACCCGACGGTACGTGATAACGGCATGCAGACCTTCGAGGCGACGTTGGATCAGTTGTTGGAAAAGCGGCGGGCGTTGGCGCAGGACATGCTGCATGGCTCTTCAGAAATCCAAGTGGCGGAGTTTGGTGAGCTGCTGAGGGCGCAGTGATGAATGAGCCGATTAAGCAACTTGAAACCTTATGGGCTGAACTTCCCACGTGTTGGCTATGGGCGGCCGATGATGTGGATTTCACGCGCTGCTTGAGCCAGCAGGGCCACCCATGGCTGCGTTCGGCGTAATGGAACAACTGAGGTGCAGGAATGACCGAAGACCAACTGGAACAGGAAACCCTCGGCTGGCTCTGTGAGCAGGGTTACACGCACCTCTATGGGCCGGACATCGCCCATGACGGCGATAACCCCGAGCGTGCGAGCTATGGCGATGTGCTTTTGACCATGCGTTTGCGCACGGCAATTGCCCGACTCAACCCGCAAGTGCCGCTGGCGGCAAGGGAGGATGCCCTGCGCCAGGTGCTGGACCTGGGTGTGCCGGCACAGCTTGCGGCCAATCGCCTGTTCCATCGTCTGCTGGTCAGCGGTGTGTCGGTGCAGTACCAAAAGGATGGCGAGACGCGTGGCGACTTCGTGCGCCTGATCGACTGGGCGGACGTGCGCGCCAACGAGTGGCTGGCGGTCAACCAGTTCAGTATTCAGGGGCCGAAGCATATTCGCCGACCCGACATCATCCTGTTCGTCAACGGCCTACCGCTGGTCTTGCTTGAACTGAAGAACCCTGCAGATGTGAATGCTGACCTGGTCAAGGCCTTCGATCAGATCCAGACCTACAAAGAGCAGATCCCGGACGTTTTCCACTACAACGAGATTCTGGTCATCAGCGATGGCAGTGAGGCGCGTATGGGCTCGCTGTCAGCAGATATCGAGCGCTTTGCCCGCTGGCGCACCATTGATGGCGTAACTGTTGATCCGCTGGGTGAGTTCAACGAGCTGGAGACGCTGGTGCGTGGGGTGCTGCAGCCCACCATGTTGCTGGATTACCTGCGTTACTTCGTACTGTTTGAGGATGATGGTCGGTTGGTGAAGAAGATTGCCGGCTATCACCAGTTCCATGCCGTGCGTGCAGCCATCCAGCAGGTGGTCAGCGCCTCGCGCCCAGGTGGCTCCCACAAGGGCGGAGTGGTTTGGCACACCCAGGGCTCGGGCAAGAGCATCACCATGACCTGCTTCGCCGCACGTGTGATGCAGGAAGCCGCGATGGAGAACCCGACCATTGTGGTGATCACCGACCGCAACGACCTGGATGGGCAGTTGTTTGGCGTGTTCTCGCTGTCGCAAGATTTACTGCGCGAACAGCCGGTGCAGATTGCAACGCGCGGCGACTTGCGCGCGAAACTGGCCAATCGGCCCAGTGGCGGCATCGTCTTCGCCACCATCCAAAAGTTTATGCCGGGCGAGGATGAAGATACTTTCCCTGTGCTTTCGGATCGCTCCAACATTGTAGTGGTGGCTGATGAGGCCCACCGCACGCAGTACGGCTTTAGTGCCTCGCTCAAAGCCCCTGGTTTGCAGGCTGCTGAAGCCAATGCACGCTACCAGGTGGGCTACGCCCAACATCTGCGCGATGCTTTGCCCAATGCCACTTTTGTTGCCTTTACCGGTACGCCAGTCTCCAGCGAAGACCGTGACACCCGCGCGGTGTTCGGTGACTACATCCACGTCTATGACATGCAGCAGGCCAAGGAAGATGGCGCGACTGTGGCCATCTACTACGAGTCCCGGCTGGCCAAGCTGTCGCTAAAAGACTCGGAGCTGGCGCATATCGATGATGAGGTCGATGAGCTAGCCGAAGATGAGGAGGAAGACCAGCAGTCGCGCCTAAAGTCGCGCTGGGCCGCGTTGGAGAAAGTGGTGGGCGCTGAACCACGGATTCAGAGCGTGGCGGCTGATCTGGTCGCGCACTTCGAGGAGCGTAACCAGGCACAAAGCGGCAAGGCCATGGTCGTCGCGATGAGTCGCGAGATTTGCGTGCATCTTTACGACGCGATCATTGCCCTGCGCCCGGATTGGCATGACGAAGACCCGGAGAAGGGCGCAATCAAGATCGTCATGACCGGCAGCGCTTCGGACAAGGCGTTGTTGCGCCCGCACATCTATCCCAACCAGGTGAAGAAACGCCTGGAGAAACGCTTTAAAGATCCGAAAGACCCGCTGCAGTTGGTGATCGTGCGCGACATGTGGCTGACAGGGTTCGATGCGCCTTGTGTGCATACCCTGTATGTCGACAAACCCATGAAGGGCCATAACCTGATGCAGGCCATCGCCCGGGTAAACCGCGTGTTCAAGGACAAGCAGGGCGGCCTGGTGGTGGATTACATCGGCATCGCCAATGAGCTGAAGGCAGCGCTCAAGGAGTACACCGCGAGCAAAGGGCGGGGACGGCCTACGGTCGATGCCCATGAGGCCTATGCCGTGCTGGAGGAAAAGCTCGATGTGCTGCGCAGCCTGCTGCATGGCTTCGATTACAGCGACTTCCTGACGGGCGGGCACAAGCTGCTGGCCGGTGCCGCTAACCACGTGCTGGGGTTGGAGGATGGCAAGAAGCGCTTTGCCGACAATGCGCTAGCCATGAGCAAGGCATTTACCTTGTGCTGCACGCTGGATGAAGCCAAGGCGGTACGTGAAGAGGTCGCCTTCCTGCAGGCCATCAAGGTGCTGCTGACCAAGCGCGAGATCAGTGCCAAGAAGAAAACTGATGAAGAGCGTGAGCTCGCCATTCGCCAGATCATCGGCAATGCCGTGGTCTCCGGCGAGGTAGTGGATGTGTTCCAAGCGGTGGGGCTGGACAAGCCCAATATCGGCCTGCTGGATGACGAGTTCCTGGCCGAGGTGCGCAACCTGCCGGAGAAGAACCTCGCTGTGGAGCTGCTGGAGCGGCTGTTGGAAGGCGAGATCAAGAGCAAGTTTTCCAGCAACCTGGCCCAGGAGAAAAAGTTCTCTGAACTGCTCGACAGCGTGATCAAGCGCTACCAGAACCGCTCCATCGAAACCGCCCAGGTCATCGAAGAGCTGATCGAGATGGCCAAGAAGTTCGCTGCTGCCAGCAAACGCGGTGATGAGCTGGGTCTGAACAATGACGAGCTGGCCTTCTACGATGCCTTGGCCAACAACGAATCATCAGTACGCGAGCTGGGTGATGAGACCCTGGCGAAGATCGCTCATGAGCTTACCCATAGTCTGCGCCAGAACGTGACCGTGGACTGGAGCAACCGCGACAGCGTTCGTGCCAAGTTACGTCTTTTGGTTAAGCGCATCCTGCGTAAGTACAAGTACCCGCCGGATCAGCAGGAGGAAGCAGCCCAGCTGGTGCTGATGCAGGCCGAGACGCTTTGTGAGGCGTGGATGTAACGATGGAGAACCAGCAAGGATCGCTGTTTGACCAAGCGCCTCAAGCCTGTGTTGACCCACCTGCTGCTTCATGTGAGCGTTAGCTACCAGGGCAAAAGAAAAAGTGAGAGCCATTGCAGGCAGTCTTTCGACTACCCACGCTGGCTCACTGTTCAAGGGTTCATTCTTACTTTCTGCTTCCGGTAGATCCAGCACGCCAACACCACGGCAATCAGCAATGGTGGAAAGCGCACCATCAGAATCATCAGCAGCAATATCGCCAGACAACCGGCCAAGATCCCGGCAAACATGAATGCCGAGGCAACAGTCCGTAGCAGCAGTTTCATTGGCACCTCCTTACAGGTAGCCGCGCTCAGCCAACGACACACAATCCTCCTGGCCTACCACAACGTGATCGAGCGTTCTGACTCCGACCAGATTCAGTGCGTCCTGCAGTTTCGTGGTGAGGTTGCGATCCGCCATGCTGGGCTCAGGGTCACCCGAAGGGTGGTTATGCACCAGGATCAGGGCAGCGGCGTTGTGCTCCAGGGCGAGCTTCACGACCTCCCGTGGGTAGACGCTGGCGCTATCCAGCGTGCCGCGAAACACTTCCTCGAATGCGATCACTCGGTGCCGGCTGTCGAGCATGAGCAGGGCGAACACTTCGTGCTCATAATCAGCCAGCAGCGCCTGCAGGTGACTGAACACCTCCTTAGGCGAGGTCAGTGCACGTCCCTTGCGCAGGCGCAGACTGGCCAGTTGCCTGGCCATCAGCAGGATGTCGTTTTCCGTCACTGGCGAATCGACCAGGTAGGTGCCGGTCGTGTCACTGGCTTTCAGCTTGTGCAGGCGCATGGTTGGCTCCTTGGTCTTGGTCTTGACGGGCAGCCTGTGCATGGAGCTTTTCAGCCAGGCTAGGTTTGGTGGAGTTGAGTAGAGAGGTTGTTGCTGCAGTCGGTGCTTCACCCTCGGGGTAGAACTCTTCCACGATGGTGCTGGCATCCTCCTCGCTGTCTTCGAACGCACCGTTGCCAAAGCCGCGTCGTGCTGCCTCATCCAAAGCAGCCTGGTTGAAGCCGGCTGCCTGACGCCGCGAATCGAGTTCGCTGGCGGTTACCAGTGCTTCGGCCATGTCCATGCCGCCGCGTACCGTCACGTCGACGTAGAAGATCGGCGTACCGTGGCTTTGCCGAGTCGATTTGCCGCGTAGACGCAGCTCCAACGGCAGGCACGCCAGTCGGTTGCCCGATATGGCCTGCAAGTAATGCAGGCGCGCGGCCAGGGTGCGGATGCTGTTGAAGCCGGTGGTGCGGAAGACGAAGCTACCCAGCGGATCCTCATCACCAATTGCTACGTTCAGCCGGCCATAGGGTTTGCAGGCTCCACCCTTGGCCAGCGGACAGGCATCCGGCGAAGGGCAGGGCAGAGATTGCATGCCATCCGGCGTGACCCGCTTACAGGTCTCGCCATTGCCGACGCAAACAGGTCGGCCCGATTGCCGGTCGAACAGCGTGTAGTCGGCGCGGAAATTCAGCTCCGGTTCGTTGAACAACAGACGTACCGGAATGCTGCGCAGCTTGTCTTCCTGGCTTTTGCGCAGTTCGTCATTGAGTGGGTGCAGCAACCAGCCGTCCTTGCCTTGTACCTGGGAGGTGATGGTGAATTGGTCATCCTTCTCCGGCAGGCGCTTGCCGTTCTTTTCGACGACCTTGCCGATGGAGATGCGCCCGAGCACTGGGGGCGTTAACGCGAGACCTTTGAGCATGGTGGTTCTCCTGGAAATGAAAAAAGGCCAGCCACGCAGCGCGAACTGCATGGACTGGCCAAGGGAGGGAAGGGATGTAAACGTTGGGTTTCAGCCGACCAGGAAGCGCCGTGCACCTGGTTTCAGCAGCGGGTACTTGGCCTGCAGGTAGGGCTTGTCCTTGAGCAGTTGAGCGACATCGAGGCCGATGCTGTCCTTGGCCTTGCGCCAACTGACGTAGCCATTGGAAAACTCCGCTCTACTGGCATCGCCCATGGCTTGCTGCAACATCTGCTTAAGCTCGGCCTCGCGCTTTTCCTTATCGGCAATCGACTGGCGAACGGCCTTCAGTTCAATAAAGGCTGCGGCCAGTCCGGCATGTCCGCTGAAGTCGACGACCTGACCGTTATCCTCCGGGTAGAGGCAGCGCAGGGCTGATTCAGCGGACGCGGTGCCATCAGCCGGTGGTGGCGTGTCGGTTTCCACGTAATGCCAGAACTTGCGCTCTAGCTCGATCAGGCGAGCGATCATCTGCTCATCCCGCTCGATGCGGTGGATCTCCAGCGACTGACCACCCAGCAGTACTGCTACATCCGCCGCCTGCTTGCCGGTGACGGCGAGCTGGTGCATCACCTGCAGCTGCACATACTCCGGCACGCCATCTTTCCAGAGACGTGCCCCGTTTATGCCGGCTGTCTTACATTCGAGGATCTGCACATCGTCGGCCCCGATCACCTCGCGGTCGATGTTGGCCAGCATCCAGGGCAGCTCCGGATCCGCGTGCTGCAGCACGGCGTTGATGCGCCGTACCTTATTCCTAGTGCGCTTGCTGTAATGCCAGGCCACGATGGGTTCCAGCACATTGCCCCAGTACATCGGGCTTTCCTCATCCTGAGGATCAGCCTTGGGGAGGCCGACATCGCGGCCGGTCTTCTCCATCCACAGCTCCAGCTGCGATTTGTAGGGGTTGAGTCCTACCGCAGCAGCGGCATCCGAACTGCCGATGCCCTGCTTGCGGATCTGCAGCCAGTCCTCGCGTGGCAGCTCCTTGGTGCTGACCAGGCGCAGGGCAGGGCGTTTCTTGCTGGTGCTGCCATTCAATGATGTTGCTTTCATGCTGTTCACCTGCAGACATAAAAACGCCCGACCAACACAAGGCTGACCGGGCGCGAGGGTTGATGTAATTGAGGGTTAAGCGGCGAGTTGCAGTGCTGCATCCAGGGCGCGTTGCTTGATCTGCGCCCCTTGGCCGAACCAGGCCGAGTCCATGCGGTATTCGTTGCTACGTGCACGGCGCTCGTGGTCGACGTACTCGGTCACGGCGTTGAGCAGGCCCCAGGCAGTGCCGCGTGCCGAGTCCAGCTGGCTACCGCGACCACGGCCTTCGTACAGCTCCTGAACCTTGCGCAGAGCTCGCTCGTTGGGTAGTTGCTCAGGCAGAGCGCCGGTTGGGCTGGTTTCGCACAGCACGTTCAGGAAGAACCCCATTGCCTCATGCCACTGCACCTTGCGCTCAGCCAGAGCACGCATGCGGTACATGAAGTCGTCCCATTGCGAGACGGCGATGCCGAGCTGCTTCTTCACCAAGTCGCCGTCGAAGCGGGTGCTGTGCGGAACCTTGATCGCACGACTGGTGCCGTCCAGGGCGATGGTCAGGGTGTTGTTGCAGACTACGCGGATGGTGGTGGGGGTTGCTGTGGTGGCCAGGGTGCCGTCGCAGGACGTGGCCAGCAGCAAATAGCCATTCACCTGGTCGTTACCCTTGAGTGCAGCGCCCTGTCCGGTGCGTGCCAGGGCCCAAAACTTGCGGCCGCCCTTGAGTACCCCAGCGGTTTCCAGCTCGTAGCCGGAGACCTCGGTCAGGTCGCGGTAAAACTCCAGGACATCCTTTGGCTGCACGGTGTGATATCGCTGCGAGACCACCGAAAGCGGTGCCTTGGTGTCCGAACGGTAGAGCACCTTCTGTTCTGGGAATGAGTGGATCGCGCCGAGATGGCCGATAGCGTCCGACTTGAAGTGCACTGGGCTTTCCAGAATCTGCCAGTCCATGCCGGCTTCGCGTTGCCAGACTTCGATGGGCTGTTTCTGCGGCAGGTTGTTGCCCAGGCCGTGCCACGGAGTAGCGCCTACGTAGGCCATTTGTTCGATTTGATGTGCCATGACGAGTTTCCTTTAGGTGCAGGCCGGCATAAAGCGCTGCGCAGAGCGCAGCACCGACTGAATTAATGAGTGAGAAGAGTGGAGCGCCGATCAGGCCGGCAGATTGAAGCGATGGCCGCAGAGCAGGCAGAGGTTGTGGGCCAAAACGTGGCGGTCGAGTGACTCACCGAGTTGCGCGCCGAGAACGCAGCCACCAACTCCGCCGGCGAGGCCGCCGAGGATGGCGCCCGACACGGAACCGAGGGTGATGCCGACAGGGCCGGCGAAAGCGCCGATAGCTGCTCCAGCCTGACCACCAGCCAGGGCAGCACTAACTCCACGAGCAACACCACCGACAGTGCCGATGGCCGCGCCAGCTTTCATGGCGTGATGGAAGGACGCGACTTTGGGGGAGTGACAGCGAGGGCACTGCAATGACATGGGGAGAACCTCCTTGGTGTTATTTCATTGCAGTTATGTGTGGCTGAGATTTTTTTGAATTGAAATTCAAATAAAAAACACCGGCACAAGGCCGGTGATGGGGCGAAATTAAAAATAATCATCTTAGTTCAATTCGGACAGGTCTTATCTTGTCATTTATAATCGGCGATTTTCAAGGTAGTTGTCGCGTGAGCGTGTCACGCTGCCTTTGATGTTTGCTGCAGTACCGCTTCCCGCTCCGGGTTCAGGCACACGATTGG
>NZ_SCFY01000001.1 GCF_007049795.1 Ectopseudomonas mendocina
GCGAGCCGCCGCCAGCCAGGGCGACAGTCAGTGAGTAATCGAGATTGAGTGCCAGCTTGAGCATCGCGCCGCCGGCTTGATAGGCCGGCAGGTACGCAGGCACACCCTGCAGCGTGTCGCCTGGCGGAAGCTGCCGGCGGCGACCACCTGCCGAAACAATCGGCCTACGCGCCGCCATCACAGCACCACATAGCCGTCGTCATCGGTCACCAGTTCGGTGGCCGATTTCGCCACGCCCAGGTACTGGCTGATTTTGTTCGCGTTGGCCGGGGCGGTTTCATCCAGCGGCGTGGCGGTCACGCCGCCTGCCGTGCCCAGCCAGTAACGGGCGCCGATGGTCAGGCCGGTCAACTCGGCGTTGGTGCCATCGAGCGGGTAGACGGTGGCGGTCGCTGCCTCGGTAACGGCCTCGAGCACGAACCCATCTGCATGCCGGCCGTTGCTGTTGTCAGCCAGACGCACGGAAAACACCCCGCCCGCATCGTGGTAGTTGACGAATTTACCGGCGCCCAGCGCCTCGCTGGCCGCAGCCTGGGTGGTGTCGGCGCCGATGCCGACCGGTAGCACGCTCTCATCGAGCCGGCCGGTGGCATCAAGGGCGACGATATTGCCGGCGTTGCCAACGCCAGCAGACACAACAGTGGCGAAAATCTGACGGGTGCGGCCCGCAACGCGGGCGAGAAAACCTTGAGCCATGGTGGTTACTCCAGTTCGAGTGGGTCTTGCAGATTGAGTAGCAGCCGACCGCTGGCCACCGCGGCGCCGATCAGCACGTCGTAGCCATCAGTCGGCGGGGTTTGCGTGAGCGCGCCGGCAGGGCCAAGCCACACTCGGCCTGGCTGCCAGTTCCAGTTGTCGTCGTCGATTGCGCCAAGTCGCTGGATGTTCAAAAGCTCGCCGGCTTGGGCTGCGCTGAGCGTCACGCCCAGCAGCAGGTCAATGTGTTCGGTGTCGCGGTAATCGAGGGCGAATACCTGGCCATCCAGCTCGTACACCACGCGCAGCGCGCTGAGCGTTTCGCCGGCAAGGCGTTGCACGGCGGCACCACCAGCTGGCCCCGGTTCACCCGGGCGGCCTGCCGGCCCCTGCTCGCCTACCGTTGTCGCATGCACCTCGGGCTGCTGCAGGCTCACCAGGTACTCGCGCTCGACCTCCCCCGTTTCCAGATCGGGGATTTCCAGCACGGCCAGGTAGGCGTCAGCATCCATTGCGGCATTCCTGCTGCTGGCCGCCCTGGTAGTAGCGGGTCACGGTGCCGTCGCTGAAGGTCACGTCCAGCGTGTACTGCCAATCGCCCGTCAGCAGCTCGGTCTGGGCTGGCGCCAGCAGGCGGGTGATGGTGCCGGGTGCCGGGCTGGCCAGGCCGCTGCCGAGCGTAAGCGTCAGCAGCTCCTGCCCTTCGCGGGTAAAGCGCATGGAGACCGTAGCGCCGGTCAGATCCACCGGTAGTTTGTACACCAGCTCACCGCCGCGCGGCTGCAGGCCGGCACCGGACAGCGCGTTAATCTGCAGTGTGTCGGCATCGAGCCGCTTCGCGCGCCAGGGCAGCGCTGCGCGCGGGTCGCGGTTGAGGTCGGGCATGCCGGTTACACCGCGCACCCACACCGGCCAGTCGCCGGCCAGTTCGTGATCGGCAGTGAGCCGCACCCCGCTTTCGCTTGGCGTGATGGCGGTGATGGGCAGGTATACGAACTCCGGCTGCATCAGCCGTAGGGTGTCGCGATACGTCGTGCCCGGAATGATGGGCAGGTCTTGGTGGGCCGGCTGCATGGCTGGCTACTCCGATATGTAGTGGGTTAAACCGGTGCGGGTGGTGACCAGCCGCTGGTGGCGTTGCCGCCGCCATTGGCTGGCACTATCGAGATATAGGCCACCACGACATACGGGCCGCCCCAGTCCGCGATGGAAAACTCAAACAGCACGCACCACGGCTCAGTCGCAACATGCATAACCGGCTGCACGGTGATGGCACCGTCCAACAGCGAAATCTCCAGCGCAGCACTGTCGTACTGCGCGCTGGCGTATTCGTAGACGATGCCGGGTGTAGCAGGTACCTCTACCGTCAGCGCTGATACGCCCTCCGAGTAAACCCGCAGCGAGCCGGTAATGGCGCCGACGGTAGCGGGTAGCGCTGGTGCGATCAGCCGCACCGGTTGCGGTGACTCGGCGGCGAGGTAGCAATTCACGTGCCCCGTGCCGGCAGGCAGTTGGGCAGCCAGGCCGCCATCAGGCACATCAAGCTCGACAATCCCCCTCGGGCCGCCGCCCGCTGCGGCAATCTGCTGCTGCAGCCCCTCCAGAAACGCCGCCGTCACGCTGATGTACATCACGCTGCCGGCCGGCCAGTCCTGCTCTAGCGTGCCCTCGGTTCCGCGCGTGAGCGTGGCCGAGCCACTGACCACCACCGCCTCGACGATCTCCCAGCGCGTAGCGGCCAGGCCAACGGCGTCACTGAATGTCAGCCGGTATGTACCGTTGGGCAGCCCCGCGGCGAGCACAGTCACGCCGGGCGCCAGCTCTAAGGGCTGCGCCCAGTTATTGATGAAGTTCTGCATGTGAGGCCTCTATACCCAGGAGTAGCGCCGGCCATCGGTGGGGTTGCGCACCACGGCACCGGTGATGGGGTTGTATGTACCACGATAGAAATTGGCAGGGACTGGGCCGTCTGATGGCATGCGCGAAACAACGCCAGGCGTTGTGCCTGATGGGCTCAATACCTCACCCAGCCAAAGCGCGCTGCCATCCGTCACAGTGACATTTACCGAGGGCTGCCAGAGTTTGTTTGACATTCGAGATGGGCCAAGCGAAACCGGTGGCACACCGCCAAATGGGAAAAGTTCAGCCCAGTTCTGGCTATGAACTGCATAACCATCGGCCCCCACTTGCGTGTGATAGTCCCGGTACTCGATCGGCACCGAAGGTCGCACGCCAGCAAAAAACAGCGTTTCGTCACGCACCGTTGCGCCCGATACCGTTGTTATGCTGCGTTGGCTGGTGCCGTTACTGGGGGTGGTGGCGTCCTCAGCGGTAACAGTATGTTCATGCTCAATACCGCCGCCTACGGTGCCGCCAACCTCAATCCAGATGCTGGTTTTTTCCCTGAGCGTGTAGCGCCTCAGCGCCAGCGATGGCCACTCACCGCTATAAAACAACTCAGATTCAGCGCCGAGCTTTACAAGCTGCACTGCACCCGCATTGTCAAACCACGCGCCGCATACCGCCGTACCCCGGGCGGTTGCGGTGTGCTCACCAATGCAATAGAAGCCAAGGGGTTTGGGTCGGCCGGCAGGCCAATCAGCTTCGCTGGTGAGTACGCCATCCAGCCATTCCACCCGCTGCGAGGTAGGGACGTTGAACGGCACATCCTCTGATGCAGTCCACTGCGCGCAGTCGGCATAGGTCGCCAGCACTTCGGTGTGGAGCGACAAATCAGGCCCAGAGCCGCGCAACTCAATGAGCACAATTGCCCATACTGCTGCGCCAACGCCCTGATAGCGCACAATCCAGCGCCCTTGTGACAGATCTTCATCAATGACTCTGGCGCTCTCGCCCAGGGAATCTATAGGCACACCCATATCGGCCGGAGAAACTTCCGCCCGCAATCCTAAAACGCCTAGCTCCAGGTTTCTGGTGCTTTCGGAAATTGCAGCCTGAAACGAATAATTGCGATACAGCACCCCGCCAGCCCGCAGGGGGGCTCTGTATACATAGCGGCCTGTTAAAAAGTCGCCCGTCTGGCCGCTATAAATCAGCGAACCTGCACCGGCCGTACCCCGCAAAATAGCCCTGGTCCACCACTGCTCATCCGGGTCATCGGCAAAGATGCCGGGGTCGGGCATACCGATGTCCCACAGCTGTGTATCCCAGCCGCCGAACTCGCAGGCAATCTCCCGCCCACTGGGCAGGGTCAGCACCTCATTGATGATCTGGCCGTGCCACGGCCAACCGAAATGCTCCAGCACATCCTCAGGCTCACGGAACATTGGCGAACTCCATGACTACCTCGGCGCCATTAGCATCGAGCATGTTGATGGTCTTGACGCGCCGCACCCGAAACGCCAGCAGCCCATCGATCGATACAAACGTTTCAGCGGCGTACAGCTCGCGCGTGCCCGCCTGCTCCACCAGCGGGCTGGCAATGCCGCCACCGGAGGACGGCACCCGATTCGGGTTCCAACTCCCCACGCCCACCGCCGGCCCGCGCGTCCCGCGCCGCTCCAGTTGCGGCAGTTGGGCGTTTTTGCGGGGGCTTTTCTCCAGCGCGTTGAGGTCTTCCTTGATGCCACGGCGCTCATTCACCAGCCGCTGGCCAATGGCGCGGCGTTCGTCGCCGCCTGTCGCGGCGCGGCTTGCAGCCATGCCCTGGGCGATGGCGCGGCGTTCGTCAGCGAGCGTCATGTGAACTCCAACAAGTCATGCGGCACGGCCACGCGGTAGGTGGCGGCTGTGCTCAGCTCCAGTTCGTCGATGTAAAACTCATCAATCTCCGGCGCCTCGACGCGGAAGTCGCGCGGGTACTGCTCCGAGCCCGGGAAAGGCACGTCGTAGTTGCCGCTGAAGCCCATCAGGGTTTCGTCGAACGGCGGCGAGTCCGGGCGGCCGCCCAGTTGCGTCACCAGGTCACGCGCAGAGGCACGGCCAGGGCCAGCCGGCACAGCAGGCTGCGCCGGAACGGTGATGGGGTCGTTCACGTCACCGCCGCCCCGGCTCACGCCGAGGGTGATGGTTGTGATGGCCGTCTGCGCATCAATGCTCAGCTCATGCGTCAGCAGCCACACGGGCGCCTGGCTGCGGCAGCGCTGATCCTCCACGCGGATCGTCTGCTGCAGCGTCACGCCCATGGCGTCGCTGGTAGGCACGTCAAAGCTCAGCCGGTTGCCCCGGTGCGCGCTCAGTATCTGTACGCGCGCCATGGCCACCGCACACACCAGGGCAGCCTGCCAGCGATCCTGCTCGCGCAGGTTCACCACCCAGTCACCGCCCTCATAACTGCCACCCGGCTCGAAGCCCTTCCAGCCCGGCTCGGCAAACGTCTGTGTGCGCTCCTGCTCGGAGCTGTCGACGGCCAGGCGATCACGCCGGATCACCTCGCCCGCACTGGAGATGCTGCCCGGCGCCTCGACGCGCAGGTTGTAGGTTTCGGTTACGGCCTGCACCCAGCGCCGCGCCCCCGTCCACGCGCCGCCCAGCAGCAGGTCGGCGTAGGTGTTGATCCACACGAACTGCGGGTCGCAGAACTGGCCGGTATTCGTGCCATCGGTCACGGTCAGCGGCAGGCGATACCACAGCGGGTTGAGAATCGCCCCGTAGCCGGCGTCACCGAACATTCCCTCTTCCACCATGGCAATGTCCGGCAGCTCGGTCGTTTCGAGGTGCCACACGCAGAACCCGCCAATGCCCGTCAGGCCGCTCAGGTTCGGGTGCTGCCAGTTGAAGTTGTCGCGCCGCTCGCGCAGTTTCGGGTAGCGCCACAGGGCGTCCACCTCCACCACATTCACCCGTTCGTCCAGATCCACAGGGCTCCAGGCCAGGCTGCGGTCGAGCGTCACGCCCTCGCCGTACACGAAGGCCGGCGCAGTGGCCGCCCAGGGCGTCACCACCAGTTCACCACCCGGCAAGCGGTTGAGGCTGGCGGCGCGGCTGCTCAGGCGCTCCTGCGCATAATCCCAGCGGCTACGGCCTACTGGGTCTTCAAACAGATCGGCACTCCAGTTGCCGCCCACCAGGGCATCCACGCCGGCAATGCTCAACGCCTCGATGGCATCCTGCAGGCGATCGCTGCACTCCAGCGCGATCACGCTATCGACCGGCTCGAACGACGGGCGAATCACCCAGCCGTCGAACAGCAGGTACTCCACCCACGCGCCATCGCGCCATTCCAGATAGTGAATGCTCAGCGATTTGCCGGTGTACCAGGTCGGGTCGACGGGGCCGGGGTCGAGCAGCAGCGCGCAATCGGCCAGGCTGGCCGCACCGCGCTCCTGCTCAACGCGGATCGTACCCGTCAGCAGCTCGCTCACATCCGCGCCAGCGAGCATCGCGCGCACATCCCAGAGAATGCTGTCACGCGGCGCCACCGGTACCGGCTCGGCCCCGCCGCCCATGCTCCCGGCATTGAGCGGCGCACCGTTGATCAGTAGGCCGTTGATCATGCTCAGACTTCCTCAGCAGTAAACGACCACTCGTGGCGATCACTCATCGACTCATCCGGCGGCGACACGAACACCATCAGCACCGGCATCCAGCACACCTGATACGCCGCCGCGCCGGCCACAGCGGTAAAAGTCACCGCTCGGCCCACTACGCTCACCGGGCTGCGCTGCCAGCGTTCATCGACGTAGGCAAATGCCCAGGGCGCACGATCGGGCCGCACGTCAGTCGTCAGCGTAGTGGTCAGGCTGGTAGTGCTGATGCTCAGCGGCTTGGTGCAGCGCAGCTCCAGCGGTTCGTCATAGTTCAGCCCGCTCAGGCCAGGCGGCAGAATGCCGGAGCCGCTGACGCTGACGGACATACGCCGAGTCCAGTGGCGAAACTTCACCGGCCGCCCGCGACTGCGGTAGCGAATCACCCCATCGCCCAGCGGGGCATAGCTTTGTACGGGCGCGCCCTTCTCTGCCTCGATGGCAACACCACCGAGGGTCAGCTTGGTTACAGTCATGGATTAACTCCGAGGGCGGCCGAACTTCACGCGCTGCCGGCGCAGGATCTGCTCGAATGGTTGGGGCTCTGCCAGCATTTCGTAGCGCTGCCCCTCGACGTTGAGGGTCACGCGGCCAAGGTCGCGGCCAGGGGTGGCGCCGGGCACGGCCATTGCGGCTTCAACCAGACCGCCGTCAGCAAAGGCAGGCATCTGCAGGCCGTTCATGCGGTCGAGAATGGCTGTACCGTACTGCCGCACTGCAGCAGCGCGCATCACATACTCACCGTTTGAGAGTCGCGCCAGGATGCTGTCACTGGTGCCAGTGCCGGGGCCGGTCACCTTCCCGCCACCTGCAAACTTGGGCGCGGCACTGCCCTGGTCACCTTCAAGCTGGGCGCGGCTAACCCCATCCAGTTTGATGGTCGGCGTGATCACAAAGCCCGCGCTCAGAGCAGCGGCCAGTTCGGTGATTTGCTGTTGGGTTTTGGCGATTTCCTCATCGCTCATCTTGGCCGTAATCTTGATGTCGGCCTTTTCCTTTAGCGCCTCCAATTGCTTGGTGATCGCCTCCAGCTTCTGATCGGCCGCCGATTGCTCGACACCCTTGGCCGCCACCTCGATATCCTTCAGCTCACGGATGAAGAACGAGAAGCCCGCCGTATTTTCGCCAGCGGCTGCAAGATCCTGCAGCACCTTCAAAGCAGCCTGCGCCTGCTGTTGTGCGCCCCGGACATCGCCATCGGCCAGCGATTGGCGAGCACCAACCTTGAGGGCATTGAACTGCATCAGGCTCGGGTCACCGCCCGAGCCAGCTTGAATTCCCGCCAGCGCAGCCGAGTAACGCTCTTCGATCTCCATGCGCTCTTTGCGCAGCCGCTCGACCTCGCTGTTGGCCTCACGCTCGGCAGCGGTGATTTCACGGATGCGCTTCTTGGCCTCGGCCGCTACAGACTTATGTTGCTCCTTCAACTGGTCGGTGGTGACTTTGCTGTTTTCTACTAGCTCAGTGTTGACCTCTTTAAGATCCTCGACTGCCTTGACCTGTTCAGGGACGCCGGAATCCTTGCTATCGAAGCCAAACAGCAACGCGCCAAGCGCCGCATCCGTGAACTCTGGGCGGCTTAAAAAACGGAAATACTCTAAAAATTTATCCATCCAACCAGGGGCTTCTGCCTGATTGACCTTTCTCACCCCATTTGAAACCCGATCAAGGCTGGCAGTGAAAGTATCAATAACACCCGTCGCATTAGCTGCGTCTGCGGCAACGCCAGTGAACTGTTTCGCAAGCCCATCACCGGCACCACCAAGGTCACGCAGCGAGCCATTGAAGCGCTTGATACTTTCGATAGTTTGCTCGTCGAGTATGCGCCCCAACCGCTCAGCTTCATCACCCAATCGCGTGATTGCTTCTCCATTGTTCTCCATCAACGGCAGAAGCAATGCCGCATCATTAGCAATGGCCTCCAGATAGAAGGTCATTTCAGACTGCGACAAGTTAGCCTTCTGAAGTGAACTCACATATAACTGCAAAGCTTCAGGGCCAGATAAATTGCGGAACTGCTCAGCGGTCACGCCAACTTTTGGAGCAATATTTTCGAAGAAATCGGCCATCGGGCCGCCGCCAGTCTGTAGAAAGTCACCAATCTTGTCCTGAACATCTTTAAAGATATCGCCTAGCTTATCCTGTTCAATTCCAACGGTTTTGCTTGCATATGACCAGCGCTGAAACTCTTCGGCAGAAGAGCCGGATAGCTTTGCCAGCCTGCTCATTTGGTCTACGGCGAGGGCTGTATTGCGCAGAAATGAACTAAGCACACCAACAGAAAAAGCCCCAAGCAGGGCAGCGCCTGCTGTCTTGGCGGTTTTATCAAGCGACTCTAAAGATACGTTTACTTCGCTAAAAGCTTTCTTAGTATTATTTTTAGCATCAATAACAAGCTGAGTAATTGTGCGGCTCATTTATCCAAATCCCTCAAAAGTTTGCGGAAGCTTTCAGGCTTTGACTTGGCAGCGCGCGCAATAATCAAAGCCTCACGCATTCGGGTCTTCTGCTCTACATCCAGAGCCGCAAGGAACATTTCAATCTGAGCCAACGTATAATTGTGAATATCATCAAGCAGATGACCGGCAGCAACTAACCGCTGGACAACAACGCCCCACCCTACAGCTTTGCTGCCCTGGCCAGGGCTTGGCCGAAAAAATCATTATTCACTTCCATAACTTTCAGCATCAACTGTACCGCTACCTGAGCAGGCAGCCGGCGCACCCTCCAGCGCGGAAGGGACGTGCAACCAGCCAGCACAATTTCCAGAGAAGAACTTTCCGCAGCCCAAGCAAAAATATGAGCTGCACCCCCGCCAGCAAGCATTTCCATAATTTTTGTGGAAGCCTGTGCGAAGTCTTCAAACAACCCGAACTTGACCGGCTTAATGCGGACTTTACGACCAGCAATCACAACCACGACAGGCTCAGGATAAAGAATTTTTAGATCGCTCATAATTCACCCAATAAAAAACCCGCCGTAGCGGGTTTTGTATAACTGGAAATAACCTCACTTTGGTATTGCCGACAACGCACCGACAATAACCGCGAGAATTACAGTTAGTATGATGAAGGCCGGCACTGATGCCAAAACCCACTTCACCATAAAAATAACCATAGAGCTGAAGCTCATCCGAACATCAACCACAACAACCGGCTGGGCGCCGATGTACATCTTTACGGCATCCCTGACCGCAGGCGAAACAGAATCAAACTTAGATTTCTCTACTTGCTCCTCTACCCTACGGGCTGCGCATTTGGGGCATTCAATGCCCTGCTGTATCTCTTTTAGCGTGAACTCATAGCTGCAAAAATCGCATTTCATCAGATTCCCTCCCAGTTATCTGGCAGAGACTCTAGCCGATCAGCACCAGCACCGAAACCCAGCGCTTATACCAGCTCAAGCCCAAGCGTGAGCTGTAGCTGGTGGCGCCAGTGGTCAACCTCGTACTCCAGCGCAGGTTTACGCATCTTCCACTGCACCAGCGCCCGACCGCTCGCACTGGCCGCTTTGCGCCCGTCATCAAGCGCACGGCATGCACGGTCGAGTTCTTTTTTCTCGGTCAGCTCACCGCGCAGGAGGGCGTCGATGTGGAGGTCGCACCAGACAGCAAAGTCCACATCGAGCCAGCGAGCGAACGCCACTGCCAGCTTTGGATGTAGCCAGGTGCCACCGCTTCGACCTTTCGTGGTCGCCACTAAAAGGTGGGATTGCCCCACATTTAAGTGGCGCATCAATGCCTCCATGTATTTCTGCGTATCCGGCAGACGCAGCCACTCGGCCGGCTTCTTATCGAATCGCCTGGCCACATCCGTGGCGCTGATCCAGCCATCGATATTGAAGCGAACCGGCAGCCCTTGATAGTGAAACGGGATCACGTTGTTCATGGCATATCCCCTGCAATAGCCCTGGAATTGATCGGCCGCAGCAACGCCCCAGGGAAGGCGCTTTCGGGTGCCCCCTAGCTGCAGCCAAAAACAAAAAACCCCGGCGAGAAGGCCCGCCAGGGCTTGAGTTGAATCGAATAAATCGGTCGGTTTCCCGACCGTTTTAGCAGCGCCATCCTTGGCTCGTGAGTCACACCACGTCGGTGTTTTGCACTTCCATCTTGAAGATTGCAGCCTCGCCCACATCGATGATGTTCGGGTCGGGCAGCATGCGCAGCTGCACGGGGATCACGCCGAACTCGGCGCCCTGGTTCAGCGGCAGGCCACCGTTCAGGCTGATGCGCACGTAGTACGCCAGGGTGCGGCGCTTCTCGCCGTCGCCGGCTTCGTTCACCTGCTCCCACAGCACGCGGTAGAACTTGCGGCCAGTCACGAACGGGCTGATTACATCCACGGTCGGGTAGGTGTAATCCACCTCGATCGGCAGGCGCTTGAGGCCACCATCGCTGGGCGCAGCCTCGGCGTTGATGTCATCAGCCAGCTGGCCACCCAGCAGCACATGAATGCCACCCGGCGTCACCGCGTAGTCGATGCCGCGTTCATAGACCGGTGTGCCGCCAGCACCAGTCACTTCACTGACCACCAGCGGCAGGTTAGCCAGCATGATGGTGCGGTCGACGTAAGCATCATGTTCTTCAGCTGCCACGGTGCCACTCGGCACGCGCTCGGTGGAACCGTACAAGATCACCGCCGCCGCGGCCGGGGTGAAGTTCACGGCCTCGCCGGTGCAGTTCAGCGCCGTGGTAGAGGTCACGCCGTCCAGCTCGGGCAGGCCGATGCGGGTCGGGTCTTGAATGGTGATCTCGGTCGTCTCCGGCTCCACGGTCACGTTCTGGAGCTTGAACAGCTCTTCGAAGACGCGAGTCGGGTAGGCCGCAACCTTGGTCGGGCCGCGGAACAGTTGGGTATGCAGCATGGGTTTCTCCTGGCCGGCGGCCGTCAGTTATAGGTCTGGACGTACTGGATGCCCAGACGGATGGTGATGGATTGGGTGGTTTCGCCTTTCACTGCCCAGCGGTATTCGGCTTCGTCGCCTTCTTCATCGAGCAGGCCCGGGAACTTGCGCTCGGGCAGATCCTGGCCAATGCCGAAGGCGCGCAGCACATCGACGTGGAAGTTGGCCAGGTCCTGCTCGGTGGCCGTCTTCTTGAACACGCCTTCGATTTCGTACTCACGCACGCGAATGGCCTGCGGGCTGGCCCAGCCGATCAGCCGGTCATTGCCGCCACGCAGCAGCACGTGCATGTGGGGCGCGTTGTCCTTGGCCACCTCAGGCGCGACGAACACGGCCTGCACGTCGGTGTAAAAGCCGGCAGCGGGTTTGATGAGCTCAAGCCGCGCCTGCGCCGCCGCTGTCACAGCGGCCACGTTGGGGAAAAGGGCCATGGGTTTACCTGCTGTACTTGAGCAGCTCGCGCCGCATGCGCCGCTGGAACTCTTGCTCGAGGCGTTTGTTGACCCAGCGCACGGTGGTCACCGTGGTGAGTTGTTTGAAGAACCAGGCCACAGAAGGCCCCATGGCCGGCATCAGCCCGCTCTGGGTGCCGGCGCCGTAGCTGTAGGTGAACTGTCCGCCACGGCTTTTGACCATCCGCGTGACGCTGCTGCGCGTGGCTAGGGGTTGACGGGCAAAGCTGGAGGGGTTGACGAAGCCAGCGGCCACCTTGTGCCCCTTGAAACTGCCCACCAGAATCCGCGCCCGCGTGGCGTCGATGGCCTGATAGCCCCAGCGCTTGTACTCGGTCACGTACACCCCGGCAGAACTGGGGATGAGCCGTGCATCGAACCGCCCCTTACGGGTGTTCACGCGCTTGATGACAATGCGCTTGTTGACCCAGCTGCGCCCCTTGAACATCTTCGCGATGATCGGCGTGTAGCGCCGCTGCCGCGTATCTGATGCTGTGGTGTCGAGCGCGCCGCGCAGCACCGGCTCGATCTGCCTGCCGATGGATTCCAACTGGCGCTTGGCAGCATCAAAGGCCACCGGGCGAATACCGATCTTCAATCCACCGGAAGTAGCCATAAGCCCCTCACCACACCGTCATCGCTAGAGCCTGCATAGTTGGACACCACATACAGGTCGCCCTCCACGCGCAACTGGTCACCCTCCTGAGGGCGCCCTACTTCGATAATCGCCACCTCAGCCCGCGTCATGTAGCTGACATCCTGCCCCAGCTCATCGCGGTACGGCGCCTCATGCGTCAGGTGCACTCGACAGCAACGCGGCACGCCACCGGCGGGCAGGTACTGCGCAGGCTGGCCGACGAGCTCCTCGCAGCTCATCACTGCCTCAGCGCCACGGCCCATTGGGTCGCGCGCACTGGTAATTACCAGCAGCCGCTCACGAACCCGCAGATAGCGGCCCTGCAACAGGCTTTTGCTTGGGCGGCTACGCACCAGCACCAAGGCGCCCGTGCGCAGCCCACGCGCGGCCTGCACATCGCCGCCGTCCTTGGCCACCACGCCCACCCAGGCGCAGCCGTGCTGGATCACATCCAGATCGGCGCTCAGGCTGAGAATCGATGCGCGCAAGTCCAGCCGGCCCAGCCTCATATGCCCAACCCCACGCGGTAAAAATGCATCAGCCGCTCAGCGACACCTGTGTTACCAACAATGGTGCCCACCACGATGTTTTCGCGGTGCTGGTCGTAGTCGGCAATCAGTAGCAGCAGCGCACGCTTCACACTGGCCGGCACGAATTCGGATTCTTCATCCGTGCTCCAGGGCACCGGCCGGCCAAGGTACTGGCTGGCGTAGTCGATGGCCTGCGCCTCCAGCTCGCGCAGGTATTCGTCCTGGCTGTTGTCGTTCAGCTCAAGCCGCAGGTGCGTCTTGATCTGCTCAAGCGTCAGCACACCCATCAGAACCTCCGGAAGGCAAAGCTGGTGATGCCTTCACGCCCCAACTCGGACTCTGCCTCATTGATCTCCACACAGCCGAAACCAAGGCGCGCGAACCAGGCGATAAGCCCATCCTGCGTCCAGTACCAGATGTGCTCACCGGGCTTGAAGTGCTTGCTGCGCAGGCAGTCCCACTGGCTCAAGTAGATGGGCATGGAAACAAACACCCACTCGCTCACCTTGGCGATCAGTTGCTCAGGCTCTGGAATGTGCTCGAGGCTGTCCCAGCAGGTGATAGCGGTGAGCGGCAGCTGCTCGATATCGAAGTACAGGCCACGGCCTTTCAGCCAGGCCACGGCCTCGGCGTTTACGTCAAAGCCGGCAGCACCTTTGCACTCGAGCACGAAGCGGCCACCACCAATGCCGATATCCACCACGCCAGCCTGGCAATGGCGCGCAACCATTTCCACGCGAGCACGCGTCAGCGCGGCGCCCATCGGCGTGGCGTCCAGCGCCTGGTACTTCTCGAAGTACGGGCCGCTGTAATCCATCGGCGGGCGCGGGTGGTAGCCCATGCCCAGCTCCTCAGACCACAGCAGGCAATCGGTCAGCCCATTCGGCAAAGCGCTGGTCATAGTTGGCGATTCTCTTGTCGCAGGTATGGGAACGCTCCGTGCACCGACAGAAGTTGTCCGGTACCGCGAAGGTCATATGGTCAAGTGGCATGCTTGGGTGCGTGATCAGCTCAGGCGCGTTGAAGCCGCCCTGCCCGCCGCACACAATCCACGCAGGCACACGGGCGGCGATGCAGGCCGGCACAATCCAGCCGATGCCGCCAATAACTGCCGTGGCGCCTTGCAGCAGGGCCAACAGCTGGTCAACGGGCAGCTCGCCGGCGTGGTAGCGAATGTCTGCGGGCGGCAGTGGCTCCAGAGCCCATTCCTTGCCCTCTTGCAGATCCGCCACGGATACCACCCGGTACCCGCGCCGCTGCAGCTCGGCGGCCGCCTTGGCCACGTACTCGGGCCGTGGGTTGCGGGCATCAGCACGCCACTCACTGCGCACCGTCACAGGCCGCACCAGCACATACTGGCCAGCCACAGGCGACGGGCCGAAGTCGGGCAAGTCGAACTCACCCGGCGGCACACCGAAACAATTGCGCATGCCATGCCAGATGCCACGGCGCCCATAGGCCACTCGCGCCTGATGCCCACGCGGCATGGCCTGCCAGCGGCTGTGCCGGGCGATGTTCTTTGCCTGGGTGCGCAGCCGCGTGTCAGGCCGCACCGGGTGCACATCCGGCAAATCCCGGTACAACTCAGGCCAGGGCGTTTGCAGCATCACCGGGCCGCGCAGTTGCTTCACGAAGGCCCGCTGGTAGATGTTGTCACCCAGCCCCAGCATCCCCTGCACGTTCATTGAGCACCCCTTCCAAAGGCGCCCGCGGGAACGCCATAAGCGCCGTGTCCCGGCTGCAGTTGATTATCTCGATGTCACGAAAACGCCGGGCCAGTTCATCAAAGTGGCCGGGCCACTCGGCAAGGCTGCCGCAGTTGCCCAGCAGGCCTGGGTGATCACCGTGCCAGTGCCGCAGGCCTGGCTGCGTCTTGCAGTCGTACCCCAGCAGGATGATCCGCCGGGCGCCCTGGCTGGCCGCCAGCACAATGGCACCGGCACCGCTGTTGCGCGACGCATCCACCCGCAGGCGGCGCACGCCGAACACCGTGTTGCACGTCCAGCGCTCGCCCTGAAACTTTGTGTTCACCTCGTCGCGGTAGGTCCGCCACCACTCCGAGTCCATCGCATACAGGGCATCAGCCCATGGTGCGATGCGGAAGCTGGTGTTGGCGACGATTACGCCGCGCCCGGCTTGGGCTTGGCGCCATTTTTTGGCTTGCTTGCAGTCCCCCGCCGTGAGGCTTGGGCCGCTGGCGATGCAGAGGACTTCCCGCCAGCGGCTTTGCTGGGGTCGCCTTTGGCGCCGATGATCTCCACCAGCCCGGCGCGTTCCAGCTCCTTCGCGGCATGATCGGAAACAGGGAAGGTAGCGCCGCGTTTGCGCGGGCCACCGTGGTCGAACGAAGTAAGCGCACGAACTTCTGGCATGTCAGGCTCCGGAAGGCGGGGCCGAAGCCCCGCGTCAGGTTCAGGCACTGGCCGGCAGGCCGTCGAAGTCGCCCTTCACGAAAGATTCCGGGCGGTACACGGTCAGGCCCACGCGCTCTTCGCAGAGGATGGTGACCATGTTCTTCACGAAGTTGTCGCGGTCCTCGGTAGAGACGGTCACGCTGACATCCTCGCGGTCCCAGCCCTGGGCGCCCTGGCGGAACGAGCCCACCAGATAATCACCCACATCCATGCTGGTGGTAGCCACAACCGGGCGACCCCACAAAGCCGGGAACACCAGACCAGCCGCAGTGCTCAGCAGATAGTTCAGGTTCTTGTCCTTGGTCAGCTCGATACTGGTCCAGTCGATCGGGCTCAGCACAATGCCGTCCGCCTCGTACTCGGCCAGAGTCACCTGCAGCAGCGCGATGCGCAGGCGGTCGATAGCAGTTTCACCCTGCACCGTTACGCCAGGGTTGGCGAAGGCGCTGGCCTGAGTGTAAAGACCGGAGATGTTGAGGCCCACACCGCTGCCCTTGAGCAGTTGCGCTTCTTCCTTGAGCTTCAGGCCATAACGCAGGCGACCGTCAATGTAGCTCTGCAGCATGGCTACATCAGACAACACCTGGCGGGAGGCAGGCACCCAGTGGGCGATGGTCGCCACCGGAGCACTGTCCGGCTCAAAGGCGATATCCGACTGAGGCTTCGGATTGGTCGGATTCTCCGAAACCACGTCGGCATTGTTGGTGAAGCCGGTTTCGCGCACGTACTCGATGGAGTTCGAGGTAGTGCGACCCCAATTCAGCAGGTCACGGATGAACAGGCGCTGCTGGGCCGGCTGGATCAGACCAACCTTGGTCGGCTCGATCAAGCTGCCAGCCGAAGTGTCCAGACTGGTGATAGCCGCTTTCACAGGCGCGCTGAAGCTAAACTTGCCACCACCAGACGCGCGCGCCGCGAACTCCTGGAAGCCGTCAGCTTCGAGGAAGCATTCGCCCATGCTCTTCGGCACACCGCGCTGGCCGCCATTGGTGTTCATCTCCACCAGGCGCTGCTCAGCAGATTGCAGACGGGCATTCAGCTCGCCCTGGGTGGTCAGCAGCTTATCGACGCTGGCCTTGGTTTCTTCGGACAGCTGGGCCTGCGCCTTGAGCTCCTTCTCGGACGACTCGGCATAGCGGCGCAGGTCATCGCCCACAGCCTTCAGGTTGGCCTGCACTTCCTTGTATTCGCGCTCCACATCTACATCATCGCCAGCGCGGCCGAACTGGTGGTGCGCTTGCAGGCGCTGCCCCTGAGCGGGCTCTACGCAAAGCGCGGCCACCAGCACCACCGCCGCACTGCCCAGCAGGGAAACGGCAACGGTCGAAGGTGCAGCAGGAACATAGGCCAGCACACCCAGCGGGATGGCAACAGCCAGAGCGATCACCGCCAGAATCAGCGGCGCCGAAAGTTTCAACAGTTTCATGGGTAGATCCTCATCATGCGGGGAAGGTGATACGCGGCAGGGGTTCAGCCTGCAGCCGGGTGCCCTTGCGGGCAGGGTCGGTGGCGTCACGCTCACCGCCGCCAGCCGCATCGCGCAGGCTGGCTTTGAATTCACTGATCAGGCGCTGGGCCTCGGAGCGCGGCATGCCAGAGGCGCGCATGGCGTTCTCCACGCGGCGCACGGCAATGGCGGCTGGCTTCTCCTCGCCCGCCTCGATCTCATCGGAAGCTAACAGCGCGTCAGCAAAACCCTGGTCGATGGCGGCACTGCCGCCTATCCAGGTTTCGCCATCCATCATGCGTTGGACGTCAGCAAGCTCTTGCCCACTGCGCGCCACGTAGATGTCGGCCATAGAAGCGTCGAACGGTTCGAGGTAGTCCGCGTATTCGCGGAAGTCGTGGCGGTTGCCGGCGGCGAAGATCCACGCGTTGTGAATCATCAGGAAGCCGGCGCGCGCAATCTGTACCTCATCACCGGCCATGGCGATGATCGAAGCCGCCGAAGCCGCCAGGCCAAGAACCTTCACCGTCACCGAGCCCTTGTGCTCGCGCAGCAGGTTGTAGATGGCCAAGCCCTCGAACATATCGCCGCCTGGGCTGTTGATGTTCACCACCACGTCCCGCTCACCAATGGCGCGCAGCGCCGCAGCAATGCGCTTGGCTGTAACGCCCTCGCCGGTCCAGTAATCCTGGCCGATGACATCGAATACGCTGATGGTGTTGTCTTCACTGGCCGCAGCCTGGATGGTGGAGTTCCAGCGATCCAGCGCCTTGACCGAGAGGTCGAAGCGCAAGCCGCCCATCCGGGCACCGGCATGCGCCGCAGGTAGTTTTCTACGCATTGTTGGTGCCCTTGTTTTGGCCGAGCAGGTCGAGCGGGATCAGGTTGGCTTCTACCGTCAGCACGCCAGCGTTGCCGCCCATCGTTGGAAGGTTCTCTTTCACCCGCACTTCGTCGCGGGTCATCTGCCCGCCGCGGGTCATCTTGTCGTAGTAGTCGGCTCGGCCCGCGCTGTCGGCGCGCAGCAAGCCCTCGATGCTGAACTCGGCGTAGTAGCGCAGCGACTGCACCGGGCCGAGCAGGTCCTTATTGATGGCCTGCTCGATGCGGCTCAACCAGGGCCGCAGCGTGAACGTGAGGAAGGCGATCATCTGCTGCTCGATGCCAGTACCCCAGCTGGTGGACTTCTCGGAATGGCCAACCATGAATGGCGGCACCCGGAACCAGCGGCAGATCTCCTCGACACTGAACGAGCGGGACTCCAGCAACTGGGCATCTTTGGGGTTGATGCCGATGGTCTGCGCCTCCATGCCGCCTTCCAGCAGCGGCGCCTCGCCGGCGTGGATTGCCCCCGAGATGCTGCGGATGTTTTCGCGGAATTCCTCACGCTGCTCCTTCTTGAGCACGGCCGCCATCTTGAAAGCCACGGTTGGCGAAAGCCCCTTCTCGAAGGTGCTGTTGGCCGCGTTGCTGGCAGCCAGGGCAGAGCCAAACACCTTGGCGCCGTACTGGACTACCGAAAGCCCCCAATCGCCATCCATGGTGAAGCCAGGAATGCGGAAGATGTTTTCCTCTGGTATCTCGCGTTGAGTGCCGTCGCTGTCCGTATAGCGGTATCGGCGCTTGCCAGCGCTGTCGCGGCTGATGGCCAGGCGGGATGGCACCAGGAACTGCAGGGCCACCAGGCGCCCGCCAAGCATTTTGCGCTCAGCAAAGCCGTTGCCCTGCAATAGCATGGCAACAACCATCGCCTCCCAGAACACTGCTGCCGTGGTGCGGCTGTTGGGCTGGCGGCTCAGCAAGTAGTCAACGGGGTGCTCGGAGGCAGCACGCCGGCCGGTCGCCTGGCGCTCATAGATGCCCAACGGCAGGGTGGCAATGGTCTCGGCGATCAACCGCGCGCACGACCATACAGCCGACAGCTGCATGACCGTGCGCTCATTCACCTGCTGGCCGGCTTCTGTCTTCCCCAGGGAAGCCCAGAAAGCTTCATCGGTTAACCCTACGGGCACACCGAGCCAGCCCAGAATGGCGGCCTTTACCCGCCCGGGCTTATTGCTTTGCTTGCTCATGCGATGATCGGGTTCCGTAGGAATTCAGTGATGTCGTCTTCTTGCGGCTCAAACTCGGCAGCCGTCGCCCGGGCAATTGCCATGAGCATCGCCAGCACGCCGTCGATTTTTTCGCTTTCGCGGTCTTTGCCGATCTGGCTCAGGCCGTTGTATTTGCTGGTGAGCTTCTTGGCGTTGGAGATCATCCAGTCCATCACCGGGCTTTCTTCGTGCACCAGCTTGCCGGTGAGCACCAGGTTCTCCACCTCGATGATCGGGGCGGTGAAGGTGCTGGGGTTCTGGCCGATCTCGACCGCCGGCACGCCCTTCTCCATCAGCTTCTTGACGAAGTACGGGGCGAACTTGGGGTCGTAGTCGAGCTCTTCCACGGCGAACATCTGCAGGTCACCGGGCTTCTCGATCACCTCGTTGCTGTGCTCGGCGCGGCGGCCGGCGATCTGATCGCCGATCACGTCGAAGTCCGTGGCGTTGCCCGGGGTGATGTGCAGGAAGCCGGCGTCCGACCATTTCTGGTAGTGCCGATTTTCCGGCAGGCTGGCCTGGTACTCGTTCTGGTAGAAGCGCCAGAACACGTAGTACTTGCCGTTTTCGCGGAACACGTAGCACACGGCAGCGATGTCGCGGCGCTCGGCCAGGTCGAGGCCGATCCAGCAGCGCTTGCCGGCGAAGTCTTCAAGCTTGAGGTTCTTGTCCTCGCAGGCACGCCAGTCAGCCAGGGCAATCCACTTGGCGCCGCCGGATAGCCAGATGTTCAGGCGCTTGGTCTTGAACTCGGGCTGTTCGGACGGCAACCGGATGGCGCTGTTGCAGGCTTCGCGCAGGCCGTCTTCGTAGACGGATACGCCGTAGTTCGGGTTGGCCTTCTG
Organism: Ectopseudomonas mendocina; assembly: GCF_007049795.1. Lineage (GTDB taxonomy): Bacteria > Pseudomonadota > Gammaproteobacteria > Pseudomonadales > Pseudomonadaceae > Aquipseudomonas > Aquipseudomonas mendocina_D. The sequence continues at coordinate 19,503 of NZ_SCFY01000001.1, forward strand.
CCACTCGGTGACGTCTTGCCACTTCTCGGGGTCGTCGACGGTGTAGATGATGGCGAGAAATTCGTCATCCTCGAACACACCTTCGAGCACCTTCTCGGCGTAGCCGTGCAGGTCGAAGCCTGGGCCGCGCAGGTTGATGCCGGCGGTGGTGATCATCCACATCAGCCAGTTGCGACGGGCGCCGGTACCGGAGCGGATCACGTCGATGATCCCGGCGTCCGGCATGGCGTGCACTTCGTCGAAAATGGCGCCGTGCGGGTTGAGGCCGTCGAGCGATTTGCTGTCACGCCCCAGCGGCTTGAACACGTCGGCCTTGCCGCGCACGAACAGTTCGCCACGGCGGTCGCTGATGCTGCGCTTGAGGTGCGGGCTGCTCTTGACCATGCGCACGGCTTCGTCGTGCGTGATCTTCGCCTGGTCGAGCTTGGTGGCGGCGGTGTAGACCTCGGGGCCACCCTCGCCATCAGCGCGGAACAGGTAGAGGCCAACGCCGGAGAGCTTGGTGCTCTTGCCGTTCTTGCGCGGCACCTCTTCCCAGACCCGGCGGAAGCGGCGGGTGCCATCGGCGCGCATCCAGCCGAAGGCCAGGGCGATCCAGAACTGTTGCCACAGGGACGGCACGAACTGCTGCCCGGCCCATTCACCCTTGGAGTGGCGCAGGTAGAGGAAGAACTCCAGCGCGTGCTGGGCGTGTTCCTCGCTGAACCACAGGCCGCGCTGGGGGCCGGTCTGCAGGTCGCGGTAATGGCGCTCGACGGCTAGGCGCGTCCACTTGCAGACGGGTATTTCGCCGACCATCACCTGGCGGCCGTACAGGTCCCAGTCGAAGAGGCGCTCAGTCGTCTCCACCATGAGGCTTGCCACCAGGGATAGCGCGCAGCCCCATCTCGCGCTTGCGCTGGCGGAACTGCTCGATTGGGTCAGCGCCGAACAGGTCGCCCTGCGGCGTGCCCTGCTCGACCTTGAGTTTGTGGAAGCTGGGGATGGTCAACGCCGCCTCAGGCAACCACTTGAGCAGCTCGCGCTTCTTGTCGCGGGCCACGTAGTAAGCCTGGTGCGGTTGCTGGTAGCCGTTGGGCGTGCTGACGTAGTAGCTGCCCTTCTCCTTCACCAGCGCCTGCAGGAACTCCTCCTGCGCCACCCAGTCGACGAACGTCTTGCAGATGATCGTCATCAGCATGCCGTCGGTGCGGTGGATGAGGCCGTACTCTTTCAGGGCCGAGGTTACGTGCTCCCAGACCTTGCGCTCCTTGGCCGAAAGCTTGGCCGGTGCGTCCGGGATCTCGGAGGCGATCACCTCGACAGCCGGCTCATCACCCAGGCCGCCCTCGATCACTTTCGGGAAAGCCGTGTTCATCGGGGTCACCATAAAGGGCGGTCTCTTGACCCCCCCCCTATTTGAATTTCACCCACGCGCGAAATTTGGCTCCCCCCGTCGTTCGGAGGTCGGATTCGGTAGAGTTTCGATCCCCCCTACCCCATGGCGTGGCTCTCAGTCGCGGCCGCGGCGGTCGTGGCGGCGGCGGTTGTCGCATGGGCGGCAGAGGCCGCGCACGTTGGCCTCATCGAGGCCGAGGTCGGGGCGTTCCTTGTAGGGCTTGATGTGGTCGACCACCACGGCCGGCACCACCAAGCCCTCAGCCTCGCAGTCAACGCAGAGCGGCCGAGTGATCAGGATGTAATCGCGAAAGCGCCGCCATGCTGCAGTGCTGTAGAACTTGTCCGACTCATCCCGCGTGCGGTTGTAGCGTTTGTTCGCACCCTTGAGCTGCTCGGCGCGCCGCTGGTCAGCCAACTGCTGATGCTCAGCGCAGTAGCTGCCGTTGCTCACCAGTCGGCTGCAGCCCGGATGACAGCAAGGCCGAGGCGCATGGTTGGCCATCAGTTACCGCCAGGCAGCGTGATGCCTGCCTTCTTCGCCGCATACCGCGTATACAGCGCGCCGGCGATGTCAGCACCCAGCAAGCCAACGATGATGCCGACACCACCGGCCAGCATCAGATTGCCCCACCACCACATAGCCAGCATCAGCGAGGCCATGCCGAACAGAGCACTCGAGCCGAAGCGCAGCATCACGCGGCGTACGATCTCGCCAGTGGTCACGCCCGGCACATCGGCCTGGCGCATCTCACCAACCAGCCCAGCCACGGCAACCAGCAGCAGTAGCAGCAGAGGCACGTCGGCAAGAGTCTGGCTTTCGGTCTGCATGCTCACCTCGAATACAAAGGCCCGCGTGCCACGGGCAAACGCCGATGCTCCCTGCCACAGCAGCACCAGCCAGAAAAGACAAAGCCCCGCGTAAGCGAGGCTTTGAAAGACCGAGACAGGGGGCTCGGTCGGAGCCAGCACAGCCACTGGCATCAGGCGGATTTATCAAATCCTGACAACCTTCTACCGTTCGATTCCGGCCCCTGCAAGCGGATATAAGCAAATGCGCTCTATTGCGCTCTACGGCGCTCACTGACGCCTTACGACACCTTAACGCCGACGAACGGTCATCACGCCGAGCGCTTCAACCGCACCTTCAACTCACGCTCAACAGCCGTATGCAGCGCATCGAGGCGCTCGTAATACGCACTCTTGGCGCAACGTGCCGCCACCAGCTGCTCGCTCAACGGCTTCTGCGCCAGGTAGCGGGCATAGGCCAACTGCACCAGCAGCGAGTCCAGGCACGGGCTGGCCTTGCCTTGCTCATCCAGCAGCGTGCCACGGCGCTCCATCGCAGCGATGGCGGCATCCACCTGGCTGGCGGCATAGCCCATGCCTGCACCACCCGTGAGGATCACCGAACTCGGCTCACCACGCGGCGGCGCCCCACGCCAATCGATCAGCCCAGCCAGCGGGCTCACGCCAGTGCCCATCAGCCCGCGGCGACGACGCTGCTCGCCCCAGTCCACCAGCAACCCCTCGATACGTTCATTCATCACTGATCCCCTGTAAAAACCAACCCGCCACACCTAACGCCAAACCCGACACACATTCAACACACTTAAAACCCATATAAATCAATGAATTAATAAAAGTGTGTTGGGTGTGTTGGGTGTGTTGAGTTCTCTCGCGCATGAAGAAAAAACAACAGCTAACGGAAGGCCTCGCAGCAGATGAATAAAAAAACGTAAGCACACACGCGCGCCCGCGATAAACCCAACACACCCAACACACTTGCGCAGCAACCCAGCAACGGCGCGGCCTGTAGCTGTGTCGGGTTGAGCAAAACACGCCAACACAGTGCCAACACACCCAACACACTTACGCGCGTAGTCATGCCGGATCCGCCTTCACGTGCTCCCACTCATCAACCTTCCAGCCCGCAGCACGTGCGGCCTTGCGCCATTCCTCCACAGACTTGGCCAACGCGAACGCGTCCAGAGATGGGGGCGGGGAAGATTCCTCAACGCCCTCCTGCGGGAAGAAGAACGCCGCAAAGGCCCGACGCTTACCGTCGTACCACGGCACCCCCTTCGCCTTGTCCACCTGCGTCGCGATGAAGCCGCTGAACTTCGTATGGCTCAGCGAGTGCTCCTTGTTCCGGCTGCACCACTCGATGAACAGCGCATACAGATCGCTGCTCACGCACGGCTTCCACAACTCGCCCAGGTAGCCCAACCGCCACTCGGAAAGGAACGTCTGCCAGCTTGCCTTGGACAGCTCCACCAGGCGCTGCCTGGCCGGCGTCTTGGGCGGTCGCGTATGCGCGTCGAACTCGCCCAGGTCGTACTGCAGCAGGTAGCCATAGAAGGCCTCCACACCGCCTGAATCCTTCTCAGCAATCACCCTGGCCAACAGCTCGCCCTGCAGCGTCCAGTCAGGCCACACCACCAGCAGGCGGCGGTCGTCCTCAGCAATAGGCCAAGGGATGATCTCGTTGGACAGGAACACGGCGTTCATATAGTTCGCCTCTTCCCAGCCCGAGATGAACTTCGACTCAATGCGCATCGTCTTGCCGGTGATCATGTGCTTGATCTTGCCGACCTGGTTGTAGCGCTGGTCGCGGCTGACAACCTCCTCGAACACGCCATACAGCTTGCTCGACTGCCACGCCGACCACTGCGACTCCAACTGCGTCTGCCCCACCGTCGCCCCGTAGGCGCCGTAGATCGGCCGCATGATGTCCGACAGCAACAAGCTCTTGCCCGAGCCCTCCATCGTGCTGTGCATCAGCACCGCCGTGGCCATCTTCGTGCCCACACGCTGCAACGGCAGCGCCAACCAGCACAGCAACCAGTGCCGCGCATCCGCATCGCCGTTGCACAAAAAGTCCACCATCTCGAGGATGGCCTCGCACTTCGAAAAATCCTCAGCCGGCGTCAGCGGCAACCCCTCGAACGTGTTGATATACACCGCAGGGTCAAGACTCATCGTCGGGTCAAACACCAGATGGTCTTGATCCACCTCCCGGCGCTCACTGCTGTTCAGCCACAACGTATAGGCATCGCCCAGCGCAACCCGCAGCGCCGCCACCGGAATGCGCCGACGCTTCTGCGAGTCCCAGATATCCTGCGTGCCATCGATGTACACATAGCGCTCAACTGGCGACATCCCGGCGCCGGCCTCAGCCTTCGCCTTGCCCGCCAGCTTCGCCTGATCGATCAAACGCTGCGCCTGATCCTCAGCAATGCACTTCTTGTCCTCACGCTCGGCCCAGGCCTTCGCCACCGGCTTCGTCACCAGCATCTCGAACGCCGTGCGCTTGATCGCCACACGCTTGTACAGGTCGAAAACCTTAGTCGTGCCCTCGATCAACGCGTAGCGCTGGAAAACCTTCTGCCCAGCGTCAGCACCACTCTCCCCGCCCCCCTCCGATGCAGGAGCGGCCGCCGCAGCGGCCTCACCAGATGGGGCCAGGGGAAGATCATCCGCCGCAGCATGCACAGCCGGCACCTGCTCCAGCGCGGCCACCAACTGCGCCCGCACCGCATCCAGCCCTTCGGCCACCTGCAGGTCGTTCCAATCCTTGCCATGGCCACCGGCCGGGAACACCGCCACCCCGCCAACCTCCAGCGCAGCGGCCTCGGCCTTCGTGCGCCCTGGGTTGCCCGGCTTGGTCGGGTCATCATCACCGCACAGCACAATGCGTGCAGTTGGGTGCTGCGCCCGGATCGCCCTGGCGACTGCCGGCATATTCCCCGAGTCCACCGCCATCACCACCGGCCAGCCAGCAGCCTCCAGGCAACTGGCCGCCGTGGCGTAACCCTCGGCAATGCCGATCACCTCAGTGGCCAGGTGCTCGCCCAGTACATGGAAGCACCCCGCCTTGCGCCCGTAGCGCGGGAACAACTTGTTCCCCTGCGGGTTGATCTGCTGCAGCGACTGAATCACGCCCGCCTCATCGCGCAGCGCAATCACCAGGTCACCACGCTTAAGCACCAGCATCGACAGATGCGCCGGCCGAGGCTTCGGCACCGACTTCAGGAAGGTCTGCGCGTGCTCGCCCTCCCAGATCTGGCAGCGCTGCTCTTGGTCATCGATCTCCAGCACCACCGTGCGCGCCATAAAGCGCACGCCCCAGGCCTGCACCTGCTTCTTGTCCAAGTACGGGCTACCGCCCTGCTCGCTGGCATGCTCGGCCCAAATGCGCTGGCAGGCACCGGCCACAGCGGTACGCATCACCGCCAGCAAGGCTTCGTCCGCCTCGATCTCGGCCTGCCGCTTCGCCCGGCGCGCTTCCTGCTCGCGCGCGAACTGGCGTTTCTGCTCGGCGGTCAGCTCCTTCTTCTCTGGCGTCCAACCGTTATCCTGGGCCAGCTTGATCACCGAACCCAGGCCGGTACCGCTCTTGCGGAACGACTTCCACACCGACTTCGCATCGGCCAGCTTGTAACCTGTGCCGCTCTGGCTCCAACCGTTCCAGGCATCCCAGCCGTCTTCGCCGAACTCGGCCTTGATGCCCATGCCAACCGCCACCCACGTCTCCCGGCTATCGGCCAGGATAAAGCGCAGCAGCAAGGGCAGCTCAGAAAGGGTAAGAGGACGTTGCTCAGCCACGGCTCACCCCCGGCAAATCCATCCAGGCCAGCAACTCGCCCTCACGCTCACTGATCCAAGCCGGGTCGGCCTTGCCCTCACACAGACTGGCCTGCAGCTCAGCAGTCACCCAGCCATTGCAGTAGTCGCTCCAAACAGCCAATACCGGCCATGGATAGCCGGTATCAGCCAAAATCACACGGTCAAGCGGTGCAGTAGCCGCTGGCTGCCACTCAGTCACAGTGCAGCCCTCCACGCATTGGCCGCCTGCCAGTAGTCCTGCAGGGCCACCTTGATACCTGCCCAATCGCGCATCGCGTGCAGTTCACGCAGGCGCCGGGCCGCTTGATTCACTTTGCCGCGCAGCTTGGCGCGCAGGGCTGGGCGGTTCATGGCTGCACCTCACCAAGCAAGGCCAGCACCACCGCAGGGCTCAGCGCCGCAATGAACGCCGCATCCGCCTCACTAGCGCCTTCGCAAACGCGGCTACGAACTTCACCGCCACCAAGCGTGCGCATCCCATTCGGGCACGACACATAGAACTCGCCAGTTTCATCAAGGTGGCTCTGCCAATCGCCTTGGCTTGCAGCTTCTGCCAGAAGCCTTAGCTCTGCGTGGGCAGTATCAGGCTTGATGTGAACGCCAAAGCGCTCAGCCGAAAACCAAAACCCGGCCTCGCATACCCAGTAACTGGGCTTACCGCACTGCCCACAGTTGTACTGAGTAGCGATCGGATGACCGCACGAAACATGAGATGACTCGTTCTCGCAGTCAGAGCTCCACACGTTGCAATGCGGACATTTCAGATTCACGTGATAACGCTGGAGATACTGCTCACGGTGCTTACTAGCCGCCCAGTCACGGATGCGCATCCAGATGCTCATGCTTGACCACCCCGCTTCGCCGCCTGCTTGGCACCTTCGAGGATGCCCAGCATCTTGCGGATCACCGCCCACGTGTGTTCATCCAGTGCCGCCACTTCGGCATCCGTCCACACGCCATCCTCGGCGGCTTCAGCCACAGCGCTTACGTAGGCGGCATGCTTGGTCAGGTAGCGGCCCATGCCCAACATGGCATCGCGGGTCGCCTCAACGGGCTGCACCGCAAAGCTCGTCACGCCGTAAACCTGCTCGAACCACTCCAGCACAGCCGGGCCGCGCACCAGCTGCACCACGCGCGCGAAGTCGCCGCCACGCAGGTGATGGTCCGGGTAAGCAGTAGAGAGTCGTTTCTGGAACGGCCCGTAGGCCTCGCCGAGGATGGCGCAAACAGCGGTATGCCCGCCGCGGTACTCACGGCAATCGAGGTCGACTGCCTCTTCCAGGGTGCGCTGCGGCCCCTGGTCAAACACGGTTGCAGTGCTCATTGGTAGTTAAACCCTGTTCACTACCATAGACGCCGGCGCGGCAACTGCCGCACCATACGCCTACAGCAGTCGAGAACGCCCGCTTATGCTGTGGGCCGGCGCCTCGAATGTTGAGGAGATCAGGGGTGGTACCCGTTCTCCGGACTGCGGGAACCAGGGCCGAAACCTTGGTGAGTGAACGCCCTGCGTTCCCGCCTCTATTGCACCTGCCGCCGAGGCGTCAGGTTTGTTGCTCTTAAGCGGCTTGCAGTGCTTCGTCCAGCCCGAGCACGCGGTAGTCGCCGGAAATCTGATCACGCGCCATGTTGGTCAGCGCCAAGTCACCCGGTTGCAACGGCTGCTGGCCGTTCCAGTCATCCACGATGCGGCGGCAGCCCAGCGCAGTGGCAATGCGCGAAGCGTTCTTGGTTTTGCCAGCCCCTTCAGGAGCGACGACAACAACGGCACGGTTCATAGATACCTCACAGGAGAAAGCAAAATGCTGAAGGATGTATTGCGCCACACTCACTTCCCGTACTGCCTGGATCAGCTCGAGGATGGGCGCTATGTGCTGCTCAACCGCAACTACAAGCCGGTCGGCTTCATGCTCGATAAATTCGTCACCTACGAGGACTACCCCGTTGGCGTGCGAATCAAAGGCCTCACGGCCAAAGTGGCAGCCACCATCGACTGCAAGGGCCGCGACAACACGGCGCGCATGTACCTGTACAACGATGGCTGCATCCCGACCGACCATCCGGAGGACATGAAGGCCTATATGGATCGGCTGGCCATCGTCATGAAGCTCCGTATCGACGAAGACCAAGAAGACGACTGAGCCGACTGCGGATAGCCGCTGAGCGCAATTCGTGCTCACGCGGCCTCCTGACGCTTACGGCGCATGCCAATCGGTCGAATCTCGATTGCCTCATAGGCACCGTTGCCCAGGTCGCGAATACGAATATCTCGGCCTGAGTGCAGCATCTGAGAAACAGCGCCCTGGGTTACACCCAGCAGCTCAGCAATCTGCGGCTGTTTCTTGCCCTGCGCGAAATCACGCAGAGGTACGCCAAAGTCTTCTTGCATAGGGCACCTCGCTCTAACGCAGAAGATATTAGTACGGCGAATTTACAACGGCAAGCGCAAATAGCTGAGCGATTATGAATCGAATAGGTACGCTAATAAGATCAGCCTATGAAAAAGACATTCGCTCCCCACGTCGCCGAAGAAGCTAAGAAGCTGAGCACCTTGTTCAAGGCGTGGCAGAAACAGGCTCCAAGCGAGCGCACGCAAGCAATCGTTGCTGAGCAAATGGGCTGGCAATCTCAGGGAACGGTAAGCCAGTACCTGACTGGCAGGCTCGAACTGAACTATGAAGCCCTAATGAAGTTCGTCGAGATCCTCAAATGCTCCCCTGCAGACATAAGCCCCAGGCTGGCCAAGCGGCTATACACGCCGCAGGAAGTGCTTGCGCCTATCCATATCAACGAGCACGTATCCGACCGCTATAGGCTCCTACCTGTGATCGGCAGCGTTCAGGCCGGCGCCTTCTGCGAAGCTACCGACCCTTTCCAGCCCGGTGATGCAGACGAGTGGCTAGAGGCCTATGGCCCTGCCGGAGAGAACGCATTCATCTTGAAGGTTGAGGGCTTCAGCATGGAGCCAGACTTCATGCCTGGCGACAAGGTTGTCGTCGACCCGAGCGCAGCATGGGCGCCTGGTGACTTCATCGTGGCCAAGCGGGGCAGTGACAATGGCGTCACGCTCAAGCAGATCAGATCCGAGGGGAACGAATACTTCCTTTACGCCACGAATCCAGCCTGGCCAGACAGAATCATCAGGCTCAGCGAGGAATGGCACGTGTGCGGCAAGGTGCGCCGAAAAATAGTCGAGTATTAGCATCAAAGAATAAAAATATTCGCTCAGCTATTGCGCCAATCTATTCGCTGAGCTAATTTCAGTCGCGTACCCACTCACCAAGGGAACGCGACATGAACCACACAGCCAACAACCAACCCCGCTGCCCGGTGTACCTGCACCCGGCAGCGGCTTCTAACCCTGGGCACGTCCGCGCCATCCAGCAGGCCACCGGCACGCTGGTGGTCATCATCGGCACGCGCCCGCAACTGCAAGCGGCCACCCTGCCCGCCCGCGAATCCTTCGGTGATTTCGGGGGTGCGGCATGAGCGTCTACAGCCTTACCACCGCATCCGAAAAAGCCATCGGCATGCTGCTCACCGCCGGCGGCGGCTCGGAAACCCTGCTGCTGCGCCGCCCCGAATGCGAACGCCGCATCGAGCTGCACATCGAAGCCAACCCGACCTTTATCGAGGCCGTCATCAGTGCCGGCGCCGCACAGCACAGCATCAAGCTGCCCAACGGCGACAGCGCCAACGGCCAGCACCTGGCCGATTTCATCGAAGCCATTGCCAACGGCACGGCAGAGACCGCCGAGCAGGCGCCAGTAAAGGTCGGCCCGTTCGATAGCCTGGTACTGGCCGAAGCAGCAGCTGTAAACCAGCAGCTTACAACTGCCGATATGGTCAACCACCCGCCGCACTACACCGGGCACCCGTCCGGCGTCGAGTGCATCGAGGTGGCCGAGCACCTGCCTTTCTGCCTGGGCAACGCCTTCAAGTACCTGTTCCGTTACCGCGACAAGGGCGGCAAGCAGGACATCGACAAGGCCCGCTGGTACCTGGCCCGCGCCGTAGCTGAGCAGGCCATGCAGCCGTTCGCCCCGAATGCGCGCGCCCTGGAGCTGGCAGAGCGCATCGCCACGCATGAGCCGTACCGCCTGGGCGCGGCCTTGGTCGCTATCGCCAAGGGTGATGCTGGCCAGGCCGGCGCACATCTGGCGCACGTTGAAGCCTGAGGCCCGCCGCCATGAATCGCACGCTCAAGCAAGCCGCCGCCCTCTTGGGCAAGCCGCAACGGGCCATTCGTGAGCACCTGCGCAGCATCGGTGCCATCTACCACGACGGCACCGTCACCCCGCGCTACCACGGCCGCAGCCTCATTTACTGCGACCTGCGCCAACGCTGGGTACCGCAACGCGGCCAGTACGAGAGCTATGGCGTGCTGATGGTCACCGAGGCCGGCTTCACCTGGCTGGCCGGCGAACTGGGCGTGCCCGTCACCCGCATGCAACCTACGGAGCAACAGGCATGAACACCCCCAGCGCCCTCACCCACGCCATTGGCGCGCTCAAGCTGGTGCGCCTGCACATCGACCACCCCAGCGTGGTCAGCGCCCGCGACCTGCAAGCGGCCGCCGCCGAGGCTATCGAGCGCATCGAGCAGGCCAACCCGCACCGCGACGACCTTGGCCGGCTCTACGCCGAGCTGGTGCGCGTCACCCCGCGCGGCGCCGTGCCGTACGTGACGCTTACCCAGGACGCCAGCGTGCCCTTCGGCTGCGTGATCACCGACGCCAGCGGCTCAGTCATCACCCGCCAACTGGCCAAAAGCATCGAAGGTCTGGTGCAGATCATTCGCACCCGCTTCGAGCACCTGCCGGAGCGCCGCGCATGATCACCACGCTCGAAAGGCTCACCGCCAAGCACAACAAAGAGGTGCTCACCCTCACCGAGGTGCGCGAGGAGTACTTCCAGGGCATCACCACCAAGCACCTGCTGCGCCTCATGCGCGAAGGCAAGGTGACGCTGAAGGTGACCCAACCCTACCCAGGCCGGCGCGCACCCAAAGTGGTGCACCTGGCGGATCTGGCCGACTGGCTGGACGAACTGGCAACCCGCAACAAACCCGCCGCCGACCAAGCGGCATAACCACCACCCACAGGGGTACACAGCCATGAATCCCAACATCGTTCCGTTTCTGCTCGGCCTGGCCATCGGCCTGCTGTTGCTGATTCCCGTCATTCGCCTGCTGCGCGGGCGCTACAAGGCGCGCGGCTATGCCCGTGGTCACCAGCAGGCACACGCCTCACAACAACTGATCATCAACGACCTGCACAAGTCTGTTCAGGTACTGATGCAGCAGCTCACCGACAAAGAGCAGCACATGAAGCAGCTGGCTTGCGATCACCGCAAGCGTGAACAGGCCATGGTCGCTGACTGCGAAGCGCGCATCCAGGCGCTTCACAACATCAGCCTGCCCTACACCGCCGAAGACAGAGGCCTGATCAACCAGGCGCACCAACTGCTACACACCGCCGCCAGCTTCTGGGCCGGCACCCGCAACACCGACCTGGCCACCAAGGCGCACCAGGCGTGCGATGCCCTCAAAGGCCTGTACACCCGCATCGACCAGGGCCTGGCGGCGCAAAAGGTGAGTGCATGAACAACCTCATCAACGGCCTGCTCGCCGAACGCGCCCGCCACATGGACAGCCTCGCCCGCCTCAAGGCCGCCAGCACCGACTGGAACGCCGAAGAACGCACCCGTGGCGAAGCAACCATGACCAACATCATGAGCCAGGTGCTGGAGCTGGACGCCCAGCTGCAGCGCCAGGGCTACAACGTCAACCAGGCGTTTCAAGGCGGTGCAGCATGAGCTGGATACTCACCCGTGGCGGCCGCAAGGTTGACCTGATCGCCCCGACCGCCGCGATGATTGACCCCACCGACATCGCCCACAGCCTGAGCATGCAGTGCCGCTTCAACGGCCACACCCGCAGCTTCTACAGCGTGGCCCAACACTGCTATCTGGTGTCCGACCTGGTGCCGGACGAGTACCGCCTGGAAGCGCTGCTGCACGACGCCACCGAAGCCTACGTCGGCGATCTGGTGCGCCCGCTCAAGGAAGGCATGCGCGAGTTCTACGAGTGCCAGAACCTCGAATCACTCTACGACGCAGTAGAGCGCCGGGTCTGGATCGCCATCTGCGCACGCTTCGACCTCGACCCCATCCTGCCGGACTGCGTGAAGCACGCCGATTTGGTAGCGCTGGCCACCGAAAAGCGCGACCTGATGCCCGAGCACCCGGAGCCCTGGCCGTGCCTGGCTGGCATAGAGCCTATCCCGCAATTCATCGACCCATGGCAGCCCAGCACGGCGGCCATCCACTACCACCACCGCCTCTTGCAGCTGATGGCCACCACCCATCGCGCACGCCTGGCTTAACCACCACCACAGGAAACACAGCACATGACCATCAAACAGAACGAACTCCCCGCCATCGGCAGCGCCTTCCAGGGCGGCTTCTTCGCCGGCCTGCTGCAGATCGACGGCCAACTCCACGGCCTCATCGTCGCGCCCAAAGCAGCTGGCGAGCTGGCCGAAGCCCGCTGGGGCGAATACGGCAACGACATTGCCGGCGCCACCAGCGTCTATGACGGCCTGGCCAACACCCAAACCATGGCCGCCGAAGGCTACCCGCTGGCCAAGTGGGCGCTGGAGCTGGAAATCGACGGCCACACCGACTGGTACCTGCCCAGCCGCGATGAACTGGAGATCCTCTACCGCCAGTTCAAACCCACCACCGAAACTAACTACCAGTACGGACGCCATGGCGAGAACAGCAGCGCTGTGCCGATCACCCAGCACTACAGCGCCGAAGCCCCCGCGCAGACCAGCCACGAAGCCTTTCAGGAAGGCGGCGAACAAGCCTTCGAGGATGCCTGGTACTGGAGCAGTACGCAGTACAGCCCGTTCTACGCGTGGGACCAGGACTTCGACGATGGCGGCCAGTACGACGGCCGCAAGGACGTCGAGCTTCGCGCGCGCGCCGTCCGCCGATTCAAGGTTACCCCTTGATCACTTCACCCCTTTGACTGCCGCGCGCGCAGCGCGCGGTCGCGACCATTTTTGAGGAACCCCCATGGAACTCATCACCGTTGAAGTGGGCACCACCAAGCTGCAGACGCCCAGCCCCGCACTGGCCCGCCGCGTGCTCGAGGCCGCCACCGGCCTTGATCAAGTGCCACTGTTCGACCTGCCGAAGATCACCAGCCTGACGCCGCCGGCCATCGGCCAATACTGGCAAGGCCAGGGCGGCTTCTATGCAGGCCTTATGCGCGGGCAGGATGGCCAGCCCGATTACCACCTGGTGGTATCGGCACCCGACCTCGGCGAAGCCAAGGCCATCACCTGGGGCGGCAAAGGCGAGAGCGAGCCTGGAGCGGAAAGCGAGTGGGATGGCCAGGCCAACACCGCCGCCCTGCTCAATTCTGGTCGTAGCCACCCAGCAGCCGAATACGCAGCAGGGCTGACGATTGAAGAGCACCGCGACTTCTACCTGCCCTCACGGCGTGAGCTGCGCCTGTGCTGGGTCAACGTGCCTGAGCAGTTCGCCAAAGAGTGGTACTGGAGCAGCACGCAGTGCAGCCCGGACCTCGCGTGGGGCCAGGGCTTCGGCGGTGGCTACCAGGACGACGGCCGCAAGGCCAGCGAGCTTCGCGCGCGCGCCGTCCGCAGAGTGCTTACCCCTTCAACCCTTGATCACTTCACCCCGCGCGCGTAGCGCGCGGTAGCGAGTTTTCCAGCATGGCCCTATCCCAACACCTGCCCATCTACAAGCTGGCCAGAGACCTTACCGGACTTGCCGTCAGCCTCACCCGCAACATGCCGCGCGACCTGAAAAGGACGCTCGGCGACAGGGTGCTGGACCAGTGTTTCGACATGAGCCTGCTGATCTTCCGCGCCAACGTGGCGCAGGGCAACGCGCGCCTAGGGCACATCCAGCAACTGCTGGAGCGCAACCAGGTAGCCGAGCTGACCCTGCGCCTGTGCGTTGACCACCGGCTGATCAGTACCAAGCAGTACGCCAAGGCCATTGAGATCACCGACCAGATAGGCAAGCAGGCAACGGGATGGAAGAAGCATACAGCCGCAGCGCCAGTTGCGTGAGCGTCAAGGCGCTTACGCCAGAGCGTTATGAATCTGGTCGTGCCGCTGGCCTATACGGCCACCGCCATGCGCACCAGAGGAACCGCCAGGCACGTCCTGGCAGGCCTCGCGCAGTTTCGCCACTGATCGGCACCCGCCTTCGCTGGCGCGACGTAGATAGCACGACCTGGCGCAGTACAGCCCGAACAACGCGTGGAACCAGAACTTCGACGATGGCAACCAGAACAACGACCACAAGGACAACGAGCTTCGCGCGCGCGCCGTCCGCAGCTTCATCCGGCAATCAGCACGGCCATGCTGGCTTTTCTTTCGAGGCACTGGCGCAGGCCTACATCGACTGCCGCCGCAGCAAGCGCAACAGCAACAGCGCGCTGGCCTTCGAACTCGACTTGGAGCGCAACCTCATGCACCTGCACACCGAGCTCAACAGCGGCACCTACCAGCCCGGCCCCTCCACCTGCTTCGTGGTCACCCGCCCGAAGTACCGTGAAGTGTGGGCCGCCGCCTTTCGTGACCGCATCGTGCACCACCTGCTCTACAACCACGTCGGCGCCCGCATCGAGCGCACCTTCATCGCCGACAGCTGCGCCTGCATTCCAGGGCGCGGCACTCTCTATGCCGCCCAGCGGCTGGAGCGCAAAGCCCGCCGCATCACCCAGAACTGGTGCCGACCGGCGCACTACCTCAAGTGCGACCTGGCCAACTTCTTTGTCACCATCGACAAACGCGTGCTCGCCACCCAGCTGCAGGCCGCCATCCCCGAGCAACCCTGGCAGTCACTCGCCCAGCAGATCCTCTGGCACGACCCGCGCGACAGCTACCACCTGCGCAGCCCACACCGCCTGGTCAACCGCGTGCCGCAACACAAGCGCCTGGCAACGCAACCGGCCTACCTCGGCTTGCCGATCGGCAACCTGAGCAGCCAGTTCTTCGCCAACATCTACCTCAACGCCCTGGACCAGTTCGTCAAGCACCAGCTGCGCGCCCGGCACTACATCCGCTACGTCGACGACTTCGTGTTGCTGCACGAAAGCCCGCAGCAGCTCAACACCTGGCGCGAGCAAATCGAAACCTTCCTGGCCGAGCGCCTACACGCCAGGCTGAACCCGACCAAGACCATCCTCCAGCCGGCCGAGCGCGGCATCGACTTCGTTGGGCAGATCATCAAGCCACATCGGCGCATCACCCGCCGCCGTACCGTCGACAACGCCCTGCGTGCTGCCGCAAACCACCCAGCCGACAGCCTGCGCGAAACCGCCAACAGCCACTTCGGCCTACTGCGCCAGGCCACCCACAGCCAGAACGACCGCCGCAAGCTGACCAAGGCACTGCTGCTGCGCGGGCGCGCGGTGGACTACGGCATGACGAAGATGCTCAAGGTGGCGAAATGAGCGATCTAGAGAGACTTCTTTCCCCCGAGGAAACCGCGCAGGCACTCGGTCTTTCCGTCAAGACCCTAGCAACATGGCGCAGCACCAAGCGACATCAACTTCCCTTTGTGAAGGTCGGCAACCGAGTGCGCTACCGCGCAGAGGATGTCAGCGCCTGGCTGCAGAAAATGCCAAACCAAACCACGCCGCGCCCACTCAAGCCAGCCAACAGCGAACCAAGAACTGCCGCCCTACGTAAAGGAGCTGGAGCGATTCAGGTATCTGGCGACGCTTACCTACTCCACCGCTCTGGCGAATGTACCCCTGCAGACCATATAAGCGGAACGCTGGTTGGACTGGCATGGATGGGAAGCAACAACGCCGAGAACGACTACGGCTTGACTGGCATGAAGTCCGTCGTGCTGGCTGGTGACAGCCTATGGATTATCGATTTCCCAGCAAGTGCGCAATTCCAGGGTATCGACCTTACCGACTGGATGCCCGACCCAATCTACGCCGAGCATCTACCGCTCGGAATCCTAGACATTCGCTCACGCCCACAACGTAGCGAGGCCACCGCATGAGCCAGCGCAAACCCTACAACCACCAAGCCCGACTGGCCAACTACTACCGGTCGATGCTGCGCAGCAACCACGTGGCCGTGCTCGATGTCGAGCACCTGGAGCTACAGACCATCATCAATTGGAAGAACGGCACGCTGGTCACCAGCAACAGCCGTGTCGCCCTGGTCGACGCCATCACCGAAAGGCCGTACCGCTGGACGATCTACCTCGCCGGTTTGCACCGGCCAGACAACGCCGAGCCCTACATGAAGAGCGAGGAACTGGCGCTGGATGGCATCTACCGCGCCGAAAGCCTGATCGACGTGATCGAGCCGCGCTCGATCGAGCTGAAAGCTCGGTGCAACCCGAACCACCTGATAGGCATGGCATGGATCGCCATACCCTACCAAGCCACCCTCACCACCGCCGAGGCATCCCGCATTTTCGAAGCCTTCGGCGCCTGGCGGGCAAAGGAGGCAGCATGAGCGAACCCGCCGAATTCCTCACCGAAGACGAACTGGCGGCTATGATCTGCGCCAAGTCCGCCCGCAAGCAGATGCAGTGGCTCGACAGTCACGGCTGGCGATACGAGCGCAACGCCGCCGGCAAACCCATCGTTGGTCGCATCTATGCACGCCTCAAGCTGGCCGGTGTTCGCCCCACAGAATCCACAGCCGTGGCCGAACCATGGCAGATTGACCTCTCCAAAGTGAGCTGAAATGCGCCCCAAGGACCCAGCCAACCGCAACCTGCCACCCCGCATGATCGCCCGCACCAGGCTGCTGAAATCCGGCAAGACCTGGACGGGCTACTACTACAACGGCCGCGACGAACACGGCAAACGCCGTGAAATCCCCCTCGGTACCGACCTCGACGAAGCCCGCATCGAGTGGGCCCGCCTCGAGCGCAAGAACGTGCCCAACATCCAGCGCCTCATGGGCCCGATCTTCGATCGCTACGAGCGCGAGATCATCCCCGGCAAGAGCCACCGCACCCAGAAGGACAACGCCGCCGAGCTCAAGAACCTGCGCGCCGCCTTCGACAACGCCCCTATCGACGCCATCACCCCACACGCCATCGCCCAGTACCGCGACGCCAGGTCAGCCAAGACGCGAGGCAACCGCGAAATCGCCCTGCTCTCCCACGTCTTCAACATCGCCCGCGAATGGGGCCTGACAGACAAAGAAAACCCCTGCGCCCGCGTGCGCCGCAACAAAGAGAAGCCGCGCGACTACTACGCCGGCGACGACGTATGGGCTGCTGTCTATCAAGAAGCCTGCCAGGAACTGCGCGACGCCATGGACATGGCCTACCTCACCGGCCAGCGCCCAGCCGACGCACTCAAGCCGACCACGGCCGACCTCTCGCACGAATACATGCAAGTGCACCAGGGCAAAACCGGCAAGCGCCTGCGCATCCGCCTGCGCGAAGGCGAAACCCTCACAGGCCTGGGCGCCTTCATCGAAAGCCTACTCGAGCGCCGCGCCCTGGCCGGCATCAAAACCAGCACCCTGATTACCAACCCATCAGGCCTACGGCTTAGCACCCGCATGCTGCGCAACCGTTGGGACGAAGCCCGAGCCAAGGCAGCCGTTGAAGCCGACCAGCGCGGCGACACCGCACTGGCCATCCGCATCCGCCAGTTCCAGTTCCGCGACATCCGCCCGAAAGCCGCCACTGAAATCGAAGACATCAGCCACGCCAGCAAACTGCTCGGCCACACCAAAGAAGAAATCACCCGCCGCGTCTACCGCCGCATCGGCGAAGCCGTCGACCCTACGAAGTGAACGCAGTTGCGGAAACGAAAAGGAAAGTTGCGGAAACTAGCGTTTTCACAGCTCAAAACAAAAAGCCCCGCAAGGCAGAGCCTGCGGGGCTTTCATGTTGGAGGCTGAGGTCGGAATCGAACCGGCGTTCACGGATTTGCAATCCGGTGCATAACCACTCTGCAACTCAGCCATGAAGCAAACGAGCCGCCTTGGCGACTCGTGTAAAACTGGAGCGGGAAACGAGACTCGAACTCGCGACCCCGACCTTGGCAAGGTCGTGCTCTACCAACTGAGCTATTCCCGCTTGTCTTATCGACGGGCGCCATTCTATAGAATCGAATCGCGCCGTCAACCCTTTGATTCAAAAATACTTATTTCTTATCAGAGGTGGTGCTGAGGTGCGGCCAGGCGGCCAACAGGTACTGCAGCATCGACCACAATGTCAGCACGGCTGCGACCACCAGAAGGATGTATCCGAGCACAACCCAGAAGGTGAAGACCGGCGGATTGCCCAGCAGAATGACCAACGCCAGCATCTGCGCTGCGGTTTTCCATTTAGCGAGATTGGATACCGCAACGTGTGCACGCGCACCGAGTTCGGCCATCCACTCACGCAGTGCAGACACGACGATCTCGCGGCCGATGATGGTTGCCGCGGCCAGTGTCAGCCAGAGATTGGCGTGCTCGGCAACCAGCAGCACCAATGCCACAGCCACCATCAATTTGTCCGCTACCGGATCGAGGAAAGCACCGAAGGGCGTGCCCTGCTCCCAGCGACGGGCCAGATAACCATCAAGCCAGTCGGTCACGGCAGCAATCGCAAAGACGCCGCTGGCAGCCCAATAGCTCCAGGAGAACGGTAGATAGAACAACAGGATGAAGACCGGGATCAGCGCGACCCGGAGCACGGTAAGCAAGTTGGGGATGTTCATCGGCACAACTAGGCTGCGAGGTGAGCGGGCATTCTACTCGCTGTGCAGAGTGTCATAAATCAACTCGGCGAGCTTTTTACTGATTCCGGGCGCTTTGGCAATTTCTTCGGCGCTGGCGCGGGACAATTCCTGCAGCCCACCAAAGTGATTGAGCAGCTCGCGCCTCCGCTTGGGGCCAATCCCTGCTACTTCCTCCAGTGTCGAGGTACGCCGTGTTTTGCCACGGCGCGCACGGTGTCCGGTGATTGCGAAGCGGTGAGACTCGTCACGAATCTGCTGGATCAGGTGCAGCGCCGGCGAATTGCCAGGCAAGGTGAACTCATGCTCGGCGTCGTTCAGGTAAAGCACTTCCAGACCAGGCTTGCGCGTCGTGCCCTTGGCCACGCCAAGCAGGATCAGATCCGGTACGGCCAGTTCCTGCAGCACCTCGCGTGCCATTGCCAACTGCCCCTTGCCACCGTCCACCAGCAGCACATCGGGCAACTTACCTTCGCCATCCTTGATCTTGCTGAAGCGCCGGGTCAGCGCCTGGTGCATCGCGGCGTAGTCGTCGCCTGCAGTGACGCCCTCGATGTTGAAACGGCGATAGTCAGATTTCAGCGGGCCTTCGGGGCCGAATACCACGCAGGAGGCGACCGTCGCCTCACCACTGGAATGGCTGATATCGAAGCATTCCATGCGCTGCGGCGGTTCGTCCATTTCCAGCACGGTAGCCAGCGCCTCGAAGCGTTCAGCCAAATGCTGTCGGTTGGCCAGGCGGGCGGCCAACGCCTGTTCGGCGTTGGTTACAGCGAGTTGCTGCCAGCGGGCTCGCGTGCCGCGCACACGCAAACTGATGCTGAGGCTGCGACCGCGCAGTGACTCGATGGCTTCGATCAGCGTGGAGAAATCCTCGTGCTGCACGTTGACGATCAGCTCGCTGGGCAGGTCGCGCTCGGCATTGCCCAGATAGTACTGGGCGAGGAAGGCCATCAGCACGGCGCCGCCCTCCTCTTCGATCGCCACCTGCGGGAAGAAATTCTTGCTGCCCAGAACGCGACCACCACGCACGCTGATCAGATGCACACAGGCGCCACCGGGGGTGAGCATCACTGCGACCACGTCGACGTCGCCAGTGCCGCCTTCCATGCTTTGCTGGTCCTGCACGCGGCGCAGCATAGAAATCTGGTCACGCAGCTCGGCGGCGTGCTCGAACTCCAGGGCCATCGAAGCCTTTTCCATGCTGGCAGAGAGCTCTTCGCTCAGCGCATTGCTGCGGCCATCGAGAAACATCACCGAGTGGCGCACATCCTCGGCGTACTCCTCCGGGCTGACCAAGCCGACACAGGGGCCTTTGCAACGTTTGATCTGGTACTGCAGACAGGGGCGCGTGCGGTTTCTGTAGTAACTGTCCTCGCACTGTCGAACCAGGAAGGTCTTCTGCAGCAGGCTCAGGCTCTCGCGAATGGCCAATGCGCTGGGATAAGGGCCGAAATAGCGTCCCTTGGCCTTCTTCGCGCCTCGGTGAATGCCAAGGCGCGGAAAGTCGCCGTCGGAAAGAAATACGTAGGGATAGGATTTATCGTCGCGCAGCAGAATGTTGTACGGCGGCCGCCATTCCTTGATCAGGGTCTGCTCCAGCAGCAGAGCCTCGGTCTCGTTGGCAGTTATGGTGGTTTCGATCTGCGCGATACGCGCCACCAGGGCAGCGGTCTTTGGCGCCTGGCCGGTCTTGCGGAAATAACTGGAGAGACGCTTCTTGAGGTTCTTCGCCTTGCCGACATAAAGCAGGCGGGCCTCGCTATCGAACATGCGATAGACGCCGGGGCGCCCACTGCAGGTCGCCAGGAAGGCACTCGAATCGAACGGAACGGACATTATCAGCTGACGGCGTCGACCATGCCGTGGCGAACCGCGAGCAGAGCCAGCTCGACATCGCTGGTGATGGAGAGCTTTTCGAAGATGCGGTAACGGTAGGTGTTGACCGTCTTCGGCGACAGGCACAGCTTGTCCGAGATGTTCTGCACCTTGTGGCAGTTGGCGATCATCAGGGCGATCTGTATCTCGCGCTCGGACAGCAGATCGAATGGCGAGCCACTGTTTTGCGGCTGGAAGGACTTCAGCGCCAGTTGCTGGGCGATTTGCGGATCGATATAGCGCTGGCCGGCGAATACCAAGCGAATGGCCTGCACCATCTCATCCAGCGCGGCACCCTTGGTCAGGTATCCGGCAGCGCCGGCCTGCAGCAAACGTGTCGGGAACGGATCTTCCTCGCACACGGTAACGGCGACTACCTTGATATCAGGATGGCTGCGCATCAGTTTGCGAGTGGCTTCCAGGCCGCCGATGCCAGGCATCTTGACGTCCATCAGGACAACATCGGGCTTGAGTTCGCGAACCTTGAGCAGGGCTTCTTCGCCAGTGCAGGCTTGCCCTACCACTTGCAGTCCGTCGATATCGGCCAGCATGCGGGTGATGCCCGTGCGAACCAGATCGTGATCGTCGACAACCAGGACCCTAATCAATCGCCACCTCGTTGCACCTTGTCAGCCACCGCGCAACGACGGTGAGATTGAACTTGCAGGTCACCTTAACAAAAAGCCAGGGCCTGACCTAGCTTGGCGCACGGGAGTCAAAAAGCAAGCGCCAAATTAGGATCAGCAATTGCGTCGTAGCAATCTGGAGATTTGGCGGAAGCGGTGAGATTCGAACTCACGGATAGTTGCCCATCGACGGTTTTCAAGACCGTTGCCTTAAACCGCTCGGCCACGCTTCCGGATACTGAGTGCAGAGGCCAAGACTTTCACCTCCGCAGTAGTGCGGGCCGCAATCTTACCGGAACGCAACACACTGTCAAACTCTAAGTCTTGGCAGGCAACCCTGCTCTGTTATGATCCAGAGCATTCGTATTTGAAAGCCTCGTACAACAGGAGCGTCGCCATGCAAGAGCGAGATTACGCACTCAACCATTCTCAGGTTGAGCAACAGGAAGTCAGCAGCGTTCTGCGCAACACCTATGGTCTACTGGCTATCACTCTGGCCTTCAGCGGCCTGGTTGCCTTCATCTCGCAGCGCGCAAACGTTCCTTATCCGAACATTTTCGTCGTGCTGATTGGCTTCTACGGCCTGTTCTTCCTCACAGCCAAACTGCGCAACTCTTCGTGGGGCCTGCTTTCCACCCTCGCGCTGACCGGCTTCATGGGTTACACCCTGGGCCCTATCCTGAACCGCTACCTCGGTACGGCGAACGGCGCTGAGATCATCAGCTCTGCCTTTACCATGACTGCGCTTGTGTTCTTCGGTCTGTCTGCCTACGTGCTGACCACTCGCAAGGACATGAGCTTCCTCAGCGGCTTCATCACTGCCGGTTTCTTCGTTCTGCTAGGCGCCATTGTTGCCAGCTTCTTCTTCCAGATCAGCGGCCTGCAACTGGCGATCAGCGCTGGCTTCGTGCTGTTCTCCTCGGTGTGCATCCTGTTCCAGACCAGCGCCATCATCCATGGCGGTGAGCGTAACTACATCATGGCCACCATCAGCCTGTACGTCTCGATCTACAACCTGTTCATCAGCCTGCTGCAGATCTTCGGCATCATGGGCGGCGACGACTGATAGCATTGCGTCTCCCCGAAAGCCCGCTTCGGCGGGCTTTTTCTTGCGTGCCTGTTTCGTGATTCTTTGTTTGCCAGGCACCCTGGCCTTATCATTGGCCCAGTTTTGCCTCGCCGGACGCCCCATGAAGTTTGCCATCGCCCTGTTCGCCGCCCCCCACCAGCCCGCGTCGCGTCGCGCATTGCGCTTCGCCCAGGCGACATTGGCCGGCGGCCACGAAATCGTTCGCCTGTTCTTCTATCAGGACGGCGTGCACAGCGCCGGCAGCAATGTGGTCAGCCCACAGGACGAGCTGGATCTGCCCAGGGAATGGCGCGAATTCGTTACCGCCAACGGGCTCGACGCGGTGGTCTGCATCGCCGCTGCCCTGCGCCGTGGTGTACTCAATGCCGAAGAAGCGCAGCGCTACGCCAGGTCGGCTGCCAACCTGGAGGCACCATGGGAGCTGTCCGGCCTGGGCCAGCTGCATGAGGCCGCGCAACAGGCCGACCGCCTGGTCTGCTTCGGAGGTCAGTGAATGAGCAAGTCGCTGTTGATCATAAGCCGCCAGGCACCCTGGAGCGGCCCTGGTGCGCGTGAGGCGCTGGATATCGCCCTGGCCGGCGGCGCCTTCGATCTACCCATCGGCATGCTGTTTCTCGATGACGGCGTTTTTCAGCTCAGCGCTGAACAGCAACCCAGCCAGCTGCAACAGAAAGACCTCGGCGCCAACTTACAGGCGCTACCGATGTTCGGTGTCGAGGCGCTGTACGCCAGCCAGCGCAGCCTGAGCGAGCGCGGCCTTGGCGACAGCGAACTGAATCTGGCGGTGCAGCGACTCGACGACAGCGCGCTGACTGCCCTTCTCGACCGCTACGATCAGGTGATCACCCTCTGATGGCCACCCTGCACATTCTCTCCCATTCGCCGTTCACCGATAGCCGCCTCGCCAGTTGCCTGCGCTTGCTGGGCGCAGGCGACGCCCTGCTACTCACTGGCGATGCGGTCTATGCATTGCAGCCCGGCACGACCAATCTGCAAGCGTTGCAGCTGATGCCTGCCAGTGTCTCGCTCTACGCCCTGGACGAAGACCTGGCCGCCCGAGCGCTACAGGCGCCCGAGCGCGCTCAGGCCGTCGACTATCCAGAATTCGTCGAGCTGTGCACCCGCTACGCCAAGGTCAATAGCTGGCTATGAGTACGCTTAACGTCGGCGGACGTGACATTGCCCTGGACAAGGACGGCTACCTGATCGACCTGCAGGATTGGTCACACCCCGTAGCCGAGGCGCTAGCCGCAGCGGAAGAGTTGCAACTGAGTGACGATCACTGGGAAATTCTCGACCTGCTGCGTGCCTTCTACGCGGAGTTTCAGCTGTCGCCCGCCAACCGTCCGCTGATCAAGTACGCTGCTCTGAAGCTCGGCACGGAGAAAGGCAACAGCCTGCACCTCAATCGCCTGTTCAAGGGCACTCCCGCCAAACTCGCCGCCAAGCTCGCTGGCCTGCCGAAACCGACCAATTGCCTATGAACCTGATCACCCCCGCCGAACATCCCTTCGCCCAGTTCGTGCGTATTCTCGGCAAGGGCAAACGCGGCGCCCGCGGCCTGACGCGCGAGGAGGCCCGCGAAGCCATGGGCCTGCTGCTCGATGGCAAGGTCGAGGACACCCAGCTCGGCGCCTTCCTGATGCTGCTGCGGCACAAGGAAGAAAGCGCCGAAGAGCTCGCCGGCTTCGTCGAAGCCATTCGCCCACGGCTCGCCGCCCCGAACATCCAGGTCGACCTGGACTGGCCCAGCTATGCCGGCAAGAAACGTCATCTGCCGTGGTATCTGCTGGCAGCCAAAGCTCTGGCCGCCAGCAGTGTACGCATCTTCATGCATGGCGGTGGTGCGCATACCGCAGGGCGCATGTATACCGAACAACTGCTGGAACAACTGGGCATCCCCTGCTGCAAGGACTGGCAAGCAGTGGAGGCGGCGCTCGACCAACACAACCTGGCCTACAGCTACCTGGGCGACTGGATGCCGGCGCTGCAGCGCATGATCGATCTGCGCAACACCCTGGGCCTGCGCTCGCCTATCCATTCCCTGGCGCGAGTTATCAACCCGCTCGCTGCCCGCTGCGGGCTGCAGAGTATCTTCCATCCCGGTTACCAGGCTGTGCATCGCGAAGCCAGTCGGCTGCTGGGTGATCACGCCATCGTCATCAAGGGCGAAGGCGGCGAGATCGAGGTCAATCCAGACGGTGCCTGCCACCTGCATGGCACGCTCGATGGTGAAGACTGGGACGAAGAATGGCCGGCGCTGTCAGCGCAGCGCCATGTCAAACCCGAGCGACTCGACCCGGCCGTGCTGGGCGCTTTCTGGCGCGGCGAGCACGATGACGCTTACGGTCGCCTGGCGGTTATCGCCACCATGGCCGTCGCACTACGCGGGTTGGGCCTGGATCGTGAAGCGGCATTCCTGCAGGCCCAGCAGCGCTGGGATGCACGCTTTCAATCTAATCAATCGATTGCTTAAGCCAGCTTTTTCCACCTTTCAATCGACTTCATCACATTAGACTCCAGATTCATTCAAAACGGAGGCACACGTTATGGGCTTGTTGATCGACGGCCGCTGGCATGACCAATGGTACGACACCGGCGACAGTGGCCGCTTCCAGCGCGAAAGCGCGCAACGCCGTAACTGGGTAACCACCGACGGTAGCGCAGGGCCGAGCGGCAGCGACGGCTTCAAGGCCGAGGCCGGGCGTTATCACCTCTATGTATCGCTGGCCTGCCCCTGGGCTCATCGCACCCTGATCCTGCGCAAACTCAAAGGCCTCGAATCGCTGATCGATGTCTCCGTGGTGAGCTGGCTGATGCGCGAACAGGGCTGGACCTTCGACCGCGAGTTCGGCTCCAGCGGCGACCACCTCGACAACCTGAGCTACATGCATCAGCGCTACACAGCCGATGACAGTCATTACACCGGCCGCGTTACCGTACCCGTGCTGTGGGACAAACAGACCGGCGGCATCGTCAGTAACGAGTCGGCTGAAATCATCCGCATGTTCAACAGCGCGTTCGACGGCCTGACCGGCAACGGCCTGGACTTCTACCCCGAACCGCTACGTGAGCGCATCGACCAGCTCAACGGGCGCATCTACCCGGCCGTGAACAACGGCGTTTACCGGGCAGGCTTCGCCACCACGCAGGAAGCTTACGAAGAGGCCTTCGACGAACTGTTCGCCATGCTCGACGAGCTGGAAGCACTGCTGGACGAGAAGCGTTACCTGGCCGGCGAATACCTGACCGAGGCGGACATTCGCCTGTTCACCACGCTGATTCGCTTCGATGCTGTCTATCACGGGCATTTCAAGTGCAACCTGCGACGCATCGAGGACTACCCGAACCTGTCCAACTGGCTACGCGAGCTGTACCAGTGGCCAGGCATCGCCGAGACGGTGGACTTCACCCACATCAAGTCGCACTACTACGCCAGCCACGCCACCATCAACCCGACTGGCGTGATACCCAAAGGGCCGCAGCAATATTTCACTCGCGCACATGATCGCCAGCGCCTGCCGGGCAAAGGTGTGTTCCAGCGCTAGAAACGTGATGGCAGGTGACTGATGCCTCGACAACGAGGCTTCCGTCGCTGGGCGTCAGATGCTGTTCTGAGCGCCTTCGAACCAGGCCAGCTTGTCACGCAGGGTGACCACTTCCCCGACTATCACCAGTGTGGGGGCGTGTACTTCGTGTTCGGCGACAAGCTCCGGCAGGGTTTCCAGCGTGCCAGTGAAGACTCGCTGATTCTGCGTGGTGCCCTGCTGCACCAATGCTGCAGGCGTGGCACCCGAACGGCCATGTGCGATCAGCTGCTCGCAGATACCCGGCAGGCCGACCAAGCCCATGTAGAACACCAGGGTTTGCCCCGGCGCGACCAGGTCCTGCCACGGCAAGTTGCTGCTGCCATCCTTCAGATGCCCGGTAACGAAACGCACTGACTGCGCATAGTCGCGATGGGTCAGCGGGATGCCGGCATAGGCCGCGCAGCCCGAAGCCGCGGTGATGCCCGGGACGACCTGGAAGGGAATGTCCTCGGCAGCCAGCTGCTCGATCTCTTCACCACCACGACCGAAGATGAACGGATCGCCGCCTTTCAGGCGCAGCACGCGCTTGCCTTGACGAGCCAGGTCGACCAGCAGTTGGTTGATCCGCTCCTGCGGCACCGCGTGATCGGCGCGACGCTTGCCGACATAGATGCGCTCGGCATCACGCCGGCACAGCTCGATAATGGCGGGCGCCACCAGGCGGTCGTACAGCACGACGTCAGCTTGCTGCATCAAGCGCAGGGCGCGGAAAGTCAGAAGATCGGGATCACCAGGCCCTGCGCCGACCAGATACACCTCGCCCAGGGCGCGCGGCGCAGCACCGGCCACGCGTGCCTCGAGCAGACGCTCGGCCTCCTCCGGCTTGCCGGCAAACACGCTCTCGGCGATCTGCCCTTGAAACACGTCCTCCCAGAACACGCGGCGCTGTTGCACGTCGGGGAACAGCTGCTTGACCCGCTCACGGAAACGCTTGCCCAGGTTGGCCAACTGGCCGTAGGTGGCCGGAATCCAGGTCTCGATCTTGGCGCGGATCAGCCGCGCCAGCACCGGCGCATCGCCGCCACTGCTGACCGCGACGATCAGCGGCGAGCGATCGACGATGGCGGGAAAGATCACGCTGCACAGCGCCGGCGCATCCACCACGTTGACGGGAATACCCAACGCCTGGGCGTCGGCTGAAATCTGCGCATTGAGCGGCACGTCATCGGTGGCGGCGATGACCAGAGCAACGCCCTGCAGATCACTGCTCGCATAGCCGCGCAGGAAGATGCCGTCAGCGCCGGCCAGCGCCTGCAACTCACGGCGGATTTCCGGGGCGACCACACGCAGGCTAGCGCCGGCGTCGCTCAACAGGCGCGCCTTGCGCAGCGCAACCTCACCACCGCCGATCACCAGTACCGGGCGATCCTGCAGTTTGTGGAACAGCGGAAGGAATTGCATCAGATCAGCCTCATCAGAGGTCGGTCGTAGGGGTGCGCTGCGCGCACCAAACTACGGTGTAAGGCCCTGGTGCACATGGCGCACCCTACCTCCGTTGAAACGGGGCAGCTGCTAACGCCCCGTTTTTTTGCGTCGTGATGGCCTATCAGCCGATCACTTCGATGCCGCCCATATAGGGCTTCAGCACCTCGGGAACACGAATGCTGCCATCGGCCTGCTGGTAGTTCTCCAGCACTGCCACCAGAGTGCGACCGACTGCCAGGCCGGAGCCATTGAGGGTGTGCACCAGCTCCGGCTTGTTGGTTTCCGGGTTGCGGTAGCGTGCCTGCATGCGGCGCGCCTGGAAGTCGCCGCAGTTGGAGCAGGAAGAAATCTCGCGGTACTTGTCCTGGCTCGGCACCCACACTTCCAGGTCATAGGTCTTCACCGCAGAGAAGCCCATGTCGCCGGTACACAGGGCCAGCTTGCGATACGGCAGCTCCAGCAGTTGCAGCACACGCTCGGCGTTGGCAGTCATGCCTTCAAGCGCTTCGAAGGACTTGGACGGTTCGACGATCTGCACCATCTCGACCTTGTCGAACTGGTGCTGGCGGATCATCCCACGGGTATCGCGCCCGGAGGCGCCCGCTTCGCTGCGGAAGCACGGTGTGTGGGCGACGAACTTCAGCGGCAACTGTTTGGCATCGAGAATTTCGCCCGCGACGATATTGGTCAGCGACACTTCGGCAGTCGGGATCAGGTACAGATCAGCCTGGTCTTCACGGGCGATCTTGAACAGGTCTTCCTCGAACTTCGGCAGCTGACCGGTGCCCTGCAGCGCCGGGGCCTGCACCAGGTAAGGCGTGTAAGCCTCTTCATAACCGTGCTCGCCGGTATGCAGGTTGATCATGAACTGCGCCAGGGCGCGATGCAGGCGCGCGATGGGACCGCGCAGCAAGGCGAAACGCGCGCCGGAGAGCTTGGCGGCGGTCTCGAAGTCCAGCCAGCCGTGCTGCTCGCCGAGGGCGACGTGATCCTTGATTTCGAAATCGAAGCTGCGTGGGGTGCCCCAGCGCGCCACCTCGACATTGCCGTCTTCATCGGCGCCCACCGGCACGGACTCGTGCGGCAGGTTGGGGATGTTCAGCAGCAGGTTGTCCAGCTCGCTCTGGATGGCGTCCAGTTCACGCTTGCCGGCTTCCAGGTCGCTGCCCATCTGGTCGACTTCCGCCAGCAGCGGCGCGATATCTTCGCCACGGGCCTTGGCCTGGCCGATGGACTTGGAACGGCTGTTGCGCTCGGCCTGCAGTTGCTCGGTGCGTACCTGCACCGACTTGCGCTGACTCTCCAGGGCCTCGAAGCGGGCGACGTCAAGGGCGAAGCCACGAGTGTCGAGGCGCTCGGCGATTTCGGTGAGTTGCGTGCGGACAAGTTTGGAATCGAGCATGTTCAGGTCTCAATACATCGACGAAAAAGGTTGCGGCCACCAGCGTGACGCGGGTTGCCGAGTGTAAAGCTTTAGCGGGTCAGGATGCCAATCGAGCCAGGCTCAGACCGGCCCAGGCGGCCAGCAGACCGCCAATGATACTGAATGCCAGGTAACCGAAGGCCTCGGGCGCGCGACCGCCCTCCATCAGTTTCATGATTTCCAGGCTGAAGGACGAAAAAGTGGTGAAGCCACCCAGAACGCCAGTAATCAGACCGGTACGCAGCTCCAGCGGCAGATCGGTACGGGTCAGGAACAAGCCTGATAGCAGACCAATCAGCAGGCAGCCGATGATGTTTACCGCAAAGGTACCCAGGTAGAAATGCCGGGGCCAGTTGCCCGCGACCCAACTGGCAACCAGAAAGCGCATGACCGACCCAGCAGCGCCCCCAACAGCGACGGCAAGTGCTACACGAATCATCATTTTCTCCTCTGCCTCGGACTATTGGCGTCCTGACTGCGCAGATGTTGCAGCTTGTCGCGAATTTTCAACTCCAGGCCGCGTGGCACCGGGTCGTAATACTGGCGCGGCTGCAGATTTTCGGGGAAGTAATCCTCGCCCGCCGCATAGGCATCGGGCTCGTCATGGGCATAGCGGTACTCATCGCCGTAGCCGAGTTGCTTCATCAGCTTGGTAGGCGCGTTGCGCAGGTGCAACGGCACCTCCTGCGAACCTTGCTCGGCGGCATCACGCATGGCCGCCTTGAAAGCCGTATAGACCGCATTGCTTTTTGGCGCACAGGCCAGATATACGATGGCCTGGGCCACGGCCAGCTCGCCTTCCGGACTGCCCAGGCGCTCCTGCACGTCCCAGGCATTGAGACACAGGGTCAGCGCGCGCGGGTCGGCGTTGCCGATATCCTCACTGGCCATGCGCACCACGCGACGAGCGATGTAAAGCGGGTCGCAGCCGCCGTCGAGCATCCGCGCGTACCAGTACAGCGCGCCGTCCGGACTGGAGCCACGTACCGACTTGTGCAGCGCTGAAATCTGGTCGTAGAAGGCCTCGCCGCCCTTGTCGAAGCGGCGCCGGCTGTCGCCCAGCAGATTCTGCAGCAGTTCGACGCCGATCTCGCCGTCGTCTTCCGCCAGATCGGCAGCATTCTCGAGAAAGTTGAGCAGGCGGCGGCCATCGCCATCGGCAGCGGCCAGAAGAATCTGAAAGGCCTCGTCCGGCAGGCTGAGATGGCGATCACCCAAGCCTTTGGGGTCGCTCAGCGCACGATTGACCAGCTTGCGCATCGCCGCCTCGTCGAGGCTCTTGAGCACATAAACGCGCGCACGCGACAGCAGCGCATTGTTCAGCTCGAACGAGGGGTTCTCGGTGGTGGCACCGATGAAGATCAGCGTGCCATCTTCCACATAGGGCAGAAACGCATCTTGCTGGCTCTTGTTGAAGCGGTGCACTTCGTCGACGAAGAGGATGGTACGACGGCCGTACTGCGCCGCATGCTGCTGAGCCACCTCGACGGCCTGGCGGATCTCCTTGACCCCGGACAGCACCGCGGAGATGGTCTCGAAATGGGCGTCGGTGACCTTGGCCAGCAGCCGCGCCAGGGTGGTCTTACCCACCCCTGGTGGCCCCCAGAAGATCATCGAGTGCAAAGCGCCCTGCTCCAGCGCCTCACGCAGCGGCTTGCCCGGCCCCAGCACATGCTCCTGCCCGACGTATTCGTCCAGGCTGGTTGCACGCAAACGCGCAGCCAAGGGCTGCGCGACGGGTTGGCGGCCGAACAGATCCACGCCTTACTCCTGGATGACGTCCACGCCTTGCGGAATGTCGAAGGTGAACTGGGCGTTATCGACCGGCTCGTTCATCTTCACATTGAGAAACAGGATGTTGGTGCGCTGACCGATGCTGTCGATCAACTGCATGTCGTTGAGCACACGATTGCGGAACGACAGGCGCAGGCTATCGAACAGACTGTCCTTGGCCTTGGGTTTGAGAATGAAGTCGACCACACTGCCGCCTTCCTTGTAGTCGATCTCGAAGTTCTCGCGAATCTGCGACACATCACCGGACAGCAACAGTGCCGGGGTGTGAGTCAGGCGTTGATCGAGGGTCTGAATGGTGACCTGTTCCAGATCCGGGTCATACAGCCAGACTTTTTCACCGTTGGACACCAGCAGTTGCTCCATCGGCTGGTCGGTGTGCCAGCGGAACATACCCGGACGTTTGAGCAGCATTTCCCCGGCGGTTTCCTGCAGCTGGGTGCCGCTGGCGTCGAGGGTCAGCTGAGAAAAGCGCGCACTGATGGTCTGCGCCTGGCTGAGCAAGTCGCTCAGGCGCTTGGTGGCGGCCTCTTCATCAGCCTGGGCAGTCAGCAGGGTAAAGCTCAGAGCAGCCAGCATCAGCAGGCGAATAACACGCATATAAACCCCTTGAGTCCGTATGAGAATGGCGAGGCGACTCCGCACCTCGCATTGCTCGGCAGCGCTTGGCTACCGTGAAGTCTTGTAGACCGCTAATTCAGTGGTTTGTCCGCGAGACGCAACACTTAGTCACGAGATGAACCGGGCGCGAGCACCTCGCGTGATCCGTTGGTATTCATCGAGCTGACCACGCCGGCCATTTCCATCGCCTCGATCATTCGTGCGGCGCGGTTGTAGCCGATCTTCAGCTTGCGCTGCACCGCGGAAATCGACGCGCGGCGGCTTTCCAGAACGAAGTTGACGGCTTCGTCGTACAGCGGATCTTCCTCGCTGCCTTCGCCACCTTCACCACCGCTGCTGCCCTCGAAGCCGCTGCCACCTTCTTCGGCGCCGGCGAGGATGTCTTCGTTGTAATCCGGCGCACCACGCAGCTTCCAGGCCTCGACCACGCGATGCACTTCATCGTCAGAGACGAAGGCACCGTGAACACGAATAGGCAAGCTGGTGCCAGGCGGCATGTAGAGCATGTCACCGTGACCCAACAGCTGCTCGGCGCCACCCTGGTCGATGATGGTGCGCGAATCGATCTTGCTGGAGACCTGGAACGCCATACGGGTCGGGATGTTGGCTTTGATCAGGCCGGTGATCACGTCCACCGAGGGGCGCTGGGTGGCGAGAATCAGGTGAATACCGGCCGCACGTGCCTTCTGAGCGATACGCGCGATCAGCTCTTCGACCTTCTTGCCGACGATCATCATCATGTCGGCGAATTCGTCGACCACCACCACGATGGTCGGCAGGGGTTTGAGCAGCGGTGCCTCGTCTTCCATGCTTTCGCGACGGAACAGTGGGTCAGCCAATGGCTCGCCAGCCTCGATGGCATCCTTGACCTTGCGGTTGAAGCCCGCCAGGTTGCGCACACCCATCTTCGACATCAGCTTGTAGCGGCGCTCCATCTCGGCAACGCTCCAACGCAGGGCGTTGGCCGCCTCCTTCATGTCGGTGACCACCGGGCAAAGCAGGTGCGGAATACCCTCGTAGATCGACAACTCGAGCATTTTCGGGTCGATCATGATCAGCTTGGCGTCTTCCGGGCTCGACTTGAACAAAATCGACAGGATCATCGCGTTCACGCCCACCGACTTACCGGAACCAGTGGTACCGGCCACTAGCAGGTGCGGCATCTTGGCCAGATCGGTGATCACCGGCTTACCGCCGATGTCATGCCCCAGCGCCAGAGTGACCGGCGACTTGGCATCATCGTATTCGGGCGTCGACAGCACTTCGGAGAAACGCACGATCTGACGATTCTCGTTGGGGATTTCGATACCAACGGTGGTCTTGCCAGGAATGACTTCCACCACCCGCACGCTGGTCACGGCCAGCGAACGCGCCAGGTCCTTGGCCAGGTTGGCGATGCGACTGACCTTGACCCCGGCAGCCGGCTGGATTTCGTAGCGGGTGATCACCGGGCCTGGATGGATCGAATCCACCGCGACCTCGACACCGAACTCCTTGAGCTTGATTTCCAGCAGATGGCCGACGCCCTTGAGCGATTCCGGCGAGTACTCGACCTTCTTGGCTTCCGCCGGGTCGAGCAGGGAAATCGGCGGCAAGGTGCCTTCCACCGCGCTGTCGACGAACAGCGGAGCCTGCTTTTCCTTCTGCACACGCTTGCTCGGCTCTGGCGCCTTAGCCACGGGTGGCGGCGCAATAACCGGCGCAGGGCGCTTCTCGCGCTCGCTCATGTGTTTGCTCAGCGACTCCTCGCGCTCGAGCAGGCGCTCCTTGACCTTGGCTTGCTCACGACGGTCCGACACCACTGGCGCAGCCACCTCAGTGACCCGCTCGTCCAGCTCGCGCAGTTGAATCTTCATCTGCTTGCGTTCGCTACGGGCACTCCACCAGCCAGTGATGGCGCCATGAATCAGCTCGATCAGGTCGAGGGTGATCTTGCCGGTCAGATCCATCACGCGGAACCAGGACAGATCGGTGAAAACGGTCAAACCGAACAGGAACAACGCCAGGAATATCAACGTGCTGCCCTGCACGTTCAGCGCATGCACGGCCAGATCACCCAGGCTGGCACCGAGCATGCCGCCACCGGAGCCCTGCATGCCTGCGGCCGCTGCGAAATGAATATCGCCCAGCGCAGCGCCGGAAAGAATCAGGAAGACCAGGCCGATGCTGTGCCAGGAAAACAGCCAGCCGTTCCAGTGCCAGGGCTGATTACGCGTGCGGAACACCTGCCAGGTCTTGGCTGCCAGCAGGAGTGGGAAGATATAGGCAAAGTAGCCCAGTGCGCCGAACAGTGCACTGGAGAGCCAGGCGCCAATGCTGCCGCCGGCGTTGATGACGCGCTCGACCTGTACACTGTTGTCCCACGCCGGATCGGCGGCGTTATAGGTCAACAGTGCCATCAGCAGGTACAGGCACATCGCGCCCAGGGCGATCAATGCGCCTTCCTTCAGTCGATACTGAAGCTTCTGACGCCAGTCGATAATCTGGGTGGTGGAATTCTTCAAAACAGCCATTTCCTGCGCCCTTGGCGCGTCCATCTGATGGTTAACCGCAGAAGCGGCCTATTGTAGGGCCAGCCTGACGCCGAGGCCAATTGCCAAGCTCCCGCACCCACCCCGCTTCGGTGTAGCATAGCCGCCAGCAGCTTCCATGCGGCTCAATTGGAGCACGCATTCTCTTTTGTGACAAAGGCTTATGGGGTTTTTTTATGAGCGAAGTCAAGCATTCCCGCCTGATCATCCTGGGTTCCGGCCCTGCCGGTTACAGCGCCGCCGTTTATGCCGCGCGCGCCAACCTCAAGCCCGTGGTCATCACCGGCATCCAGCCTGGCGGTCAGCTCACCACCACCACCGAAGTGGACAACTGGCCGGGTGATGTCGAAGGCCTCACCGGCCCGGCGCTGATGGAGCGCATGCAAAAGCACGCCGAGCGTTTCGACACCGAGATCGTTTACGACCACATCCACACCGCCGAGTTGCAGAGCCGTCCTTTCGTGCTCAAGGGCGACAGCGGCACCTACAGCTGTGATGCACTGATCATCGCCACCGGCGCCAGCGCCCAGTACCTTGGCCTGCCATCCGAAGAAGCGTTCGCCGGCAAGGGCGTTTCCGCCTGCGCGACCTGCGACGGTTTCTTCTACCGCAACCAGGTGGTTGCTGTGATCGGCGGCGGCAACACCGCCGTGGAAGAAGCGCTGTACCTGTCCAACATCGCCAAGGAAGTGCACCTAGTGCACCGCCGCGACAAACTGCGCTCGGAGAAGATCCTGCAGGACAAGCTGTTCGACAAGGTCGAGAACGGCAACATGCGCCTGCACTGGAACCACACCCTGGATGAGGTGCTGGGCGACCAGAGCGGCGTGACCGGCGTACGCCTGAAAAGCACCGCCGATGGCAGCACCAAGGAACTGGCACTGGCCGGCGTGTTCATCGCCATCGGCCACAAGCCCAATACCGAGCTGTTCGTCGGCCAGCTGGACATGCATGACGGCTACCTGAAGATCAAAGGCGGCAGCGAAGGCAATGCCACCGCCACCAGCATCGAGGGTGTATTCGCCGCTGGCGACGTGGCCGATCACGTCTACCGCCAGGCCATCACCTCGGCCGGCGCAGGCTGCATGGCAGCACTGGATGTCGAGAAATTCCTCGACGGCAACTGATGGCACAAGGGCGAGCACCATCGCTCGCCCTCCCCTCCTCCGCTGGACAAGCGCACATGCTGACCTGGCTGCAACGTGACTCACTGCAGTTCCCGCCATTGGCAAAAGCCATGCGCGAACCCAATGGCCTGCTCGCCGCTGGCGGCGACCTGAGTGCCGACCGCCTGATCAGCGCCTACCGCCACGGCTGCTTCCCCTGGTTCGATGATGGCCAGCCGATCCTCTGGTGGTCACCCGATCCACGCACGGTACTGTTCCCCGAAGAGCTGCACGTTTCTCGCAGCCTGGCCAAGCTACTGAGACAAAATCGCTACAGCGTCACCTTCGACCGGGATTTTGCGGCCGTGATAAAAGCTTGCGCCGAGCCTCGCGCCTACGCCGATGGCACCTGGATCACTCGCGGCATGCAGGACGCCTACCTGCAACTGCACCAGCGCGGCATCGCCCATTCCGTGGAAGTCTGGAGCGAGGGTGAGCTGGTTGGCGGGCTCTACGGCCTGGCCATGGGCCAGCTGTTCTTCGGCGAATCCATGTTCAGCAGCGCCGACAACGCCTCCAAGATCGGTTTCGCCACCCTCGTCGGCAAGCTGCGCGCATGGGGCTTCGTACTCATCGACTGCCAGATGCCCACGCAGCACCTGCACAGCTTCGGCGCAAGAGCCATACCTCGCGCGACATTCGCCGAGTACCTGCAGCACCACATCGATCTGCCAACCACAGCGGACTGGCTCGCCTAGTCGAGCGGCCAAGCCTGGCATACACTCTTAGTCAGGCTTTTGCGAGACGACGCCATGACCGAGCTGGCCCGCCTGAAGTTCTATGCCACTCAACCTCATCCATGCAGCTATCTGCCGGAAGAACAGGCCACCACCCTGTTTCTCGACCCCAGCCAGCCCATGGACGTGCAGGTCTATGCCGAGCTGTCGGAACTGGGTTTTCGTCGCAGCGGTGACCACCTCTATCGGCCCCACTGCCAGCAGTGCACAGCCTGCATCCCGGCACGCATCCCGGCCGCGCGCTTTACGGCAAATCGCCAGCAGCGGCGCATCATCAAGCGCAATCAAGACATCGCCGTTCGCTGCGTGCGCCCGGTATTCACCGAAGAGTATTACGCGCTCTATGTACGCTACATCGAGCAGCGCCACGCCGATGGCGACATGTACCCGCCAAGCCGCGAGCAGTTCTCGACCTTTCTGATTCGCGATCTGCCATTTTCACGCTTCTATGAGTTCCGCCTGCAAGACAAACTGCTCGCCATCGCTGTCACCGACGTTCTGCCGAATGGCCTGTCGGCCGTCTACACCTTCTACGATCCGGCTGAAGAGCGCCGCAGCCTTGGCCGATTCGCCATCCTCTGGCAAATCGGCGAAACCGCGCGCCTGGGGCTGGAGGCCGTCTATCTCGGCTACTGGATCAAGAACTGCCGCAAGATGAACTACAAGACCCAGTACCGCCCCATCGAACTTTTCGTCAATCAGCGCTGGACGCTGCTTACCTAGCCGCTCTGCCAGCCATCCAAACGCTCGACAATCCAAGCCACTTGGCGCAGCCCCCTGTTTTCGGGCACAATGCACGCCGCTTTTGCCTGGCGCCAGTTGCACCGGGCCATTTCCTGGATACCGAGGGCTTTACTGCATGTCGAAAGAAGACAGCTTCGAAATGGAAGGCACTGTCGTCGACACCCTGCCCAACACCATGTTCCGCGTGGAGTTGGAAAACGGGCACGTCGTTACCGCGCACATCTCCGGCAAGATGCGCAAGAACTACATCCGCATTCTCACTGGTGACAAGGTGCGTGTTGAGCTGACACCTTATGACTTGAGCAAAGGCCGCATCACCTACCGCGCCCGTTAAGCCAAGCACCAAACGAAAACGCCCGGCTTATGCCGGGCGTTTTCGTTGGCTCAGCAAAAGCCGCCAGGGCTTTCGCTGAGCGTGAGGCCATTCGATCAGGCGACCTCCGCCGCCGTCTCGAACTCGAAGCTGGGCTCGCCATCCTTGATGTCGACGTGTACCACGCCGCCATGCTCGGCCAGCTCGCCGAAGAGGATTTCCTCTGCCAGCGGACGCTTGATCTTGTCCTGGATCAAACGCGCCATCGGCCGCGCGCCCATCATAACATCGTAGCCGCGCTCGGCCAGCCAACTGCGCGCCGCATCGCTGACTTCCAGCGTGACACGCTTGTCTTCCAGCTGCGCCTGCAGTTCGGTGAGGAACTTGTCGACGATGCTCTTGATGGTCTCGTGGCTCAGGCGACCGAACTGGATGATGGTATCCAGGCGGTTGCGGAACTCCGGCGTGAAGCTCTTCTTGATGACTTCCATGGCATCGGTGGAATGATCCTGCTGGGTGAAACCGATCGAGGCACGCGAGGCGGTTTCCGCACCGGCGTTGGTGGTCATGATCAGGATCACGTTGCGGAAATCCGCCTTGCGCCCGTTGTTGTCGGTCAGCGTACCGTGGTCCATCACCTGCAGCAGCAGGTTGAAGACTTCCGGATGCGCCTTCTCGATCTCATCGAGCAGCAGCACGCAGTGCGGCTGTTTGGTGATCGCCTCGGTCAGCAGGCCACCCTGGTCGAAACCGACATAACCGGGCGGCGCGCCGATCAAACGCGACACGGTGTGGCGCTCCATGTACTCAGACATGTCGAAACGCACCAGCTCGATGCCCATGGCCTTGGCCAGCTGCCGTGCTGCTTCTGTCTTGCCCACGCCCGTAGGGCCGGCGAACAGGAAGGAACCGACCGGCTTGTCCGGCGCCTTAAGGCCGGCCCGCGACAGCTTGATGGCGGTCGAGAGCGAATCGATGGCGGCGTCCTGACCGAAAACGGTGAGCTTCAGATCGCGCTCCAGATTACGCAGCAGCTCCTTGTCGGAACTCGATACGTGTTTTGGCGGAATCCGCGCGATCTTGGCGACGATGTCTTCGACCTGGGCGACCTCGATACGCGACACCCGCTTGTCTTCCGGCTGCAGGCGCTGGTAGGCACCCGCCTCGTCGATCACGTCGATGGCCTTGTCCGGCATGTGCCGGTCATTGATGTAGCGCGCGGCCAGCTCGGCCGCTGCACGCAGGGCCTCGTCGCTGTACTCGATGTGGTGATGCTGCTCGAAGCGCGCCTTGAGCCCCTTGAGAATACCGACGGTGTCCTCTACCGAAGGCTCTACCACGTCGACCTTCTGGAAGCGTCGCGCCAGCGCGCGGTCCTTCTCGAAGATACCGCGAAATTCCTGGAAGGTGGTGGAGCCGATGCAGCGAATCTCACCCGACGACAGCACCGGCTTGAGCAGGTTGGACGCATCCATGACCCCGCCCGACGCCGCGCCCGCACCAATGATGGTGTGGATCTCGTCGATGAAAAGGATGGCATGTGGACGCTTGCGCAGCTCATTGAGCAGCGCCTTGAAGCGCTTCTCGAAGTCGCCGCGATACTTGGTGCCGGCCAGCAGCGCACCGAGATCCAGCGAATACACCACGCTGTCGGCCAGCAGATCTGGCACCTGCTCGTCGACGATACGCTTGGCCAGACCTTCGGCGATGGCGGTCTTGCCGACACCGGCCTCGCCCACCAGCAGTGGATTGTTCTTGCGCCGACGCGCAAGGATCTGCGCAACGCGCTCGACTTCATGCTCACGCCCGACCAACGGGTCGATACGCCCCTGGCGGGCCAGCTCATTGAGATTGCTGGCGTAGGCATCCAGTGGATTGCTGGAGGTAGAGGACTCGCCGCCCTCCTCATCCTGCATCTCCTGATCGTTCTCGTGGTGATCACCGTGCCCCGGCACCTTGGAGATGCCATGGGCGATGTAGTTGACCACATCGATGCGGGCCACACTCTGCTGTTTGAGCAGGAACACGGCCTGGCTTTCCTGCTCGCTGAAGATCGCGACCAGCACGTTGGCGCCGGTCACTTCACGCTTGCCGGAACTCTGCACGTGGAAGACCGCGCGCTGCAGAACACGCTGGAAACCTAGCGTTGGCTGGGTTTCGCGATCTTCGTCGTGCTGAGGAATCAATGGTGTGGTGGAGTCGATGAACTCCTGCAAATCGTGGCGTAGCTTGTCGAGGTTGGCCCCACAGGCCCGCAACACACTGGCGGCTGCCTCGTTGTCCAGCAAGGCGAGCAGCAGATGCTCGACCGTCATGAACTCATGACGCTTGGCACGGGCCTCCTTGAAAGCCAGATTGAGGGTGACTTCGAGCTCTCGATTCAACATAGCTTCACCTCATACCCAAGTGGCCGGCGTTAACCGTCCTTCTCTATTTCACAGAGTAGCGGATGCTGGCTCTCTCGCGCGTACTGGTTGACCTGCATTGCTTTGGTCTCCGCAATATCGCGGGTGTACACACCACATACCGCACGCCCTTCTGTATGGACGGCGAGCATGATCTTGGTTGCCAGCTCCCGGTTCATGCCGAAAAACGTTTCGAGCACTTCGACGACAAAATCCATCGGGGTGTAGTCGTCATTGAATAAGACCACCTTGTACATCGGTGGTGCCTGCAATGCTGGCTTGGATTCCTGAACAGCGATACCAGAGGAGTCATCCTCATGCTCTGCCGGGTGATCCTGATTGAATGTTAGTCGAATCTGGCTACTTGCATGCATGCTGAAATCAGAGGTTCAGGGCTGGGCGAACGGGGATGCTAGAGGGAGTTTGACTGAGTTCTCAGCCATCCGCCGTATAGCCTTGACTAACGGCAAAAGGGTGTTACAACAAATGAATACCCACTGGTGGGTATCAGGGATTCCACGCCTTCGCCCAGCCTGGTCGGTTATCGCGCGGAATGAAGTGGATGATACTCCAGAGATGGAGTCCTTTGCAGAGGGATATCAGCATGCTCAGCGGTAAGGTCAAGTGGTTCAACAACGCCAAAGGCTATGGATTCATCCTGGCCGACGGCCGAGATGAGGACCTGTTCGCCCACTACTCGGCCATCCAGATGGACGGTTATAAAACGCTCAAGGCCGGTCAGTCGGTCCGCTTCGAGATCGTGCAAGGCCCCAAAGGACTGCATGCGGTCAATATCAGCGCAGCCAGCGCCACTCAGGATGCCCCCGTGGCAGCCACCCAGACGCAGAGTATCGCGAGCACTGCCGAAGTCTGAGCATCCTGCCCCACAGCTTCATCGAATACGAAGCACATGGATGTGCTGAACACGAAAAGGCCGGTCATTTGACCGGCCTTTTTTTCACACCTTAATCAGCCTACATATGGCTGATCATCGCATCGCCGAACTCGGAGCACGACATCAGCTTCGCACCTTCCATCAGACGTTCGAAGTCATAGGT
This sequence comes from Ectopseudomonas mendocina, assembly GCF_007049795.1. Lineage (GTDB taxonomy): Bacteria > Pseudomonadota > Gammaproteobacteria > Pseudomonadales > Pseudomonadaceae > Aquipseudomonas > Aquipseudomonas mendocina_D. The sequence continues at coordinate 59,669 of NZ_SCFY01000001.1, forward strand.
CACAGTCTTCGCAGCGATGGCGCCGTTGGTGCCCTTGATGATCAGATCGGCTGCCTCGGCCCAGCCCATGTGACGCAACATCATCTCGGCTGAGAGAATGACCGAGCCCGGATTGACCTTGTCCTGGCCGGCGTATTTCGGCGCCGTGCCGTGAGTCGCCTCGAACATCGCCACGGAGTCGGACAGGTTGGCACCCGGCGCGATACCGATGCCACCGACTTCGGCCGCCAGGGCGTCGGACAGATAGTCGCCATTGAGGTTGAGCGTGGCGATCACGTCATATTCGGCCGGACGCAGCAGGATCTGCTGCAGCATGGCGTCGGCAATCACATCCTTGACCACGATATTCTTGCCGGTACGCGGGTTCTTGAACTGCATCCAAGGGCCGCCATCGAGCAACTCGGCACCGAATTCGTCACGTGCGATTTCGTAACCCCACTCTTTGAAGGCACCTTCGGTGAACTTCATGATGTTGCCTTTGTGCACCAGGGTTACCGAACTGCGGTCATTGTCCACGGCGTACTGCAGCGCCTTGCGCACAAGGCGCTTGGTGCCAGCTTCGGAAACCGGCTTGATGCCGATGCCACACATGTCGGTGAAGCGGATCTTCTTGACGCCCATTTCCTCGGTGAGGAACTTGATGACCTTCTCGGCTTCGGGGCTGCCAGCCTTCCACTCGACACCGGCGTAGATGTCCTCGGAGTTCTCGCGGAAGATCACCATGTCCACGTCACCCGGTTTCTTGACCGGGCTGGGCACGCCCTCGAACCAGCGTACCGGGCGCAGGCAGACATAAAGGTCTAGTTCCTGGCGCAGGGCCACGTTGAGCGAACGAATGCCGCCACCAACGGGCGTGGTCAGCGGGCCTTTGATCGAGACCACGTAATCACGCACGGCCTCGAGGGTTTCTTTCGGCAGCCAGGTGTCCTGATCGTAAACCTGAGTGGCCTTCTCGCCGGCATAAACTTCCATCCAGGAGATCTTGCGAGCGCCGCCGTAGGCCTTCGCCACCGCAGCGTCGACCACCTTGATCATCACCGGGGAAATATCGACACCAATACCATCACCCTCGATGAACGGGATGATCGGATTGTCTGGAACATTCAGCGACATATCGGCGTTGACGGTGATTTTGTCACCGCTGGCTGGCACCTGGATCTTTTGGTATCCCATGCTGGACTCCATCTTGTGGTTAGACAGTGTGCACTCCCGAGAGTAGCGCAAACCACGAACCACAGACACATGTGCAAAGGTCTTATTCAACTGGGCATTCTGCGGCGAGGTGCCGCAGTGGTATACTGCTTAGGTGACTAACGAGTCATAAGGGGTGACCTGTCTGGAACCAGGCAGCAACCTCTTGAAACCGGTAAACGGCAACCACTGTCTGCCGGCTCGAACTGCTCGACACTCTACGGGTGCATCCAACATCACCGCGGCGAGTCCTCGACCCGGCCCCGCCACCATGGGGCCCAGGCGCCTACACAGTGCAGGTCGAGTTTCTATGCGCGCTCAGCAAAGAAGAGAGTTAACCCTAAATGTCCACCCCTTCGAAGATCATCTACACCTTCACCGACGAAGCCCCGGCCCTTGCTACCTATTCGCTTCTGCCCATTGTAGAAGCCTTTGCCGCATCGGCTGACATCTCCGTTGAAACCCGCGACATCTCTCTTGCTGGACGGATCCTGGCAAGCTTTGCCGACCGCCTGGACGCCGACAAACGCATCGATGACGACCTGGCCAAACTGGCCGAACTGACTCTGCAAGCCGATGCCAACATCATCAAGCTGCCGAACATCAGCGCCTCCGTACCTCAGCTCAAGGCCGCCATCGCCGAGCTGCAGGCTCAGGGCTACGGCATTCCCGATTTCCCGGAAGACCCGCAAAGCGAAGAAGACAAGGAAGTTCGCGCCCGCTACGCCAAGATCCTGGGTAGCGCCGTCAACCCGGTTCTGCGCGAAGGTAACTCCGACCGCCGTGCTCCGGCCGCGGTAAAAGCCTATGCCCGCAAGCACCCGCACAGCATGGGCAAGTGGAGCATGGCCTCGCAGTCCCACGCCGACTACATGCGCGGCGGCGACTTCTTCTCCAGCGAGCAGTCGATCACCATGGCCAAGGCCGGTGATGTGCGCATCGAATTTGTCGGTAAGGACGGCAAGGTCGAGGTCAAGAAACAACTCGCCCTGCAGGAAGGCGAAGTGTTCGACAGCATGTTCATGAGCTGCCGCAAGCTGCGTGACTTCTTCGAGAAGACTCTGCAGGACTGCAAGGAAACCGGCGTGATGTGGTCCCTGCACGTCAAGGCGACCATGATGAAGGTCTCCCACCCGATCGTCTTCGGCCACGCTGTCAGCGTTTACTACAAGGACGTGTTCGACAAGTACGGCGACCTGTTCAAGGAACTGGGCGTCAACCCGAACAACGGTATCAGCAGCGTCTACGACAAGATCAAGTCGCTGCCAGCCTCGCAGCAGGAAGAAATCCTGCATGACATCCACGAGGTCTACGCTCATCGCCCTGAAATGGCCATGGTCGATTCGGTCAAGGGCATTACCAACCTGCACATCCCGAGCGACGTCATCGTCGACGCCTCGATGCCTGCGATGATCCGCAACTCCGGTCAGATGTGGGGCAAGGATGGTAAGCAGAAAGACACCAAGGCTGTCATGCCTGAGAGCACCTACGCTCGCATCTATCAGGAAATGATCAACTTCTGCAAAACCAACGGTGCGTTCGACCCGACCACCATGGGCAGCGTGCCGAACGTTGGCCTGATGGCGCAGAAAGCCGAAGAGTACGGCTCTCACGACAAGACCTTCGAAATGACCGCCGACGGCACCATGCGCGTCGTTGCTGCCGATGGCACCGTACTGATGCAGCACGAAGTCGAAGCGGGCGATATCTGGCGCGCCTGCCAGACCAAGGACGCCCCGATCCGCGACTGGGTCAAGCTGGCCGTTACCCGTGCCCGTCAATCCGATACCCCGGCCATCTTCTGGCTGGACCCGGAGCGCGCCCATGATCGCGAGCTGCAGAAGAAAGTCGAGCTGTACCTCAAGGACCACGACCTGACTGGTCTGGACATCCGCATGATGGGCTACAACGAGGCCATCCGCGTCTCCATGGAGCGCATGATCCGCGGCCAGGACACCATCTCGGTGACCGGTAACGTGCTGCGTGACTACCTGACAGACCTGTTCCCGATCATGGAACTGGGCACCTCGGCCAAGATGCTGTCCATCGTTCCGCTGATGGCCGGCGGCGGCATGTACGAAACCGGCGCCGGCGGCTCGGCTCCCAAGCACGTACAACAGCTGGTCGAAGAGAACTACCTGCGCTGGGATTCCCTGGGCGAGTTCCTGGCCCTGGCCGTATCGCTGGAAGAAACCGGCATCAAGACCAACAACGCCAAGGCCAAGGTACTGGGCAAGACCCTGGACCAGGCTACCGGCAAGCTGCTGGACAACAACAAGTCCCCGGCGCGCAAGGTCGGCGAGATCGACAACCGTGGCAGCCACTTCTACCTGGCGCTGTACTGGGCTCAAGCCCTGGCCGAGCAGAACGACGATGCCGAGCTGAAGGCTCACTTCGCCCCTCTGGCCAAGCAATTGACCGAGCAGGAAGCGACCATCGTTGCCGAACTGGCTGCCGTGCAAGGCAAGCCGGCTGAGATCGGTGGCTACTACCGTTCCAACCCCGAGCTGACCAGCAAGGTGATGCGCCCCAGCGCTACCTTCAACGCCGCTCTGGCTGCACTGAATGCCTGATAAGGTTTGAGTGCAAAAAGAACCCCGGCCTGGTGCCGGGGTTCTTTATTTATAGATCTGGACAATCTTTGTAGGAGCGAGCTCTGCTCGCGAAGCCGTTTTTCGCGAGCAGAGCTCGCTCCCACAGAATCCTGCACGCTGATCGTTTTTTGGAGCACCGAAAATGGACTGGCAACCCCATATCACCGTGGCCACGGTGATCGAAGATGATGGCCGTTTCCTCTTCGTCGAAGAATTCAAAGCCGGCCGCATGGTGCTGAACCAGCCAGCCGGACACCTGGAGGCCAACGAGTCGCTGCGTGAAGCCGCAGTGCGGGAAACACTCGAGGAGACCGGATGGAACGTGGAGCTGACCGCCCTGCTCGGCATCTATCTCTACACCGCACCGAGCAACGGCGTGACCTATCAACGCGTGTGTTTCAGCGCCCGCCCCGTAAGCCATGACCCCGAGCGCGAGCTGGATAGCGACATCAGCAGCATCACCTGGCTGACCCGTGACGAGCTGGCCGCACAACCCGAGCGCTGGCGCAGTGAGCTGGTTTTGCAGTGTGTTGACGATTATTTGACCGGTATCAGCGGGCCACTGGAACTGGTGCGCAACTAAAGTCTGGCCCGGATGAAATCCGGGGTTATCGTGCTCGCCGCGTCCAAATAATGAAGAGCGGAACGCTGGCCGCTCGTAGCCAAGCGGACAGTCCATCGCTGTAAAGCGCCACAAACACCCTACGGCGTACTGCTTCGCGACGACTGCATGGATGCAGGAGGTAGAGCGACGCAGGAAGCCAAAGCCGAGTACGCCCTACGGGCGGCAGGCTTTCTGGTAGACTCGACAGTTTTTCAGGCTTCACTCGCAGACTCCCATGCAAGCACCTAGCACCCAACGCGTGATCGTCGGCATGTCCGGCGGCGTCGATTCGTCCGTTTCCGCCCTGCTGCTGATGGAACAGGGTTACCAGGTCGAAGGCCTGTTCATGAAGAACTGGGACGAAGACGACGGCACCGAATACTGCACCGCCATGGACGACCTGGCCGACGCCCAGGCCGTATGCGACCGCATCGGCATCAAGCTGCACACCGCCAACTTCGCTGCCGAATACTGGGACAACGTGTTCGAGCACTTCCTCGCCGAATACAAGGCCGGGCGTACGCCGAACCCGGACATCCTGTGCAACCGCGAAATCAAGTTCAAAGCCTTTCTCGACTACGCCCTGAGCCTCGGTGCCGACCTGATCGCCACCGGTCACTACGTGCGTCGCCGCGATATCGATGGCCACACCGAGCTGCTCAAGGGCCTGGACCCAAACAAGGACCAGAGCTATTTCCTGCACGCCGTCGGCGGCGAGCAGATCGCCAAGACCCTGTTCCCGGTTGGCGAGCTGGAAAAGCCGCAGGTACGCGCCATCGCCGAGAAGTACGAGCTGGCCACGGCGAAGAAGAAGGACTCCACCGGCATCTGCTTCATCGGTGAGCGTCGCTTCAGTGACTTTCTCAAACAGTACCTACCGGCCCAGCCAGGCGACATCGAGACCACCGAAGGTCAGATCATCGGCCGTCATCATGGCCTGATGTACCACACCATCGGCCAGCGCCAGGGGCTTGGCATCGGCGGTCTCAAGGACGCCAGCGACGACCCCTGGTACGTGCTGCGCAAGGACCTGACGCGCAATGTACTGATCGTCGGCCAGGGCAACGAACACCCCTGGCTGTTCTCCCGCGCCCTGCTCGCCTCCGATATCTACTGGGTCAACCCAGTGGACTTGAGCAGCCCGCGCCGCCTGACCGCCAAGGTGCGCTACCGCCAGAACGACCAGCGCTGCACCCTGGAGAAGACCGAGACCGGCTATCGCGCCGTGTTCGACGAGCCGCAGCGCGCCGTCACTCCGGGTCAGTCCGTGGTGTTCTATGACGGCGAGGTGTGCCTGGGTGGTGGCGTTATCGAAACCGCAGAAGCCTGGTACGAGGACGCCCAATGAGTCCGCTGCAGGAGCAACTGGTCGCCCTCGGCGCCGTATTCGAGGCAGCAGTGCTGGCCGACAAGATCGCCCGCACCGGCCAGGTCAGCGAAGCCTCGATGGGCTGCATGCTCGGCAGCCTGCTGGTACGCGACCCGAAAAGCACGCTGGACGTCTACGGCGGTGACGACCTCAACTTGCGCGACGGTTATCGCGCACTGATCAGCTCGCTGGAGCGCAATCCATCCGCCCTGCAGCGCGAGCCGCTGCGCTATGCACTGGCGATGGTCGGTCTGGAACGCCAGCTGGACAAGCGTGGCGACATGCTGCAGGTGATGGGCAGTCGCCTCGACCAGATCCAGCAACAGGTCGAGCATTTCGGCCTGGTCCATGACAACGTCATCGCTGCGTGCGGCGGCCTGTATCAGGACACCATCAGCACCTTCCGCCAGCGCATTCAGGTGCATGGCGACATGCGCTTCCTACAGCAACCGAACAACGCCGCAAAGATCCGTGCCCTGCTGCTCGCTGGCATTCGCTCGGCGCGCCTATGGCGCCAGCTCGGCGGCCACCGCTGGCAGTTGGTGTTCAGCCGCAGCAAACTGCTCAAAGAACTCTACGAACTGACGCGAAACTGACAATGGAACCCGCCAGCCGCAGCGTAAAACCCCTACAGGGTGCCCTGCTGCTGGCGCTCTCGGCGCTGCTGTTCGCCTTCACCGGCGTCGGCATCCGCGAGATATCCAGCAGCGTCAACAACGAGTCAGTGGTGTTCTTCCGCAACCTGGTCGGCGTGTTGTTCTTCCTGCCTTTGCTACTGGTGCGCGGCGTTCGCCCGTTGCGCACGACACGCCTGAGGTCCCATCTGTGGCGCACCACCTACGGCCTGGCGGCGATGTACTGCTTCTTCTACGCCATCGCCCACCTGCCACTGGCAGACGCAATGCTGTTCACCTACTCCGCGCCGGTGTTCACCCCACTGATCGCACATATCTGGCTGAAGGAGCCGCTGACTCGACGCATGCTGGTCAGCAGCCTGATCGGCTTGTGCGGCGTGCTGCTGGTGGCCAAGCCCAGCACCGCCCTGTTCGAGGGGCCGGCCCTGTTTGGCCTGGCCGCCAGCCTGCTGGCGGCCTTCGCCTTCGTCTCCATCCGTGAAATGAGCGACAGCGAACCAGCAACGCGCATCGTCTTCTATTTCTCGCTGTTCAGCGCGCTGTTCTCCGCCATTCCCCTGACCTGGAGCTGGCAGCCACTGGATACCACGCAACTGAGCTGGCTGCTGGGCATCGGCCTGCTGGCCACCGCCAGCCAGGTGATCATGTCGCGTGCCTACGGCCTGGCGCCGCCGGGGCTGATCGGCCCGGTCGCCTACCTGGCCATCGTCTTCGCCGGCATCACCGCCTGGCTGCTCTGGGGCGAGACGCCAGACACCCTGTCGCTGCTCGGCGCGGCGCTGATCTTTGCCGCCAGTCTGTTATCGGTCGCGCGACGCAGGACATAGGCGGTCACGCGCCGGTTTTCATGTATGATATGCGCCCTTTTCGCCAGAGGTCGTCCAGGCACCTGAGCTAGCGCCCGCTTCAATGAAGCAGGCACGACGCGCAGCGACCCCGGATGGCTTTTCAGCCCGACAGCTCGAGAACGCCTACATGCAGCTTTCCTCGCTCACCGCGGTTTCCCCCGTCGACGGCCGCTACGCCGGCAAAACCAGCGCCCTGCGCCCTATCTTCAGCGAATACGGTCTGATCCGTAGCCGCGTACTGGTCGAAGTGCGCTGGCTGCAGCGTCTGGCCGCTCACGAGGGCATCCCGGAAGTCGCGCCCTTCTCCGCCGAAGCCAACGCCCTGCTCAACGAGCTGGCCGAGAACTTCGCCGTCGAGCACGCCGAGCGCGTCAAGGAAATCGAGCGCACCACCAACCACGACGTCAAGGCCGTGGAATACCTGCTCAAGGAACAGGCTGCCAAGCTGCCGGAACTGGACAAAGTCAGCGAGTTCATCCACTTCGCCTGCACCAGCGAGGACATCAATAACCTGTCCCACGCCCTGATGCTGCGCGAAGGCCGCGACAGCGTGCTGCTGCCGCTGATGAAGCAACTGGCAGGCGCCATTCGTGAACTGGCAGTGAAGTTCGCTGATGTGCCGATGCTATCGCGCACCCACGGCCAGCCGGCTTCGCCGACCACCCTGGGCAAGGAACTGGCCAACGTCGTCCACCGCCTGGAGCGCCAGATCGCTCAGGTCGCGGCCGTGCCGCTGCTGGGCAAGATCAACGGCGCCGTGGGCAACTACAACGCCCACCTGTCGGCCTACCCGAGCATCGACTGGGAAGCCAACGCGCGTCAGTTCATCGAAGGTGACCTGGGCCTGACCTGGAACCCCTACACCACCCAGATCGAGCCGCACGACTACATCGCCGAGCTGTTCGACGCCATCGCCCGCTTCAACACCATCCTGATCGACTTCGACCGCGACGTCTGGGGCTACATCTCCCTCGGTTACTTCAAGCAGAAGACCGTGGCTGGCGAGATCGGCTCCTCGACCATGCCGCACAAGGTCAACCCGATCGACTTCGAGAACTCCGAAGGCAACCTGGGCATCGCCAACGCGATCTTCCAGCACCTCGCCAGCAAGCTGCCGATCTCCCGCTGGCAGCGTGACCTGACCGACTCCACCGTGCTGCGTAACCTGGGTGTCGGCTTCGCTCACAGCGTCATCGCTTACGAGGCAAGCCTCAAGGGAATCAGCAAGTTGGAGCTCAATGCTCAGAAAATTGCTGAAGACCTGGATGCCTGCTGGGAAGTGCTCGCCGAGCCGATCCAGACCGTCATGCGTCGCTACGCCATCGAGAACCCGTACGAGAAGCTCAAGGAGCTGACCCGCGGCAAGGGCATCAGCCCCGAGGCCCTGCTGGCCTTCATCGACGGCCTGGACATGCCAGCCGCCGCCAAGGAAGAACTCAAGCAACTGACCCCGGCGCGCTACATCGGTAACGCCGTGGCCCAGGCCAAGCGGATCTAAACGCGATCAGCCTCGAGGACGCCCGGCTGAGCCGGGCGTTTTTGTTTTAAGGTTTTTATCTATTTCAAGGGCTTACTGATGAATCCTGATACTCCGCTGCAATTGCTGGGTGGCCTCACAGCCCGCGAATTTTTGCGCGACTACTGGCAGAAGAAGCCGCTGCTGGTGCGCCAGGCGATCCCGGACTTCGAAAGCCCGATCAGCCCCGACGAACTGGCCGGCCTGGCGCTGGAAGAGGAAGTCGAATCGCGCCTGGTGATCGAGCACGGCGAACGCCCCTGGGAGCTGCAGCGCGGCCCGCTCAATGAGGACACCTTCCAGGACCTCCCCGAGCGCGACTGGACGCTGCTGGTGCAGGCCGTCGACCAGTTCGTGCCGGAAGTGGCCGAGCTGCTGGAAGACTTCAAGTTCCTGCCCAAGTGGCGCATCGACGATCTGATGATCAGCTTCGCCGCGCCCGGCGGCGGCGTCGGCCCGCATTTCGACAACTACGACGTATTCCTGCTGCAGGCGCACGGTCATCGCCGCTGGCAAGTTGGCCAGATGTGCGATTCCGACAGCCCGCTGCTCCCCCACGCCGATCTGAAGATCCTGGCTCAATTCGAACCAACCGATGAATGGGTGCTGGCACCCGGCGACATGCTCTACCTGCCGCCACGCCTCGCCCACTGTGGCACCGCTGAGGATGAATGCATGACCTATTCCGTGGGCTTCCGCGCGCCGAGCGCCGCCGAAGTACTGACCCATTTCACTGACTTCCTCGGCCAGTTCCTGCCCGACGAAGAGCGTTACAGCGATGCCGACATCCAGCCGAGCGAGGATCCCAACCAGATCCAGCGTGACGCCCTGGAGCGCCTCAAGGCGCTGCTCAACGAGCACATGAGTGACGAACGCCTGCTGATGACCTGGTTCGGCCAGTTCATGACCGAGCCCAAGTACCCCGAGCTGGTCGCCGGCATCGAGATCGAGGAAGAAGACTTCCTCGGCGCCCTGGAAGATGGCGCGATCCTGATCCGCAACCCCAGCGCGCGCATGGCCTGGTCGGAAGTCGGTGAAGACCTGGTGCTGTTCGCCAGCGGCCAGAGTCGCCTGGTTTCGGCCCGCCTGCGTGAGCTGCTGAAGCTGATCTGCAGCGCCGATGCGTTACATGTGGAAAACCTCGGCGCCTGGCTGGCCGACGACGAGGGGCGTACTCTGCTGTGGGAACTGGTCAAACAAGGCAGCCTGGGATTTGCCGATGAGTGAGATCACTGTCCGTGTCGCGGACTGGCATAGGGACAATGCCGAGCTTCGTCGTATCCGCGACAGCGTTTTCGTCGCCGAGCAATCGGTGCCGCCGGAACTGGAGTGGGACGCCGAAGATACCGAGGCCGTGCATTTTCTCGCCGAGGAAGGCGATTACCCGGTTGGCACCGCACGTCTGCTGCCCGACGGCCATATCGGTCGCGTGTCGGTGCTCAAGGACTGGCGCGGCCTCAAGGTCGGCGAGAAACTGATGCAGGCGGTGATCGCCGAAGCGGAAAAACGCGGCCTGCATCAGCAAATGCTCACCGCTCAGGTGCACGCCACGCCGTTCTATGAAAGGCTAGGCTTCAGGATTGTCAGCGACGAGTACCTCGACGCCGGCATACCGCACGTGGATATGGTGCGCACCAGCCAGTAGAGACTGAAATGAACGACAAAGACGCCCCGGTCGAACCGATCGATACGCCAGACTCCATTGAACTGGCGGCCATCGAATTCGAGTCGCCGGGGCGTTTTGCCGTGCACAACCCCGCCCCCGTCACGCCAGATGCGGCGCAATGGGAGCCGGCCCCGTTCATGCTCGGTCAGCACGAGCGCCTGGAGCGCTTCAGCCAGCCACAGCAGGCTCGCGCCCACATCCTGGCGTTGATCCAACAGGCCCAGCGCAGCCTGTGCCTGTACAGCGATGACCTGGAGCCCTGGCTCTATCACCACAGCAGTGTGCAGCAGGCCTGCACCCGGTTCTTGCTGAGCAGCCCACGAGCGCGCCTGCGTATCCTCCTACGCGACCCAACTCGCGCCGTGAAGGAAGGCCATCGTCTGCTCGCTCTGTCACGCCGATTGTCCTCCAACCTGCATATCCGCAAGCTTCATCCGGACTACGCCAACGAGGAGCTGGCCTACCTGATTGCCGATGACAGAGGCCTGTTCCTGCGGCCTGAACTCGATCAACGATCCGGCTACGCCCTGTACAACGACCCGGCGCGCGTGCGCCAACGCCAGGCCCAGTTCGACCAGGCCTGGGACACCAGCATCACCGACCCTGACCTGCGGAGCTTTCTGCTATGACCCTGCGCACGCTGTTCGCCGCCCTGCTTCTCGGCCTGTGCCTGCCACTGCAAGCGGCCACCGAGGTAATCCCGCTGAATTATCGCACCGCCGACGACGTACTCGGCGTGGTGCAATCGATGCTCGGCAACGAGGGCAAGGTCAGCGCTTATGGCAACCAACTGATCGTCAATGCATCACCGGCCAAGATCGGCGAGGTGCGCGTGCTGCTGCAGCAACTCGACACCCGCCCGCGGCGCCTGCTGATCACCGTCGAAAGCGCTGACAGCAATTACCAGAACGACCGCGGCTATCGCGTCGACGGCACCCTCAGCGCCGGCAATGCCGAGGTTCAGGTCGGCCGCGGTGAAGTGAACGGCCGCGACCAGGTGCGCATCATCCGCCGCAGCACCGACAGCCGTGGTGGTGGCACCCAGCAGGTACAGGCAACCGAAGGTTATCCGGCACTGATTCAGGTCGGCCAGAGCGTGCCGCTGACCACCACCAGTACCGGCCCGTACGGCCAGGTTTACCAGGACACCCAGTATCGCGACGTGACGCGAGGTTTCTACGTGACAGCCAGCCTCTCTGGCGAACTCGTCCACGTTGCCATCAGCAGCCAGCGCGATCGCGTCAGCAACAGCCGCCCCGGCGTGATCGACGTGCAAAGCACCGACACGCGCGTCAGCGGTCGTCTCGGCGAGTGGATTACCTTGGGCGGCGTCAGCGAGGAAACCAGCTCCAGCGGCCGTGACGTGTTGCGTCGACACACCACCCAGGGCCGCGAGGACATGTCGCTGCGCCTGAAGGTCGAAGCGATCGACTGACCCCCCGACCAAAGTCGCATCCCTTTCCCTCGCAAGAACCATGGACAACTCACGCAACCCGCGAAATGCCTGAAACGCCCACCCCATGGGCTGCACAGCGTGACCAGGCAGTCGCCGACTGAATATGTAGTAGTTTAAAAAAACCACTACAAAACGTTTGACGAAGCATTTTCCCAGAGGCATGATGGCCTCGCTCCCGCTAGCCAGGGGTCCTGAAAAGGATCTCCAGACCGCCCGCGAAGTACTTCGCGACGGTCCGTGTCCCAACAGCCCACAAGGCCGTACGACGAGGTTGCGACTGGAACGAAGTTGTCCTGAGGGACGGGGAAGCGTTTAGCGTCAGACAGATCGAAAACCCAGCAGGTGCCCAAGGTTTCCACGAGCCAACCGGCAAACGCGACGTTCTCGAAATGCTCGCCACATCCCCCCTCCTCGCGGTCAATCCTCGCCCAGCCGTATTCTCGCCGTCAAAGTGGAAGCCTCCCGCAGCCGCTGCATCCGTGCACGCATTGCGTGGGTAGTCGGTGCTCAACCAACACATTTTTTGAAGGATTGACCATGTCCGCATATCAAAACGACATCAAGGCTGTAGCCGCTCTGAAAGAGAAGTTCGGCAGCAGCTGGAGCGCTATCAACCCCGAGTCCGTCGCCCGTATGCGCGCTCAGAACCGCTTCAAGACCGGTCTGGAAATCGCTCAGTACACCGCTGACATCATGCGCAAGGACATGGAAGAGTACGACGCCGACTCCTCCGTCTACACCCAGTCCCTGGGCTGCTGGCACGGCTTCATCGGTCAGCAGAAGCTGATCTCGATCAAGAAGCATCTGAAGACCACCAACAAGCGCTACCTCTACCTGTCCGGCTGGATGGTTGCGGCTCTGCGCTCTGACTTCGGCCCGCTGCCGGATCAGTCTATGCACGAGAAGACTGCCGTCTCCGACCTGATCGAAGAGCTGTACACCTTCCTGCGTCAGGCCGACAGCCGCGAACTGGACCTGCTGTTCACCGCACTGGACGCCGCTCGTGATGCTGGCGACCACGCCAAGGCTGCCGAGATCCAGAACCAGATCGACAACTACGAAACGCACATTGTCCCGATCATCGCCGACATCGATGCCGGTTTCGGTAACCCGGAAGCCACCTACCTGCTGGCCAAGCGCATGATCGAAGCCGGTGCCTGCTGCATCCAGATCGAGAACCAGGTTTCCGACGAGAAGCAATGCGGCCACCAGGACGGTAAAGTGACCGTCCCTCATGCCGACTTCCTCGCCAAGATCGCTGCCGTTCGCTACGCCTTCCTCGAACTGGGCATCGACAATGGCGTGATCGTCGCTCGTACCGACTCCCTGGGTGCCGGCCTGACCAAGCAGATCGCCGTGACCAAAGAGCCGGGCGACCTGGGCGACCTGTACAACAGCTTCCTCGATTGCGAAGAAGTGTCCGCTGCCGACCTGGGCAATGGCGATGTCGTGATCAACCGCGGCGGCAAGCTGCTGCGTCCGAAGCGTCTGCCGTCTAACCTGTTCCAGTTCCGTGCTGGCACCGGCGAAGCGCGCTGCGTACTGGACTGCATCACCAGCCTGCAGAACGGTGCCGACCTGCTGTGGATCGAAACCGAGAAGCCGCACGTTGGCCAGATCGCGGCCATGGTCAACGAAATCCGTAAGACCATCCCGAATGCCAAGCTGGTTTACAACAACAGCCCGTCCTTCAACTGGACCCTGAACTTCCGTCAGCAGGTGTTCGATGCCATGGTCGCCGAAGGTAAGGACGTTTCCGCCTACGACCGCGCCAAACTGATGAGCGTCGAGTACGACGAAACTGAACTGGCCCAGATTGCCGACGAGAAGATCCGTACCTTCCAGCGCGACGGTTCGGCTCAGGCTGGCATCTTCCACCACCTGATCACCCTGCCGACCTACCACACCGCAGCTCTGTCGACTGACAACCTGGCTAAAGGCTACTTCGCCGACCAGGGCATGCTGGCCTACGTGAAAGGTGTCCAGCGTCAGGAACTGCGTCAGGGTATCGCCTGCGTCAAACACCAGAACATGGCTGGCTCCGACATCGGCGACAACCACAAAGAGTACTTCGCTGGCGAAGCTGCTCTGAAGGCGAGCGGTAAAGACAACACCATGAACCAGTTCCACTAAGTACGGTTCACCTGCTGCGGACCACGCATCCGCAGCAGCCTGTTTGCCTAATCTACCCCGGCTTGCCGGGGCTTTTTTCGTCTGCGTTTATTGTCCAGGCAAACCGGTCTTTCAGCTCCTAAGCTCAAATGACGCCTCCTGGAACCTGCCTATGCCCTCGCCTCGTTACGCCCTGCTATTGGGCAGCTGCCGACGCCTCAAGCCGCGCAAGCCAGCCCGACGCCTGCATCGTCGCCCCTCAGCACGGAGCAGCTGCAACTGCTGGCCCACCCGGAAATCCAGCACCAGGAACAACGCCTGGGAGTTCATCAGCGCTATAGAGACTTCATCGAGCACGCCAAACAGCTCGACGCCGAAAAGCGCGAAGCACAGGCAGAGGATCTGAGCAAAGGGTTCGATGCGATGGAGCAGCAAGGCGAGCTTGCATTGAGCGAGGCCCTGCTGCTGCAGATTGCCCTGATCAAGGCCGTCAGCGAGGACGAAGCTGAGCCGAAAACACGCGCCGAAACACTGATCAAACGCTATCAGCTCATCAGCGCAGAGCGCGAAGCCAGGCTGGAGCAGCAGCCTGACCCCAACTTCGAGCGCTACAGGCCGAGGAATAACGCATCGTCGAGGAGGTGCTCGAACTGCAGAACATCCCCGATGGACTCACACGCGACCAATATCTACGACAACGCCTGCAAGAGGCCCGCGAGCGCAATTACCGACAAGCTCCCAACAGCCGAACGCGGCGACAACCCAAGTTGCCACCGCGTTGGCTCAACCCTTGTTCAGAGCATCTGGTCCAGCAGGTAATAAAGCAGATTGAAGGGTTTGTTGCGGTCAGCCAATTCCGCGCTGGTAGGCGCGCTCAGGACCAGCAGGAGAATGGCTGGAATGGCGCGTAGCAAGGCGCGGACGACAGGCATGGCAAACCCCTCATGTTGTTATGCATGCGAAGGATCGGCATACCCAGGCAGGGGCGACTGCGCAGACCCAGCGGATGGCGGGTACTGCTCAATCAGAAAGGCATAGCCCCACGGCGATTCATGCACGCCAGTACAAGATCCGGTGTGCGGCACACCAGCATGAATAACATTTGGTGATATATAAGCCTGTAAATTATGCGCTGTAGGAATTTAACGGCACGCTCTGCTGCTTTGGCCTTAACACCAAAGTGGCAGCGAATTGCTCATCTCGCCGAGGGCAATCACGCTGCGAAATGAGGCAAATTAGCCGGATGAATGCGCCTTGAAATTGCCAGAGCAGAGTCATCAGCTATAGTCCTGAAACGCCAGCCCACACGGCTCGCTTCAGAATTACACCGATGCGACAAATCAATCAGAAATGATCGAATTTTAGGAATAATTTTCTCCGAAAAATTTACTTACAATTGGCCTGCACATAGTATTGTATACACACTTCGCGCCAACGCCCTCGACGGTGTCTGGTCGCTAAATAGATTAAAAGCCGTTCCTTAATTCAAGGAGTACCGGCATGCCTGATGCGGTAACGACCATGTCCCAGAACTGGGCTTTCGCTGTTTTCTTGCTGGGTGTCTGCGGGCTCATCGCCTTCATGCTCGGCCTTTCCAGCCTGCTCGGCAGCAAAGCCTGGGGACGCAGCAAGAACGAGCCCTTCGAGTCGGGCATGCTTCCCACCGGCAGCGCGCGTCTGCGCCTGTCAGCCAAGTTCTATCTGGTCGCGATGCTCTTCGTGATCTTCGACGTTGAAGCTCTCTATCTCTTCGCTTGGGCAGTCTCGGTGCGCGAAAGCGGCTGGGCCGGCCTGATCGAAGCTACAGTTTTCATAGCAATTCTGTTGGCAGGTCTTGTCTATCTTTGGCGTATCGGCGCGCTCGATTGGGCACCGCAGGGACGTCGTGAACGGCAGGCGAAGCTAAAACAATGAGGCTTTGGCGATGCAATACAAACTTACTCGGGTCGACCCGAATGCGCCCAATGAGGCGTATCCGATCGGCCAGCGGGAGGTCGTCTCCGACCCGCTGCTAGAGGATCAGGTTCACAAGAACATCTACATGGGCAAGCTCTCGGACGTGCTTAACGGCGCGGTCAACTGGGGGCGCAAGAATTCCTTGTGGCCGTACAACTTCGGCCTGTCCTGCTGCTATGTGGAAATGACCACCGCCTTCACCGCCCCGCACGACGTGGCGCGTTTCGGTGCGGAAGTCATTCGCGCATCACCCCGCCAGGCCGACTTCATGGTCATCGCCGGCACCTGCTTCATCAAGATGGCGCCGGTCATCCAGCGTCTCTACGAGCAGATGCTGGAGCCCAAGTGGGTCATCTCCATGGGTTCATGCGCCAACTCCGGCGGCATGTACGACATCTACTCGGTCGTTCAGGGCGTGGACAAGTTCCTCCCCGTGGACGTCTATATTCCCGGCTGCCCGCCCCGCCCCGAGGCGTTCCTGCAAGGCTTGATGCTGCTGCAGGAATCCATCGGCCAGGAGCGCCGCCCGCTATCCTGGGTCGTTGGCGATCAAGGCATCTACCGTGCCGAAATGCCTTCGCAGAAGGAACAGCGACGCGAGCAGCGAATCGCCGTTACCAACCTGCGTAGCCCCGACGAAGTCTGAGCCGATGCTTGCCAGCGCAAGCGTCACGCCCACTTTCTACGTTGATCGACAGCGACCGAGACCATGACTCAAGACACCGTTGTGTCCATACCGCCTTACAAGGCTGACGACCAGGACGTCGTCGCCGAACTGCGCGCCCGTTTTGGCGACGACAGTTTCACCCTGCAAGCGACCCGCACCGGCATGCCGGTTCTCTGGGTCGCCCGTGAGCGCCTCATTGAAGTGCTCACCTGCCTGCGCAACCTCCCGCGTCCCTACGTGATGCTCTACGACCTGCACGGCGTCGACGAGCGCCTGCGCACCCAGCGTCGCGGCCTGCCGGACGCCGACTTCACGGTGTTCTATCACCTGATGTCGCTAGAGCGTAATAGCGACGTGATGATCAAGGTCGCCCTGTCCGAGCGCGACCTCAACCTACCCACCGCCACCGGCATCTGGCCCAACGCCAACTGGTACGAGCGCGAAGTCTGGGATCTGTACGGCATCACCTTCACCGGCCACCCGCACCTGAGCCGGATCATGATGCCACCGACCTGGGAAGGTCACCCGCTGCGCAAGGACTACCCGGCGCGCGCCACCGAATTCGACCCGTTCAGCCTGACCCTGGCCAAGCAGCAGCTTGAGGAAGAAGCCGCGCGCTTCAATCCCGAAGACTGGGGCATGAAACGCGGCGGTGAGCACGAGGACTACATGTTCCTCAACCTCGGCCCCAACCACCCGTCCGCCCACGGCGCGTTCCGCATCATCCTGCAGCTCGACGGCGAAGAGATCGTCGACTGCGTGCCGGAAATCGGCTACCACCACCGTGGCGCCGAGAAGATGGCCGAGCGGCAGAGCTGGCACAGCTTCATCCCCTACACCGACCGCATCGACTACCTCGGCGGGGTGATGAACAACCTGCCCTACGTGCTCTCGGTGGAGAAACTCGCCGGCATCAAGGTGCCGGCCCGCGTCG
The DNA here is from genome assembly GCF_007049795.1 of Ectopseudomonas mendocina. Lineage (GTDB taxonomy): Bacteria > Pseudomonadota > Gammaproteobacteria > Pseudomonadales > Pseudomonadaceae > Aquipseudomonas > Aquipseudomonas mendocina_D. Next base: position 77,217 of record NZ_SCFY01000001.1, read on the forward strand.
ATTTCATCCGCGTGATGCTCGCCGAGTTCTTCCGCATCACCAGCCACCTACTGTTCCTCGGTACCTACATCCAGGACGTCGGTGCAATGACCCCGGTGTTCTTCACCTTCACCGACCGCCAGCGCGCCTACAAGGTGATCGAGGCCATCACCGGCTTCCGCCTGCATCCGGCGTGGTATCGCATCGGCGGCGTCGCCCACGACCTGCCGCGCGGCTGGGACAAGCTGGTCAAGGAATTCGTCGACTGGCTGCCCAAGCGCCTCGACGAGTACGAGAAAGCCGCGCTGAAGAACAGCATCCTCAAGGCGCGGACCATCGGTGTGGCGCAGTACAACACCAAGGAGGCGCTGGAATGGGGCACCACCGGTGCCGGCCTGCGCGCCACCGGTTGCGACTTCGACCTGCGCAAGGCACGCCCCTACTCCGGTTACGAGCACTTTGATTTCGAGGTGCCGCTGGCGGCCAATGGCGATGCCTACGACCGCTGCATGGTGCGCGTGGAAGAGATGCGCCAGAGCATCCGCATCATCGACCAGTGCCTGAAGAACATGCCGGAAGGCCCGTACAAGGCCGACCATCCGCTGACCACGCCGCCGCCGAAAGAGCGCACGCTGCAGCACATCGAAACCCTGATCACTCACTTCCTGCAGGTTTCCTGGGGCCCGGTCATGCCGGCCAACGAAGCCTTCCAGATGATCGAGGCGACCAAGGGCATCAACAGCTACTACCTGACGAGCGACGGCAGCACCATGAGCTACCGCACCCGGATTCGCACCCCCAGCTTCGCCCACCTGCAGCAGATCCCCTCGGTGATCCGCGGCAGCATGGTGGCGGATCTGATCGCCTATCTGGGCAGTATCGACTTCGTCATGGCCGACGTGGACCGCTGATCATGAATACGCTAATTCAGACCGACCGTTTCACCCTCAGCGAAACCGAGCGCTCGGCCATCGAGCACGAGATGCATCACTACGAAGACCCGCGCGCCGCTAGCATCGAGGCGCTGAAGATCGTGCAGAAGCAGCGTGGCTGGGTGCCGGACGGCGCCGCTGACGCCATTGGCGAAATCCTCGGCATTCCCGCCAGCGACGTCGAAGGCGTGGCTACCTTCTACAGCCAGATCTTCCGCCAGCCAGTCGGCCGTCACGTGATTCGCGTGTGCGACAGCATGACCTGCTACATCGGCGGCCATGAGTCGGTGGTCAGCGAGATGCAGAAGCAGCTCGGCATCGGCCTTGGCCAGACCACAAGCGATGAGCGCTTCACCCTGCTGCCGGTGTGTTGCTTGGGCAACTGCGACAAGGCCCCGGCGCTGATGATCGACGACGACACCTTCGGCGATGTCCAACCTGACGGCGTCGCCAAGCTGCTGGAGGCTTACAAATGAAGACCCTCACCTCCATCGGCCCAGCCAACCGCATCACTCGCAGCGAAGAAACCCATCCGCTGACCTGGCGCCTGCGTGACGACGCCCAGCCGGTATGGCTGGAGGAATACCAGCAGAAGAACGGCTACGCGGCCGCACGCAAGGCACTGACCGAGATGGCCCAGGCTGACATCGTGCAGACGGTCAAGGAATCCGGCCTCAAGGGGCGCGGTGGTGCAGGCTTCCCCACGGGGGTGAAGTGGGGCCTGATGCCGGCCGACGAATCCATGAACATCCGTTACCTGCTGTGCAACGCGGATGAAATGGAACCCAACACCTGGAAAGACCGCATGCTGATGGAACAGCTACCCCACCTGCTGGTGGAAGGCATGCTGATCTCCGCGCGCGCGCTCAAGGCCTATCGCGGCTATATCTTCCTGCGTGGCGAGTACGTCGACGCCGCGGCCAACCTCAACCGCGCCATCGAGGAAGCCAAGGCCGCCGGCCTGCTCGGCAAGAACATCTTTGGCAGCGGCTTCGATTTCGAGCTGTTCGTACACACCGGCGCCGGCCGCTACATCTGCGGCGAAGAAACCGCGCTGATCAACTCGCTGGAAGGCCGCCGCGCCAACCCGCGCGCCAAGCCGCCCTTCCCTGCTGCTGTCGGCGTCTGGGGCAAGCCGACCTGCGTCAACAACGTCGAAACCCTGTGCAACGTGCCGGCCATCATTGGCCAGGGTGTGGACTGGTACAAGAGCCTCGCCCGCCCGGGCAGCGAAGACCACGGCACCAAGCTGATGGGCTTCTCCGGCAAGGTGAAGAACCCCGGCCTGTGGGAACTGCCGTTCGGCGTCACCGCCCGCGAGCTGTTCGAGGACTACGCTGGCGGCATGCGCGACGGCTACACGCTCAAGTGCTGGCAGCCTGGCGGCGCCGGTACCGGCTTCCTGCTGCCCGAACACCTTGAGGCGCAGATGTACGCCGGCGGCATCGGCAAGGTCGGCACGCGCATGGGCACCGGCCTGGCGCTGGCGGTCGACGACTCGATCAACATGGTTTCTCTGCTGCGCAACATGGAAGAGTTCTTCGCCCGCGAGTCCTGTGGCTGGTGCACGCCATGCCGCGATGGCCTGCCGTGGAGCGTGAAGATCCTCCGCGCCCTGGAACGCAAGCAAGGCACCGCCGAAGATATCCAGACCCTGCTCGGCCTGGTCAACTTCCTTGGCCCAGGCAAGACCTTCTGCGCGCATGCGCCAGGCGCCGTGGAGCCGTTGGGCAGTGCCATCAAGTATTTCCGTGAAGAGTTCGAGGCTGGTGTGGCCCAAGTGGCGAGTACGCCCCGCACGCCGGCAACCGCGAGCTGAACAGACGAATTCCCTTAGCCAGCCGCTTTAACCAGCGGGTAAACGAAGACTTAAAGAAATGGCCACTATCCACGTAGACGGCAAAGATTTCGAAGTCGATGGTGCAGACAACCTCCTGCAGGCCTGCCTGTCCCTCGGACTCGATATCCCCTACTTCTGCTGGCACCCGGCGCTTGGCAGCGTCGGCGCGTGCCGCCAGTGCGCGGTCAAGCAGTACAACGACGAGAACGACACCCGCGGTCGTATCGTCATGTCCTGCATGACACCAGCCACCGACAACACCTGGATCAGCATCGACGACGAGGAGTCCAAGGCGTTCCGCGCCAGCGTCGTCGAATGGCTGATGACCAACCATCCGCACGACTGCCCGGTGTGCGAGGAAGGTGGTCACTGCCACCTGCAGGACATGACGGTGATGACCGGGCACAACGCCCGTCGCTACCGCTTCACCAAGCGTACCCACCAGAACCAGGAGCTTGGCCCGTTCATCGCCCACGAGATGAACCGCTGCATCGCCTGCTACCGCTGCGTGCGCTACTACAAGGACTACGCCGGCGGCACCGACCTGGGCGTCTACGGCGCGCACGACAACGTGTACTTCGGCCGTGTCGAGGACGGCACGCTGGAAAGTGAGTTCTCCGGCAACCTGGTCGAGGTCTGCCCGACCGGCGTGTTCACCGACAAGACCCACTCCGAGCGCTACAACCGCAAGTGGGACATGCAGTTCGCCCCGAGCATCTGCCACGGCTGCTCCAGCGGCTGCAACATCAGCCCCGGTGAGCGCTACGGCGAACTGCGCCGCATCGAGAACCGCTTCAACGGCTCGGTCAACCAGTACTTTCTCTGCGACCGTGGCCGCTTCGGCTATGGATACGTCAACAACGCGGATCGTCCGCGCCAGCCGTTGCTGGCTGGCCAGGCCATCGGCATCGATGCCGCGCTGGACAAGGCAGCCGAGCTGCTCAAGGGCAAGCGAGTGATCGGCATCGGCTCGCCGCGCGCCAGCCTCGAAGCCAACTTCGCCCTGCGCGAACTGGTGGGTGCCAATAACTTCTATAGCGGCATCGCCGCTGGCGAGCTGGCCAACATTCGCCTGATCCGCGACCTCCTGCAGAATGGCCCGCTGCCGACGCCGACCCTGCGCGATGTCGAGCTGCACGATGCCATCTTCGTCCTCGGCGAAGACCTGACCCAAACCGCCGCACGCATGGCGCTGGCCCTGCGCCAGGCCGTCAAGGGCAAGGCCACCGAGATCGCTGCCGGTGCGCGCATTCAGGACTGGCACATGGCGGCCGTGCAGAACTTTGCGCAGCATGCTCGTCACCCGCTGTTTATCGCCAGCGTCGCGGAAACTCGCCTGGACGACGTGGCCGCCGAAAGCGTGCAGGCCGCGCCGGCCGATCTGGCACGCATCGGTTTCGCCGTGGCTCATGCCATCGACCCGAGCGCACCGGCCGTCGACGGTCTGGAAGCCGAAGCCGGCGAACTGGTGCAGCGCATCGCCGATGCCTTGCTTGCTGCCAAGCGCCCGCTGATCGTCTCCGGCGCTTCGCTGGGCGACAAGGCCCTGATCGAAGCTGCTGCCAATATCGCCAGCGCACTGAAGAACCGTGAGAAGAACGGCTCGCTGAGCCTGGTGGTGCCCGAAGCCAACAGCCTGGGCCTGGCCCTGCTTCTGGATAAAGAGCAGGGCGGCGAGTCCGTCGATGCCGCACTCGATGCTCTGAGCAACGGCCAGGCCGATGCTGTCATTGTGCTGGAAAACGACCTGTACCGCCGCGCCGATGCCGCCAAGGTCGATGCCGCGCTCAGCGCCGCACAGACGGTGATCGTCGCCGATCACCAGCGCACCGCTACCAGCGAACGTGCCCACCTGCTGCTGCCGGTGGCCAGCTTCGCCGAAGGCGACGGCACCCTGGTCAGCCTCGAAGGTCGCGCCCAGCGCTTCTTCCAGGTCTATGAGCCGAGCTACTACGACAGCAATATTCTGATCCGCGAAGGCTGGCGCTGGTTGCACGCGCTGCACAGCACCCTGCAAGGCAAGGCCGTGGACTGGACGCAACTGGATCAGGTCACTGCAGCCTGCGCCGCCAGCAACCCGCTGTTGGCAGGGATCAAGGACGCCGCACCGAGCGCCTCGTTCCGCATCAAGGGCCTCAAGCTCGCCCGCGAGCCTCACCGCTACAGCGGCCGCACCGCCATGCGCGCCAATATCAGCGTGCACGAGCCGCGTCAGCCGCAGGATCAGGACACCGCCTTCGCCTTCTCCATGGAAGGCTACGCCGGCAGCAAGGAAGATCGGCAGCAGATTCCGTTCGCCTGGTCGCCGGGCTGGAACTCGCCGCAGGCCTGGAACAAGTTCCAGGACGAGGTCGGTGGTCATCTGCGCGCCGGCGACCCCGGCGTGCGCCTGCTGGAAGCCGCCGGTAACGCCCTGCCCTGGTTCGCCGTCAATGCTGCGTTCAACCCGGCAGCCGGCACCTGGCAGGTGGCGCCACTGCACCACCTGTTCGGCAGCGAGGAAAACTCCGCGCGCGCCAAACCGATCCAGGAACGCATGCCCGAACCCTATGTGGCCCTGGCCCGCGATGAAGCGGCTCGCCTTGGGGTGAACGACGGTGCACTGCTGGCCCTGCGCGTCAACGGTCAGGCACTGCGCCTGCCGCTGCAGGTGCGTGATGATCTGGCCGTCGGTCTGGTCGGCCTGCCGGTTGGCCTGCCGGGCATTCCGGCAACAGTCGCCGGCGCCAGCGTGACCCTGCTGCAGGAGGCCGCGCAATGAACTGGTTGACGCCCGAACTGATCGAGATCGTCATCGCGGTACTCAAGGCCATCGTCATCCTACTGGTGGTAGTGGTCTGCGGCGCACTGCTGAGCTTCGTCGAACGCCGTCTGCTCGGCTGGTGGCAGGATCGTTACGGCCCCAACCGTGTGGGGCCGTTCGGCATGTTTCAGATCGCCGCCGACATGATCAAGATGTTCTTCAAAGAGGACTGGACGCCGCCGTTCGCCGACAAGTTCATCTTCATCCTGGCGCCGATGATCGCCTTTTCAGCGATGCTGATGGCCTTCGCCATCATCCCCATCACCCCGAACTGGGGCGTGGCGGACTTGAACATCGGCATCCTGTTCTTCTTCGCCATGGCGGGCTTGTCGGTGTATGCCGTGCTGTTCGCTGGCTGGTCGAGCAACAACAAGTTCGCCCTGCTCGGTGCCCTGCGTGCTTCGGCGCAAACGGTCTCCTACGAGGTGTTCCTGGCCCTGGCGCTGATGGGCGTGGTGGCACAGGTCGGCTCGTTCAACATGCGCGACATCGTCGATTACCAGGCGCAGAACCTGTGGTTCATCATTCCGCAGTTCTTCGGCTTCTGTACCTTCTTCATCGCTGCTGTCGCCGTGACCCACCGTCACCCGTTCGACCAGCCGGAAGCCGAGCAGGAGCTGGCCGACGGTTACCACATCGAATACGCCGGGATGAAATGGGGCATGTTCTTCGTTGGCGAGTACGTGGCCATCGTCACCGTGTCGGCGCTGCTGGTAACCCTGTTCTTCGGTGGCTGGCACGGCCCGTTCGGCATCCTGCCGCAGATTCCGTTCTTCTGGTTTGCGCTGAAAACGGCCTTCTTCATCATGATCTTCATCCTGCTGCGCGCGTCGATCCCACGCCCGCGCTATGACCAGGTCATGGCCTTCAGCTGGAAGTTCTGCCTGCCGCTGACCCTGATCAACCTGCTGGTGACCGGCGCCGTCGTGCTGGCCACGGCCCAGTAAGGAGAAAAGCAATGTTCAAGTACATATGGGACGTGCTGGTCGGTACCGGCACCCAACTGCGCAGCCTGGCCATGGTGTTCAGCCATGGTTTTCGCAAGCGCGACACCCTGCAATACCCGGAAGAACAGGTCTATCTGCCGCCGCGCTACCGTGGCCGCATCGTCCTGACCCGCGACCCCGACGGCGAGGAACGCTGCGTGGCCTGCAACCTATGCGCCGTGGCCTGCCCGGTGGGCTGCATCTCGCTGCAGAAGGCCGAGACCGATGACGGTCGCTGGTATCCGGAGTTCTTCCGCATCAACTTCTCGCGCTGCATCTTCTGCGGCCTGTGCGAGGAAGCCTGCCCGACCACCGCGATCCAGCTCACCCCGGACTTCGAGATGGGCGAGTTCAAGCGCCAAGATCTGGTGTACGAGAAGGAAGACCTGCTGATCAGCGGCCCCGGCAAGAACCCGGACTACAATTTCTACCGCGTTGCCGGTATGGCCATCGCCGGCAAGCCCAAGGGCGCCGCGCAGAACGAGGCCGAGCCGATCAACGTGAAGAGCCTGCTGCCTTAGGAGTTTCTGATGGAATTCGCGTTTTACTTCGCCGCCGGTGTGGCGGTGGCAGCAACGGTCGGGGTGGTCACCAATACCAACCCGGTGCATGCCCTGCTCTACCTCATCGTCTCGCTGCTGGCGGTATCGATGGTGTTCTTCGCCCTCGGTGCGCCCTTTGCCGGCGCGCTGGAAATCATCGTCTACGCCGGCGCCATCATGGTGCTGTTCGTCTTCGTGGTGATGATGCTCAACCTCGGCCCGGCTGCCGCCGATCAGGAGCGCAAGTGGCTGACGCCCGGTATCTGGGTCGGCCCGGCAATCCTCAGCGCCTTGCTGCTCGGTCAGTTGCTCTATGTGCTGCTGAACCACGTCAGCGACGCCCATATCGGCCACACCACAGTGGAAGCCAAGGCCGTCGGTATCAGCCTGTTCGGCCCCTACCTGCTGGCCGTGGAGCTGGCCTCCATGCTGCTGCTCGCCGCACTGGTCGCTGCCTACCACCTGGGCCGCCACGACGCCAAGGAGCCCACCGTATGACCGGTATACCTCTGGAACACGGCCTGGCCCTGGCCGGCGTGCTGTTCTGCATCGGCCTGGTCGGCCTGATGGTGCGGCGCAACATCCTGTTCATCCTGATGAGCCTGGAAGTGATGATGAACGCCGCTGCACTGGCCTTCGTCGTGGCTGGCGCCCGTTGGGGCGCGGCTGATGGCCAGGTGATGTTCATTCTGGTGATCACCCTGGCAGCCGCCGAGGCCAGCATCGGCCTGGCGATCCTGCTGCAGTTGTATCGCCGCTTCAATACCCTGGATATCGACGCTGCCAGCGAGATGCGCGGATGAACCTTCTAGCCCTGACTCTATTCTTTCCGCTGCTCGGCTGGCTGCTGCTGGCCTTCTCGCGCGGACGCTTCTCGGAAAACGCCAGCGCCGTCATTGGTGTCGGCTCCATCGGCCTCGCTGCGGCCAGTGCGGTCTGCGTGATCGCGCGTTTTCTTACTGAAGTCCCGGTTGGCGGCTCTTACAGCCTGACCCTGTGGCAGTGGATGAGCGTCGAAGGCCTGACGCCGAGCTTCACCCTGCATCTGGATGGTCTGTCGGCCACCATGCTCGGCGTGGTCACTGGCGTGGGTTTTCTGATCCATCTGTTCGCCAGTTGGTACATGCGCGGTGAAGAGGGCTATTCGCGCTTCTTCGCCTACACCAACCTGTTCATCTTCAGCATGTTGCTGCTGGTGCTCGGCGATAACCTGCTGGTGCTGTTCTTCGGCTGGGAAGGCGTGGGCCTGTGCTCGTACCTGCTGATCGGCTTCTACTACAAGCACGTGCCCAACGGTAACGCGGCGCTCAAGGCCTTCATCGTCACCCGCATCGGCGATGTGTTCCTGATGATCGGCATGTTCCTGCTGTTCATCAACCTCGGCACCCTGAACATCCAGGAGCTGATGGTACGGGCGCAGCAGCAGTACGTGGCCGGTGACGCCTGGCTGTGGGTCGCCACCCTGATGCTGCTGGGCGGCGCGGTGGGCAAGTCCGCCCAGTTGCCGCTGCAGACCTGGCTGGCCGACGCCATGGCCGGCCCGACGCCGGTGTCAGCGCTGATCCACGCGGCGACCATGGTCACCGCCGGCGTGTACCTGATCGCCCGTACCCACGGCCTGTTCCTGCTGACCCCGGAAATTCTCGAGCTGGTCGGCATCGTCGGCGGCGTGACTCTGGTGCTGGCCGGTTTCGCCGCGCTGGTGCAGACCGACATCAAGCGTATCCTCGCCTATTCGACCATGAGCCAGATCGGCTACATGTTCCTCGCCCTGGGCGTCGGCGCCTGGGACGCGGCGATCTTCCACCTGATGACCCACGCCTTCTTCAAGGCCCTGCTGTTCCTCGCCTCCGGTGCGGTGATCCATGCCTGCCACCACGAGCAGAACATCTTCAAGATGGGCGGCCTGTGGAAGAAGCTGCCACTGGCCTACGCCAGTTTCGTCGTCGGTGGCGCGGCACTGGCTGCCCTGCCGCTGCTGACCGCCGGCTTCTACTCCAAGGACGAAATCCTCTGGGAGGCCTTCGCCAGCGGCCATAGCGAGCTGCTCTACGCTGGCCTGGTCGGTGCCTTCCTGACCTCGATCTACACCTTCCGCCTGATCTTCATCGCCTTCCATGGCGAGCAGAAGACCGAGGCTCACGCCGGCCATGGCATCGCCCACAACCTGCCGCTGCTGGTGCTGATCGTGCTGTCGACCTTCATCGGCGCCTGGATCACCCCGCCGCTGGCTGGCGTGCTGCCGGAAAGTGCCGGCCATGCCGGTGGCGAGGCCAAGCACAGCCTGGAACTGCTGTCGGGACTCATCGCGGTGAGCGGTATCGTCATCGCCGCCCTGCTCTTCCTCGGCCAGCGCCGCGTTGCCTCTGCCGTGGCGCAGAGCGCGCCAGGCCGCCTGTTGAGCGCCCTGTGGTTCGCCGCCTGGGGCTTCGATTGGCTCTACGACAAGCTGTTCGTGCGCCCCTACCTTGCGCTCTGCCATCTGCTGCGCCGCGACCCCATCGACCGTGGCATCGGCCTGATTCCGCTGCTCGTGCGTGGCGGCAACGCCGCACTGGTACGCAGCGAGAACGGCCAGGTGCGCTGGTACGCCGCTTCGATCGCCGGGGGCGCCGTGCTGGTGCTCGCCGCCATCCTCTTTCTGAGTTAAGGAAAACAGCCTGTCATGATTCTGCCCTGGCTAATCCTGATTCCCTTCATCGGCGGCCTGCTGTGCTGGCAAGGCGAGCGCTTCGGCCATGTCCTGCCGCGCTGGATCGCGCTGATCACCATGGGCCTGCTGTTCGGCCTGAGCCTGTGGCTATGGGTCAGCGGTGACTTCACCCTGGCGCCGGCCCCGGACGGCGGCCCGCGCTGGGCCCACGAGTTCGTCATCAACTGGATCCCGCGTCTGGGGATCACCATTCACCTGGCGATGGACGGTCTGTCGGTGCTGATGGTGACGCTCACCGGCCTACTCGGTGTGCTCTCGGTACTTTGCTCGTGGAACGAGATCCAGAACCGCGTCGGCTTCTTCCACCTCAACCTGATGTGGATTCTCGGTGGCGTGGTCGGCGTGTTCCTCGCCGTCGACCTGTTCCTGTTCTTCTTCTTCTGGGAAATGATGCTGGTGCCGATGTACTTCCTCATCGCGCTCTGGGGTCATAGCGGCAGCGACGGTCGTACCCGTATCACCGCCGCTACCAAGTTCTTCATCTTCACCCAGGCCAGCGGCCTGATCATGCTGGTGTCGATCCTGGCGCTGGTGTTCGTGCACTTCAACCAGACCGGCGTGCTCAGCTTCAACTATGCCGACCTGCTGAAGACCGAACTGGCGCCGGGCACCGAATACCTGCTGATGCTGGGTTTCTTCGTCGCCTTCGCGGTGAAGTTTCCGGTGGTGCCGGTGCACTCCTGGCTGCCGGATGCCCATGCCCAGGCGCCGACCGCTGGCTCCGTTGACTTGGCGGGTATCCTGCTGAAAACCGCCGCCTACGGCCTGCTGCGCTTCGCCCTGCCGCTGTTCCCCAACGCCTCGGCGGAGTTCGCACCGATCGCTCAGTGGCTCGGCGTGTTCGCCATCATCTATGGCGCGCTATTGTCGTTCGCGCAGACCGATATCAAGCGCCTGGTGGCCTACTCCAGCGTCTCGCACATGGGCTTCGTGCTGATCGCCATCTATTCGGGCAGCCAGATTGCCCTGCAAGGTGCGGTGGTGCAGATGGTCGCCCACGGCCTGTCCGCTGCTGCCCTGTTCATCCTCTGCGGCCAACTGTACGAGCGCGTGCACACCCGTGACCTGCGCCAGATGGGCGGGATCTGGGCGCGCATGCCCTGGCTGCCGGCCATCAGCCTGTTCTTCGCCGCTGCGGCTCTGGGTTTGCCGGGCACTGGCAACTTCGTGGGTGAATTCCTCATTCTGCTCGGCAGCTTCCCCAGCGCACCCTGGGTCGTGGTGCTGGCTGCCACCGGCCTGGTGCTCGGCTCGGTGTACGCCCTAGCGATGATTCACCGCGCCTACTTCGGCCCGGTGCAACAGGACGTGCCACTGCCCGGCCTCAAACCGCGCGAGCTGGCCATGGTGCTCGGCCTAGGCGTGCTGCTGATTCTGCTTGGCGTTTACCCGCAACCGGTGCTCGACACCTCCGCTGCCAGCATGCACGGCGTGCAGCAGTGGATGGCTGGCGCCCTCGATCAACTCGCCTCGGGCCGGTAAGGGTAAGGATTAGAGACTCATGGAACATCACGCTGTCGACTTCACCCTGCAACACCTGATCGCCCTGCTGCCGCTGCTGGTGACCAGCCTTACCGCAGTCGTGGTGATGCTGGCCATCGCCGCCAAGCGCAATCACACGGTGACCTTCATCCTCTCGGTGGTGGGCCTGAACCTGGCTCTGCTGTCGCTGATTCCGACGCTGGAGGTGGCGCCGCTAGAGGTCACCCCGCTGCTGCTGATCGACACCTTCGCCTGCTACTACATGGCCTTGGTACTAGCGGCCAGCCTGGCCTGCATCACGCTGATCCATGCCTACCTGGGCGGCGATTCGGGCAAGGGTTATCCGGGCAACCGCGAGGAGCTGTACCTGCTGGTATTGCTGTCCGCCGCTGGTGGCCTGGTGCTGGTCAGCGCGCAGCATCTGGCCAGCCTGTTCATTGGCCTGGAGCTGCTGTCGGTACCGACCTACGGCATGATCGCCTACGCCTTCTTCAACAAGCGCTCGCTGGAAGCAGGCATCAAGTACATGGTGCTGTCGGCCGCTGGTTCGGCCTTCCTGTTGTTCGGCATGGCGCTGCTGTATGCCGAGTCTGGCAACCTGGCCTTCGCCGATATCGGCGCCAGCCTGATGCGCGAGAGCAGCCAATTGGTGCAGATCGGCATCGGCATGATGCTCATTGGTCTGGCGTTCAAGCTGTCGCTGGTGCCCTTCCATCTGTGGACGCCGGACGTTTACGAAGGCGCCCCCGCGCCGGTGGCGGCTTTCCTGGCCACCGCCAGCAAGGTAGCGGTGTTCGCCGTGCTGCTGCGCCTGTACCAGATATCCCCGGCCATGAGCGGCGGCTGGCTGAGCGAGCTGCTGACCCTCATCGCCATCGCCTCGATCCTGGTCGGTAACCTGCTGGCCCTGCTGCAGAACAATCTCAAGCGCCTGCTCGGTTATTCCTCCATCGCCCACTTCGGTTACCTGCTGGTGGCATTGGTGGCGAGCAAGGGTCTGGCGGTGGAAGCCGTCGGCGTGTACCTGGCCACCTACGTGCTGACCAGCTTGGGTGCATTCGGCGTGATCACCCTGATGTCCACCCCCTATAGCGGCCGCGATGCCGATGCGCTGTACGAATACCGTGGCCTGTTCTGGCGCCGCCCGTACCTGACCGCCGTGCTCACGGTGATGATGCTGTCGCTGGCCGGCATTCCGCTGACCGCAGGCTTCATCGGCAAGTTCTACGTGATCGCTGCCGGCGTCGAGGCGCAACTGTGGTGGCTGCTCGGCGCCATGGTGCTGGGCAGCGCCATCGGCGTGTTCTATTACCTGCGGGTGATGGTCACCCTGTTCATGCGCGAACCCAACCTGCATCGCCACGACGCGCCCTTCGACTGGGGCCAGCGTGCCGGCGGCATCATGCTACTGGTGGTGGCCCTGCTCGCCTTCTTCCTCGGCGTGTACCCGCAGCCGTTGCTGGAACTGGTGCAGCAGGCAGGACTGGTCGCCCTGGCGCAGTAAGCGAAGCCCCGCAAACGAAGAGCCCCCGCAGATGCGGGGGCTTTCTTTTAAGGGTCGCGGCTAAAGCCCCTCCCACACAGATTCATGGTGACTTGTGGGAGGGGCTTTAGCCGCGACAGCTTGTTGCGCTAGCGCCGAGCGACCAAAAATAGACGCGGAAACGGCAACAACACTCGACCATCGGCCCGCGCCGGGTAGGCTTCACTGATCGCCGCCTGATAGCGTTCGAGAAAAGCTGCCTGCTGCTCGGCATCCAACGGCTGCAGGAATGGCAGCAACGCAGTGGATTTGAACCACTCCACCACCGCAGCAGCATCGTCCAGCACATGGAAGTAGGTGGTACGCCAGATATCCAGCTCACTGGCCTGAGTGCTAAGGATGTCGTAGTAAGTCTGCGCGCTGTGCCGCTCGGCATGACGCACATCACCGATCTGCGCAGCCCATGGCCCATCAGCCGCTACTTCACGGGCCAGGCGATGCGCGGGTTCCTGCAGGTTGTCCGGCGTCTGGATCGCCAACCAGCCACCGGGTGCCAACTGCGCCAGCAATCTCGGGTATAGCTGGGCGTGATCGGGCAGCCATTGCAGCGAGGCGTTGGCCAGGATCAGCTGCGGCGCGCTTTCGGCCTGCCAATGCTGGATATCCGCCAACTGGAAAGTCACCTGCGGCAACCGTCCGCGCGCCGCACGCAACATGTCCTCGCTGCTGTCGATGCCGATCACCCGCGCCTCAGGCACATGCGCCTGCAACACGGCCGTGGAGTTTCCAGGGCCACAGCCCAAGTCGACGGCCAGCTCGACAGCATCGCGCGGCACCGCCGCCAGCAAGTCATGCACCGGGCGGGTACGCTGACGTTCGAACAGGGAATATTGCTGGGCGGACCAACTCATCAGAAAACTCCTGGCTTCATTCGACCGGCAGAGGATAACAGGCCACGCGCCGCACTCCGCCACCGGCAGTTTTCCGCTGTAAATCTGCTGACACATGGCGGTTATCCGCCACCGCCTGTGCGCCAGATCACAGGCTTTTTACCAGCCCTGGCAGGCTGGCGGAAATTCGCCACACTGGCATAACCCTTGCCATGCAAGGATCAGCTCTGAACTGTCTGGGATGCTGCCTATATCCCCATAGCAGAACAGTGGAGCGACCAACACGAGGCCGCCGTAAAGGCGTCGCAACCGACAAGAAGAAAAGGAAGCAGTATGTTCAATCCAGTCCGCGCCCTGGCCGCATGCGCCTTGGCGTTAGCCTCTCTTGGTGCCAATACGGCACTGGCCGATGAACCTATCCTGATCAAGTTTTCCCACGTCGTCGCCGATGGCACGCCCAAGGGCCAGGGCGCACTGATGTTCAAGCAACTGGTCGAGGAGCGCCTGGCCGGTAAGGTCAAGGTCGAGGTCTACCCGAACTCCAGCCTTTACGGTGACGCCAACGAGCTGGAGGCACTGCGCAAAGATGAGGTGCAGCTGCTGGCACCCTCCCTGGCCAAATTCGAGCAGTACACCAAGCAACTGCAAGTGTTCGACCTGCCCTTTCTGTTCGACGACATCGAAGCGGTCAACCGTTTTCAGAAGCGCTCCAAAGGCCGCCAACTGTTGCGCTCGATGGAAGACCAGAACATCGTCGGCCTGGCCTATTGGCACAACGGCATGAAACAACTCTCTGCGACCCGCGCGCTGCATACGCCCGGTGACGCCAATGGTCTGAGCTTCCGCATTCAGCCCTCGGCGGTGCTGGAGGCGCAATTCGGCCAGGTTGGCGCCAGCACCCAGAAGCTGCCCTTCGCAGAAGTGTTCAAGGCGCTGCAGAGCGGCCAGGTGCAAGGTGCGGAGAACCCCTGGTCGAACATCTACAGCCAGAAATTGCACGAAGTACAACCGTTCATCAGCGAAACCAACCATGGCGTGCTGGACTACATGCTGGTGAGCAACTCACGCTTCTGGTACGGCATCCCGCATCAGATCCGTGTGGAGTTGGAAGCCATCATCGATGAAGTCACCTATGCGGTGAACAAACAGGCCGAAGCCGCCAACCAGGCTGACCGCCAACGCATCATCGACTCCGGCCGTAGCCAGTTGATCACCCTCAGCAGCGAAGAGCGCGAAGCCTGGCGCAACGCCATGCGCCCGGTCTGGCAGCAGTTCGAAGCGGTGATCGGCAGCGATGTGATCAAGGCCGCACAGACGGTAAATCGCAAGCAGCGCAATTGATGGCGGATATCCGCCAAGCACCGATCAACTGGGAATGTGCTCGGGCGGTAGTGGATGCCCGAGCAGGTAACCCTGCAACGAGTCACAGCCCAATTCGGTAAGGAACGCCTGTTGCTCGGGCGTCTCGACCCCTTCGGCGACGATGCGCAGGTCAAGCGCCTGGCCCAGGGCAACGATGGCTGAGACGATGGCCATGTCATCGCCGTCGTGCTCCAGGTCTCGCACGAAACCACGGTCGATCTTCAGTTCGTTAGCTGGCAAACGCTTGAGATAGAGCAGGCTTGAATAGCCGGTACCGAAATCGTCGATGGCGATGTCCACCCCCATTTCGGCGAGCTGCTCGAGAATCAATTGGCTGGCGCTCACATCATGCGTGGCAGTGCTTTCGGTGATTTCCAGAGTCAGGCAATTGGCCGGTAGCGCATGCCTTGCCAAGGTCTGGCGCACGCTTTCGACCAGCTCACCATGGCAGAACTGTAGTGCCGAGAGGTTCACCGCCACGCGCCAGTCCTGATGGCCCTGCTCATACCACAAGCGCATCTGCCGACAGGCTTCATCCAGCACCCAATCTCCAATCGGGATGATCAAACCGGTCTTCTCCGCCAGCCCGATGAAGCGCACCGGCGCCAGTAACCCCTGTTGCGGATGCTGCCAACGCAGCAAGGCCTCGGCACCCAGCATGCGCCCAGAGCCGCTGGCGAACTTTGGCTGGTAGTGCAGGCGCAGCTCGCCGCGCTCCAGGGCAACGCGCAGGTCATGCAGCAACTGCAGTTGCTGCCGCGCATTAGTGTTCATCGAACTCTCAAAGAAGCTGTAACCGTTCTTGCCCAGACTCTTGGCGTGATACATCGCGGCGTCAGCATTGATCAACAGCTCCTGCTGGTCGACACCATCTCCCGGATACAGGGCAATTCCCACGCTGATGGAAACGCGCAGCTCATGACCGTCGATCTCGAAGGGCTGACTGAGCAGCCCCACCACATGGCTGGCCACGTTGCTTGCATCATCCGGATGACGCAGCTCGGCCAGCAGCACGAACTCGTCACCACCGATACGCGCCAGGCTGTCATTGGCGCGCAGATGGGCACGCAGACGCTGCGCCACCGCGACCAACAACTGATCGCCAACGTGATGACCAAAGGCATCGTTTACCGGTTTGAAGCCGTCCAGGTCCATGAACAGCAAGGCGAAATAACCGCCGTTGCGCTGCAACTTGAGGATGTTCTGATTGATGCGATCTTCCAGCAACAGACGATTGGGCAGCTTGGTCAGGCCGTCGTGCAGCGCCAACTGGGTGAGTTCGGCATTGGCCTTGGCCAGCGAACTGCTCAACAGCTCGGTGCGCGCTTCCAGACGTGCGTCGAGAATCGAGGTCAGCAAGGCGATGGCCAGCACGGCAAGGGTTGTGACGATCACCAAGCTCGCCAGCCAACCGCTATCCAGGCCGCTGAAGGCTGCGCCGCAGAAGCTGCCTTCGGGGAAATTCGCAGCTGCCATGCCGGTGTAGTGCATGCCGACGATGGCAAAGCCCATGATCACCGCCGCCCCGCCGCGCAACAACCGCACATGGCGCGTGTGACGGCGCAGGCGGAAGGCGATGAGCAAGGCAGCGCCAGAGGCGGCGACAGCGATCAGCAGCGACAGCGCGAAGAGCAGCGGCTCATAGACGATGCCAGGCTGCATACGCATCGCGGCCATGCCGATGTAGTGCATGGCGCCGATGCCGGCGCCCATGGCTACGGCGCCCAGGCATAGATGCCAGGCCGGCAGTTCGGGCTGGCTGACCAACCACAAGGCAAAGCCTGAGGTGAGCATGGCGATGGCCAGTGAAAGCAGGGTGATGGCAAGGTCGTAGCCAAGGTCTATTGGCAAGCTGAAGGCGAGCATACCGACGAAATGCATGGACCAGATGCCGAGCCCCATGGCCACAGCACCACCGCCGATCCACAGCACCCGCGCCGCACCCTGGGCGCCAGTGATACGCCCCGCCAGGTCGAGGGCGGTATAGGACGCCAGGATCGCCACGCACAGCGAGAGAAAGACCAGGGCAAAATCGTAACTACCAATCAGCATCGTGGGACTCTGAACAGAAAGGACGCACGACCGAAGGGCGATAGCTGCCCTACACCAATAATGGCCAGTTGCGATCATTTGATACTAGAGTGCGAATCTTAGCGGAAACTTAGCTCCCAGGTCAGGCTGCGCATGCACCTGATCCTTATTCTCTTCTACTGACCCTCGCTATCGTGCAATTGCTGCAGCTGCCAGCCACCGCCGAGGGCAGCGATCAACTGCACACTGGCAGTCAGCCGGCTACCCAGCAGGGTGAGATTGGTGCGTTCGTTGTTCAGCGCGGTGGCCTGTACGGTAACCACGCTGTTGTAGTCGACGGTACCGGCGCGGTACTGGTTCTCGATCAGACGCAGCGACTCGCGCGCCGCATCCAACGCCTCCTGCTGCACCCCGCTCTCCTGCTCCAGCACGCGCAGCTGCACCAGGTAGTCCTCCACTTCGCGGAAGCTGTCCAGCACCGCCTGGCGGTATTGCGCCACAGTCTGATCATAGGCGGCTTCGCTGCGCTCCACCTCCGCGCGGCGCGCACCGCCGTCGAACAGCGTCAGCGCCAGTTGCGGGCCGAGTGACCAGAAGCGGTTGGGTACCTCGATCCAGTCGGCGAAGCTGCTGCCGCGATACCCCCCGCTGGCCGAGATCGTCAGATCGGGGAACCACGCAGCCTCGGCTACGCCTATCTGCGCGTTGGCCGCCATCACCCGGCGCTCGGCGGCGGCAACGTCAGGGCGGCGCTCGAGCAGCTGCGAAGGCAGCGCCACGGGCACCTCGGGCAGCGTCGGCAGGCTTTCGCGCGGTGCGATGGACAGCTCAGCCGGACTTACGCCGACCAGCACGGCAATTGCATGTTCGAGCTGCGCCCGTTGCCACTCGAGATCGATTGCCTGCGCTTGGGTGCTCTTGAGCTGCGTGGTGGCCTGGGACACATCTGACCTGGGCACGATGCCGGCGCGGTACTGGTTCTCGGTCAGGCGCAGCGAGCGTGCGTAAGCGGCCACCGTGGCGTCGAGCAGGCGCTTCTGTTCGTCGAGAATGCGCAGTTGCAGGTAGTTCTGCACCAGTTCGCTCTGCAGGCTCAGGCGCGCAGCGGCAAGGTCGGCGGCGCTGGCCTCGAATTCGGCGCGGCTGGCCTCCAGGCCCCGGCGCAGCTTGCCCCAGAGATCCAGCTCCCAGGCTGCATTGAGGCTGAGGTCATAACTCTTGGAAATGCTTGACGCTCCAGAACCACTGACGGTGGTGCTGTCACCGCCACCCTGCCCGGCCCGAGTCACCCCGGCGCTGCCGGACAGCGTTGGATAGAAGCTGGCCCGTGCACCGCGCACCAGCGCCCTTGCCTGGCGGTACTGGGCCTCAGCGGCAGCCAGGTTCTGGTTGGACAGTTGCAGGCGCTCGGCCAGTGCATCGAGCTCGGCGTCGCCGTACAGCGCCCACCAGCTGCCACGCTCCAGAACATCTGCCGGCGCGGCGGCTTTCCAGCCCTCGATCTGTTTGAACTGCACGGGCGCCATCAGCTCGGGTCGCTGATAGTCAGGCCCCAGGGCGCAGCCGCCCAGCACGCAGGCGAGCAGCAAGGAGACAAGAGTTCGGGCGAAAGGAGCTCGATTCATAGCGGATTTTCCAACGAAGCATCGGTGCGCACGCCGCGCCAGCGGTTGACGCGATGGCGCAGGCGGTCGAAATAGAGGTAGACCACCGGAGTGGTATAGAGCGTCAGCATCTGGCTCAACACCAGACCACCGACGATGGTGATACCCAGCGGCTGACGCATCTCCGAACCTTCGGCACTGCCCAGCACCAGCGGCAAGGCGCCAAGGATCGCAGCCAGGGTGGTCATCATGATCGGTCGGAAACGCAGCAGGCACGCCTGGCGGATGGACTCCTGCGGACTCAGGCGCTCACCGCGCTCCAGTTGCAGGGCCAGATCGACCATCAGGATGGCGTTCTTCTTGACGATACCGATCAGCAGGAACAGGCCCAGCAGCGAGATCAGGCTGAACTCCATGCCCACCAGCTGCAGCGCCAGCAAGGCGCCAACGCCGGCCGACGGCAAGGTCGAAAGGATGGTCAGCGGATGTACGTAGCTCTCGTAGAGCACGCCCAACACGATATACACCACCACCAGTGCCAGCAGGATCATCAGCGGCTGATTGCCCTGTGTCTGCTGGAAGGCCGCACCGGTGCCGCCCAGCATGCCCTGCACTTCGGTGGGCAGGCCGACCCGCGCCACGGCGTTGTCGATGGCGCGGCTGGCCTGATCCAGGCTGACTCCTTCGGCCAGGGAGAAACCGATGTTCTCGGCGGCGAACTGGCCCTGATGGTTGACTCGATCTTCCTCCAGGCTGCGCTCCCAATGGGCGAAGGTGGACAGCGGCACCCGTGCGCCATCGGCGGTGATCAGCTGAATCTGGTCCAGCGCCTCGGGATGCTGGGCATAGAGCGGGTTGATTTCCATCACCACGCTGTACTGGTTCAGCGCTTCATAGATGGTGGAAACCTGGCGCTGACTGAAGGCGTTGTTGAGCACCGCGGTGATCATGCTCATCTCCACACCCAGGCGCTGCGCGGCTTCGCGATCCACCACCAGGCGAATCTGCTGGGCACCACTGTTCTCGCGGGCGTCGATATCGGTCAGTTCGGGCAACGCGCGCAGCGCTTCACGCACCTTGGGCAGCCACTCACGCAGGGCATCGAGGTCGCCCGAGAGCAGCATGTACTCGTTCTCCGAACTACGCCCCTCGCGCCCACCGATCTGCAGGTCCTGGTCCGGCATGAGGAACATACGCCCACCGGGCACCTTCGGCACCGTGGCGCGCAAACGGTTGATCACCTGTTGCGATGACACGCTGCGCTCGCTGATGGGCTTCAGGCGCACGATCATGAAGGCGTTGTTGATGCCGCCGGCACCGCCGATGAAGCCAGCGACGCTGTCCACCGCCGGATCGGCCAGCACCGCCTTGCGGAAAATCTCCATCTTCGGCTGCATGACCTGGAACGACAGGCCATCGTCGCCGCGGATAAAACCGATCAGTTGGCCGGTGTCCTGTTGCGGCATGAAGGTCTTGGGAATACTGACGAACAGGTAGACGTTAAGCGCGATGGTCGCCAGCAGGCTGATGACCATCAGCAACGAATGGCGCAGTGCCCAGTCCAGCGAACGCCCGTAGATAGACAGCACCCGCGTCTGCAGGCGGTCGCCCCATTGCTGCAGGCGGCCGCGCGGCTGTTCGTCCTCGGCCTTGAGCCAGCGCGCGCAGAGCATCGGCGTCAGGGTCAGCGACACCAGCAGGGAAATCACCACCGCCACGGCCAGGGTAATGGAGAACTCACGGAACAGTCGCTCGACGATGCCGCCCATGAACAGGATGGAGATGAACACCGCTACCAGCGACAGGTTCATCGACAGCAGGGTGAAGCCTACCTCGCGCGTGCCTTTGAACGCCGCCGCCACCGGCTTCTCGCCGTTATGGATGTGCCGGGCGATGTTCTCCAGCACCACGATGGCATCGTCCACCACCAGCCCGGTGGCGATGATCAGCGCCATCAGCGACAGGTTGTTCAGTGAGAATCCCAGTAGGTACATGGCGGCGAAACTGCCGATCAGCGACACCGGCACCGCCAGCGCCGGAATCAGCGCTGCGCGCCAACGCCCGAGAAACGCCAGCACCACCAGGATCACCAGGCCCACGGCGATTAGCAGCGTCTGCTCGGCCTCGTGCAGGGTGGCGCGGATTACCGGCGAGCGATCCATCGCCACTTCCAGCTCGACACTGGCTGGAATCACCTCGCGCAGCGCCGGCAGCTCGGCGCGGATGTCGCTGATGGTCTGCAGGATGTTCGCCCCGCTCTGCCGGTTGATCACCAGCAGCACCGCTTCCTTGTCGTTGTAGAAGCCGCTGTTGTAGCGGTCCTCGACGCCATCGGTGACCGTGGCTACGTCGCCCAGGCGCACGGCAGCGCCGTCCTGGTAGCGGATGATCATCGGCAGGTAATCGGCGGCCTTGGCCAACTGGTCGCTGGCCTGTACCTGCCAGCGGCGCTGCTCGTCCTCGACCGCCCCCTTGGGGCGCAGGGCGTTGCTGGCTGCGATGGTCTGGCGCACTTCGTCCAGGGCGATGCCATAGTGATCGAGTAGGCGCGGTTCGAGGGAAACACGCACAGCCGGCAGCGAACTACCACCGACCTGCACCTCACCCACGCCACCGACCTGGGACAGTTTCTGCGCCAGGATGGTCGAGGCCACGTCGTACAGCTGGCCCTTGTTCAGCGTGGCACTGGTCAGCGACAGCACCATGATCGGTGCCTGCGAGGGGTTGATTTTGCGGTAGCTGGGCATGGTGCGCATGCCGCTGGGCAGCAGTTCACGCGCCGCATTGATCGCCGCCTGCACCTCGCGCGCAGCGGTGTTGATGTCCTTGTCCAGGTCGAACTGGATCATGATCCGCGTACTGCCCTGGCTGCTGCGGCTGTTCATCTGGCTGACCCCAGCGATCGAGCCGAGCGAGCGTTCCAGCGGCGTGGCCACGGTCGAGGCCATGATCTGCGGACTGGCGCCAGGCAGGCTGGCCTGCACGGTGATGGTGGGGAAATCCATCTGTGGCAGCGGCGCCACCGGCAGCAGGCCGAAGCTGACGCCGCCGAGCAGCATGATCGCCAGGCTCAGCAGCAGCGTGGCCACCGGACGGCGGATAAAGGGGGCGGAGAGGTTCATGAGCGATTGCCCTGCTCCCTCTCCCATTTATGGGAGAGGGTTGGGGAGAGGGCAGATGGCACAGCACGACACCCGCCCTCTCCCCCGGCCCCTCTCCCGCAAGCGGGAGAGGGGAGGAAAAGCCACACACCAGTCATACCGCTACTCCTGCCGCGCTACGCCTACTGAAACGGCGCGACAGGCGATCGAAGTACAGGTAGATCACCGGCGTGGTGAACAGCGTCAGCACCTGGCTGACCAGCAGGCCGCCGACCATCACAAGGCCTAGCGGCTGGCGCAGCTCGGCACCGGAGCCCGAGGCGAGCATCAGCGGAATGGCACCGAACAGCGCCGCCAGGGTGGTCATCAGGATCGGCCGAAAGCGCAGCAGCGCCGCCTGATAAATCGCCGCCTCAGGCGCCATGCCCTGATTACGTTCGGCCTCAAGGGCGAAGTCGATCATCATGATCGCGTTCTTCTTGACGATGCCGATCAACAGGATGATGCCGATGATGGCGATCAGCCCCAGGTCTTTGCCCGTCAGCAGCAACGCCAGCAGCGCACCGACTCCCGCCGACGGCAGCGTGGACAAAATGGTGATCGGGTGGATGTAGCTCTCGTAGAGCACGCCCAGCACGATGTACATGGTGACGATGGCCGCCAGGATCAGCAGCAAGGTCGACGACAACGACGCACGGAACGCCTCGGCAGCGCCCTGGAACTGGGTATTGATGCCACCCGGCAGGCCGATCTCCTGCTCGACCCGCTCGATCACCGCCACTGCCTCGCCCAGCGACACGCCAGGCGCCAGGTTGAACGACAGGGTCACCGCCGGGAACTGACCGATATGGTTGATCAGCAAACTGGCGGGCCGCTCCTCGATATGCGCCAGGGATGACAGCGGCACCTGCTGGCCATCACCGGTGGCTACGTGAATCTGACGCAACGCGGCCAGGCCGATACGCCCGCCATCGCGGCTCTCCAGCACCACGCGGTACTGGCTGGCCTGGGTGTAGATGGTGCTGATCTGGCGCTGGCCAAAAGCGTCATACAAAGCATCGTCGATAGTGCCGACGTTGATGCCCAGACGCGCCGCGGCGTCACGGTCGATATCCAGGAACACCTGCAGACCTCGGTTCTGCAGGTCGCTGGCCACGTCGGTCAGCTCCGGCTGCTCGCGCAGCGCCTCGACCAGACGCGGCGTCCAGGTTTCCAACAACTGGCTGTCAGGCGACTCCAGGGTGAACTGGAACTGGGTGCGGCTGATGCGATCCTCGATTGTCAGGTCCTGTACCGGCTGCATGAACAACTCGATACTGGGAACCTTCGCCAGCTCCGGACGCAGGCGCTCGATCACCTCGCTGGCGGTGACATCGCGTTCGGCGTGGGTTTTCAGGTTGATCAGCAGACGGCCGCTGTTGAGCGTGGGGTTATCGCCATCCACACCAATCGAAGAGGACAGACTCGCCACCGCCGGATCACGCAGGATCACGTCGGCCAGGCGTTGTTGGCGCTCGCTCATGGCGCTGAAGGAAATCGACTGCGGCGCCTCGGAAATGCCCTGGATCACACCGGTGTCCTGCACCGGGAAAAATCCCTTGGGCACCGCCATATACAGCAGCACGGTCAGGCCCAGCGTAGCCACCGCCACCAGCAGGGTCAGCGGTTGGTGACGCAGCACCCACTGCAGCCACACGCCATAGCGTTGGATCATGGCGTCGATGGCGCCACCGGCGGCGCGATAGAAGCGCCCTTCCTCCTCGGGCTTCTCGGCCTTGAGCAGGCGCGCGCACATCATCGGCGTGAGGGTCAGCGACACCAACAGGGAAATCAGGATGGCCACGGCCAGGGTGATGGCGAACTCACGGAACAGCCGGCCCACCACATCGGCCATGAACAGCAGCGGGATCAACACGGCGATCAGCGACAGGGTCAGCGAGACCAGGGTGAAGCCGATTTGCCGGGCGCCCTTGAGCGCAGCGTTGAGCGGCGTTTCGCCCTCCTCCAGATGACGGGCGATGTTCTCCAGCATGACGATGGCGTCGTCGACCACGAAACCGGTGGCAATGGTCAGCGCCATCAATGTCAGGTTGTTGATGGTGAAACCGGCCAGGTACATCACGCCGAAGGTGCCGATCAGCGACAGCGGCACGACGATGGACGGAATCAGGGTCGCCGACAACTTGCGCAGGAACAGGAAGGTCACCATCACCACTAGGGCGATGGCCAGTAGTAGCTCGTGCTGCACATCGCGCACTGCAGCGCGGATGGTCTGGGTGCGGTCGGTGAGCACCTTGACCTCGACGCTGGCCGGCAGGCCTTCGGTCAGGTGCGGCAGCAGGGTCTGGATGCGGTCGACCACATCGATGACGTTGGCGCCGGGTTGGCGCTGCACGTTCACCAGCACCGCCTGGTTGCGATTGGCCCAGGCGGCCAGGCGCTCGTTCTCGGCGCCG
This sequence comes from Ectopseudomonas mendocina, assembly GCF_007049795.1. Taxonomy (GTDB): domain Bacteria; phylum Pseudomonadota; class Gammaproteobacteria; order Pseudomonadales; family Pseudomonadaceae; genus Aquipseudomonas; species Aquipseudomonas mendocina_D. The sequence goes on from NZ_SCFY01000001.1 coordinate 101,421, forward strand.
TCGATGATCTCGGCGACATCCTTCAGGCGCAGCGCGGCACCATTCTGATAACTGAGGATCAGCTCGCGATATTCCTCGACCGACTTCAACTGGTCGTTGGCATCGAGCTGGGAAACCCGCGTAGGCCCGTCGAAGTTGCCCTTGGGCTGATTGACGTTGCTGGCCGTGATCAGGCTGCGCACGTCGGCCAGGCTCAGGCCATAGGAGGCGAGCGCCTCCGGGTTGACGCGAATGCGCACGGCTGGACGTTGCCCGCCGGCCAGGGTCACCAAGCCGACACCGCTGGTTTGCGCCAGCTTTTGCGCCAGGCGGGTATCGACCAGGTCGTTGACCTGCGGCAGCGGCATCGTCTTTGAACTCACCGCCAGGGTCAGCACTGGCGTATCGGCCGGGTTGACCTTGTTGTACACCGGCGGCGCCGGCAGATCGCCAGGTAACAGGTTGCTCGCTGCGTTGATCGCCGCCTGCACTTCCTGCTCGGCCACCGCCAGGGAGACATCGAGATTGAAGCGCAGGGTGATCACCGAGGCGCCGCCCGAACTGGTCGAGGACATCTGCTTGAGCCCGGCCATCTGCCCGAACTGGCGCTCCAGCGGCGCGGTCACGGCGCTGGTCATCACATCCGGGCTGGCGCCTGGATAGAGGGTCAGCACGCGGATGGTCGGGTAATCCACCTCCGGCAGCGCCGACACAGGTAGCAGTCGGTAGGCGATCAGGCCGCTGAGGAAGATCGCCACCATCAACAGCGTGGTAGCGACCGGCCGCAGGATGAATGGGCGGGAGATGTTCATGCGTCATTCCGCGCCGCGGTCCGACCAGGCTCACGCCGCCCTTCGCTCTTGGATTCCTGCACCGCAGTGGGGTCGACTACCTCCACTTCGCTACCGTCCCGCAGACGATCGGTGCCTTCCATGACCAGCCGCTCGCCCGGCTGCACACCCTCGCTGACCATGCTGCGTTCAGCGTCGCTGGCGGCGATGGTGACCAGACGGATGCTCACCTTGTTATCGTCACCCACGACGTAGACGAAGGTACCCTGGGTGCCGAACTGCACCGCAGCGGACGCAATGATGGTGGCGGCCTCACGGGTTTCAACGCGCAGACGCACGTTGACGAACTGATTTGGGAAGAGCATCTGCTCGGCGTTGTCGAAGCGCGCCTTGAGCTTGACCGTACCGGTGGTGGTGTCGATCTGGTTATCCAGGCTTTCCAGTACGCCCTCGGCCAGTTTCAGGCGTTCGCCACGGTCCCAGGCCTCGACGGCCAGGGTCGTGCCGTCGCGGCGGTGCTGCAGCACGGCAGGCAGATCGCCCTCGGGGATGGTGAAGATCACCGCGATCGGATCGGCCTGGGTGATCACCACCAGAGGAGTGGTATCACCGCTGCTGACCAGATTGCCGATATCCAGCTGACGCAGACCGAGACGCCCATCGATGGGCGCGCGAATCTGGGTGAAGTCGAGGTTGAGCTTGGCCGTGGCGACGTCGGCCTGGTTGCTCTGCAGACTGCCACGGTACTGGTTGACCAGCGCCTGTTGGGTGTCCAGGGTCTGTTTGGCGATGCTGTCTTCGTCGTACAGCCCCTTGTAGCGCTGTAGGTCCAGCTCCGCGTTCTTCAGTTGCGCCTGGTTTTCCTGCAGCGCCCCCTGCGCCTGCTGCAAGGCCACCTGGTAAGGACGAGGATCGATCACCGCCAGCAGGTCACCGGCCTTGACCTGCTGGCCCTCCTCGAACAGCACCTTGACCAGCTCACCGTCGACCCGCGAACGCACGTTGACCGTGTTGTAGGAAGTCACCGTGCCAAGCGCCTTGAGCTCGATGGCGAACTCACCCTGCTTGACCTCGGCCATGCGCACCGGCACAGGCCCCATGTCACCGAAACGGCCACGGCCCATCTGCTGGCTTTCTGGCTTGCTCGGCCAGAACCACCACAGCAGCAGAAGCAGTACGGCGAGCAACGTCAGGCCAATCAGCCACTGACGGGAGGAATTCGATGGAGACGGGGAAGCATTCGACATGGCAGGCGCAATATCACTTTTGATGGGAGTCGGCACGATAAGCACTGGCCCGCGTCAAGCAAAGCCCATTTACCCGCTTTTTACGCTGCCCTTACGTTACTAACTGTTTGAGTCCGCGAAAAAATCTGCATCGGGCAACGGACTGTCGACGTGCCCAGAACGTTCGGCTTGGTGCACAAATAAAAACGGCCTGCGAAGCAGGCCGTTTTATCGAACCAGCTGCGAGTTACTTCAGCGCGGCCAGAGCAGCTGCGTAATTCGGCTCATCAGCGATCTCGCCAACCAGCTCGCTGTGCAGCACCTTGTCGCTTTCATCCAGCACTACCACGGCGCGCGCGGCCAGGCCGGTCAGCGGGCCGCTGGCAATGGCCACACCGTAGTTCTTGAGGAAGTCGGCGCCACGCATGGTGGACAGATTGACCACGCTTTCCAGACCTTCGGCACCGCAGAAGCGTGCCTGGGCGAATGGCAGGTCAGCGGAGATGCACAGCACCACGGTATTGTTCAATTGACCGGCTTCGGCGTTGAACTTGCGTACGGAAGTAGCACAGGTCGGGGTGTCGACGCTCGGGAAGATGTTCAGCACCTTGCGCTTGCCAGCCAGGCTGGCCAGGGTGACGTCGCTCAGGTCGCCAGCGACCAGGCTGAACGCCGGCGCCTGTTGGCCGGCCTGCGGCAGTTGACCGTCGACCTGCACCGGGTTGCCTTTGAGAGTGACTTGCGCCATGGGAGTTTCCTTATCGTTCAGGGAGTTGAAGGGCAAATGTGTGACATGGGGTTCGCCGTGGCGAATGCTCCATCGAATGGCAGGTCACGGCCCGACCATGCGTCCAGACTAGCGCAGAAGCGCCGCCGATACACCCGCAGCCATGTAGGGATTTAGCATAAAGGTGGCGCGACCATCAGAAGTCCCGGCGATAGAACAGGTCGAGCGAGCTGGCCAGACCGCTGGCGGCCTCAAGGTACAGGCGCCGGCTCAGCTCGTAACGCAGAGCAATGGTGTTGGCCGGCTCGAACACACCCACGCCGTAACGCAGGCTCAGGCGCTCGGTGATATTGCCGCTGGCCACTACACTGGTGGTCACGCCACTGCCTTCGGTGTCGAGCTGGAAGTCCTGAATACCCAGGCTGTTGGCCAGGCCGGTGGTAATCGAACTGCTGCCGGCCAGACCGAGTGCCAGCGCTGCCTGGCCCAACATATTGTTGTCACCACTGCTCTGCCCCAGTGGCCGGCCCAGCACCAGATAGGACAGTGCCTGCTCCTGACTCATGGCCGGCTCGGCGAATACAGTAGTCGTGGGCTGCTCGGCGCTGCCGGACAAGCGAATACCGGCCACCACGGTGTCGACCCGGCGAATCGCTTCGACGTCGAGGAACGGCTGGTCGATGGGCCCGGTAAACAACAAGCGCGCGCGGCGAATGGTCAGGCGCTGGCCGTAAGCACGGTAGCGCCCGTTGACCAGATCCAACTCACCACGCGTATCGAGGTCGTTGCCAATATGCACGCGTCCACGCAGGTCGGCAGTCAGGCCGAAACCGCTGAAGGCCAGCTTGTCCTGGCCAACCTCGACATCGACATCCATGGCAATGCCCATGCCTTGATCGGCTTCCGGCACTTCACGACCGACCACCCGCGCGTCGTTGGAGACTTTCACGGTAGACGGCGGCAGCTCACGCACGCTGATCAGGCCGCGCGGCACACCAACTTTGCCGCTTACAGCCAGACGCTGGGCACGCAGTTGTAATTGCAGATCGGGCTCGACCTCCAGCTCAGCGTAAGGCTCGACCTTTACCGGCAGACGCTGCCCCTGCATCGACAGATCACCAATCAATCCATCGGCCCAGTTCAGTTCACCGCTCAGGTTACCGCGGCCGTTCTCACCACTGCGCCAGTTACCCGATAGCTGCACCTGCTCACCCGCGATCAACGCCTGTAGCTGCAAATCCTCCAGGCTTACCGGCAGTTGGTTACCGGACAACTCACCGCCTTCCAGGCGTATCTGGCCGTTGATCTGCGGCGTCAGCAGATACCCGGAAATATTGCCACTGCCCTGCAGGCGCCCTTCTATTTTATCGGCGACTGGCACGAACGGGCGCAACACCGCCAGATCGAAGCCGCTCAGGCGGAACTCGCCATTCAGCGGTTTGTTCTCCGGCCTGGGGTCGATCTGCGCCTGCAACACCAACTCACCCAGGCGGCTGCTGACGAAACGCAGCTCACTGTCCACCCGCTGCGGGCGTAGCGTGCTATCCAGGCGCAGAATGTCGTAGGGGAAGTCCAGCCACTGCTCTTCATCCGGCTGACGAATACGCAGGTTGCCACTGCCGGCATTCAGCGAGACCTGGCCGTTGGGGCCACTGTCGGGCAGCTCGACCTTGAGCTGTCCGTCGAGACGCCCCTGCCAGGCGAAATCATCGGGCAACCAGGGCTGCAGGCTGGCCAGGGGGAAATTCTCCAGGCGCCAGTCCAGGCTGGGCTGCGGCATCAGCCGTTGCTGCCCGCCGCAGAGGCTGGCGTCACCGGACTGCCAGCAATGCGCCCCCAGGTTCAGGCGGCCGCTGACCAGGCGCTCCAGGCTCGCAGCCTGCTGCAGTTGCCAGTCCTGGTCGCCGCTCTGCACACGGCCACTGGCAATGCGCCCGCGCCAATCACCCTGCTCGCTGAGGTTACCGTCCAGTGCCAAGGCCAGCTGCAGCAGCGGGCCTTGCAGATTCAGCTCCAGTGCCTGACGGCGCTGGTCGCCACGCCCCTCAGCCTGTAGGCGCCCAAGATAGGTATCGCCGATACGGATACCGCGCAGATTCAAACCGATCTGCGCCTGCTGGCGAGCATCCAGCGTCGCGTCCAGCTGCAGGCGGCGCAGACTGGGGTCACCAAAAGCAACACGCTCCCCGCTCAACGCAAGCTGGCCTTGGGGCGCTTGCAGCGTACCGGCCAGGGACAGCTGGCCCTGTATCTGGCCTTGCAGGCCGGGCCAGAGCTGTCCCAGACGCGGCAACGCCAATTCCAGCTGACCACGCAAGCGCTGATCCAGCGCACCCTGGCCGCTGATCCGGTTATCGCCCAGGCGCACCAGTAATCGCTCGAGCTGCCACTGCTCGCCGGCACCGGCACCCTGCACCTGCAATTGCGCTGGCTGGCCACGCAGGCGGCCGTTGAGGTCGATATCGGCCTTGGCCTGCAGCGCACCGGCATTGAAGCTACCCGAGGTATTCAACGGCCCCGCCAGACTACCCGGCATCTCAGCCAGCCAGTAACCTGGGTCGAGGGCGCTGAGCTGCAGCATGGCCTGCCAATCGATAGCGTCGGCGAAACCGACCTTGACCACCCCTTCGGCACGGCCCTGGCCAGCCACCAGCTGCAATTGCAGCAGGCTGACCTGGCCGAGATCACCACTGACCGGACTGCTCAGACTGAAGTCCCCTGCCGGCCCCTTGAGCCGCGCAGCGAAGTTACCCAGGTAGTTACCTTCGCTGTAGCTGACTTCGGCCTGCAGTTGCTGCAGTGCCACCGGCGGCGGTTCATCCAGCGGGTACAGGCGCTGCCAGGGGAAATTCAGCCAATCGAGTGTGGCATCAGCCTGAAACGCCTCGCTCCAGGCAAGCATGCCGCTGAGCTGCAGATGCTGCTGATCCTCCGCCTCGATGCGCAGCAATTCGATATCCGCGCCCTTGGCATCGACCCTGCCACGCAAGGTCAGCGGCATCGGCGCCTGTTCGGCAGGCAGAGTGGCGCTGCCGTCGATGCGATAGCCGCTGCTCAGGTCACCCGTTGCCGACAAGGTAAGCGCCTGCAGGTGCAGCGTCTGCGGCAAACCGCTGCTGGCCTGGAAATCCTGGCTGGTCAGGCGCAGTTCAGCGGGCAGATGCTCAGCCAGCGCCTGCACCTGTCCTTCGAAACGAGCATCGAGATAGCCACTGCTATCGGCCTCAATCGTCAGGTTGCGTTGCAATTCGCCGCCTACCTGCAGCGCCACCTGCCAGGCCTTGCCATCGACCTCCGGCAACTGCAGGCGACCACTCAGGGTCAAGGGCCAATTGCCCTGTGGTGTCAGCTGACCACTGACGTCCAGACTCAGGTCGTCACGCTGCAAGGCCAGGCGCTGCAGCTCCACGCCCTGCTCGTTCCAGCTGGCGATCAGTTCGAGATCGCTCAGTTGCGTCTGGCCGTCCAGGCGCAGTTCGCCCAGCTGGATATCGCCCAGTTGCAAACGCAGTGGCAGGTTGAGGTTCGGCAGGCTCAACGGCTCATCGCTGGCCTCCCCACTTTCGGGCAGAGTCACGGCCACCTGCTGAAGATGCAGACGATCCAGGCACAGCGTCAAGCGCAGCAGGCAGGACGGCGACCAGGCCATGTCCAGCTGCTGCAGCTCCACACGCATCTCACCTTGCTGCCAGAGCAGCGCATCGGCCTGCCAGCCCCCCCCGAGACGTCCTGCGAAATTGTCGACCTGCAGCCCAGGCACCTGGGCCAGCAACCAACGGCTGCCGCCCTGGGTACCGAGCAGCACCCATAAAGCGGCTACGAGCAGCAGCACCAAGCCGAGCAAACCGCCGGCCAGCCATTTCAACAGGCGCCGGCTCATAGTTCAGGCCCCATGGAGAAATGCAGGCGCACACCACCGTCATCATCCAGCGCGTGGGCAAGGTCCAGGCGCAGCGGGCCCACCGGCGAAACCCAGCGCACGCCGAAGCCAACGCCAGTCTTCAGGGTGGGAATGTCCAGCGAATTGAAGGAGTTGCCCTGGTCGATGAAGGTCGCCAGGCGCCACTTGTCAGTGAGGCTGTACTGGTACTCGGCGCTGGCGGTGAACAGGTAACGGCCGCCGATCTTGTCACCTCGGTTGTTCTCCGGCGACAGGCTCTGATAGTCGTAACCGCGCACGCTCTGATCGCCACCGGCGAAGAAGCGCAGCGACGGCGGCACAGCGGAGAAACCATTGGTTTCGGTACCGCCGAACTGCACGCGGCCGAGCAAACGGTGATTGTCGAATACGGTGGTCAGGCCCTTGAGCATGACATTGCCATGCAGCACGTTGGCATCGGACAGCACGCCCTCGACGGCGCCGCGCAAGTCGAACTGCACGCGGTAGCCCTGGTTAGGGTCGAGCCGGTTGTCGCTGCGCAACAGCGAATAGCTGACGCCGGGCATCAGCAAGGTGCTCAACCCGGAATCGTCGCCCAGGCGATATTCCTCGCGCTGCCATTTCACCGACAACACGCGTTGCCAGCCACCGGGGCGCTGGCTGTGCCATTCCGGGCCGAGGGTGAGCAGCCGGCTCAGGCTGTCCTTGCTGGCCAGCTCTTCATACTGATAACCGCCGGCCAAGCGCAACTTGTCGGTCAGTGGCGGATCACCGGGAATGTCGTACCACAGGCCAACGTTCTGCCGCGGTGCGGATAGCTCGGTTTCGATGCCGTAGCTATGCCCCTGCGGATTGCGCCAGTGGCGCGTCCAGTTGGCGCGCAGACGCGGCCCGACGTCGGTGGAAAAACCCAGCCCCAGCCCCATGGTGCGCGGCTCACGTACCTGCAGCGCCACCGCCACGGGAATGCGCAACTGGTCGGCCTGAGTCGGGATGGCATCAACTCGCACCGATTCGAAATAGCCGCTGGACTGCAGCGCCTGATACAGCTCGGCGATCAATTCGGAGTCGTAGGGTGTGTCCGGATCGAACGGCACCATGCGCAGCAGCAGCTCTTCATCGAACGGGAAGTCACCGCTGAAAGCGATATCGCCCAGGCTGTAGCGCGGCCCACTGACGAATACCAGCTCAATATCGGCCACCCCGGCGGCCGGATCGATCTCCAGGCTCTGGCGAGAGAAGCGACCGTCGAAGAAACCGTAGCGCGACGCCTGATTCTGAATCAGCCGCTTGGCGTCCTCATAGCGCCCATGATTGAGCACCGAACCTGCTTTCAGACGGCTGGCATTGGGCACGCGAAAGGCCGGTAGCTCGCTGGCAGGCCCCTCAATGCGAATGTCGACATTGCGCAGACGGATGCGTTCGCCGGGCTCCACCTCGAGCACCAGGCGCGGTGTTTCCCCCTCTTCGATCCGGCTACGAATGCGCGCCTGGTAATAACCCAGGGCCTGAGCCGCCTTGTCGGCCTCGCTCTCGGCGATACGACGCAAGCGCCGCAACGACTGCGCGTCGCGCCCATCCAGGCTGCCGACATAACCTTCGATATTGGCCTTGAGAGCCGAATTGCTCGGGGTGATTCGTACGTCGAGTTCGCTCGCTGCGAAGGCACCCGTACTGATCAGCAGCAGCGCCAGGCTGCGCTGAATATGTCCATATACACTCATGGCGAAGGATGCTACCACGGACTACAGCCCGCGCCAGAGCCGTTGAGTTTCTGCCAGACAGCCGGGGTTCAGGCGCTTGCTTTGACCACTGGCTGAGGATTGGGATGGAAGAATACGTGCTCGACCACAGGGCCAATGGCCAGCTCACCAATTTCTTCGTAACCCTGGCGCCGATAGAACTCCAGATAGCGCGCATTGCCGGTGTCCAGCACCACCCCTTGCGAGCCGCTGTCCTTCGCGCACCAGTCGTGCAGCGCCTCGAGCAGTTGTTCACCGCGATGCTGGCCCTGGAACTCCGGGTGAATGCCCAGGAGCGGAAGCACGTGATAAGGACCGGGAGGCAGGCTGGCGAGCACCGCATCGTGGTATTCGAGGTAGCGCTTGGTGCAGCCAAAGCCGGTGCTCAGCAGCATGCGCAGACGCCAACCCCAACTTTCGGTGATATCCAGGCGACGCTGTGGCGGTGCGATCAGCGCTGCGCCGATCAGCCGATCATCGATCAGCAGGCCGATGGCCGGCAGGTCTTCGGCGAAGTGCTGCTGCACCAACTCGCGAATAGTCGCGCGCACGCGCTGATCGAAACCCGGGCATTCGGCTTCGAACAGGTAAGCGAAGGTCGGCTCGTGACGATAGGCATGGTAGAGCAGCGAACGCACCTCGCGGGCGTAACCACCGTCGAGCATGCGCACTTCTGCTAGGGCGTTATGGGGCATGGCGGACCTCTGTTTTTATAAGTTGTGGTTCAGCGCGTCACAGCCAACTTAGCACCAGCGCATGACACCCGCCAAGCGCTGGCCGCGAGCGCCGAGGATCGGCTAGCATCGCCTTTTGCCCAGGACCCGCTGCCCATGAAAATCGTCTCCTTCAATATCAACGGCCTGCGTGCGCGCCCTCATCAACTGCAAGCTCTAATCGAAAAACACCAGCCGGACGTGATTGGACTGCAGGAAACCAAGGTGGCCGATGAGCAGTTCCCCGAAGCGGAGATTCGCCAGCTCGGCTACCACGTGCATTACCACGGCCAGAAAGGCCATTACGGCGTCGCCCTGCTCTCGCGCCAGGCGCCGCTGAGCCTGCACAAGGGCTTCCCCTGCGACAACGAGGATTCCCAGCGTCGCTTCATCTATGGCACCTTCGCCGATGCTCACGGCAACCCCATCACCGTGATGAACGGCTACTTTCCGCAAGGCGAAAGCCGCGATCACCCAGTGAAGTTTCCGGCCAAGCAACGCTTCTACGCCGACCTGCAGCAACTGTTGGTGGAGCGTTTCGAGCCGCAGCAGGCGCTGGTGGTCATGGGCGACATCAACATCAGCCCGGAAGATTGCGACATCGGTATCGGCGAGCCCAATCGTCTGCGCTGGCTGAAAACCGGCAAATGCAGCTTTCTGCCGGAAGAGCGCGAGTGGCTGGCGACCCTGAAGAACTGGGGACTGGTGGACAGCTTCCGCCACCTCAACCCCGAGGTGAATGACCGTTTCAGCTGGTTCGACTACCGCAGTCGCGGCTTCGAAGACGAGCCCAAGCGCGGCCTGCGCATCGACGTGATCCTCGCCAGCCAGCCGCTGCAGGCGCGCTTCAAGGATGCCGGCATCGATTACGACCTGCGTGGAATGGACAAGCCATCGGACCATGCGCCGATCTGGCTGGAACTGAACTGAAACTGGGGGCGCGTGAGATGACGCGCCCCGTCACATGACTGCAATCTGACTGACTTAATCTGCGCGGCACTTTCTCTCACCCACTAGAAGGTGCCTGCCGCATGCCGCGCGCCCTGCCTGCCATTGACTGCGATCTCTGGGGTCGCACCCTGTCTCTGCTGCTGATCGGTTTCATCTGCTACGCCCTGCCCCTGTCCGTTTTTGCCGCCCTACCCACCTCCGAGGGTAGCCAGCCGGTGCTGCGCATCCAGGGTTCCAACACCATTGGCGCCAAGCTCGGCCCAGAGCTGGTCAAAGGCTTGTTCGAAGCTCAAGGCCTGCATGACATTCGTAGCGAGAACGGCGCCCGCGAGAACGAGCAACGCGTGCTGGCGCGCCGGGCCGATGGTCGTTTGGTCATCGTCGAGGTGGCGGCCCATGGTTCGGGTACCGGTTTCACTTCGCTCAAGGATGGCAGCGCCGATCTGGCCGCCTCGTCACGACCGATCAAGGATGGCGAGGCCGCTAGCCTGACGACACTGGGCGACATGCATAGCCCGCAGAGCGAACAGGTCATCGCCATCGACGGTCTGGCGATCATCGTCCACCCGTCAAACCCGGTTTCCGCCCTCAGCGTCGAACAGATCGCGCAATTGTTCTCCGGCGAGATAGACGACTGGGCGGCGCTAGGTGGCAAGCCCGGCAAGGTTCGCGCTTATGCGCGCGATGACAATTCCGGCACCTACGACACTTTCAAGGAACTGGTGCTGTCTCCAGGCGGACGCACGCTGGCGGCCGATGCCCAACGTTTCGAGTCCAGCACCCAGCTCTCGGATTTGGTGAGCAGCGATCCCAACGGCATCGGCTTCATCGGCCTGCCCTACATTCGTCAGACCAAGGCTGTCGCCGTCGCAGCTGGCGACTCTCACCCCATGCCGCCGAGCACCACACTGATCGCCACCGAGGACTACCCCCTGGCGCGTCGTCTGTTTCTCTACAACGACCCGCAACTGACCAACCCATGGGCACGCGCGCTGATCGACTTCGCCCATAGCCCACGCGGCCAGGCCATCGTCGACAACAGCGGTTTCATCGCCCAGACCGTCCAGGCGGTCAAGGTCGCCGCGGATGCGCAGATGCCAGCGGAGTACCAGCAACTGGCAAAGCAGGCGCAGCGCCTGTCGGTGAACTTCCGCTTCCAGGAAGGCAGCGCAACGCTGGATAACAAGGCGCACCGCGATTTGCAGCGGGTACTGGACTACCTCAAGCAGCACGACAAGCTGCAGAACAAGGTGGCGCTGGTCGGTTTCGGCGATCCGAAGAGCGACCCTGAACGCGCCGAACTGCTGTCGAAACTGCGAGCCATGGCGGTGCGCCGCGAACTGGCCAGACAGGGCGTACTGTTTCGCGAAATCACCGGCATGGGCAGCGAACTGCCGGTGGCGGCCAACGATCAGGACAACGGCCGCATCCGCAATCGCCGCGTCGAGATCTGGGTGTACTGACGCCGGAAAATATTCCTCCGCAGGGGGCTTGGCAGCTTCTCGACTCGGCGTTAGCCTTTGCACCGCGTGACGCCGGGCCCCTCTGGCGGTGAGTGTTCTCACCGTGATGTCGGAGTCACTGAGTGGATTTCTTTCAACTCAGGCAGACATAAGGGAGGGCTCATGGACGCTCTACTTGCCTTTTTCACATCCCCCATCTTCGGTACCCCCGGCTGGTTCTGGCTGGCGTTCCTGGTACTGATCATCACCCTGCTGGTACTCGACCTCGGCGTGCTGCATCGCGAGCAGCATGAAATCGAGATGCGTGAGAGCCTGCTGCTGTATTCCGGCTACTTCGGTGTTGGGGTCGCCTTCGGCGGCTGGATCTGGTGGCAGCTCGGCGGCACCAAGGCGATGGAGTACTACACCGGTTTCCTGGTGGAGCAATCGCTGTCGATGGACAACGTCTTCGTCATGGCGATGATCCTCGGCTACTTCAACATCCCGCGTAAGTACCAGCACCGCGTACTGTTCTGGGGCATTCTCGGGGTGATCGTGCTGCGCGCGATCATGATCGGTCTGGGCACGGCCCTGGTGCAGCAGTTCGACTGGATTCTCTACCTCTTCGGCGCCTTCCTGCTGTTCAGCGGCATCAAGATGCTGCGCAGCGGCGGTGACGAAGAGTCGCACCCGGACCTGGCGCAGAATCCGGTGATCCGCTTCGTGCGCAAGCACATTCGCGTCACCGATGAGCTGCACGAAGGTAAGTTCCTGGTGCGCCTGAAGGATCAGGTCAGTGGCAAGCCGCTGCTCTATGCCACCCCGCTGCTGCTGGCGCTGGTGCTGATCGAACTGGCCGACCTGGTGTTTGCGGTGGACAGCGTGCCGGCGGTACTGGCCATCTCGCAGGACCCGTTCATCGTCTACACCTCGAACATCTTCGCCATTCTCGGCCTGCGCGCGCTGTACTTCGCCCTGGCTGCACTGATGCACCGCTTCATCTACCTGAAGTACGCCCTGGCGCTGGTGCTGATGTACATCGGCGGCAAGATCTTCCTGCACGATCTGATCAAGGTTCCCGCCCTGCTCTCACTTGGCGTAACCTTGGGTCTGCTGGCTGGTGGCGTGCTGCTGTCACTGCTGAAGACGCGAGACAAGGCCAGCGCTACCTGAGGAGAAGCGATGCGCGAAGTCTGCATAGAACTCATCGAGCGCCAGGGTCAACGGTTCTGGCAGGTGAAACTCGGACGACGCGCATTGACCTTTCAGGACGAGGCCGCTGCACGCGCCTTCGCCGCCCAAGTGCATATGCGCATGGGCTGGCTGGGCCAGGAGCAGCGTTCTGACGACAGCTTGCCCTGACCCTGCAGACACAAAAGAAGAGGCCCGCATAAAAGCGGGCCTCCTTTCTTACCACCGGAGCGGGCCTGGCTCAGCGTCCTTCCACCTTCGCCCGCAAGCCCTGCAGCGTTTGCAGCGGCGCATCGACGACGAAACTGTTGGCCAGCCAGGAGGGCACGCTACCGCCCGGTTCAGTGTGCACCTCATAGGTCACTTCCACCTCGCCCTGACCCAGCGGTTTGAGATGCCACTCGCCATCGACACGCTGCACCCGCACGAAGTCCTTTTCCTCCGGCAAGCGCTCCGGCACCGCCTTGAGCAGACGCGTGACGCCGCCATCTGCATCGGTGCGAGTGGTCACTTGGATCACCGAATCACGCGCCTTCACCGGCCAGGGCATTTCGAAACGGGTGTACAGCTCGCTCACGTCACCCTTGCTCTCGAGCAGTCGCTGCTGCTGGCAACTGAAGATCCAGGAGCAGGAGCCGGCGACATCCTCCTGCGCCGCTTGTACGGCAGCCAGGTCGCCCTTGATCGTCACCACGCCACGATAGGCCTTGTACTTCGACCCAGGCACATCGGCCAGATAAACGCTGACACCGTCTTCCTCGCGTTCCAACTGCCACTGCCTTTCGGCAGCTTGGGCAGCGGTCGCGCACAACAGCATGGCCAGAATGGAAAAACGCATCATTTCGAGCAACTCCCGGGAGGACTGTTTGCGTTTCGACCCGCCCGGGCCGCAAGCGGTTCAAATCGTCAGGCCGTCGCCTGCTCCAGCCAGCCCAGCATCCGAATGGCACTCTCGCGGTCATCCGCACACAACTGTTCTTCTGCCTTGAAACCTCCGCACACAGCAGGTCTCTCCGGGCGACCGAAGATGGCGCAGAGAAACTCGGCATCAAGATGGATGCAGCGCACGCCGGCCGGCTTGCCATCGGGCATGCCCGGAATCGGAGAACTGATGGAAGGCGCGATGCAGCAGGCACCGCAACCAGCACGACACTCCATGAAACGACCTCGACTACAAACGAACGGCGGCGATCCTAATGACCTCCACACTTGCCGTCGAGGCCTTTCACGATCAGCGGTTACGCTGCAGGCGGGCCAGCAGGCTGGAGGTATCCCAGCGCCCACCACCCATGGATTGAACATCGGCATAGAACTGATCGACCAGCGCCGTCACCGGCAGCTGTGCGCCGTTGCGACGCGACTCTTCGAGCACAATCGACAGGTCCTTGCGCATCCAGTCGACCGCGAAGCCGAAGTCGAACTCGCCCGCCAGCATGGTCTTGTAGCGGTTTTCCATCTGCCAGGACTGCGCCGCGCCCTTGCTGATCACATCGACCACCGCATGACCATCCAGCCCTGCGCGCTGAGCGAAGTTCAGCGCTTCTGCCAGCCCCTGAACCAGACCAGCGATGCAGATCTGATTGACCATCTTGCTCAACTGGCCGCTACCGGCCGGCCCCATCAGGCGCATCATTCGCGCGTAGCTCTGGATGACCGGTTCGGCCACGGCATAGGTTTCGGCCTCACCACCGACCATCACGGTCAGCACGCCATTGACCGCTCCCGCCTGACCGCCGGACACCGGCGCATCGAGAAAACCGAGGCCACGCTCGACCGCGATGGCTGCCAACTCACGCGCGACATCAGCAGAAGCCGTGGTGTGGTCGACCAGAATGGCGCCCGACGCCATGCCAACGAATGCGCCCTGCTCGCCCAGCACCACACTGCGCAGGTCGTCATCGTTGCCGACACAACACATCACCAGTTCGGCACCTGCAACCGCCTCACGCGGGGTCGGCGCACTGCTGCCGGCATACTCGCCCATCCACTGCTCGGCCTTGCCCTGCGAGCGGTTGTAGACAGTCACCTGATGACCGTTGCGGGCCAGATGCCCGGCCATCGGATAGCCCATGACGCCCAAACCGAGAAACGCGACCTTTGCCATAGCGACCTCCTGTAGATATAGGCGCCAGAGCCTAACACGACGTTTGCCCTGGCCGAAAAGGCCTTCCATACTGCCTGCGGTACCGCTCAGCACAGGGGCTTGAACTTGGTCCTGATACCAGGAACCTTTTCCATGCAGTGAGGCCGAAGCGCAACAAATCGCAGACAGGTTCTAAGGAGCGCCCATGGGGCATTGGCTAGTCATCGACCTGGAGGCCACCACCGACGAAGGCGGCTGGGCGATGGAAGAAATGGAAATCATCGAGATCGGTGCCAGTCTGGTTGGCGTGGACGGCCATGAGCGCGATCACTTTCAGCGCATCGTCAGACCACAGCGGCGCCCGCGTCTGACAGACTTCTGCCGTGAGCTCACCCACATCACCCAGAGCGATGTCGATAGCGCTGCGCCAATGCCACAAGTCTGGGCCCAGTTCGAGCGCTGGCTGACCCAGCATGCACCACGCCTGGTCGGCTGGAGTAGCTGGGGTGATTACGACCGCCGCCAGCTGGAGCAGGAATGGCGTCAACATCAGTTGCACAGCCTGCTGACCCAGGTGCCGCACCTCAACCTCAAACAGGCTTTCGCCAAGGCGCGCCAATTGCAGCGCCCGGTTGGCCTGCACAGTGCACTGCAACTGGCTGGCATGCAGTTTCAAGGGCAACAGCACCGCGCCCTCGAAGATGCGCGTAACACCGCCCGCCTGCTGCCACTGGTATTGCCCCTCAAAGACTGATGACGAAGAAAAGGCGCTTGGGCATACTGGCGACCCTTTTATGGCCTGCCATGCATGGCGGCTACCCTTCGGGCCGTCGTCACACGACGTTAAACATGGCTTCCAGCAACTTTTTCAAACCCTTCCGAGGAATCGCAGATGTTCAAGGTCAACGAATACTTCGACGGCACCGTCAAATCCATCGGTTTCACCATGGCTGAAGGCCCTGCCACCATCGGCGTAATGGCCCCGGGCGAATACGAATTCGGCACCAGCCAGCTGGAAGTCATGCACGTGGTTGCCGGCGCTCTGACCGTCAAGCTGCCAGGCAGCGACAGCTGGAACACCTTCGAAGCCGGCAGCAAATTCACCGTCGAGGCCAACAGCAAGTTCCAGCTGAAGGTAGCCGTAGACACCGCCTACCTCTGCGAATACCACTAAGCCACAGGCCTCATGAAAAACCGGCCCTCGCGGCCGGTTTTTTCTTTCATGCTCACCAGCAGGACATACCCATGCCACGCAGCGCACTTATCGTCCCCATTGCCTTGCTCGTGGTGGCCATGGTCTCGATCCAGAGCGGCGCCTCGCTGGCCAAGAACCTGTTCCCGCTGGTCGGCGCCGAAGGCACCACGGCGCTGCGCCTGGTGCTCGGCGCGATCATCCTGTCGCTGGTGATGCAACCGTGGCGTGCACGTCTGGACCTGCGCAAGTGCCACGCCCTGCTGGCTTACGGCCTGGCGCTGGGCGGCATGAACCTGATGTTCTACATGTCGCTGCAAAGCATTCCACTGGGCATCGCCGTGGCCCTGGAGTTCACCGGGCCGCTGGCCCTGGCGTTGTTTTCCTCGCGCCGCCTGCTGGATTTCGTCTGGGTGATCCTGGCCGTCGCCGGGCTGTGGATGCTGCTGCCTACCGGCGCCACGCAACACGCCATCGATCCGCTCGGCGCAGCCCTGGCACTCGGCGCGGGTGTTTGCTGGTCGCTGTACATCATCTTCGGACAGAAAGCCGGCCCCCAGCATGGCCGCCGCACCGTTGCCCTGGGCACCTGGGTCGCCGCTCTCCTGGTACTGCCCATCGGAGCCTGGCATGCCGGCAGTGACCTGCTGAGCCTCGACCTGCTGCCCATCGCCCTGGGTGTCGCGGTGCTGTCCTCGGCCCTGCCCTACAGCCTGGAGATGGTCGCCCTTACGCGCCTGCCAGCGCGCACCTTCAGCGTACTGATGAGCCTGGAGCCGGCAGTCGCGGCAATGTGCGGCCTGGCCTTTCTCGGAGAGAAACTGCTCTGGGGCCAGTGGCTGGCCGTCGGCGCGATCATCGTCGCCTCGGCCGGGGCGGCCGCCACTATCAAGCCAAAAAGTTAAGTACCGAACTGCAACTCGGCCAGCCGCGCATAGAGCGGGCTGCTTTCGATCAACTCGGCATGGCTGCCGATGGCAGCCAAACGGCCCTGTTCGATCACTGCGATGCGATCCGCTTGCTTCACCGTGGCCAGACGGTGAGCGATCACCAGCGTGGTACGCCCGGCCATCAGCGATGGCAGCGCCTGCTGGATCAGGTGTTCACTCTCGGCATCCAGCGCACTGGTGGCCTCGTCGAGCAGCAGGATCGGCGCATCGGCCAGCAAGGCACGAGCAATGGCCAGACGTTGACGCTGGCCGCCGGAAAGCCCAAGCCCGGCCTCACCGAGATGGGTCTGGTAGCCCTGCGGCAAACGCTGGATGAACTCATGGGCGTGTGCCGCTCGCGCGGCCGCCTCCACTTCGGCCTGACTGGCATCCAGGCGGCCGTAGCGAATGTTTTCTTCGACCGAGCCGAAGAACAGCGCGGGATTCTGTGACACCAGAGCGAAACAGGCGCGCAGCTCGCGCGGCTCGAGCTGATCGATCGGCACACCGTCGATGAGGATGCGCCCGCCCTGCGGGTCGAAGAAACGCAGCAGCAGGTCGAATAGCGTCGACTTGCCAGCACCGGACGGCCCCACCAGCGCCAGGGTTTCACCTGACGCCACCTGCAAATCGATGCCATCGACGGCATAGCTGTCCGCGCGCGAAGGATAAGCGAAACGCACGCCCTGCAACTCGATACGTCCCTGCACCGGCTGCGGCAGATGCTGCGGCTGCTCTGGCGCCACGATGGCGTTACTGGCGCGCAATAGCTCGCCGATACGCTCGGCGGCGCCAGCCGCACGCTGCAACTCACCGATCACCTCGCTCAAGGTGCCGAACGACGAGCCGACGATCAGGCTGTAGAACACGAAGGCTGCCAGCTCACCGCCAGAGATACGCCCGGCGATCACATCCATGCCGCCGACCCAGAGCATCACCCCCACCGCACCGAGTACCAGCACGATGACCACGGTGATCAGCCACGAACGTTGGGCGATACGCTTGCGCGCCACATCGAAAGCGGCCTCGGCCGACTCACCGAAGCGTCGCTTGTCCTCGTTCTGATGGTTGTAGGCCTGCACCGTCTTGATCTGCCCCAGCGTCTCGCCGACGTAGCTGCCGACATCCGCCACGCGGTCCTGGCTCTGCCGCGACAGCGCGCGCACACGACGGCCGAACAGCAGGATCGGCGCCACCACCAGCGGCAGGGCCAGCAGGACGATGCCGCTGAGTTTGGGATTGGTCACCACCAGCAGCACGCTGCCGCCGATCAGCATGATCAGGTTGCGCAGCGCCATCGACAGCGACGAGCCAATCACCGATTGCAGTAGCGTGGTATCGGCGGTCAGCCGCGACTGGATCTCCGAGCTGCGATTGCTCTCGTAGAAGCCTGGATGCAACTCGATCAGGTGATCGAACACCCGCCGGCGGATGTCCGCGACCACCCGCTCGCCGATCCACGACACCAGATAGAAACGCGTGTAGGTACCGAAGGCCAACGCCAGTACCAGCACGAAAAACAGCAGCAGGGAGTGCCGAAGCGCTGCCGGAGATTGCGTGGCCAGGCCCTGGTCCACCAGCAGCTTGATGCCCTGGCCCATTGACAGGGTGATCGCGGCCGTGAACATCAGCGCCAGCAGCGCGCCCACCACTCGGCCGCGATAAGGCGCGATAAAGCGCCAGGCCAGACGCATGGCGCCACGCTGGCGAGAAGAAAGCATCGAGGTCATGACAGGTCTCAGGGGTCAGCAGCCGAGGGCGCTTCAGCCAGCCAGGCCACTGCACACAAGGCCAGCGCAGCCAGATTGGTCGAAAGCGGATTGAACGCCTGAATCAGCAGATGGGGGCTCAATAGCGCAACATCAAGCAGCAGCATCAGCAATACCGCGCCCGCGACCAACAAGGGCCAACGATGGCGACGCACCGTGAGCAGCAGGATACCCAGGAGAATCTCGGCCACACCGCAATGATCGCGATCACTTGTGGCGCGAACAACGGATGGTCTGGCAAGTGATGGGCCCCGATCATCGCCACCTCATCAGGACTGAGCCAGAGAATCTTCGGTGCCAGCCCATGCCAGATGAAAACCAACGCCAAGGCCAGCCGAGCGAGCCAGGCGACCTGCGCCAGGCGCCGCTCAGTCATGCAGGAAACGCTCGGCATGGTCGGCGCTGGGCAGCAGGCAGACCTCATGCCGGCCGAACAGACGGTAGCGATTCAGCGCAATGCGGTCGTAGCTCCAATCGCGCAGCGGGCGCGGAATCAGACGCAGCCAACTGAGGCTACGCCAGGGCTGGGGCAAGCGGGCGAGGATGTGCAGCAACGCCGAGGAACGTACATGCAAGCCGGCCTCGTCGATCAGCGCCATGGTGTCGAAGCGGTCGGTCGGCAGGCCGTACCAGGCCAGCAATGCCTGGCCCTGTGCCGACTGCACCGAAGCCAGGCGAAACTGTCGCTGCCGGTCATGGCGAATGAGGAATCTCGCCCAGCCGTTGCAGAGCTTGCAGACGCCATCGAACAGGACGACACGCTCGCCTGCAGCAAGATTCGGCGGCAACGACTGCTGCTGCGTCATTGGCCAGCCCTCGCCTGCTGCGCCAGCGGCCGGTAATGGCCAGTAATGCGGTAGGCGAACAGAATGTCCTCCTCCTGCGTACCCCGGCCAATGTTGTGCAGCACCAACGGTGTGCCGGTTGCAGCCTGACGGTCGCTGACGATGCCGATGTGGGTGAGGCCGCGGCCCAGATCCCAGGTGACGATGTCGCCGGCCCGGTAGGCCGAGGCATCCTGTTTGACCGGCAGCGACCAGCCCTGGCGCTTGAACCAGGTCATCAGGTTGGGCACGCGGCGGTGGTCGATATTGCTGTCCGGGCGGCTCACCCCCCAGTGCTTCGGATAGACCGCGAAGTTGCCACGCATATCGCGATGTACCGACTCCTGCAGATCCAGCCCCTGCTGGCGCAGCGCCCGGATCACCACATCGGTGCAGACCCCGGTGGCCATGGGCACGTCGCCGCCGGGATAGCTCAGCTTTCGGTAGGCCGGGTCATAGCTCAGCGTAACGCCAACCTGCTTGCGTGCATCCAGTACCAGCTTGTCCGCCTCGATCTCCTGCGCAGCAAAAGCCAGCGACCAGACCAGCAGCGCGATCACCATTCGCATATCGATCTCCTATCGACTCAGGGGATACAGCAGTTCTTCCTTATAGCCAGCCCAGACCCGCACTGCGTCTGGAAAGGCATCGTCCAGCGTCACGTCGCCACTATCGGCCAGCAGCGGCCTTCCTTCCAGGGTCGCCAGCTTGCGCTTGGTCGCCACCACGCGCAGGCGCTCCAGGCCAATGGCACGCAACACGCGCGGGCTGATCTGCTGATTGCCGCGGCCGATGATATGGCCCTGGCCACCGATGGCGGTCACCAGCAGGTAAGTCGGATGCCCAGCGACTAGGTCGAACAGCTCGGCTTCGTTGACATCACCAGCAATGACCTGACCGTCTTCGATCACATCGACGCCCAGCAACGTGGTTTCCAGCCCCAGGTTCTGTGCCAGGCCGTGCAAGGTCGAACCAGGGCCAAACACGTAACGGGCGCCAGGTTCCCACTCCGCCTCCAGCCAGGCGGCAAGATCCGCGAGCACCAGTTCTTCGGACTCCATACCGCCCTGCTTGACCGACTGTACGTAACCACCTTCCTGCGGCACGCACAGCTCGCCATACCAGCGCGCGGTCACGCGCCCCTCACGTAAGGCGTTCTCGTCGATGTCGCGTACTTCGCCGCTGGCCAAACGAACCAGGCCACCTTCCACCAGTCGTGCAGTCAACTCGCCTGCTGCGCGCGGGCTGATGGCGTAGACGCCAGACTGAATCTTCACCCCGGCCGGAATGCCCAGTACCGGCTGCCCTTCCCTGACAGCCGCGCAGACATCGCGCGCAGTACCATCGCCGCCAGCAAACAGAATCAACGCCACGCCAGCCTCCTGCAGTTGCTGCACGGCCCGGCGGGTGTCTTCTGCAGTGGTCGGCGGTGGGGCGACCTGCCCCAGCAGGCGATGCTCGAAGCCCATCTGCGCCAAAAGATCGCCACCCATGACGCCCGGATAACTGACGAACTCGATGCGTTCGTGCAGGCTCAACAACTGCTCAAGCGCGATGCGCGTACGTTGCGCAGCTTTTGGCTCGACACCCAGAGCCAGCGCCTGCTCGGCCATGCCGTCGCTGCCCTTGAACGCTGCCGGGCCACCCAGGCCGGCCAGCGGATTGATGATCAGACCAATATGAAAACGCGACATGAATTCCTCGCTCCACACAGGCTGGCACGCAGCCTGCAATACGACTTTCGCAATGTGCTTTGTGACGGAGTTCCGCCGTCTTGGAATCTGCTTAAAGTATCGCGAGCTAGAGCCAGGCAAGGCGAAATCGGGCGAAGAAGCGGAGTTTACGAGTAGTAAATGAGCTTTCTGAGCCCGATTTCAACGCAGCATGGCCGACGCGCAGCAGACTTTGAGCAGGTTCCTGATTGTCACCGCGCCTTCATCTGGATGTCCCAGACTGGCGCACACCATTGATGAGGAGACAGGCCATGAGCTTGCAAGACAACGCCGCCCAATGCCCCGCCACCGCGCAACAGCAGGAACCGGTGGGCGGTTTTATCATCGACGGCCAAGGCCGCGAAGTGCCCATTACCGAAGACATGATCCAAGAGGCGTGTGACGCCCTGGAAGAAAGTCGCCAGCGCGTCAGCCAGCAGGCATGAAGCTTACTACGCCAGGCGCGCAATGCGCCTGGCGCCCGTTTCAATCGCGTGGCACCAGCTTCAGCGACAGCGAGTTGATGCAGTAGCGCAACCCGGTCGGGCGTGGGCCATCGGGGAACACGTGCCCCAGGTGCGCGTCGCATTTGGCGCATTTGACTTCGATGCGATGCATGCCATGGCTGTAATCGTCGAGGCTGGCAATCACCTCGTCATTGATCGGCTGAAAATAGCTCGGCCAACCGCTGCCCGAGTCGTATTTCGCGTCCGAGTCGAACAACGCCTCGCCACAGCAGGCGCAGTGGTAGATGCCAGGGGTTTTGCTGTCGTGATAAGCGCCGGTGAACGGCCGCTCAGTGCCACCCAGTCGGCAGACATGAAACTGCTCGTCGGTCAGCTCTTCGCGCCAGCTATCCAGGGGTTTGTCGACTTTATCCACGAACGGAGTTCCTCCTCGGTAATGGGCGATACGCGGCGTTGCAGGCTGCACCAGCGCCTGGTGGCAACCGCTGCCAAAGCGAGCGGTGTGCGACTGCTCGGTCACTGTGCATCCTGTGGCAGGCCAGAAAAAAGCCGGGCGGATACCTTTGCCGCGCTCAGGGCGCCACGTATGATTCGACCCCAGTCTGTCACCCGCGTTACAGGCTGCCAAGATTCCCCGTCGAGAGAATTTTGCAGCGTATTTGCGTGGGCTCTCCTTAGCTCGGGATTCCTTACATGCAGGTCAGCAAATCGAACAAGCTCGCCAACGTCTGCTATGACATTCGCGGGCCGGTGCTCAAGCACGCCAAGCGTCTGGAAGAGGAAGGCCACCGCATCCTCAAGTTGAACATCGGCAATCCGGCGCCGTTCGGTTTCGAGGCCCCTGAAGAGATCCTCCAGGACGTCATCCGCAACCTGCCCACCGCGCAGGGCTACAGCGACTCCAAGGGTCTGTTCAGCGCACGCAAGGCGGTGATGCAGTACTACCAGCAGAAGCAGGTCGAAGGCGTCACCATCGAGGACATCTACCTCGGCAATGGCGTCTCCGAGCTGATCGTGATGGCCATGCAGGCGCTGCTCAACAACGGTGACGAAGTGCTCATCCCGGCACCCGACTATCCGCTGTGGACCGCTGCCGTGGCGCTGTCCGGCGGCAAGCCGGTGCACTACCTGTGCGACGAACAGGCCGGCTGGTTCCCCGACATCGCCGACATGCGCGCCAAGATCACACCGAACACCAAGGCCCTGGTGCTGATCAACCCGAACAACCCCACCGGCGCGGTGTACTCGAAGGAAGTGCTGCTGGATATCGTCGAACTGGCGCGCCAGCACAACCTGGTGATCTTCTCCGACGAGATCTACGACAAGATCCTCTACGACGACGCCGTGCACATCAGCACCGCTTCGCTGGCCCCGGACGTGCTCTGCCTGACCTTCAACGGCCTGTCCAAGAGCTACCGCGTGGCCGGTTTCCGCTCTGGCTGGGTGGCCATATCCGGGCCCAAACACAGGGCGCAGAGCTACATCGAAGGCCTGGATATCCTGGCCAACATGCGCCTGTG
Source organism: Ectopseudomonas mendocina (assembly GCF_007049795.1). Lineage (GTDB taxonomy): Bacteria > Pseudomonadota > Gammaproteobacteria > Pseudomonadales > Pseudomonadaceae > Aquipseudomonas > Aquipseudomonas mendocina_D. The sequence goes on from NZ_SCFY01000001.1 coordinate 124,559, forward strand.
CGCCAACGTGCCAAGCCAGCATGCGATCCAGACCGCGCTCGGTGGCTACCAGAGCATCAACGACCTGGTACTGCCCAACGGCCGCTTGCTGGAACAGCGTAATCGGGCCTGGGAACTGCTCAACGATATTCCAGGGGTCAGCTGCGTCAAACCAATGGGCGCGCTGTACGCCTTCCCGAAGATCGACCCGAAGGTCTGCCCGATCCACAATGACGAGAAGTTCGTCCTCGACCTGCTGCTTTCCGAGAAGCTGCTGATCGTCCAGGGCACCGCTTTCAACTGGCCGTGGCCGGATCACTTCCGCGTGGTCACCCTGCCCCGCGTCGATGACCTGGAGCAGGCCATCGGCCGCATCGGCAACTTCCTCAAGGGATACAGCCAGTAAGCCGACATGGACCTGCAGATCGACGACTTCTACAAGGACGCCGCCAGCGGCCTGCTCATGCTCTACCAGGCCTTCCCGCGCAAGATGGCGCTGTACGTGGAAGACCTGATCGGGCGCGAGGAGCCGGATGAGTTCGGCCTGCCGAGCAAGCGTCACCAGGCCTGCCTGGGTGCGCTGCTGTGGCTGGCCGAAGAAGGCTATCTGCGTTTCGAGTCGACCATCGCCTATGACGCACTGGATCAGGCCGTGTTGACCGAGAAGGGTTTTCTGCGCCTGTCGCGCGCGATTCCCCATGCCCTGCGCGAAGGTGAAGTGTTGCCGCCGAGCGTGCGCCGCGTCCATGCCACACTGGCCTTTCAGCTGCGCGAGGCCCTGGCCCAGCAGCACGGTGAGCGCACTGCCCGCCTCACTCGCCTGCTGTTCGAGAGCACGTTACACGGCCAAGAGACATAGTTTGAAATAGTCGCTGGTTGAAAGCCCCATGTGGGCGCCCTTATATAGCCGGCATTACTCGTACGTCTTTCCCCGTGAGGAGTCCGTTCACACCATGATGCGCATTATGTTGTTCTTGGCCACCAACCTGGCGGTTCTGGTTATCGCCAGCATCACCCTCAAACTGCTGGGGGTCGATCGGTTCACCGGCCAGAACCATGGCAGCCTGCTGATTTTCTGCGCCGTGTTCGGTTTCGCCGGCTCGCTGGTCTCGCTGTTCCTGTCCAAGTGGATGGCGAAGATGAGCACCGGCACGCAGATCATCACCCAGCCGCGCACCCGTCACGAACAGTGGCTGCTGCAGACCGTCGAGGAGCTGTCCCGTGAAGCCGGCATCAAGATGCCGGAAGTCGGTATCTTCCCGGCCTACGAGTCCAACGCCTTCGCCACCGGCTGGAACAAGAACGACGCGCTGGTCGCCGTCAGCCAGGGTCTGCTCGAGCGCTTCTCGCCTGATGAAGTGCGCGCGGTGCTGGCCCACGAGATCGGCCACGTGGCCAACGGTGACATGGTCACCCTGGCACTGATCCAGGGCGTGGTGAACACCTTCGTGATGTTCTTCGCACGCATCTTCGGTAACTTCGTCGACAAGGCGATCCTGAAGAATGAAGACGGCCACGGTATCGGCTACTTCGTCGCGACCATCTTCGCCGAGCTGGTGCTGGGTATCCTGGCCAGCATCATCGTCATGTGGTTCTCGCGCAAACGTGAGTACAAGGCTGACGAAGCCGGTGCCCGCCTGGCCGGTACCGGCGCCATGATCGCGGCGCTGCAGCGTCTGCGCGCCGAACAGGGCGTGCCGGTGCAGATGCCCGACAGCCTGACTGCCTTCGGCATCAACGGCGGCCTGAAGAACGGCCTGGCCGGTCTGCTGATGAGCCACCCGCCGCTGGAAGATCGCATCGAGGCGCTGCGCCGCCGCGGCTGATCGAAACCGCGAAACAAAAGGCGACCTCAGGGTCGCCTTTGTCATTGCCTCGCCGCTTTACCGGCGCGCCAGGTGAAACACCACCTCCTCCACCGCCTCGAGCTGATTCTCGACAAAACGCGGGTTGCCACTCAGCACATCCTTGCGCTCCACCTCATGCGGCACCCAACCTGGCGTGAAGCACTGCTCGACCTCGGCGTCCTCGACCGAGAACGGTGGGCCATCCATGCGTTGCTGGTCGTATACCAGGGTCACCAGCAGACCCTGACAGGCTGACGGCAGAATCGCCTGCAGGTGAGCGGCGTAGCGCTCACGCATCTCTGGCGGCAACGCGATCAGCGCGGCACGGTCATAGAATGCCTGGCAGTCGGCAACGTCAGCGTGGCTCAGGGCGAAAAAGTCGCCGCAGAGAATACGTAGCTTGCCGGCCTGATAGATCTTGAAGGCTCCCTGCTGCGAGATCTGTGGCTGTACATCACGTTCGGCGAAAAAATCCTCCACGGCGCGCTCGGCCAGTTCGACACCAATCACGGTGTGGCCCTGTTCCGCCAGCCAGGCCAGGTCCAGGCTCTTGCCACACAGCGGCACCAGCACTGCCGCCTGTTCGGCGAGCCCGAGCCGAGCCCAGTGTCGACGCAGGTAACCGTTGACCTTCTCCTGATGAAAGCCGATTTGGCTGCGCGCCCAACGCTCCTGCCAGAACGCCTCGTGCATGAGTGAAACCTCCACAAATTCGATAGGAATGCTCAACTATTTATGCTGGAAGTCGATAGGTCCAGCAACGAAGATGGCGACATCCTACTTCAGGAGCTGATCATCATGCTGCCCTCACTGTTCATATCCCACGGTTCGCCCATGCTGGCCCTTGACCCAGGTGCCAGCGGCCCCGCACTGGCCAGGCTGGCCGCCGAGCTGCCCAAGCCCAAGGCCATCGTGGTGGTGTCGGCGCACTGGGAAAGCGAGCAACTGCTGCTGACGGCGGGCGAGCATCCGCAGACCTGGCACGATTTCGACGGCTTTCCGGCGCCCTTGTACGCCGTGCAGTATCCTGCTCCCGGCGCACCAGAACTGGCCAAGGAGATCGCAGAGCAATTGAATCACGCGGGCCTGCCGGCAGCGCTCGATGCCCGGCGCCCATTCGATCATGGCGCCTGGGTTCCGTTGTCGCTGATGTATCCGCAAGCCGATATCCCCGTGGTGCAGCTTTCGCTACCCAGCCGCCTTGGGCCCGAGCAGCAGACGCGTGTGGGTCGTGCACTGAGCAGCCTGCGTGAACAAGGCATATTACTTATCGGCTCCGGCAGCATCACCCACAACCTCGGCGAGCTCGATTGGCGCGCCGGCCCCGACGTCATCACGCCCTGGGCCAAGGAGTTTCGCGACTGGGTGGTGGAAAAGCTCGAAGCGAACGACGAAGAGGCCTTGCACCACTACCGCCGGCAGGCACCCAACGCCGTACGTAACCATCCCAGCGAAGAACACCTGCTGCCGCTGTTCTTCGCTCGCGGCGCAGGCGAAGCCTTTTCCGTGATTCACGCAGGCTTCACCTACGGCGCGCTGGGTATGGACATCTATCGCTTCGACTAGACGACAGACACGCGCCAGAAACAACGAGGCCCGTCATCGACGGGCCTCGCTCATTCAGTCCAACCGCACCAGGATGCGGCCGACCATGCCACCGGCCAATATCCGCTCGATAGCCGCCGGCAACTCCGCCAGGCCAATTTCCTGGCACAGCGGCGAGAGATCGAGCTTCCACTGCAGCGAGAGCTTGTCCCACATCGATGCCTTGACCACAAGTGGCAGCTCCACCGAATCCACCCCCAGCAGGTTGACCCCGCGCAGGATGAACGGCAGGACGCTGGCCTGGAAGCCGACGCCAGCGGTCAGCCCGCAGCAGGCCACGCTGCCGCTGTGGCGCAGCGACTTGACCACATTGAACAGAATATCGCCGCCCACGGTATCGACCGCGCCCGCCCAGCGCTCCTTGAGCATCGGTCGGTCGCTGCCTTGCTGCAGCTCCTCGCGACTGACGATCTCGTCGGTGCCCAGACCACGCAGGAAATCCGCCTGCTCGACCTTGCCGGTAGCCGCGGCTACGCGATAACCAAGCTGCTTGAGCAACACGACCGCGATACTGCCAACCCCGCCGGTAGCACCAGTGACCAGCACCGTACCGGATTCAGGAGTGACGCCAGCCTGCTCCAGCTTGTCCACGCACAGCGCGGCGGTCAGGCCTGCAGTGCCGAGCACCATCGCCTCGCGCAGCGGCAGCCCCTGCGGGCGCTTGATCGCCCAGGCTGCCGGCACGCGGATGTACTGGCCAAAACCACCGGCGGTATTCATGCCCAGGTCGTAGCCGGTGACGATCACCTCGTCACCCACGGCGAATTCGGCAACGCTGGAAGCCTCAACCACACCTGCCGCGTCGATACCGGGCGTGTGCGGGTAGGCCTTGGTCACACCACGATTGCCGCTGGCGGACAGCGCGTCCTTGTAGTTGAGCGAGGAATAGCGCACGCGGATCAACAACTCGCCCTGCGGCAACTGTTCGACGTTGCGCTGGACTACTTCACGCTGGAAACCGCCATCGGCGCCTTCGCTGACTAGCAAGGCCTTGAACTCGGTCATCACCCTCTCCTCTTGTCGTGGTTCGCGGCTGCGCGACGCAAGTCGGCCGTGCAGCCCATCATGAACGAAGCGTTACCAGAAGCGTTGCTGATTGAGCCGGCTCAACCAGGTCAGGACGAAGCGATCTGCCGCCATGCTGGCCGCAAGCCCGACACGCTCCTGCAGGCTCTTTTTCTGAGCGAAATGCAAATGGAACAGTTCAGCCTCAGCGGCGCGTTCGGCCAGGTACTGGTCGCTGGTCTTCAGTTCATCTACCAGTAGGCGCTCCTGCGCGGCCATGCCCAGCCAGACCTCGCCAGTAGCGATGGCGTCGATATCCAGCTGCGGGCGGTACCGGGCGACGAAGCCCTTGAACAGCTCGTGAGTGGTTTCCAGGTCTTCCTGGAATTTCTCCCGGCCCTTTTCGGTGTTTTCGCCGAACACGGTCAGGGTGCGCTTGTATTCACCAGCTGTCAGCACTTCAAAGTCGATCTCGTGCTTCTTCAGCAGACGATGCACATTGGGCAACTGCGCCACCACGCCAATGGAGCCGAGAATGGCAAAAGGCGCACTGAGAATCTTCTGGCCGATGCAGGCCATCATGTAGCCGCCACTGGCTGCTACCTTGTCCACGCACACGGTCAGCGGGATACCGGCGTCGCGGATGCGCACCAGCTGCGACGAAGCCAGGCCGTAGCTGTGCACCATGCCACCACCGCTTTCCAGACGCAGCACCACTTCGTCCTCGGCCTTGGCCATGGACAGCAGCGCCGTCACCTCGTGGCGCAGGTTGTCGGTGGCTGAGGCCTTGATATCACCGTCGAAATCCAGCACGAACACCCGCGGTTTGCTGGACGGCGCTTTCTTGTCCTGCTTGGCCGCCTTGGCCTGCGCCTTGCGCGTGGCCTTGAGCTGATCCCTGGACAACACACTGTGCTCCAGGCGCTCACGCAGATCCTTATAGAAATCATTGAGCTTCTGCACCTGCAGCTGCCCCCCGGCGCGCCGCCCCTTGCCGCGTGTGGCAGCAACAGCCACCAGCACCACGACGATGGCGACCACCAGGGTCAGGGTTTTCGCCAGAAAGCTGGCGTACTCGCTAAGAAACTCCACGGATCCCCCTCGGACAATGCAGCGGCGCCTGAGCGCACAAAGGCTCAAGCATACCGGCGCAGCGGCCTAGCGGCCAACCTCGGCAGCGTTGCTGCAATAGCCATACGAGCAATTCAAACAAGCGTATGTTTTTTCGTTGACAGCCCCTGAGCTTCCTCATACCCTCGCGAAACATTCAACGTGCCGGGACCAATACGGACGTGGGCAGCATCTATCTGATTCGACATGGCCAGGCCTCATTCGGTGCAGACGACTACGATGTCCTGTCTCCCGTCGGCGTACGCCAGGCCGAAGTGCTGGGCGAACACCTCGAACAACTCGGTATCGCCCTCGATCGTTGCGTCAGTGGCAGCCTGCGTCGCCAGCAGCACACCGCCAACGCCGCCCTGCAGCGCATGAGCTATGCGCCGACACTGGATATAGACGAAGCCTTCAACGAATTCGACGCCGATGCAGTGATTCGTACGCTGCTGCCGGATCTGCTGCCGGAAGAGCCCGAAGCCCTGCATATCCTGCGCAACGGTGCGCAGAACCGTGCCGAGTTCCAACGACTGTTCGCCAAATTGATCCAGCGCTGGATTTCCGGCGAGCATGACAAGCCCGGCCTGCAGAGCTGGCAGGCTTATGTCGAACAAGTCGAAGGCGGCCTGCGGCGTATCCTCGAACAGGCCAACAGCAAACAGAACATTGCCGTGTTCACTTCCGGTGGCACCATCACCGCCCTGCTCCGCCTGATTACCGGCGTGCCGGCGGCAAAAGCCTTCGAACTGAATTGGCAGATCGTTAATACCTCGCTCAGCCAGCTGAAATTCCGTGGCAGCGAGGTGAGTCTGGCTTCCTTCAACAGCCATGTGCATTTACAGCTGCTGAAGGCGCCGGAGCTCATCACCTATCGATGAGCTCCAGCCCACTGCGGCCGCTAGGCTGCGCGAAAAAACCGAAAAAGGATAAGACCATGAGTGTTGCTGACATCGCCCAAACCATGCAGTCCAAGTTCAACGCCAGCGCCGCTGCAGGCCTGGATCTGGTATTCCAATTCAACATCGAAGATGGCGAGAACTACGCACTGATCGTCAAAGACGGCACCTGCGCCCTCGAGCAAGGCGACAACCCGAACGCCAACGTGACCCTGATCATGGACAGCGAAACCCTTAAGGGCATCGTCAGTGGCGAAACCGACGGCATGCAGGCCTTCATGGCCGGCAAGCTGCGCGCCGAAGGCGACATGATGCTGGCGATGAAGCTGGGCGAACTGTTCCCGGTCTGATCGGCGAGCAGAGCACAAAACACAAAAACCGGAGTCCTGGCACTCCGGTTTTTTATTGCCTGCGCACAAGCGAAAGGTCAGGTTGAAGATTACTGATCAGGCAGTTTGATCGAGGTGCAACACGCCCGCCTATAACGGCGCGTATTGCTTGTGACAGCCAGGGTGCAGCATTAGATTAGCCAATTATCTAGGGCACCCATCATAAGCAGAAGGGATAAGCATGGCGCTCACTGACCAATCCACCCGCATTCGCACCGGCGAAGAGCTCGATGCTGCCGTCATCGACGCTTACCTGAAAGCCAATATTCCAGGCCTGAGCGGTGAAGCGAAGATCAGCCAGTTCCCCGGCGGCGCTTCGAACCTGACCTACCTGATCGAGTACCCGCAGCAGGAGTTCGTCCTGCGCCGCCCGCCCTTCGGCCACAAGGCCAAGTCGGCTCACGACATGGGCCGCGAGTACCGCATCCTCAACCAGCTCAATGCTGGTTTCCCCTACTGCCCGAAAGCCTACGTGCACTGCACCGACGAGTCGGTGATCGACGCCGAGTTCTACGTGATGGAGCGGGTCAAGGGCATCATCCTGCGCTCTGAAATGCCGGCTGAGCTGAACTTCAGCGCCGAGCAGACCACAGCCCTGTGCAAGAGCTTCATCGACAAGCTGGTGGAGCTGCATAACGTTGATTACAACGCCTGCGGCTTGGGCGACCTGGGCAAGCCCGAAGGTTATGTCGAACGCCAGATCAAGGGCTGGAGCGACCGCTACGAGAAAGCCCTGACTCCGGACGCACCGACCTGGGAGCCGGTCAAGGCCTGGCTCAACGACAAGATGCCGGCCGACCACCACAAGCCCGGCATCGTGCACAACGACTACCGTTTCGACAACGTGATCCTCGACCCGAACAACCCGATGCAGATCATCGGCGTGCTCGACTGGGAGATGACCACCATCGGCGACCCGCTGATGGACCTGGGCAACACCCTGGCCTACTGGATCGAAGCCGGAGACCCGGCGCCAGTGCAACTGATGCGCCGCCAGCCGAGCAACGCGCCGGGCATGCTCACGCGCCAACAGTTCGTCGACTACTACGCCGAAAAAGCCGGCATCGAGATCAAGAGCTTCGACTTCTACTACACCTACGGCCTGTTCCGCCTGGCCGGTATCGTGCAGCAGATCTACTACCGCTTCTATCACGGCCAGACCCAGGACAAGCGCTTCGCCCAGTTCATTCACATGAACAAGCTGCTGGAGCAGATGTGCCTGCAGGTCATCGGTAAATCCACTCTCTAACCCGGGGTAATCACAATGTCCAAGACCCAACTGTTCGACCTCGACGGCAAGATCGCCTTCGTCTCCGGCGCCAGCCGCGGCATCGGCGAAGCCATTGCCAAGCTGCTGGCCCAGCAAGGCGCTCACGTGATCGTTTCCAGCCGCAAGATCGACGGCTGCCAGGCCGTGGCCGATGCCATCACCGCCGAGGGTGGCAAGGCCACTGCCATCGCCTGCCACATCGGTGAGATGGAGCAGATCACCAACGTCTTCGCGCAGATCAAGGAACAGTTCGGCCGCCTCGACATCCTGGTCAACAACGCCGCGACCAACCCGCAGTTCTGCAACGTGCTGGACACCGACCTCTCCGCCTTCCAGAAGACCGTGGACGTTAACATTCGCGGCTACTACTTCATGTCCATCGAAGGCGGCAAATTGATGAAGGGCAACGGCGGTGGCTCGATCATCAACGTTGCCTCGATCAATGGCGTCTCCCCTGGCGAATTCCAGGGCATCTACTCAGTGACCAAGGCTGCGGTAATCAGCATGACCAAAGTGTTCGCCAAGGAATGCGCACAGTTCGGCATTCGCTGCAACGCCCTGCTGCCCGGCCTGACCGACACCAAGTTCGCCTCGGCACTGACCAAGAACGACGCCATCCTCAAGCACGCCCTGCAGCGCATCCCGCTCAAACGCGTGGCCGATCCGAGCGAGATGGCCGGTGCCGTGCTGTACCTGGCCAGTGAAGCCTCCAGCTACACCACCGGTGTGGCGCTGAATGTCGACGGCGGCTTCCTCTCCTGAGGTCGACGGCATAAACGACAAAGGCACCTTGTAGGTGCCTTTTTTGTAGGGTGCGCCGTGCGCACCGCAGATGGATTCGGTCTATCGGTGCGCACGGCGCCCCCTACTTCCGCCACACTCTGCTGCCGCTTACCAATCCTTCAACGCGGCTTCGGCTGCCGGGTTCATCGGTTCGGCCAGCAGACCGGTCGGCGTCAGGCTGACGCTGTAGACGGCATCGGCGGCAATCGGTAGATAGGTCACCCGCAGCGCCTGCGGGTCGAACAGCAGCAGATCACGCTGACTCAGCCGCAGCCAGCGCCACAGGTCCACACCATAGGGGCTTTCGGCTAACTGCACGCGACCGTGTTGCGCCAGCGCCTGCTGCTCGATGGCCAGAAAACGCCCTGACAGACGCTCCAGGCGATAACCAGGCTCAAGGCCAATCAGCTCGGCCAGACCTTTCCAGCGAATCAGCCGACCATCGAGCTGCCACATGTCGCCCTCCAAGGTAACCGTGCGCTCGCGCCCACCCTCGAGCAACGTCACATGATAGCGCTGCGGGCCGTCGGCCTTGAAGCTCAGCGTCACCAAGGGCTTGCCCGGCTGCAACGGCTCATAGGCATACAGATCGTAAGCCACCAGGCCCACCAGCCCGGCCAACGCGAGAAATGCCAGACCACAGGTGCCACGCAACCAACCGAGGAACCAGCCCGTATTGAGCAGGATGCGCAGTGCCACCAGCAGCGCCAATATGGCCAACAGCGCCACGGCCCAGGCCAACCCGTCGTATTGCATCGATTGCGTTCCTTCTATGGCGAAATCCCGGCATTATGCGCAGCTCTCTCCACGACGAACAGTCAGCAGGCTGCGCATTCGCCCACAAGTCGACACTTTAAATATGCCCTTCGCTCTCGAGCTCGCCATCGACCCCAGCACACTGGCCATTCTCGCCCTGGTCGCCTTCATCGCTGGTTTTATCGACGCCATTGCCGGTGGCGGCGGTCTGCTGACCATCCCCGCCCTGCTCACCACCGGCCTGCCGCCGCACCTGGTGCTCGGCACCAGCAAACTGTGCGCGACCTTCGGCTCGGCAACTGCCAGCTACACCTTCTACCGGCGCAAGCTGTTCAGCCCGGGCAAATGGAAGAACGCGATGGCCGGCACCGCCATGGGTGCGATTGGCGGAGCGGTGTTAGTGCACTGGATGCCGGCCGAGTGGATCAACAAGATGCTGCCGTTGGTGGTATTCGCCTGCGGCCTGTACCTGCTCTTCGGCAAGACGCCCGACGCGCCGCTTGACGCCGACCTGCCCATCGCCAGCCGCCGGCAATGGCCCCAGAGCATCAGCCTGGGCTTCTACGATGGCGTAGCCGGCCCGGGAACCGGTGCGTTCTGGACGGTCAGCACGCTGCTCATGTACCCGCTCGATCTGGTGCGCGCTAGCGGCGTGGCACGCTCGATGAACTTCATCAGCAACGCCTGCGCCCTGGCGGTGTTCATCATCGCCGGACAAGTGGCCTGGGTGCTGGGTCTGTGCATGGGATTTTCGCTGATGGCCGGCGCCTTTCTCGGCGCGCGCACGGCGATTGGCGGCGGCTCGAAATTCATCCGCCCGGTATTCATCGCCGTGGTTCTGGCGCTTACCGCCCGCCTGGTCTGGCAGCACTGGGTCGCGTAGGGCTGGCGCAACCCACCGCAGCAACGATTTGGCGGGTTGCACCCGCCCTACGACAGACTCGGCTCGGGCAGACCGAGGCAGCGCGCGACGTAGAGGTCGATCAGATGGCGAGCGATGGAGCGCGACGCCGGCAACGGCGGCAAGTCATCAACGCGAAACCAGCGCGCATCCTCGATTTCGTCTTCCTGCATGACGATATCGCCACCGGCATATTCGGCATGGAAGCCGAGCATCAGCGAATGCGGAAACGGCCAGCCCTGGCTGCCGATGTACTGCAGATTCTTCACCTCGAGACCGACTTCCTCGCGCACCTCGCGTGCCACGCAATGCTCCACCGACTCGCCTGGTTCGACAAAGCCTGCCAGGGCGCTGTATACCCCTGTCACGAAACGCGGCGAGCGCGCGAGCAGGACTTCATCGCCACGCGTCACCAGCACGATCATGCTCGGCGCCAGGCGCGGATAATGCTGCGATTCGCAGCTGTCACAACGCATGGCCCGCTCGCCAGGAAGCTGTCGGGTCGGCGTACCGCAACTGCCGCAGAAACGATGCTCGGCGTACCAGGTGCCGATCTGCGCGGCGTAGGCGAGCATGCGGAAGGTTTCTGCTTCGCCCTGCAGCATGAACTGACGCAGGCTCTGCCAGGCGCAGCCCTCCAGCGCGGCCGACGGTTTGACCTGCAGGAGATAGACGGCGTCCTCACCGAAATGGCCAATGCCCTGCTCGCCGATGATCGGCAGATCCTGGCGCTTGATCCAATCACGCGGAAACAGCACGCCATTGCTGTCGGCAAGAAAGTGCTGCTGGCTGTAGAGCAGCGCCCAGCCACCCGGCTGGGCCGGATCGAGGAACGTATTACGCCAGACCATCAGGCAGCCACCGGCATGCCCAGCGCCTTGACGCTCTCTTCGGCGAGGTCGAGCACGCTCGGGCGGGTTTCAGGACGCATGACGGCGCCAGCTTCCAGGTAGTACTCCAGGCTGCTCAGCGCATCAGCCAGGGTTTCCAGCATCTGCTCCGAAGGCATCTGACCGCTGTCGAGCATGCGCGTCTGGATGTAGTCGGCGCACGCCCCGACCAGCATCGCGGCGCGGCGCTGCTCGAGGAACCACAAGCCGCCACGCACGGCCTGCAAGCTGAACGGCACGTTGGACAGGTGCATCTTGTCGCCAGCCGACTCCAGGTACGCCGTGATCGCGCGTTTGGCCAGAGCCAGACCGGCCCGAGCCTCATCGACCACCACGATACGGGCTTCGTTGAGTTGATGAGTGGCGAAAGAGTCGGCCTCATTACCCGGTTCGACAGCTGCCGGCCTGAGATCGCGACCTTCGCCACGCTCCAGGCTGGCCACCATGCCTTCGACATAGAGCACGGCATCAGCCAGCTTGTGCAGTTGCTCCGCCTGCGGCGGCGTGTCTTCACTCCAGGCGGCAACCAGCGGCAGCTGAGCGCCGAGCGAGTTGCCGGCAGAATTCAAACCGACCATGCTCAGGGTCTTGGCCAATTTGCCCAACAACGCATGCAAGGTGCCCAGGGTTTCACCTTGCAAGGTGCCACGCTCGAGCAGGTCGAGCATGTCCTTGACGCTGGCCAATTCTTCGCGAATCGCGGTGGACAACGAACGCATCACCGCCTGCCCCGGCCCGGCCAGGCGCTGGTATTCCTCTTCCAGCAAATGGTCAGTGAACGGCAACGGCGCGAGGCCGAACACTTCGCGCATAGCAGTGGCGTGCGGGCCATGACTGTCGGCGAGCGCGACCAGATACAGCAACTCTTTCAACAAGCTGCGCGGCGCCTCGTATTGTGGATTGCCGAGCATCAGCTTGAGCTCGCGATCCACTCGTGAGAACAACTGTTTGCGCGACTTGCGCGGCAGCAGTTGGCCATCGCACTGGGCCTCGATGGCCGCGGCACCAATCCAGCACATGCGTCCACGCGGCTCGTTGGCGAACAGGCTGTCCAAACGCGCCATGGCACGCACCATCAGCTTGAGGCTGGCCTGCGGATTCTGCTCACGGATAAAACCCAGCAACCCGACCTGATACATGTGCCGCAGGCGCTTGCCTTCGCTCAGCTTGGCCGCGCCATCGAGTGGCTGGGTAGCCGTGTGCGGCCGCGCATGATCGAGGCGAACGCTGAAGAAGAAACTTTCCGGCAGCGACTGCTGCGCGCCGGCCTGACGTAAATCGTTGATTGCCGGCAGCAACAGTTCAGGCATTTCCTGGCGATGGGCATCGACGTTTTCCAGATAACGGCGCAGCACATGCAGGGCATTGCTCAGAGCCGAGAGCTGCGCGTCGCGCTCCTCACCAGCGCCAGCGGGAATGTCAGTGGCCTGTTCCAGCACTTCCTGAGCCAGCAGTTCGGCGCCGGCCAGCTCGATCAGATTGAGCGTGCCGCGAACCTGGTGCAGGCTTTCCACCGCTTGCTGCAACAGACTGCCGTTGTGCCGCTCGGCGATGAAATGCTCCAGGCTCTGCTCGGCCTCTTCCATGGTGACGAACAGCTCGTCGCGCACCAGATTCAGGGATGTGGCTCCACTTACCATGCTCTAGGCCTCGCAGCGAACATCAGCGAATACGGCATCAGTCGGCGAACTCCGGCTTCTGCTTGGTCATGTGCGCCGCCATGGCCAGGCGCAGGTCTTCCGATTGCAGCATGGCGGCGTTCCAGGTGGCGATGTATTCAAGGCCATCGTCGACCCGATGATCACGCATATAGCGAATCATTTCCTTGGTGCCACGCACGGCAATCGGCGACTTGGCGGCGATTTGTGCGGCGATCTCCATCACCCCGGCCAGCAGCGCCTCCTGATTTTCATAGGTGCGATTGACCAGGCCGATACGGGCTGCTTCCGTGCCGTCGATATTACGCCCGGTGAAGGCCAGCTCGCGCATCATGCCGTCGCCGATGATGCGCGGCAGACGCTGCAGGGTACCGACATCGGCAGCCATGCCCATGTCGATTTCCTTGATCGAGAACTGCGCATCGAGCGTGGAATAACGCATGTCGCAAGCGCTGATCAGGTCGATGGCGCCGCCGATGCAATAGCCCTGAATGGCAGCCAGCACTGGCTTGCGGCAATTGTCGACGGCGTTGAAGGAGGCTTGCAGCTCGAGAATCTTGCGGCGAAGTGCCGTGGCGTTGCGACCAACGTCCTTGCCCAGTTGGGCGCCGACCGAGGCCAGCAGCATCAGGTCGATGCCCGAAGAAAAGTGTTTGCCAGCACCGGAGAGCACCACGACACGGACCGCATCGTTGTCATCGACCCACTGGAAGATCTCGATGATCTCGCGCCAGAAGTCGGCATTCATTGCGTTGATCTTGTCCGGACGGTTGATCTGCACATGGGCGATCTTGTCCGCCAGCTCGACGCGGAAGGCTTTGTAGTCGGACATGGCAGGCATCCTCAGCCGCGGCTCGGCAGCACAGTAACAATTTTGTGATTAATAACCGAGCAACTATAACAAGCGCGCCATAAAAGTCGATGCTTGCCACTGTGACGCAGGGCACGCCCCGGACGTTAACAACCGCTTTGAATGTCAGAGATAAGAGATTGATCTGTCGAGGATCTTGCTCCCCGACAGATCCACGGCAGGATTACTCCACCAGGCAGTCCACGCTGTACTCACCCGCCTCGGTTTGCAAACCGTGCACGTCGATATCGAACCCCGGGAAGGCCTGGTCGAACGTCCGCGCGAACGCCAGGTAGTCGAGAATCGAGCGCGTGGCCGCCGTGAAGCGCTCGCCTGGCATGATCAACGGAATACCCGGCGGGTAAGGCACCAGCATCACCGCAGCGATACGCCCCTGCAATTGATCGATGGGTACCGCCTCTACCTCGCCGCGCACCAGGCGGTCATAGGCATCGGCCGGTTTGATTGCCAGTTCAGGCAGCGCCGTGTACATGCTTTTCAGCGCTTTGGCCGTGGCGTTCTCGCGGTAGCAGCCATGCAGCGCGTCGCACAGATCACGCAGGCCCATACCTTGATAGCGCACGCCGCCCGTGTGGGCGATGGAGGGCAGTACGTCGATCAACGGCAGATTGGCGTCGTAGCTGCGCTTGAACTCCAGTAGCTCGGTCAGCAGCGTGCTCCACTTGCCCTTGGTGATACCCATGGAGAACAGCACCAGGAAGGAGTACAGGCCGGTTTTCTCCACCACCAGCCCACGCTCCCAGAGAAACTTGCTGACTACCGCGGCGGGAATGCCCTGCGGCTCCAGCTTGCCGGCGGCGTTGAGGCCGGGCATCACCAGCGTGACCTTGATCGGATCGAGCAACACATAGTCATCGGCCACTTCGCCAAAGCCATGCCAGTCGGCGTCCGGTTGCAATACCCAGTCGGCAGTCGTCAGGCTGTCGGCGCCATCGGCCGCCCCCGGCTGCCAGATACTGAACCACCAGTCCTCAGGGGTCAGGTTGCGCCGCACATTGGCCAGCGCCCGGCGGAAGCTCAGCGCCTCGTCGAAGGTTTCCTGAATCAGCGAGCGCCCTGCCGGCCCTTCCATCATCGCCGAGGCCACATCCAACGAGGCAATGATGCCGTACTGCGGCGAGGTGGAGATGTGCATCATGAAGGCTTCGTTGAAACGATCACGGTCCAGCTGGCGCTGCCCGCCGTCCTGCACGTGAATCATCGAGGCCTGACTGAAAGCCGCCAGCAGCTTGTGCGTCGAATGCGTGGTGAACACCAGCGGTGAATGCTCGTCGCACTGGGTGCCCATGCCATAACGGCCAGCATAGAACTCATGGAAAGCGGCGTAGGCGTACCAGGCTTCGTCGAAGTGCAGCACCTCGACCGAGTCCCCCAGCGCCTGCTTGACCATTTCAGCGTTGTAGCAGAGCCCGTCATAGGTGGAGTTGGTCACCACCGCCAGCTTGACCTTGGGCGCACGACCGCGCGCCAGCGGGCTGGCGTCGATCTTGGCCTGAATCGATTCCTTGCTGAACTCGGAGAGCGGAATCGGCCCGATGATCCCCAGTTCATTGCGCTCGGGGCACAGGTACAGCGGGATCGCGCCGGTCATGATGATCGAGTGCAGGATCGACTTGTGGCAGTTGCGATCCACCAGCACCAGGTCATCGCGGCCGACCATCGAATGCCAGACGATCTTGTTCGCCGTCGAGGTGCCGTTGATCACAAAGAAGGTGTGGTCGGCGCCGAAGTTGCGCGCCGCGCGCGCCTCGGCCTCGGCCAGCGGGCCAGTGTGGTCGAGCAGCGAGCCCAGCTCCGGCACCGACACCGACAAATCCGAACGCAGTGTGTTTTCACCGAAGAACTGGTGGAAGGCCTGACCCACCGGGCTCTTGCGATAGGCTACGCCACCGCCGTGACCGGGTGTATGCCAGGAATAGTTGGACTGCGCGGTGTGCTGCACCAGCGCCTTGAAGAACGGCGGCAGCAGGCCGTCAAGATAGTTGTGTGCCGCACGCGCCACCTGCCTGGCGAGGAACGACACAGTGTCTTCGTAGAGATAGAGGATGCCGCGCAGGTGGTTGAGATCGGCCATGGCTTCGGCCGGCGCGTTTTCGATGGTGACCTGCTCGCCCAGGGCGAAGATCGGCAACTGCGGCGCCCGCACCCGCGCCACACGAATCAGCTCGACCATGTCCTGCAACAGGCGGCTGTTCTCCCCCGCTCCCTCGGCGGCCACCAGGATGCAGGCCAGGCCGTGGTGGGTGGACGCGACAATGCGCCCCTCAGCGGCGCTCGCCGTGGACAGAATGCTGAAACCGTCCTGGGTAAGCTCCTGAGCGATGGCGCGCACACGATCACCGGCCACGGTGTCGGCCTTGATGTCGCGATGCACGATTAGGACGGGAAACTTGAGATCTTTATACATTGTGACGTCCTGAAGGCTGGCAGGCTTGGCCTGCCCATCGCCTCAGGTTAGAGGCTCCCCCTGATCGGCGGAACCCCCTGTGCATCACGCTATAAGAAAAGGTCGCAATTGCGCTGTTCGGTTATTCCGGCGCTTTTTCCAACTGTGCCCACAGCGACGGGCCGCCTGCGGATTTTTCGATCACGGCCAGACGCGCCATGTGCGCCGCTAGTTCGTCTTCGCTGGCGCGAATGACGCGAGTACGCGGACGCGATGCGTCAAGACGACGGATCGGCGTGGCCTGCTGACGCCCACTGCCATCACCATCGGAACCTTCACCGGCCAGTGACAGATTGGTCTGCCCACCAGTCATTGCCAAGTAGACGTCGGCGAGAATCTCCGAGTCGAGCAAGGCGCCGTGCAGTTCGCGGTTGGAGTTGTCGACGCCGTAACGCTTGCACAGCGCATCGAGGCTGTTGCGCTGCCCCGGATGACGCTCGCGCGCCATCATCAGGGTATCGAGCACCGAACAGTAATCACTGACGTCGGCACGCTCGCTCTGCCCCAAGAGAGCGAACTCGTTGTTGATGAATCCAACGTCGAACGCCGCGTTGTGGATGATCAGCTGGGCACCGTTGATGAACTCATAGAATTCATCGGCGACTTCCTTGAAGCGCGGCTTGTCGGCCACGTATTCGTTGGTAATACCGTGAACCGCGATGGCGCCTTCGTCGATTTCACGATCGGGGTTGAGGTAAACGTGGAAGTGACGCCCGGTCAGGCGGCGGCCCAGCAATTCGACACAACCGATCTCGATGATGCGGTGCCCGTCGGTGACCGGCATACCCGTGGTTTCGGTATCCAGCACTACGTAGCGTTTGACGGTGTTCTCGGTTGTCACGCCTTGCCTCTCTCATCTATTCGGGTTGCCGCACGTTCAGCGCGGCATCTTAACTCAGGTGCTGTATCACCGCTCAGCGCGCCGCACGCACATCGTCAACGCCGCGATTGGCCAACTGGTCGGCACGCTCGTTGCCAGGGTGGCCAGTATGCCCACGCACCCACTGCCAGCTCACCTGATGGCGATTCACTTCCTCATCCAGTTTCTGCCAGAGATCGGCGTTTTTCACCGGCTCTTTCGAAGCGGTCTTCCAGCCGCGCTTCTTCCAGTTCGGCAACCATTCCTGGATACCTTTCATCACATACTGCGAGTCGGTCACCAGTTTGACCGAGCACGGCCGGGTCAGCGCGATCAGGCCGGCAATCGCCGCCATCAGCTCCATGCGGTTGTTGGTGGTATTGGGGTCGCCGCCCCAAAGTTCCTTCTCCACACCTTTGTACACCAGCAGCGCGCCCCAACCTCCGGGACCAGGATTGCCCTTGCAGGCGCCATCGGTGTAAATCACCACATCATGGGTTTCAGACATTCATAGACTCTGTACAGAATTGTTTGGCCGCAGCCTGGCAATCAATTGTCGAGATCACGCCGACTGACCTTCGCCACTGGCATCGGCAGCAACTTGCCCATCGGCTCGCGGCGCGACTGCCGCAACGGACGCAAACCAACCACCAGCTTTCGTGCTACCAACAGGTAACAACCGGCGCCCGGCAACTGCCAGGCATCGCCCCAGCTCTCCATTCGCCGCAGGCGCGTTTGCCAGGCAAGCGAAGCGAGCGGCGGACGATAGCACCCGAACCTCCGTTTCTCCAACGCAAAGCCCAGCAAACTCAGCCAGTCGCCGACACGGCTCGGGGCGATGCAACGTGCCTCGGCCAAACCGTCCCGGGCAAACAGGCGCCGCACGCCCCAGGCGCTCCAGGGGTGAATCCCCAGAATCAGCAGATGCCCGCCAGGTCTGACGCTACGCGCCGCCTCACGCAACAGGCCGTGGGGTGACAAGCTGAAATCCAGGCCGTGCTGCAGCACTACCACGTCGGCGGCGTGCTCGCCCAGCGGCCAGGACTGCTCTTCGCAGACGATCTGCACGCCTGGCATCGGCGCGCCAAGGCGCACGTTGTGCTGGATCTGTCCCGCTTTGGGCGGGCCCTCGGCGCCAGGGCCGTAGCTCACCAGATAACCACCGAAAAAACGCGCCAGCTCCTCTTCCAGCAAGCGCCGCTCTTCCTCCAGCAACAGTTGGCCGAGCGGCCCGGCAAGCCAGTCGCGCGCCTCGCCGATAAGCTTGAGCCACTCAGGGTCGGCCTGGGCGAATGCCTCATCAGTCATCGCTGCCTCCGCATGACAGGTTCTGCATGTCCTGTCTAAGATGCACCTTTATCATCAGCTTAGCGACCCGCAATGATTAAGATCGACGCGCTGCCCGCCTTCAATGACAACTATATCTGGCTGCTGCAGGACGCCCGCAGCAAGCGCTGCGCCGTGGTCGACCCCGGCGACGCGGCGCCGGTCATGGCCTGGCTGGAGGCCCGTCCTGACTGGACGCTCAGCGACATCCTGATCACTCACCACCACTTCGATCATGTCGGCGGTGTCGAAACACTGAAGAACGCCACCGGCGCACGTGTCGCCGGCCCTGCGGCGGAAAAGATCCCGGCCCGTGACCTCGATCTGAGCGACAACGACGAGATCGACGTGCTCGGCCTGCGCTTCCAGGTCATGGCCGTGCCTGGCCACACGCTCGGTCATATCGCTTACTACCACGCGGCACAGGACCTGCTGTTCTGCGGTGATACCCTGTTCGCAGGCGGATGTGGCCGCCTGTTCGAAGGCACCCCGCAACAGATGCATCAGTCTCTCAGCCGCCTGGCGGCCCTGCCCGCCCGTACCCTGGTGTACTGCACCCACGAATACACCTTGAGCAACCTGCGCTTCGCCCACGCCGTCGAGCCGGACAATGCACGCTTGAACGAACGCCTGGCCGAAGTGACCCGCTGGCGCGACGAAGGCCGCATCAGCCTGCCGTCGAACATCGAACTGGAACTGGCCACCAATCCTTTCCTGCGTGTTGGCGAACCTTCGGTCCTCGCTGCGACCAACGGACGCGATGACCGGCAGTCGAGCGAGCCAAGCGCCGTATTCGCTAGCCTGCGCGCCTGGAAAGACAAGTTCTAGCTGCTGGGAAAAGGTCGACAAGCCCGCAAAAGACCAGTCCAAGACTGGTGAAAACTTGACCAGCACCGCCTCGATTCCTAGAATCGCCCGAATTTTTCGTCGGGATGAACACCTCAGCCAATGCCTTTATCATCACGCAAGCCATTGAATATAAAGGCATTGGCGCGAAGCTCTCGAGCGCTCGCAGTGATGTTTTGCATGATCCTGGCCGGTTGTCAGAGCCTGCCCAGCGACACCCCGGATCGCTCTGCCGATACCTCCCGCGCCATCGGCATGGAACGTGAGCCCGAGTGGCTCAACAGCGAAGTCAAACCCCGCGAATACACCGATATCTGGGAGCGCATGCGCGACGGTTTCAAGCTGCAAGACCAGATAGGCATCAACCCGCGCATCGAGCGCGTACGCCTTTGGTACGCCAGCAATCCGAAGCATGTCGACACCGTCAGCGAACGTAGCGCCCCCTACATCCACTACATCGTCGAACGCCTGGCTGAACGCGACATGCCGATGGAGCTGGCGCTGCTGCCGGTGATCGAAAGCGCTTACGACCCACTGGCCTATTCTTCGGCGCACGCGGTCGGCCTCTGGCAGTTCATTCCGTCTACCGGCCGTTACTACAACCTGCGCCAGACCAACTGGTACGACGGTCGCCGCGACGTCACCGCCTCAACCCAGGCCGCACTCAACTATCTCAGCCGCCTGCACGAAATGTTCAACGGCGACTGGTTACTCGCACTGGCTGCCTACAACGCTGGCGAAGGCCGTATCAGTCGCGCCATCGAACGCAACGAGAAGCTCGGCCTGCCCAGCGACTACTGGAACCTGTCGCTGCCCAAGGAAACCGAAGACTACGTGCCCAAGCTACTGGCGCTGTCACAGGTAATCCTGACGCCGGAAGCCTATAGCGTGACCCTCTCGCCGATCGCCAACGAACCCTACTTCGAACAGATCGCGATCAAGCAGCACATGGATCTGGCCCGCGTCGCCAAGCTTGCCGACCTGGATGAACAGGAACTGCTGCAGCTCAACCCGGCCTATAAGCGCGGCATTACCCTCGATGGCCCGCAACATCTGCTGGTACCAACCGACAAAGCCGAGATGCTCAGCGCCAACCTGGCCTTGATGAAACCGCAGGAAATGGTCGACTGGCAGAGTTACACCGTGCGCTCCGGCGATAGCCTGCACGCCATTGCCAATCGTCATCACCTTTCAGTGAACATGCTCAAGGACGTCAATCGCCTGAGCAGCAACAACCTGAGCATCGGCCAGGTACTGACCATTCCAGGCAAACCTGGCACGCAGCCGAGCGAGCCGCTGTATCAACAGCGCGACACCGCGCAGAGCGTGGCCAGCCGCACCTATCAAGTGAAGAACGGCGACAACCTGTGGCAGATCGCTCGCGCCAACCAGGTCGCCGTGCATGATCTGAAGCGCTGGAACAAGCTGCAGGGCAATGATTTGAAAGTCGGCCAGGTGCTCACCCTGGCCGCCGCCGATAGCAGCGCGCGTGTCGCCAGCACCGCTCGCAGCACCTCCAGCTCGCGCGACAAGGCCACCTACTACCGCGTGCAGCATGGTGATTCGCTGTACGTCATCGCCAAGCGCTTCAAGATCGACCTCAAGCGCCTGCAAGCCTGGAACCCACGCAGCAGCAGGCTGCAACCGGGGGAAATGCTGACCCTCTATCTGCCGTGATCAGCGCCTGCTGATCGCCTCCAGACAACGCCCCGCCAATTGCGTGAAGAGCTGAAACGCCGCGAACTGCTCATGCCGCAGCGCCCGCCCGGACAGCCGACTGTCGGCATATAGCACGCCGATTTCCCGAGTACCCGCGATGATCGGCGCGATGAAGAACATGCCAGCGCCAAGACTGCGCCGAATCGGCTGGGTCACCAGCTCGGCCAGGTTGTAGCTGGCGGGCACGCCCATCCAGATCGCCTCACGATGGCGCAGCGCATAACTGAAGATATGCGGCTGCTCTACCTGCTCGGTCGGCAGTACGAAGTCCTCCAGCCATTGCTGCGACTTTTCACCGATCACCCGCTTGGCGCGAAAGCGGCTCTGCCCATCGGCCAGAACCGTGAGCATCACCCGCTCCAGGCCAGCGCCCCGATGCAGGCCTTTGAGCAAGGTGTCGAGCACCAGCCCGACATCGGCCCTGGAATTGACCATCAGGCCGAGATCCTGCAGTGCCTGCTGCATCACCAACAGATCCGGCTGCAGCAAACGCGCACGACGCTCTTCCTGCTGCTGAAGAATCTGCTCGGGATCGGTATTGGGAATCAGCCGGCACAACTTGCTGGCACCGAAGGTCGAGGCGACCTTCACCGCTTCATCAGCACTGGCCAGCACCTGCTGCAGGGTTTCCTCCGGAGTCAGGTCGATAAACGCCGCTACCTTGCCCAGCACGCCCTCCATTTCCGCACAATCCCAGCCACCGAGCGCCGCCTCACTGATACGCACGCCCAACTGTACGGCGTAGGCAGCTGGATCATGCTGGCTGGCGCCTGCCTGGGCGAGGATGGCCGTCTCGCCCAGGTTCCAGCTTTTCAGCAACGCCTGGGTAAGTTGACGAAAGCTGGCACCGAGCACCTCACGCACCGCTTCATCGACATCGACACCAGGGCGCTCAAGGGCATCGGCCAGTTCATCAGCCTGCGCCCCACCACAGCCCCAGAACGCCAGCTCGCCCAGGTGATGGAGCAGTGCAGCGATGAATACCTCTTCGCTGTGCCCGGAAATGACATAGCCAGCCAGGTTGCGCGCCTGCACCGCGGCATGGAAAGAACGCGCGAGCAATGTCTGCAGCTGCTCTCGCGGCGCACGAGTGAGCAGCCCGTCGATCAGGCTCACAGAAAGGCTGATCAGGCGCACGTTGTCGAAGCCGATCAGGACAATGGCTCGCGAGATGGTCTTGATGGTTTCCTGGGACGGGTTGTAGTAGACGCTGTTGCCGACTCGCAGCACCTTGCTGGTCAGCGCCGCATCACGCAGCAACACATCGGCCAACTGCTGCACCGAGGCAGAATCCTGCTGCGCGAGGCGTTGCAGATCCTGCACGACGGCAGCCAGCGCGGGCAGTTCGGCTTGGTTCAGGCGATCGATCCATGACTGCAAACCATGGCTTCGTTCCGACAAATTCGTACCCTCATGGCGTGTCCCTGAAGTGTATGTCATCGCGTGGTAACCGCCCGCCCACCGCTGCACTCTTTTTCCTGTCCATACAAGCTGTTACTGTACCGCCCCAGAGCCCAAACGCCGCCATGGATCGGATCTCACGCCCGATGCGTCCCCTCCTCCTGCTGTTCCTCAGCCTGGCCTTGAGCTTTCCCGCCTCTGCGACTATCAGCGAGAGCCACGGCTACGCCCAGTTCGGGACACTCAAGTACCCTGCCAGCTTCAGTCATTTTGACTGGGTCAACCCCGATGCGCCCAAAGGTGGCACGTTGCGCATCATGGCGTCCGGTACTTTCGATACGCTCAACCCCTACACACTCAAGGGCAGCAGCCCGATCTCGACCGCGCATTTCCTGCAGTACGGCGCCAATGAGCTGAACGAACCCTTGATGGTTGGCACTGGCGCTTACGATCCCTCCGGCGATGAGCCTGCCTCCAGTTACGGCCTGATCGCCAAGAGCGTCGAGTACAACGAGGATCGCAGCTGGGTGGTGTTCAATCTGCGCCCCGAAGCGCGCTTTCACGATGGCAAACCGATCACCGCCTACGATGTTGCCTTCTCCTATCGCCTGCTGCGCAATGACGGCCATCCGCAGTACCGCACCAACCTGCAGGAAGTGAAGCGCGTCGATATCCTCGGTCGTCACCGCATCCGCTTCGTCTTCAAGCGCGCCGGCAATCCGCTGCTGATCCTGCGCCTGGGCGAACTGCCGGTGCTGCCGCAGCACTACTGGAAAGATCGCGACTTCAAAAGCACGACATTCGAAGCCCCGCTGGGCAGCGGCCCGTATCGCATCGTCCAGGTCGTGCCTGGCCGGCGCCTGGTGTTCGAACGGGTGAAAGACTGGTGGGGCAAGGACCTGCCGGTCAATCGTGGCAAGTACAACTTCGACCGCGTCGAAGTGGAGTTCTACCGCGACAACCATGTCGCCTTCGAAGCCTTCAAGGCCGGCGAATTCGACTTCTACATCGAGAACCAAGCGAAGAACTGGAGCAACGGCTACCGCTTCCCAGCCGTGATCCGCGGCGACGTGATTCGCGCCGAGATACCGCACCAGATCCCGACGCAGACCCAGGCCCTGTTCATGAACACGCGCCGCGAGCTGTTCAGCGACCGCAGGGTGCGCGAAGCGTTGGGGCTGATGTTCGATTTTGAATGGACCAATCGCACACTGTTCAACAATGCCTACGTACGCGCCGCCAGTTACTACCCCAACAGCGAATTCTCGGCCACCGGCAAACCCGAAGGCGCAGAGTGGTTGCTGCTGTCGCCTCACCGCGACAAGCTGCCCGCGCGCCTGCTCACCGAGCCACTGACACAACCGGTAACCGATGGCCGCGGTATCCCCCGGGAAACCTTGCGCCGCGCCCTCGGTCTATTGGCCGACGCCGGCTGGAAGCCTTCCGGCCAGGAGTTGCGTAATGCTCGCGGTCAACGACTCGAGTTCGAGATCATGCTGGTCAACCCCAGCCTCGAACGCATTCTCCAACCCTATATCGCCAACCTCGCCAGTATCGGCATACGCGCCAACCTGCGCACTGTCGACCGCGCCCAATACAAGCAGCGCCTTGACCAGTTCGACTACGACATGATCCTGCTGACCCTGCCGCAAACCCTCAGCCCAGGCCTGGAGCAATCGCTGTATTTCCATTCCAGCCAAGTGAACATCAAGGGCGGCAAGAACTATGCGGGCGTCAATGATCCGGTGGTCGACGAGATGATCGACAAGCTGCTCTCGGCGCAGACGCGGGACGAACAGGTAGCCGCCGCACGGGCCCTTGATCGGGTCCTGCTCTGGCAGCACTACAGCATTCCCAACTGGTACATCAATTATCACCGCCTGGCGTACCGCAACCGGTTCGCCTTCGTCACCACGCCGCCCTACACCCTGGCCCTGCGCACCTGGTGGCTGAAGCCCACGGAGAACGCTCGATGACCCACCCGCTGCGCAGTTTCCTGCTCCACGGTAGCAGCCTCATTCTGCTCGGCCTGGCCGGCCTCGCCTTCGCCGCCCCCAAGCATGCCGTCACCCTCTACGACGAGCCGCCCAAATATCCCGCCAACTTCACGCACTTCGAATACACCAACCCCGACGCGCCCAAGGGCGGCACCTTTCGCGAAGCGGGTTTCGGTGGCTTCGACAGCCTCAACCCCTTCATCAGCAAGGGGGTGGCCGCCGACGAGATCAATCTGATCTACGACACCCTTGCTGTGCAGAGCATGGACGAGCCGTTCACTGCCTACGGACTGGTGGCGGAAAAGATCGAGAAGGCACCTGACAACGCCTGGGTGCGCTTCCTGATACGCAAGGAAGCCCGCTTCCACGACGGCACGCCGATCACCGCCGAAGACGTCAAGTTCACCTTCGATACGCTGATGGAAAAAGGCGCGCCGATGTACCGCGGCTACTACGCCGATGTCGAAGAGGTGGAAGTGGAATCGCCGCACAGCGTGCGCTTCGTGTTCAAGCACGCCGGCAACCGTGAGCTGCCGCTGATCGTCGGCCAACTGCCGGTGCTACCCAAGCACTGGTGGGCCGAGCGCGACTTCGCCAAGAGCAATCTCGAGGTGCCGCTGGGCAGCGGCCCATACAAGGTCGGTCGTGTTCAGGCCGGTCGTAGCATCCGCTACGACCGGGTCGACGACTGGTGGGCCAAGGACCTGCCCGTGAGACGTGGGTTCTATAATTTCGACACTATCCAGATCGACTACTACCGCGACAACACCGTAGCTCTGGAAGCGCTGAAGGCCGGCCAGTTCGACTACTGGCTGGAAACCAGTGCTAAGAACTGGGCCACCGCCTACAACACACCGGCGGTTGCCAACGGCCAGCTGGTCAAGGAAGAAATCCAGAACCGCAACCCCACCGGGATGCAGGGTTTCATCTTCAACACCCGCCGTCCGCAGTTCCAGGATCGCCGCGTACGTGAAGCACTAGGCCTGCTGTACGACTTCGAATGGGCCAACAAACGCCTGTTCAACGGCGCCTATTTCCGCACCCGCAGCTACTTCGACAACTCCGAGCTGGGTTCGCAAGGGCTGCCCGGTGAAGACGAACTGAAGATCCTCGAGCCGCTGCGCGGCAAGATTCCAGCCGAAGTGTTCAGCGAAGAATTCCGCGTACCGGTCACCGACGGCAGCGGCATCATCCGCGAGCAGCAGCGCCGCGCCTACCAGCTGCTGCAACAGGCTGGCTGGCGTATCGATGGTGATCGCATGCTCGACGCCAGCGGCCAGCCGGTAAGTTTCGAATTTCTGCTCGCGCAGACCGAATTCGAACGCGTGCTGCTGCCCTTCAAACGCAACCTGGCCGACCTCGGCATCGAGCTGGTGATCCGCCGCGTTGACGTTTCGCAGTACATCAACCGCCTGCGTTCGCGTGATTTCGACATGATCGTCGGTGGTTTCGGCCAGTCCAACTCGCCGGGCAACGAACAGCGTGAATACTGGCATTCTTCCAGCGCCGACAACCCTGGCAGCCGCAACTTCATCGGCCTCAAGGACCCGGCCATCGACCAGATCGTCGAAGGGCTGATCAACGCCAACTCGCGGCAACATCTGATCGCACACACCCGGGCTCTCGACCGCGTGCTGCTGTGGGGCTATTACGTGATCCCCAACTGGCACATCAAGACCTGGCGCGTCGCCTACTGGAATCGCTTCGAGCATCCGAAAGTGACGCCGCTCTACGATATCGGCTTGCACACCTGGTGGGTACGCCCAGGCCTGGAGCAGCCAAGCGAGGCCCAGGAGCAAGCCGCCGAACAAGCGACCGAAGAGGCGAAGCAATAACATGCTGGCCTATATTTTTCGCCGCCTGCTGCTGATCATCCCGACCCTATTCGGCATTCTGGTCATCAACTTCATCATCATCCAGGCCGCACCAGGGGGCCCGGTCGAGCAGATGATCGCCAAGCTGGAAGGTTTCGATGCGGCTGCCGGCGGCGCCACGGGGCGTATCGGCGGCGGTGGCGCCGAAGTGTCGGTGGCCGGCTCCAACTACCGCGGCGCCCAGGGCCTCGACCCACAGCTGATCGCCGAGATCGAGAAAATGTACGGTTTCGACAAGTCGGCGCCGGAGCGTTTCTGGATCATGCTCAAGAACTACGCGCAGCTGGACTTCGGCTCCAGCTTCTTCCGTGACGCCCAGGTCATAGACCTGATCATCGAGAAGATGCCGGTGTCGATTTCACTCGGTCTCTGGAGCACCCTGATCATGTATCTGGTCTCCATCCCGCTGGGCATCGCCAAGGCCACCCGCCACGGCAGCGCCTTCGACGTCTGGACCAGTTCAGCGATCATCGTCGGCTATG
Organism: Ectopseudomonas mendocina; assembly: GCF_007049795.1. Taxonomy (GTDB): domain Bacteria; phylum Pseudomonadota; class Gammaproteobacteria; order Pseudomonadales; family Pseudomonadaceae; genus Aquipseudomonas; species Aquipseudomonas mendocina_D. The sequence continues at coordinate 151,472 of NZ_SCFY01000001.1, forward strand.
CCATCCCGGCGTTCCTCTTCGCCATCCTGCTGATCGTGCTGTTCGCCGGCGGCAGCTACTGGGACTGGTTCCCGCTACGCGGCCTGACCTCGAACAACTTCGAGCAGCTCAGCCTCGGCGGCAAGATTCTCGACTATCTCTGGCACCTGGTACTGCCGGTCACAGCCCTGGTCATTGGTAACTTCGCCACCCTGACCTTGCTGACCAAGAACAGCTTCCTCGACGAGATCAACAAACAGTACGTGGTGACCGCCCGCGCCAAGGGCCTGACCAACCACCGCGTGCTCTACGGGCACGTGTTCCGTAACGCCATGCTGCTGATCATCGCCGGCTTCCCCGCGGCCTTCATCGGCATCTTCTTCACTGGTTCCCTGCTGATCGAGGTGATCTTCTCGCTCGACGGCTTGGGCCTGATGAGCTTCGAGGCAGCGATCAACCGCGACTATCCGGTGGTGTTCGGCACCCTGTTCATCTTCACCTTGCTGGGGCTGATCGTGAAATTGATCGGTGACATCACCTACACCCTGGTCGATCCACGCATCGACTTCGAAAGTCGGGAGGGTTGAGCATGAAACTATCCCCTCTCAATCGACGCCGCCTGGATCGCTTCAAGGCGCACAAACGCGGCTGGTGGTCGCTGTGGCTGTTCCTCATCCTGTTTGGCCTGAGCCTCGGTGCCGAACTGATCGCCAACGACAAGCCCCTGGCCGTGCGCTACGACGGTGAGTGGTATTTCCCGGTACTCAAGCGCTACCCGGAAACCGTGTTCGGCGGCGAATTCCCGCTGCAGGCCAATTACAAGAGCCCGTACATTCAGGACCTGATCGCGGAAAAAGACGGCAAGATGATCTGGCCGCCGATCCCCTTCAGCTATTCGAGCATCAACTACGAGCTGGAAGTACCAGCCCCCGCACCACCCTCGGCACAGAACTGGCTGGGCACCGACGATCAGGGCCGTGACGTACTGGCGCGGGTGATCTACGGCTTCCGCATCTCGGTACTGTTTGCCCTGATCCTGACCCTGGCCAGCTCGGTGATCGGCGTGATTGCTGGTGCGCTGCAGGGCTTCTATGGCGGCTGGGTCGACCTGCTTGGCCAACGCTTTCTGGAAATCTGGTCGGGCCTGCCGGTGCTCTATCTGCTGATCATCCTCGCCAGCTTTGTGCAGCCGAACTTCTGGTGGCTGCTGGGCATCATGCTGCTGTTCTCCTGGATGAGCTTGGTAGACGTGGTGCGCGCCGAATTCCTGCGTGGCCGCAACCTCGAGTACGTGCGCGCGGCGCGGGCGCTAGGCATGGAGAACGGAGCGATCATGTTCCGCCACATCCTGCCCAATGCCATGGTTTCGACCATGACCTTCATGCCGTTCATTCTCACCGGTGCGATCGGCACGCTTACCGCCTTGGACTTCCTGGGCTTCGGCCTGCCGCCCGGCGCACCGTCGCTCGGCGAGCTGGTCGCCCAGGGCAAGAGCAACCTGCAGGCCCCGTGGCTCGGCATCAGTGCCTTCGCCGTGCTGGCGATCATGCTGAGTCTGCTGGTCTTCATCGGCGAAGCCGCCCGCGATGCCTTCGACCCGAGGAAATGACATGAGCCAGAACGAAACCCTGCTGCAAGTTCGCGACCTGGCCGTCGAGTTCGTCACGGGCGAGAACTGCCAGCGCGTGGTCGAGGGGGTCAGCTTCGACATCCGCAAAGGCGAGACACTGGCCCTGGTCGGCGAAAGCGGCTCGGGCAAGTCAGTGACGGCGCACTCGATCCTGCGTCTACTGCCCTACCCGCTCGCACGCCATCCGCATGGCAGCATCGAATATGCTGGCGAGGACCTGCTCAAGCTCGGTGAAGGCCGTCTACGTGGTATCCGTGGCAACCGCATCGCCATGGTCTTCCAGGAGCCAATGACCTCGCTCAACCCGCTGCACACCATCGAAAAGCAGATCAACGAGGTGCTCGTCCTGCACAAGGGCCTGCGCGGCAAGGCAGCCAGCGCGCGCACGCTGGAGCTGCTGGAGCTGGTCGGCATCCCCGAGCCGAAGAAACGCCTGAAGGCCTACCCGCACGAACTCTCCGGCGGCCAGCGTCAACGCGTGATGATCGCCATGGCCCTGGCCAACGAGCCACAACTGCTGATCGCCGACGAACCGACCACCGCGCTGGACGTCACCGTTCAGCTGAAAATCCTCGAACTGCTCAAGGATCTGCAGGCGCGCCTGGGCATGTCACTGCTGCTGATCAGCCATGATCTCAACCTGGTTCGCAGAATTGCCCATCGCGTATGTGTCATGCAGCGCGGTCGCATCGTCGAACAGGCGTCGTGTGAAGAATTGTTCCAGGCTCCGCAGCATCCCTACACCCAGGAACTGCTCGGTGCCGAGCCCAGCGGCGACCCTGCGGCCAACCCTGCGGGCCAGCCGCTGCTGGAGGTGGACGACCTGCGCGTATGGTTCCCGATCAAGAAGGGCCTGCTGCGCCGGACGGTGGATCATGTCAAAGCGGTGGACGGCATCAACTTCAGCCTGCCTCAGGGCCAGACCCTGGGCATAGTCGGCGAAAGTGGTTCCGGCAAGTCCACCCTGGGCATGGCCATTCTGCGACTGCTCGCCAGCCGCGGTGATATCCGCTTCCAGGGCCAGCAGCTGCAGGGCCTGAGCCAGCAGGAAGTACGCCCGCTGCGCAGGCAGATGCAGGTGGTGTTTCAGGACCCCTTCGGCAGCCTGAGCCCGCGCATGTCGGTGAGCCAGATCGTCGGTGAAGGTCTGCGCATTCACCGCATGGGCAACGAGGCGGAGCAGGAACAGGCGATCATCGACGCGCTTTTGGAGGTAGGGCTGGATCCGCAGACGCGGCATCGCTACCCCCACGAGTTTTCTGGCGGGCAACGGCAGCGGATTGCCATTGCCCGGGCACTGGTGTTGAAACCGGCGCTGATCCTGCTGGACGAGCCCACTTCGGCGCTCGACCGTACGGTGCAGCGTCAGGTGGTGGAGTTGTTGCGCGGCTTGCAGGCCAAGTACAACCTGACCTATCTGTTTATCAGCCATGACCTGGCGGTAGTCAGAGCGCTGAGCCACCAGTTGATGGTGGTCAAGCAGGGCCAGGTGGTCGAACAAGGGTCTGCAGAGACGATCTTCAGTGCACCGCAACACCCTTATACGCAGCAATTGCTGGAAGCCGCTTTTCTGGCCCCGGCAACGGCTCACTGATCCTTGAAACAGGAAGAGGAATAGCACAATGGGTTTTCTAACCGGTAAGCGCGTACTCATCGTTGGCGTCGCCAGCAAACTGTCCATCGCCTCGGGTATCGCTGCTGCCATGCACCGCGAAGGTGCCGAGCTGGCCTTCACCTACCAGAACGAGAAGCTCAAGGGCCGCGTCGAAGAGTTCGCCGCCGGCTGGGGCTCCAGCGCTGACCTGTGCTTCCCTTGCGATGTGGCCAGCGACGAGGAAATCGCCGCCGTATTCGAAGCGCTGAGCAAGAAATGGGACGGCCTGGACTGCATCGTCCACTCGGTCGGCTTCGCCCCGGGCGACCAACTCAATGGCGACTTCACCGACGTCACCACCCGTGAAGGTTTCAAGATCGCCCACGACATCAGCGCCTACAGCTTCGTCGCCCTGGCCAAGGCCGGTCGCGAGATGATGAAAGGCCGCAACGGCAGCCTGCTCACCCTCTCCTACCTGGGCGCCGAGCGCACCATGCCCAACTACAACGTCATGGGCATGGCCAAGGCCAGCCTGGAAGCCGGTGTACGCTACCTGGCTGGTAGCCTCGGCCCGGAAGGCACCCGCGTCAACGCCATCTCTGCCGGCCCGATCCGTACCCTGGCCGCCAGCGGTATCGCCAGCTTCCGCAAGATGCTGGCCGCCAACGAGAAGCAGACCCCGCTGCGTCGCAACGTGACCATCGAGGAAGTCGGTAACGCCGGTGCCTTCCTCTGCTCCGACCTGGCTTCGGGCATCAGCGGTGAAATCATGTACGTCGACGGCGGCTTCAACACCACCGCCATGGGCGCCATGGAAGACTGATCGGCAGTCGACCGGGCATCGACTGGACCACCAGCATCGATGCCCCCTGCTGAACGGCACGAAAACGCCGCAGATCCCCTTGGGACTGCGGCGTTTTTTCGTCAGGACGCCAGCAAATCTTGCAGAGGTTGAGCGCGCCGAGCCGCGTTCTGATGTCACATTTCATTAAAGCCCGGCACGCATCAACACCGACGCGGTCCTAGATGGGAGGCCTGGAACCGAGAAAGGTAAATGATCCAGACAAACACCTGGCGAACCTGTCTGATTACCGCGCTATGCAGCGTCGCGGCTGGCTGCGCATTACCGCCACTGGATGGACGCAGTGAAAGCCTGGCCTTCACCCAGGCCGAAACGGCCGACACCACACTGGGGCAAGCTCTGGGTAGCGAGCGGGACGCTCATCCCGGCTTGTCCGGCATCCTTACGCTGGCAGCGGCCAGGGACGCCTTCGCCGCGCGCATGCTGATGGTCGAAGCGGCCGAGCGCAGCCTCGACGTGCAGTACTACATCTGGCGCAATGACGTCACCGGCACCCTGTTACTCGACGCCCTGCTCAGAGCGGCAGAGCGCGGCGTACGCGTCCGCCTGCTGCTGGACGACAACGGCATTGCCGGCCTGGACCAGACACTCAGCACACTCGATCAACACCCCAACATCGAAGTACGTCTGTTCAACCCCTTCTCCCTGCGCAAAGCCAAGATGCTGGGTTATCTGACGCATTTCTCCCGCGCCAACCGGCGCATGCACAACAAGTCGCTTACCGTCGACAACCAGGCCACCATCATTGGCGGGCGCAATATTGGCGACGAGTACTTCGATGCCAGTGAGGGCGTGCTTTTCGCCGACCTCGACGTGCTGGCAATCGGCCCAGTGGTGGCGGATACCTCGGACGATTTCGATCGTTACTGGGCCAGTGATTCGAGCTATCCGCTGGAGCTGATCGTGCCGCGCAGCCAGAACGCCCCCTTGCGCCTACACGATATCGCCGCAGACCTTTCCAATACACCTGCAGCCAGCGGCTACGTGAAAGCCCTGCAAGAAAGCGACTTCATTGCGCGCCTGCTGGGCAAGGATCTGAGCTTTGAATGGAGCGAAACCACGCTGGTCAGTGACGATCCCGCCAAAGGCCTTGGCACAGCCAGTGATAGCGAACTATTGATCAGCGACCTGAAAGACATGCTCGACCCCCCCACATCTCGGGTCGATCTCGTCTCCCCCTACTTCGTCCCCACGCAAGCCGGCGTCGACCTGTGCACCGGCATGGTACGACGCGGCATAGAGGTGCGTATTCTCACCAATGCGCTGGAAGCAACCGACGTGACGCCCGTGCATGCCGGCTACGCCAAGCGCCGTCGCGCCCTGCTGGAAGGTGGCGTGAAACTCTATGAAATGCGCCTGGGTGCCGACGATGAGGGCCCCCGGGAAAAAGCCGGGCCGTTTGGCAGCTCCGGCTCGAGCCTGCACGCAAAGACCTTCGCTCTGGATGGCCAGCGCATCTTCATCGGCTCGTTCAACTTCGATCCACGCTCCGCCCGCCTCAACACGGAGATGGGCTTTATCATCGAAAGCCCGGCACTGGCTGCCGCCATTGGCCAGGCATTCGAAACCGATATTCAGGCAAATGCCTATGAGCTGGGGCTAAGCGAGAACGGCGGGCTCTACTGGCTCGAGCGCCAGAATGGCGAGCAACGTCGACTCGACAGCGAGCCCGGTACGGGGCTGCTGAAAAACCTGGGCGTACGCCTGCTTTCCTGGCTGCCCATCGAATGGTTGTTATGACCTCAGAATGAAAGAGCCCCGCACTTGGCGGGGCTCTGTCTTAGCGAACAACGATCAGAAACGCTCGATGTCGGCCTTGGCTTCCAGCTGCTTACGCAGTGCGGCGAAGTCCTGCTGACCTGCACGCGATGCGAGGAAGTTGCGGTACATGGCAAGCTCTTCGTCAGCCAGCGCTTCTTCCGGCACATTCACGCCATCGAGACGCAGCACAACATAGTCACCATTGTTCAGTGTCACGCCAGCGAAGGCCGGCTCGCCCGCCTTGGCTGGCTTGGGCATACGGAACAGCGCTTGCAGCACCTTCGGCTCAACGCCGTCCTGGCTGCGCGTGGCGGCTTCCTGAACCTGCCAGCCAGCATCGGCAACTTCACCTGCCTCGGCAGCCGCCAGTTGCTTCTCGCCCTCAGCCTTGGCGGCAGCGGCGGCACGCTCTTGCTGCAGATGAGCGCGGATGCTCTCTGCAACCTGCTCAAGCGGCAACTGCTCAGGCTTGTTGTGCTCTTTGACGCGCACGACAACCACGGTGCTTGGGTCCAGTTCGATGGTCGAGCTGTTGGTGCCATCTTCCAGAACCTCAGGGCTGAATGCAGCCTGCAGTACCTGACGGTTGGCAGTGATACCAGTTGCACCACCCTCACGGCCGAAGGCTTCGCTGGTCTTGACCTCGAGCCCCAGCTCCTGAGCCGGCTGCACCAGATCCGACGCTTCGAACGCAGCATCTTCCAACTGCTTGGTTGCCTCGACGAAGCGCTGCTCGACCTGTTGCGCCTTGAATTCACGCGCCAGCTTGTCCTTGAGGCTGTCGAAGCTCGGCACTTCAGGCGCCTGAACACCCAGCAGCTTGATCAGATGCCAGCCGAACTCGCTCTTGACCGGCTCGGAGACCTGCCCTTGCTGCAGTGCATAGAGCGCCTCTTCGAAGGCCGGGTCGTAAACGCCAGGACCGGCGTACCCCAGATCACCGCCATCGGCAGCCGATCCTGGGTCTTGCGAGAACTCCTTGGCCAGGGCAGCGAAATCTTCGCCAGCGTCTACACGCGCCTTGATCTCTTCGATCTTGGTGCGCGCTGCCTGGTCATCGCCCTCGATCAGGATGTGCGCAGCCTGACGCTGCTCAGCCAGGTTGGCGATCTCGCTCTCGTACAGCGGCTGCAGATCTTCATCGCTGACTTCGACCTGATCGAAGAAGCTGTCCTTGTGCAGTTCGACGTACTCCAGCACCACTTGCTCAGGGCTCATGAACTCGCTGGCATGCTCGTCATAATAGGCTTTGACGTCGTCATCGCTCAGGTTGATCGCAGCACTGTCGGCTTTGATGACGAGGCTGGCGAAGTCGCGGGTCTGGCGCTCGAGATTGGCGAACGCACGCGCCTCCTGCTCAGTGACGAAGCTACTGGCACCGAGACCGGCACGCAGTTGCCCAATCAGCATTTCCTCTTCCAGCATCTGGCGGAACTGCAGACGGGTGTAGCCCATCTGGCGAATGACCTGATCGAAGCGCGCAGCATCGAAGCGGCCATCTACCTGAAATTCGGGAGTTTGCAGAATGACCTGATCCAGCGCCCCCTGCGAGAAGGCGAAGTGGGAATCGTCCGCTGCTTGCAACAGCAGCTTGCGCTCGATCAAACCCTTGAGCGAAGCCTCACGCAGCAACTTGTCATCGAGCAGCGAGGCATCGAAATCGCGACCCAATTGCTGCAGCAGTTGGCGACGCTGCATTTCAACGGCCTGGTTGAGCTCGCTGAGGGTAATGGTGTCTCCGTTCACGTCAGCCGCATTGTTGCGATTGCTGGCTCCCGTGACGATAGCTTCGAAACCGGTAAACGCCATCAGCATCACAATGAGGCCGATGATGATTTTGGCAATCCAACCGCGTGAATTATCCCTGATGTTTTGCAGCATGCTTCCCCCAGAACGACTGTACAGAGTCACCAGCCGCGCAGTGTGGGTAATGTCCAGATAGAAGAAAGGCGCATCCTTGGATGCGCCTTCTCGTAACGCGTTAAGCAGTCAGAGCAAGAGTCTGGGACTACCTGCGCTGCCCCCTAACAGCCGCCAGATGAAGCCTGACGGCGAGGCAAACCCGGAAGACGCTTAGTTGACGGCGTCTTTCAGAGCCTTGCCAGCTTTGAAGCCTGGGATCTTGGCAGCAGCGATGCTGATCGGCTTGCCGGTCTGCGGGTTGCGACCAGTGCGAGCAGCGCGCTCTTTGACAGCGAAGGTGCCGAAGCCAACCAACACAACGGAGTCACCAGCCTTCAGAGCGCCAGTGACGGATTCAATCACTGCATCCAGCGCGCGGCCAGCAACAGCTTTCGGGATATCAGCAGATGCAGCGATGGCATCGATCAGTTCCGACTTGTTCACTCTAAGTCCCCTTATTTCTGTTTAGTTTGTTTCTTGATTTTTAGTGTAAGCAAAGCGGGTGCTGGATGGCCTGCTGACACAATAAGAGCCGCTTTATAACAAGGGCTCAAAAATTGTGTCAAGGAAGCCCCCCGGCTAATGCGTGCTAATTCGCTCCTTGGAATCAGACTCGCGCTTGTCATCCGTTGCAACCATCTCGGGAGCCGCATCGGGCAAGGGCTCCGGGGCGTATTGCAGCGCAATTTGCAGGACCTCGTCAATCCATTTAACCGGTTTAATCTGCAGGTCTTGCTTAATATTTTCCGGAATTTCCTTCAGATCACGCACATTTTCTTCGGGAATAATCACAGTCTTGATCCCACCCCGATGAGCTGCCAGAAGTTTTTCCTTGAGACCACCGATGGCCAACACCTGACCACGCAAGGTGATTTCTCCGGTCATGGCCACGTCCGCCCGCACCGGAATCTGCGTCAATGCCGAGACCAGCGCCGTGCACAGACCAATGCCCGCACTCGGGCCATCCTTAGGTGTCGCACCTTCCGGCATATGGATGTGAACATCACGCTTCTCGTTGAAATCAGCTGCGATCCCCAGGCTTTTCGCACGACTGCGAACCACCGTCATGGCCGCCGTCATGGACTCTGCCATGACATCGCCCAGCGAGCCGGTCTTGATCAAAACGCCCTTACCAGGCACTACCGCCGTCTCGATGGTGAGCAGCTCGCCGCCCACCTGCGTCCACGCCAAACCCGTTACCTGGCCAATCTGATCCTGCTGCTCGGCGAGACCGTAGCGATGCTTGCGCACCCCCAGGAAGTGCTCCAGGGAGTCGGCGCTGACCGTGACCTGGAAACGCTTCTCGCGCACATGTTCTTTGACAACCTTGCGGCAGACCTTGGCAATCTGCCGTTCCAGACTGCGCACACCAGCTTCACGCGTGTAGTAACGAATGATGTCGCGAATCGCCGATTCTTCAATGTCCAGCTCGCCCTTCTTCAGACCATTGGCCTGTATCTGCTTGGGCGCCAGGTATTTGATGGCAATGTTGACCTTCTCGTCCTCGGTGTAACCCGGCAGCCGAATGACTTCCATCCGGTCCAGCAACGGCCCAGGGATATTCATCGAGTTGGCGGTGCAGAGGAACATCACATCAGACAGGTCGTAATCGACCTCCAGATAGTGATCGTTGAAGTTGTGGTTCTGCTCCGGATCGAGCACCTCGAGCAGCGCAGACGCAGGATCACCACGCATGTCCTGGCCCATCTTATCGATTTCATCGAGCAGGAACAGCGGGTTGCGCACGCCAACCTTGGTCATCTTCTGAATCAGACGCCCCGGCATCGAACCGATGTAGGTACGACGGTGACCACGAATCTCGGCCTCGTCACGTACGCCGCCCAAGGCCATGCGCACGAACTTGCGATTGGTCGCGGTGGCAATGGACTCGGCCAATGAGGTTTTGCCCACACCGGGCGGGCCTACCAGGCACAGCACCGGGCCCTTGAGTTTCTTCACACGCTTCTGCACGGCGAGATACTCGAGGATGCGTTCCTTGACCTCTTCCAGACCGTAATGGTCGGCATCGAGGATGCTCTCTGCGCGCGCCAGATCGAGACGTACCTTGCTCTCGGCCTTCCACGGCACGTTCACCAACCAGTCGATGTAGGAACGCACCACAGTGGCTTCGGCAGACATCGGCGACATCTGCTTGAGCTTGTTCAACTCGGCATTGGCCTTGGCCAGCGCTTCCTTGGTCAGGCCGGCGTTGTCGATGCGCTTCTTCAGCTCATCGATCTCGTTGTGGCCTTCATCGATGTCGCCCAGCTCCTTCTGAATGGCCTTCATCTGCTCATTCAGGTAGTACTCGCGCTGGCTGCGCTCCATCTGCTTCTTCACGCGGCCACGGATGCGCTTCTCGACCTGCAGCAGGTCGATTTCGGCATCCAGCAGCGCCAGCACATGCTCGACGCGTGAGGACAGCGAGGTGATCTCGAGGATTTCCTGCTTCTGCTCGATCTTCAGCGCCATGTGCGCGGCCATGGTATCGACCAGGCGGCTGGGCTCATCGATGCTGTTGAGCGAAGACAGCACTTCGGCCGGGACCTTCTTGCCCAACTGCACGTATTGCTCGAACTGACTGAGCAGGCTGCGAGTGAAGACCTCGGACTCGCGCTCGGCGGTCTCGCCCTCCTCGATCAGTTGCACTTCGGCGCGGCAATGATCATCAAGCTCGATGAAACGCTCGATGGAGCCTCGCTGCTCACCCTCGACCAGCACCTTGACGGTGCCGTCGGGCAACTTGAGCAGCTGCAGGACGGTGGCAACGGTGCCTACGCGATACAGATCCTGATCATCCGGATCATCGACGGCCGGATTCTTCTGGGCCGCCAGAAGAATCTGCTTGTCGCCCGTCATCGCTGCCTCGAGGGCCTCGATGGATTTCTCACGCCCGACGAAAAGTGGGATGACCATGTGCGGATAGACCACTACATCGCGCAATGGCAGGAGAGGCAATTCGATGGTTGTCTTCATGATTTCGGCTCAGCGGCGGCCATAAGGCCGTAAACAGGTGGGATTACCCTTGGCTTTTAAGATGGGGGTAGCTCCCATAAAAAACAAGCGCAATGTCCAGAAAAGCGAAGGGGCCCGAGGGGCCCCTTCTTTGCATCGTGTGACAGCCGTCAGGCGTCTGGCGCGGCCTTCGCCGGCGGCTCGCTGTTCTCGTAGATCAACAGCGGCTTGGAGGTGCCTTCGATGACGCTCTCGTCGATCACCACCTTGCTCACGTCCTGCTGAGACGGGATCTCGTACATGGTGTCGAGCAGAATGCCCTCGAGGATAGAACGCAGACCACGTGCGCCGGTCTTGCGTTCCAGCGCCTTCTGCGCCACGGATTTCAGCGCATCGGAGCGGAACTCCAGGTCCACGCCTTCCATCTCGAACAGCTTTGCGTACTGCTTGGTCAGCGCGTTCTTCGGCTCGGTGAGGATCTGTACCAGAGCTGCTTCGTCCAACTCTTCCAGCGTCGCAATCACCGGCAGACGACCGACGAACTCGGGAATCAGGCCGAACTTGACCAGATCGTCCGGCTCGACTTCGCGCAACGACTCGCCGATTTTCTTGCCTTCCTGCTTGCTGCGCACTTCCGCACCGAAACCGATGCCGCCCTTGGTGGAGCGTGCCTGGATGACTTTCTCCAGACCGGCGAATGCACCGCCACAGATGAACAGGATGTTGCGCGTGTCGACCTGCAGGAATTCCTGCTGCGGATGCTTGCGCCCGCCTTGCGGCGGAACCGAGGCAACAGTGCCCTCGATCAGTTTCAGCAGCGCCTGCTGCACGCCCTCACCCGACACGTCGCGAGTAATCGATGGGTTATCGGACTTGCGCGAGATCTTGTCGATTTCGTCGATGTAGACGATGCCCATCTGGGCCTTCTCGACATCGTAATCGCACTTCTGCAGCAGCTTCTGAATGATGTTCTCGACGTCTTCACCCACATAACCGGCTTCGGTCAGGGTCGTGGCGTCAGCGATGGTGAACGGCACATTGAGCAGACGCGCCAGCGTTTCCGCCAGCAGTGTCTTGCCGGAACCGGTCGGACCGATCAGCAGAATGTTGCTCTTGCCCAGCTCGACATCATCTTTCTTGTCGCGCTGATTAAGACGCTTGTAGTGGTTGTATACCGCTACCGACAGCACTTTCTTGGCGCGCTCCTGACCAATCACATACTGATCGAGGATGCCGCTGATTTCCTTGGGTGCCGGGAGTTTGTGCGCGCTGCTCTCGGCCTGTGCTTCCTGCACCTCCTCGCGGATGATGTCATTGCACAGGTCGACGCATTCGTCGCAGATGAAGACGGAAGGACCGGCGATCAACTTGCGCACTTCATGCTGGCTTTTGCCGCAGAAGGAGCAATAAAGCAGTTTGCCGTTGTCCTCACCGTTACGGGTATCAGTCATTCGATCAATCCAATACGGTAGGCTTGAAACACAAGATGAAGGCAAATGCGGGCATTTTCAAGGGCGCAGGTCGCGTCATTGAAGGGTGCCCGCAGACGGAGCCTTATCTAGACCGGCATTTGACGCTTTTCGTGTACGGCATCTACAAGACCGTATTCCATGGCACGCGAAGCGCTCATGAAGTTGTCGCGGTTGGTATCACGCTCGATGATTTCCAGACTCTGACCAGTGTGATGCGCCAGCAGCTCGTTCAAGCGTTCACGGATAAACAGTATTTCCTTGGCATGGATCTCGATGTCCGAGGCCTGCCCCTGGAAGCCACCCAGCGGCTGGTGAATCATCACGCGCGAGTTCGGCAGGCAGAAACGCTTGCCCTTGGCGCCGCCCGCCAGCAGGAATGCACCCATGCTGCAGGCCTGACCGATGCAGGTGGTGGACACGTCCGCCTTGATGAACTGCATGGTGTCATAGATCGCCATACCTGCAGTCACCGAGCCACCCGGCGAGTTGATGTACAGGTGAATGTCCTTGTCCGGATTCTCTGCTTCCAGAAACAGCAGCTGGGCGCAAATCAGGTTGGCCATGTAGTCCTCGACCTGACCAACCAGAAAGATCACGCGCTCCTTGAGCAGACGCGAATAGATGTCGTAGGCACGCTCGCCACGAGCGGACTGCTCGATGACCATCGGCACCAGGCCGCCAGCGGCCTGAATTTCAGGCATGTTTTGCATAAAAGGATTGCGGGACATGTCTTGCGCTCACTCCCTAATAGTCATGTCTCAAATACGCATAAGCCAGCACGGAGGCTGGCTTATGGTGGTGTACTCGAACGAAGTTACCAGATCAGTCGGCTTTAGGAGCTTCCGCCGGCTTGACTGCGTCTTCGTAGGAAACCGCTTTATCGGTCACGTTGGCCTTCTGCAGAACAGTATCTACAACTTGCTCTTCCAGTACAACCGAACGCACTTCGTTCATTTGCTGGTCGTTCTTGTAGTACCAGGCAACGACCTGCTCAGGCTCTTGGTAAGCCGAGGCCATTTCTTCGATCAGTTCGCGTACGCGGGCTTCGTCAGGCTTCAGGTCGAACTGCTTGACCACTTCAGCAACGATCAGGCCCAGCACGACACGACGCTTGGCTTGCTCTTCGAACAGCTCGGCCGGCAGTTGATCAGGCTGGATATTGCCACCGAACTGCTGAACGGCCTGCACGCGCAGACGGTTCACTTCGTTAGCGATCAGCGCCTTCGGCACTTCAACCGGGTTGGCAGCCAGCAGGCCGTCCATTACCTGGTTCTTGACCTTGGACTTGATGGCCTGACGCAGCTCGCGTTCCATGTTCTTGCGGACTTCGGCACGGAAACCTTCCAGACCGCCTTCCTTGATACCGAACAGAGCGAAGAACTCGTCGTTCAGCTCAGGCAGTTGCGGGGCGGAAACGCTGTTCACGGTAACGGTGAACTCAGCGGTTTTGCCGGCCAGATCGAGGTTCTGGTAGTCCTCGGGGAAGGTCGGGTTGATCACGCGCTCTTCACCAGCCTTGGCGCCGACCAGGGCGTCTTCGAAGCCCGGGATCATGCGACCAGAGCCCAGCACTAGTTGAGTGCCCTTGGCGCTACCGCCAGCGAAGGCTTCGCCGTCGATCTTGCCAACGAAGTCGATGTTCAGCTGATCGCCATTCTCGGCAGCACGCTCAACAGCTTCGAAGCGGGTGTTCTGCTTGCGCAGGATGTCGAGCATGTTGTCGACGTCACTGTCAGCCACATCAGCTTCGAGGCGCTCGATGGCGATGGAGTCGAAACCGGAAACCTGAAACTCGGGGAATACTTCGAAAGTAGCGACGTATTCCAGATCCTTGCCCTTCTCGAAGGACTTGGGCTCGACAGCCGGAGCACCGGCCGGATTCAGCTTCTGCTCAACCACGGCTTCGTAAAAGGTAGCCTGGATCAGGTCACCCAAGGCTTCCTGACGAGCAGCGTCTTCATAACGCTGACGGATCACGCTCATCGGCACCTTGCCAGGACGGAAGCCAGGAACCTTGGCACGACGGGCAGTCTGCTGCAGACGCTTGTTGACTTCGGTCTCGATGCGCTCGACGGGTACGCCGACAGTCATGCGGCGCTCAAGAGCAGAAGTGCTTTCAACAGAAACTTGCATGGATATTCCTCGTTGCACAGACATAAGCCGGCTCGAACCGGCCCCGAATCAAGGCCAAGCATTCTAGAGGCTCAATGTGCAGAAGTCACCCTAGAAGCAGGCGGCAGTCGGGAGGGGCTATATAAAGATGGTGCGGACGGAGAGACTCGAACTCTCACACCTTGCGGCGCCAGAACCTAAATCTGGTGTGTCTACCAATTCCACCACGTCCGCGTGGCTTTGCAGCTTAAAACAAAAACGCCAGGCTTTTGGCCTGGCGCTTTGGAATATGGGGTGGACGATGGGAATCGAACCCACGACACCAGGAGCCACAATCCTGTGCTCTACCAACTGAGCTACGCCCACCATATTGCATTTGCTTACTCTTGCCTGACCGCCAAATGGCGCACCCGGCAGGACTCGAACCTGCGACCATCCGCTTAGAAGGCGGATGCTCTATCCAGCTGAGCTACGGGCACTTATCCATCCACTAGCGCAGACTTACAAGCTTTTGGCTCCAACCTCACCACCAGGGCTTGGCTCTTGCCGCCTCACCCAGCGAGCGGCTGTTCCTGAGAAGCGGGGCGAATGTTATAGACGCCTCCCAACCTCGTCAACAGAAATTTTCAAAAAAATTCAGCGATTTAAAGGAGTTACGCGAAAACGACGGCAGGCGCCTTTGCCCAGGTGAGCGCCCATGCGAGAATGCGCGTCCTTTTTTCATCCTTATTAATGGTTAACCAGCGCAATGACCGCACAACTGATCGACGGCAAGGCGATCGCCGCCAGCCTCCGCCAGCAGATTGCCCAACGTGTCGCCGAACGCCGCCAGCAAGGCCTTCGTGCGCCAGGCCTGGCCGTGATCCTGGTCGGCACCGATCCTGCCTCCCAGGTCTATGTGTCACATAAACGCAAGGATTGCGAAGAAGTCGGTTTCCTCTCCCGTGCCTATGATCTGCCGGCAGAGACCAGCCAGGCCGATCTGCTCGCGCTGATCGACGAGCTCAATGAAGACCCGACCATCGACGGTATCCTGGTACAGCTACCGCTGCCGGAGAATCTCGACTCGTCCCTGCTGCTCGAACGCATTCGTCCGGACAAGGATGTGGACGGCTTCCATCCCTACAACATCGGCCGTTTGGCACAGCGCATGCCGCTGCTGCGCCCCTGCACCCCCAAAGGCATCATGACCCTGCTGGAAAGCACCGGGGCCGATCTGTACGGCATGCATGCGGTGGTGGTCGGCGCCTCCAACATCGTTGGCCGCCCGATGGCCATGGAGCTGTTGCTGGCCGGTTGCACCGTCACCGTCACTCACCGTTTCACCAAGGATCTGGCCGGCCATGTAGGCCAGGCCGATATCGTCGTGGTGGCTGCCGGTAAGCCGGGGCTGGTCAAGGGTGAGTGGATCAAGCCAGGCGCCATCGTCATCGACGTTGGCATCAACCGACAGGAAGACGGCAAGCTGGTCGGCGACGTGACCTTTGATGCCGCCCTGCCCCGCGCTGGCTGGATCACACCGGTTCCAGGCGGTGTTGGCCCGATGACCCGCGCAGGGCTGCTGGAGAACACCCTGCACGCGGCCGAACATCTGCATAAATAAGCAGCACTGCATAACAAACAACGGCACCCGAGGGTGCCGTTGTCGTTTCTGCCGTATGGATCAGTTGCGCGCCTGCTCCCAGGACTTGAGCAACTCGTCGTAGGCGATGGTTTCGCCCTTGGGTTTCTCGTTGGCCAGCTTGGGTTTCGGTGCGCCCGGCTGGTCGAACCAGTACTGCGGGTCACGCGGCTCGTTCAGCTTCGGCCCGCACTCACCCAGCACACCTGAGCGCTCCAGACGACCGAGCATGGTGTCTTGCGCAGCCGCCAAGCCATCGAGCGCCTGTTGCGGCGTCTTGTCACCGCTGGCGGCCTCGGCGATGAACTGCCACCAGAGCTGAGCCAGACGTGGATAGTCCGGCACGTTGGTGCCGGTCGGCGTCCATTGCACACGTGCTGGACTGCGGTAGAACTCTACCAAGCCACCCAGCTTGGGCGCTACGTCCGTCATCGCCTGCGAGTTGATGTCCGACTCACGAATCGGCGTCAGGCCGACCAGGGTCTTTTTCAGCGAGACGGTCTTGGAGGTAACGAACTGCGCATAGAGCCAGGCGGCCAGGCGCTGTTTCTCCGGCGTGGAGTTGAGGAAGGTCCAGGAACCGGTGTCCTGATAACCGAGCTTCATGCCCTCCTCCCAATACGGGCCCTTGGGCGACGGCGCCATACGCCATTTCGGCGTGCCATCGTCGTTGACCACCGGCAGCCCCGGCTTGGTCATATCGGCGGTAAAGGCGGTGTACCAGAAGATCTGCTGAGCGATGGCGCCCTGCGCCGGCACCGGACCGGATTCGGAGAAGGTCATGCCCTGCGCTTCCGGCGGCGCGTACTGGCGCATCCAATCGACGTACTTCTGCGTGGCGAACACCGCCGCCGGCCCGTTGGTATCACCACCGCGGGCGACACTGGAACCTACCGGGCGGCAGCCGTCGACGCGAATGCCCCACTCGTCCACCGGCAGGCCGTTGGGCAGGCCCTTGTCGCCACCGCCAGCCATGGAGAACCAGGCGTCGGTGAAACGCCAGCCCAGCGACGGATCTTTCTTGCCGTAGTCCATGTGGCCATAGACACGCTTACCGTCGATTTCCTTGACGTGTACCGAGAAGAACTCAGCAATGTCCTCGTAGGCCGACCAGTTCACCGGCACGCCCAGCTCGTAGCCGTAGATTTCCTTGAACTTGGCCTTCAGCTCCGGACGCTCGAACCAGTCGGCGCGGAACCAATAGAGGTTGGCGAACTGCTGATCGGGTAACTGATAAACCTTGCCGTCCGGCCCGGTGGTGAAGGACAGGCCGATGAAATCGTCAAGATCGAGAGTCGGCGAGGTGAAGTCCTTACCCTCGTTAGCCATCATGTCGGTGATCGACACCGCCTTGCCATAACGGAAGTGGGTACCGATCAGGTCCGAGTCGTTGACCCAGCCGTCGTAGATGTTCTTGCCGGACTGCATCTGCGTCTGCAGCTTCTCGACCACATCGCCTTCCTGCATCAGGTCATGCTTGAGCTTGATACCGGTGATTTCACTGAAAGCCTTGGCCAGAACCTTGGACTCGTACTCATGGGTGGTCAGGGTTTCCGAGGCGACATTGATATTCATGCCACGAAACGGCTCGGCAGCCTTGATGAACCACTTCAGTTCTTCGAGCTGTTGCTCCGGCGTCAGGGTCGAGGGGTTGAACTCATCATTGATCCATTTCTTCGCGGCCTCTTCATAGGCATCCGCCCAGGCCGCACCGCTCAAACCGGACAACGCCAGCAAGGCGGCCAACGCCAAGCTATGTCGGGTCTTGTTGTTATTGTCGAACATAGAGACCTCCATCTCAGGATATGGGGAGAGGCATACCGGCGGCAGCCCGGCTCAGCCCCAGCGCATGACTGCGCACAACCACAACAGCGATAGCAGCGACGCTATCCACACGCTCCAGTCGGTCACGCCTATCACCAGCAGGTGCAGGTAGGCGCTGCCGAGCAGACCGATGAACAGCCGATCCCCACGGGTGGTGGTGATCGGCAGAAAACCCTTGCGCTCGACACAGGGCCAGCGCAGCTCGACCAGCGTCATGCCGGCCAGCAGCACGGCGATGCAACCGAAGAACAGCGCGGTCGGTAGAGTCCAGGCCATCCAGCTCATGATGAACCTCCCTTACACACGACCGAGGGCGAAGCCCTTGGCCACATGGTTGCGAACGAACCAGATCACCAGCATCCCCGGGATGATGGTCAGCACCCCGGCAGCGGCGAGCACGCCCCAGTCGATACCCGAGGCCGACACGGTACGGGTCATCACCGCCGCGATGGGCTTGGCGTCCACCGAGGTCAGGGTGCGCGCCAGCAGCAACTCGACCCAGGAGAACATGAAGCAGAAGAAGGCCGTGACACCGATACCGGAGCGAATCAGCGGGATGAAGATCTTCACGAAGAATTTCGGGAAGCTGTAACCGTCGATATAGGCCGTCTCGTCGATTTCCTTGGGCACGCTGGACATGAAGCCTTCGAGGATCCACACCGCTAGCGGCACGTTGAACAGGCAGTGCGCCAACGCCACGGCGATATGGGTGTCGAACAGGCCGATGGACGAGTACAGCTGGAAGAACGGCAGCAGGAAAACCGCTGGCGGCGCCATACGATTGGTCAGCAGCCAGAAGAACAGGTGCTTGTCGCCGAGGAAGCGATAGCGCGAGAAGGCATAGGCAGCCGGCAGCGCCACGCTGAGCGAGATCAGGGTGTTGAGACTGACGTAGTAAAGCGAGTTGAGGTAGCCCTCGTACCAGCTGCGGTCGGTGAAGATCACCCGGTAGTTGTCCAGGGTGAAATTCTGCGGCCACAGGCTGAGCCCACCGAGAATCTCGGTATTGCTCTTGAACGACATGTTCAGCAGCCAGTAGATCGGCACCAGCAGGAACAGAAAGTAGATCAGCAGTACCAGGCGTTTGCGCAGCGTCATGGTCGGCCTCAGCGGGTTTTGTCGTCGTGGGTCATGGCGGTGTAGAACAGCCAGGACACCAGCAGGATGATCAGGAAGTACACCAGCGAGAATGCCGCCGCCGGGCCCAGGTCGAACTGGCCGACAGCCATTTGCGTCAGGGTCTGGCTGAGGAAGGTGGTGGCATTGCCCGGCCCGCCGCCAGTGAGCACGAACGGCTCTGTGTAGATCATGAAGCTGTCCATGAAGCGCAGCATCACCGCGATCAGCAAAACGCTCTTGAGCTTGGGCAACTGGATATGGCGGAACACCGCCCAGTTCGACGCACGGTCGATGCGCGCCGCCTGGTAATAGACGTCGGGAATGGCGCGCAGGCCGGAGTAGCACAGCAGCGCCACCAGCGACGTCCAGTGCCAGACATCCATGATCAGCACCGTCACCCAGGCATCCATGGTGTTGGCGGCATAGTTGTAGCTGATACCCAGACTGTTCAGCGCCCAACCCATCAGCCCGATGTCGGCACGGCCGAAGATCTGCCAGATGGTGCCGACCACGTTCCATGGGATCAGCAGCGGAATGGCCATCAGGATCAGGCACAGCGAGGCCCAGCGCCCGCGCGTCGGCATGCACAGAGCGATAGCGATCCCTAGCGGAATCTCGATCAACAGTACGCAGGCGGAGAAGATGAACTGGCGCAGCAACGAATCATGCAGGCGTGGGTCCTGCAGCACCTGGCGATACCAGTCGACGCCGACGAAGTAGCGCGTGGCCGGGTCGAAGATGTCCTGCACCGAGTAGTTGACTACCGTCATCATCGGCACGATGGCGCTGAAGGCCACCAGCAGGAACACCGGCAGCACCAGCCACCAGGCCTTGTTGTTCTGTACCTTCATGGCGCCACCTCCACCAGATAGTCATCGGCATAGAGCATCAGCCACTGCGCCGGAAAACTCAGGTAGACCTGCTCGTGCGGCACGGGCTGATCCTCCTGCAGGCGCGCCTTGAGCACCTGGCCATCGAGGTCGAAAGTGAGGATCTTGTAGGTGCCAAGGTCCTCAACGTGCAGCACCCGGCCACACAACGCATCTTCATATGCGCCGTCCCAGACGTGCACGAACTCGGGACGAATGCCCACCTCCAGACGCTTGCCATCCAGTTCGGCCAGACGCTGATTGAGCGCGTCGGAAAGCGGCAGCACGGTACCGGCAAAGCGCACCCCGCCCTCGCAGCGCTGCACGTCAATCAGGTTCATGCCCGGGCTGCCGATGAAATAGCCGACGAAGGTATGGCCGGGGCGCTCGAACAACTCGCGTGGCGTGCCGAACTGGACGATCTGCCCGCCGTACATCACTGCGATCTTGTCGGCGAAGGTGGAAGCCTCCAGCTGATCGTGGGTGACGTAGACCATGGTGATGTTGAACTGCTCATGGATCTGCTTGAGCTTGCGTCGCAGCTTCCACTTCAGATGCGGGTCAATCACCGTCAGCGGCTCGTCGAAGAGAATCGCCGACACGTCGTCGCGCACCAGGCCACGGCCCATGGACACCTTCTGTTTCTCGTCGGCGGTGAGGTTACGCGCCTTCTTGTGCAGCAACGGATGCAACTCCAGCACCTCGGCGATCTCATGCACCTTGCTCATCACTCGGGCTTCGTCCATGCCTTGGTTGCGCAGCGGGAAGGCCAGGTTGTCGAACACCGTCATGGTGTCGTAGACCACCGGGAACTGGAAAACCTGGGCGATGTTGCGCTCTTGCGGCGATAGCGTGTTGACCGCCTTGCCGTCGAACTGCACCTCGCCCTGCGACGGGCTGAGCAGGCCGGAGATGATGTTGAGCAAGGTGGACTTGCCACAGCCCGACGGCCCCAGCAGCGCGTACGCGCCACCCTGCTGCCAGATATGGTTCATCTCGCGGATTGCGTAATCTTCCGGCGATTTCGGCGTGCCGCTGTAACTGTGCGCAAGGTTGTGCAAGCGAATCTCGGCCATCAGGCGGCCCTCCCCTGACGACGACTGGGCGCCTGCACCAACTGCCCATCGGCAGCGAAGACGAACAGCTTGTGGGTGGGGATGTAGATCAGGATCGGTGTATCGACCGCGTACTCGTGCACCCCCGGCAGGTGCAGCACCAGCACGAACTGCTCGTTGCGCACATGCAGGAAGGTTTCCGAGCCGCTGATCTCGGCCAGCTCAACCGTTACCGCTAGCTCCAGGTCATCGTCGTTGGACGGCACCAGGCCGATATGGCTGGGGCGCACACCGAAGCGGTACTCGCCCTCAGCGATGCCGCGCAGATCGGGATTGAGCGGAAAGTGCACGCAGTCGGCGAAGCTCACCTCGGAGCCGCTGATACGCCCCGGCATCAGGTTGATCGCAGGTTCCGAGAACAGCTCGGCAGCCAGCACCTGCTGCGGACGGTGGTAGACCTCGGCGGTCTTGCCGCTCTGCACCACCCGCCCCTCATGCAGAATGGTGGTGGTGCCACCCAAGGCCAGTGCCTCGTTGGGCTCGGTGGTGGCGTAGATGGCGATGGTATGGCGCGCCTGGAACAGCTCGCGCATTTCCTGGCGTAGTTCTTCGCGCAGCTTGTAGTCGAGATTGACCAAGGGTTCGTCGAAGAGAATCAACGAGGCATCCTTGACCAACGCCCGGGCCATGGCGGTGCGCTGCTGTTGGCCGCCAGAGAGTTCCAGCGGATAACGCGACAGCAGTTTCTCAATGCGCAACATGCGCGCCGTGGCCTCGACCTTCTCGACGATCTGCTCCTTGGTCACGCCGGCCTGGCGCAGCGGCGAGGCGATGTTCTCGAACACCGTCAGGGTCGGGTAGTTGATGAACTGCTGATAGACCATCGACACGTTGCGCTGGCGCACCGGTACGCCGGTGACATCGGCGCCGTTCATCAGCACGCGGCCGCTGCTGGGCCGATCCAGACCGGCCATCAGGCGCATCAGGCTGGTCTTGCCGGCCAGGGTGCGGCCGAGCAGAACGTTGAAGGAGCCCGGTTCGAAACTCAGGCAGGCATCGTCGATATGCACCTGACCGTCGACGATACGGGTGACGTGTTCGAGCTTGAGCGACATGGCCTGTCCTTTTTCTTGTCGTGCCATTCGATTGCGAACATCGATAGCGACAAGCGTGCCAGCCTCTAAAAAACCAACGCATCTCGTTGATCATAATCGAAAAAGTCGCCAAAGAACGGTGCAGCGACGGTTTTCCACTGAACACTTTTGAACAGTCGAATGTGAACAACTGAACAATTCGTTCGTTGACTTTGAACAGCCTTGAACGAAACTGGACCGATCGCGGCGCAGATCGCGAACCAACAAGAAGAGATCGCACCATGACAGAAGCTGCCCGCGCACCGGCGCATGACGCCATCATCCAGGAATCCTGGTCGCGCTGCCGTGACTACGGCCTGACTCACCAGAGCGCGCCTCGCTTCGACCCGCCGGCGCCAGGCGATCTTTCGGCGCTGCTGGAAAGCCGTCAGGCCCTGGTGCAGACCACTCACCAGGAAGTGCTGCCCTACTACGGCACCATCCTCACCAACTCCAACTGCCTGATCATGCTCGCCGACGAGCAGGGCCGGCTGTTGCAATCCTGGGGCGACCAGCGCTTCATCGAGCCACGTCAGGCTGCAGGCTTCGTCGCGGGCGCCAGCTGGCTGGAACGCTACACCGGCACCAACGCCATCGGCACCGCGCTCAGTTGCGGCCAGGCCGTGCATATCCAGCACGATGAACACTTTCTCAAGGCCAACCGTTTCATGACTGGCTCGGCCTCGCCGATCTTCGACGAACAGCGGCGCATGATCGCCGTGCTCGACGTGTCCAGCGACAGCTACCTGCCGCCGGCGCATACCCTGGGCATGGTCAAGATGATGAGCCAGTCGGTGGAGAACCGCCTGATCCTCAAGCTGTTCGCCGACCAGTACCACCTGTTCAGCTTCAACACCAGCCTCGACAACCTCGACAGCCCCTGGGCCGGCCTGGTGGTGTTCGATGAAGAGGGCCACGTGGTGTCGGCCAACCGCCGCGCCGACAATCTGCTGGGCCAACCGTTGACCTACGGCGCCATCGAGCAACTGTTCGACGTGCCTCTACAGCAGTTGCTCAACCAGCCGGACGGCCAGCCGTTCAGCCTGCGCACCAGCAGCCACTTTCGCTTTCATGCACGGGTAAGGCGTCCTGCCCGACCGGCCCCCATTCAGCCTCGAGACTTCCGACCGCAGGTTGCGCAGTGCACGCCACAAGAGCCTCATCTGCATGCACTGAGCCTGGGTGACGCACGCATGGACAAGGCCATCCGCCAGGCCGAACGCCTGCTGGAAAAGGACATCCCGATCCTGGTGCAGGGCGAAACCGGTGCCGGCAAGGAGGTTTTCGTCAGAGCGCTGCACCGCGCCAGCTCACGCGCCGACCAGCCCTTCATCGCGGTCAACTGCGCGGCCATTCCGGCGGAGCTGGTGGAGTCGGAATTGTTCGGCTACGAGAAAGGCGCTTTTACCGGCGCCAGCCAGAAAGGCCATATCGGCCTGATCCGCAAAGCGCACAAGGGCACACTGTTTCTCGACGAGATCGGTGACATGCCGCTACGCGTGCAGGCCCGGCTACTGCGCGTGTTGCAGGAGCGCTGCGTGCAACCCCTGGGTAGCAGCGAGCTGCATCCGGTGGATGTGCGCCTGGTTTCGGCCACCAACCGCCCACTGCGCCAGGACGTCGACAGCGGCCAGTTCCGCGCCGACCTGTATTACCGAATCAGCGGCCTGAACCTGGAACTACCGCCACTGCGTGAGCGCAGCGACAAGCAGGCACTGTTCCAGAAACTCTGGGAGCAGCACCGTGAGCCTAGCCAACGAGCAGGTATCAGCCGCGAAGTGCTGGAGCTGTTCCAGCATCACCCATGGCCCGGCAACCTGCGCCAGCTCAGCAGCGTGTTGCGCGTGGCGCTGGCCATGGCCGACGACCAGTCCATCCGCGCCGAACACCTGCCGGATGACTTCTTCCTCGATCTGCCGACAGAGGCGCCCCTGCCCGCGCATCTCGAGCCGGATGATGGTGACCTGGCCAGCCAGTACCAAGCGTGCGGCGGTAATATCTCCTACCTGGCCCGTCACCTTGGCCTGAGCCGCAACACCCTGTACAAGCGCCTGCGCGAGCAAGGCGTCCGCCCCTGAACCTTTGTTCGAAGAATCGGCCCAAGCCATACATTTGCCACTGCACTCGCCCATCGAGCAGCACAGGCGTCGTCCCGTCACGAAAGGAACTCAGCATGCGCCACCTGTACCGCCCCCTGTTCGCCGCCCTGGCGCTGCTGGCCGCAAGCCATGCGCCGGCAGCGCCTTCACTGGAAACACAGGTGGACGCCGCTGCGAAGTCGATGATGCAGACCTATGCCATTCCTGGCATGGCCATCGCCATCAGCCACAAGGGCGAGGCGCATTTCTTCGAGTACGGCGTGGCCTCCCGTGAAAGCGGCCAGGCGGTGGATCGCCACACCCTGTTCGAGCTGGGTTCGATCAGCAAACTCTTCACCGCCACCCTCGGCGCCTACGCCGAAGCTCGCGGCACGCTGAACCTCAGCGACAACGCCAGCCAATATCTGCCCGAACTGCGCGGCACCGCCTTCGACCACATCAGCCTGCTGGATCTGGCCACTTACACCCCGGGTGGCCTGCCGCTGCAATTCCCGGACGCGGTCAACAACGAACAACAGATGCTCGATTACTACCGTAACTGGCAGGCAGTGTATCCGCCGGGTACGCAACGACTGTATTCCAACCCCAGCATCGGCCTGTTCGGCTACCTGGCGGCCGCCAGCCTTGCCGAGCCGTTTCAGCAGTTGATGGAGAAGGATTTGCTGCAGCAACTGGGCATGCAGGAAAGCTACGTCCGCATACCGACCGAGCAGATGAAGCGCTACGCCTGGGGCTACCGCGACGATAAGGCTGTGCGCGTGACTCCCGGCGCGCTGGATGCCGAAGCCTACGGGCTGAAATCCAGCGCCACCGATATGCTGCGCTTCATCGACGCCAACCTGCACCCGGATCAATTACCCGCACCACTGCGCCAGGCGATCAGCTCAACCCATCGCGGCTACTACCAGGTCGGCGACATGACTCAGGCCCTGGGCTGGGAGCGCTACACCTACCCCATCAGTCTGGAGAAACTGCAGGCCGACAACTCAGCGGAAATGGCGCTGCAACCGCAGAGCGTGGCGCGTTTCAGTGTGCCCAAGCCAGCCGAAGGCCACCTGCTGCTGAACAAGACCGGCTCGACCAACGGCTTCGGCGCCTACATCCTGTTGCTTCCGGCGCGCGATACCGGCCTGGTGATACTTGCCAACCGCAACTACCCGAATGCCGAGCGCGTACGCCTGGCACTGCAGTTGCTCGAAAGCATCGAGCCCTAGAAAGGGCACAGGTGCGCCGGGTACGCACCTTGCGCTCAGAAACTGCGCGCGATCACCATCCGCTGTACGTCGCTGGTGCCCTCGTAGATCTGGCACACGCGCACGTCACGGTAGATGCGCTCGACCGGGAAGTCCTTGAGATAGCCATAGCCGCCCAGGGTCTGGATCGCTGCCGAACATACCCGCTCGGCCATTTCCGAAGCGAACAGCTTAGCCATCGACGCCTCGGTCAGGCACGGCTGCCCAGCTTCGCGCAGGCTGGCAGCGTGATGCACCATCTGTCGTGCGACGGCGATCTGCGTGGCCATATCAGCTAGGCGAAACGCCACCGCCTGATGTTCGATGATCGGCTTGCCGAAGGTCACCCGCTCGTGGGCGTAATCACGCGCTGCTTCGAACGCAGCGCGTGCCATGCCCACCGATTGCGCGGCAATGCCTATGCGCCCGCCTTCAAGGTTAGCCAGGGCGATGCGATAGCCCTCACCCTCCTCGCCGAGTCGCAGGTCGGCCGGAATGCGCACATCGTCGAACTGGATCTGGCAGGTGTCGGAGGCATGCTGGCCGAGCTTGTCCTCCACGCGCACTACCGAGAATCCAGGTGTATCGGTCGGCACGATAAAGGCGCTGATGCCTTTCTTGCCCGCCTGCGGGTCGGTAACGGCGAAGACGATCACCATGCCGGCGTGGCTACCGGAGGTGATGAACTGCTTGGCACCATTGAGCACATAGTGATCGCCCTCGCTTAGCGCGTGGGTGCGCAGGTCGCTGGCATCGGAGCCGGCCTGCGGCTCGGTCAGGGCGAAGGCGCCGAGCATGCTGCCCTCGGCCAGCGGGCGGAGAAAGCGCTGTTTCTGCTGCTCGCTGCCGTACTTGAGGATCGGCATGCAGCCTACCGAGTTGTGCACACTCATGATGGTAGAGCAGGCACCATCGCCCGCGGCGATCTCCTCAAGGGCCATCGCATAGGCCAGGTGCCCGGTCTCGGCGCCGCCCCACTGCTGCGGCACCAGCATGCCCATAAAACCCAGCTGGCCCATCTCGGCGATGGCTTCGGCAGGGAAATGATGCTCGCGGTCCCAATCGGCGGCGAAGGGTTTCAGTCGCTCCTGAGCGAACTGGCGGGCCATGTCACGGATCAGTAGTTGTTCTTCGTTGGGCAGCATGGCTGGCTCCGGTAGTGCGATTCAATCAGTGCGTGGGAGGCACTTCAGCGGCGACAGTCGCGGCTGAAGCCCCTCCCACAAGTCAAGTGCGTAGGTAGTCAATACAACTCGATGGCTACAGCGGTAGCCTCACCGCCGCCAATGCACACGGAGGCCAGGCCGCGCTTTAGACCGCGCTGCTGCAACGCAGCCAACAGGGTCACCAGGATGCGGGCACCGGAAGCACCGATGGGGTGGCCCAGGGCGCAAGCGCCGCCGTTTACATTGAGCTTGGCGTGGTCGATGCCCAATTCACGCATGGCCACCATGGGCACCACAGCGAAGGCCTCGTTGATCTCGAACAGATCGACCGTCTCCAGTGGCCATTCGATACGCGCCAACAAACGCTGGATCGCCGCCACCGGAGCGGTAGTGAACAGATTCGGCGCCTGGGCGTGGCCAGCATGGCCGACGATGCGCGCCAGTGGTTTCAGTCCGCGATCCTGAGCCTCGGACAGGCGCATCAACAGCAGCGCGGCGGCGCCATCGGAAATGGAGCTGGCATTGGCCGCCGTCACCGTCCCCCCCTCGCGAAACGCCGGCTTCAGGCCGGGAATCTTGTCCGGGCGAGCCTTGGGCGGCTGCTCATCGGTGCCGACCTGACGCCGTTCACGCCCCTGCGGCGCCTCCACAGCGACGATCTCGCTGGCGAAACTGCCATCCGCTATCGCCTGCTGGGCGCGACGCAGCGACTCCAGGGCATAGGCGTCCTGCTCCTCACGACTGAAGCGATACTGCTGCGCACAATCCTCGGCGAAGGTGCCCATCAACCGACCACGCTCGTAGGCGTCCTCCAGACCGTCGAGGAACATATGGTCGAGCACCTGGCCATGCCCCATACGAAAGCCACTGCGGGCACGCGCCAGGAGGTAGGGCGCGTTGGACATGCTCTCCATGCCGCCGGCCACCAGCACATGGGCGCTGCCGGCGAGCAACTGGTCATGACCAAGCATCAGTGCCTGCATACCGGAGCCACACATCTTGTTCAGCGTGGTGCACTGCACCGCCTGGCTCAGCCCGGCGCCCAATGCGGCCTGGCGCGCGGGTGCCTGGCCCTGGCCAGCCTGCAACACGCAGCCCATCAGCACCGTGTCCACTGCCTCAGCCGCGAGCCCGGCACGCTCGAGGGTCGAGCGGATGGCAGCGGCGCCCAGCTCGGCCGCCGTAAGGCCGGCCAGATCACCAAGAAAGCCACCCATGGGCGTGCGTACTGCACTGACGATGACGACGGGGTCGAGTTGCTGTTTCATGAGTTTCACCTTCTGATCTGGTCTGCATTATTCCCGGATCGCGTCCGTGCCATGTTCTGGCGGTAGGAGCGGGTTCAGCCGCGAAGGCTGCGTCATTTATTTCGCGGCTGAAGCCGCTCCCACAAAAACTGGAACCCGCTACTTAGCCGCCATGCGCAGCGCGCCATCGAGACGGATCACTTCGCCATTGAGCATGGTGTTCTCGACGATATGCCGCACCAGCGCGGCGTATTCGTCGGGCCGCCCCAGGCGTGGCGGGAACGGCACATTGGCCGCCAGCGAGTCACGCACCTCCTGTGGCATGCCGGCCATCATCGGGGTCTCGAACACACCCGGCGCAATGCACATCACACGGATGCCGGAGCGCGCCAAGTCACGCGCTGCCGGCAGTGTCAGCGCAGCGACGCCACCCTTGGAGGCGGCATAGGCAGCCTGGCCCATCTGCCCGTCGAACGCCGCCACCGAGGCAGTATTGATGATGACCCCACGCTCGCCCTCAGCGTTCGGCGTATTCTGCGCCATCGCCTCGGCCGCCAGGCGCAGCAGGTTGAAGCTGCCGATCAGGTTGACCTCGACAGTGCGGCGGAAACTGTCCAGGCCATGTGCGCCGCTGCGGCCCAACACTTTCTCGGCTGGCGCCACGCCGGCGCAATTGACCAACCCGTGCAGGGCCCCGAAAGCCTCAAGAACCTGCGCCACTGCAGCGCTGCCATCCTCTTCGCGAGTGATATCGGCACGTACGAAACGGGCGTTGCTGCCAAGCTCGGCAAGGGCCTGCTGGCCTGCTTCTGCGTTGATATCCAGCAGCACCACCTTGCCGCCCTGCCCGACCAGTTCGCGGGCGGTGGCCAGACCAAGACCAGAGGCGCCGCCGCTGATCAGGAATACGGATTCGTCGATACGCATGCTCAACCTCTGTGATTGTTGTGGAGTGAGATTGACAGGCAGATTTGCACAGGTTTACGTTAACGTAAAGGTAAACGAGCAATGACCATGGCAACCACCTACTCCATCTCCGATCTGGCCCGCGAACTGGACATCACCACCCGCGCCATCCGCTTCTACGAGGAACAAGGCATGCTCGCGCCGGAGCGGCGTGGCCAGGAACGCGTCTACAGCGCCAAGGACAAGGTGACGCTGAAACTCATCCTGCGCGGCAAGCGCATCGGCTTCTCACTGGCCGAATGCCGCGAGCTGATCGAGCTCTATGACCCGGAAACCGGCAGCCGCAAGCAGCTGGAGACATTCATGGGCAAGATCGCAGAGCGTCGTCTGCAGCTTGAACAACAGTTGCTGGATATCCAGCAAATGCAGCTGGAACTGGATACTGCCGAGGAGCGCTGTCT
Source organism: Ectopseudomonas mendocina (assembly GCF_007049795.1). Classification (GTDB taxonomy): domain Bacteria; phylum Pseudomonadota; class Gammaproteobacteria; order Pseudomonadales; family Pseudomonadaceae; genus Aquipseudomonas; species Aquipseudomonas mendocina_D. The sequence continues at coordinate 180,471 of NZ_SCFY01000001.1, forward strand.
CGCTGCCTTGGCCGAAACGACCGCGTAATCGCCCCCACGACAAGAACAACAGCAGGTGACCCCATGAGCTACCCCACCCTCAACTTCGGCCTCGGCGAAACCCTCGACATGCTGCGCGACTCGGTGCACCAGTTCGCCCAGGCCGAGCTGGCGCCACGCGCCGCGCAGATCGACCGCGACAACGAATTCCCCATGGACATGTGGCGCAAGTTCGGCGATATGGGCCTGCTCGGCATGACGGTCAAGGAAGAGTACGGCGGCACCGACATGGGCTATCTGGCGCATGTGCTGGCCATGGAAGAGATCAGCCGCGCCTCGGCCTCGGTGGGCTTGTCCTATGGCGCGCATTCCAACCTGTGTCTCAACCAGATCCACAAGAACGGCAGCGAGGCGCAGAAGCACAAATACCTGCCCAAGCTGTGTTCCGGCGAGCACATCGGCGCCCTGGCCATGAGCGAGCCCAATGCCGGCTCAGACGTGGTGTCGATGAAGCTTCGCGCGGAAAAACGCGGTGACCGCTACATCCTCAACGGCAACAAGATGTGGATCACCAACGGCCCGGATGCCCACACCTACGTGATCTATGCCAAGACCGACATCAATGCCGGCTCGCGCGGCATGACCGCCTTTATCGTCGAGCGCGATTTCAAGGGTTTCTCCCGCCACCAGAAGCTGGACAAGCTGGGCATGCGCGGCTCGAACACCTGTGAGCTGGTGTTCGAGGATTGCGAAGTGCCTGAGGAGAATATCCTCGGCGTCGAGGGCGGTGGCGTGCGCGTGCTGATGAGCGGCCTGGACTATGAACGCACCGTGCTTTCCGGCGGCCCGACCGGGATCATGAGCGCCTGCATGGACGTGGTGCTGCCCTACGTGCACGAGCGCCAGCAATTTAAGCAGTCCATCGGCGAATTCCAGCTGGTGCAGGGCAAGCTGGCCGACATGTATGCCGGCATGAACGCCTCCAAGTCCTACCTGTACAACGTGGCCAAGGCCTGCGACCGCGGCGAGGAGTCGCGCAAGGACGCCGCTGCAGTGATCCTCTACACCGCCGAGATGGCCACCAAGATGGCCCTGGACACCATTCAGCTGCTCGGCGGCAACGGCTACACCAATGAATACCCGGCCGGCCGCCTGCTGCGCGACGCCAAGCTCTACGAGATCGGCGCCGGCACCAGCGAGATCCGTCGCATGCTGATCGGCCGCGAGCTGTTCAACGAGACCAAGTGATCCCTTCTCCCTCTGGGAGAAGGTGCCCGAAGGGCGGATGAGGGGCTTTCCCCTCACCCCAACCCTCTCCCAGAGGGAGAGGGAGCCAAGCGAAGAGGCATCCATGGCCATCCTGCACACCCAGATCAACACCCGCTCGCCGGAGTTCGCCGCCAACCAGGCGGCGATGCTCACCCAGGTCAATGACCTGCGCGCCCTGCTCGCCCGCGTCCACGAAGGCGGCGGTGAGAAGGCGCAGGCGCGCCACACCGCGCGCGGCAAGCTGCTGCCACGCGAACGCATCAATCGCCTGCTCGATGCCGGCTCGCCTTTCCTCGAGATCGGCCAGCTCGCCGCCCATGAGGTGTACGGCGAAGACGTGCCCGCCGCCGGGGTGATCGCCGGCATCGGCCGCGTCGAAGGCGTCGAGTGCATGATCATCGCCAACGACGCTACGGTAAAAGGCGGCAGCTACTACCCGCTGACCGTGAAAAAACACCTGCGCGCCCAGGCCATCGCCCGCGAGAATCGCCTGCCATGCATCTACCTGGTGGACTCCGGCGGCGCCAACCTGCCGCGTCAGGACGAGGTATTTCCGGATCGCGAGCACTTCGGTCGCATCTTCTTCAACCAGGCCAACATGAGCGCAATGGGAATACCGCAAATTGCAGTCGTGATGGGTTCGTGCACCGCCGGCGGCGCTTACGTGCCGGCGATGAGCGACGAGACCATCATGGTGCGCGAACAGGCGACCATCTTTCTCGCCGGCCCGCCGCTGGTGAAGGCCGCCACCGGCGAGGTGGTGAGCGCCGAGGAGCTGGGCGGCGCCGACGTGCACTGCAAGACCAGCGGCGTGGCCGACCATTACGCCGAGGACGACGAACACGCCCTGGCCCTGGCCCGGCGCTGCATCAGCAATCTCAACTGGCGCAAGCTCGGCCAGCTCGACGCCCGCGCGCCCATCGCCCCGCGCTACGCCGCCGAGGAGTTGTACGGGGTGATACCGGCCGACGCCAAGCAGCCCTTCGATGTACGCGAGGTGATCGCGCGTATCGTCGACGACTCGCAACTCGATGAATTCAAGGCGCTGTTCGGCACCACCCTGGTGTGTGGCTTCGCCCGCATCAATGGCTACCCGGTGGCGATCCTGGCGAATAACGGCATCTTGTTTGCGGAGTCGGCGCAGAAAGGTGCGCACTTCGTCGAACTGGCCTGCCAACGCGGCATTCCGCTGCTGTTCCTGCAGAACATCACCGGTTTCATGGTGGGCAAGAAGTACGAGGAAGCTGGCATCGCCAAGCACGGCGCCAAGCTGGTCACGGCCGTGGCCTGCGCCCAGGTGCCAAAGTTCACCGTGATCATCGGCGGCAGCTTCGGCGCCGGCAACTACGGCATGTGCGGCCGTGCCTACGACCCGCGCTTCCTGTGGATGTGGCCCAACGCGCGCATCGGCGTGATGGGCGCGCAGCAGGCCGCGGGCGTGCTGGTACAGGTCAAGCGCGAGCAGGCCGAGCGCGCCGGTCAGCATTATTCGGAAGAGGACGAACAACGTCTCAAGCAACCCATCGTCGAGCAGTACGAGAAGCAGGCGCACGCCTATTACTCCAGCGCCCGGCTGTGGGACGACGGTGTGATCGACCCGGCGCAGACCCGCGAAGTGCTGGCGCTGGCCCTCTCGGCCAGCCTCAACGCGCCCATCGAGCCGACCCGTTTCGGTGTGTTCCGGATGTAACACCAGTCTGTAGGAGCCCGCTTGCGGGCGATCAAAAGCATCGCCGGCAAGCCGGCTCCTACACCAGAGTTCTGAGAGCGACAGACATGACCGAATTCACCACCATCGAGCTTGAAAAAGACCCACGCGGCTTCGCCACCCTGTGGCTGAACCGCCCTGAAAAGAACAACGCCTTCAACGCCGAGATGATCCGCGAGCTGATCCTCGCCCTCGACGCCGTGGGCGAAGACAAAAGCCTGCGCTTTCTCCTGCTGCGCGGCCATGGCAAGCATTTTTCCGCCGGCGCCGACCTGGCCTGGATGCAGCAGGCTGCAGGGCTGGACTACAACGCCAACCTGGGCGATGCCCGCGAGCTGGCCGAACTGATGTACAACCTGCACGGCCTGAAGATCCCCACCCTGGCCGTGGTGCAGGGTGCGGCCTTTGGCGGCGCGGTGGGCCTGGCCTGTTGCTGCGACATCGCCATTGGCGCCGAGGACGCACTGTTTTCGCTGTCCGAAGTCCGCATCGGCCTGGCTCCGGCGGTGATCAGCCCCTTCGTCGTGCAGGCCATCGGCGAACGCGCGGCCAAGCGCTACGCGCTGACCGCCGAGCGCTTCGACGGCAAACGTGCCCGTGAGCTGGGCCTGCTCGCCGAGTGCTTACCGATTGGCGAGCTGGACGCCCAGGTCGAAGCCTGGGTGGCCAACCTGCTGCACAACAGCCCGCAAGCCATGCGCGCCAGCAAGGATCTGCTGCGCGAAGTCGGCAGCGGCGAGCTGACCCCTGCCCTGCGTCGTTACACCGAGAACGCCATCGCCCGCCTGCGCGTCAGCGCCGAGGGCCAGGAAGGTCTGCAAGCGTTCCTGGAAAAACGCCAACCAAGCTGGCAGGAGCCATTCGCATGATCGATACCCTATTGATCGCCAACCGTGGCGAAATCGCCTGCCGCGTGATGCGCACGGCCAAGGCCATGGGCATCCGTACAGTGGCCGTGCACAGCGCCATCGACGCCCATGCACGGCATGTGCGCGAAGCCGACGTCGCGGTGAACCTCGGCGGTGCCAAGCCTGGCGAAAGCTACCTGCTGATCGACAAGATCATCGCCGCCGCCAAGGCCAGCGGCGCCCAGGCCATCCACCCCGGCTATGGTTTTCTCTCGGAGAACGCCGGCTTCGCCCGCGCCATCGAGCAGGCAGGGCTGATCTTTCTCGGCCCGCCCGCCTCGGCCATCGACGCGATGGGCAGCAAGTCGGCGGCCAAGTCGCTGATGGAAGCCGCCGGCGTGCCGCTGGTGCCCGGCTACCACGGCGAAGCGCAGGACTATGAAACCTTCCGCGAGGCCGCCGCGCGCATCGGCTACCCGGTACTGCTCAAGGCTGCCGCTGGCGGCGGTGGCAAGGGCATGAAGGTCGCCGAATCCGAAGCGCAGCTCGCCGAGACGCTGGAGTCGGCGCAGCGCGAAGCGCAATCCGCCTTCGGCGACTCGCGCATGCTGGTGGAGAAATACGTGCTCAAACCGCGCCATGTGGAGATTCAGGTATTCGCCGACCAGCACGGCAACTGCCTGTACCTCAACGAGCGCGACTGCTCGATCCAGCGTCGCCACCAGAAGGTGGTGGAAGAAGCACCGGCGCCGGGCCTCAGCCCCGAGCTGCGCCGTGCCATGGGCGAAGCGGCGGTCAAGGCGGCGCAGGCCATTGGCTACGTCGGTGCCGGCACCGTGGAATTTCTACTGGATGAGCGTGGCGACTTTTTCTTCATGGAGATGAATACACGCCTGCAGGTCGAGCACCCGGTCACCGAAGCCATCACCGGGCTCGATCTGGTGGCCTGGCAGATTCGCGTCGCCCGTGGCGAGCCGCTGCCGCTGACCCAACAGCAGGTGCCGCTGAACGGCCACGCCATCGAGGTGCGGCTGTACGCCGAAGACCCGGATCACGATTTCCTCCCCGCCACCGGCACCCTGGCGCTGCACCGCGAAGCCGCCAGCGGCGATGGCCGGCGTATCGACAGCGGCGTGGCCGAGGGCGACAGCGTTTCGCCCTTCTACGACCCGATGCTGAGCAAGCTGATCGCCTGGGGCGAGAACCGCGAACAGGCGCGCCTGCGCCTGCTGGCTATGTTCGACGACACCCTGGTCGGCGGGGTGAAGACCAACCTGGCCTTTCTGCGCCGCATACTCGCCCACCCGGCGTTCGCCGCCTGCGAGCTGGATACCGGCTTTATTCCGCGTCATCAGCAACAGTTGCTGCCTGCGCCCGGCGACTTGCCGGATACCTTCTGGCAACTGGCGGCCGATGCCTGGGCGCAAAGCGAGACGCCCCTGCAGCGCGACGACGACCCACATTCACCCTGGGCCGCCCGCAGCGGCTGGCGCTCCGGCGGTGCCGCAGAAATCGACCTGCACCTGAGCAGTCAGGGCGAGAGTCGCAAGGTGCGCGCGAACAACCGGGCGTGCTTGCAAGACGAAGAGCTGCTGACCGACATCGACGGCACGCGCCAGCGTCTGCGCGCCATTCGCAAAGGCGAAACTCTCCATCTGCAATGGCAAGGCGAGTTGTACGCTGTCAGCCGCTTCGACCCCATCGCCGCCGCCGAAGCCAGCCATGCCCAACATGGCGGCCTCAGTGCACCGATGAACGGCAGCATCGTCCGTGTATTGGTCGAGCCCGGTCAGACGGTCGAGGCTGGCACTGCCCTGGTGGTGCTGGAAGCGATGAAGATGGAGCACAGCATCCGCGCGCCCGAGGCCGGCACGGTCAAGGCGTTGTATTGCCGCGAAGGAGAAATGGTCAGCGAAGGGGCGGTGCTGGTGGAGCTGGAGCCGTAGGGGCGATCCGCTTCAGCCCACCGTTTTAGCTCAGTCCTACCGCAAGCGGTGCGCACAGCGCACCCTACGGCCAATCGCGACAAACATGAGGAAACCCGATGAACCTGCCCAAAACCGTACGCCTGGTGGAAGTCGGCCCACGCGACGGCCTGCAGAACGAGAAGCAACCGATCAGCGTCGCCGACAAGGTACGTCTGGTCGACGACCTCACTGCCGCCGGCCTGAGCTATGTGGAAGTGGGCAGCTTCGTCTCGCCCAAATGGGTTCCGCAAATGGCTGGCTCCGCCGAAGTGTTCGCCGGCATCCAGCGTAAACCGGGCGTTACCTACGCCGCCCTGACGCCCAATCTGAAAGGCTTCGAGGCTGCACTGGAAGCCAAGTTCGAGGAAGTGGCCATGTTCGCCGCCGCCAGCGAGGCCTTCTCACAGAAGAACATCAATTGCTCCATCGCCGAAAGCCTGCAGCGCTTCGTACCGCTGATGGAGGCAGCCAAAGCAGCCAATGTGCGTGTACGCGGCTACGTTTCCTGCGTACTGGGTTGCCCCTACGATGGCGATATCGCGCCGGAACAGGTCGCCAGCGTCGCTAGCGAACTGTACGCCATGGGCTGCTATGAGGTGTCGCTGGGCGACACCATCGGCACCGGCACCGCCGGCAAGACCCGCGCGATGTTCGAAGTGGTCGGCCGCGACATCCCGCGTGAACGTCTGGCCGGGCATTTCCACGAAACCTATGGCCAGGCCCTGCCCAACATCTACGCCAGCCTGCTCGAAGGCATCAGCGTGTTCGACAGCTCGGTCGCAGGTTTAGGCGGCTGCCCCTATGCCAAGGGCGCCACCGGCAACGTCGCCAGCGAAGACGTTCTCTACCTGCTGCAGGGCCTGGGCATCGAAACCGGCGTGGACATGGACAATCTGATCGCTGCCGGCCAACGCATCTGCGAGGTGCTGGGCAAGGCCAATGGCTCGCGGGTAGCGCGGGCACGCCTGAGCCGATAAGCGCCGTAGAGTGGATGATGATTTTTTCGTCCACCGTTGCGAGGAGATTGGCCGGGTGACATGCGCCAACACCACGCGGCCAAACATGCCGGCGAAGATCGCCCACGATCAACCGGTGAAGAACATCGATATCCTTGCAAATCCAGAAACGCTAGAGATGTATCGCAGCCTGGCAGAGCTGCGAAACGAGCTGTAGCGATAAGCCACCAGTCAGAAAAAATCACTATACTGGCGCCATTTTTTCGTCTTCACAGCAGCTGAGTCGTGGCCAAGGCCGCCTCGGCAAATGGCAAGGTGGCGGCATGAACATCATCCAGCGCAACAACGTTCAACGCTTGAAAACGGAAACAGCCGATGCCCCGACGCTCATCTACGGCCACGGCTTCGGTTGCAATCAGGAGATGTGGAGCAAGGTCACGCCAGCCTTCCGCCAGCACTGGCACCAGGTACTGTTTGACTATGTCGGCAGCGGCCGCTCCGATGCCAACGCCTTCCATCCTGCCCGCTATGCCCAGCTTGAGGGTTACGTGGACGACCTTCTGGAAGTTTGCGACGCGCTGGAACTCTCGGGTGATCTGACCTTCGTTGGCCACTCGATCAGTTGCAGCGTCGGCATTCTTGCTGCCATCAGGCGCCCCGCGCTGTTCTCCCGGCTGATTCTTCTCGGCCCTTCCCCCTGTTTTCTCAACGATCCGCCCGATTATCGGGGCGGGTTCGAACGCAGTGACCTGGAGGGGCTGCTGGATCTGATGGCTCATAACTATCTGGGCTGGGCCCAGCAATTCGCACCACTGGTATCAGCCGACGAGACTCCCGCAGTCACCCGGCAGCTCTCCGACAGCTTCTGCTCGACCGACCCAGTAATGGCCCATGCTTTCGCTCAAGCCACCTTCTTCTCAGATATTCGTCCGGCGCTACAGTCGTGCCCGTCGCCCAGTCTGATCCTGCACCACCAGCATGACGCACTGGTTCCCACATCAGTGGCCGACTATCTGCAGAACGCACTTGCAGACAGCACCCTGGAAACGCTGGACATCAGTGGCCATTGCGCGCACATGAGCCATCCAGAGCTGGTGAGCGCCGCCATACATCGCTACCTGCAGGGAGCACGCACACGTGTTCTATCTTGACCGCCTACCCGGCCCGGTACTGGTCACTGACTGCAACGGCCGAGTCAAGCACTCCAATTGCGATTTCAAGCGCCTGGCAGGTGCTGGCGCGGCCGAAGGCATGGACCAGTTCTTTCCGCCGCCCAGTCGCATCTTCCTGCAAACACACGCCTGGCCCCTGCTGCTGCGCAACGGCGAGTTCAGTGAGCTTTACCTGCAACTGCGATCAGAAAACGGCCAGTCGATACCCGTCATGACCAACGCGCGCATCAGCGAAGTCGATGGCGCGCCGGAGGTCATCTGGCTGTTCTTCGTAGCCAAGGATCGCCAACGTTTCGAAGCAGAGCTGCTCAAGGCTCGTGAACAGGCGCAGGAAAGCGCGGCACAATTGGCCAGGGCCAACCTGGCGCTGCAGAGCGCCTATGCCCAGTTGGCCAACTACGCGGTTGAAATTCAGAGCGAAGCCGAGCAGCTTGCACAACTGAGTCATACCGACCCACTCACCGCGCTGAGCAATCGCAGAGCACTGTCTGTGCACGTCGAGCAGTGGATCGGCAGCGTCAGCGAGCTTACCTGGGGCAGCCTCCTGTTGATCGATATCGACCACTTCAAACAGATCAACGATCGCTTCGGCCACGCCGAGGGAGATCGAGTCCTGGTGGACATGGCGCAACATCTTCTGGTCAGCGTGCGCAGTGGCGACAGCGTGGTGCGCTACGGCGGCGAAGAGTTCGCAATATGGCTGCCCAACGCCGATCTCGATGAAGCCAGCGACATCGCCGGGCGCGTGCATGATCAGATCAAGGCGGTTGAGGTTGCCAACGAGTCGGTCACGGTAAGCATCGGCATCGCCAGCCTCAAACCATGTGAACATTATCTTGAGAACCTGCTGGCGGCAGCCGACAAAGCTCTCTACACCGCGAAAGCACAGGGAAGAAATCGCAGTATTCGGCATGAGTAACTGAGACACAGGGCGGGCCGGAATGCCCAGTCAGAAATGCCCTCTATACTTCTGCCACAGTGACAACAGGATGTTCGTCGTGCCCAAACCCTTGCGCCTGCTCGCGGCCTTGCTGATCGTCGGAACAACATCAGCCAACGAGCCTATCAAGCTGTACATGCCGGACGCGCCGCCGCTAACCCTGCATCACTACGTGGGTGGCCATGGCATGGTGGGAGATGTGGTGCTGACTGCACTGGCCAGAATCGGCAAGCTCACCCATATCGTCGCCGAGCCCTGGCCACGCGCTCAAATACGGGTCGCCAAGGGCAAGGACATGTTGATCATCCCGCTGTCGCGCACACCCGAACGCGAGAGTATCTATACCTGGATTGCCCCGATCATGGAGTTGGAGCGCGCCTTCTTCAGCCTCGATGAGCCCGTCACCAGCTTCGCTCAGGCGCGTCAGCGCTACCGCCGCATCGGTGTTGGAATGGGAACGGCGCAGGTAGGCATCCTGCAACGCGAAGGCTTCAGCAACGAGCAAATCGTGCAACTAAAGCTGGGTGAAAACCCGGCCCATCTGCTCAGCCTTGGACGTATCGACGCCTGGTTCACCGGGATACCGGAGGCGCTGTATATCTGGGAAGCCTCGGCTTATCGCGAGCAGAATCTGCGCCAAAGCCCAACCCTGGCCAGCACCGGTCTGTATCTGGCCTGCTCGAGGGACTGCGATGCACAACTGGTCGAGCAGTTGCGCATCGCCATCAACCAACTGGAGCATGAAGGCGTCAGCATTCTCTTGCGCCAGGCCTATCTCCCTCTGCAGCCCGACCCATAGTGCCTAGATCCCCTGCCGCCCCGGGTCCTCTGGCGGCTGCTCCTCTTCGATATCCTCGAGCGTCAATTCCAACCCCCAATCGCCTGGTGGGGTGACTTTGGCTGGCGCAACGGGCGCCGCCACCGACGCAGCGGCAGCAGGCGCAGGCCTGGCATTGGCAGGGTTGTCTCGATGCAGTTTGAGCTTCAAACGAACGTTGTTCGCCGAGTCGGCATTCTTCACCGCCTCCTCCTCATCGATTGCGCCTTCGTGCACCAGATCGATCAGCGCCTGGTCGAAGGTCTGCATGCCGAGGTTCTTGGATTTCTCCATGATCTCCTTGAGCTCGGAGAATTCGTTGCGTTTGATCAGGTCGCGCACCGTCGGCGTACCCAGCATCACCTCCACTGCCGCGCGGCGCCTGCCATCGACGGTCTTGACCAGACGCTGCGAGACGAACGCCTTGAGGTTGTTACCGAGGTCGTTGAGCAACTGAGGGCGGCGATCTTCCGGAAAAAAGTTGATGATGCGGTCCAGCGCCTGGTTGGCGTTATTGGCATGCAACGTGGAAATCGCCAGATGCCCGGTGTCGGCAAAGGCCAGGGCATGCTCCATGGTTTCGCGGTCGCGGATCTCGCCGATCAGAATCACGTCCGGCGCCTGACGTAGGGTGTTCTTCAATGCCGCATGGAAGCTGCGGGTGTCCACGCCCACCTCGCGCTGGTTGATGATCGATTTCTTGTGCCGGTGCACGTACTCCACCGGGTCTTCGATGGTGATGATGTGGCCGCCGCTGTTGCGGTTGCGGTAGTCGATCAGTGCCGCCAGGGAGGTCGACTTGCCCGAGCCGGTGCCGCCAACGAACAGCACCAGGCCGCGTTTCTCCATCACCGTGTCGAGCAGCACCTCGGGCAATTTGAGGTCCTCGAAGCGCGGAATATCCAGCTTGATGTTGCGCGCGACGATGGACACCTCATTGCGTTGCTTGAAGATGTTGATGCGAAAACGCCCCACGCCTGCCAGGGAAATCGCCAGGTTCATCTCCAGTTCTCGCTCGAACTCCTCGCGCTGCGCGCTATCCATGATCGAATCGGCAATGGCCGCCACATCGCCTGCCTTCATCGGCTCCTGGCTCAGCGCCTTGAGCACGCCGTTGAACTTGGCGCAAGGCGGCGCACCGGTGGACAGATACAGATCGGAGCCATCCTGACTGGACAGGATTTTCAGCATTGCGTGGAGATCCATGGCGGCGTTTTCCGTGGGCACGATTGAAATACCATAGGCCATGATTCATCCGCAGCGCGGATGATGCACAACCCACAAAGTTGACGCCATTCTGCTGGCGCAATGAATGCTGGCACAATAGCGCCCTGACAGAATTGAGGAACCCATCAATGGCAAAGGCAATGGCCCGCCACATCCTGGTCAGGACTGAAGCGGAAGCCGCCGCGCTGAAGAAACGCATTGCCGCCGGCGAGGCCTTCGATGTGCTGGCGCGCAAGCACTCCACCTGCCCTTCCGGCAAGAAAGGCGGCGACCTCGGTGAAGTGCGCCCCGGGCAGATGGTGCGGGCGGTGGATCAGGTGATCTTCAAGAAGCCGCTGCGTGAAGTGCACGGCCCGGTGAAGACCCAGTTCGGCTACCACCTGATCCAGGTGTTCTATCGCGACTGAGGTTCGCTCAGGCGCTCGACGCGCCGACGGTGCGCCGTTGCCCTGTGCAAAGGCGGCATAAGCACTACCGCCGCGCCTTATAGCCTGTGCGGGTAGCCTTGCACAGGCGCGTGCTCGGCCATCAGCGCCACCACCCAATCGATGAACACCCGCAGCTTGGCGCTGACATGTCGGTTCGGCGGGAAGGCCAGATACATTGGCATCGGTTTCATCTGCCAGTCCTCGAACAGGCGCACCAGCTCGCCGCTGGCCAGGTGTGGTTTGGCCATATAGTGCGGTAGCCAGAGCATCCCCAAACCTGCCAGCCCCGCGGCCAGGTAGGCATTACCATCGTCTACGATCAACAGCGGACGGCCCTGGGCTCCGATTCGCTCCTCGTCGCGCCACATGGCATAGGGCAAAGCCTTGCCAGTGCGAGACCAGAGAAAGCCCACCGTATGATGACCAGCCGCCTCCAGCTCGCGCGGATGTGTCGGCGTGCCGGCGCGTTGCAAGTAGCCCGGCGTGGCATAGATACCGAGCTGCAGATCGCCGACATGCCGCGCGATCAGCGACTGATCGGTGATCTCGCCACCGCGCACCACGCAGTCGACGTTCTCGCCGATGATGTCGACGATTCGGTCGCTCACGCCCAGAGTCAGCTGGATTTCCGGATAACGCGCATAGAACACCGGCAAGGCCGGAATCAGCAGCATGCGCGCGAAGGGGCTGGGCACGTCCACGCGCAGGCGACCGCGCGGCGCCATCGAAGCGCTGGACAAGCTGGTTTCGGCGTCGTCGACATCGGCCAGCAGACGCACCACACGCTCGTAGTAGGCCGCTCCGTCAGCGGTGACGTTGACCTTGCGCGTGGTGCGGTTGAGCAGGCGTACGCGCAGCCGCGCCTCCAGTTGCTGCACGAGTTGGGTCACGCTGGTCTTGCTCATGTGTAGGGTGGCTGCTGCCTTGGTGAAACTGCCGGTTTCCACCACCCGGGCAAAGGCCTGCATCGCATCGAAACGATCCATCTCACGTATCTCTCAGCCATTGATTGTTTGGATTTTACAAACAGTCATGATCAGAGTTGCACGTTTAACCAGCGCGGCGTCACTCCTAAAGTGCGGCTATCGATAACAGCGGGCCGCACTGGCCCCAATGGAGTCAACCATGAGTAACAAACGTGATGTGGTTTTCCCGGCCGACCGCCATGACCTGTACGAACTTCATCGCTATTCGCCAGCGATTCGTTCCAACGGTTTTCTGTTCGTATCCGGCCAGGTCGGCAGCCGCAAGGACGGCTCGCCCGAGCCTGATCTGAAGGAACAGGTGCGCCTGGCCTTCGCCAACCTCAACGCGATCCTCGCGGAGGCTGGCAGCAGCTTCGAAGACGTGGTCGACACCACTATTTTCATGGTCAACCCGCACGCCGAATTCGAAACCATCTGGGAAGTGGCAGCCGATTACTGGGGCGAAGCACCCTACCCGACGGTGACCGCTATCGGTGTCACCTGGCTGTCCGGCTTCGACTTCGAGATCAAGGTGATCGCCAAGCTGCCGGAATGAGCGGAGGTTGCGCCCCTGCAGACGAGGGGCGCGGCATGAGGTTCAGAGGTGAGTAAAGACGCGCTCGGCTGGCAGACGCGACTTCGGCAGCGCGGCATTGAAATCGCTGTCGCTGTGATACCCCAGCGCCACTGCGACCATACTGCTCAGCCCCTGAGCGGCCAGCCCCAGCTCCTCATCCAGCGACTCGCGGTCGATGCCCTCCATCGGCGTGGCATCCACACCTTTGGCAGCAGCGCCCAGGAGCAAGGTACCGAGCGCCAGATAAGCCTGTTTCTCCGCCCAGTGCGGGATATCGCCCAGGCCGCGGTGCAGTTCGACGTAGCTGCTGCGGGTGTTGTGCTGAGTAGTGCGCGCCGCGTCATCGCGGAAGCGGCCATCGTCAGCTTCCTGCTGCAGCACATCAGCCAGATAGGCATCGTTGAGGTCGCGGCGGGCGCAAATCAGGATCACATGCGAGGCGTTGAGGATCTTCGGCTGGTTGTAGGCGAAGCCGCCCTGAGCGCCCTTGGCCAGGCGCGCCTTGCCTTCGGCAGTGCTCGCCACGACGAAATGCCAGGGCTGCGAATTGACCGAAGACGGCGACAGACGCAACAACTCCAGCAGCTCGTCGACAATCGCCTGATCCACCTGGCGGCTCGCATCGTAAGCCTTGGTGGTGTAACGCTGACGCGCGAAGGAAACGGGGCTCATGAACACACTCCTGACTCAATGGATGACGCAAAATGGACGCCAGTCTGCAGCATGCGTGCGCATGAAAAAAGCAGGCAAAGCCGCTATGAGTTTCAAATAAGAAATGAAAAGCTGGTAGGTGCCGGCGTTCGACCTGCCGGAAGGCAGCTCCCTGCTGACTTCGCCCTCGCTTTGCTACCGCCAGGCCTTCTGTGCTGGGCCAAGCCAGTGAACTGGCCACCCCAAGCATCGCCCTAGCCCCCAACGTCAGGACACCGAACGTTACGCAGAGGCGCTTGAGCAAGCGGACTCCTTACTATCCGGTGACTGGCTGGCCGGGCTTAAGCGTTGAAGCTAATAGTTCCAACCATACTTCAATCCCTGCCTCGCCTATATTTGAGGACTGTTAGCCCATGAAAAGCTGGCTGGCTCCAAAGCGCTTACCCGGCGCCACGATCTGCTCCTGAGCGGTCACCAGCGGCAGATCGCGCGCGCCTTCGGCGGTCTGCTCGACCAGCGCGTAGAGCGTTGCCGTGGCCAGCTCCAGTGCCTGCGGCAGCACCTGTCCGGCCAACAGCCGGCCCAGCAGCGTGGCCGAGAACACATCGCCCATGCCATTGGGCAATGGGTGCAGCGCCAGCCGTGGGGTGGTCACCAGCCAGGCACCCTCTCCGTTCACCGCCAGCGTACCCAGCTCGCTGTCAGGAATATCCGGCGTGGCCAGGCTAGTGACGATCACCACATCCGGGCCACGACCACGCAACTGCCGGGCGACCTTCACCGCCTCCTGTAGATTGGCCGGTTTAGAGCCGGTGAGCAGCTCGAACTCAAACTGGTTAGGCGTGATGATGTTGGCAAAAGGAATCGCCTGGTCGCGAAGAAAATCGGGAATCGCCGGATTGACGAATACGCCGCGCCCGACGTCGCCCATCACCGGATCGCACAGGTAGCGAACCGCCGGGTTGTGTTGGCGGATCTCGCCCACCGCCTCGAGAATCACCCGCCCGGTATCGGCATCGCCAAGATAACCAGAAAGCACCGCCGACAACCGCGGCAGCACACCGCGCTCACGCAGCCCGAGCAGCACCTCGCGTACATGCTCGGCGCCGAACACCTGGCCGCGAAACTGGCCGTAGCCGGTGTGATTAGAGAACTGCACGGTGTGGATCGGCAGCACCTCGAAGCCCAGCCGCTGCAGCGGGAAAACCGCAGCAGCATTGCCGACATGGCCCCAGGCAACGTGCGACTGAATGGACAGAACGAGGGACGGTAGCTTAGCGCTCATGAAGGTCTCGGGTGGTTGGGTACGGCGAAACGGAGATTATTCGTCAAGCCGCGCGGCCCTGTCACGCCTGGGCCGCCACGACGCAACCCGCTACCGTACTTGCTCGCAATACTGGCATATAGCCGCACGAGCCGCGTTATCATGCCCGCGCCAGCGTTCGGCATGAGCACAAGGAGCAGCAGATGAGCGATTCGCGCCAGGCGGCGTTTGCCCGGGAATGCGACCTGATCATGAAAGGCGGCATCACCAGTGGCATCGTCTACCCGCTGGCCATCACCGAGATCGCCAAGGCGTTTCGTCTGCGCAGCATCGGCGGCACCAGTGCCGGCGCCATCGCTGCAGCGGCAGCAGCTGCGGCCGAGCTGGGCCGCCAACGCTATCAGCAGGGTGTGTTGAGAGACGACCCGGCCGGCTTCGCGACAATCGAGCGACTGCCCCAACACCTCTGCGTGCCCGCCGCCAATGGCCATGGCACCAAGCTGCTGGCGCTGTTCAAGCCGGTCCCGGCAGTACGCCCCCTGTTCGATACCTTCATCGCCATTCTGGAGGCCAAGGGAACAGGCCCCTGGGCGCGGTTGTTCGCACCATTGAAAGTCATGCTCCTGCGCCACAAGCTCGCCGCCCTGGTCGGCGCGATGCTGGCAGGCGGGCCGCTGTGGTGGAGCGCCATCAATAGCGCCAGCGCTCTGGTCTGGCTCTGGGTGCTGCTGTTCGCCGCACTGGGTGGCGTCGCAGCCGTGCTCGGACGCATGGCCATGGTGGCATTACGCGAATTGCCGGCGAGCGGTTTCGGCCTGTGCAGCGGCATGCCAACGGCCGATGACGATGCCCCGGATGAAGCCCTGACCACCTGGCTGGCCCAGTACTTCGACCAGCTCAGCGGCCAACACGACTACTGTGCCGGCCAGGCCGACGCTATCGAATGCGAGCGCCCCCTGACCTTTGGCGATCTGCGTCGCCATGGCATCGACCTGCAGGTGATGACCACCTGCCTGAGCATGGCGCGACCGTTCCGCCTGCCCTTTCGTGACGATGACAAGGTGCGCGAGAACAACCAGTTCCACTTCCGCCAGGAGGAATTCTCACGGCTATTCCCTCAGCGCGTGGTGGCCTGGATGCGCGCTCACCAGCGCCCCGGCACTGACCGTGACGACGGCTACCTGCGCCTGCCGCTGCCTGATGATCTGCCGGTGATCGTCGCCGTGCGCATGAGCCTGAGTTTCCCTCTGCTGCTCAGCGCCGTGCCGCTGCATGCCGTGGACTATCGCAAGAGTGCGAGAAAGCTGGAGCGCTGCTGGTTCACCGATGGCGGCATCAGCTCCAACTTTCCCATCCACTTCTTCGATGCCGCGCTGCCCAGGCGCCCCACCTTCGGCCTCGACCTGGGTCCAACCGATGGCGCCGACGAACAACGCGTGCGCTTCCCGCGCAACAATGGCGATGCGCGGCTGGCCTACTGGCGCCGCTTCCCGCAGAAGGGCCTGCCCGCCCTGCGCGGCTTCCTCGCCCTGCTCAGCAACGTTGCCAAGGACTGGAACCACGAAACCCTGTCGCTGATGCCCGGCTTTCGCGACCGTATCGGCCTGATCCAGCTGACCCGCGAAGAAGGCGGCCTCAATCTGACCATGCCCACCGAGCGCATCGAACGGCTGACCCGTTACGGACGTGAAGCCGGCCAGCAGTTCGTCCTGCGCTTCGGCGACCCGCAGCACTGGCAGCCCGGCGCCCAGGCATCGCCGATGAACTGGGAGAACCACCAGATCATCCGCCTGCGCCTGCAACTGGCCAGCGTCGCTGAACAACTACAGAGCTTGGAAAGAGCCTGCCGTGAACTGTACGGCACCGAGCAGGACTACCAGCGCTTCTTCAGCGCCGATGCCAGGCGCTACAGCTACCCTTTCAAAGGCCTGCATGACCTGGAGCAGGACCCGGATACCGGCCTGTATCGCACCCAGGCCGGCCTGGCGCAGGCCATGTTGGGCAAGCTGCGGGAGATCGCCCAGATGATCGAACAGCACCCGGACAGTCACCCGGCGATCGACGCCCCCAAACCCACGCCTGAACTCAAGCTGCGGCCGCGTCTGTAGGGCGCCAGCAAACGGCAAGGCTGGGGTGATCAGCTACCCGGATGGGCATAGGCCTCTTCGAAGAAATAATCCTTCCAGGACGCCGCCTTGTTCTTCAGCACACCCAGCTCATGCAGCTTCTCGGCATAGATGAACGTGCGCTGCGGCGAGATGGTGAAGTCGTTTTCCGGGTCCTCGATGATCTTCTTCACGAAGTCCAGCGGCAGCTTGGAGTTCTCCACGCGAATGTACGTCTCGGCGGCTACGGCCTTGTCTGCCTTGATGATCTGCTCGGCTTCCACCAGCGCGTCATAGAAGGCCTTGTAGGTCTTGGGGTTCTCGTCGTGGAATTTCTCGGTGGCGTAAAGCACGTTGAACGTGGCCTGACCGCCGAGGATGTCGTAGCTGCTGATCAGCTTGTGCACCTTGGGGTTCTCCAGCGCCTGGTACTGGAACGGCGGGCTGGAGAAATGCGCGGTGATTTCCGAGCCGCCCTTGATCAGCGCCGCAGTGGCGTCCGGGTGCGGCAGGCTGACGGAAATATTGTCGAAACGCTGGAAGTCATCGTTGCCATAGCGCTTGGCGGCCTCGAGCTGCAGGGTGCGCGATTGGAAGCCAACACCGGCTGCCGGCACGGCAAGACGATCCTTCTCGGACAGATCGTCCAGCGACTTGACGTCTTCACGGTTGCTCAACACATAGCCCGGCAATGAGCCCAGCGCCGCCACCGCTTTTACGTTCTGCCGCCCGTGGGTACGATCCCACACGGTAAGCATCGGCGGCACACCCGCCGAGACCACGTCGATGGCGCCGGCCAGCAGCGCCTCGTTCATCGCGGTGGCACCGGAAATGGTGCGCCATTCGACTTCGATCTTGTCCAGGCCCTGGGCCTTGGCGTGCTTCTCGATCAGTTGCTGGTCCTTGACCACGTGCAGCACCAAGTAACCGATGCCGAACTGCTGAGCGATGCTGATCGTGCCTTCGGCCTGCGCAGCCAGCGGAGTTGCCAATGCGCCGAGCAGGCCCAGTGCGGCGGCGATGGAGGATTTTTTCATGGTGTTCTCCTGTGTGCCTGGCCTTGGCTGGCCTGGCGGTTGAGTGTCGTGTTGTGCTTCGAATCCAGGAACGGGTCGTACTGCTCGCTAGCGGCAGGGATCACCTGTAGGAGCGGCTTCAGCCGCGAGCTTTTCATCTACCTATCGCGGCTAAAGCGGGATGCCGCCCAGCCGCTCCTACGGGGAGCACTGCAGCACCGCTGGTGGGCTACCACCCCTACGGGCTCTGTTCTGAAGGGTGGGCTTCAGCCCACCAACTGGGTACGCCGCTGGTGGGCTCAACGCTGCATCCCCCAGCGCTTGACGGTCACCCTCTCGACCGTGGCGAACACCAGGTTCTCCACCAGCAGGCCAATCAGGATCACCGCCGCCAGGCCGGCGAAAACCTTGTCGGTGTACAGCTCGTTGCGGTTCTGGAAGATGTACCAACCCAGGCCGCCCTTGCCGCTGGAGGCGCCGAACACCAACTCGGCAGCGATCAGCGTGCGCCAGGCGAAGGCCCAGCCGATCTTCAGGCCCGAGAGGATCGACGGCAGCGCCGCCGGGATCAGGATGAACAGCACGAAGCGCAGGCCCCTGAGGCCGTAGTTGCGCCCGGCCATGCGCTGGGTCTCGGAGACGCCGAGAAAGCCGGCGTAGGTATTCAGCGCCAGCGCCCAGAGCACCGAATGCACCAGCACGAAGATCAGGCTGTTCTCGCCCAAGCCGAACCACAGCAGCGACAGCGGTAGCAGCGCGATGGCCGGCAGCGGGTTGAACATTGAGGTCAGCGTCGACAGCAGATCGCGGCCCAGTTGGGTCGACACCGCCAGGGTGGTAAGCAGGAAGGCCAGGCCAATGCCGAGCAGATAGCCCTTGATCAGCACCGACAGCGAAATCGCCACCTTCTCCAGCAGCTCACCACTGCCGATGCCCTCGGCGAAAGCCTTGGCCGTCTGCACGAAGCTGGGCAACAGCAGGTCGTTGCCCTGATAACGTGCCGCCAGCTCCCAGATCAGCGCCAACACCAGCAGGATCAGCGTCTTGCGCAGCCAGCCCTGCTGCCACAGGCGCTGCAGCAAGGGCAGCTCACGTTCCAGCTTGAGATCCGGCAGCGGCTGCAGAGCAATTTCGTAATCGTCTCGGCGTGCGGGGGAAAGACTCATGGTGCACGCTCCTCAGTAGGCAATGCGGATGTCATGGAAGCCCAGCTCGGCAGCGGCGCGTGCGCCCTCCTCGCTGTCCTCCTCGAACAACAGGTGATGGATGCGTTGCGCGGTCTGCTGGAACGCTGTACCACCCAGGCTGTGCAGGTCGAACTGATGGCTGCCCACCTCCGCCCGCACCCGCCCCGGATGTGGCGACAGCAGCAGAATGCGGTTGCCGACGATCAGCGCCTCCTCGATGGAGTGAGTGACGAACAACAAGGTGAAGCGCACCTCCTCCCACAGTTGCAGCAGCTCCTCCTGCATCTTGCGGCGGGTCAGCGCGTCGAGCGCGGCGAACGGCTCGTCCATCAGCAGGATCTTCGGCTGCATGGCCAGCGCCCGGGCAATCGCCACGCGCGCCTTCATGCCGCCGGACAGGGTGTGCGGGTAGGCATCGGCGAAGGCCGCCAGGCCGACCTTCTCCAGGTAATGCAAGGCGCGTTCTTCGGCCTCGCGACGGCCCAGGGTGCGCGACGCCAGCAGCGGGAACATGACGTTCTGCTTTACCGTCTTCCACGCTGGCAACTGGTCGAACTCCTGAAACACCACGATGCGATCAGGTCCGGGCTCGCGCACCTCGGCGCCATCGAGGCGAATGCTGCCGCCAATCGGCTCGATGAAACCGGCGACGGCCTTGAGCAGCGTGGACTTGCCGCAGCCCGAAGGGCCAAGCAGCACGAAACGATCGGCGCGATCCACCTCGAAGCTGACTTCGTGGGTGGCGCGCACCACGCGCTGCGGAGTACGGTACTCGAGGCTGACCTTGTCCACCTGCAAAACGGTGTCGAAAGTCGCGGCGGTTGACTGTGGGTTGCTAGCCGTGTGGCCTTGCAAGGGGGCATTCATGGGGTTCAGCTTCCTTGGCCGATGGTGGGGTCTTCGAAGAAGTAGTCCTGCCAGGAGGTGGGCTTGTTCTTGATCGCGCCGACGCGCTGGAGGAATTCGGCCAACGGGTAGGTGTTGGTCGGCGTCACGCTGAACTGGAATTGCTCGTTATCGATGATCTTCAGTAGATCCTCACGGCTGATCTTGGCGCCGGTCACGCGGATGTAGGTGTCGGCAGCCGCGCCCTTGTCGTTCTGGGCGAAGTCGGCAGCCTCGGCCAGTGCAGCGACGAAGGCCTTGTAGGTCTTGGGGTTGTCGTTGCGGAATTTCTCGGTGGCATAGAGCACGGTCGGCGAGTTCGGGCCGAGCAGCTTGTAGGTGTCGAGCACCACATGCACGTTGGGGTTCTCCAGCGCCTGGTTCTGGAACGGCGGGTTGGAGAAATGCCCGGTCAGCTCGGTGCCGCCGGATAGCAGCGAAGCAGTGGCATCCGGGTGCGGCAGCGCCACGGTGTACTTGTCGAGGCGGTCGAACGCCTTGTCGCCCCACTGCTTGGCGGCGGCGTACTGGAGGAAACGCGACTGCACCGACACGCCCACCGCCGGCACGGCGATGCGATCCTTTTCGGTGAAATCGGCGATGGTCTTGACCTTGGGATTGTTGCTCAGCAGGTAGTACGGGAAATTGCCCAGCGAAGCCACGCCCTTGACGTTCTGCTTGCCGTGGGTTCGATCCCAGACGGTGAGCAACGGGCCAATGCCGGCACCGGCGATATCAATGGCGCCGGACAACAGCGCATCGTTGATCGCCGCGCCGCCAGAGAGCTGCTGCCAGTCGACCTTGATATCCAGGCCATCGGCCTTGCCGTGCTTCTCGATCAACTGCTGGTCACGCACCACATTGAGCAACAGGTAAACGATGCCGAACTGCTCGGCGATGCGAATCTGCCCCTCGGCCTGCGCCGCCTGAGGGGCCGCCAACGAGCCTGCCAGCAGACTCAGGGAAAGACCGATACCGCTGGCCAGCCGGCCAAAACGCGGAATGAAGGGAAAGCGTTTGCCTAGAGACATGGTGTGACTCCATTCGGATACAAGCGAAAAGGGAATTAGGGGGTGCGGTCAATCAGAACGGCACGTCGCCCTGGATGGTCGTGCGGTGCATGCGCCGGCGCAGGTGGCTCGGACAACCGGTGGCCAGGTGAATCAGCGCGCGGTTGTCCCAGAACACCATGTCGTGTGGCTGCCACTGGTGGCGGTAGATGAACTCGGGTTTGGCGCTGTGCGCGTAGAGCTCAGCGAGGATCTGCCGGCTCTCGTCCTCGGGAACGTCGAGAATATGGGTGGTGAAGTTCTCGTTGACGAACAGGCCCTTGCGCCCGGTTTCCGGGTGGGTGCGCACCACCGGATGCACCACCGACTTGACCTCGGCCAGTTGCGCCTCGGTCAGGGTCGGGCGACGGATGCCGGCGAATACTTCATCGGCATAGCGCGCGGTGTAGGAATGCGCAGCGCGCTTACCTTCGATGGCCTGGCGCAATTCGGCTGGCAGGGTTTCATAAGCCAGTTGCTGGCTGGCGAACAGCGTATCGCCGCCCTCCTCCGGCAGCTCCTGAGCCAACAGCATCGAGCCCAGGCTGGGGAATTCCTTGTAGGACAAATCCGAATGCCAGAACTTGCCGGCATCGCCCAGACCGATCGGCTGACCGTTCTCGATGATGTTGGAGATGATGAAAATCTCCGGGTGATCAGCCAGCAGAAACTGCTTGAGCACGTGGATCTGCAGCGGGCCGAAACGGCGGCTGAAGGCGATCTGCTGCTCGGGCGTGATGCGCTGGTCACGGAATACCAGCAAGGCGTGATCGAGGTGAGCGCGATGGACACGAGCGAAGTCTGCATCGCTGAGCGGTCGGGTCAGATCCAGGCCGATGATCTCGGCGCCAACGGGCGCATCGAAGGGGCGAACCTTGAATGACTGTGCCGACGCCGCGGTGGTGGTATGGGCTACTGCCGACATAGAAAACTCCATGCAAAGGCGCCAATCGGCGCATCACTTTGACCGGCCGAGGGTTCGGCCATGTGTTCAGTGCGGCGCGCCGATTGGTCGGCAGGTACGCATGGAGCAGAACTTTATAGGTATAAGAAAATTATTTTAAATACCGAATAAGCATATTCATATGACCGCCAGCGAGACGCGCCATCAGATGCCACACTCGTCGTCGCTATCAGGTCCTTCGCATGTCAGGCAGTTGCTTGCGTTAGGCAAAGCGGGTCGGGTCTAGACCGGAGAATCAGTCGCGAATACCCGGTCTTGAGTAGCAGGTAGCCGTCGCTAAGAGGGGGCCGCTATCGGCCAGAAGCGGACAGACATCGAGTGCAGCTAACGGCTAGAGAGCAGAAATAATGGCGGAGGCTAGCGTGGCGATGCTTGCCACGTGAGGTAATGCCTGAAGCAAAGTTGAGACGACCATCTTGCTGGGTTTCGGCGAGGCAAGCTGCACCTCGACTGCGTCAACGATCTCCAGAGCATTCTGCTTTTGTTGAGCGTCGGTCAGACTCTGAATGACTTGGCGCAAGCCGTCGATGTACTCATGTAGGTCAGTACCGATGTTTACGGTATTCGTCGATTGGTCGACCGAGTGGTTATTGATACGGGCGTTGTGACCAGTGATGTTGTAGGTAATGCGCTCAACACTCTGCTTGGCCTCCGGAAGGCCGAGCTTGCGAACCGACATCTGGTAGTGCGCATCAATGCCATGAAAGGCTTCATGGAAGCCGGGATCAATCACTTCGAATGTTTCAACAGCGCCATTGGACATCCTCCGCTCAATTAGGTCCCTGGGTTCAATGAGTACATCGGAGCGCTCTAGGAAAATTTTGTCGCGCTGTACGCTTGCTTTTAGCCCTTCAAGCACATCACCGCTCTGTTTCCGCACGGCGATGTTGTCCGTCATGAAGTCATCAAAAGACATCGCTCGCTCCTTGCCGAGATGAAAGAGAATCCACAGTGCAGCAATCTTAGGTTCGAACTCAAGATGGCATCAAAAAATGCTACGTGTTACACCAAGCTAGTGCTGGGCGGCCTGCGAGTGACCGGTAGCAGTCAGTCGTCCGTGAGAGGCAGTTGCCGGCCCAAAGCAGCCGTTATAGCCCGTAAATCTGCACTAACCCGCCCACTCCACCCGGTTCCGCCCTTGCGTCTTCCCTCGATAAAGGGCGGCATCCGCCTGCTGCAGAAACTCATCGAACGCTTGCGCGCTGGTGAATTCATGCGAAACGCCAAGGGTCGCCGTACAGCGAATCGGCTCACTCAGACCTGCGCCAGCCACTTGGCTGTGTTCGATCGCTGCCCGCGTGCGCTCAGCCAACTGCAGGGCGCCAGCGTTATCGGTATCTAGGGCGATGATCACGAATTCCTCGCCGCCCAAGCGGCAGACCAGGTCGCCCTGGCGTGCAGTGGCCTTGAGGACTTCGGCAACACGAGTCAGGACGAGGTCGCCGACGTTGTGGCCGTGGGTGTCATTGATGCTTTTGAAGTGGTCGAGATCCACGATCAGCAAATACGCCGGGCTAGCCGTGCGCGAGCGGAAGTGGGCGTCCAGGGCGTCCATCAGCCCGCGCCGGTTCAGCAGCTGGGTCAGCGGGTCGTGCGCAGCCAGGTTGCGCAGTTCATCGGTAAGCCGGCGCAACACCAGCCACACGGCGCTGGGCGGCAGCACCGTCGCCAGGAACGACATATAGAGATAGAAAACCCTCTGGAAGCCGCTGCCCATATCGAGTGCCGCCAGGCCACCCTTGAGGATCATCGCGAACTTCATGGCGTTGAGGATGCAGATGCCGCCGATCAGCACGGCGAACACCAGCATCTCGACGCGCAGATCCCGGGCGAAGGTTCGCCGGCCGTAGAGCACCGCAACGGTCATGGCCAGAAACAACGAGGCACAGGCCGCAGCCAGCATGGCGTGACGGGCTTCAGTTCCCAGTAGCCATTGCACCAGTAGTTGCAACAGCGTGTAGCCGGCCATCAGGGTGAGCAACGGGCGCAGCACCGGCGTCGGCCGCTCGAAAAAGCGCATGGCGCCCAGCACATAGACGACCGGAGCACTGAGCGTCAGCGTGTGATTGATGACGCTCACCAGCCCCTCATCCGGTGGACCGCCGAACAACTGCAGGATGTAGGCAAGGCCCAGCAACAGGTTGCCCAGCGCGAAGACTTCCATGCCCATTTTCTTGCCATTCAGCCGGGTGCTGATCAGCAGGAACATCACGGAAAAACACAGCAGGTACACGCAGAGCATGCCGAGGATGACGGTAGTGACCATGGTTCGCGCAAGTTGAGGGATGGCAACGGGAGCCTAGCACTGCGTGGCGCACAACGACGCCCTCGCCTCTCAGCATTGCAGAGGCTGTTTGCATGGCATTTCAAACCCGCGAATCGTAGGCATATGGCGCCGGGAAGGCAATTTGCCATTTATGCACGCCGGCAGGGGCAACGTGGCTGCGCGGGCCTACCGTGCGAAAAAAGAACGCCGAGTCGGCTAAGCCGGCTCGGCGTAAACGCAAACCCGTTTGCACAGGTTTACTACCGTGTTCAACGGTGGGCAGCTAGGACACAAAAAGAGCCGCCTTACAGTTTCGATCAGAAAGCCGGCAGTACCGCGCCTTCATAACGTTTTTCGATGAAGGCTTTCACTTCCGGGCTGGTCAGCGCGGCGGAGAGCTTCTTGATCGCCTCGCTGTCCTGGTTGTCCGGGCGGGCCACCAGGTAGTTGACGTAGGGCGAGTCGCTGCCTTCGATCACCAGCGCGTCGCGCTTGGGATTGAGCTTGGCCTCCAGCGCATAGTTGGTGTTGATCAGCGCCAGGTCGACCTGATTCAGCACGCGCGGCACGGTGGCTGCCTCCAGCTCGCGGAACTTGAAGTTGCGCGGGTTATCGGCGATGTCACGCGGCAGTGCCTGGGCGCTGTTGGGATCCTTGAGGGTCAGCAGGCCAGCCTTCTGCAGCAGGAGCAGCGCACGGCCGCTGGTGCTGACTTCGTTGGGGATGGCAATGGTGGCGCCGTTCGGCAGTTCATCGAGGGACTTGTACTTGGTCGAATAAGCGCCAAAGGGTTCGACGTGTACGCCCTGCACGATCACCAGTTCGGTACCGCGCTGCGCATTGAAGGTGTCCAGGTACGGCTTGGTCTGGAAGTAGTTGGCGTCCAGGTTCTTCTGGCTCACCTGCAGGTTGGGCTGAACGTAGTCGGTGAAGACCTTGATATCCAGATCCACGCCTTGCTTGGCCAGCTCGGGCTTGATCAGTTCGAGAATTTCGGCGTGCGGCACCGGGGTGGCGGCAACGCTCAGTTTTTCGCCAGCATGGGCCAGGGAGGCAGTCAGGGCAGCGGCCAGGGCGGTCAACAGCAGGGTCTTCTTCATAGTTCCTTGTTCTCGGTCTGTGGCACCGGCTGGATCAGCAGTCCGGCGCGTTTGGCAGGCGCCCGGCGGATGTGCGGGGCTGAGCGCGACAGTACGAGGAAACTTTTATTCCATAAAATAATTATTAATTATTTTCTTATACCCAAAATAATCTTTCCCTCCTGCTTGTGAGCCCAGCCTGCTCCCGCCTAGAGTGAAAAGCCTTCGCTCCCTGGAGGCTCCCATGCTTGGGTAACCGGGGACAGACCACGATATTGATGTACCCACCTGTCCGCTCGCGGCATGCTGGCGCAGGTCAAGCTGGACGACGCCAACATTGGCTGGCTGTGGGCCTGTATGTTGATGAAGCGCCAGCTTTACCCACCAGAAGCACAACACCATATCTTCGCGAAGGGTTTCTCAGCCGCGTCCACCAGCGTTCGTGTTCGCCCTTAGCTGGCGAGCACTGGGCCAGCCGCCTAGTCCATGCATGGGTGCCGAATCAACCCGATTGGACCTCAACACACCCTGCTCAGCTCCAAATGCGGCGCTACTCAGTAGCGCCGCGTACTCATCAGCTCTTCCAGCACCCGGGTAGTGACACGAAACGGGATCGACATATGGTCCTCGCCCGCCTCGAGCTGGAAATCACTGCGCAGACCGTACTGCGAGAGGGATTCCAGACGCAGCTGCAGTGAGCGCACATCCTGAATTTCCTGCGGCATTTCACGATCGCCCACCCACATGCTCAGGCTGCGGTGGGTCAGATCCAGTTCTGCTGCATGCGCTCGTTTGGTGAATGCCCGCTCATGCTCCAGCAGGTAGCGGTCACGCCACCACAGACTGGGGCTGATGGCGACGACATGCTGGAACAACTGCGGCCGGGTAAACAACGCGTAGATGCCGAACATGCCACCGAAGGAATGGCCGACGAGGCTGATCTGGTCCTGATCGACCTTGAAGCGCTGGTTGACCCGCGGCATGAGGCGTTGCTCGATGAAATCGAGAAACAGGTCCTGGCCACCCTGCGGTGGATCATTGCGCTCGGGCAGTTGCGGCGGCGACAGGTCGAACGCACGACGCTCGAAATCCAGCGGTGTGCTGCTGGGGTAGCCGATGGCGACGATAATCGCCTTGCGCCATTGCTTTTGCGCCCGCTTGGCGGCATGGAATGCCGGAAAGTAGGCATTACCGTCGAGCAGATAGACCACCGGGTAGCCGCCGGTGTAAGGCACATCGCCCTCCGGCAGGCTGACCATGATGCGGTAGTCACGGCCCTCGGCACTCTTCATCAGCCACTGTTCACTAGCGTCCAGATTGACCTGGTTGGCCTGGGCAGAGGCAAAACCACCCAGCAGCAGCGCCGTTACGGCGCCGCGCAGCCAGCTCAGCGCACTCACCATCTGTAGCTCAGGCTGGTGATCACGCTACGCGCCTCGCCACGATAGCAATAGCCATCCTGACAGTTGACGTATTGCTTGTCGGTCAGGTTGCGAGCATTGACGGCTAGACGCACACCGTCCAGATCACCAGCGAAGTCGTAGTGCACCCCGGCGTCGAACAGGGTGTAGTCCTCGCTTTTCACTGTGTTCATGTTGTTGCCGTAGACGCTGCTGGTGTAGCGCGCGCCCGCACCGAAACCGAGACCAAGCGGTAGCTTGTAATCGAGCCACAGCGCCGCCATGTGGCGCGGCGTGTTTTTCGGATCCTTGCCCTGGTTGCCATCGTTGCTCTTGGTCACCTCGGGGTCGTTGTAGCTATAGCTGGCTGTCAGATGCAGGCGCTCGCTAAGGTCGGCCACAGCCTCCAACTCCAGACCACGTGATACCTGTTCGCCGGTCTGTACGGTGTTGAGCGGATCGAGTGGGTCGCGGGTCGAGACGTTCTCCTGCGTCAGGTGATAGAGCGACGCGGTGAACAGTGCGCTGGTGCCGGGCGGCTGGTACTTGAGGCCGATCTCATACTGCTTGCCTTCGGTCGGTTTGAGCGGGCCGGCGGCGTTGCTGCCGCTCTGCGGCAGGAAGGACTCGGCATAACTGGCATAGGGCGCCAACCCATTGTCGAACAGGTACAGCGCCCCCAGTTGATAGGTGGTAGCAGAGCCACTGCGCTTGCTATTGCTATCGCTCAGGTTGTCGCTGGTTCGTACATGCACCCAGTCGCGGCGCACGCCGGCCGACAGACGCCAGCGGTCGAGTTCGATCTGGTCCTGCAGATAGATGCCACTACGCTGGGTCAGGCTGTCCTGATCAGCCAGCAAGGCGCCGGGACGACTGACCGGCTGGTGATAATCCGGTGCATTGATGTCGATCGACGGCGCCGGCCCGGTGGCGTAAAGCACCGAACTGTCGAACCAGGTGTAATCCCAGCCAGTCAGCAGGGTGTGCTGCAGTTCGCCAGTGGCGAAACGGCTGACCAGGCGAGTGTCGCTGCTCACCGACTCCATATCCTCGTATACACCGACGGCATAACGCTCCATCACCCCGTTGGTGATCGTGCCGTTGGGCTGCAGATACTGGTTGGTGGTGTCCAGCTGGCCGTAACGCAGATTCTGCTGCAGGCTGAAAGTGTCGTTGAAGGCGTGCTCGAACTCGTAGCCGAAGGTCCACTGACGCTGGCCGAGCTTGTCGAAGTACTCATCGCCCTGCCAGAAATCGGTGAGGCGGTTACCGTCGTGATAGAGCATTGGCGAGGCGGCGGTCTCGCGCTCCTGATATTGCGCCAGCAGGGTCAGGCTGGTGGCTGGATCGATCTGCCAGCTCAGCGACGGCGCCAGCATGCGCACGTCATTGTTCAGCTGTTCGATGTCGTAGTGGGCGTCACGATAGACGCCGACGGTGCGAAACAGCACGTCGCCCGCCTCGTCCAGCTTGCCGCCGACATCGAACTGTCCTTGCCGGTGATCGTGATTACCGGCCTGGACTTCCACCTGATTCTTCGCCTGCAGGCTAGGCCGCTTGCTCACCCGGTTGACCATGCCGCCGGGGCTGATCTGCCCGTACAACACCGAAGCCGGGCCCTTTGGCACCTCGATGCGCTCCAGGGCGTAGGCCTCCGTGCCGTAGATGGACAACCAGCCGTTGTAGGGCTGGCGCAGACCGTCGAGGAAGTCGGCGGACATGGTCGTGTCGAAGCCGCGGATGTTGATCTGATCGAAGCGCGGATCGAGCCCCGAGCCGCCGGTACGCACGCCTGCGCTGTAGGCCACGGCGTCTTCGACGCGGTCGACCTTGCGATCGGCGATCTGCCCGGCGGTGACCACGCTGATGCTCTGCGCGGTCTGCAGAATCGGCAGATCGGTCTTGGTCGCTGTGCTGGCATTGCTGGCGAAATAACCCGGCAGCGGCGCGAAAGCGCTCTGCGTCGGCGCGGCCTCGACGGTCACAGGCTGCAGCTGATAGCTGGCATCGGCGCGTAGCGGCCGCACCACATAGCCGGACGCGGTCTCCTCGGCCACCAGCCCGGTGCCGCCGAGAATCTGCGACAAGCCTTCCTCTACCGAGTGCGCGCCTGCCGAGCCGGGGCTTACCCGCCCGCGGACTGTCTCCGGCGAGTACGACAAGGTAATACCAGCCCGCACGGCATAGAGGCTCAGCGTTTGATCCAGCGCCCCGCCCGGTACATCAGCAGCCGCGGCACGTGGCGTCGGCTCGGCCGCCAGCAACGTGGGGCTGGTGGCTGCGCCGCCCAGCGCCAGGGCGATACAAATGGCAGTGGACAGCTTGCGCGGTTGCAGGCGCGACGGCAGAGAACAGGTAGAGCGCATGAGGGTATCCATTCAGGGAGTGATCACCCCTAACCGGATGAGCCGCCAAAGTCCGACAAATTTTTATGCGACGGGCACAACGCGCACCCACCAACGGGTTCGCTCGACCAGCGCCACCGGCAACAGATGAGTGATATTGCGCAGCATCAACTCGGGCTCAGCGAGGCGGAACACACCGGACAGGCGCAGGTCGGCCACCGCCGGATCGCAGCCCAGCCAACCGTGCCGATAGCGCCCGGCCTCGGCGAGAAAATCCGCCAGGCGAATGTCGTTTACCACCAGCAGCCCACGTGTCCAGGCGAAGGGGTCGAGCGCGCTTCGCCCCAGCGGGATCATACCCCTCGCCGATACCGCCAGCCCCTCGCCCGCCTGCAACTGGTGATGCCCTGCGGCGGCGCGAACCTGCACCTCACCCTGCTCGACTCGTATTTCGCTGCGGTTGTCATACTCGCGCACCGACATCCGCGCGCGGTGCCCCACGCATTCGGCAAAGGCACAGCGCAGTTGCCAGTGCTCGCCCTCGACCAGCGCCTCGCCGCTACGCAACGAGAGTTTCTGGCCATGAATATCGATCGCGCTACCCGTGTTGAGCAGCACCTCGACATCACCCGGCAGCTCGAAACGCCGTGTTTCGCCGGTGGCCGTCGCGAAGTCAGCGCGCCACACCGGTACCGAGGCCGCCGCCAGCAGCGTGGCGCTACCAGCCGTCAGGCCAAGCAGCTTGAGCATGCGCCGCCGGCTCAGATCCGCCTCGGCCCGCTGCAACAAGGGGATGGCCTGCGCCGCATCGCCCAGCGGATGCAGCTGAAAGAACCCGGCCATCTGCTGCAGGCGTTGCCAAGCCTGGTCGTGCTGTTCGTCCTGCGCCAGCCAGTCATATAACTGGCGGTGTAGCTCGACGCAGGCAGGCTCGGCGCGCAGACGCATCTGCCATTCGATGGCCGCACGGACGATAACCTCGGAAGGCTGCCCGGCGGCCATCACGGCGCAGCCTCGAAACACAGGCGATAGCAATGCAGCAAGGCGTGGGCTACATGGCGCTCAACGGTGCGACTGGAAACGCCCAGTTGCCGCGCCACCTGCGCATGGTTGAGGCCACCGAGCTGATAAAGCAGAAACGCCTCGCGCACGGCGGGCTTCAATCCTTCGAGCAGCTGCGCGATGCGCTCCAGGGACTGTAAGGCCTCGTAGCGAACCTCCGGCGACGGATGGCTCGCCTCGGGCAACAGCGCCAAGGCTTCGAGATACGCGCGCTCCAACGCATCGCGCCGCCAGTGATCGATCACCAGACCACGGGCGATACGCGCCAGCAAGGCACGAGGCGCCCGATTGTCGACAGGCTGATCACGCACCAGCAGGCGCAGAAAGGTGTCCTGAACCAGATCCGCCGCCTGCTGCGAACAGCCGACCGAACGCCGCAGCCAGCAATGCAGCCAGCCCTGATGCGTGCCATACAGCACCTCAAGGGGAATGGTCGAATCGGTTTCGGACGAGGACATAAAGCGGCCCATACCAGCAGGCTGAAAACACCATGGAGGAGCATGGCGACCGCTGCGAACATTAATAGCGAATCATTCTTATTACAAATTTTTCAGTTTGCGAAGCATCAGCCTGGCGAGTCAGGTCGTCCCACCTCGCCCTTTTCGGCTAGCGGTGGTCACTAAACGACCGCCACCTTGCACCTTTTATCTCGAGCGGCCCATGCCGGGCTGTGGTTCGAAGTGCCAAGTGATACCATTGCGCGCTTCGACGCCCCCGTCCAACGACGGCAACCGGCGCCACGATGCCCGACACTCCCCCCATGCCTCACCAGCCTTATCGGCTCGTCTGCCGGCAGGGACGTAGCGTTCACTCATATGCGCAGGTTCGTCTTCCTCGGTTCGCGCCGAGCTGAAAGGCTCGAAAGCGGTATCACCCGTTAAACAGCGCACCTCAAGTTATTGATAGGTAAGTCCTTTGATTTCCACCGCTAACATCACCATGCAGTTCGGCGCCAAGCCGCTGTTCGAGAACGTTTCCGTCAAGTTCAACAACGGCAACCGCTACGGCCTGATCGGCGCCAACGGCTGCGGCAAGTCGACCTTCATGAAAATTCTTGGCGGCGATCTCGAGCCTTCCGGCGGCCAGGTGATGCTCGAGCCGAACGTGCGCCTGGGCAAACTGCGCCAGGATCAGTTCGCCTACGAAGAATTCAACGTGATCGACACCGTGATCATGGGTCATGAGGAGCTGTGGAAGGTCAAGGCCGAGCGCGACCGCATCTACTCGCTGCCGGAAATGAGCGAAGAAGACGGCATGAAGGTCGGCGAGCTCGAAGGCGAGTTCGCCGAGATGGACGGCTACACCGCTGAATCGCGCGCGGGCGAGCTGCTGCTGGGCCTGGGCATTCCGCTGGAGCAGCATTTCGGCCCGATGAGCGAAGTTGCCCCCGGCTGGAAGCTGCGCGTGCTGCTGGCCCAGGCGCTGTTCTCCGACCCGGACGTGCTGCTGCTCGACGAACCGACCAACCACCTGGACATCAACACCATCCGCTGGCTGGAAACGATCCTCACGGCGCGCAACAGCACCATGATCATCATTTCCCACGACCGTCACTTCCTGAACTCGGTCTGCACCCACATGGCTGACCTGGATTACGGCGAGCTGCGCCTGTTCCCGGGCAACTACGACGAGTACATGACTGCCGCGACCCAGTCGCGCGAGCAGCTGTTGGCCGACAACGCCAAGAAGAAAGCGCAGATTTCCGAGCTGCAGAGCTTCGTCAGCCGCTTCTCGGCCAACGCCTCGAAAGCCAAACAGGCGACCAGCCGCGCCAAGCAGATCGACAAGATCCAGCTAGCCGAGGTCAAGCCGTCGAGCCGCGTCAGCCCGTTCATTCGCTTCGAGCAGACCAAGAAACTGCACCGCCAGGCCGTGACCATCGAGAAGGTGTCCAAGGCCTTCGACGACAAGGTGCTGTTCAAGAACTTCAGCTTCACCGTCGAAGCCGGCGAGCGCGTGGCGATCATCGGCCCCAACGGCATCGGCAAGACCACCCTGCTGCGCACCCTGGTCGGTGAAATGCAGCCGGATGCCGGTTCGGTGAAATGGACCGAGAGCGCCGAGGTTGGCTACTACGCTCAGGATCACGCCCACGATTTCGAAGATGACGTGACCCTGTTCGACTGGATGGGCCAGTGGACCACCGGTGAACAGGTGATCCGCGGCACGCTCGGGCGCATGCTGTTCTCCAACGACGAGATCCTCAAGTCGGTGAAGGTGATCTCCGGTGGTGAGCAAGGCCGCATGCTGTTCGGCAAGCTGATCCTGCAAAAGCCTAACGTGCTGGTGATGGACGAACCGACCAACCACCTGGACATGGAATCGATCGAGGCGCTCAACCTGGCGCTGGAGAACTACCCGGGCACGCTGATTTTTGTCAGCCATGACCGCGAGTTCGTCGGTTCCCTGGCCACCCGCATCATCGAGCTGTCGGACAACGGCGTGACCGACTTTTCCGGCACCTATGACGACTACCTGCGCAGCCAGGGCATCATCGTCTGAGCACACGCTACAGAAACAACAAAGCCCGCTTTTGCGGGCTTTGTTGTTTCAGCGCTCTGCTCAGGCAGTCGCGAACAGCTCGGAGATACGCTGCGCAGCACCTTTCATGGCATCGGCGCGCGGCTCTTCGCCGTAGGCCAGGCCTTCGGCGCGAACGATCTCGATGTCGTCGATGCCGAGGAAATTCAGCACGCGAACCAGGTAGTCCTCATGCGCCTGGCCAGACGGCAGGCCGGCATGAATACCACCGGCGCTAGAGGCGATCACCACGGTCTTGCCACCTGCCAGTCCTACCGGGCCATTCTCGGTGTACTTGAAGCTCTTGCCGGCGACGGCGATACGGTCGATCCAGGCCTTCAGCTGGCTGGGAACGCTGAAGTTGTACATCGGTGCACCGATGACGATGGCATCGGCAGCCAGGAACTCTTCCAGGGTGCGCTCGGCCAGTTCGGCCTCGTGCTTCTGCGCGGCGTCACGCAGCTCGGCCGGAGTGCCGGCGGCTACCAGGCTGGCAGCGGAGAAGTGGCTGATCGCATCACTGGCCAGGTCGCGATAGGTCACCTGAACATCTGCAGTGACAGCGCTCCAGGCCTCGACCACAGAACGGCTGAGCTGACGGGAAGCGGAAGCATCGCCGAGGATGCTGGAATCGAGGTGCAGTAGTTTCATAGGTGCTCTCCAGAGTGCTATGCGACGCGGTGACGCGATTGTACAGAGGCTACCGATGTAACCAATAGCCGATAAGACGGCAAAAATGCGATAGTTCGTCCCACTGATAGGACGATGACATGCATGACCTCAATGATCTGTTCTACTTCGCCAAGGTAGTGGAAGCCGGTGGTTTCGCCGCTGCCGGGCGAGCCCTGGGCATTCCCAAGTCGCGCCTGTCGCGGCGCATCGCCGAGCTGGAGCAGCGCCTGGGTGCGCGCTTGCTGCAACGCTCGACACGCAAGCTGGCGCTGACCGATATCGGCGAACGCTACCTGCGCCATTGCCAGGCGATGTTGCTGGAAGCGGAACAGGCCGAGGAAACCGTCACCAACCTGACCAGTGAGCCGCGTGGCCGGGTACGCTTCTCCACGCCCCCGGGCTTGGCCCTGTTGCCCGATCTGATCAATGATTTTCTGAAGCGCTATCCCAGGGTGCAGCTGGAGGTCGTGCAAACCAGCCGCCGTATCGATCTGCTCAATGAGGCGGTGGACGTCGCCCTGCGCGTACGCAGCGTCGATGATGAAGAGCCGGGCCTGATCACTCGCCGCCTCATCCCCGCCCATGCCTGTGTGGTGGCATGCCCGAATCTGGTCGCCGGGCTGCGCCTGGAGCAGCCGGAAGACCTGCAGCAGTTGCCAGCGCTAGGCGCTATTGGAGCCGACCGGCGCATTCATCTGCGCTTTCATCACAACACGACGCAAGAGGCTCGTGAGATCGCCCTGGAAGCACGCCTGGCCGTCGACGACTTTCCCATGCGCAAGTCGGCGGCACTGGCCGGTGTGGGCATTACCCTGCTACCCACCACCTACTGCCATGAGGAACTGGCCGATGGCAGCCTGGTGTCATTGCTGCCGCACTGGACGGTGCCTGAGGGCTATGTTCAGTTGGCCTATACCCACAGGCGCGGCATGTCGCCTGCTGTCCGTGCCTGGATCGAGTTGCTCAGCGACGCATTCAGTCGCTGGAGCTTCCCGCTCTGACTCAGATGCGGAACTGACGCACCAGCGCCCCAAGGCGATCACCCAGGCCAGCCAGGCTGCGCGCAGTTTGCGCGCCACGCTCGGTTTCATCGGCGACGCTGTCCACGGCAACGGCTATCTGATGCACGCTGCGATTGATCTCCTCGGCCACTGCCGTCTGCTCCTCGGCGGCGCTGGCAATCTGCGCGTTCATCGCATTGATGGTGGCGATCAGCTGGGCGATGGCGTCGAGCGATTCGCCGGCCTTGTTGGCCTGCTCGCTGGTCAGCTCACCGGCATCGCTGGAGCGGCGCATCGAGGTCACTGACTGCTGCGTACCCTGCTGCAGGCGGTCGATCATGCCCTGGATTTCCTGGGTGCTCTGCTGGGTGCGGCTGGCCAGGGCGCGCACCTCGTCGGCGACCACGGCAAAACCGCGCCCGGCTTCACCGGCACGCGCAGCCTCGATGGCCGCGTTGAGCGCCAGCAGGTTGGTCTGCTCGGCGATGGAGCGAATCACGTCGAGCACGCTGACGATGGACTGCACATCCTGCTGCAAGCTATCGAGCGACACGCCGCTGCTGCGGATGTCCTCGACCAGCGAGTGAATACGCTGGATGCTGCCATCGACCACACTCTTGGCCGCTTGCCCTTCGCGATCGGTCTGCTGCGCGGCTTCGGCGGCGTTCTGCGCGCTCTTGGCGACTTCGTGCGCGGCGGCGGACATTTCGTTGATCGCCGTGGCCACCTGGTCGGTTTCGTGACGCTGCTGCCCCATGGCCTGTTCGGAGCGCTGCGCCTGTTCCGAAACCTGGCCCAC
Organism: Ectopseudomonas mendocina; assembly: GCF_007049795.1. Taxonomy (GTDB): domain Bacteria; phylum Pseudomonadota; class Gammaproteobacteria; order Pseudomonadales; family Pseudomonadaceae; genus Aquipseudomonas; species Aquipseudomonas mendocina_D. The sequence continues at coordinate 215,589 of NZ_SCFY01000001.1, forward strand.
CAGTTCGGTGAGCTGCCCGGTCATTTCGACGATCTGCCGCACTAGGCCATGCACCTTCTCGACAAAACGGTTGAACGAGCCCGCCAACTGGCCCAACTCGTCCTCACTGGTGATCGGCAGGCGGCGGGTCAGGTCGCCCTCACCCGCAGCGATATCGTCGAGGTTGGCCTTGATCTGCTGCAACGGACGCAGGAAGGCGTTGCCCAGCCACACACCGATCACTCCAAACACCAGCAGAAGGATCGCCGCCACTACCATGATGCTGGTGATGATGGTGCCGATGCGGCGATCGATCTCACCCTGTACTTCGGCGATCTGCGCCTCGATACCGTCGAGGTTGAGCGCGGTGCCAAGGGCCATGTCCCATTTGGGTAAGTAGTAGCTGTAGGCGAGCTTGGGCACCATTACCGATTCGTTGCCCGGCAGCGGCGAGGAGTAGTTGACGAAGTAGCTGTTGTTCTTCGCCACGTTGACCAACTCACGGTTGATGTACACACCGTTCGGGTCGCGCCGGTCGGCCAGGCTCTTGCCGACATCCACCGGGCTGTCGCCACGGAACAGGCGCACCACGTTGGAGTCGTGGCCGAAGAAGTAGCCGTCGGCGCCGTACTTGATCTTCGAGAGGATGGCGATGGCCTGTTCGCGACTGGCCATATCGCCTTGCGCGGCGCCATCGTAGAGCCCCTTCACCGAGCCCAGTGCGATCTGGATGTAGTGCTCGAGCTCGCTGCGTTTCTCCTGCAGCAGACGCTCGCGGGTCTCGGCCACTTCGTCAGCAGCCAGATTCTGCAACACCCTCGCCGCCGTACCGCTGAGCACCAGCGCGAAGATGATGACGGGAACCAGCGCAAGCAGGATTACCTTGGCTTTCAATGTCAGGCGCATTCTTATTGTCCTTGTGTGCGAAACCAAAAACGGGGCTACCGATGTATCGGCAACCCCGTGGAAGAATTAAGCGACCCAAGGCGCCGAGAACTTAATCCGGCGTCTGTTCACGCCTTTACAGCAGCATAGCGGCAGCCCAACCGAACGCCAGCAGCGGCAGGTTGTAGTGCAGGAAGGTGGGCACCACGCTATCCCAGATATGATTGTGCTGGCCATCGGCGTTCAACCCCGAAGTTGGCCCCAGCGTCGAGTCCGAAGCGGGTGAACCGGCGTCGCCCAGGGCACCGGCAGTGCCGACGATGCAGACGATAGCCAGCGGGCTGAAACCCAGTTGCACGCCCAACGGCACGAAGATCGCTGCGATGATCGGGATGGTCGAGAAGGACGAGCCAATACCCATGGTCACCAGCAACCCGACCAGCAGCATCAGCAACGCGCCAACGGCCTTGTTGTGGCCAATCAACGCTGCCGAACTGTCAACCAGCGTCTTGACCTCACCAGTGGTCTTCATCACCTCGGCAAAACCGGCGGCGGCGATCATGATGAAGCCGATCATGGCCATCATCTTCATGCCTTCGGTGAACAGACCGTCCGCTTCCTTCCAGCGCACCACGCCGGACACCGAGAAAATCACGAAGCCGACCAGCGCGCCGATGATCATCGAGTCCAACCACAGCTGCACGACGAACGCCGCGGCGATGGCCAGCCCCGCCACCAGCAGGCTCAACGGGTTGTACTGCACGTCCACACGCTCGGCCTGCGCGACCTTTTCCAGATCATAGGTGCGCTTGCCGCGATAGCTGAACAGCACCGCCACGAGCAGACCGAAGAGCATGCCCAGCGCCGGAATCGCCATGGCCTGGGTGATGCTGATACCCGTGACGTCGACACCTGACTTGGCCACGTTGGCCAGCAGGATCTCGTTGAGGAAGATGCCACCAAAACCGACCGGCAAGAACATGTACGGCGTGATCAAGCCGAACGTCAGCACGCAGGCGATCAAGCGGCGGTCGAGCTGCAACTTGCTCAGCACATAGAGCAGCGGCGGTACCAGCAGAGGAATGAAGGCGATGTGGATCGGCAGCAGGTTCTGTGAAGAGATCGCCACAGCCAGCAGCAGCCCGATCAGCAGCCACTTCAGCGCACCACCTGCGCCTTCCTGCTGCTTGCCGACCAGCGCCAGCGCCTTGTCCGCCAGGGCATGAGCCAGGCCCGACTTGGCGATGGCCACGGCGAAAGCGCCCAGCAGCGCGTAAGACAAGGCAACCGTCGCCCCGCCACCAAGCCCCTGGTTGAACGCCTTCAGCGTGCCCTCGACGCCCAGCCCACCCAGCAGGCCACCGGCCAGCGCACCAATGATCAGCGCCACGACCACGTGTACGCGACAGAGGCTAAGGACCAGCATGATGCCGACCGCAGCGATTACAGCGTTCATAAAGCTCTCCACCTGCTCAGCGCAAAAAGCCGCGTACTCTGCCGTATGCAGGCTATATCTGTCAAAACGCGTATCCGTTCATTATTAAAATCGAAACGTGCATAATTTCGATCAAACGCTGTGTCGATCAAGAATACGAGCCGCACACCGATAACCCTGTTAGTCCATGCAGAAAGGAACACACCATGCTGTTCAGCCGTCTTTCGATCCAATGGAAGATCACCCTGCTCGCCGGCCTGTGCCTGCTTGCGATCGTCACCCTGCTGGTAGGCGCGTCGCAGTATCAGTCCAGCCGCAGCGCCAGCCTGGTGCGCGAGGCCAGCTCCGGCATGCTGGAGGAAAGCGCCAAGCTGCGCCTGAAAGCTCGTGGCGAGCTACAGGCAATCCGTATCCAGCGCTACTTCATGGACGCCTACCAGTACGGCAAAGGATTTTCCCGGCAGATCCTGTTTCTGCGTGAGCAGGCTGAGAAGCGCTTCCTCGATGCCTTCGACCTGCGCGAAGACCTGACCCGCCAGGTGCGCAGCAGCCTGGAAGCCAACCCCGCCCTGCTCGGTTTGTACCTGGTGTTCGAACCCAACGCGCTAGATGGCAAGGATGAGCTGTTCGCCGATCAACCCGACCTGGGCAGCAATGACGCAGGGCGCTTCGCGCTTTACTGGGCACAGCCCACGGTCGGCAAGCTGGAAGCCGAGGCCATGACCGAAGAATTACTCGGCGACACCACGCCGGGTGACAACGGCATGGCCTACAACACCTGGTACACCTGCCCGCGCGAGACCCGTCAGCCCTGCGTACTGGAGCCTTATTACGACGAGGTCGGCGAGCAGAAGACGCTAATGACCAGCATCGCCTTCCCACTGGAACTCGACGGCAAGATCATCGGCGTGATGGGCCTCGATATCAGCCTGGCCAGCCTGCAGCAGATCAGCCAAGAGGCCAATCGCGAGCTGTACGACGGCCAGGGCCATATCAGTATTTTCAGCCCCAGCGCACTGCTGGCGGGCAATAGCCGCGACGGCAGCCTGTTGAGCCTGCCTGTCGAACGTGCCTTTCCCGAAAACGCTAGCGAACTGCGCAGCCTGATCCAGAGCGGCAGCGATGCCGAGTTGCGCCACGGTGACATGCTCCGTGAGATCAGCCCGTTCAAACCCATTCCCGAGTCAAAGCCCTGGTCGGTGCTGCTCGAAGTCCCACAGCAAGTGCTGCTCGAACGTGCCATCAAGCTGGGCGCACAGCTCGATGCCAACCGTGCCAGTGACAGCCTGGTCGCCCTGCTGATTGGTCTTGTCGCGGTGATCGCCGGTCTGCTGCTGATGTGGCTAACGGCACGCGGCGTAACGCGGCCGATTCTTGGAGTTGCCGCCAGGCTCAAGGATATCGCCAGCGGTGAAGGCGACCTGACCCGCCGTCTGCAATACGCCCGGCAGGATGAACTAGGCGAGCTGGCCAGCTGGTTCAACCGCTTCCTCGACAAACTGCAGCCAATCATCGCCGACGTGAAAAACAGCGTGATCGACGCCCGTAGCACGGCCGATCAGTCGGCGGCCATCGCCAGCCAGACCAGCACCGGCATGCAGCAGCAGTACCGCGAGGTCGACCAGGTGGCGACCGCCTTCCAGGAAATGAGCGCTACCGCCCAGGATGTTGCCCACAACGCCGCACAAGCCGCAGAAGCCGCGCGCAACGCCGACCAGGCCAGCCGCGAAGGCCTGCAGGTGATCGACCGCACCACCAGCACCATCGATCTTTTGGCCAATGAAATGAACGTGGCCATGCAAGAAGTCGAAGGCCTGGCCAGCAGCAGCGAGCAGATCGGCTCGGTGCTGGAAGTGATCCGCTCGATTGCCGAGCAGACCAACCTGCTCGCCCTAAACGCCGCCATCGAGGCCGCGCGCGCTGGTGAAGCCGGTCGCGGCTTTGCCGTGGTCGCCGACGAGGTGCGCAACCTGGCCAAACGCACCCAGGATTCGGTCGAGGAAATCCGCCAGGTGATCGAAGGCCTGCAGAGCGGCACGCGCGAGGTGGTCAGCACCATGCACAGCAGCCATCGCCAGGCACAGGGTAGCGTCGAGCAGGTGCAGCAGGCCGTGACTGCGCTGCAGCGCATCAGCCAGGCGGTCAGCACCATTACCGACATGAACCTGCAGATCGCCAGCGCGGCGGAGGAACAGAGCTCGGTAGCCGAAGAGATCAACCGCAACGTCGCCTCGATCCGCGACGTCACCGAGGCCATCACCGCGCAGGCCGATGAGTCAGCGCAGGTGAGCCAGAACCTCAACCGCCTGGCCAATCATCAGCAGAGCCTGATGGACCAGTTCCGCGTCTGACGTCAGGTAGGGTGCGCCACGCGCACCGAAAGCCCAAGCGAGCCAGATATGAGAATGACGCCAAATCATCCTCGATCTGGCGGCGCTTCCCTTGCAGCGCAGGCAGGCAATCGCCTAGCCTGCGTTCTTTTCTGGGGGAAGCAATATGCTCAACATCGCCTTGGTCGCCGGTTCCAGCCGCAACAACAGCCAATCGGGAAAGGTCGCTCGCGTACTGCGTCAGCGCCTGATCGAGATGGGTCAAACCACCCAGGACACCAGCAGCATCATCGATCTGGGCCTGGCCCCGCTGCCGCTGTGGCCCGCTGAAGATGCCGGCCCCTGGGGCATGTTCCAACAGCAACTGGCCGCTGCCGACGCGGTGGTGATCATTGCGCCGGAGTGGAATGGCATGGCTTGCCCGGCGATCAAGAACTTCTTCATCTACGCCAGCAAGGCCGAACTGGCGCACAAGCCGGGCCTGCTGGTGGGTGTGTCCTCCGGCATCGGTGGTGCCTATCCGATCGGCGAACTGCGCGCCTCCAGTTACAAGAACTGCCGCCTGTGCTATCTGCCGGAGCACTTGATCGTACGTCAGGTCGAGAAGGTGTTGAACGGTCCACAGCCGGTGGACGAGGCCGATGAACGAATCCGCTCCCGCATCGATTACGCGCTCGACGTGCTGGTGCGTTACGCCCACGCCCTGCAGCCGGTACGCGCCGCCATCAGCTTCGACAACCCGGCCTTCGCCAACGGGATGTAAGGGATCCGTAGATACCGTCTTACTCGTCAGTTCGCAATGGCTAGCTGCGGGTCAAAAGGCTTGCCGGATTTGAGTACACCGTAAGCGATGCAGAGCAGCTTGCGCATGGCCGCGCAGACGATTTGTTTGCCAGCCTTGCCTCGTGCCTTTAGCCTCTTGGCCATCGCTCGGATCGCGGCGTTGTGGGTCAGGGAGACCACTGCTGGCAGGTAAAGCCCTGCACGTAACACTGAAGAGCCCATCCGCGATATGCGCACATGCCCTTTGTGCTTCCCCGAGTCCTGCAGCTTAGGGTTCAAACCTGCAAAAGCCGTAACATCGCGACTGTAACCGAAACGCTGCATATCGCCCAGTTCTGCCAGCAGCAACGTAGCGGTTCTGTCGGCAATGCCATCAATGCTTTTAAGCAAGTCGCGCTGGCCTCGTAGGTCATCATTGTCATCGAAGTGCTGCTTGATCGCTTTCAGCGTCTCAGCGATCTGCTGGCGAATATGCTCAAGTACCGACCGAATCGACGCAGCGACTTTGACATCGCTGGTCACGTCCAGACGGTTCTGTTCCATGCGCTCCAACTCCTGAAGATCCTTCAGGCGATGATTCAGGGCTTTGAGGCGCTTGATCTCCGGCCGCTCGGGCTTCCAGGCACGCAACTTATGCTGATGCAGATGGCCATAATCGGCAATCAGCTTGGTGTCCACCTTGTCGGTCTTCACGCGCTGCAACTGGCTACGGGCATAAAGCGCAATCTGCGCCGGATTCAATACGCAGATCTTATAGTCATGCTCGTACAACCATTCAGCCAGCGCTTCGTGATAGATGCCGGTCGCCTCCATCACGATCCAAGCCTGCGGTTCAGCATGCCTGGCCAACCATTGCAGCAGAACTTCAAACCCCTTCGGGGCGTTGCTCAGTTTAGCCTTGGTGCGATGCTTGCCGTTGGCCTGAAGGGTCGCGATGTCGAAGGTGTGCTTGGCGATGTCGATACCCACAACTATGCTCATCATCTCCTCCTTTGGGTAGCTGATCGTCACTGCATCCGTCCAACCTTGTTTATGCGAGCTCGAAGCTCTGGATACCGTTCGGACTTACTGGATGAGTGCGGAGGAGCGCAGCGCAATCTATGTTACAAGCTCAAGGCTTAAGGGTGGATACGGCTTGCAACTCCTCCCCCGATGATCAGTCGGGAACCATAGCCTCACTTAAAGGCCTTGGTCGAGATACAAGGGTGGATTAGCGGCGCTGAACACAGCGCTCGCAAACGCCAGCGAACTTATCGCGCCGCGTAATCCACCAGCGATGGCTCGCCTAACCTAGGCTCAACGCCGCGGCAAGCTGACCATCACTTGCAGCCCACCCAGCGGGCTGTCCTGCAGTTCGATACGGCCATGCCAGGCCTCGATGATGTCGCGCACGATACCGAGGCCCAGACCGTGTCCCGCCACCTGTTCATCCAGGCGAGTACCGCGGCCCAGCACGGCCTCACGGCGCTCGGCATCGATGCCGGGGCCGTCATCATCGACACATAAGCGATAGCCCTCGGCGCTCTCCTCCACCGTCAACTGCACGCGCTGGTCGGCCCATTTGCAGGCGTTGTCCAGCAGGTTGCCGAGCAACTCCAGCAAGTCTTCACGGTCACGCGGTAGTACCAGCCCCGGCGGCGCCTGCCACTCCAGACTCAGGCCACGGTCATGAATCATCGACAAGGTGTCGAACAGCCCTGGCAACTCCTGCGCGCAATCGAAGCGTGCTCCCGGCAACACCTCACCAGCCAGGCGCGCACGCCCCAGCTCGCGGCTGAGGCGTTGCTCGATCTGCTCTAATTGCTCGCGCATGCTCGCGCGCAACGCCGGATACGCGTCCAACTCCTCGCGACCGGCCAGGCTGATCAACACAGCCAGCGGCGTTTTCAGCGCATGGCCCAGGTTGCCCAGGGCATTGCGCGAGCGCTTGAGGGTATCTTCCGTGTGCGCCAACAGGTGGTTGATCTGTGCCACCAGCGACTCCAGCTCCTCAGGTACCTCGGCATCCAGGTCGGTACGCCGGCCCTGCTGCAACTGCGCGATCTGCCGGCGCACCTGCTCCAGCGGGCGTAATGCGCGGTGCACGGTGTAGCGCTGGGCGATCAGGATCAGCAGCAGCGCCGCACCACCCAGGCCGAGTCCGACCCACTGCATGCGACGAAAGCTCTGCAGTATTGGCTGGTAGTCCTGCGCCACGCTGATCGACAGATTCTCCCCATAGCGGCGGTAGTCGGCGCGGTAGATCAGCAGCAGTTGGCCTTGCGGGCCATCGCCCAGCTCGGCCTGCATGCCCGTGCCATCAGGCTTGAGCAGTTCACGATCCCACAGCGAGCGCGAACGCCAGCGTCGCTCATCGGCAAAGTCGATGCGAAAGTAATGCCCGGAAAACTGCCGCTGGAACGAGGGATCAAGACGTCGCTCATCCAGTTGCAGACCAGACGGCCCACGCACCAGCGCCGTCAGCAGCCCCTGCGCCTCGTCGCGCAGATCTTCCTCCAGATAAGCGCGCAGGCCATGATCGAAGACCCAGAGGCTGGCCTGTGCCAGAACCAGTCCGGCCAGCAACAGCGTCGCGGCCAGGCCAATGCCGAGCCGACGCTGAATAGACCTCAACCCTGCTCTCCGGTAAAGCGGTAGCCCTGCCCGCGGCGAGTCTCGATCACGTTGCGTCCGAGCTTGCCGCGCAAGCGGTTGACGTGCACTTCGATGACGTTGGAATCACGCTCTGTCTCGCCGTCATACAGGTGGTCGGCGAGGTGACTCTTGGACAGAATCTGCCCTGGGTGCAGCATGAAGTAACGCAGCAGGCGAAATTCGGCAGCGGTCAGGTCGATGGCCTCACCGCCCGAGGTCACGCACTGGCGACTCTCGTCCAGTTGCAGGCCGGCAGCCTCCAGTTGCGGCTGGTTGGCCAGGCCATGAGCGCGGCGCAACAACGCCTGAATACGCAAGGCCAACTCTTCGGGATGGAAGGGTTTGGTCAGGTAGTCATCGGCGCCGGCCTTCAGCCCCTCGATGCGCTCGGCCCAGGAGCCACGCGCGGTGAGCACCAGCACCGGTGTTGCCAGGCCACCGGCACGCCATTCCTGCAGCACCTCCAGGCCCGGTTTGCCTGGTAGACCGAGATCAAGAATGATCAGGTCATAAGGCTCGCTGGCGCCCTGATAGGCCGCATCGCGACCATCGGCCAGCCAGTCCACGGCATAGCCCTGGCGAGCCAGGCTGGCGCTCAGTTCATCGGCCAGGGGTACATGGTCTTCCACCAGCAACAGGCGCATCAGTCGTCTTCCTCATCCTTCAGAATATTGCCGTTGCGGGCATCCAGTTCGAGCTCACGTACCACGCCCGAGGTGGTCAGTATCTCGACCTCATACACCAGCACACCGTCCTCCTCTTCCAGCTCCGCCTCAAGTAGCGTGGAGCCGGGGTAGGCATTGCCGATGTGCTGCATCAATTGCTCGAACGGCATGATGACACCCTCGCGGCGCAGGCGCAGCGCTTCATCCTGATCGAGATCGCGCGCAATACCCGGCACGCTGGCAAGGCCGCTTGCCAGAACCAGCAACAGCGCGGTGGTACGACGAAACTTCATCAATCGTCCTGGTGGTTCTTGAGAATTTCCCCGGTGCTGGCATCCAGCTCCAGGTCCCACTGCACGCCCTGGGCATCGCGCAGCTCGATCTGATAGATATAGCGGCCGTATTCGTCTTCCAGCTCGGTTTCCTCGATGCTCCCACCCGGGTGCTGAGCGAGTGCAGCCTCATTGAGCTGTTCGAAAGACTTGATGGTTCCGGCATCACGCAGACGCAGCGCCTCGTCCGGGCCGAGATCACGCGCCTGGGCAATGGTAGCGACGCTGACAAGGGTGGCAAGTGTTACAAGGCTGAGCAATCGTTTCATGGGGTTCTCCAGTAGTGAATCAGTGACTGCCACTCTAGGCCCAGGCACTTAATTCAAGCTGAATTCACTTGCGTCATTCACCGTGTGAAGTGGCTTGGCCTGCTCATTCAGGGCTCTATAATCGCCTGTTCGAAAGGAGGCATCGATGAGCGCGATCCATATCAAATCCCCTGCCCTGACCATCAAGGCTGGTACCAGAGCCCTGGCGCGCATTCGCCAGAATGGCCTGAGCCCGGCAGACGTCGGCATCGTGCCTGGCGCAGCAGGCGGCCCCAAGGGCATCGGTATTCAGGGGCTGGATCTCGCACTGTTTGGGGACTGGCTGCCTCGTGCGCCCCGCGAGCGCGCCCTGATCGGCGCCTCCATCGGTTCCTGGCGCTTCGCCAGCGCCTGCCTGCCGGACGCCGCAGCAGGTATTCGACGACTCGGCGAACTCTACACCTCTCAGCGCTTCGCCAAGGGCGTGAGCATGGCCGAGGTGTCCGGCAGCTGCAGGCAGATGCTCAATGAGCTACTCGCCGATCAGGACGCCGCCATCATCGCCAACCCACACTATCGTCTACACATCGTCGTGGTGAAGAGCCATGGTCTGCTGCAACACGATCATCGCGGCAAGCTCAGCCTCGGCCTGTCCTCGGTGATCGGTAACAATTTTCTGGCGCGCCAACGCCTTGGCCGTCATTTCGACCGGGTGATTCTGCATGACGCGCGGCAGGTCCCGCCGCTCGCGCAGTTGAGCGACTTCCGCTCGCACTTCCATGCACTGACACCGGAAAACCTACGCCACGCGCTACTCGCATCGGGCTCGATTCCCATGGTAATGGAGGCGATTCGCGAGATTCCTGGCCTGGAGCCAGGCGCCTATCGCGACGGCGGCCTGCTCGACTACCACCTCGACCTGCCCTACAACGGCGAAGACATCGTGCTCTATCCGCACTTCACCGACCGGGTGATACCGGGCTGGTTCGACAAGAGCATGCCCTGGCGCCGTGGCGACCGCACCCGTCTGCAGGACGTACTGCTGCTAGCACCATCACGCGACTACCTGGCACGCCTGCCGCATGGCAAGCTACCGGATCGTACCGACTTCAAGCGCTACCTGGGCAACGATGAAGGGCGTGAACGCTACTGGCGCCAGGCCATGGCCGAAAGCGCACGCCTCGGCGACGAATTCCTCGAACTGGTCGAAAACGGCCGCCTGGCAGAACGCCTGCAACCTCTTTGAGTCACCGGGGTTATGAGCCGGTCGTTCAATCTATAGGGCTGACGTGATGAGGCGGCAATCGGGCCAGACCTGATAAACTGCGTCGCTCAACGCCAATCAGGCGGAATCATTTACGCGAGCGCTGTCAGTGGAATTGTTCAAAGAGTTCATCTTCGAGGCGGCCCATCGCCTGCCACACGTACCGGAAGGCCACAAATGCGGCCGCCTGCATGGCCACTCCTTCCGAGTTGCCATCTACATCGAAGGTGAAGTCGATCCCTATACCGGCTGGATTCGTGACTTCTCCGAGATCAAGGCAATCTTCAAACCGATCTACGAACAGCTCGACCATAACTACCTGAACGACATCGCCGGCCTGGAAAACCCAACCAGCGAAGTGCTGGCCAAGTGGATCTGGCAACAGGTAAAGCCCTTGCTCCCGGAGCTATCGCGCGTACGCATTCACGAAACCTGCACCAGCGGCTGCGAATATCGCGGCGATTGACCCCTCAGAAACAGCAAAGGCCACCTTCAGGTGGCCTTTTTCTTGATGCCGATAACGCAATACCCCGCAGGAGTGAGCTCTGCTCGCGAAGCTACGTAGGGTGCTACGCGACGGCCTGTCCGCGCCGCAAAGAAGAAACCCCAGACCGCTTTCGCGATCTGGGGTTTCGTATAGGAGCTTGACGATGACCTACTCTCACATGGTGAAGCACCACACTACCATCGGCGATGCGTCGTTTCACTACTGAGTTCGGGATGGGATCAGGTGGTTCCAACGCTCTATGGTCGTCAAGCAATTCGGTTGGGATGTCGTCGCGAGACGCTATCCCTTGGATACGTGATAGATGCTTTGTAGTTCTTGCAAATTTTCGGCTTTCTGTCGACTTCACCATCGACACCCTCTGCACGAGGGCAGATTGTTTGGGTGTTATATGGTCAAGCCTCACGGGCAATTAGTATTGGTTAGCTCAACGCCTCACAGCGCTTACACACCCAACCTATCAACGTCGTAGTCTTCGACGGCCCTTTAGGGAGCTCAAGGCTCCAGTGAGATCTCATCTTGAGGCAAGTTTCCCGCTTAGATGCTTTCAGCGGTTATCTTTTCCGAACATAGCTACCCGGCAATGCCACTGGCGTGACAACCGGAACACCAGAGGTTCGTCCAACCCGGTCCTCTCGTACTAAGGTCAGCCCCTCTCAAATCTCAAACGTCCACGGCAGATAGGGACCGAACTGTCTCACGACGTTCTAAACCCAGCTCGCGTACCACTTTAAATGGCGAACAGCCATACCCTTGGGACCGGCTTCAGCCCCAGGATGTGATGAGCCGACATCGAGGTGCCAAACACCGCCGTCGATATGAACTCTTGGGCGGTATCAGCCTGTTATCCCCGGAGTACCTTTTATCCGTTGAGCGATGGCCCTTCCATACAGAACCACCGGATCACTAAGACCTACTTTCGTACCTGCTCGACGTGTCTGTCTCGCAGTCAAGCGCGCTTTTGCCTTTATACTCTACGACCGATTTCCGACCGGTCTGAGCGCACCTTCGTACTCCTCCGTTACTCTTTGGGAGGAGACCGCCCCAGTCAAACTACCCACCATACACTGTCCTCGATCCGGATAACGGACCAGAGTTAGAACCTCAAGGTTGCCAGGGTGGTATTTCAAGGATGGCTCCATGAGAACTGGCGTCCCCACTTCAAAGCCTCCCACCTATCCTACACAAGCAAGCTCAAAGTCCAGTGCAAAGCTATAGTAAAGGTTCACGGGGTCTTTCCGTCTAGCCGCGGATACACTGCATCTTCACAGCGATTTCAATTTCACTGAGTCTCGGGTGGAGACAGCGCCGCCATCGTTACGCCATTCGTGCAGGTCGGAACTTACCCGACAAGGAATTTCGCTACCTTAGGACCGTTATAGTTACGGCCGCCGTTTACCGGGGCTTCGATCAAGAGCTTCGCTTGCGCTAACCCCATCAATTAACCTTCCGGCACCGGGCAGGCGTCACACCCTATACGTCCACTTTCGTGTTTGCAGAGTGCTGTGTTTTTAATAAACAGTCGCAGCGGCCTGGTATCTTCGACCGGCATGGGCTTACGTAGTAAATACTTCACCCTCACCGGCGCACCTTCTCCCGAAGTTACGGTGCCATTTTGCCTAGTTCCTTCACCCGAGTTCTCTCAAGCGCCTTGGTATTCTCTACCTAACCACCTGTGTCGGTTTGGGGTACGGTTCCTAGTTACCTGAAGCTTAGAAGCTTTTCCTGGAAGCATGGCATCAACCACTTCGCATTCTAAAAGAACGCTCGTCATCAGTTCTCGGCCTTAAGATCCCGGATTTACCTAAGATCTCAGCCTACCACCTTAAACACGGACAACCAACGCCGTGCTGGCCTAGCCTTCTCCGTCCCTCCATCGCAGTAACTAGAAGTACGGGAATATTAACCCGTTTCCCATCGACTACGCATTTCTGCCTCGCCTTAGGGGCCGACTAACCCTGCGTCGATTAACGTTGCGCAGGAAACCTTGGTCTTTCGGCGTGCGAGTTTTTCACTCGCATTGTCGTTACTCATGTCAGCATTCGCACTTCTGATACCTCCAGCAAGCTTCTCAACTCACCTTCACAGGCTTACAGAACGCTCCTCTACCGCTCATCCAAAGGATGAACCCGTAGCTTCGGTGTATGGTTTGAGCCCCGTTACATCTTCCGCGCAGGCCGACTCGACTAGTGAGCTATTACGCTTTCTTTAAAGGATGGCTGCTTCTAAGCCAACCTCCTAGCTGTCTAAGCCTTCCCACATCGTTTCCCACTTAACCATAACTTTGGGACCTTAGCTGACGGTCTGGGTTGTTTCCCTTTTCACGACGGACGTTAGCACCCGCCGTGTGTCTCCCGTGCTGACACTTGCTGGTATTCGGAGTTTGCATCGGTTTGGTAAGTCGGGATGACCCCCTAGCCGAAACAGTGCTCTACCCCCAGCAGTGATACACGAGGCGCTACCTAAATAGCTTTCGAGGAGAACCAGCTATCTCCGAGCTTGATTAGCCTTTCACTCCGATCCACAGGTCATCCGCTAACTTTTCAACGGTAGTCGGTTCGGTCCTCCAGTCAGTGTTACCTAACCTTCAACCTGCCCATGGATAGATCGCCCGGTTTCGGGTCTATACCCAGCGACTAAAGCGCCCTATTAAGACTCGCTTTCGCTACGCCTCCCCTATTCGGTTAAGCTCGCCACTGAATATAAGTCGCTGACCCATTATACAAAAGGTACGCAGTCACCCAACAAAGTAGGCTCCCACTGCTTGTACGCATACGGTTTCAGGTTCTATTTCACTCCCCTCTCCGGGGTTCTTTTCGCCTTTCCCTCACGGTACTGGTTCACTATCGGTCAGTCAGTAGTATTTAGCCTTGGAGGATGGTCCCCCCATGTTCAGACAAGGTTTCTCGTGCCCCGTCCTACTCGATTTCATTGATAAGAGCGTTTCGTGTACGGGGCTATCACCCACTACGGCGGCACTTTCCAGAGCCTTCCACTACACTCAAATCAACTTAAGGGCTAGTCCCCGTTCGCTCGCCACTACTTAGGGAATCTCGGTTGATTTCTTTTCCTCAGGGTACTTAGATGTTTCAGTTCCCCTGGTTCGCCTCTTGCACCTATGGATTCAGTACAAGATACCCGGCTTATGCCGGGTGGGTTCCCCCATTCAGAGATCTCTGGATCACAGTCTGTTTGCCGACTCCCCAAAGCTTTTCGCAGGCTACCACGTCTTTCATCGCCTCTGACTGCCAAGGCATCCACCGTATGCGCTTCTTCACTTGACCATATAACCCCAAGCAATCTGGTTACTGTCTCAATCGTGAAGACGACATTCGCCGAAAATTTGCGTCTTGAGAACTACAAATTTTACCTTGACCAGATCAATTGCCAGTGAAAGCAATTAATCAGTCACTTCTATCACATATCCAAATTTTTAAAGAACGATATTCGTACCGGTCAAAAGACCAGAAATCAGCACTCAACAGGCCAAACCTGAAGCGCTCATTTCTGAACTCTTTCTCTTCTCACCGTAACCGCGTAGAGAGTGGTGGAGCCAAGCGGGATCGAACCGCTGACCTCCTGCGTGCAAGGCAGGCGCTCTCCCAGCTGAGCTATGGCCCCGTATTCTTCTGCACCAAGCAATTGGTAGGTCTGGGCAGATTTGAACTGCCGACCTCACCCTTATCAGGGGTGCGCTCTAACCAACTGAGCTACAGACCTATAACAGGGTCGCGTTACAGCATCGTCTTCGACTATGAATCAAGCAATTCGTGTGGATACTTATGAAGAAGCTGATGTCTTCGATTAAGGAGGTGATCCAGCCGCAGGTTCCCCTACGGCTACCTTGTTACGACTTCACCCCAGTCATGAATCACTCCGTGGTAACCGTCCCCCCGAAGGTTAGACTAGCTACTTCTGGAGCAACCCACTCCCATGGTGTGACGGGCGGTGTGTACAAGGCCCGGGAACGTATTCACCGTGACATTCTGATTCACGATTACTAGCGATTCCGACTTCACGCAGTCGAGTTGCAGACTGCGATCCGGACTACGATCGGTTTTATGGGATTAGCTCCACCTCGCGGCTTGGCAACCCTTTGTACCGACCATTGTAGCACGTGTGTAGCCCTGGCCGTAAGGGCCATGATGACTTGACGTCATCCCCACCTTCCTCCGGTTTGTCACCGGCAGTCTCCTTAGAGTGCCCACCATAACGTGCTGGTAACTAAGGACAAGGGTTGCGCTCGTTACGGGACTTAACCCAACATCTCACGACACGAGCTGACGACAGCCATGCAGCACCTGTGTCTGAGTTCCCGAAGGCACCAATCCATCTCTGGAAAGTTCTCAGCATGTCAAGGCCAGGTAAGGTTCTTCGCGTTGCTTCGAATTAAACCACATGCTCCACCGCTTGTGCGGGCCCCCGTCAATTCATTTGAGTTTTAACCTTGCGGCCGTACTCCCCAGGCGGTCAACTTAATGCGTTAGCTGCGCCACTAAGTTCTCAAGGAACCCAACGGCTAGTTGACATCGTTTACGGCGTGGACTACCAGGGTATCTAATCCTGTTTGCTCCCCACGCTTTCGCACCTCAGTGTCAGTATCAGTCCAGGTGGTCGCCTTCGCCACTGGTGTTCCTTCCTATATCTACGCATTTCACCGCTACACAGGAAATTCCACCACCCTCTACCGTACTCTAGCTCGCCAGTTTTGGATGCAGTTCCCAGGTTGAGCCCGGGGCTTTCACATCCAACTTAACGAACCACCTACGCGCGCTTTACGCCCAGTAATTCCGATTAACGCTTGCACCCTTCGTATTACCGCGGCTGCTGGCACGAAGTTAGCCGGTGCTTATTCTGTCGGTAACGTCAAAACAGCAAGGTATTAACTTACTGCCCTTCCTCCCAACTTAAAGTGCTTTACAATCCGAAGACCTTCTTCACACACGCGGCATGGCTGGATCAGGCTTTCGCCCATTGTCCAATATTCCCCACTGCTGCCTCCCGTAGGAGTCTGGACCGTGTCTCAGTTCCAGTGTGACTGATCATCCTCTCAGACCAGTTACGGATCGTCGCCTTGGTGAGCCATTACCTCACCAACTAGCTAATCCGACCTAGGCTCATCTGATAGCGCAAGGCCCGAAGGTCCCCTGCTTTCTCCCGTAGGACGTATGCGGTATTAGCGCCCGTTTCCGGACGTTATCCCCCACTACCAGGCAGATTCCTAGGCATTACTCACCCGTCCGCCGCTAAATCAAGGAGCAAGCTCCTCTCATCCGCTCGACTTGCATGTGTTAGGCCTGCCGCCAGCGTTCAATCTGAGCCATGATCAAACTCTTCAGTTCAATACTGCTTGGGTTTTGAGAAAACCCTAAACTTGGCTCAGCAATCGCAAATCTCTCTATTACTAAAGAGTTAACTCTCGAATTAACGAGTGTTGCTTTGTGATGCTGATAATCAGTTGACTATCAGTCTTACCTCACAAGCACCCACACGAATTGCTTGATTCAGTTGTTAAAGAACAGTTGGTTAAGTCTTTCGTCTCAACCGAGGCGCGCATTCTACAGCAGCCTCTCTATCTGTCAAGCTGTTTTTCGAATTTGTTTCCGGAGAAACTTCTTTCTACTCAACCACTTGCGCCTTCGATCAGAACTTCTTCTCTCCAGCGGGAGGCGCATTCTACAGCGTTCAAAACCGCTGTCAACACCTCTTTTCTACCGCTTTCGATCCATTCGACCGAACCACCAACAGGACCAAACCACCACCCTGTCGACCGGCGCGCATTCTACACGCCAGATCCAGTCGTTCATGCCCCAGCCTCCGAAACGCCCCCGCAAGCCCGCTCCCGCCGCTGTGAAAACTGCGCCGGCCAAGGGTGAACTGCACCCACGCAACCGCCACCAGGGGCGCTACGACTTCCCCGCGCTGATCAAGGCCAGCCCCGAGCTGGGCGACTTCGTCATCACCAATCCTTATGGCAATGCAAGCATCGACTTCGCCAACCCGGCAGCGGTCAAGGTGTTCAACCGCGCGTTGCTGACGCAGTACTACGGCATCCGCCACTGGGACATTCCCGATGGCTACCTGTGCCCGCCGATTCCCGGTCGCGCCGACTACCTGCACAACCTGGCCGACCTGCTGGCGACTGACAACGACGGGCAGATTCCCCATGGCGCCAAGGTGCAAGCCCTGGATATCGGCGTCGGCGCCAACTGCATCTACCCACTGATCGGTCATTGCGAGTACGGCTGGCAGTTTCTCGGGGCCGATATCGCAGACGCGGCACTGGCCTCTGCGCGCGCCATCATCAGGGGCAATCCGCAGTTGGCGGGTGGCATCGAATTGCGCCAGCAGGCCAATACCGAGCACGTATTTCTCGGTCTGCTGCAATCGAACGAGGCAGTCGACCTGACCCTGTGCAACCCGCCCTTCCACGCCAGCGCCGATGAAGCCACCCGTGGCAGCACGCGCAAGTGGCGCAACCTTGGCAAGCTCGACCCGAAGCGCAAGCTACCGGTGCTCAACTTCGGCGGCCAGGCGGCCGAGCTATGGTGCCCCGGTGGCGAAGCCGCGTTTCTCAAGCGCATGGCCAGCGAAAGCGCGCAAGTGGCGGAGCAGGTGCTGTGGTTCAGCAGCCTGGTCTCCAAAGGCAGCCATGTGGAATTGCTACAGGGCTGGCTGGCCAAGGCAGGCGCGCTTGAGGTGCGCATCCTCGGAATGTCGCAGGGGCAGAAGCAGAGCCGCCTGGTGGCCTGGACGTTCAAGAATGCCGAAGAGCGCAGCGCTTGGAGCAAGAGTTGCTGGCGCTGAGACCTGCCGGTGCGCACAGCGCACCCTAGCTGTAGGGTGCGCCGTGCGCACCGATCTCCCTACCAGGGCAACCAGGCACCCAACACCAGCCAGAGACCGGCCACCGTCATGCTCAGCAGCGTCACCGGTACGCCGCTGCGCGCATAATCGACGAAACCAAGCCTGACGCCCTGACGCTTCGCCCCTTCAGCGACGATCAGGTTGACCACACTGCCGATCAGCAGCAGGTTGCCGGCCAGGGTCGACATGATCGCCAGACCGATCAGCACCGAATGCGACAACTCCGGCATCAGGCCCAACAGCAACACCACGAAGGGCACGTTGCCAATCAGGCTACCCGCCATCAGCGATGCGGTAGCCAGTGACACCACTCCCTGCGGCAACAGACCATGCTCAGCCAGCCAGGTGGCTCCCTGCGTCATTTGCGGCAACTGCAGCGCGGCGCCGCTGACCAGGAACAAGCCCACGAACAGCAACAGCAGGTTCCAGTCCACCTTGTTCACGTAGTCGCGACTGTCCACCCGCCGCGACACCATCACCAGCACCGCGATCAACAGCGCCGATAGCTCACGTGGCAGCGCCGTGGCGAACAGCGCCAGCAGCGCGAGGCTGGCCAGCAGCGGTTTGAGATAGCTGTGTGCGCCGTAGATATGCTCGACCGGCGTATCGTCCGCGGTCAGCGGCCTGGCCTCGCCCCAGCGATGACGCCACTGCAACCAGATCACCGCATAAACGATGGCCATCGCGATCACTGCGGGTGGCCCGGCCACGGCCACATAACCCCAGAAATCCAGACCGCCGGCCTGGCCGATGAGAATGTTCTGCGGGTTGCCGATCAGGCTCGCCGCCGAGCCGGCGTTGCACGATAACGCCAGCGCCAACAAAAACGGCCGCGGCTCCAGCCCGCGCAGATGCAGGCTGCGACACAACAGCGGAGTCAGGGCAAAAGCGACGATGTCGTTGACCAGCACCGCCGAGAGCAAGCCGCCCAGCAGCACCACGCCCATCAGCAGCACAGCCGGGCGCTCGGCATGCTCGGTCAGGTAGCGGTTGAGCCAGGCATACACCCCTGAAAAATCGAACTGCGCCGAGATCAGCATCAACGCCAACAGCAGCAACAACGCGCCAGGGTCGAGATGATGGACTGCATCCTCCATGCTCAACGCACCGCTGACCAGCAACAGCACCGCCGCGCAGCAGGCGATCCAGCTGCGGTCGATACGCAGGCCGCGAACGCCGCCAGCGGCCATGCCCAGGTAGGTGAGAACGAAAAGGCCAAGGGTCAGCCAGGCAGCGAAGGTCATGCGCGATTCACCCAAACGGATGCAGGTTGGAAGCAGCGGACTCTAGCCACGCCAGTGCCGCGCGGGAATAGCCACGGCTTGGTTTTTTGCGTGTTTCAGGGGCGCGACATGTAAGTCGCCACCCGCCCCAGATAGGCCGGCGACTCGCGCTGACGCTGCACCTCGGCCCAGATTCGTTCGGCCAACTCGGGGTCACGCGCCAGCAGCGCGTTGGACAGCATCAGGTAATAGGGCTTTTCCTCGAGCAGCTCCGGCAGTTTCTCCACCCGCTGAGCCAACTGCGGATTGGCCTGCAAGACGAAATCGCCACGCATGGTCTGCAAGGCGACGGCCTCGACCCGACCGTGCACCAGCATCTGCAACAGCGCCAGTGGATCGCGACTCGATTCGTCCACCTCCAGCCCGTGCGCCAGCAGCAGATCGCGAATGGAGAAGCCACTGAGCGAGCCGACCCGGCCACTCACCTGGCTGAAACGCTGGCCGTCCCAGGACACCGCGCTACCGATACGGCGGTACAGGGTATAACGCGAGGTGTGCAAACGCCTGGCGGCATCCGGGCGGCCATCGGCATTGGTGGGGTAATGGCCCATCTGTAGCCGCTCGGGTTTGACGCTGGCAGCGAAAGCGCCGTCATAGAGACCCTGCTGCATGCCCGACAGGCAGCGCTTCCAGGGCACTGCCACATACACCACCTGCAGTGCCAGCGACTGCTGCACCAGATTGAGCAGCTCCAGGTTGAGGCCGGTGCCGTCGGTCATCACCCAAGGGTAGGCGTTCTGATCTTCATGACAGAACGTCAAGGTAGGCTGGGCACCGTAGCAGGTGCCGACCAATAGCCAGAGCAGGCAGTAATGCAGCGCTTTGTGCAAAAACCAGACTCCATCACCGGAACGCCTGAGAGCAGGCGTTCGATCCGCGGTTTGTCACCGACTTCTTATCCTGCTCCAAGCATAGGCATATTCGCCCTGAGTCGTCTGCAGCAATTTGGTGCACGCTTGCGCTCATCAGGTCAGACGCCAGACTTCGATCATTGCACTGCCTGGCAGCCGGCGGCATGACTGGGATCAACAGGGCAAAACCCTTAAAGTGCGATCATCCTGTTGCCCGAGCCGTCGAGGACTACAGATGCGTCACGGCCTGTTGATTATGCTGTTTAGCCTGTTCTGCTGCAGCCCGCTTGGGGCTGCAGAGGCACCTTTGCTGCGGATCAGCGCCGGCGAATGGCCGCCCTATCTGTCAGCCAGACTCGAACACCAGGGGCCGGTGGCCCATCTGCTGCGCGACCTGCTGGCCGAGGAAGGCTACCGTGTCGAATTCACCTTCCTGCCCTGGCCCCGCGCCTACGCCGAAGCCGCCGCAGGCCGGTTCGACGCCACCGCGGTGTGGATGCACAAGACCGAGCGTGAGGCCGACTTTCTCTTCAGCGCCCCACTGCTCAACGAACAGTTCGTGTTCTTCCACCTGAAAACCCAACCGTTCGACTGGCAGCGCTTCGACGACCTCAGCGGCATGACCCTCGGCGGCGGCCTGGAATACAGCTATGGGCCGGCGTTCGATGCCTTTCTCGCCGAAGGCAAGGTGCGCATCGAACGAGTGTCCAGCGACCGGCAGAACTTCGAGAAGCTGCTCAAGGAGCGCGTGGTGCTCTACCCGCAGGAGCTCAACGTCGGCTACGCCGCGCTGCGTAACGAGTTCTCCAGCGCCGATGCCGAGCGCATCACCCACCACCCCAAACCGCTGCTGGTCAACCTCAGTTACCTGATGCTGCCCAAGCGCCTGGCGCAGAGCGAAGCGCTACGCGAGCGCTTCAACGCTCGCCTGCAACAGTTCCGCGACGACGGTCGTTACCAGAAGTATTTCGACGACCTGCAGGCTGGCCACTACCAACCCGGGCCGGAAGATGCCGCGCCATAACCGAAAAAACGTGGCGCCTGGATTCCCGCCTGCGCGGGAATGACGAGGACTCCAGACAGTCGTCATCCCCGCGAAGGCGGGGAACCAGAAATGGGCAGTCAATGGTCAGCGAATAAAGCCCTTGCTGACCTCGCGGAACAGCTCGGTGCCGGCCTGCTCCAGCCACTCGAAGGCAACCATCTCACGCGAGACGATCACCGCGCCGGCACGCTCCATGCGCGCCAGACCCAGAGCCTTGTCGCGCGGCCGGCGCGATCCCACCGCCTCGTCGACCACGAATACCTCACGCCCGGCCGCCAGCAGGCCCATTACCGTCTGCAGCACGCAAACATGAGTTTCCGTGCCGCAGACGACGAACTGCCTGCGCTCGCCACCGGGCAAGTCGAACAGCCCGGCCCCGGCGGTTGCCGAAAAATGAATCTTCTCCCGCAACCCATCGCCCGGCAGCAACTCATGCAGGCCCGGCTCGGTATAACCCAGCCCCTTCGGATACTGCTCGGTGGCGATCACCGGAACGCGCAGGCGCTGCGCCACTTGCACCAGCCAGGTGGCTTGCTCGACCACTGCCGCGCCACCGTTGATGGCCGGCAGCAGCCGCTCCTGCAGATCGATCACCAACAGGGTGGAATCCTTCGCTCGCATCAGCATCACTACGCTCCTTCCTTCACCGCAAAACGCGCATCGAGCCGGCTGTAACCGAGGCCGACGCCCTTGTGCACCCGCAACTGCACGGGAATACGCTCCTTCATCGCCTCGACGTGACTGATCACGCCGATGGTCTTGCCGCTGGCATTGAGGTTGTCCAACGCATCGAGCGCCACCTCCAGCGTCTCGCCGTCCAGGGTGCCGAAGCCTTCATCGAGGAACAGCGAGTCGATACTGGTCTTGTGGCTGACCAGATCGGACAGCGCCAACGCCAGCGCCAGGCTGACCAGGAAACTCTCGCCGCCGGACAGGGTGCGGCAATCGCGCGCCACGTCGGCCTGCCAGGTGTCGCGCACTTCCAGCTCGAGTTCACCGCTGCCCTTGCGCGCCAGTTGATAGCGCCCATGCAAGCGCGTCAGTTGGCGGTTGGCCAGGTGGATCAGGTGATCGAGGGTCAGGCCCTGGGCAAACTTGCGGAACTTGGCACCGTCGGCCGAACCGATCAGGCCGTTGAGCTGTTGCCACAGTCGCTGCTCGCTCTCCTGCGCACTGATTTCGGCGAACAGGGCCTGCTGGCTACTGCGCCGCGCCTCGTCGGCCTGCAACTGCGCGCGCAACTCACCCTGACGCTCGCTGAGGGCGCGCAGGCGCTCCTGCAATGCCTGGATCTGCTCGGCCAACAGCTCCAGGCTCAAGGCAGTTTGCGGCTCGGCCATGAGGCGCTGGACCTCGGCCTGAGCCGCCGTCAGCAGGGTCGCGGCCTGGGTGTGAGAGCGTTCGAGATCGGCCTTGAGTTGCAGCAAGCGTTCGCGTTCGTCATCACTCAGCACGGCTGCTTCGAACGCGGCCTGATCGGCGAAGGGGCTGCTCAGCAGCGCCTGTTGCCAAGCCTGCTGACAGCTTTGCAGACGTTGCTGCTCACGCGCCAGCAAGGCCTCCTGGGCTTGCTCACTGCCAGCGAGGCCATCGCGTTCACGCAGGGTCGCGGCCAGCCGCTCGGCGGATTCACGCAGGGCCTGCTGCGGGTCGTTAGCCGGCACGGGGGCAGCTAGGCTCGGCGCACCCGATTCCTGCCAACGCGACTGCCAGTGCTCGGCCTGCATCTGGGCGTCGTCCAGTTGTCGCTGCGCCTCGCGCTCGAGGTCGAGCAACTGCTGTTCGCGGGCCTGCGTCTGCTGCCAGGCTTGCCAGGCGGCTTTCTGCTGCGCGAGCCAACCCGCGCCGTCGGCCGGCAACTCGTTGGCGAAGCCTTGCAGACTGGCCAGCAGCTCCTGAGCCTGCTGTGCCTGTTCGGTCTGCAGCGCGTTCAGATGCGCCTGTTGCTCGGCCAGGCGCGCCTGGGTGTTGTCCAGATCGCGGCTGAGTATTGCCTGCTGCCGCTCGGCCTCGGCCTGCTCACGCTCAGCGCTTTCGCGCAACTCGCGCAGACGCTGCAGCTCGGTTTGCTGTGCCTGCGCTGCTTCCAGGCGCGCCTGGAGCGCAGCCAATTCCTGCTCGTGCCGCTGCTGCACACCTGTCAGCTCGGCGACGTCCTGCAGGCGGATGTCATGTTCGTTCAGTTGCTGCTGCCACTGCTGATCCAGCGGCAGCAATTGCGCCTCGGCCTGAGCCTGTTGTTGCTGCACCTGCTCGATCTGCGCGGCGAGACGGGTCAGCTCATCACGCAGGCTGGCGCCCTGGCTCTCCAGCTCGGCCAACTCACTGCGGCACTGCACCAGCGCCTGCTCGGTGGCGGAGACGTTCAGCGCCTGGTACTGGCTGATCGCCGGATGCTCGTGCGAGCCGCACAGCGGGCAGGCGTCGCCCGGTTGCAGGCGGGCGCGATAGGCCTCCAGATCCTGAATGCGTTTTTCCTGCTCCAGCAGCTTTTCCTTGTCAGCGACCTGCTGCTTGAGTGCCTTGTAACGCTCGCGCAGGGCGTTGATCTCGGTGTTCTTGTGCGCCTGTCGGCGCTGCAGCTCAGCCAGGCGCGGCGGCAGCTCGGCCAGTTGCATGGCCAAGGCCTCACGGTTCTGCGCCAGTTGTTGCAGGCGGTCAAACACCCGGCTGCGCGTTTGCTGGCGCTGCCAGTCCTGGCGCAAACCCGCCTCACCGGCATCACCCAGCAGAGCCTGCAAGGCGCCCTGCTGCTGCCCCTCGGCGTCGCGCGTTTGCTCCACCTGCTGTTGCAGCGTTGTCAGACGCACACCCTGCTCGTCACGCTGGCGCTGCAAGGTCGTCAGTTGTACCGCGGATTCGCTCAGGCGCGTTTGCGCTGTCTGTAGCGCCTGCTCAGCCTTGGCCCGTTGCGTGAAACGCTCGTCCCAGCCACTGAGCAACTCGCCCAAGCGCGCATGCGAACTGCGCTCGCTCAGCCAGGTCTGCACCTCGGCGTGCTGGTGCTGCGCCTGCGTCAACGCGACGTGCCGCTGCTCACGCCAGTGCCCCGCATGCTGGCTGGCCTGCCACAGCGCCTGCCGTTCACGCTCGGCGCACATCTGCAGCTGCTCACGCAGCGCGAACAGACCGCGCTCGGCCTGCTGACTATCGTGCTGCGCCTGCTGCCAGGCCTGGTGCAGCGGTTGTAAACGCGCTGCCGGCTCACTGGCAGCCAGACGCTGTAAGTCATCGGCCGCAGCAGCCTGACGTTGCTGGGCCTGCTCCAACCCTCGCGCCGCCTCGCCGGTTTGTTGCTCGGCTCGCTGCAACGCCTCACGCCAGCGCTGCCCAGCCAGCAGCGCTTGTTGCTCAGCCTGCAACGGGGCCTGTTCCTGCGCCAGGCGCTCGGCTTCGGCCTGCAATTCGGCACGCTGCGCCTCGTCCAGCAGCTCCATGCCCTGGGCACGACTCTTCAGCAGGCCCAGCGCCTGTTCGGCGGCCTTGGTGCGCTCGTAGACCTGCTGCGAGATCTGCCCGTACACCTCGGTGCCGGTTAGTTGCTCCAGCAATGCAGCTCTCTCTTTGCTGTCAGCGTCTAGAAACGCAGCGAAACCACCCTGAGCCAACAGCATGGACTTGGTGAAGCGACCAAAATCCAACCCTGTTAGCTCAACAGTTAGGTTCTCTTTCTCTTTAGTTTTGTCCGCCAGAATTTCGCCATCGGCGATACGCGCCAGCTCCACCTTGGGCGCCTGCAGCGCACCGTCGACCTTGTCCCGCGCGCGGCGCTGGCTCCAGAAGGCGCGGTAGCCCTGCCCTTTCACCTCGAACTCGACTTCGGCCAGGCAATCGGCGGTGTGCCGGGTCATCAGCTCATTACCGCTGGCCGACAGCGTGCTCATACGCGGCGTGCGGTGGTACAGCGCCAGGCAGATAGCGTCGAGCAAGGTGGTCTTGCCCGCCCCGGTCGGCCCGGTGATGGCGAACAGACCGCTACCGGCGAAAGGCTCGGCGGCGAAGTCGATCTTCCATTCACCCTTGAGGGAATTGAGGTTCTTGAGGCGCAGGCTGAGGATTTTCATGCACAGGTCATAAGCCGTTGAAGGCAGTCATTCTGGCATATCCCGGTAACGATTCAGTCGCGGCAATAACCCTCGCCGCTGCGCACGGTCAGGCAGTTCTGCTTGTCCAGCAGCCATTTCATGCCGGTGGCTTCGCCGTCGGTGGCGCTGACGCTCTCCACCACGCCATCGCGTACGAAGACGATCTTCGCGCCCTGCGCACGGCCGACAAACCGTCGCGGGCCGTCAAGGTTGGCGATGGTCAGGCGGTAGTCAGCCGGCGTGCCGCTGATATCCAGGTAAGTGCCCTCTGGCCCGTTCCAACGCCCCAACCATTGCTCGGTCACCTTGGCATCCTGCTCGCTGGAAGATGTCGCGCAGCCGGCCAACAACAGGGGAATGGCCGCAGCCGCGAGAAGAAAATGTGCCGCTCTTTGCATGACGCTCTCCACTGGAAGGGTGTAGCGATTTCGACCCCGACCGCTCATGCGCGGTTCAGGCCCAAGCTCACAGTATCTCGATACGGTCGCGGCCATTGGCCTTGGCGAGGTACATCGCCTGGTCCGCACGCTCCATCAGGCTGTCCAGGCTCTCGCCAGGGCGATACTCGGCAATGCCCAAACTGGCGCTCTTGCGTTGCACACGGTCGAAGGCGAAACCGTTGATGCGTTTCTGCAGAGCCTGCATGGCGCGCTCGGCGTGCGCCGCATCGATCTCCGGCAGGATGATCAGAAACTCCTCACCGCCGAGCCGGCCGACCTTGTCCATGACTCGCACGCCGTCGCGCAACAACCCGGCAAACTGCCGCAGCACGCTGTCGCCCACGGCATGGCCATGGGTGTCGTTGACGCTCTTGAAGTGGTCGATGTCGATCAGCACCACCGAGAACGGCGTGCCGTAGCGATTGGCACGCGCCACCTCCTCGATCAGAAAATGCAGAGTGCGCGCGCGATTCCACAGGCCGGTCAGGCTGTCGATGCTGGCGCTCAGGGCCAGGCTATCCTGGTGCAGGAACATACGTTTGTGCGCCTTCTCCAGCAGAAAAGCACTGAGCAGACCGAAGGAGAACGACGCCAGAATCCAGATCAGGTGCAGGCGCTGTATGCCGGGCGTCAGCGAGTGCTCCAGCGTGACCAGCAGGATCGCCGCCAGCGAAACCAACGAGGTGAGCATCGCGCGCTTCAGCGTGAGACCGGAGATGGCAAAGGTCCACATCAGGTTGAGGTAAATCTCCGGCGCGTAGAAAGCAAAGCGCGGCGAACCAAAGTTGAAGTATAGGTTGGCCAGTACCGAGAAAATTGGAGCGGCTGTCAGTAACCCCAGCATCAAGGGCTGTCGCTTGGGTTGGAAACTCAGCAAGCCGATGCTCAGCAACGCCGCCGGCACCAACAACGCATGACAAATCAGCCGCGCGACAGACTGATCGGTCTCGACGCTCTGCTCGATGGCGGCATAGATCAGATACAACCCGGTGGTAAGGAACGCCACGTAGCGGATCTGCGGAATCTTCGCTTGCAGGTACCAGCAGGCGAACGCCTGCCGAGTCGCCTCTGGCACTCCATGCAAAGGGTCAAGCGCACGCAGCAAGGCATTGAACAACGGCACTTTCGCTCCCCTGTCGAAACGCCACCATTCACAGCATAGAACGCTTGTTGCGCAGAATGCGATGTGGGCTCCGCTATTGAGTCGCCCTCAAACCACGCTGGCCAGATTGTTCCGCGCCTGCGCCTCATGGCGCGCCCTGAAATGATCCGTGCTGTAGATAGTTGGGCGCGCCAGAAATGACTGAAGAACGCTGCGCCGCTTCATGCGATAGACAAAGCCCGGCACCCAGGCGTACTCGGCGCGCACCTGAGCATCGTATTCGGCGAAACGCTCCGGCGTGGCGCCGAGAATGGCCAGGTCGATATCCACCAACAACTGCTCATCCGGCTCGCTCGGCGTCGCATCATGCCGGGTGACCATGATCAGTTGCTCGACCCGCGCCAACGTCGCCTGGCTGGCGTGACAGCTCGCCAGCACCCGGATGGCCCAATCTGCACTCAGGCGCTCGTTATCTTTGCCGCGCACGTCGTAGATGGCGTCATGGAACCAGAGCGCGATGGCCACCTCTCCCGGCTGCTGCGCCAGATGCCGCGCCTGCTCGAAATGCACCAGGCATTCGCGCAGATGCTGCAGCGAGTGATAGTGCCGCTGCGGTTCCTCGTAGGCACGAACGAGCTTCTCGAACAGACCTGACGGAGGCTGTAGGCCAAGGTCTGACCAGGCACTGGCCCAGGATGATGGGAGAAGAGTCATTTGGAGGATTGATAGCGTTTGGTTAAGGGGCGGGCTTTAGCCGGTCCCAGTGAGCGAAGCGAACGGTTTGAATGCTGTATGTGCTTACTCAATGGTTGTGGTGGATTTGCCATTGGGCAATTCTTTTGTGTGTATGGTGTGCGGGTAGTTGTTGCCCACGGAACGATAAATGTCAACCACGTCAAAGAGGGTTATCAGATAAAGACCTGTAGTCCTTTTGTGGTCTGAGCAAAAGAAAAAACCTATTAGGTTTTTACTGTTTGGAAGGAAGGGCAGGAAATGGTGGCTATGAATAAATTGATTGCAGAGTATTGACACTGATATTTCAGTGATTTTTGATTTACCGAGATCGTACTCTGAATCTCTAAAATGCGTTATGAGAGAGGAGGGGTTTCCGCGATAAGGATACTCGCGGATTGAGTATTTTTTGCGGGATACATTGTCGGAAACTTTCTTTGATTCTATTAGTTTTCTGATTGAGTAAAACCCAATAAATATTTCTTTCTCTAGGGTGTAAAGGTTCTTTTCGCCCCAGCGTGTTTGGATAAGCCTACGCTCAAGCCTGCTTGCAAGCTTGAGAAGATCGTCTTTCCAATAGCTGGATTCGTGGATCATAAGGGCCTTAGAAGCACATAACGTTTGACGTGAGGGACTGCCATAGCGGCGAAGTCACGAAGGGCGCCACAAGCACAGCTTGTGGCGGTCCCTCGACGGAATGGTTAGATTCGTTTCCAACCCTCGCTCATTCTTCCAAAGTAGTAGATGTAAGGGACCTCTTTCCTCCTGCTTGACTCTCTCAGTGCAAATTGAAGCAGGTTCGAGTAGTAGTAAAAGAGGCCAATCTTCCTCGCCTCTGTGTCGGCAGCGTATTTGCCATCTGCGGGGTTAATCACCCCTTTCCCAAGAATGTAAATCCTATCCACAATGGCTGGATCGATTTTTAGCTTCCTTGCGCATTCCATGTAGCGCTTTGCCTCTTCTTCAAGCCCACTCTTAGTATTTGAGCTATAGGCAAAAATCGAAATGAAAATTCGGCAATCTTCCGGGCCGGGGTCGCGCCCTCGCTCATACCTTTGCAACTCTTTGTCGAACGGACGCAGCTTAAATAGTCTTTGGGCTTTCTTGAGGCAATCTTCATATTCCTCAGTGTTTATGACTGACTTGACCTCGGTTACGCACATAACCGATTCAACTTGAAGAATTGTTGGTTGCGCATCGAGAATGGGTATTCCGTCGGAGGTGCGATAGACAATGAGGTCGCTTTGCGGGCTTACGCCACCTCTTGAGTCAATGATCTCACCTGATGCAACCGAAAATTTTCTTGGAAGTAAGGTCTCGAAGAAATCACGCACCGGATTTTCTCTCACCTCCCCCTTTGAGAGGCTGTGCGTCAGGCCAGCACTTTCATATAGGCCAGCGAAGAAACGGTGGTATGCCCCATCAATCCGTGCTGTGATCTGCTCGGCCGGCAGCTCAGGTCGATCTTTGTAATAGTCTTTCATCGCGCCCATGGAAGAATCTAATGTTTGGTCAAAGGGCCGGCTTTAGCCGGTCCCGAGTGAGCGAAGCGAACAACTTGAATGCTGTAATGGACTCTCCCTGCACCACGCTTCTATACCAAGGCGTTGAGGGCTACAGAATGGGAGAGCTGCCATGAAACGAATTGCAGTTGATCTGGCCAAGTCCGTTTACCAAGTTGCCGAGAGTGTCCGTTCCGGCCAGGTGGTACAGCGCAAGCGGCTGAACCGAGAGGCGTTCCGGCGATATATACAGGAGCAGGCCGAGCCGGTCGAGTGGGTGATGGAAGCCTGTGGCACAGCGCACTATTGGGGGCGGCTGGCGCAATCACTGGGTCATCAGGTGAAGCTGCTGCATCCGCGTTACGTGCGACCTTACCGTCGACGCAACAAGACTGACCGTAATGACTGCGACGCCATGCTGGAAGCGGCGCGTTGCACCGACATTCATCCCGTGCCAGTGAAGAGCCACGAGCAGCAACAGCTTCAGCAATTGCATGGGCTGCGGGAAACCTGGAACAAGAGCCGAACCCAGCGTATCAACCTGCTACGCGGCCTCCTGCGTGAAGCCGGTATCGACGCGCCAGCCTCGAGCACTGCATTTATCCGGGCAGCCAGCGAGCTGGTTGAGCAACCTGAACTCGAGCCCCTGAGCCGTCTGCTGCATATCGTCCTGGCCGAGATCAATCTGTATGAACAGTGCATGGCCGAATGCGAACAGCAACTCAAGTGCTGGCATGCTGACGATGAAATCGTGCGCAAACTAGATGAAGTCAGTGGTATTGGCCTGCTGACTGCCAGCGCCCTGACGACCGCTGTTGGTAAGCCCGAGCGCTTTGCCAGCGGTCGCCAGCTCAGCGCCTGGCTGGGCATGACACCGCGCGAGTTCAGCAGTGGCAATAGCCGCAAGCTTGGCCATATCAGCCGACAGGGCAATGTCTATGTGCGCACTCTGTTGATCCATGGTTCACGCGCGGCCTTGCTGGCGGCACAACGCTGCCAGGCCCGTACACCGGAAAAGCTAACCCAACTGCAGCGCTGGGCCGTGGAATCGGCAGCCCGTATCGGTCACAACAAGGCGGCGGTGGCCCTGGCCAACAAGCTGGTGCGGATCTGCTGGGCGGTGTGGTGCCACGAGCGGCGTTTCAGTGGTAACTGGCAGAGCGTAAAGCCCGCCTGACGGCGGGAGTAATCAGTAAAGGGATGATGGTTTTCTTGTGGTTGTGGTGAACAGCAGCACTGTCGGAACAGGCGAGTCCTGCAGCGGAGTAAGGCCGATAACAATGATGATCCCAGGGATCGATTGAACGCTTGGCCCCCGCTGCGCGAACTACAGAATGGCCAGGGCGAAAAGCCCACAACAGGCCGGATATACGAATGCAACCGCGCTGACGACAGGTGCAAAGGCAAAGCTTTACTCACTACTTGTGGGGAGAGTCCATATACCAGTTGTTAGAGAAAATCCACGGAAATTATTTGTTCCCTAGAAATTGGCGTACCTTCAGAGTCAAAGCAAGTGTTGGCGAACGAGCTAAATTCTTCGTTTCTTACAATGCACCAGCAGTACAGAAGGGCGGGGGCAAGCAAGTTAAAGCTTGTGTACTTATTGGATTTGAATTTCACAATGCATTTTTCTAACTTTGAGGTCACGGTGTCATAGATGCAGTGGCCAAACTGCTCTCGGTAACCGTTGCAAACGGTCCTCAATTATTTCAGGTACTTCGAGGTAGTCATGATTGCAGATTTTCTCTGAGTTAAAAGCAGCTTCACGCACGAGCATTGCATAAGGCCCGTGATGAATGCTATTTCCTGTTTTCAATCCAAACTGAAAATCTCTAACCCCATTTGTTTGCATTATTGCTAGGTTTGCTTTCTGCTCCGGGTCTTCTAATAGTGAGTTGAGCATTTTCCAGACCCTGCCTAAGATCTGCCCTAGCGGCAAAATACCTTCTGAAAAATTAGAGCTCCTGGCTGTTCTTGTGAGGTGGAGCCAAGCAACTTCCTCCAGCTGCAATTTAGGTTGTCCGAATTCGCTCTCAAATAGTTCGCGCAGATAGTCGTCACAGCTGCTACAAATAGTGCTGCTCTCATATGCGGCATCAAGATCAATGCCAGACAAGAATTGTTCTGCTGCACTTCGCTCTATGCCGTAGATGTGACAAACACTATTAATTGTTGACTCGTATGTTCCGCAGTCTAGGGTGGCCATGACTTTCTCTAACAGTGATTAGATGGAAGGCGGTACTAATCCGATAGTAGAGCCTTCCATCTAACTCCACATCATCGTCATCGCAGTCCTGGAAAAACTCTTTTCAATTCATGATATTACCAGCCAGCTCCTGGTGTCTGGACGTATTCGCTTGACTTCCTCTTTTTGCTCTACCATTACTACTGTACAAAAACACAGCCAGGGAGTCGGCCATGGAAACCTCCAGCAAACCTCGCCTGCAAGAGCAGTTCAGGGCGGTGATGCGGTTGCATCACTACAGTATCCGCACAGAAAAATCCTACTGGTACTGGATTCGCTATTTCATCCGTTTCCATCAACTACGCCATCCAATGGAGCTTGGCGCTGTAGGACACCTCTAAAAACTACCTGCGTTGCCATCACTACGTTAAAAACAGGCTCAAAATGCTCATTTACAGCACGTAAACTCCGCTTTTTCGCCTGTTTTTGCCTTGTGCTGACTGCCTCGCCTACGTTTTTAGCAGTGCCCTGCGAGGTCAACGCTTTTCTCACCTGGCTGGCAGTTGAGCGCCAGGTGGCTGCCGCTACTCAGAATCTGGCACTCAATTCACTGGTTTTCCTATACGACAAGGTCTTGCAACAACCGCTCGGGCAAGTGGGTGAGGTGGTGCGCGCAAAACGCTCAGCGCGTATTCCTTGCGTACTTACGCATGAGGAAGCCACGGCGCTCATTGCCAGGCTCGGCCAACCGCATCAGCTACTGGCCTCGCTGATGTATGGCGCCGGCTTGCGAGTGGTGGAAGCTGCACGCTTGCGTATCAAGGATGTGGATTTCGATAAGCAGATCATCACCATTCACGACGGCAAAGGCGCCAAAGACCGAACGACACTTCTGCCGGCGCCCTTGATCACACAGCTGCTGGAGCGCAGAGAGCGTATGTTTCGCGCCTGGAAGCAGCGGGACAGTTTTTATCACGCTCCCGTCAGCCTGCCATTTGCGCTACGTCGCAAATACCCCAAGGCGGGATGTTCATTCGAGTGGCAGTGGCTGTTCCCGTCGACCGGACTTTGCACGGATGAGGACGGGCAGATCGTTCGTCATCACCTTCATGTCAGTGCCATTCAGAAAGCTGTCAGACATGCCGTGCGGCAATCCAATCTGCACAAGCCTGCCAGTTGCCATACCTTTCGTCACAGTTTCGCCACCGAGTTACTGCGTCGAGGGAGTGACATTCGCACAGTGCAGACGCTACTGGGGCATGCGGATATACGTACGACGCAGATCTATACGCATGTGCTGGGACAGGGCTTTGCCGGTGTAGTCAGCCCGCTGGGGTGAGCGCCGCAAGCACTTGGCTGGGTTGTAACGACCGCCATTCGAATTGCATTCGGGCTACGAGGTCTGTGCCGCTAGGCCTTGAGCAGCGCCTCCAGCACCTGCCGATACAAACCCTGCAGGCGCTGGGCATCCTCTTCTTCCAATGTCTCTTGCAGCAGGCGCCGGGCGAAGACGTCTTCCACGCTCAGCTCGTCCAACGTTTCTCGCGCTTCACTGGCCAAGCTGGCTGCCGCATTGCCGCGTTCACGACGGATACGCAGCACTTCCACGGGATGCCCTTCGCACAAGGCGTTGATGCGGCTTTGCAGGTCGCTCAGGTAGTCGTCGGTGCTCACTTGCACTTCCAGCCATACAGGTCGCTCGGGGGTGCCCTGTGCAGCTGCCTCGGTGATGGAGCCTGCCAACTCCTTGAGCGAGCCGCGCAGGCTGGCCATGGGCTGGAACACCGGCACGGGCAGTGGCGTGATCGACTGCAGGGTGGCGCCTGCGAACGTCAGCAGCAGAACTTCCTTCTGCTGGCGCGCCTCGTCGAAGGACAGGGCAATCGGCGAGCCGCTGTAGCGAATGTGCTCCAGGCCGCCGACCTTCTGCGGGCGGTGGATATGGCCAAGGGCGATGTAGTCCGCCGGCGGGAAGGCGCTGGTGGGGAAGGCCTCCAGACTGCCGACGTAAATCTCGCGCACCGATTCGCTGGCGCTGGCGCCAACTGTGGTGAGGTGACCGGTGGCGATGATCGGTAGCGTCAGGCCCAGCTCGTTACGCTTGCTCGCCGCCAGCTCGTACAGTGCTCGGTAATGCTCGGCGATAGCTTGCTGCAGCGACTGTTGTTTGTCCTGTGCGCTCTGCCCCGCCTGGCTGGCCAGCACGTCGCGCGGGCGGATGAAGGGAATGGCGCAGAGAATGGCGCCCGGCTGGCCAGTACGATCATTGAGTACCAGTACCTGTTCAGCCAGGTCGACGCCCACGCTCGGCACCACCTGGGTGCCCAGTTGCCCCAGCAGGCTGCGGCTTTCACCGAGCATGGCCGGCGAGTCGTGGTTGCCGCCGAGTACCACCAGGGCGCAGCCGGCGTCGCGCAACTCTACCACCAGCCGGTAGTACTGCTCGCGGGCGTAACTGGGCGGTGCGCCGGTGTCGAACACATCACCGGCGATCAACAGCACGTCTACGTCGTGCACGCGCACCTGCTCCAGCAGCCAGGCGCAGAAGGCCTGGTGCTCGGCCTGCCGAGTCTTGCCCATGAAATGCTGGCCCAGGTGCCAGTCGGAGGTGTGCAGGATGCGCAAGCTCATAGCGGCCAGTCCTGTACGACGACATGAGTCTTGACCCGCTGCATTTGCGGGAAGGCCTCGATGGCCGCGCGCACTTCGCTTAGGCGCGCCATGCTCGGCGCCTCGACCAGTACCAGCATGTCGGTCTCGCCGCTGATGCCACTGCAATGGCGGATTTCCGGGTATTCGCGCATACGCTCGACGTAATCCTGACAACGGGCATTTCGGTAGAAAAGCTCGAGATAAGCCCTGACTCCACCTTCGCCCGGCTCGGCCACCTGCGCGTGATAACCGCGAATCACCCCGCTGTTCTCCAGGTAGCGGATCCGCTCGCTGACCGCCGAACGTGACAGGTTGACCTCACGGGCGATCTGGCTGACGGAGGTGCGCGCATCGCTGCGCAGCAGAGCGAGGATCTGGCGATCGAACTTGTCCACGGGGCTTCTCGGGCGGCAATCGGATTGACGGTGAAAACCGCCATTTCGTCGGCAAAAGGCGACAGCCTGCAACTGGCTGGCGCCCTACCATGGCGGTATCTGGAAAATGATGAGCATACCCCATGAGTCGATTGAACAAGGAATTGGGCCTGCTGCAGGGCATCGCCCTGCTCAGTACCTCGCTGCTCGGCACCGGCATTTTCGTGGTGCCGGCGCTGGCAGCCACGGCAGCCGGCGAAGCGTCACTGTGGGCATGGATGATCCTGATTGCCCTGGTGCTGCCGGTGGCGTTCACCTTCGCCCAGTTGGGCAAGCGCTTCCCTCACGCTGGCGGCGCGCCGCACCTGATCGGCCGCGCCTTCGGCCTGCGCATGGAGGGGGTCAGCGCCCTGCTGTTTCTCGCCGTGCTGCCGGTCGGTCTGCCCGCTGCGCTGCATATCGCCAGCGGTTTCTGGCTGGCGCTGTTCGATCTCGATCGCACCGACCTGCTGCTCATCGAACTGGCCACGCTGGGCGCCATCCTCCTGCTTGGCCAGCGTCCGCCGAAAGCCTCGGGCATGCTGCAGGGGCTGATCGCCGTGGCCATCGTCACCAGCGTGGCGCTGATCTGGTGGGTCGGTGATCTGCCGCGCGCCAGCCAACCGCTGCTGCCGGCGATGGACGGCCAGTGGCACCTGCTGCCGACGGCGCTGGGGGTGATGTTCTGGTGCTTCGTCGGCATCGAGGCCTTCACCCATCTGGGCGAGGAGTTCAAACACCCCGAGCGCGACTTCCCATTGGCGCTGCTGCTCGGCGTGCTGCTGGCCGGCCTGGTGTACTGGGCCTGCTCGGTGGCGGTGCTGAGCTTTGCCACTTACGGCGACGTGCACAGCGACACTACCGCCCTGCCCCGTCTGTTTGAACAGCTGCTGGGTGAGCACGCACGCGTGCTGGTGGCGGTGCTCGGTTACCTGGCCTGCTTCGCCTCGATGAACGTTTACATCCAGGGCTTCGCCCGGCTGATCTGGAGCCTGGCCGATGAAGGCCGTCTGCCGGCCAGGCTGGCCGTGCGCAACCGCCATGGTGTACCCGGCAAAGCCTTGCTGCTGGTGGTGATCAGCTGCGCGCTGTGCGCCATGCTCTCGGCCACCTTGAACCTGTCGGTGGACGATCTGATCCGCTATGCCAACGGCAACTTCGTGCTGATCTACCTGCTGAGCATGGCCGCTGGCTGGGTGCTGCTCAGTGGCGTCTGGCGCCTGCTTGCCGGTTTCAGTGCAGTACTCTGCTGCGCAGTGTTGGTAATGCTGGGTAGCGATGCGCTGTATGCATTGGCGCTGCTAGGGGTGTTGCTGCTGTTCAGTCATCTGCGTGCAAGGCACAAGGCGCTGGCGTAATTGATCCACCGCGAACCTGATGGTGGATGAAAGAGTGTCATCCACCCTCCAGGGTGACCGTGAGCCGCATGGGGTTCTATCCTTACCCTGAACTCGCTGAAAGGAAGCCCCATGCTCCGCGTACTCAATGACCTGAAAATCATGATCCTGGCCAACCTGTGGATCGTCCCGGTGGTAGCAGGCCTGGTCTGGGCACTGTTCCAGTTCGTCGCGCCGCCACCACCGATGAGCGCCAGCATGGCCACCGGCACCCAAGGGGGCGCCTACCAGCAGTTTGCCGAACGCCTGAAGGAAGAGTTGGCCAAGGAAGGTTTTGAACTGAACCTGGTACCGACCTCAGGCTCGCGCGACAACCTGCAACGCCTGCTGGCCAACGATCCGCAAGTGGAGATCGCCCTGGTCCAGAGCGGCCTGGAGCGCCAGCTGGCTCCCGACGAGCAGCGTCAGCTGGAAAGTCTGGGGGCGATTTATCAGGAGCCTTTGTGGCTGTTCTATCGACGAGACGTGAAGCTGGATCGCATTGCCGACCTGCTGCCATTGCGCGTCGGCCTGGGCGGTGAAGGCAGCGGCACCCGTGCCGCCAGCGATGCCATTCTCGGCGCCAATGCCATCGAGCCGGAACAACACCCCGAAAGCTGGCAGAGCATCGGCGGTGGCAAAGCCGCTCGGGCGCTGATGGCCGGCGAACTGGATGCAGCGTTCTTCGTCGGTCCGGCAGAGAACGCACTGGTGCAGCAACTGGCGGCCAACCCGGACATCGCCCTGGCACACTTTCGGCGCGCCGCCGCTTACGAGGCGCGACTGCCGTTCTTCAATCAGGTAAAGGTCGGTGAAGGCCTGCTGGATCTGGCCAGCAACGCACCAGACCGCGATATCGTCACCCTGTCTCCGGTCGCTACCCTGGTGGTCAACGACGACTTCAACCCTGGCCTGGTACCGCTGTTTCTCGAAGCCAGCCGTGAAGTGATGCGCAGCGGTACCCTGCTCGACGCCGCCGGCACCTTTCCCAGTGCCGAGCCTCGCACCTTCGAGCTGCACAAGGATGCCGGGCATTACTACGACAAGGGCCTGCCGATCCTGCAGCGCTACCTGCCTTTTCGCATCGCCTCGCTGGCCGACCGCTACATCATCCTGCTGATCCCCTTGATCGTGGTGATGATCCCACTGTTCAAGGCTGTCGGCCCGATCTACCAGTGGCGCATTCGCGCGCGCATCTACCGCTGGTACAAGTACCTGCGCGAGATCGACCGCAAGCTGCACGCAGGCTCCTTGCCCAACGAGCTGGACAGCGAGATCGAACGCCTGGAGGTGATGGAGGACGAACTCGCGGCTGTGGAAGTGCCGCTGTCGTACTCCAACGAGTTGTACGAACTGCACATGCATGTGCGCTACGTGATCGAACGACTGCGCGAGCTGCAACGGCGCCGACAGGCGTAAGGCGAAGCACGCTTCATTGACGCCCCGAAGCGGTGGATGGAAAAAGCGTCGTCCACCCTACGCCGCAACAGCAACGCCGCCAGCAGAGAAGCATCGCGGCTAGAGCCCCTCCCACGGATGTTCGCGATACCCGTGGGAGTGGCTCTAGCCGCGATCTGCTGTGTGGTCTTCAACACTTTTCACGGATAGATCCACACCCAGCCCCGCAATCCATTTTCTGCTTCGGGTAAACTGCGCCCCTGTTTCATTTGCCCACGAGACCGCCATGCCGATCCGCCACTGCATCGTCCACCTGATCGACAAGAAGCCCGACGGCAGCCCTGCCGTGCTGCACGCTCGCGACAGCGAGCTGGCCACGTCGCAAGCCATGGAGAACCTGCTGGCCGACCTCAACGAGAGCTACAACGCCAAGCAGGGCAAGGCCTGGGGTCTGTTCCACGAAGAATCCGGCGCCTACCCGTTCAGTGGCTGGCTCAAGGCCTATCTCGATGGCGAGCAGGATTTCACCGCTTTCAGCCGTCAGGCCGTCGAACACCTGCAAAAGCTGATGGAGGAATCCAACCTCTCCACTGGCGGTCACGTGCTGCTGGCTCACTACCAACAAGGCATGACCGACTACCTGGCCATCGCCCTGCTGCACCACAGCGAAGGTGTGGCGGTGACCGACGCGCTGGACGTGACCCCGGCCAAGCACCTGGATCTCGGCCAGTTGCACCTGGCCGCGCGCATCAACATCAGCGAGTGGCAGAACAACAAGCAGTCCAAGCAGTACATCTCCTTCATCAAGGGCAAGAACGGCAAGAAGGTCTCGGACTACTTTCGCGACTTCATCGGCTGCCAGGAAGGCGTCGACGGCCCGGGCGAGACCCGCACCCTGCTCAAGGCCTTCAGCGACTTCGTCGAGAGCGAGGATTTGCCCGAAGAGCAGGCGCGCGAGAAGACCAAAACCCTGGTCGGCTACGCCAGCGGCCAGGCCAAGATGGGCGAACCGATCACCCTGGAAGAACTTTCCGGACTGATCGACGAAGAGCGCCCCAAGGCCTTCTACGAGCACATCCGCAACAAGGATTACGGCATGGCTCCGGAGTTTCCGGCGGACAAACGTACCCTGAGCCAATTCCAGCGTTTCACCGGCCGTGCCGAGGGCCTGTCGATCAGCTTCGAAGCGCACCTGCTGGGCTCCAAGGTCGAGTACGACGAAGGCCGCGACATGCTGATCATTCGCCAGTTGCCGACCCAGTTGAAGGACCAGCTCAAGCGCCGTCAGGACTGAGACCTAACGAGTGGCTGGATGGCCCGGCGCGGTTTACCCTGACATGACCGTGCCATCACACAAGGATGCGAAACCATGAAGACGATTGTGCTGCTGCTCGCCGCCCTGGCCCTGTGGCAGAACTGGGACAAGATCGAGCGCTGGATCGACCCGCCCCAGGCGCGTAACACCAGCGGTGAAGTGGTGCTCTACGCCACGCAATGGTGTGGCTACTGCGCCAAGACCCGTGAGCTGTTCGCCGAGGACGGCATCGCCTACCGCGAAGTGAATATCGAGACCGATACCGCCGGCCGCGCCCAATACCAAGCGCTTGGCGGCCGCGGTGTACCGGTGATCGACCTGCGCGGGCAGGTCATTCACGGTTACGACGTGCGCGCCATCCGCGCCGCCTACTGACAGGCGGCGCAATAGCCCTCAACGCGCTTCGATACGGAAGCCCAGGCGCGGGAAGTGCACGTGTACGATGCCGGCACGCTCGTCCTCGCGACGCAGAATCAGCTCGTCACGCCCGGCATGCAGCAACTCACCCTGCACCGGGTCGACACCATAGTCCACTGCCGCGATACTCACCGCCTGGCCCGCCTTGAAGCCATTGGGGTCGACGAAATCTTCGTTCGGCAGCGCTGCCGGCGTCGCTTCACGCGCCACTGCGATCGCCTGTTCGCTGCTCATCTCGCTCAGCGAGCCATGGCCGAAGCCGAGCACACGGGCAAGCCATGCGGCGACCTCAGGGTAATCGTCGACCAGTGGCGCGGTGACCGGCGTACCGCGCAGGAACCACAAACAGTGAGCTACGGAAAAATCGGCGAGCGACGCTTCACCGAAAAGGAAATCGCCTTGCCCGCCTTGCAGCTGTCGCTGCAAGGCCCCCATCAGCGCCGGCCATTGATGCTTGGCCTGCTCCAGTGGCAGACGACTCGCCGTACCGCCGGAAAACAGCGCACCACGGTCCGCAGCAAAGGCCTTGGCGAACTCCGGCGGCACCTTGGCGAAGCGCAGCGCCATCGACTCGGGTTGGAACACCAGCGCAACGGCATGCTGGAACAGCACCGAGTCGGCCCACTGCGCCAGCAGGCTGACATTGAACGCCTGAGCGTCGGGCAGCAGCGCCGGGGTGGCCTTCTCGGCTTCCAGGCGGCGAGCGATCAGCGCGGTATCGCAATAGATGTCGGCGCCGACCTGCAGCACCGGGGTCTTGCGGTAGCCGCCAGTCAGCGCAGTGAGATCGGGCTTGGGCATCAGCGGCGGGATCATCACCGAACGCCAGGACAGTTGCTTGAAGCCCAACATCAGGCGGGCCTTCTCGGCGAACGGCGAGGTCGGATAGTGATGAAGGATCAACTCATGCATGGCGCGCTCCGCGTCGGATCAAAGTCCTCAGCTTACCCGCGCGGCACGTGCACGCAACCGCCTCAGGCTGATGAGCCACCATCAACGGCCAGAATGAGCGCTTCTTTGGCGCTTTTGCTCAGGCGCTTGATCGCCCGTTCACGGCGCAATGCATCGCCCTTGCCGGCACAGGCTTCGATATAGGCCAGCGCCAGCGCCGGGCTGGTATGGAAGAAGCGAGCGCCCTTGCCACTCTGGTGCTGGGCGAAACGCCGCTGCGGATCATCGCTGATGCCGCAATACAGCGCGCCATTGGCGGCGCGCACCAGATAGACGAACCAGGCTTTTTCGACTGCTGCATTCATCCGCGAGCAGGAAACCACTCACGCGCAGAGCGCCACAGGCACATGCCGACGAAGTAGGCTGAAGCCAACCACCAGAGCGCCAGCAGCCAGAACTGACTGACCGGGTACTGCAGAATCAGCAACGCACTGGAGAGCATCCAGACGAAGGTCACGAGGATGTTCAGCGGCATGAACTGACGCACGCGGAACGGGTGCAGGAACTTCATCTTGGTCAGGGTCAGGCCGGCCAGCAGGACGATCATGGCCAGGGTGATCCAGGGGTGCACGTCGAGGATGTAGAAATACAGCACGACCACGTTCCACGCCGCCGGGAAGCCGACGAAGTAGTTGTCCTTGCTCTTCATGTTCAGGTTGCAGAAGCAGAACAGCGAGGACAGCAGAATCAGGCCCACGGCGAACAGCGGCGTGTAATCCGGCAGCGGAATGAAGCGATAGAGGAAGATCGCGGGGATGAATACGTAGGTGAGGTAGTCGATCACCAGGTCGAGGGTCGAGCCGTCGAAATGCGGCAGCACAACCTTGACGTCGTAACGCCGCGCCAGCGAACCATCCAGCCCATCGACCAGCAGCGCCAGGCCGAGCCACAACAGGCATTGCTTGGGTTGGCCGTCGAGTACGGCCAACAATGCCAGGAGGGCGAGGATCACGCCGCTGGCGGTAACAGCGTGGACCCCCCAGGCTTTGGCCTGTTTTACGGCAACGATCAATTCGGTCACGGCAGGTCTCGATTGGCAGTGGAGGTGCGGCACCCGATGTGCGCACTCTTTATTGAAGGCTAAGACCGGATAGCCTACCACTGCGTTCATTCGCCCGCCTCAGCGCGTACCGCGAAACTGGGCCAGACCACGTGCCGCCTGTCGACGAATGGCAGCCTGCACCGGTGGCGCCCAACCCAGTAGAAGCCCTTTGCCACCTAGCGCCTGACGTGCCCAGCGCCATAGATCGAAATGATCGCGATGCTCGACGATCAACCCGTCGCGAAACACGAAGCGCGCCTGGATGTGGTTGATCACCTGACGACCGGTGGCGCTGAAACGGTAGCTGGCGACCCAACGAGCACTGCCGACATGATCGTCGGCATGCACCAAATCGAAGGTCAGCGAGAATCCCTCGGCGCGGCTGCACAGCATGCGCCACATATCGCCGGCCTCAGCGCCGTGCAGGTCGACGAAGACCGGGTCGGAGAAACGCACATCTTCGGCGTAGCAGCCTGCCATGGTCTCGGCATCGAGTTTCTGGAAGGCGCTGTAGAAACGCTGGATCAGATCGGCATTGGGGTGGCTCATGAGTCGCTCCTACAGGCTTTTCATTACGTAGGGTGCGCCGCGCGCACCACTGTCACGGCGTCGCTCACTGGTGCGCAGAGCGCACCCTACACGCTCGCAAGGATGGTTCACTCCAGTCTGTTCATCCGGCGGGAACGTGGCGATTGGCTATAAAGACAACTTTGTGTCAATAATCGCCAACTTCACTCCAGGCCATCGTCATGCTGCGCATCGCTTTGTACGTCTGCCCACAAACCGTCTGTTCCAGCCTGAGCATGGCGCAGGATGCCTTCAACCTGGCCAATCGCCTGGCCGGCACAACGCACTTTCAGTTGCAGCGTTTCAGCCTTGATGGCCAGCCCGTACAGTTGGATTTCGCGCAAATTAAGGTCGATGGTGGCCTACCGTTGGCCGAACAGGCAGACCTGCTGATCGTTCCCGCCACCGGCAGCGCCATCAGCCGTACCCTGGAGAGCAACGCCAAGCTGCTGCCCTGGCTGGCCCGGCGCGACCAGCAACAGGTGGCCAGCCTGTGTAGCAGCGCCTTTCTGCTGGCAGCTGCTGGCCTGCTCGATGGCCGTCAGGCGACCACCCACTGGGCCCTGGCTGACGCCTTCGCCCGGCACTTTCCCCAGGTGAAGCTGCGCAGCGACCTGC
Organism: Ectopseudomonas mendocina; assembly: GCF_007049795.1. GTDB lineage: Bacteria > Pseudomonadota > Gammaproteobacteria > Pseudomonadales > Pseudomonadaceae > Aquipseudomonas > Aquipseudomonas mendocina_D. Next base: position 257,490 of record NZ_SCFY01000001.1, read on the forward strand.
TGTTGACCGAGGATGGCCTGTTGTTCTGCTCCGGCGGGGCTCAGGCCGGGCTCGACCTGTGTCTGCATCTGATTGCCCTGCATGCCGGTGAATGGCTGGCGCAGCAGGTTGCCAGCGCCATGGTGATCGAACGCCAGCGCGGCACGCAGACCCGCTTCGCGCCGCTGCTGCCCAGCAACGACGATAAGACACTTGCCCCGCTGCTGACCTGGCTGCGCGAGCACCACGCCGAGGCAATCGATCTCAACCGCCTTGCGCAGCAGGCGCACTGTTCGCCACGCACCCTGCTGCGCCGTTTCAAGCAGGCCACCGGGCTGACCCCAGGCGATTACCTGCAACGCCTGCGCATCAGCCTCGCGCAGCAAGCGCTGGCCGGCTCGGCGCAGTCGCTGGAGCAGGTCGCCAGCCAGGTTGGGTTCACCGACCGTGCGACCTTCGCCAAGCGCTTCAAGCAGTTGTGTGGGGAAACGCCGGGCGCCTTCCGCAAGCGCATGCGGCGCAGTTAAACCCTGGCAACGAAAAAGGGAGCCTGAAGGCTCCCTGATCGATGGCGCAAAGCCGACTCAGTGCAGGATCTGGCTGAGAAACAGCTTGGTGCGCTCGTTCTGCGGGTTGGTGAAGAAGGCGTTCGGCTCGGCCTCCTCGACGATCTCGCCCTTGTCCATGAAGATCACGCGGTTGGCCACGGTACGGGCAAAACCCATCTCGTGAGTCACGCAGAGCATGGTCATGCCGTCTTCAGCCAGACCGATCATGGTGTCGAGCACCTCTTTCACCATCTCCGGGTCGAGGGCCGAGGTCGGCTCGTCGAACAGCATGATCTTCGGCTTCATGCACAGCGCACGGGCAATCGCCACACGCTGCTGCTGACCGCCGGAGAGCTGGCCCGGAAACTTGTTGGCCTGCTCGGGGATACGCACGCGCTCGAGAAAGTGCATGGCAATTTCCTCGGCCTGACGCTTAGGCATCTTGCGTACCCACATCGGCGCCAGGGTGCAGTTCTGCAGCACGGTCAGGTGCGGGAACAGGTTGAAGTGCTGGAACACCATACCCACTTCACGGCGAATCGCTTCGATGTGCTTGAGGTCGCTGGTCAATTCGGTGCCATCGACCACGATGCGCCCCTGTTGGTGCTCTTCCAGACGGTTGATGCAGCGAATGGTGGTGGACTTGCCCGAACCGGACGGCCCACACAGGACGATACGCTCGCCCTGCTGCACGCTCAGGTTGATGTCCTTGAGCACGTGGAACTGGCCGTACCACTTGTTCACGCCCTGCAGCAGGATCATCGGCTCGGCGCTGGGTTGTTTGATTGCTTCACTCATGACTCACTCCTCTTGAGGGGCTCGATTCAGGATTTAGCGAGCTAGAGCCAGGCAAGGCGAAAACATTCGAGGGAGCGCAATGTACGGTTGTACATGAGCATCCCGAGAGTGTTTTCAACGCCGCCTGGCCGACGCGCAGCAAATACTGATCAGCTCCTAACGCTTGTGGCCGGTATCCAGCTTCCGCTCGAGATGCAGCGAATAGCGGGACATGCCGAAACAGAAAATCCAGAAGACCAACGCGGCGAACACATAACCTTCGGTAGCCATACCCAGCCATGCCGGGTCGGTGGTCGCCTGCTTGATGCTGTTGAGCAGATCGAACAGGCCGATGATGATCACCAGACTGGTGTCCTTGAACAGGGCGATGAAGACGTTGACGATGCCCGGAATCACCAGCTTCAGCGCCTGCGGCAGGATCACCAGGCCCATCATCCGCCAGTAGCCCAGGCCCATGGCCGCAGCGGCTTCGTACTGGCCCTTGGGAATGGCCTGCAAGCCACCACGCACCACTTCGGCGATGTAGGCGGACTGGAACAGGATCACACCGATCAGCGCGCGCATCAGCTTGTCGAAATGCATGCCTTCGGGCAGGAACAGCGGCAACATCACCGAGGACATGAACAGTACGGTGATCAACGGCACACCGCGCCAGAACTCGATGAAGGTGACACAGATGACCTTGATCGCCGGCAGGTTGGAGCGTCGCCCCAGCGCCAGCAGGATGCCCAGCGGCAACGCACCGGTGATGCCGACAGCAGCGATCACCAGGGTCAGCATCAGGCCGCCCCAACGGCTGGTGGAAACAACGTCCAGGCCGAATACACCACCGTGCAGCAGGGTCCAGGCGATGAACGGATAGATCGCCAGGAAAGCCAGACCGTACACCGCCTTGCGCGGCATCTGCGGCACGAACAGCGGCGCCATGCCGATGATCGCCAGCCACAGAGTGGCATCCACACGCCAGCGCAACTCGGTCGGGTAGAAGCCGTACATGAACTGACCGAAGCGCTGTTGGATGAACACCCAGCACGCGCCTTCCTTGGTGCAGTCGGCGCGAGTGCTGCCGACCCAGTTGGCATCGATGATCGCCCACTGCAGCAGCGGCGGCACGATCAACCAGATCAGGTACAGCGCAAAAACGGTCAACAGGCTGTTGAACCAGTTGGAAAACAGGTTGGCCTTGAGCCAGCCCACCACACCGACGCTCATGCGCGGTGGCGGCAGGTCCGGTTTGAATGTATGAGTCTGCATGGCTGCTCCTTACCGCTCAGTCAGCGCGATGCGCTTGTTGTACCAGTTCATCAGCAGGGAAATGCTGATGCTGATGGCCAGATACACGCTCATGGTGATGGCGATCACCTCGATGGCCTGGCCGGTCTGGTTGAGCACAGTGCCGGCGAACAGCGACACCATGTCTGGATAGCCGATACCGGCAGCCAGGGACGAGTTCTTCGCCAGATTGAGGTACTGACTGGTCAGCGGCGGAATGATCACGCGCAGCGCCTGCGGGATGATCACCAGACGCAGAGTGACGCCCGGACGCAAACCCAGCGAGCGCGCTGCTTCGGTCTGACCATGGCTGACCGCCATGATCCCGGAACGCACGTTCTCGGCGATGAATGCCGCAGTGTAGATGGTCAGTGCCAGGGTCAGCGCCATCAGCTCGGGGATCATCACCCAGCCGCCACGGAAGTTGAAACCGGTCAGCTCCGGCACACTCCACACCAGCGGGTTACCGCCGATCAGCACGGTGAGGCCAGGGATGATTACGATCAGCGCCAGCGAGGTCCACAACAGCGGGAAGATCTGACCAGTGGCCTCGCGGCGCTTCTTGGCCCAGCGTCCCAAGGCGATGATGCCGACGATGGTCGCCAGTACTACCACCGCGAACAGGCCAAAACTCTCCGAAGGGCCAGGCGCCGGCATGTACAGACCACGGCTGTTGAGGAAGAAGACTTCACCCACGTCCAGGCTTTGCCGAGGACCAGGCAGGGCAAGGAAGACCGCGAAATACCAGAAGAGGATCTGCAGCAACGGCGGAATGTTGCGGAAGATCTCGATGTAAACGGTGGCCAGCTTGCTGATCAGCCAGTTAGGCGACAGCCGCGCCACACCCAGCAGGAAACCAAGGATGGAGGCCAGCACGATACCGATAAAAGACACCAGCAGGGTATTGAGCAAGCCAACCAGAAACACACGGGCGTAGCTGTCGCTTTCCGTGTAGTCGATCAGGTGCTGGGCAATACCGAAACCGGCGCTGTTATTGAGAAAAGCGAAGCCGGAAATGATCCCGCGCTTCTCCAGGTTGGCCTGGGTGTTCTGGAAGAGAAACCAGCCGAGCGCCACAACGGCGACAACGGCAATGATCTGGAAAGCCCAAGCGCGCACCTGCGGATCGTTCAGAAGCGATCCTCGCGGGCGCGGGGCATTAGCAGTCGTGTGCATGACAACCCTCACGGAAGCCCCGGCCGCACGCAAGCCGGCCGGAGTTCACTTAATCGGAAACGACAGCGGCAGGCCATAGGCCTGCCGCTGTGGACGGTCAACGCACCGGCGGTGCGTACTGCAGACCACCCTTGTTCCACAGGGCGTTGAGACCACGTTCGATCTTCAGCTCGCTACCGGCACCAACGTTACGGTCGAAGGACTCGCCGTAGTTACCGACTTGCTTGACGATCTGTACTGCCCAGTCTTTCGGCAGCTTGAGGTCTTTACCGAATTCACCTTCAGTACCCAGCAGACGTGCTACGTCCGGGTTCTTGGTGTCTTTGGCAGTGGCTTCGACGTTGGCCGAGGTCACACCCAGCTCTTCGGCGTTGACCATGGCGAACAGGGTCCAGCGCACGATGTCGAACCACTCTTCGTCACCCTGGCGCACGACCGGGCCCAGAGGCTCCTTGGAGATGACTTCCGGCAGCACGACATAGTCGTCCGGGTTGGCCAGCTTGATGCGCTGTGCGTACAGCTGCGACTGGTCGGAGGTCAGCACGTCGCAACGGCCGGCTTCGACCGACTTGGCGCTCTCGTCAGAGGTATCGTAGGTGATGGGGGTGTACTTCATGCCGTTGGCACGGAAGTAGTCGGAGAGGTTCAGCTCGGTGGTGGTACCGGCCTGGATGCAGACGGTAGCCCCGTCCAGTTCCTTGGCGCTGGAAACGCCCAGCTTCTTGTTCACCAAAAAGCCCTGGCCGTCGTAGTAGTTGGTGCCAGTGAAGTTCAGACCCAGTGCGGCGTCGCGCGAGCTGGTCCAGGTTGTGTTACGCGACAGGATGTCGACTTCGCCGGATTGCAGCGCGGTGAAGCGCTCCTTGGCGGTCAGCGGGCTGTACTTGACCTTGGTCGCGTCGCCGAAAACCGCGGCTGCAACAGCGCGGCAGACGTCAACGTCGAGACCCAGGTAGTTGCCTTTTTCATCGGCGTAGGAGAAGCCAGGCAGACCGTCGCTGATACCGCACTGCACGAAGCCTTTCTTCTGCACTGCATCCAGGGTGGCGCCTGCCTGAGCAAAGCCACTGACACCGAGCACAGCTGCGGTGGTCAGCACAGCCAGGGTGGATTTCACCATCTTCATCAAAAACCTCCAGTTGCTCTTGTTGTGTTGGAGTCTCCGTCCGCCTTCCCCACCCTTTTGAGGCACGCGATCCGCTGGCAGCAACGGTATCGACGAGAAGTTCGAACGTCAGGCGGGAGTCTAGTCGGCTTTACCCTCTGCTGGCCAACAGCCCCTACCCTGCCCATTGGTTGAACGGGCCAGAGACGGATCGTCATCCGTCTGAGCGATTGATCGCCCTGACGGTCTATTAGGAACCCCACACAGCAGATTCCTGCCTGTTGAGCGGTGCGCAGTGGCACAGTGTTACCGTTACCGCACCGCGTCGTCAGTTCAAATGAGCCATAGCAAGCCCCGTACCAGCACATGGCAAATTGCCGGATATGCAAGAGGCAAGGGCAAAAGATTCACCCGTGCGACAACTTATTCACAGATTAGCCAAGCCTTGAGCAGGGGCACGCCCCAATTCGATGCGCCCGCACCACACTGGAGCTACCAATGACCGCACCCATGATTTTGCAGCCACCACAAACCGCCGATGCCAGCGTGATCTGGCTCCACGGGCTGGGAGCTGACCGCTACGACTTCCTGCCGGTCGCCGAGATGCTGCAGGAACGCCTGCCCAGCACACGCTTCATCCTGCCGCAGGCGCCCACCCGCCCGGTGACCATCAACGGCGGCTGGAGCATGCCGAGCTGGTACGACATTCTCGCCATGACCCCGGCACGGGCCATCGACCAGGCGCAGCTGGAGGAATCCGCCGACCAGGTGATCACCCTGATCGAAGCCGAGCGCGAAAGCGCCATCGCCCCTGAACGCATCGTCCTGGCAGGCTTCTCCCAAGGTGGCGCGGTGGTGCTGCACACCGCCTTCGTGCGCTATCTGCAACCCCTCGGCGGGGTACTGGCGCTGTCGACCTACGCGCCGACTTTCAGCGATGAGATGCCCCTGGCGGATACAAAAAGACAACTGCCGGTGCTTTGTTTGCATGGCAGATTCGACGACGTGGTGACCCCAGACATGGGACGCGCCGCGTATGACCGCCTGCACGCCTGCGGGGTGCCGGTGCAATGGCGCGACTATCCGATGGCCCACGAGGTGCTACCGGAAGAGATTCGCGATATCGCCGAATGGTTGAGCCAATTGCTGGCAGACTGACCGAACCGAAGAGATGCACAATAAATGAGCACAGCGCCCCTCATTCGTACCCTGCAGGATATTCAACAGATCGAGAGCACGCCGCTGAGCGATCGCGGCCTGCCCGAGAGCACCTTTGATCTGATCCGCCGCACGGCCCAGGCCAGTCCGCATGCACCAGCGCTGTCGTTCATCCTCCAGGGCACGGCCGAAGAAGCCCCGCTACGCCTGAACTACACCGAGTTGCTCGGCAAAATCACCCAGACGGCCAACGCCTTCCATCGTCTGGGCCTGCGCCCGGGCAAGGCGGTGTCATTCCTGCTGCCCAACCTGCCGCAGACCCACTACACCATCTGGGGCGGCGAGGCGGCAGGGATCGTCAACGCGATCAACCCGCTGCTCGACGCCGAGCACATCGCCGAGCTGATCCACGCGTCGGACTCCGAACTGCTGGTGACCCTGGCGCCCTTCCCCGGTACCGACCTGTGGGACAAGGTCAACGCTCTGCGCGATCAGTTGCCGGAGTTGAAAGCGATTCTCTGCGTGGATATGGCCAACCTGCTGCCGGAGCCACAACGCAGCGCACTCAAGGCCCAGCGCGGCCCGCTACCAGAGGGCGTGCTGGACTTCGACGAGACCATCGCCGCCTGCCCAGCCGATCACCTGGAAAGTGGCCGCCTGATCGCCGCCGACGATATCGCCAGCTACTTCCACACCGGCGGCACCACCGGCACGCCAAAACTGGCGCCGCACAGCCACGGCAACGAAGTGGCGATGGCCTACAGCATGAACCTGGTGACGCGCTTCGGCGCCGGCGACGTGACGCTCTGCGGCCTACCGCTGTTTCACGTCAACGGCGTCATCGTCACCGGCCTGGCGGCTTTCATCGGCGGTGCCGAAGTGCTGCTGGCCACGCCTCAGGGCTATCGCAACACCACCTTGATCGGCAATTTCTGGAAGGTCATCGAGCGCCACAAGGTCAGCTTCTTCAGCGGTGTGCCCACCATTTATGCCGGCCTACTGCAGATTCCCAGCGAAGGCCATGACCTGTCCTCGCTGAAGTACGCCCTGTGCGGCGCTGCGCCCATGCCGGTGGAGCTGATTCGCCAGTTCGAGGCCAAGACCGGGCTGACCCTGCTCGAAGGCTATGGTCTGACCGAGGGCACCTGCGGCAGCTGCGCCAACCCTCCAGCCGGCGAGCGCCGCCCCGGCTCGATCGGCCTGCCCATGCCCTACTGCGAGGTGCGCATCAAGGTACTCGACGAGCAAGGGCAGTATCTGCGCGAAGCCGCGCCGAACGAAATCGGCAACCTGTGCATCCGTGGCGCCACGGTATTCAAGGGCTATCTGCAGGCGAGCAAGAACGCCGGCATCTGGGTCGATGGCGACTGGTTCAACACCGGCGATCTCGGCCGCGTCGATACCGACGGCTACATCTGGCTGACCGGCCGCAGCAAGGACCTGATCATCCGCGGCGGCCACAACATCGACCCGCAGATGATCGAGGAAGCGCTGCACAAGCACCCGGCAGTGGCCATGGCCGCTGCAGTGGGCAAGCCAGACGAGAAGGCCGGCGAACTGCCGGTGGTCTACGTCCAGCTCAAACCCGGCGCAAAGGCCAGCGAGGTCGAATTGCTGGAGCATGCCGCCGCCCATATCCCCGAGCGCGCCGCGGTACCCAAGGACGCCTGGATCATCGACGCCATTCCGCTCACCGCGGTGGGCAAGACCTTCAAACCAGCGCTGCGCTTCGATGCCATCGCCCGGGTTTACCAGGCGGCTATCGATGAGTTGCACCCGGCTGTTCGGGTTGAAGTGCTGAGCGATGACAAGGCTGGTCAATTGGCCCACATCCACCTGCCGAATCAGGATCAGGCCTTGGCTGCCAGCATTGGCGAACGGCTGTCCGGCTACGCGGTGGGCCATCGCATTCACTTCGCAGCGTGATCCAGAGCGCGCAAGGACGCGCGCCAGTTAACAGCTTTGCACTTTCGCGCAACCACTGGTCGGCCGAGCCACTGGCAGACATTGCCACGCGTGGAGCCCGGGAATAATGTCGAACTCTATTCGTAGACACGACAGGGAGCGTTGGTGGTGCCCTCAGGCCTATTCGCCCGGCCAGGCCCGACGAGATCGCAATGAAACCGGCGCACTGGCAGGCAGACCTGCAGCAAGTTCAGCACCTGCGACTATTTCAGAATGTCGCTACCAGCAGCCTGGATCAGTTGCTGCAGGGGTTTCGCGCGTGCGAGTTGGAAGCCGGCGAAGTGTTGCTCTCCCCCTTCAATCGCAACCAGTACCTCTATCTGCTGATCGAGGGCCAGTTGCGTGTCTATCTCGGGTCACTGGACAACCAGGCCGTGAGCACCCTCGAAGTCGGCGACTGCGCGGGTGAGATCAGCTTCATCGACAACGAACATCCTTCTGCCTACGTCGTAGCCGAGCGCCCCTCCACGGTGCTGCGCCTGCATCGCGAATCGCTGGTCGCGCTGTTTCAGCAATCACCGCAGATGATGCAGAACCTGCTGGAGCTGCTCTGTGAGCGTGTGCGCCAGGGCAACCGGCAGATTCTCGACAGCGAGCAGAATGCCAATGTCGACACCCTCACCGGTTGCTTCAACCGACGTTGGCTGGAGCACGTCTTCGAACGCGAAAGCACCCGCTGTGCCTTCAACGACGCCCCCATCTCGCTGCTGATGCTCGATGTCGACCACTTCAAGGCTTACAACGACCAGCACGGACATCTTGCAGGGGACTACGCCCTGTGCATGGTGGCGCACACCTTGCGCAGCCAGTTGCGGCCCAAGGACAGCCTGATACGGTTCGGAGGCGAGGAGTTCGTCATTCTCCTGCCGGATATCTGTGCCGAGGCGGCACGCAGTATCGGCGAACGCCTGCGCCTCAGCCTGGAGCAGATCGCCTCCTTCTACTCGCCGGTCGGCGTTCTGCCGGGCGTCACCATCTCCATTGGCCTGGCGCAGATGCAGCATCAGGACAGCCTGCAGGGCCTGATCGCGCGTGCAGATGCCGCGCTGTACCAGGCCAAGCAGCAGGGGCGTAACTGCCTCAGCGGCTGACACCGCGCGTCGCGCTTCCCTGCTAGAGTGGCGCACATAACAACACGCCTGGATGGCTTCTCATGCGCAAACTGCTGATCGCTGTGCTTCTGCTCGTCCCCCTTTCCGCCCTCGCCGTTCTGGCCCTGCCCCAGGTACTCGACGCACAGATGAACAGCGTGGCCAGCCCACCGCCCTATCCGACTAGCGCCAGCGCGCAGAAGCTGCACCAAGGGCTATTCGTCGCCGACCTGCACGACGACGCCCTGCTCTGGGAGCGCGACCTGCTCAAGCGATACGACTACGGCCACTCCGACCTGCCACGCATGCTCGAAGGCCGCCTCGGCCTGCAGGTGTTCTCCACCGTGACCAAAACCCCACGCGGCCTGAACATGGAGAGCAACGGCGCCGAGAGCGACAACATCACACTGCTGGCCATGGCCCAGCGTTGGCCACGGGAAACCTGGAGCAGCCTGCTACAGCGCGCCCTGTACCAGGCGCAGAAACTCAAGGACGCCAGCGCCGGCAGCGATGGGCGCCTGGTGCTGATCCGCACCCGCGCGGACCTGGCGAACTTCGTCGATGCCTGGCAAAAGGACCCGCGCCGCGTCGCCGGCCTGCTCGCCACCGAAGGCCTGCAACCTATCGAGGGCAAGCTGGAGAACATCGACGTGCTGTATGACGCGAATTTCCGCATTGCCGGCCTGACCCACTTCTTCGACAACGAAGTCGGCGGCTCGGCCCATGGCCTGGAAAAAGGCGGGCTGACCCCACTGGGGCGCCAGGTCATCGCGCGCCTGGAAGAAAAATCCATGCTGGTGGACCTGGCCCACGCTTCACGCCCGTTGATCGATGATGTACTGGCCATGGCCAAGCGCCCGGTGCTGGTCTCGCACACCGGCGTCGAAGGCACCTGCGCCGGCACCCGCAACCTCAGCGACAAGCACCTGCAGGCCATCGCGGCCACGGGCGGGGTGATCGGCATCGGCTACTGGAGCACCGCGGTGTGCGACACCTCGGTCGCCGCCATCGTCAAAGCCATCCGCTACGCGGCGGACAAGGTCGGCGTCGAGCATGTCGCCCTGGGCTCGGACTTCAATGGCACCGTACACACCCCGTTCGACGTTACCGGCCTGGCGCAGATTACCGAGGGACTGCAAGCCGCCGGCTTCGACAATGACGCCATTGCCGCGATCATGGGCGGCAATGTACAGCGCCTGCTGCTGGCCAGCCTGCCGGAGAAATGAGGCCGGCTCTTGACAGGCGCGAGCGAAGCACTTCGCCACGCTCGCGTCTTGCATTACACTGGCGGGCGTTCACTCCTTAACCAGTCGATGAGAAGCCCGTGCTCAAAGCACTCAAGAAAATGTTCGGCAAAGCCGAAGACGAGCAGCCTCAACCAGCGCCGTCATCCGTAGCAGCGCCCGCCGAGAGCGGTGACGCAGAGCAGAAGCGTCCACGCAAGAACAAACCCGCCCGCCCTGCCAGCGAGAGCGCAGGCGATAGCCCGGCGCCGCAACAGCCCCGCCCGCCCAAGGCAGACAAGCCACGTCGCGAGCGCCCAGCCAAGCCATTAAGCACCTGGAAACTGGAAGATTTCGTGGTCGAGCCGGCCGAAGGCAAGACGCGCTTTCATGATTTCAAGCTCGCCCCCGAGCTGATGCATGCCATTCATGATCTGGGTTTCCCCTACTGCACACCGATCCAGGCCGGCGTACTGGGTTATACCCTCAAGGGCCAGGATGCCATTGGCCGCGCCCAGACCGGCACCGGCAAGACCGCCGCCTTCCTCATCTCGATCATCACCCAACTGCTGCAGACACCGCCGCCGAAAGAGCGCTACATGGGCGAGCCCCGCGCGCTGATCATCGCACCGACCCGCGAACTGGTGGTGCAGATCGCCAAGGACGCGGCCGAACTGACCAAGTACACCGGCCTCAATGTGATGCAGTTCGTCGGTGGCATGGACTTCGACAAGCAGCTCAAGCAGCTGGAATCGCGCTTCTGCGACATCCTCGTGGCCACCCCGGGCCGCTTGCTGGACTTCAACCAGCGCGGCGAAGTGCACCTGGACATGGTCGAGGTGATGGTGCTGGACGAAGCCGACCGCATGCTCGACATGGGCTTCATCCCGCAGGTCCGCCAGATCATCCGCCAGACGCCGATGAAGGGTGACCGCCAGACCCTGCTGTTCTCCGCTACCTTCACCGACGACGTGATGAACCTGGCCAAGCAGTGGACGGTCAACCCCGCCATCGTCGAGATCGAGCCAGAGAACGTCGCCAGCGACACCGTCGAGCAGCACGTCTACGCCGTAGCCTCGGCTGACAAGTACAAACTGCTGTACAACCTGATCAGCCAGAACGACTGGACCCGGGTCATGGTCTTCGCCAACCGCAAGGACGAAGTACGGCGCATCGAAGAGCGCCTGACCCGCGACGGCATCAGCGCCGTGCAGATGTCCGGCGACATTCCGCAGCACAAGCGTATCCGCGCACTGGAAGGCTTCCGCGAGGGCAAGATCCGCGTCATGGTCGCCACCGACGTCGCCGGTCGCGGCATCCACGTCGATGCCATCAGCCACGTGATCAACTTCACCCTGCCGGAAGACCCGGACGACTACGTGCACCGCATCGGCCGTACCGGTCGCGCCGGCACCAGCGGCACCTCGATCAGCTTCGCCGGTGAGGACGACGCCTTCGCCCTGCCGCCAATCGAAGAACTGATCGGCCGCAAGATCCAGTGCGAAATGCCGCCGGACGAGTTGCTCAAGCCGGTGCCGCGCAAGCACTGATAAGTGCCGAAGCAGAACAAAGGCGAAGCCCTCCAGCTTCGCCTTTTTCATTTGACCCCGTTGATCGATACGCCATGCAACACTACGACTACCTCATCATCGGCGCCGGCATTGCCGGCGCTTCAACCGGCTACTTTCTCGCCAGCCACGGCAAGACCCTATTGCTTGAGCGCGAGGCGCAGCCTGGCTACCACTCCACTGGCCGTTCAGCCGCACTCTACACCGTGGCCTACGGTACGCCCCAGGTCCGCGCGCTGACCGCCGCCAGCCGCGTCTTCTACGATGCCCCGCCAACCGGCTTCGCCGAGCATCCCTTGCTCACGCCACGTGGCGAACTGGTGGTGGATTTCAGCGGTGACGCAGTCGAGTTGCAGCGCCAGTACGAGCAGGCCCGTGAACATGTTACAGAGGCTCGCCTGCTCAGTGCTGATGAGGCCTGCGCGCTGGTTCCGGTGCTGCGCCGTGAGATGGTGCATGGCGCATTACTCGACCCCAGCGCCGCCGATATCGACACCGCAGCGCTGCACCAGGGTTACCTGCGTGGCATCCGCCAACAGGGCGGGGAGATTCATTGCCAGCGCGAGGTCATCAGCATCAGTCGCATCGTCGACGGCTGGCAGGTGGATTGCGCCGGGCAGAGCTATCGCGCGAGCGTATTGATCAATGCCGCCGGTGCCTGGTGCGACGAGATCGCTGGCTTGGCCGGCCTATCCGGCATCGGGTTACAGCCCAAGCGGCGCGCCGCCTTCACCTTCAACGGCCTGGAGGGCATCGACTGCCAGCACTGGCCGGCACTGGTGAGCCTGGACGAATCGTTTTATTTCAAACCTGATGCCGGTCTTTTACTCGGTTCGCCAGCCAATGCCGACCCGGTGGCGCCGCATGACGTGCAGCCTGAAGAGCTGGACATCGCCCTGGGCATCCATCAGATCGAAACCCACACCACGCTGCAGATTCGTCGTCCGGCGCATACCTGGGCCGGCCTGCGCAGCTTCGTCGCCGATGGCGATCTGGTTGGAGGTTTCGATACCCAGGCCGAAAACTTCTTCTGGGTGGCAGCGCAAGGCGGCTACGGCATCCAGACCAGCGCCGCCATGGGCCAGGCCTGCGCGGCGCTGATTCGCAAGCAACCCTTGCCACAACCTTTGCTCGAGGCGGGCCTGAGTGAAGCGATGCTCAGCCCGGCACGGCTGTCGTCATGTCAGGTGCACTGATCAGGCTGGTGCAGGCCTCACTGCTGCTGCCCAGCACGGCCCTGTTCATCGGTCTGCTGACCTATCACCTGCAGCAGGGAGGGCTTGGACTGGCCTGGCCGCTGCCGGCGGAGCCTGACGGTCAGATCGCCATCGAGTTGGCGCTGGCCTGTCTGCCGGCATTCGCGCTGTTTCTGCTGGCCGCTGCCAGCGGCATGCTGAAGCGTCGCCTCGTCGTCCTGGCAGTGTTCGGCTTGTGCGCTGCCATCACCGCTTACTGCGCGGTCAATCTGCTCGCCAGTGCCTATGGCAATACCTGGACGGCCAGCGAAATCCTTCGCGGGCTGTTTCTCGCACAATTGCCGCAGTTGGGGCTGGCGTCCTTGCCAGGTCTGGCGTTGACAGCGCTGCTGGAGCAGCTCAACCACCCACGCTCTTGACTACGTCCTGCTCCTGCTCGGCCGCTTCTTCGTGCTTGGCCGAGCGCTCTAGCTCGCGACGGAACCCGCCAGCCTTGTTCAGGCTCAACTCCAACACCCGATCACGCCCTCCCTCTGCGATCAGGTAACGGCCATCGTCCAGCGGCAAGATCGCCTGCGGCGCCTTGAGGAATGACAACACGGTGGTCTGCGCGCCTTGGGCATTGACCAGCAGCAGACGGGCGCGATGGGTCGAGTCCTCGCTGATCCACAGACCCTGCTCGTCGCAGAGCATGAACGTCGGGTTACGCAGCCCGTCGATCACCACCGGGTCGCGGCCATCCTCGCGCAGCTCGCGAATCACACCGGTTTCCTTTTCGCTGTAGAGCATACGGCCGTCGGTGCAGCGGGTGATCGACTCGGTTTCCGAGAGGTTGTCACGCACCACGCTCAGTTGCCGGTCATCCCAGCGGTAGCGCCATAGCCGACCGTTGCCCTTGCGGTCCTCGATGGCATAGAGGTAGTGACCGTCATCCCACAGCCCCTGCACCTGATCGCCCGCGAACAGTTCGGAAACACGCTTACCTTGCAGGAAGCTGACCGGCTTGCCGCCCGACTCCTGACTGAACACCAGGCCACCACGGGCGCTGAGCAGGCCATCGGGTTTGGACAGGCCTTCGACCACCACTTCGCGGTCACCGTCGGGCTGCATCAACAGGATGCTGCCGCGGCCATCCTGCAGTTCCTGGCTGACCAGAATCCCGCCATCCGCTGCTCGCGCCAGCCCGGCCGCCTTCTGCACGTCGTCGTAGGCAACGCGGTACGACCAGCCGCTGGCGGCCTGCACCGGAAAGAAGTACTGCCAGGCAAAAAACATCAGGGCGGCGGCGACCAGCGCGGCAGCCGCCAGAAGTGCGCTTTTCAGCAAACGCAGGGACATGTTCATGTTTCACAGACTCGCAAAATGTTCGTAGAGAATCGTCGTGCCAACCAGCATCAACACCACACCGCCGACGATCTCGGCACGCTTGCCGACCAGTTGGCCCAGCATACGACCAAGCAACATGCCCAATGTCACCATCAGGGTGGTGGCCAGACCGATACACAGCGCAGCGACCAGGATGTTCACCTCGACGAAAGCCAGGCTCACGCCAACGGCCAGGGCGTCGATGCTGGTGGCCACCGCAGTGACGGCCAGCACCCAGAAGGAATGGCGCGAGGGCTTGTCTTCAGGCGCATCGTCATCGGCGCTGAGCCCTGCATGGATCATGTGCACACCGAGCCCGACCAGCAGCACGAAGGCGATCCAGTGATCCCACTCGAGGAAGAAACGGCTGGCCGCCCGGCCGATCAGCCAGCCGATGATCGGCGTGATGGCCTCGATGGTGCCAAAGATCAACCCAGCGCGCAGAGCTTCGGCAAAGCCTGGCTTGTGAAGGCCCGAGCCCTTGCCGATGGCAGCCGCGAAGGCATCCGTCGACATGGCGAACGATAGAAGAAGCAGCGAGAGAGGATTCAAGGGAAACTCCAGCCGGGCCTGAGTCAACGACAAGCCACTGCGCGCCCGACCTGGTACAGGACTGTCGTTGGTCTCAACAATCCCAGCGGATGCGTTGGCCACGGCAGGTTGCCGAGAATGTTGACCAACGCGCCGACGCTAGCGCGACGGCAGGCTACTCCCCAAAGAGGCGCGCAGGATAAACCCAAGCACGCCGGGGCGGAAGTGGCGGCGCCCAGCAACCGCTCAGCGGTAGCCTGCGCCACCGAGCAGGCATCAGGTTTCGACGCCCTGCTCGAGCGGTTTTTCGGGCTTCACCTGCGGCGTCTCGGCGCCCTGCTCTTCCTCCTTGTCGTCCTTGCCAAGTGCTCGGTTGGTGGACTCCTGCAGGGAGTCCACCTGGCGATTGACCTCATCCACCACCTCGCCGACCGAGTCACTGATCAGCGCCTGCACTTCCTTCTTCGCCTCTTCGGCGAGCTTCTGTGCGGACTGCTCGGCGGCGTCGCAGCCCGCCAGGGCGATCAGTGCCAGACCAAGTGCGGCAGGCGCCAAGCGGTGTTCCCATGGGTTTTGCATCAGGTTTCTCCAGTGTCGAAGGCCCGGATACACACGGGGCGTAGCCGGGCAAAAGCTTATCCGTCAGATCTTGGCGGGCGGCTGGCCGCGGGTCTTGTACAGCGACAGCAGCACTCCGCCGACCAGCAGGCCCAGGGTCACGCTCAGCGACACCACGGCCGGAATCTTACCGATGATGCCGACCAGGAAGATCTTCACGCCAATGAACACCAGCACCAGGGCAAGCGCATACTTGAGGTACGCGAAGCGGTGGATCAGCGCCGCCAGGGCGAAGTACAGGGCACGCAGGCCGAGGATGGCGAAAATGTTCGAGGTGTAGACGATGAACGGGTCCTGAGTGATGGCGAAGATCGCCGGCACGCTGTCGATGGCGAACACCAGATCGGCGCACTCGATCAGGATCAGCGCCAGGAACAGCGGCGTCACCCACAGCACGCTGCGGCCCTGGCCATCGTCCTGGCGCACGAAGAAGCGTTGGCCGTGCAGCTCATCGGTCACGCGCAGATGCTTGCGCAGGAATTTCACCAGCACGTTGTTCTGCAGGTCCGGCGCATCGTCGAGCTTGGAGAACAGCATCTTCACGCCAGTGAAGAACAGGAAGGCGCCAAACAGATAGAGAATCCAGTCAAACTCGTGGATCAGCGCCGCGCCGAGGCCGATCATGATCGCCCGCAGCACCAGCACGCCCATGATTCCCCAGAACAACACCTTGTGCTGGTACTGCCGCGGGATGGCGAGGAAGCTGAAGATCATGGCCATGAGAAACACGTTGTCCATCGACAGCGATTTCTCGATCAGAAAGCCGGTGAGGTAATCCATGCTGGCGTCGCCGCCTTTCTGGAAGAACACCCAGACACCGAAAAGCAGGCCAGCGGTGATGTAGCCGGCGGACAGCAACAGACTCTCGCGCACGCCGATCTCGCGGTTATCGCGATGCAGCACGCCTAGGTCGAAAGCCAGTAGGGAGATGACGACAGCGATGAAGACCAGCCACAACCAGGTGGCCGTGCCGAGGAAGTCGGCGAAGAGGAACGGTTCTAGGGCAGTCATGAGCCCCTCCTACAGTCAGATTGAACAGACTGTGATTCCGACATCGCGGTATTAACCGCCAGAGGGGCCCGGCATCACGGGCGCAAATATATTCAGGCCGCGAGCGCCGCTCAATGGGGCGAATTTTACAAAGTATTTCAAGGCAATTAGCCCGTTTCTCGGCGCGGATGGTCTGCCCAGAGCGGCGGCCGGCGGATTTCAGAACAGCCCGAGCTGCCCGTCCACCAGCCGCTCGAACTCGCCGCCGACGAACGGCAGGATGGCGTCGGCCACCGGTTTCAGCTGGCGGCTGATGTAGTGCTCGTAGTCCACCGGCGACAGCAGGCGCTCCAGCGGTTGCGGCCCGCCGGTGGTGATCAGGTAGCTGATCCAGCCGCCACGCTGGTACTGCAGGGGCCGGCCAAGGCGCTGGTTGTGCTCGTCAGCCAGGCGCGCGGCGCGTACGTGCGGCGGCACGTTGCGCTGGTAGTCGTCGAGGCGTCGGCGCAGGCGCTTGCGATACACCAGCAACTCGTCCAGCTCACCGGCCAGAGTGCGTTTCACGTAGTCGCGCACGTAGTCCTCATAGGGCTGGCCGGCGAATACCAAGCGGTACAGCTCCTGCTGAAAGCGCTGGGCCAGCGGCGACCAGTCGGTACGCACCGTTTCCAGGCCCTTGAACACCATGCGTTCGCTGCCGTCGGCGCCGAGCACCAGGCCGGCGTAGCGCTTCTTGCTGCCCTCCTCGGTGCCGCGAATGGTGGGCATGAGAAAGCGCCGATAATGGGTCTCGAACTGCAGTTCCAGGGCGCTGGTCAGGCCGTACTCATTCTGCAGATGCTCGCGCCACCAGGTATTCACACGGGTCACCAGCGCGCGGCCGATGCGCGTCGCCTCATCCTCATCGTGAGCGCGACCGAGCCAGACGAAGGTGGAGTCGGTGTCGCCGTAGATCACCGCATGGCCTTCGGCTTCGATCAGCTCGCGGGTACGCTTCATGATCTGGTGCCCGCGCAGGGTGATCGACGACGCCAGGCGCGGGTCGAAGAAGCGGCAGCCACTGGAGCCAAGCACGCCGTAGAAGGCGTTCATGATGATCTTCAGCGCCTGCGACAAGGCCGCATTACCGTCGCGCTTGGCCGCCTCACGCCCCTGCCAGACGCGCTCGACGATGGCCGGAAGGCAATGCCGGGTACGCGAGAAGCGCGCGCCGCGAAAACCTTCCACCGAGTGCTCGTCATCCGGCTGGTGCAAGCCTTCGACCAGGCCTAGCGGGTCGATCAGAAAGCTGCGGATGATCGATGGATACAGGCTCTTGTAGTCCAGCACCAGCACCGAATCGTACAGGCCGGGGCGCGAGTCCATGACGAAACCACCGGGACTGTTCTCGCCACGAATGTCACCAAGATTCGGCGCGACGAAGCCCAGGCGGTGCATGGGCGGCAGGTACAGATGGGTGAAGGCCGCCACCGAGCCACCGCTGCGATCGGCCGCCAGGCCAGTGACACTGGAGCGCTCCAGCAGGAAGGCGAGCAGATCGGTGTGGGCGAAGATGCGCGTGACCAGCTCGCAGTCCTTGAGGTTGTAGAGCGCCAGCGCCGGCTTGTCCTCGTCGAACATGCGCTGGATCTCATCCATCCGCGCATAGGGCGTGTCGATGGCCTTGCCCTCGCCGAGCAGGGTCTGCGCCACCGATTCCAGGCTGAACGAGGAAAAACTCCAGGTCGCCGAACGCAGCGCCTCGATGCCGTCGATGATCAGCCGCCCCGCCGCCTCGGCAAAATAGTGCTGGCTGCTGTTGTGCTGGCGCCAGCCCATCTCGTCGCCGCCGCGTCCCAGCAGCAGCGGCACCTTGAGTTGCTCGACGTGATCGCGCAGCACGCGCAGGTCGAACTGCACCAGATTCCAGCCGATGATGGCGTCCGGATCATGCCGCTGAAGCCAGTCATTCAGGCGTTCGAGCAACGCCTTGCGGCTGTCGCAGTACTCCAGGTCGAAGTCGACGATGCGGGCATCGCCATTGGCCGGGCCGAGCATATACACCTGGCGCTGACCACAGCCTTCCAGGGCGATGGAATACAGCTCGCCACGGGCGCTGGTCTCGATATCCAGCGACACCAGGCGCAACGTCGGACGGTAATCGGCGGCGGGTTTGAGCGACTTGCACAGCAGGCTGCCGTCCGGCTGCTCGATGCTATCGAAGAGCACGCTGGCGGTAATAAAGCGCTCCATCAGGTAGCGATCCGGCGGGCGAATATCGGCCTCGTACACATCCACGCCGACCTGACGCAGCTTCTTCTCCAGCTGCAGTAACTGACGGTACTGGCGACAATACAGGCCCAACACCGGGCGACGCCTGAAGTCGCACAAGGCCAACTCGCGCAGCTCGACGCCCGTCTCATTACGCAGCAACGGCTCGGCCCTGGCACGCTGCTCGGCCGGGATGAACGCCACCACGTCCTGGCACGGCAGGCGCACCTGGCGCGGGCCGGCATCGGTCGCCAGCCAGAAGGCCACCTCGGTGCCCTCCGGCGTGTCACGCCAATGGCGGCTGAGCACGAAGCCTTGCTGGGGTTGCGTCATCATCTTTTCAGGCAAGCACGATCTGCCCCCTCTCCCATGAATGGGAGAGGGGAGAAAACAGCCTCTGCAGTTACCCATTACCTCAAACCAAACTGGCCGGCCATTCTACGCCAGCGGTTACAATGGCGCCTTTTCCGCGGAACAACGCGATGAGCCACATTCCTCCCTACGGCACCGGCGACGCCTCCTACCAGGCCGCTGGCGGCATCGATGGTCTACGCCGCCTGGTCGATGATTTCTACCGGCTGATGGACGAACGTCCCGAAGCCGCCGCCCTGCGCGCACTGCACACAGCCGACCTGAGCGCCTCGCGCGACAAGCTGGCGTGCTTCCTCAGTGGCTGGCTTGGCGGGCCACGGCTGTTTGCCGAGAAATACGGCAGCATCAGCATCCCGGCCTTTCATGCGCAGTGGCCAATCGACCAGACGCTGGCCGAAAGCTGGTTGAGCTGCATGGCCGGCGCCATCGCCCTGCAGAACTATGACCCGGCGTTCGCCGACTACCTGCTGGTTCAACTGCGCGTGCCCGCCGAACGCTCCGTGCAAGCCAGCCAAAACCGTCACCGCAAGGAAACCTGACATGACTGACCAACTGATCATCGAAGACCTGCAACTGGGCGACGGCAAGGCCGTGGTCAAGGGCGCCCTGATCACCACCCAATATCGCGGCTGGCTGGCTGACGGCAGCGAGTTCGACTCGTCCTATTCGCGCGGCAAACCGTTCCAGTGCGTGATCGGCACTGGCCGGGTAATCAAGGGCTGGGATCAGGGCCTGATGGGCATGCAGGTCGGCGGCAAACGCAAGCTGCAGGTGCCGGCGCATCTGGGTTATGGCGAGCGCAGCATGGGCGCGATTCCGCCCAACTCCGACCTGACCTTCGAAATCGAGCTGCTGGAAGTGCTGACCCGCGATGACTGATACCGCCCTCGCCACCCTGCGCGAGCACCTGCTACAGGCGCTGGACAACCACCCCGGCAACGAGACCCGTCGCCTATTCCATGGCCGTGGTCGCTGCTGGCCGGGGCTGGAGCAGATCACCGTCGACTGGCTGTCCGGCGTTGTGCTGGTGATGCTGTTTCGCGAGCCGTCGCCGGCACTGCGACCGCTGCTTATGGAACTGCTGGAAACGCCGCAATGGCATGCCAGCGGCGCACGCGGCCTGCTGCTGCAGCACCGCTACGTACAGGGCAGCGAGAGCGAATGGCTAGCCGGTGAGCCGCAGGCGCAATGGCCGATCATCGAGGATGGCCTGCACTACCTGCTGGATCTGGGCAGCAAGCAAAACAGCGGGCTGTTTCTCGATATGCGCCTGGGCCGCCAGTGGGTGCGCGAGCGGGCCGCCGGTAAACGCGTACTCAACCTGTTCGCCTACACCTGCGGCTTCTCCGTGGCCGCCATCGCTGGCGGTGCTGCGCATGTGGTCAATCTGGATATGGCCCGTGCGGCCCTGTCGCGCGGGCGCGACAACCATCGCCTGAACGGGCACGACCTCTCCCGAGTGGAGTTTCTCGGTCACGAGCTGTTCAAGTCCTGGGGCAAGGTGCGCAAAAGCGGCCCGTACGACCTGGTGATCATCGACCCGCCAAGCTTCCAGAAAGGCAGCTTCGCCCTCACCCAGGATTACGCCAAGATTCTCCGGCGCCTGCCTGAGCTGCTGACCGAGCACGGCACCGTGCTGGCCTGCGTCAATGACCCGGATATCGGCCCAGATTTCATCATCGACGGCATGGCCGCCGAAGCGCCGCAATTGCGCTTCGTCGAGCGCCTGGACAACCCGCCGGAGTTTCCCGACATCTCGCCCGAGAGCGGCCTGAAGGCGCTGGTGTTCCAGGCTCCGTAGGGTGCGCCGTGCGCACCGCCAGCCAACGCTGACAGACCCGGTGCGCACAGCGCACCCTACCGAATGCCCAGCCGCCTGGCCAAGCGGCTGAGGTTGGCGCGATCCACCCCCAACTCCCGTGCGGCATCGGCCCACTTGCCCTGATGGCGCGCCAGGCACTGCTCGATCAACTGGCGCTGGAAAGCATCCACCGCCGTGCGCAGCTCCACGCCTTCCTGCACCGGCTCGCCGGGCGCCAACACCGCCTCGACGGCGGCGCTCGTCTCACTACTCGGCAAGTCCAGATCCTGCACATCCAGACTGAGAATGCGTGGTCGCTCGCCATGGCGCGCCAGCGCCTTGATCGCCGCGCGGCCGATCAAGTGCTCCAGCTCACGCACGTTGCCCGGCCAGTCGTGGCCCAGCAGCGCCTTCTGCGCCTCGGCACTCAGGCGCAGGCTGCGCAGCCCGAGCCGGGCGCGGTTCTCTTCAAGGAAGTAACCGGCCAGCAACAGCACATCGCGGCCGCGCTCACGCAACGGCGGCACTGGCAACGGATAGACACTCAGGCGGTGATAGAGGTCGGCGCGAAACCGTCCGGCGCGCACTTCCGCCGCCAGATCGCGGTTGGTGGCGGCGATCACTCGCACATCGACGCGATGCTCGCGATCCGAGCCAACCCGTTGCAACTGGCCGCTTTGCAGCACGCGCAGCAACTTGGCCTGGATCGCCAGCGGCAACTCGCCCACCTCGTCGAGGAACAGGCTGCCACCATCGGCCAGCTCGAACTTGCCGCTGCGCTCGCTCATCGCGCCAGAGAAGGCGCCGCGTACATGGCCGAACAGTTCGCTCTCCACCAACGCATCGGGCAATGCCGCGCAGTTGATGCTGACCAGCGGCCGCGGCGCACGCGGCGAGGCGGCGTGGATGGCTTCGGCCACCAGCTCCTTGCCGACGCCGGTTTCCCCTGTGATCAGCACGGTCAGCGGGCTATCGCCGACCAGGCGGATTTCGTCCTGCAGCTTGCGCAGCGCCGTGCTCTGCCCCACCATCTCGCGCGGCTGCTGACGCGCCTGCTTGTACAGCTCGGTGAGCTGGCGCTCAGCCTCGACCCGCTGTGCCAGGCCGCTGATCCGCTGGCTGACCTTGACCGTGGCCGCAGCCAAGCTGGCAAAGGCGTCGAGGCTGTCCAGATCGAGCCGCCCGAAGCTCGCTGGATCGAGCGAATCCAGGGTCAGCAGCCCCCAGAGCTGTTCGTCCAAGTACAGCGGGCAACCGAGGCAATCGTGCACTTCCAGGTGGCCATGCAACCCCTCTACCAGTCCGTCGTAGGGGTCAGGCAAGCCACAGTCGGCAGCGAAACGGGTCGGCCCGGCGTGCTCCAGCAACGCAGCCAGGCGCGGATGCTCGCTGACCTTGAAACGTCGTCCCAGGGTATCGGGGCTTAGCCCCTCGACCGCCAAGGGCACCAGAATTTCGCCGTCGAGCCGCAGTAGCGCCACGGCATCGCAAGGGAACAACTGGCGCAAGGCCGCGAGCAGTCGGCGATAACGCTCGCCATCGTCCAGCTCGCGAGACAGATCGGCGACCAGGGGAATAAGAGTTTCCAGCAGAGGATTAGCGGTCATTTCGACTACTCAAAGTCTTTATGACCCGCACATAGAGCGAGTCATTAAAACAACAATAAAAGCAAGCCACTGATATTTAAGGATTATTTATCTGGCACGCTTACTGATAGGTATCTACCGCTAACGCTAGCACGCCACAACTGGCCATACGAGCCACACCGGCGTCTTTATTTGCCTTGCGGAGATTCCCATGCCGACCAACGCTCAACGTGACCTGATCAAAGCCACCGTGCCACTGCTGGAAAGCGGCGGCGAAGCGCTCACCACCCATTTCTACCGGATGATGCTCAGTGAGTACCCCGAGGTGCGCCCGCTGTTCAACCAGGCGCACCAGGCCAGCGGTGACCAGCCGCGCGCCCTGGCTAACGGCGTATTGATGTACGCGCGCCATATCGACCGCCTCGAAGCCCTCGGCCCGCTGGCGGCGCAGATCGTCAACAAGCACGTGTCGCTGCAGATCCTGCCCGAGCACTACCCCATCGTCGGCGGCTGCCTGCTACGCGCGATTCGCGAGGTGCTGGGTGCCGAGATCGCCACCGACGTGGTGATCGATGCCTGGGCCGTGGCCTACCAGCAACTGGCCGACATTCTCATCAATGCGGAAGAGAGCCAGTACGCGCAAAATGCCGCGGCGCCCGGCGGCTGGCGTGGCGCGCGGGAGTTCCGCGTAGCACGCAAGGTCATCGAGAGCGCCGAGATCACCTCTTTCCACCTGGTTCCGGTCGATGGCGGCGCGTTGCTCGATCATCAGCCCGGCCAGTACATCGGTATGCGCCTGCAGCTGGACGGTGAAGAGGTACGCCGCAACTACTCGCTGTCGGCCCTGGCCAACGGCCGTGAGTACCGCATCAGCGTCAAGCGCGAGCCAGGCGGCCGTGTGTCCAACCACCTGCATGACAAGGTTCAGGTTGGCGATGTGCTGGAGCTGTTCCCGCCAGCAGGCGAGTTCACCCTGAGCGAGTCGGACAAGCCGCTGGCCTTGATCAGCGCTGGCGTCGGCATCACACCGGCACTGGCCATGCTCGATGCCGCGCGGCACTCGGGCCGGCCGATTCATTTCATCCACTGCGCGCGCAATGCCGAGGTGCATGCCTTCCGCGACTGGGTCGACGCCCATGCCGCCGAGCATCCGCAGATCCGCCATTACGTGTGCTACAGCGAGCCGCGCGCGGGTGACCAGGCCGACGCCGAGGGGTTTCTCAGCCGCGAGCTGCTGGAGCAATGGCTGCCGGCCGAGCGCGATCTGGACGCCTACTTCCTCGGCCCGAAGCCCTTCATGGCGCAGGTCAAGCGTCATCTACAGGCGCTGGGCGTTCCCGCCGAGCAGAGCCGCTATGAGTTCTTCGGCCCGGCCTCGGCGCTGGATAGCTAAACGATGAGGAGGTGAACCATGTACCCACTGAATCTTCCACCGCTGCAGATTCTGCACTTGTCCAGCCAGTTGCTCTGGGCCGGCCTGATCCTGCTGCTGGTGGGGCTGGTGGCAGCCTATGGCCTGGAGAAGCACCTGAACGTGCCGACGCTGGTGCTGGCGCACAGCCTGACACTACTCGGTCCCAGCATCTTGAAGATCGGTTATGTGCTGCGCCTGGTCGCGCAGCAACGCCTGAAAGACGAGACGTGCGCACATGCAATTGCTTGATCGCAAGCAGGCACTGGCCATCGCGCCATTTTGGCGCCTAGGCTTTCGCCCGTTCTTTGTCGCCGGCGCCCTGTTCGCCCTGCTCGCCGTCGCCCTCTGGGCGGCAGCGCTGCACGGGCTGACTAACCCGGCGGTGCCCGGTGGCATGCTGGCCTGGCATCGCCACGAAATGCCCTTTGGTTTCGGCCTGGCGATCATCGCCGGCTTCCTGCTCACTGCCGTGCAGACCTGGACAGGCAGTCCGGGTCTCAGCGGCCGCCCCCTGATCGCACTGTTCGGGCTGTGGTTGGCCGCGCGCCTGGTGTGGTTCTTCCCCGTGCCACTGGCACTGCTGATCGCACTGCAACTGGCCTTCATCGGCCTGTTCATTGCTCAGATGGCACGCCAGCTGATCACCGCCCGGCAACGCAACAACTACCCGATCCTGCTGGTGCTGAGCCTGCTCGCGCTGTGCCAGTCCGTCACGCTCGCCGGTCTGGTGCTGGGCGACGATGGCCTGCAACGCCGTGGCGCACTGGCCGCACTGTGGCTGATTGCAGTCATGCTGAGCCTGATCGGTGGTCGGGTGATTCCCTTCTTCACCCAGCGCGGCCTGGATCGGGTCGAGGCCTTTGCCGCCTATCCCTGGCAGGATCGTCTACTACTGGCCTGCGGCGTGCTGGTCGCTGCGCTGTTCGCCAGCGGGCATAACCTGCAGGCGAGTCCCTGGTTGGCCGTGCTGTTCATCCTGCTGAGCGTGCTGCACGGCCTGCGCCTGTGGCGCTGGCATATGCGCGGCATCTGGGGCGTGCCGCTGCTGTGGTCGCTACACCTGGGCTACGCCTGGCTACTGGTCGCCAGCCTCGGCATGGCCGCCTGGCACCTGGGCTGGTTGGCATACCCCAGCCTGGCCAGCCATGCGCTGGCGGTGGGCGCGATGGGCGGGCTGATCCTGGCGATGATGGCGCGGGTCAGCCTCGGTCACACCGGCCGCGCGCTGCAGCCACCGCACAGCATGGCCTGGGCCTTTGGCCTGCTCAATCTGGGCGCGCTGATTCGGGTCTCGGCAGGTGGCAGCTGGCTATGGCTGGCGGCGCTCTGCTGGGGCGCCGCCTTCGCCCTGTTCGCCTGGCATTACGCGCCGATGCTGTGTCGAGCGCGGGTGGATGGGCATCCAGGGTGACTGGACTGGCAGTGCCACACCGTAGGGAGGACTCAGGAGCGCAAGCGAACAGTCCGCCGATTGCTGCCGCGAACGGTTCTAAGCCCAATGCAGCCAGACCTCAATCAACCAGCGTGCAGGCCATCACCAGCGCATCTTCACGCCCGCCGACTGCCGGGTAGTAATCGCGACGCCGACCGACTTCATTGAAGCCAAAGCGCTCGTAAAGGCGGTAGGCGCTCTGGTTGCTGGCGCGCACTTCAAGGAAGCATTCACGTCCACCCAACTCGTAAGCCTCTTTCATCAGGTGTTCGAGCAGGCGCAAGCCAAGACCGCGGCCCTGGCTTTCCGGCTTGACGGTGATATTGAGCAGGTGTGCTTCGTCGAGGATCAGGTTGATCACGCCATGACCGACCTGCTGATTACCTTCGAACATCAGCCAGCAGTTATAGGACTTGAGGCTGTCGGTGAAGATACCGCGCGTCCACGGATGACTGAAGGCGGCGTATTCGATCTTCAGCACGGCATCGAGATCCGCCTCGGTCATCGGGCGGAAGGAAATCGCATCGCTCATTAAGGAAAACTCGGGCGTAAAGACGGGGGTTCTCAGGAATGTGCGGGCGCTAGCCAGCGCTGACGAACACGCCGCATGGCCTGCCACAGCTCACGCTTGCGCGTTGGCTCTTCCATCAGCAGCTCCAGGCCCGGCAAGGCCCAGCAGGTACCCAGCCCCTCGACCTGCAACTCGCGATTGTAGCTGTGCTCGTCACCCTCACCAGCGAAACGAATAGCCGGCAGGCCAACCAGCCACAGGCAGGCGCTCGGCTGCTCTTCCAGACGCGCAGCCACGAAGCTCTGCACGAATTCCAACGCCGCTTGCGGGCCTTGATCCATATTGCCGCGCACCAGTAGCGGCCAGCGCACCGGCTCGCCGAGCAGTTGCGGGCTGTCCGGCAGGCCGGCGGCGCGCAGCAAATCCTTGAGCAGGATGTAGGCCGGGTCGCGGCTCTGGAAAGGCTGGCCGGTGGGCAGCTCCACCAGTAAGGCGCAATCGCCGGCCCGCAGCAACTGCAGGGAAAAACGCGGCGGCGGGACGCTGACACGAGCCGGCTTTTCCTCGACCTGCTCCGGTTCCGCCACCGGCTCGACAGCCGCCTGACGGGGCTGTGCGCCCGGTCGCGGGATTTCGATCTTCGGCCGCTCGACCGGCGCTTCACGCACGACAGCCGGAGTGACGGCAACAGGCTCTGGCACAGGCTCGAACGCTTCCTCCTGTTGCGACTCAAGCAGTTCCAGACGCGACGCTGCCGCGAAGGGCAGTTCGGTACGCGGCAGCCAGGTGGCCACCTGCATGGCGTCGAGGTAGGCGCGACGGCGCTGTTCGGGAATCACAGGCGCTCCAGAGAGAGGTTTTTCAACAGGGGCGGATTGTCGCGTGAAATGGTCGGAGCGGGAAGCGCCACAACGGGATTGTGGGCAAACAAAGTGTCCCAAAAACAAAAACCCCGCAGCTTGCGCAGCGGGGCTTCTGGGGTTCACCTGGGCTTACTGATCCCAGGGACGGTCGCCATGCTCGTCCTTGATGCGGGTAGGCAGGCCCATTACGTCCAGCAGCTTGAGGAACGGCTCGGCCGGCAGCTCCTCGACGTTGACCATACGCTTGGCATCCCACTCACCACGCGCGACCAGCAGCGCAGCGGCGACCGGCGGCACACCGGCGGTGTAGGAAATACCCTGGCTGTCGGTCTCGGCGAAGGCGTCTTCGTGGTCGGCCACGTTGTAGATGAACAGCTCGCGCGGCTGACCATCCTTGATCCCCTTGACCAGGTCGCCAATGCAGGTCTTGCCGGTGTAGCCCGGCGCCAGCGAGGCGGGATCGGGCAGCACGGCCTTGACCACCTTGAGCGGCACCACTTCGAGGCCTTCGGCGGTCTTGACCGGCTGCTCGGAGAGCAGGCCGAGGTTCTTCAGCACGGTGAACACGTTGATGTAGTGGTCACCGAAGCTCATCCAGAAGCGGACGTTCGGTACGTCGAGGTGCTTGGACAGCGAGTGCACCTCGTCATGGCCGGTCAGGTACAGGTTCTGTTCGCCCACCACCGGCAGATCGTCGGTGCGTTTGACTTCGAACATGCGGTTACTCACCCACTGGCTGTTCTGCCAGCTGTAGACCGTGCCGGTGAATTCGCGGAAATTGATTTCCGGGTCGAAATTGGTGGCGAAGTACTTGCCGTGCGAACCGGCGTTGACGTCGAGGATGTCGATCGACTCGATCTTGTCGAAGTACTGTTGTTGCGCCAGAGCGGCATAGGAGTTGACTACGCCCGGGTCGAAGCCGACGCCGAGGATGGCGGTCACGCCCTTGTCCTGGCATTCGGCCAGGTGCTTCCACTCGTAGTTGCCGTACCACGGCGGGGTTTCACAGATCTTGCTCGGATCTTCGTGGATGGCGGTGTCCAGATAGGCGACGCCGGTGTCGATACAGGCACGCAGCACGGACATGTTGAGGAACGCCGAACCGACGTTAATGACGATCTGCGATTCGGTTTCGCGGATCAGTGCCTTGGTCGCTTCCACGTCCAGGGCGTTCAGCGCATAGGCCTTGATCTCGCCGGGCTGCTTGAGGCCGCCCTTTGCCTGCACGCTGTCGATGATGGCCTGGCATTTGGAGATGTTGCGCGACGCAATTGCAATGCGACCTAACTCGTCATTGTGTTGCGCGCACTTATGGGCCACCACCTTGGCAACACCTCCTGCTCCAATGATCAGAACATTCTTCTTCAATTGTTTCACCTCCTGGGTACTGCGTTTTGGACAATGATTACGCTGGAAATCGCTGGGTGGACGACGCTTCCCCCGTCCACCGAATACCTTCGCCATGGCGGATGAAAAAAGCGTCATCCACCCTACGGGATATCACGACAGGCTGGACAGATAGTCGTCGAACTCGAACTGGCGAACCACCTCGACACTACCATCGAGTTGCTTGACCACGATGGACGGCATCTTCAGACCGTTGAACCAGTTCTTCTTGACCATGGTGTAACCGGCAGCGTCGATGAACGACAGGCGGTCACCAATCTGCAGCGGCTTATCGAACTGGTATTCGCCGAAGATATCCCCGGCCAGGCAGCTCTTGCCGCAGACCATGTAGGTGTGTTCGCCGTCATTCGGCGCCATCTTGGCGTTGAGGCGGTAGATCAAGAGATCAAGCATGTGCGCTTCGATGGAGCTGTCGACCACCGCCAGGTGCTTGCCGTTGTACAGGGTGTCGAGCACGGTCACTTCCAGCGAGGCGCTCAGGGTGATTGCTGCTTCGCCCGGCTCCAGATACACCTGCACGCCGTATTTTTCGGAGAAGGCTTTAAGGCGCGCGCAGAAGGCATCGATCGGATAGCCCTCGCCAGTGAAGTGGATACCACCGCCAAGGCTGACCCACTCGACCTGGGCGATCAGATGACCGAAGCGCTCCTCGATGGTGGTGAGCATCTTGTCGAACAGCTCGAAGCTGCCGTTCTCGCAGTTGTTGTGGAACATGAAGCCGGAAATCTGCCCCATGACCTGTTCGATCTTCGCCGGATCCCACTCGCCCAGGCGGCTGAACGGGCGCGCCGGGTCGGCCAGCAGGTAATCTGAGCTGCTCACCTGCGGGTTGACGCGCAGGCCACGGATGGTGCCCTGGGTCCGCTCGGCGAAGCGTTCGAGCTGGCCGATGGAGTTGAAGATGATCTTGTCGCAGTTGGCGACCATCTCTTCGATCTCGTCGTCGGCCCAGGCCACGCTGTAGGCGTGGGTTTCGCCAGCGAACTTCTGGCGGCCCAGCTTCAGCTCATACAGCGACGACGACGTGGTGCCGTCCATGTATTGCTGCATCAGGTCGAACACCGACCAGGTGGCGAAGCATTTCAGCGCCAGCAGCGCCTTGGCACCGGAGTTCTCGCGCACGTAGGCGATCTTCTCCAGGTTGACCAGAAGCTTCTGTTTGTCGATGAGGTAGTACGGCGTCTGGATCATCTCGTCGCCCCAGCAAGGTCGGCCAAAGGAGGACATTCAGCCCCCCCGGAAAAAAGTGGACGCGAATTGTGCCGATAACCGGCGCATATCGAAAGGGCATTGGAGATTTTTTGTACAACAGGCGATGACCATTATTCGGCCTGCCTAGGCTGACAGGCTATGAAAGCCTGATTACAGCCCGATGACGTCACGTCGCGACAAGCTTGTCCCCGGCATCGCTGCTCCATGCCTCTGATCGATTGGGACTCAAAATAGGCATCGCGCTTGCAGTACAATCCTCCCCTTTTCACTTGCCTGGACCCGGCGCCTCGATGATCGATCCCAAGCGCGTTTTGCGCGCCCTCGCCGAACACTGGACGTTGCTCGAACCGCTCTGCGAGCGTTTCGACGCCGGCACCCTGAGCCTGGTCGAGCTGCGCAACCAGCTCGCCACCCAGTTGCCCGACACCACGCCCAGCGACACCACTGCCCTGCTCGACACCTGGATTCGTCTGGACATCCTGGTGCCGGTGGCCAAGAGCCCGAACCGCTTCGAGCTCAACGCGCAAATCCATGATTTTCTCGCCTACCTGCGCCGTGAACACCGCCTCGGCCTGTGCCTGGAGATCGAAGCCTACCTGCGCCACTTGGAGCGCCTGGCCGGCTATATCCAGGATGCCTTCGAGGTGCGCGATGCCAACGACCTCGCGCGGCAGTTGCGCCTGCTCGATATGCGCGTGCGCGACGTACTGAAGAAGTTGGCCAACGACGAACAGGCACTGGTCAGCGTGGCCGACCGGGCCAAGACCTCGGATCGGCAGATTCCCCTGCGCCAACGCTACGCCGAGGTGCTGGCCACCTGGGACGAATACGTCGAGCCGATGATCCAACTGGTCGCCGCCGATGGTGCCTTTGAGCAGGGCGTGCGCCGCGTCGAACAGGTGCTGCTGCGCCTGCTCGGCGATCAGCAGCGCCTCGGCCAATTGGTCGACGACGACCTGCTGCTGCGCACCCATGCGCGCATCTTGGAAATGCAGACCACCGCCCAGCTCACCCTGCGCAAGGCCCGCGAACTGCTGCTGCCGCTGCGCGAAGAAGCGCGTCGGCACAACGCCGTGACCCGTGGCGCCGCGCTGGCGCTGTCGGTGATCCGCAAGAAGGGCATCGACGCCGTGCCGCAAGCGGCGATGCCCTTGTTCACCCGGCCGCAGAGCAACTTCCTCGGTTCGGCCAGCCAGGTCGAGGCCTACGTCTACGCCCTGGCACGCTTCGAAGCCAAGCCGGCGCATTTCCCCAAGGCCAGCGGCAGCCGCAAGGGCGGCGCGCCCAAGGCGCCGAAAACCGCGCGGGAAATGATCGAACGCTGCGAACAGGCCCTGCCACTGCCGGACCTGATGACCTGGCTGCTGGAGCAGGAACCGGAAGGCGCCACCGACGAGTTGCTCTACTGGTTCTCGCGCCTGTCGCGTGAAGGCCGCTTCCAGCGCGACCGCCTGGAACGTCAGACCTACCTGACCCGCGAGCACGAAATCAGCATCAGCTCCTATGCGTTGGTGGGCCGCCCCAGTGCCTGATTTTTACCTAGGGTGGACCAGGGCGCGCAGCCAACGCCTTCTTTGCTCCACCTTGTTGATTGCCTTGATCGAGCCTGTAGGAGCGAGCTCTGCTCGCGAACGACTACGGGACGCTTCGCGAGCAGAGCTCGCTCCCACATTCGTCAGATGACTTGCGTATGAACATCGATCTGAAAGAAATGACCCAGCTCGCGGCCGCGTTCCGCGACCTGTTCAAGGGCTACCACATCTCGCGCAGCGAGCCGGAGTGCTACGCCCAGCTGTCCAGCATGCAGGATCAGTATCGTGCGCTGTTCCGCGCCCTCGGCTTCGAGCTGGTGTGCGACCCGCGCGGTTTCTACTATTTCGTGCCCGAGCAGGTCGCCCCGCAGGTGAACAAGACCGCTCAACGCCTGGCGCTGTTCACCTTCATCCTCGTCGAGCACCTGGCCGACCAGGGCCGCGACCCGCTCTCCGTACTCGACGGCGGCAGCATCGGCCGTGACGAGCTGCCGGCGCTGCTGGAGAAGTACCGCGACCTGTTCCTGCAGGCCGAAGTCACCACCTTCGAGGAGCTGGAAGACAAGATCATCCGCCGCCTCATCCAGCTCGGCTTCGCCGAGGACAGCAACGGCGTGTACCGCTTCCTGCCGCCGATGCATCGTTTCCTCGACGTCTGCCTGTCGGTGCAGCACGACCGCGACCTGGCGGCCAGCCTGCACAGCAGCGACCTGCCACTGCCGGCTCCGGTGCTGCTGGACGATGACGGCGATGCCGATCCGGCCGAAGCCGTGGACGTCGAAGAATCCGAGGAAGACGCCCTGGCCCGCGCCATGGGCGAAGAACGCGCCGCACAGGAGATGGACGCATGAGCCAGGAACGCTACGGCATCCGCCGCTTCGCCCTGCTGAATACCGCCGGCTACAGCCTCGGCCTGTTCCCGCTGGAAAACCCGCTGTCGGTCTACGGCGCCAACAACCTGGGTAAATCCGCCTCGATCAACGCCCTACAGTTCCCCATCCTGGCGCGCATGTCGGACATGAGCTTCGGCAAGTACAGCCTGGAAGCCTCGCGCAAGTTCTACTTCGCATCAGACACTAGCTACATCCTCGTCGAAGTCGCCCTGCCTCATGGCCCGCACGTGATCGGCGTGGCCGGTCGCGGTCCTGGAGGTGGCTTCGGCCACCAATTCTTTGCCTACGCCGGTGAGCTGGATCTGGAGCACTATCAGCAGAACGGCACCTGCCTGCGTCAGCGTGAGCTGTTCAAGAACCTCGGCCAGGCCGGCATCACCGCCTACGAACTGAAGCCCGACGAACTGCGTCGCCTGCTGGTCGGCGGTCACACCAGCATCCCGCTGGATCTGACCCTGATTCCGCTGCGTTCGACCAG
This sequence comes from Ectopseudomonas mendocina, assembly GCF_007049795.1. Taxonomy (GTDB): domain Bacteria; phylum Pseudomonadota; class Gammaproteobacteria; order Pseudomonadales; family Pseudomonadaceae; genus Aquipseudomonas; species Aquipseudomonas mendocina_D. The sequence continues at coordinate 289,824 of NZ_SCFY01000001.1, forward strand.
CGAGCAGAGCCTGAAGACCTTCCGCGCCCTGTTCATCAACCTGCTGCACATGCGCGAGATCACCGCCGCCAAACTCAAGCAGCTGTTCCTCGATGCCTTCGAGCACAGCCTGCGCTCCGGCAGCGTCGACTACATCGCCGCCACCGAGGAAGCCTTCCGCGACGTGCGCCGCATGGAGCAGGACTACCAGGCCCTGGTCACCGCCGGCCCGTTGATCGAAGCGCTGGCCTCGGGCGTGGCCCAGCGCGAAGTGCTGCGCGGCAAGCTGCACCGCCTCTCGCCGCTGCTCGACAACCTGCTGGGCACCTGGCACGACTATACCGATGCGCGCAAGGAAGAGCTGGTGATCCAGGCCGAGCATTACCGCAGCGAGCAGGACGGCCTGCAGAACGAGCAGCGTGGCGGCACCAGTGAGCTGATGCGCCTGGAGCGTGAGATCAGCGAGATCCAGCGCTGGCTCGGCGAGCTTGCGGTGCTGAAAAACCGCTTCGCCCTGGTGGACAACGCCAAGGTGCTGGAAGAGCAACTGCTCGCCGCCAAGGACGCCCACGACGAACTGGCCGGCGCACTGGCGCAGTCGCGGCAGTTCTCCAGCGAAGACCTCGACGAGCGCCTGCGCGACCTGGAAAAACGCCTCAAGTCGGTCAAGCAGCAACTCGATCACGCCGACAACAACAGCTACTCGCGCCTGCGCGAGGAATTCAGCCAGGCCGATGTCGATCGCCTGATGCGCCTGTTCAACGGCCAGCTGTTCAGCCTGCCACTGGGTGAGAAAGGCATCCAGGCCGACGGTGACGACTGGGTCAAGGCCGTCGAAGCAGTGCTGGATCGCTTCAAGGGCGATACCTTCGCCGTGCCGGGCCTGTCCATCGACCTCAGCCATATCGAGCCACCCGCCCTGCAGGCCCTGGCCGACCGCGCTGCCCTGCGCGACCAAAAGGATCGCCTGGAGCGCGAGCTCAAGCAGCTCAAGACCCAGCAGTCGGTGGCCGCCGACCGCGCCGCCAGCAAGGCCCAGGCTGAGACGCTGTACCAGGCCGTGCTGGACGCGCAGAAGGCCCTGGAAGACTTCCGCAAGAGCCAGACCCTGACTGCCGAAGAGCCGCAGAAGCTGGAGCGCCTGGCCGAGCTGGAAGGCGCGCAGGACGAACTCAAGCGTGCCAGCGATGCCTTCGCCGAGCGCGTGCAGCAACTGTCCGCCAAGCTGCAACTGGTTGGCCGTCAACTGGCCGATCTGGAAGCCAAGGAACGCACCCTGGAAGACGCCCTGCGTCGTCGCCAGCTACTGCCGGCCGATCTGCCCTTCGGCACGCCGTTCATGGAGCCGGTGGACGACTCGCTGGACAACCTGCTGCCGCTGCTCAACGACTATCAGGACACCTGGCAGGCACTGCAGCGCATCGACGGCCAGATCGAGGCGCTGTACGCCCAGGTGCGCCTGAAAGGCGTGGCCAAGTTCGACAGCGAGGATGATGTCGAGCGTCGCCTGCAACTGCTGGTCAACGCCTACGCCCACCGCCAGGACGAGGCGCTGACCCTGGCCAAGGCGCGCCGCGCGGCGGTCACCGATATCGCCCGCACCCTGCGCAATATCCGCAGCGACTACGACAACCTGGAACACCAACTGGCGCTGTTCAACCGCGAGATCAACAAGCGCCAGGTCTCCAACCTGCAAAGTTTCCGCATCGTCCTGACGCCGAACAAGGAAGCCCTGCGCCATATCGATCAGATCATCCACAGCGCCGGCCAGTACGAGGAAGGCGAAACCCTGTCGGTGTTCGACCTGTCGCAGTCGGCCGAGCAGGACGCCAAGAACGAGGAAGCCAAGGATTACCTGTCGCGCCTGGTCGCGGCCAACGGCAACCAGCTGGGCCTGAAGGATCTGTTCGAACTGGCCTTCGAGATCACCAAGGTGCACGGCCAGCCGGTTATTCACACGGACATCGATGGCGCCGCTTCCAACGGCACCACCATGACAATCAAAGCGCTGACCAATATGTACCTGCTGCTGCACCTGATGGATCGCGAGCAGGCCGGGCGCGTGCGCCTGCCCTACTACCTCGACGAGGCAGCGGACATCGACGAACGCAACCAGCAGGCGCTGATCGAAACCAGCCTGCAACTGGGCTTCGTGCCGATCCTCGCCTCGGTCAAGCCGCAGGTCTCGGCCCACGTGGCCATCGACCTGGAAGGCGGCAGCGGGCCCAACGGCATCTATATCGACGAAGCGGACTGGAAGTTCATTAAGCCCCGAGAAAGTGTCAAGACGCAGGCGCCTCAACAGGAGGAAGCCGCCGAACCGGCCTGAAAGCATCGCGGCTGAAGCCGCTCCTACGACTCACGCACGTGTAGGAGCGGCTGGGTGGCATTCCGCTTCAGTCACGAACTTTTATAGCCGCAAAAATGAAAGGGGCCGCTCACTGCGGCCCCTTACATTCCTATGATTGTCTTATTGCTCCAGCACGATCTTCGGCGCCCACTGCATCCAGGCTTCCTGCGGCTCGTCGAACAGTGCAAACGTCTGCCCCGGCAATGCCGGGCCGCCCATCTCCGGATTGTTCGGCGTGGCGAAAGCGATACCGCCCTCGATCAATGCCTCCAGCGACTCGGTGCGCACCTTCAGCCCCTTGAACAGGCCAGCATCGACACCGATACCACTGGCATTCCAGAAGCGGCTGCCCGAACGCACCAGCGGCGCATAGCGTGGCTCGATCAACACATGAATCAAAACACGATCCGAGGTCGGTCCCAACTCGAAATCCACCACCTTGCCCACCGGCACCTCGCGGTAGCTGACGATCACCCCCGGCTTGATCGACCCCCGCCGTGGCGCGCTCAGCACCAAGCGCAAGCCTTCCTCGCGCACAGCCTGGTTCGACGGACTGGTCAGGGCGGTGAACTCGGTACGGCGGGCGCCTTTCTGCGCCGGCAACTGCACCTCCAGATACTGACCGCTGACCAGCGTGCCGAGGTTCGCGGTACGAGTCAGGCTCAGCTCCGGCTTCACCACCCAGAACTGCGTCCCTTCACGGGCGATCTGCTCCGCCGCCTGAGTGATACGCACATTGAGAATCACCGCCTGCAGGTCATCGGTCAGGCTAAGGTTCTCGACCTTGCCTACCTCCAGCCCCTTGTAGCGCAGCAGTGTGCCCGGTTGCAGGCCATCGCCATCGGCCACGCGTATGGTGATCTGCTGGCCCAACTGCAAGGCACTGTCGCGATCAGCATGTAAAGCGAAGCGCTGCACTTGGCGATCCGACCTCGCCGCCTGCAGGTCTGGCGTCTCGAAAGCGATGCCGCCCGCCAGGAGAGTCTGCAACGACTCGCTCTTGACCTCGACGCCGGACAGGCCGCCCTTGAGGGTGATACCGCTGGCATTCCAGAAGCGCGTCGAGGTGTTCACCAGATGCACGTAGTCCGGCTCGATATGCACGCCCAGCACCACCTGACGGTTATCGCGCGACAGTTGATAACTCTGTACCGAGCCCACCTTGATCTGCCGATATAGCACCGGACTGCCAACTTCGATGGAGCCGAGTTGATCGGTGAACAGCACCAGATGAAGTCCTGGCGCACCCAGGTCTAACGGTGGAGCCTTGCTCCGCGCGACAAAGTTGCGTGCCGGCGGATTACCCTTCTCTCCCGGCCGCACAGCAATGTAGTTACCCTTGACCAGCGCCTCGAGGCCAGTGATACCGGCCAGCGAGATGGAGGGTTTGACCACCCAGAAATCCGAGCCTTCCACCAGGTACTCTTCGGCTAATGGATTGATCGTCAGCTCGGCCGTGGCGCTATTGAGATCGCGGTCGACTTTCATAGTTTTCAGCGAACCGACCTGAATGCCCTTGTACATGACTGGCGTGCGGCCTTCCTGCAAACCGTCAAAGTCGCTGAGCTTGACGACGATCTTGATACCCGCCTGAGCCTCGTCGTAGTCCTCATAAAGACGGAACGGCAGCGCAGGATCGGTAGGCGGGCTGTCCTTGCGATGTTCGGGCGTGGCGAAGGCGATACCGCCGGCCACGATGCTGGCCAATGACTCGCTACGCAGCTTGAAACCGGAGAGATCGGCATCGACACTGATGCCGCTGGCATTCCAGAAGCGCGTATGTTTACGCACCAGATGTGCGTAAGCAGGCTCGATGAACACCTTCACCTCTACCGTGCTCTGATCCTCAGCCAAGGTGTAACTCTTGACCCGGCCGACCTGAATCTGTCGATAGAACACCGGGCTGTCCCGATCGAGCGAACCCAGCCGCTCGGCTTTCAACGTGATATGCAGCCCCGGAACATCGTCGCCCATCGGCGGCTCCTGGTCCAAGGCGGTAAAGCTACGCGTCGACTCGCCCTCACCGGGGCTGAAGGTAATGTAGTTACCGGAGACCAGCGTCTCCAGGCCACTGATACCGGCCAGGCTGACATTGGGTTTGACCAACCAGAAACGAGTCCCTTCGCGCAGGAATTGCTCGATTTCCTTATTCACCTCGACCTGAGCAAGAACGCCGCGTTTGTCATCCGATGAATCCAGGCTGATGGCCGTTACCTTGCCGACCGCCATGCCCTTGTACATCAACTCGGTCTTGCCAGCCTGAATGCCCTCGCCGCTGGCGAACACCAACTCGACCTGAATACCTGCCTCGCTGTAAGCACGCCAGGCCAGCCAGCCGCCGATCAGCAGTGCGATAAGAGGCAGAACCCAGATGGCCGACCAGTTTGAAGCAGGACGCGTCTTGGCCAGAGGAAGGTCAGTCATGATCGGTTTCCGTGTTATCCCAGATAAGGCGGGGGTCGAAAGTCAGTGCAGCCAGCATGGTCAATATCACCACACTGGCAAAGGCGGCGGCACCTGCTCCAGCTTCGATACTGGCCAGGCTGCCGAAATTCACTATCGCCACCAGAATGGCGATGACGAATATATCGAGCATCGACCAGCGGCCAATCCACTCGATGAAGCGGTACATGAGGATCCGCTGCTTGGCAGACATCGGTTGATGGCGCTGCACCGAATACAACAACAGGGCAATGCCCACCAACTTGAAGGTCGGTACCAGAATGCTGGCGATGAACACCACCGCAGCGATCGGTAGCATGCCGAAGTGAATCAACTCAAGAACGCCACCCATGATGGTTGAGGGCTCGCCTTTGCCTAGGCTGTTGACCGTCATGATCGGCAGCAGATTAGCCGGGATATAGAGAATCGCCGACGTCAGCAGCAAGGCCCAGGTCCTGATCAGGCTGTTGGGGCGACGGGCATGAATCTGCCCACCACAGCGACTGCAGTACTGGTGCTTGGCCGAGTCGTCGGCTGGATTGAGTTGATGACACTCGTGACAGACCAGCAATCCAGCCTCAATCGCCCGCATGGATATTCTCCCCGGACAAGGCTTCCCAAATCTGATGAGGCGACATGGTCACCTCCAACCAGACTTGTACCAGCAACAGCGCGATGAAGCAGAACAATCCCAAGCCCAGGCTCAGGTCAGCCAGGTCCATCAGTTTCACCATCGCCACCAGGATGCCCATCAGGTAGACCTCGAGCATTCCCCATTCACGCATATGGTGGTAGATCCGGTAGAGCCACAGTCCATAACTACGGCCAAAGTCGGTGCGAATACTGAGCAGCACCAGCAACTGACACAGCAGCTTGAGCAGTGGCACCGCCATGCTGCACAGAAACACCACCACGGCGATGCCCTGCATATCACTTTCATACAGCCCGATCACGCCGCTCCAGACGGTGTCCTGCGAGGTCTGCCCCAGTAGATTGAGTTGCATGATCGGCAGGAAGTTGGCCGGGACATAGAGCAGCAGAGCCGTCAGCACCAGGGCCAGGCTACGCCGTACCACGTGATGACGGTGGCTGAACAACTCATAACCACAACGCGGGCACTCGGCACTCTCGCCATCCTGCAATACCGGCTTGCGCATCAACAGATCGCACTCGTGACAGGCGACCAACTGCTCGATCGGCAAGGATGGCAAGGACGGTTCGGGTGGCGAGTCAGACATGAAAGTCCCCAGCAGAATTCGCGCATTCTACCCGAGCGGCACTTTTATTGGTGCGTGCCCCAAGCCTGTAGGAGCGAGCTCTGCTCGCGAAGCTACGTAGGGTGCGCCGTGCGCCCCGCGATAACCGCGCCTTGGCCGGTACCCCAACGTGATGGCCTGAGCGTATTTTCCGCGCCGCAAAGAAGAAACCCCAGACCGCTTTCGCGATCTGGGGTTTCGTATAGGAGCTTGACGATGACCTACTCTCACATGGTGAAGCACCACAAGCTTCGGCGATTCGGGGGGCGGGATTTTCCCATAGTCGAGCCGGGCTTTGTAGGAGCGAGCTCTGCTCGCGAATTCGTTGGCCTTCAGCGAACCAGGCTAGCGGCAAAAAGCTTCGCGAGCAGAGCTCACTCCTACGCTTGGTGATCCCCCGCGTTACAGCGGAAAGATCAGCGGCACCAGCAGCACGCTGACGATCATCACCAACAGGGTGAAGGGCACGCCGATGCGCACGAAGTCACCGAAGCGGTATTGGCCGGGGCCGAGCACCAGAGTGTTCACCGGCGAGGAGATCGGTGTCATGAAGGCGGCCGAGGCAGCCAGGGCCACGGTCATGGCGAAGGGCAGGGGAGACACATCCAGCGCCTGCGCGGTGGCGATGGCCACTGGCGCCATCAACACCGCCGTGGCGGTGTTGGAGATAAACAGGCCGATCACCGCAGTGAGGGCGAACAGGCTGGCCAGGATCAGATGTGGCCCCGCATCACCCAGACCGCCCACCAAGCCCTGCACGGCCAACTCGACGCCGCCGGTCTGCTGCAGCGCCTGGGCGAAGGGCAGCATGCCGACGATGAGGATCAGCGTCGGCCAGTGGATGGCGCGGTAGGCGCTGTCCAGGTCGATGCAGCGAAACGCGCCCATCAGCAGGCAGGCGATCAGTGCGGCCTGTACGTTGGGCACCAGACCGCTGACCATCAGCAGCACCATTACCGCCAGGCTGAGCAATGCATAGGGCGCCTTGCGTGCGGCAGGTGCCACCTCGGCCACTTCCGCCGGCAGGCTGAGCACCAGGAAATCGCGGCTCAGCCCCTGCAGGCGGTGTATATCACGCCAGGCGCCGGCTACCAGCAGGGTGTCTGAAGCCTTGAGTTTCTCGTCCACCAGCACGCCTTCCAGCGCTTGTCCCTGACGACGCAGGCCAACCACGTTGAGCTTGTGCCGCGAACGAAAGCCCAGTTCCTGAATGCTCTTGCCCGGCAGTTGCGACTCCGGCGGCAGCGCCACTTCGGCCAAGCCCAGTTCATGGGCGTGCAGGCTGAAATACGAATGCGGCAGCGGCATGGGTTCCAGCCCCAGCGCCTGGTAGCTGCCGAGCAGACCGATGGTGGGGCTGGCGATATCCACCAGCAGTACGTCGCCCGGCTCCAGCAGGGTATTGCCGCTGGCCATCAGCAGCAGGGTGCGTAGGCGCTGGCGGCGTTCGATGGCGATGACATTGATGCCATGATCACGGCGCAACTGCAGCTCGTTGAGCACCTGATTGGCCAGGGGCGAGTCGGCGCGCACCTGCAGGCGCCGCTCGCGCTCGCTGAGGCGATAGCGCTCGGCCAGGTCGGCCAGGGTCAGACGTGGTGGCTCGGCATTGCCACCTGCTTCGCTGCGTACCAGCCAGCGTCGGGCGATCAACATGTAGCCGATGCCGAGCACCAGCACTGCCAGGCCGATGGGCGTGAGATCGAAAAAGCCAAAACCATCCAGCCCAGCACGGCGCAGTTCGGCATGCACCACCAGGTTCGGCGGTGTAGCGACCAGCGTCAGCATGCCGCTGATCAGCCCGGCAAACGCCAGTGGCATCATCAGTCGTGCCGGGGCTATGCGCAGGCGCGCGGCGACACCGAGCACCACGGGGATGAAGATTGCCACCACGCCGGTGGAACTCATCACCGAACCCAGGCCGGCCACGGCCAGCATCAGCAGGATCAGCAGACGCGTTTCGCTGCTGCCGGCCTTGGTCACCAGCCAGTCACCCAGGCGGTAGGCGATGCCGGTGCGCACCAGACCGTCGCCGATGATGAACAGCGCGGCGATGAGGATGACGTTGGCGTCGCTGAAACCGGCCAGGGTCTGTTGCAGGTTGAGTACGCCAGTCAGCGGTAGGGCGACCAGTACCAGCAGGGCGACCACGTCCATGCGTGGTTTGCCGATGATGAAGAGGGTGACGGCGCCGGCCAGCAGGCCTAGCACCCAGAACAGATCCGGATTCATCGCAGCTCCAAGAGGTGTGGAGCGATTATTTCAGGGATAACCCAGCGTAGTCTTGATCTGCTGCAGGTTAGCGGCGATCCAACGCTTGTCGATCGGCCCCCAGTCGCGAATCTGGTAGTGACCGGCGTTGTTGCGTTCGCCCTCGTTCTGCTCGAACTGGCAGTCGATATCCAGCTCGGCGAGGGCGGTGAGGGTGTCCTGTGCGGTGCGCCGGGGCATGCCGGTGGCGTCCATCAGTGCCGGCACGCTGACAGCCTGGCCGCTGTCGATCAGCCAGGCCACGTAGAGGCGGCGGTAGAAGCTGGTGCGGGTCTTGCTCGTCTGCATGGCAACTTCCTACTCTGAGCCGAGGGCCGTCGCGTGTCAGGCGGCGAACATCAGCATATAGGTGACGGCACCGGCCAGGTAGCCGATGAAGGCCAGGCCGCTGATCTTCTTCAGGTACCAGATGAAGTTGATCTTCTCCATGCCCATGGCGGCCACGCCAGCAGCCGAGCCGATGATCAGGCAGCTACCGCCGGTCCCGGCGCAGTAGGCGAGCATTTCCCAAAAGTTGCCGTCGACCACGAAGTTGCGCAGCCATGGCAGCTCGTTCGCTGCAGCGGCCGCCAGGTTTTCAGGGCTGACCAGCGGGTACATCTTCATGGCGCCGGCAACCATCGGCACGTTGTCCACCACGGCCGAGAGCATGCCGATGGAGATGGCGATGCTGTAGATATTGCCCAGGCTGTCCTTGAGCAGCGTCGCCACCTGGATCAGGTGGCCGGCGCTGGACAGTGCAGAGACTGCGAGCAGGATGCCGAGGAAGAACAGCACGCTGGTGATGTCGATACGGCGCAATACGCCCACTACCGACAGCGGGTCCTTTTCTTCGCTGTTCTTGCTGCGGTGGATGATCTCGGTGGTGATCCACAGCAGACTGAGGCCGAAGAGGATGCCCATGTATGGCGGCAGATGGGTGATGGTCTTGAACACCGGCACGAAGATCAGCGCCCCGAGGCCCAGGCAGAACACCAGGTTACGCTCGAAGGGCGTGGTCGGATCGCGACGGCTCTCGGCGCTTTCCTTGATGCGCGGTTCAGCCACTTCACCCTTGAGGCGGAAGCTCATGATCAGCAGCGGCACCAGCAGGCAGATCAGGCTGGGCAGGAACAGCTTGGTGATGATGCCGGTGGCGGTCACCTGATTGCCAATCCACAGCATGGTGGTGGTCACGTCACCAATTGGCGACCAGGCGCCGCCGGCATTGGCGGCGATGACCACGATGCCGGCGTAGAACCAGCGCTCGTGGCGGTCGGCGATCAGCTTGCGCAGCAGCGAGATCATGACGATGGTGGTGGCCAGGTTGTCCAGCGCAGCGGACAGGAAGAAGGTGATCAACCCCACCAGCCACAGAAGGTGCACGCGCTTGTGGGTGCGGATGCGATCGGTGATGACCTTGAAGCCCTCGTGGGCGTCGATCAGCTCGACGATGGTCATGGCGCCCATGAGGAAGAACAGGATCTCGGAGATCTCACCGAGGTGGTGGCGCAGTTCTTCGACCACATGATGGGTGTTAGTGCTGGAGCCGGCGGTGCCGGTGCCGAGCAGTGGCAGGATGCTGTCGGCGCCGAGCACCAGCAGGGTCCAGGCAATCACGGCGGTGAGCAGGGCGGAGGCTGCCTTGTCGATCTTTAACGGGTGCTCGAGGGCGATGCACAGGTAGCCGAGGACGAAGACGAGTGCCATCAACGCATACATGTTCGGAGTTCCGCTCTGATTTTTATTGGTGGGGACGCGCCGGAGGGCTGCTGCCAGGCGGGTGAAGATGCCTGAAACAATTGGAAAAAGGGAAGATTTTTATAGCGAAAGGAGCAAAGAGATGAGCGTTTTGCTACTTAATGAGGTGTTCGGGCCGCTGCGCTGGCTGGCCCGAACGGCTGTGAAATCAACCGGCAGTCTGCGGTTTGGGCGGCAGCAGGTAGGCGAGGGCGATGGCCAGCACCGGCATGATCAGGTTGAAGAAGCAGTACGGCAGGTAGCTCAACGTTGCCACGCCCAGCGTCGCGGCCATGTAGGCGCCACAGGTATTCCAGGGCACCAGCACGGAGGTCAGGGTACCGCCGTCTTCCAGGGCGCGTGAAAGGTTGGTTGGCGCCAGGCCGCGTTTTTCGTATTCGGCGCGATACATGCGCCCTGGTAGCACCAGGGCGATGTACTGATCGGCGGTGATTACGTTGGTGCCGATGGTGGTGGTGATGGTGCTGGCTACCAGGCCGCTGTCGCTGCGCACCAGGCGTAGGGCACTCTGCAACAGGCGCTGCAGCAGACCGAGGCGCTCCAGCACGCCGCCGAAGCACATGGCGCAGATGATCAGCCACACCGTGGTGAGCATGCTGGCCATGCCGCCCTTGGACAGCAGGCCATCGAGCTCGGCGTTGCCGCTGGCCGACTCATAACCGGCGAACAGCGCAGTCCATACCGTTTTCAGCGGCGCCAGGGCGCCAGCTTGTGGGTCAGCCAGGCGCGCCATCACCTCCGGCTGGAACACCACTGCGAATACCGCACCGAGCAGGGCGGCGAGAAACACCGCCGGGAAGGCGGCCCACTGGCGTACCGCGAGCAGCAGCAGGAAGGCCACCGGCAGCAGCAGGTGCCAGCCGAGATTGAACTGCGCCTCCAGCGCGCTCAGCACCTCGGCGATACGGCTGGTGTCATGTTCGGCGCTGGCCTGCTGGCCAAGGGTGAAGAAGATCGCCAGGGCGATCAGCAACGCCGGCACCGTGGTGCGCAACATGTTGCGGATATGCGCGAACAGGTCGGCACCGGCTGCCGCTGGCGCCAGGTTGGTGGTGTCCGACAGCGGCGACAGCTTGTCGCCGAAGTAGGCACCGGAAATGATCGCGCCGGCGGTGATCGCCGGGTCCAGCCCCAGGCCTGCTGCCACGCCCATCAGACCGATGCCAAGGGTGCCGGCCACCGTCCACGAGCTGCCGATGGACAGCGCGGTGAGCGCGCAGATCAGGCAACTGGTGAGGTAGAAGTACTCGGCGCTGATCAGCTTCAGGCCCAGCCAGATCATGGTCGGCACCGTGCCGGCGAGAATCCAGGTGCCGATCAGCGCGCCGACCGCCAGCAGAATCAGGTTGGCTTTCATCGCCATATGGATGCCAGCGAGTATGCCTTCTTCGATCTCGGCCCAGCGCAGGCCATTCTTCAGGCCGACCAGGCCGGCGACGAAGGCGGCGCTCATCAGCACGATCTGGTTCGGGCCGCTGGAGGAGGCGTCACCGAACAGGTAAACGGAGAGGCTGAGCAGCACGACGAGTATGCCAATTGGCAGCAAGGCATCGAGCAGGGAAGGGGAGCGGGCAGTCATGGGTGTTCCGGGAAATCAAACTAACCGTGGGAGGGGCTTCAGCCGCGACTTTGCGGTTAAAGCTCGCAGCTGAAGCCCCTCCCACAAAAAACAAACCCGCGCCGGTTGGGGCGCGGGTCTGTGGGTGTCGCGCGGTGATCAGAGTGCGGCGATCTTGCCGCGCTGCTCGACCATCTTGGCCAGGGCTTGTTCAGCCTCGGCCAGCTTGGCGCGCTCTTTATCGAGCACTTCGGCCGGCGCCTTGGCGACGAAGCCTTGGTTGCTCAGCTTGCCGCCGACGCGCTGCACTTCGCCTTCCAGACGACCGATTTCCTTGTCCAGGCGCGCCAGTTCGGCGTCCTTGTCGATCAGCCCGGCCATCGGTACCAGCACTTCCATCTCACCGACCAGAGTGGTGGCGGACATCGGCGCCTCTTCACCGGCAGCCAGCACGCGCACTGACTCGAGCTTGGCCAATTTGCTCAGCAGCGGCTCGAAGTCGGCCAGGCGGCGCAGGTCTTCGGCACTGGCGTTGGCGACGATGATGTCGATGCGCTTGGCCATGGAGATTTTCATCTCACCACGGATCTGGCGCACGCCCAACATCAGTTGCTTGACCCACTCGATGTCGCCTTCGGCGGCGGCGTCGATGCGGCTCTCGTTGGCCACCGGCCAGGGTTGCAGCATCAGGGTATCGCCCTGCACGCCGGCCTGGGCCTTGATGCGCTGCCAGATTTCTTCGGTGATGAAGGGCATGAACGGGTGCGCCAGGCGCAGGATCACTTCCAGCACGCGTACCAGGGTGCGGCGGGTGCCGCGCTGGCGCTCGATGGGCGCGTTCTCGTCCCACAGTACCGGCTTGACCAGCTCCAGGTACCAGGCGCAGTACTCGTCCCAGATGAACTCGTACAGGGTCTGAGCCGCCAGGTCGAAGCGGAAGGCGTCGAGGTGGCGGGTCACGTCAGCCTCGGTGCGCTGCAGGGCGGAGATGATCCAGCGATCCACCGGCGACAGTTCGACTGCCTCGCCATTGATGCCGGTGTCCTTGTCATCGGTGTTCTCGATGACGAAGTTGGCGGCGTTCCACAGCTTGTTGCAGAAGTTGCGGTAGCCCTCGACGCGGCCCATGTCGAACTTGATGTCGCGACCGGTGGAGGCCAGCGCCAGGTTGGTGAAGCGCAGCGCGTCGGTACCGTAGGCGGCGATGCCGTCGGGGAATTCGGCGCGGGTCTGCTTGGCGATCTTCTCGGCCAGCTTGGGCTGCATCATGCCGCTGGTGCGCTTGGCCACCAGGGATTCGAGGTCGATGCCGTCGACGATGTCCAGCGGGTCGAGCACGTTGCCCTTGGACTTGGACATCTTCTGCCCCTGTCCGTCGCGCACCAGACCATGTACATAGACGGTCTTGAACGGAATCTGCCCGGTCAGGTGGGTCGACAGCATGATCATCCGCGCGACCCAGAAGAAGATGATATCGAAGCCCGTTACCAGAACATCCGTGGGGTGGAAGGTCTTGAGGAAGTCGGTCTGCTGCGGCCAGCCAAGGGTGGAGAAGGTCCACAGGCCGGAGCTGAACCAGGTGTCCAGCACGTCTTCGTCCTGGCGCAGGTTGGCATCGCCGAGGTTGTGCTTGGCACGGACTTCCGCTTCGTCGCGACCGACGTAGACGTTGCCGGCATCGTCGTACCAGGCCGGAATGCGGTGGCCCCACCACAGCTGACGGCTGATGCACCAGTCCTGAATGTCACGCATCCAGCTGAAGTACATGTTCTCGTACTGCTTGGGCACGAACTGGATCTCGCCACTCTCGACCACGGCGATGGCTTTTTCGGCCAGCGGCTTGGTGGAGACGTACCACTGGTCGGTCAGCCACGGCTCGATGACGGTGCCGGAACGGTCGCCTTTTGGCACCTTCAGGGCGTGGTCTTCGATCTTCTCCAGCAGGCCGGCGGCGTCGAAGGCGGCGACGATCTGCTTGCGCGCTTCGAAGCGATCCAGACCGGCGAACTGCGCCGGAATGTTCGCTTCGATCTGCTCGTTGACGCTACCGTCGAGGTTGAACACCTGGGCCTGAGCCAGCACGGCGGCGTTCTTGTCGAAGATGTTGATCAGCGGCAGGTTGTGGCGCTTGCCCACTTCGTAGTCGTTGAAGTCATGCGCCGGGGTGATCTTCACGCAGCCGGTGCCGAACTCGGGGTCGCAATAGTCATCGGCGATGATCGGGATGCGACGGCCCAGCAGCGGCAGTTCGACGAAGCTGCCGATCAAGGCTTTGTAGCGCTCGTCTTCCGGGTGCACGGCCACGGCGATGTCGCCGAGCATGGTTTCCGGGCGGGTGGTGGCGACGATCAGGTAATCATTGCCTTCAGCGGTTTTCTTGCCGTCGGCCAGCGGGTAGCGCAGGTTCCACAGCGAGCCCTTCTCGTCGTGGCTCTCCACTTCGAGGTCGGAGATGGCGGTGTGGAACTTGGTGTCCCAGTTAACCAGGCGCTTGCCGCGATAGATCAGACCGTCTTCATGCAGGCGTACGAAGGCTTCTTTCACGGCTTCGGACAGGCCGTCGTCCATGGTGAAGCGCTCGCGCGACCAGTCCACCGAGCTGCCCAGGCGGCGAATCTGCCGGGTGATGGTGCCGCCGGACTGCTCCTTCCACTCCCAGACTTTCTCCAGGAATTTCTCGCGGCCCAGGTCATGGCGACCGATACCGTCGGCGGCCAGCTGGCGCTCGACCACCATCTGCGTGGCGATGCCCGCGTGGTCGGTGCCTGGCTGCCACAGGGTGTTGCGGCCCTGCATGCGGCGGAAGCGGATCAGGCAGTCCATGATCGAGTTGTTGAAGCCGTGGCCCATATGCAGGCTGCCGGTGACGTTCGGCGGCGGGATCATGATGGTGTAGGGTTCGCCCGAGCCTTGCGGGGCGAAGTAGCCCTTGGCTTCCCAGTTCTGGTACAGGGCGGTTTCAATGGCGTGCGGCTGGTAGGTCTTGTCCATGCGCGGCGGGACCCTTTGACGGCTGATCGGAAAAGCCGACAAGTATACCGCTTCTGAGCGCCAAGCCATAAGCCTTGAGCTGTAGGGTGGGTGCAACCCGCCATCCGTGGTGTGGCGGGTTGCACCCGCCCTACGGGAAATGGCAGACCGCGTCCAGTTTTTGTAGGAGCCCCGCCTCGGGGCGAAGCTTTTGCTGTCGGGGGCAAACTCTTGCCCCGGGGCGGGGCAGGGATTACTTGCGTGGCGGTAGCAGGCGCGGCAGGCGGGCTTCGAGGCGGCGCTTGAGTTCGGCCTCGATCTGCGGCACGAAATCGTCGATCACGTCCTGCAGGATCAACTGGGCGGCGGCGCGCAACTCGCCATTCAAATGCTGCAGATCGCGGGCGCTGTCATGCAGGCGCGGCTCGATGCTGTCGCGCAGTGGGCTTGGCGCTGGCGCAGGCTGCGGGGCTGGCGTCGGTTTAGGCGTCGGCGTTGCATGAAAGGGGGGCGGCGGGCCGGGCGGCGCGCTGACGATGTCGGACAGTACCGGAATGCTGTCCGGGTCCAGCGAGTCGATCAGCAGTGGCGGTTCGCTGCCATTATCGCCCAGCAGCTCGCGAATCGACTCCAGGTCGTGCAGCAACTGAGTAGGTTTCTGTGGAGGCTTGGGGGTGTCCATGGTTATCGGCGCAGCGAGAAAAAGGGCTGGAATGGCTTGTGTTGTGAGCGTGCACGGACACTAAAGTTCGACGCGTTGCGGATCATACCCGCGCTGGCGATAAGTACGGAAATTCTCGCGACAGGCGCTCAGCAACTCGGGCTGCTGATTGACGATCTCGATGATGCGGGAAAAGCGCTCGACATGCGGCGACAGACTGCTGCCCAGGTTGATCAGCACGCCCTGCTCGGTGCTCGGCACTTCGTCGATGCCCAATACCACGGGTGACAGTGGCGCTTCATGGTGCAGGTCATGGGGTACAAAGCGTTCGGCTTTGAATGTCCACAGCAGTTCGTCGAGTTCACCACACTGCGCCTCGTCGCTGCCGCGAACGAACACCGGCAGGCCGGCACTCCAGGCCTTGAGCGCCAGTTGGCAGGCGGCGCGAAAGCGGCCCGTGGCGTCACTGGAAGAGAGAACGTAGAACTCGATTCTGGGCATTCGGTTTTCAACGGTTGGAGGGTAATGGGCTGGATGTTGTAGGAGCGGATTCATCCGCGATTTCATCGCGAATGATCGCGGCTGAAGCCGCTCCTACATAAGCATGGCCCGGATGCTGGGTCAGACCTTGGCGCGATCCAGCAGGTACTGGGTCAGCATCGGCACCGGGCGGCCAGTGCCGCCTTTATCCTTGCCGCCGCTGATCCAGGCGGTGCCGGCGATATCCAGGTGCGCCCAATGGAAGTTCTTGGCAAAGCGCGACAGGAAGCAGCCAGCGGTGATGGTGCCGGCTTTCGGCCCGCCGATGTTGGCGATGTCGGCGAACGGGCTGTCAAGCTGCTCCTGGTACTCGTCGTACAGCGGCAGTTGCCAGGCGCGGTCGTCGGCACTTTCGCCAGCCTTGAGAATCTGCTTGATCAGCGCGTCGTTGTTGCCCATCAGGCCGGAGACGTTGCTGCCCAGGGCGACGATGCACGCACCGGTCAGCGTGGCGATGTCGATCACCGCCTGCGGCTTGAAGCGCTCTGCGTAGGTCAGGGTATCGCACAGCACCAGACGGCCTTCGGCGTCGGTGTTGAGGATTTCCACGGTCTGCCCGCTCATGGTGGTGACGATGTCACCGGGGCGGGTGGCGCGGCCGCTGGGCATGTTCTCGGCGCAGGCCAGCAGGCACACCAGGTTGATCGGCAGTTGCAGCTCCAGCACGGCCTTGAGGGTGCCGAACACGCTGGCGGCGCCGCACATGTCGTACTTCATCTCGTCCATCCCTGCGGCCGGCTTGATGCTGATGCCGCCGGTGTCGAAGGTGATGCCCTTGCCAACCAGGGCGAAGGGTTTTTCATCCTTCTTGCCGCCCTGGTAGTGCATGACGATCATCCGCGGCGGTTGCTCGCTGCCCTGGGCTACGGCGAGGAAGGCGCCGGCGCCCAGTTCCTTGAGCTTCTTCTCGTCGAGGATCTCGACCTTGAGGTTCTTGTAGGCCTTGCCCAGAGCCTTGGCTTCTTCAGCCAGGTAGCTGGGGTGGCAGAGGTTCGGTGGCAGGTTGCCCAGATCCTTGGTGAAAGCGACGCCGCTGGCGATGGCGCGGGCATGCTGCAGGCCGCGTTCGGCTTCGGTCAGTTCGGCCTTGTCGACAACCAGGGTGATTTTCTTCAGGGCACGTGGGTCAGCTTTCTGGCTCTTGAACTGCTCGAACAGGTAGGTGCCATCAGCCAGGGTTTCGATGATCAGACGAGTCTTGCCGTAGGTGTCGCGGCCCCTGACCTTGAATTCACCAAGGGCGAGCAGGGCATCGCTGCCGCCCAGGCCCTTGAGTACGCCATGCACGCTGGCAACCAATTTACGCAGTTGACGGTCGGATAGATCACCCTTGCCGCAGCCCACCAGCAGTACTCGCTCGGCTTTCAACCCCGGCAGGCTGTGCAGCAGCAGGGTCTGGCCCGGCTTGCCGGCGATGTCGCCGCGCTTGAGCACGGCGCTGAGCGCACCGTTGCTGGCCAGGTCGACGGCCTTGGCGGTGTCGCCGAGCTTGCGGCCTTCACCGATGGCGACGACCAGGGTGGAGGTTTTCAGGGTTTCTGCACGGGTGCTTTTGACGAGGAATTCCATAGTGAGCTGTCCCCAAGACAAAGAGTCGGGTTTGACGGATAATGGCCGCCATTTTTCGAGGGTCCACCCTGCGGTGGGCCGGCAAGTAGGTGCGGCTAGTGTGAGCGCTCGCGCCTGAGCCTGACAACCCTGGAGCGTCCGGTTTGATCGTCTTCCGTTATCTGTCCCGCGAAGTGCTGGTGACCCTCAGTGCGGTGAGTGCCGTGCTGCTGGTGATCATCATGAGCGGTCGTTTCATCAAGTATCTGGCCCAGGCCGCGCAGGGCGTACTCGACCCTGGCGTACTGTTTCTGATCATGGGTTACCGGATTCCCGGCTTTCTGCAACTGATCCTGCCGCTGGGCCTGTTCCTCGGTTTTCTGCTGGCTTACGGGCGCCTCTACCTGGACAGCGAAATGACCGTGCTGTCGGCCACTGGCGTCAGCCAGCAGCGCCTGACTGTTTACAGCATGGCGCCGGCGCTGATCGTCGCCCTGTTGGTCGCCTGGCTGAGCATGGGCCTGGCGCCGCAAGGCGTGGCCAGCGTGGCGCGCATCCTCAATGAGCAGGATGCCCTGACCGAACTCGACACGCTGGTGCCGGGGCGCTTTCAGTCGCTCAAGGATGGCTCGCGGGTGACCTATTCGCAGGAGCTGTCAGCGGATCGTAGCGAGCTGCGCGTCGTGTTCATGTCGGAGAAGCGCTTCGCCGCCGATGGTCGTTCCGAGCGCGGTATCACCGTGCTGGTCGCCGAAAGTGGTCGTCAGGAAATTCAGGAGGACGGCAGTCGTTATCTGATTCTGGAAAACGGCTATCGCTATGACGGCGAGCCGGGCGAGGCCGACTATCGGGCCATCCAGTACGACACTTATGGTGTGTTGCTGCCCAAACCCGAAGTTGCCATTGAGGCCAGTGAGCGCGAGGCGACGCCGACCCGTGAGCTGTTCGGCAGCAGTGATCCGCGCATGCAGGCCGAGTTGCAATGGCGCCTGTCACTGCCGTTGCTGGTGTTTATCGTCACCCTGCTGGCCGTGCCGCTGTCGAAGGTCAATCCACGTCAGGGCCGCTTCCTCAAACTGCTGCCGGCTATCTTCCTCTATATGGCCTACCTCGGCCTGCTGATCGCCGCTCGTGGCGCGCTGGACAAGGGCCGTTTGCCGGCGTCGCTGGGGTTGTGGTGGGTGCATGGCATCTTCTTCGCCATCGGCATGCTGTTGTTGTATTGGGAGCGTCTGAGTCTGTGGTGGGCCAGTCGTCGTGCGCCGGTGTCGGAGGTGGCTCATGGCTAAGTTGGATCGCTACATTGGCACCCAGGTGTTCTACGCCATTCTGGCCGTGCTGGGCATCATTCTGGGGCTGGCGCTGCTGTTCGCATTCATTGATGAGCTCAGCGACCTGAACAAGGGCGATTACGGTCTTGGTCAGGCGCTGTGGTACGTCTTGCTGACCGCGCCGCGCCGCGCCTACGAGATGCTGCCGATGGCGGCGCTGATCGGCTGTCTGATCGGTCTCGGCACGCTCGCCAGCAACAGCGAGCTGACCATCATGCGTGCGGCCGGTGTTTCCATCGGGCGCATCGTCTGGGCGGTGATGAAGCCCATGCTGGTGCTGATGCTGGCCGGTATTCTGATTGGCGAGTACGTCGCGCCGCTGACCGAGAACCAGGCGCAGGCGGATCGCGCCCTGGCTCAGGGTGGCGGGGCGGCGCAGAGCTCCAAGCGCGGTATGTGGCACCGTCAGGGGCAGGAATACGTGCACATCAACGCCGTGCAGCCCAATGGCGTCCTGCTCGGGGTGACGCGTTACCGCTTCGATGACGAGCGTCGTCTGCTTTCCTCCAGTTTCGCCCGTCGCGCCGAATACCGTGACAACCACTGGATGCTGCGCAACGTGCAGACCACCGTGCTGCATGAGGACCGTTCCGAGGTGATCAACCAGCCGGAAGAACGCTGGGAGATCGAACTCAATCCGGAGCTGCTCGGTACCGTGGTGATGGAGCCTGAGGCGCTGTCAGTGACCGGGCTGTGGCAGTACATCCATTACCTGGGTGAGCAGGGGCTGAACAACGCGCGCTACTGGCTGGCGTTCTGGACCAAGGTGCTGCAGCCGCTGGTAACCGGCGCGCTGGTCTTGATGGCTATCTCCTTCATCTTCGGTCCGCTGCGCTCGGTGACACTGGGGCAGCGCGTATTTACCGGTGTGCTGGTGGGCTTCATCTTCCGTATCGCTCAGGACTTGCTTGGTCCATCGAGCCTGGTGTTCGGTTTCTCGCCGCTGCTGGCGGTGTTGGTGCCGGCCGGTATCTGTGCGTTGGCCGGGGTTTGGCTGCTGCGCCGAGCTGGATGAGTCGATCAGGGGTATGAAAAAGCCGGTTCAATGAACCGGCTTTTTCGCATCTGCTCTGGGCTATTTTTTGTGAATGTTCTTCGGTAACTGCACCATGCGGCTGTCGGAGTAGATGTCGTGCCAGGTGCGGCCCTGCTTGTCCCAGAGCAGCCAGAGGAATCCCAGGCCGGCGAACAGCCAGGAGCCGATGGCGACCACGAAACGCAACAAGGCCTGCCACAGATCGATGGCGCTGCCGTCGGCGTTCTGGATACGCAGCCCCCAAACCTGCATGCCCAGTGTCTGGCCATTGTGCGTCCAGAACTTGGCGAAGAAGGCGAACAGCGACAGCAGCACCAGGCTGGCAAGAATCGGGTCGTGATCCAGGGCGCCGGCTTCGGACATGGCCATCAGCGTATCGCCGCCATGAATCAGGCGCAGAATGCCCTGCTGGTAGATCAGAATGACCACCATGATCAGCGCCACGCAGAGCAGAAAATCGTAGAAGAGGGCCGCCAGGCGACGAATCAGCCCGGCAGTGGGGAAGTCTCCCTGCGGACGTAATTGGTGTTTCGGCATGATGGGCTCGCTGAGACGAAAGTGCGCGCCATTCTAACAGCCTGCTAACCGCGACTTTGCGATCGATATAAAGATGTGCGTGGGCTATCTGTAACCTGGCGCTGCGAAAGGTGGGTTAAAGAAATGACAGGCAAAAAAAACCCCTGACGGAAATCAGGGGTTCTTCAAAGCAGCGGCGATTAACCCAGGACTTGAACCTGGTCAGCCTGCATGCCTTTTTGACCTTGCACAGCTACGAAGCTGACTTTCTGGCCTTCTTTCAGGCTCTTGAAGCCGTTACCTTCGATCGCGCGGAAGTGCACGAACAGATCCGGACCGCTTTCGGGAGTGATAAAACCAAAACCTTTCTCGTCGTTAAACCACTTGACGGTACCGTTCTGACGATTCGACATGTCTTTTTCCTTGAAACTAGAGTTGATGACAGCCTCCGAGTATAGAGGGCTGAGACTGGTTGCAAGGAGTAATAGAAGTCGAGCGGGATGTAGCGGATCTAGATGATCTGCTGCACCAGAGTCACGATTCACAGCGACCCATGCAAACAGTTCGATCACTCTACGCTAACTTTTGCGCAATTGCCAACCCCCCACCAGCAAGGTCGCCAGCCAGGTTTTACGGGGCTTGCCGAGGTGCCGGAAAAGTTTTTCGGCAACATGCTTGCAACAATTGCCCAAGTTGTTCGTGCAGATACGAAAAAGCCCGCAAGACAATGTCTTGCGGGCTTCGAATCGTGGTGCCCCGGGGGAGACTCACGCTTTGCCGCAATCACGGGCCTTTCGGGGGCTTTACCGCTTAGGGATACACGCCAGGATACACGTTACTGTTTGCTGGGAAGCCGGGCATTCTGGGTTCGGCGCGGAGTATGCCGCCGCACTTTATTCCGGGCAACCAGTATCCTCAACTTGCCGGCGATAGTTGGCGGTAAACTCCAGCATTTCCTGGCTTAGATCCATTGCCGTGACACTGTTGGACTGACCCACATAACGCCGTGCTCTATCCAGCAATTCAACCGCTCGCGCCAACGTGATGCCGGCCGCCTGGGCGTTGATTAGTTTCACTGCATGGGACTGGGACATGCTCATGGTGCACTCTCCTGGCGATGATCTTCGCCGCTGGTGTGATCGTCATGCCGAGCTTTACCGCCTCCTGCCGTTCCCGCAGGGCGCCGCGCGATTCCGACCAGCCAGGTAGCAGGGCGATCGTGTCGCAGGTGCCCATCTGAGGGATGCACACGGCCATGTACGCCTCCCAGCTATCCTGGGGCGGATTCTCTGCAGGGTTCTCGACGTGGTACCCGAGAGCGCGCAGGCGGGCGGCCTCGGCGTTGAAGGCTGCATAGTTGTAGCCGGGAAGGCCTGTCATCGGCCCCGAGATATAGATCCGCTGCGGTGCAGTTGCGGGTGTCGCCGAGGGCACCACATTGGCGCCCTTGACGTACTCGGTGCAGATCACGATCACTTCGGTACCGTCCTGGCTATGGATCGGCATCTTCTCGAAGGGCAGCGCGCTGCAGTCCTCCCAGAGCTTGGTGCAGGCTCGGCATCGGCCGGCTTTGGGTTGGTGGTTCATGCGGCCTCCTGTTTCTGCTCCAGCCCCTGCAATGCGTCACGAACAGCGGAGACGACGCGAGTCAGGTATTCGTAGCGCGGGTTAGGCGCAAAGGCATGATCAGATACCGCGTAATGCCATTCGCTACCGAACAGGGCTGTCAGCACTTCGTCAGCCTCGCGGCTGTGCATCAGCGACTCGGGACTTTCGAACTGCTGCAGGCATTCCGCGTCGTCGTAAATGCGCCGCGCCTCGTCTTGGTCAAGGTGGCCGCATTCGTAGCGCCAGGTTTCACGCCCTCGGCGACAGTCAATGGCTATCTTGCGCACGGCTTTCGCCAGCGCCTCGCCTGAGAAAACCGTAGGCTCCAGGCCTACCCCTCGCCGCAGGCAGCCCAAGACATAGTCGGCGCTCTCGTCGGCCACGAACTGCGCCACAGTACGGTCGCCCATGCTGCCCCAGTACGTCGCCCAGGACTCGCCGTAGCACTCGATTGTGATCTTGCCCTGGCGTGTCTTGCGGCCTTCGTTCTCGGCGCGCACCCCAAGGTCTTCGATGAATACGGTCACCGGGTCAAGCTTGTAGGGCTCGCCCATCAGGTCGCTGATCAGCAGCTTGGTTACCTGGGTTGTTTCGATGTTCATTTCTGGCTGGACTCCTGTTGCTGCCGGCGCAGGGCCTGGCGCTTCTTCGAGCACTTCTGGTGGCCACCAGCACTGCGAGGGCGCAGGCAGATATCGCAGGTGGCGTTCCAGTCGTAGACGGTGGGGCGTTCGGTGTCGGGGATCATGGCGCCACCTTCGGCGCCCACGGCAGCAACTCCTGATCGCCGCGCACGTACAGGGGGTGGCGCGGGTGGCCATCCTTGGTAGTGCCTAGGCACCAAAGGCGACCGCCGGCAGCTGTCAGGATGTTCGCCACTGCCGCCACACGCTCGGGCTTCGCGTTGGCACCCCAGGCGCAGACTATGTCGGTGTATTCCTGGGCGAGCGCACGCAGGCGCCAGTCATTTTCAGGGCCAACTGGGTCGGCGCGCTTCCACAGATCGGCCGGGTTCGTTGCGCGTAGGGCGTACAGGTTGGCAACGGCGATCCCGTTGCAGCCCCAAGCCTTGGCGAAGTTCCGGCAGCGCCGGATCGTTGGATCGTCCGCGGTAGCGTCTGCCGTGCTCGGGTTCAGCATCAGGAACAGCGCGGTGCCTTTGTCGGCCAGGCTGTCGCCCGGCCGGGTCAGTAGGTAGCGGTACTGGCCGCATTCGCTGATGATGGCGGTCATGGGGTGTGCTCCACGTTGATGGCGAACACCTCGACAGCCTGGTCGCCGAAATGCGGATGGGTGATGGTGGTCAGGCGGTACCCGCGATAGGGCAGTACCAGGCGCCGGTCGGCGTCGTCGCGCTTCGGATAGCCGCGGGTCAGCTCGATACGGTCGTAGGTGCGGCCTACCAGGCGCTTGCGCCAGTAGTCGTTGGCCAGCCTGAACTCTTCGGGCTTGGTGCCGGCTTTGATCTGGTCGAAGTACTCGCCTTTCATTGGCAGGTGCAGAGTTCCCATCGCCTACTCCCACCCATGCAGGTAGGCAGGCTCGGTGAGCTCTTCCAGTTCCTGGCGCAGGGTCTTCTCGAGGGGGGCTGTCCTGCCTTCGTCTTGGTCGAAGGCCTCGGTGGCATCCAGCATGTTGTCGCTGACAGGCTCGACGTCGCTCTCGTCGAAGTCCTGGCCATAGCCCGCGAAGTCAACCAGCACTTGGATGGCGCCGGCTGGGTCGTAGGCGGCCACGATGTCGTTGTCGCCGACCTGATAGGCGCGCAGCACTTGCTCTTCGACCATGATCTTGCCTGCACAGCGGTGGCAGAACAGGGCTCCATTCTCTTCCGCTGTGCCGTCCGTGAAGTGCCAGGCCTGGTCGCAGCAGCCGAGTTGGTAGGCGCCGGTTTCCCGGTCGCGCTTCCAGATACACTGGGAAGCAGTGAGCTGCTGGTTTACAGCTGTAGCCCCGGTCATGCGCGCTTCGATCATCTGCCAGGCTACCGGGTACTCCGGCCAGTCGCTTTCGATGACCAGGCACTCGCGCCGCGGAAGGTGCGCTTGCAGATGGCCAAGCGGCTCGACCAGTGCTTTGCGATAGTTGACCGGCACCTTCGCCAAGTCGCTCCGCTTGATCACGATGTAGCGGTCTTCACGCACGAACTCAGCGGGTGCCGCGTTCTTCATTTTCTGCTCGTTCATTGGTCACCTCGCGGGTGTGGGATAATCGTTGTCTGGCCTGGCCGGCGGCATCGGGCAGGGAAGTCCGGCCAGGTTGGTTTCAGGTTTTGGGCTGATACATCGCAGGCAGGTGCACGCACCGACCCGAAGGCCAGTGGTGCGGCAGTAGATAGGGGCGTTCATGCGCTCACCTGCTGAACCTGATTCCAGGCACCGACCAGATCGAATATGCGGTAGGCCTGTTCTTCGGTCAGGGATACCTGGGCAGGAATGGCGATCCAGCCAGAGCCGATCAGGTCACGCGGGTTGCAGGTGGCGCGCTGGTCGAGCACGCAGGTTTCAATAACGTCCGTCAGGTGCGCGGCCAGGTAGTTGCCATCGGGCATGGCCTCGATGCTCTTCATGTACCGATTGCCAGACCAATCCACGCACAGGCCGGCGACGTAGATCGTCCAGCGATGCGGGATATCGCAGAGGGCATTGGCCACCTGGCGCCCGGGCGGAATGCGCTTGGCCAACTTCCAGTTGACCATTCCCTGCCAGCCCGATGGGCTGATGCTCACCACGGCAACGTGGTTGCTGCTCAGGATGGCCCGGCAGGAACGCTCGAGCCGGGCGCGCGGGTTGTTGGGCTTGCGGCGTTTCATGCTGCAGCCTTTTGGGGCGACGGAGTAGCCCATGGGTTGTTCGCCCTGGCGATCGCTGCCATCGGCGGCGGGCTGACGCTGTTGCCGCACATGTGCACCTGCTCGCTGACGTTGAACGGACGCCCATCGTGGCCGTGGGTGATGATGTAGTTCGGCGGAAATCCCTGAGCCGCATACAGTTCGTGCGGTTTCAGCATGCGCAGGTGGATGTCGACGATCACGTATGGGTCGCCACCGATCCAGACGGTGACCAGGGCCAGCCGATCCTTGGTGGTGATGGTGCTCACGGTGTCACTCATGCCGACGATGTTTTCGCCGGTGCCGTGGTACTTCATCAGGAATGCCGCGCAGCGCAGTGCGCCGGCCTCGTCGTCAGGGGAAAGCTGCAGCTCTACCAGCGCAGACTTACCACCACCTCCAGCGGTGATAGTCGGCGCTGGCTCTTCCAGGCCTTGGCCGATGCTGTGGCCGAACTGTCGGGAGAGGAAAGCCGTAGCCGCTGCATGGTGCTGGCCGCCAGCGCTGATGGTGTGCAGAGGATCCTGAACGTCGCGCGAGTCGCAGTTGCCACGCAGGTGCACCAGGTTGGCGGTGACAAGCTGCTGCTGGCTGCCCTTGTTGGTGACCGTGGTCATAGGGTCAGTTGCAGGCTTGGAGTGGGTGGTGTTGTAGCCGCCGTTGGCCTGGGCGAGGAATGCCGTGGCCATCGCGCGGTGGTTCTGAGCCAGCAGGCTGCCGATCGGCTGCTCCACGCCGACAGGCTTGCCGCCGTACTCTGGGCCACCGGCGCCGACCAGTACGGCGCTCGCCAGGGCGTGCTTCACGCCGCCGGCGACCACGGTACCGACAGGCTTGTCCAATCCGGGCACACGAGGATCTTGCCCTTGGCGCTCGCCGTAGCCGACCTGAATAAGGGAGGCCCCAGCGACGCCCATCGCGTGAGCAGCACCAGCAGGACGTGCACAGTTACCGCCAGAGGTGATCGTGGGCAGCGGTTGGTCGAGGGATTCGCCACTGTGGTCGAAGCGAAATTTCACAAGGTGAGGTGCACAAACCGCCAACTCGCCACGGTTGGCTGCGGTGATGGTACGGAAAGGATCGTCGAGGCTGTGCAGTCGGTCGGAGCCCTGGTGGGTCACGGGTACGATGAAGGGATGTTTCTTGCCCAGTACCTCGCGGTGGATGCCCTTGGCAATTCGACGCTTGGTGGCTTCGGCTAGCTCTTTCTTGCGGCCGAAGATGCTCTTGCTCGGTACGCTCCAGTCGATGCACTCGGCAGCGGTACGGTAGGGCAGCTGACCCTTGCCAGGTTTGGCGGCATGCGTGGGCGCCGGCCATACGATCGGCCGACCGTCGCGGCGGGCCACCAGAAACAGGCGCTCGCGGCTGGTCGGCGCGCCGAAGTCGCAGGCCTTCAGAATCTGGTGCTCCACCACGTAGCCAAGCGCCTGCAGGCTGGCCAGGAAGCGGCGCCAGGTACGTCCCTTGTGCTTGGGGTCCGGTACAAGGAACTGGTTATGCCGCGGCACGCGCTCGCCAGGATCGGCGATGCGGTTCACCATCTTGCCGCTGGTCGGGCACTTCACCTGTTCGAGCGTCACCACGCGGCCAGTCTTTTTGCAGCGCTTGGCGATCAACGGACCCCATTGGCGGATCTGTTTCACGTTCTCGAGGCTGATGATGCGGGGCTTTGCAATGCCCGCCCATTTGTTTACCACCCAGGACAGGTCACGAATTTCCTTGCTGCGTGGCTGGCCGCCGGCGGCCTGGCTGTGGTGGGTACAATCCGGAGAGGCGTGGAACCAACCGATCTGGCGCCCGGCGAGCACTTCCACCGGGTCAACGTCCCAGACGTCCGTCTGCAGGTGCAGGGCGCCCGGGTGATTGGCTTCGTGCATGCTGATCGCAGCCGGGTTGTGGTTGATCGCGATATGCACCGGGCGGCCCAGACCCATTTCGATACCGGTGCTGGCGCCGCCGCCTCCGGCGAACAGATCGACATTGATTTCGTTGGCCATGTCATCGAAGGCCAGGCCGTACTGGGTGTGGAACTCCAGCGGAGCTGGTTTCTTGAAGGAAGTCATTCGGCGGATTCCTTGGCGATATCGTCCTGCTGCTCGGCATCGAGCAGGGCGAAGAGGTCGGGCATGGCCATGTCTTCCTCGGCGCCTTTGCAGTAGCCGGCGCCGTCGAGGAAATAGCGTGGGTTCAGCTCGGAGGCGATCGCTTTGCGTTTCAGCTTCAGTGCGCGGACGGGCACCGTCATGATTCCGCCGAAGGGGTCGTAGATGGTTTCGCCTTCCATCGAGTACTGGACGATGGCGCGATCGACAATGTCGAACTGCAGGGGGCAGAGGTGCATTTCCTGGCCCTTGCTGTACTGCTCGGCGTTCAGCGTGCGCATGCGTGCAACGTCGGTCCAAACATCCGGGTGCCAGGACTGCGGCGGCAGCAGCATGAAGCCGGTGGGCAGCTTGCCGGTGACTTCCAGCGATTCGCCGATGGTGACGTGGTGCTCGAAGTCGTAGACGGTGGACAGGCTGTAGTCGCGATAGAGCTTGAACATCACGTCATGCGGGATGCCTTCGAAGTCCGCTTCGGTCAGCGGGCGATTGCCGTTGCTGCGGGTAAAGCCGTGGGCATCCAGTTGCCAGCGGGCGCGGCTGTAGCCGTTGCCCCTGGTGACGGTCAGCTTCTTGTCCATGGCGAAGGGCACAACCTGGCCGTTCTCGTCGATGCACAGCGGCTTGGCCTTCACCACCGGGATATCGCCGTAGGCGTTGCTGGTGTCGGTCGGAGGCTTGCGGAAGATCAGCAGGTACTCGGGCATGCCGACGCCCATCTTCGTGCCGTCTTTGCATTGCTCGGTCCAACTGAGGCGGTACGTCTGGGCGTTCTCGCGCACCACGTCGGTGACGATGGTCTTCATGCCCATGTAACCCCAGCCGTGCTTGGTGAAGTGCTCGACCACCTTCATGTGGAAGGGGTAAACGGTCTGGAAGCCCAGGCCGGTCATGCCACCTGGCACGATGCGGTCCTTCACGTGGATCAGGGCCAGGCGCCCGGGCACGGTGGCGCGCAGCATTTCGGGCGTCAGGTAGTCCATCTGCTCGAAGAAATGTTCGTTGCTGTCGGTGTGGCCGAAGTCGGCGTAGTTGGGCGAGTACTCGTATTGGGTGCTGAAGGGGATGCTGGTAACGGTCAGGTGAATGCTGTTGTCGGCCAGGCGGCGAGCCTCGTCGACGCAATCGTTGTTGACGATGCGATAGTTCTGGCCAGTGACCTCGACGCGCTCGACGCCCATGGCGCGGGTGAGCTGCTGAGCCATGGCGGCCACGGACAGGCCGTATTTCTTGATGATCTCGGTCATGCGCTGAACCATGGTGTTGTGCTGCTGCCACTTCCTTTCCAACTGGCGGCGAATGTCGCGCTCGGCCTCGGTGTAGATCAGGTCGATGCGCACGCGGCCGAGCTGCAGGAAGCGGTGCAGGCGGTGAATAGATTGGATGAAGTCGTTGAACTTGAAGCCGATGCCCAGGTAGATGGCCCAGGAGCAATGGCGCTGGAAGTTGCAGCCGCTGCCGGCGATGACAGGCTTTGCGGCGAGTTCGGGAAACTTGCCGTCGCTGAAGTCGATGATCGCGTTCTCGCGCTCGTTGATATCCTGCGAGCCGTACACGCTGACGACAGAGGGAATGGCTTTCTCGATCGCGTGGCGCTCGGCCTCGAGGTCGTGCCAGATGATCCGGTGGGCGTCTGGATCCTCGGCGCGCAGTTCCATCATCTTGGCGACACGGGCGGTCAGGCTTTCGCGCTTCTCGGCTGCGGCGTCCTGTACGCCGATGGCGGTGTTACGCAGCAGGCGGCCCTGGCCATTGCGTTCATGGCCGGCGTTGGAATGGTCGGATGGCACCTCATGCCAGCGAATGTCGAGCTCTGGCAGGTCGTAGCCTTCGTCACTGAAACCCAGGTCGCTCGGGCGCTGGACGAAAATCCCCCAGGACGCGACCCACATCCAGAACTCAGCTTCCTTGTGGGCATGGATGGTGAGTTGGTCGGCGTGCTCGCTGTTGCGCTTGAAGAACCGGGTCTTGGCCTGGCCAACATCCATCACGCCCAGGAAGGCCGAGTAGGCGAGCATTTCGATGTATTCATTCGGGCTCGGTGTGGCCGTGGCCACGTACCTGTACCGGACACCCTCAGTGCGGACGCCGTTGGCGCGATCGTCGCCGGCGAACAGCGCCATGAACTCACGGAAGGTCTTCGACCCGCCGAACCCGCGCAGGCAACTGGCCTCGTCCAGGCTGGCCACGCTGAACAAGCGAGGATCTAGCTTGCCGTCGCGCACTGTCTCGTAGTTGGTCAGGTAGATGGTCTGCTCGTCTTCCACCTCTTCGAAGCGGCGGATGAACTTCACCGAGATACCCAGCTTGGCGGCGTCGCGGACGAACTCCTGGCGCACACCGAGCGGTAGGGTGATCAGCGCATAGCCGCCGGCCAGCTGGCGGGTGACGCGCACCACTTCCAGCTGGATCATCGACTTACCCAGGCCGAACGCGGCGAAGCACGCCGCGCGGCCCTGGCGAACCATCCATGCAGCTATGGCGCGCTGGTGGGGCTTGAGCAGTTCATGGAAGGCAGACTGGTCGACCTCGAAGCCTTGCGGCTCAGCCAGGCGCACCTTCTGCTGCAGGAACTTCTCGTAGCAGACGGTCATGCCGAAGTCTCCACAGGGACATGCGGCAGCTTGGTGATGGTGTCGCCTTCGAAGATCGGCAGGACTGCGACAGCAGACGCCCAGTTGCTGGCGACTTTGTGGTCGTTCGTCTCTTCCAGATAGTCGGCGGTACGCCAGCCGATCAGGCGGGGAGCCATTTGCACCTGGCCACCGTCATTACCGAAAGCGACCAACTCCAGGGCATCCAACAGCAGTTCCTGGCGCTTGGCGCGAGCCAGCTTTTCCTCGATCGCCTGAACCGCGAAGGTGTTCATGCTGGTGTGGTCGAGGTCGGCGGCGGCTTCTACGCGAGAGCGAACGCCATCAGGCATGCGGACTACGAACTTGTCAGCGGTGCGAGAGTTACCCATGGCGAGCCACCTCACGCTTGAGCTGGTCGACCAGTTGGGTCGGCAGGCTGCGAATCACCAGTTGGCCGCGGACCTGGTCAAACTCGACCTTGTTGCCCAGCAGGCCAGCATCGAAGCTGATCGACAGACCATCGGTGCGGCCGGTAAAACGGCGGAACTGGTTGAGCGTGCGCTTATCCGCGGGGATTTCTGGCGACAGGCCATAGTCCATGTTGCGGATAAAGTCGTAGAAAGCGGCCGGGCGATCCTCGTCGATCAGTGCGGCCAGTTCTTCCAGACTGATCGGCTCGCCCAGCTTGGCCTGGCTGGTGGCGTAGCCCACCAGGGCGTTGGTCTTCTCGCGGGCGGACTCTTCCGGCAGATCCTCGCTCTCGACAAAGTCGCTGAACGCCTTGAGCAGGGTGCGGGTTTCGCCAGGGGCGTCGATGCCTTCCTGGCAGCCAATGAAGTCGCGGAAGTAGTCGTAGATCCGGCGACCACCCTTGCCCTTGATGAACGAAATGTACTGGCGCGAGTTGGGGTTGTTGCGCCATTCGCTCAGGTTGATGCGCGCGGCCAGGTGCAGTTGGGTCAGGTCGAGGTGCTTTGCCGGCACAACCTCGAGGTCTTCGGTGATCGTGACGCCTTCGCTGTGGTGTAGCAGGGCGATGGCCAGGTATTCGGTCATGCCTTGCTGGTAGTGGGTGAACATGGCGTGACCGCCAACGGTAAGGTTGGATTCCTCCATCAGCTTCTGCAGGTGCTCGACGGCCACACGGCTGAAGGCGACGAAGTCCTGCTTGCCATCGAGGTAATCGCGCAGCCAGCCGCTGAGCGGGTAAGCGCCAGATTCTTCATGGAACAGGCCCCAGGCCTTGCCCGGCTTGGCGTTGTAGGACTCGTTCAGATCGGTCAGCAGGTTGTCGCGTGCCTGTGAGTCAGGCAGTGCGTGGGCGACGGCATGCAGCACGGAAGGGCTGCCGTCGGGCTTCTTGTCGATCAGGTGGATGATGCTGTGACGGATAGGCATGATGATTTTCCTGTTCGTTGCTGGCTGGTCAGATACCGGTGGGCACTTCTTCGCCGCCCAGGGCGGTGAGCAGTTCGGGCACGAACTCGCGGAAGGTGCGCATCATCAGGAAGAAGCTGGCGGACTGCTGGGAGAGGGCGTCATCGCCGCCGTCCTGCTCGGCCTGGTCGGTCAGCAGGTCTTCGAAGCGCAGGCGCTTGATCTGCAGCTTGTCGTCGAGGACAAACGACAGCTTGTCCTGCCAGGCCAGAGAGAGCTTGGTGGCCTGCTTGCCGGTGGACAGGTGCAACTGGATCTCTTCGCTGGTCAGGTCCTGATGCTTGGCGGCGATGCTGCCGCCGTCTTCGTGGGTGTCGCGCAGGTCGCATTCATCCAGCACGAAGAATCCTTCGGCCGCGCTCTGCTGCTTGAGCCAGTCGGTCAGGGTGGCGGTGGGGGCGATCTTCACGGACACCGGGCGAATCGGCAGGGAGCCGAGGCATTCGCGCAGGGTCGACAGCAGATCCTCGGCGCGCTTCGGCGACGTGGCATCGACGTAGATCAGGCCGGCGACCGGGTCGATCGCTGCGTAGGTGCTGGCGTTACGGGTGAAGGCGCGAGGAAGGAAGGCCTGCACGATCTCGTCCTTCAGTTGGTCGCGCTCCTTCTTGAAGACCTTGCGCATCTGGGTCTCTTCGATCTCGTCGACCTTCTCCTTGAGTGCGTCTCGCACCACGGAGCCGGGCAGGATGCGCTCTTCCTTGCGAGCGCGGATCAGCAGCATGCCTTCGACGGCGTGCACCAGGGGTGCATTGGGGCCTTTGCCGAGCGGTGCGGCAAAGCCGTAGGTGGTCAGCTCCTGGCTCTCGCAGGGGCGGGCGGGCTTGCTGCCCAGCGCGACTTCCAGCGCTTCGGCGGCCAGGTCGATGGCTTGTGTGATGCGGTAAATCAGTAGGCTACGGAACCACATGGCTGTGTCCTCAGGCGGCTTTAGGGGATTTGGTGGCGAACTCGAAACCGTGCTTCTTGGCCATGCGTTCGAGGCGCACGGTGCCGATCTCGAGTGCGCGAGAGGCGGCATGCTTGGAGAGGCCCAGGCCGGCCATGGCGCGGGCGCGCTCGACCAGGGCAGGGCTGTCGACAACGACTGCACCGATGGGACGGCCGCCTGCCTTGCGATGGGCCTTGGCGGCCTGCTCATGGCGACGGGACTCGGTGATGATCGTCATGTCGGGAGAGCGCCACTGGCCGCTGACCAGTGGGCGCTTCTCGATCGGTACTTCAATTGCCTGCGCGCCCCGGGCCTGAAACTCGGCCAGTCTGTCAGCGAGCCATTGGCGCTCGGCTTCCTTGGATGACGGGGACGGCAGGTTGAGTGTTGTTTCGTGGTGCATGATCACGCTCCCTGGTTTGGGGCTTTGTTGCCGTCGAAGAGGGCGAAGATGTTGCGACCGCGCTTGTCGAGCATCCCGGCCAAGGCGGCGACCTTGAGTTGGGTGTCGGTGTGGCGGCGCATTTCGTCTGTGCTGAGCAGTGTTGTGCGCGTCTTGGTCATGACCTTCTGGCAGGCCGCCACTTCGCGACGGGTTGCCTGAAGGGCGCGCGCTGCTGCCAGGCGCGCCTGGTCGCGCGGCGGTACGATGCGGTAACCCTGGCCACGGACGGACACGATGTAGATGCAGTGGTCTTCGAGCAGCGCTTGCTTGAAGTCCTCGATACGGCTCATGGCGACGAACTGAGCTTCGCGCGCCTGATCAACCGTTTTCGGGGTCGGAAGTTCGAGCGCCCAGGACAGCCAGTCATGGCTGATCAGGTCGCCATCGTTGAAGTTGTCAGCGATGAACTTCTCGACAGCGCCGGCCAGGCTCCAAGTGGAAGAGGTCATGCCAGCACCTCCACCGAGAAACGGCCGAACTTCGGGCGGTAGTCGCCGATGCCGCAATATTGGCCAGCATCCTCAAGGCACTTGACGACCTGCTCACGGTTGATCGTTTCGGAGTCGAAAGCGATTTCGCAGATCAGTGACCATTTGCGGAAAAGCGGGCGGTAGCGGGTGAGGCGTGCGGTCTGTACCTTCACGCTGCGAGCGTCGTAGAAACGCTGCTCCCACAAACCGGAAACGGTGCGCGGACCGGTGTATTCAAGCTTGCAGCGCTCGTCCATGACTTCGACGGAACGCTTGAGTTGGGTGCCCATCTTGGAGAGCTTGCCGCCGGCTACCATCGCTGATTCGATGTTCACGCCAGGGACATACGGGCCGAGCTCTTCATCGAAGTACATGCCACCGCGCCATTCGGACTGGGCGATCGCTTCGTGGTCTTCGTCGGTCTTCTTCCGCTTGCTGGTCAGCGCCTTGTGCGCCTTGGTCAGCGGGTTCAGCGGATCGGCGAAAATGTCGCTGTGCATGAGCAGAGGACGGGTGCCGATGATTTTTACCTTGATCGTTTGCATCTGACTTCTCCAATGAATGTGTGCGCTATGCGCCCTTGCCTAGCCAAGCCGGGCCTTGCCCGGACGTGCCGTTGCCCGCCTCAATGGGTGGCTATCGCCACCGGAAAACCGACTCGAAGAATCGGTAGACCGCTGGTTACAGCCCTTGCCGGAGCCTGCCGCGCCTGGCCTGGCCTCTCCGCGCCTTGCCTTGGCTTGCTTGATGCCTCTCGGCACCGGAAAGGCGACTCAGTGAATCGCCAGACCGCTATCGAGTAGCCCTTGCCGCGCCCGGCCGTGCCTAGCCTTGCCGCGCCCTGCCCATCCGGGCCGTTACGCGGCATCCGGCATGCGGATGCCTTTCAAGGCGAAGTAAATCTGTGCGCAGGCAAGGGCATCGGGCATGGCGCGGTGGGCTTCCACCAGGTCTTCGCCAGTGAAGTGCTTGTAGGCTTCGGCCAGGGTTGGGGGCTTCTTCAGGCCGACCGGGGCACGAGAATTGATGCAGGTGCAGTACTTCTCGGTCGACTCTTTGAACGAATCGGCCAGTTCCTTGCTGTGGTAGCGGCTGATGGCGATGCGCGCGATGCGATCATCGAAAGTGGCGTTGTGTGCCACACGGGTGCCGGCGCGGGCGTGGATGGCCAGGAAGCCATCAAGCGCTTCGGCTTCGGGGATGCCTTCATCCATGGCCTGTTCCATGGTGATGCCGTGCTGCTTGATCGACTCTTCAGGGATGATCCAGCCATCAGGACGGACAATCGCTTGGTAGCGGTCGATGACGTTGCCGGCGGTGTCGTACAGCAGCGCTGCAACCTCGACGATGTGGGGCTGGTGCTCGGCATCGCTCGGGTCTTTCCAGGCAGGAATGCCGGTGGTTTCGAAGTCGAATACGTTGGCTTTCATGGACATTTCAGTGACTCCAGGGTGTAGGAACCCCAACCCACGCCGGATGGGCCGGCGCGGTCGGTGAATTAGGGATTGGTTAGGCGGCGGCTTTCTGGGTCGCTACGCTGTTGATGTGTTGCACCAGGGCGGCACAGATGCGCGGCCAGTCGCTGGAGCGGTACAGCACCGCATTGCCCTTGCGATCGATGGCGTCGAAGCCAAGCGAGCGCAGGAACTCGGCGGTTACGGTGAAGCCAAGGGTGCTGTTGATATCGCCGAGCTTGATGCGTTGGCCATCGTCGGCCTGGGCCTGTTGCTTCACAGGCTGAACTGCTGCGGGCTCTGCGGCTGCAGCGGTATGGATTGGTGCGGGCTCGGCCGGCTGGGCTGCTGCCTGCTGCTCGACCAGTTTCTGGTCCTCGATCTTCTTCAGCTCTTCCTGGCGGATGCGCTCGCGCTCTTGATCCTGGCGAAGCTGTTCGGCCTGCTTGTGTTCGTTGATGCGGTTGCTGATCACCGCCTGCAGGTCTTCACTGGCCTTGAGTACCAGTTGCTGAGCGTCGTGGAACAGGAACTCGAAGCCAGCGGCCTGATCGCGCAGGGTGGTCAGGTTGTGGGTGATGCCGGTGGCAATGGTGCTGGCCTCAACCTTGGCGCGCGCCAGTTCGGCATCGGCCGAGTCGCGCAGGCTGGTGATGGTCTTCTTGCCCTTGATGGCGCCGGCTACGTCGATGCCGACGGCAGGCATGCGGATCTTGCCGCCGAAGCTGACTTCGAGGTCGGCGATGTGTTTGCGGAATGCCTCGTTGGCATCCAGTACGATCTTGTCGCGGATCTCTTGCTTGCGGTTCTTGACCAGGCGTTCGAGGCGCAGGCGCACCTGGCGCGCTTCCTCGTTCACCTCGTCCAGGGTGCGGATAACAGCGTCGATATCCTGGGCCTGGCCCATGATGTGGCTCTTGGTTGCGGACAGGCGAGTCTCAACGTCGGTGCACCACTTCACGGTCTTCTCGGCGTCGGCGAAGTCCTGATCGTCCTGCAGGTCGGTGTTGATGTTGTTGATCGCTTCCATGGCCATGGCGCGGAACTGGTCAAGATTGGAGTGCTTGACCATGCCGGTGACTTCGACGTGAATCGCCGGCAGCATTTCCGGCGCGCGGCCGATCTTCTCTACCGGCTTGGCTGCGGGCGCTTCCTGCTCTTCGAGGTCGGCGGCGAACTGCTTCCAGCCTGCGGCCAGCGCTTCGGCGCGGCCAGGTACCGGGTAGTAGTCCATGGACACGAAGTTGTCTTCGGTACCGTCGGAGCAGACGAAGATCACTTTCTCGGCGCCGGTGACCAGCAACTGCTGTTCCAACTGCCAGTAGTAGTGCGCTTCGAGTTGCTCGGCGCGCACCTGGGCGGCCAGTTTCTCGTTCCACAGCTTGTGCTCGAAGAGCACTTTCTCTGCCATGTCCATGCCGTCGAGACTGGCCAGCAGGTTGTCGCGGGAGCAGGTGACCGGGTAGAGGTCTTCGCCAATACGGGCTGCCAGGATCTCGCGCGCCGCTTCTTCGGCTGCGTGGCCCCGGTCGAACAGTTCCTGCTTGGCAGCGCTCACCTCAGGGGCGAGGCCGGTTTTCTTCTGGCGCAGCAGTTCGGCGCGGGTCATGTACTTAGAGGCGCCCATCATTGCAGGCGCTTCACTGGCGGTGAAATGGCTGCTGCGCAGTACGTGCCACTCGAGCGAGCCTTGGGTTACGTCATGGATTTTCATGCTTGTGCTTCCTCGGTTTCGAGCGCACGGATCTGTGCGATCTGGTCTTCAGAGAGGGTGTTGCCGCTGCTGACGGTGGCGATAACGCGATCAGCGGACTTTTCACCGGACGTGATCAGGGCTGCCCACTTCGGGAGCATTTCCTTGAACTTCTCGTCGGGATAAGCAGGCTTTCCGGTGGCTGCTGGCTTCTCGACGGTTTTGGTTGCAGTGGTCTGCTGCTGGCTGTTTTCATCGTCGACAGTTGCCTGGTCGCCGGTCGCGCCTTCGCCATTGGCGTCCACGTCGTCGTCTGCAGCGATATCGAGAAGGGCGGATTTTGCGTAACGGCGCAGATAGGAAACGGAGGCGCCGTAGTCCTTGATATCGCGCTTGTCTTGCGCTGGCAGGGGAATCTCGGCCTCAATGCAGGCGCCTCCCGCATGGGTCAGGCGGGTAAAGATCGAAGTCCCTGCCTGCATGGTGCTTTTGCCGATGATCTGCATGGTGCCGAGGCCGTTATCGCTCAGCGGCTTGCGGGTCTTCGAGTTGATCTCTTCCAGATCGGCATAGCGGAACTTGTACGAGCCGAAACGCGCCCCGGTCTGCTTGTCCTTGATCGGAATCTCGACCTCGCGATTCTTTACGATGGTCGGGAAATCCCCTTGAGCCTTGGCGAACGCGGCATACAGCGCAGCTACCTGCTCGGCGGTGCCGTAGGTGGCGTGGTAGATCAAGATTTCGTCGTTGGTTTCCATGGTTGCCGTCCTACTGTTCTTCGCCGTCGTTGGCGGGGTTCTTGCGTTGATCGATCCAGGCCTGTACTTCGTTGGCTGACCAGGCGACGGGGTCTTTCGGGCCGTCGCCCATCAGCTTCCGCTTCGCCGGGAATTTGCCCTCCAGGCCCAGCCGGCGGATCGTCGACTTCGAGAGGCCGGTGGCCTTGATCACTTCCGGCAAACGAATCAGGCGGTCCTCTGTTGCGGCCTGTGCTGTGGCTGTTGTTGTCATGCGGGCGGTACTCCGTACTTGATCAGGGCTGCTGCCATGAAGGCGCCCCAGATGGCGAACCACACAGCTGCGGCGCGCAGGGTGTCTTTCGTGAAACGACTCATGCCGGCACCTCGCAGGTGATGAACCACATGCCGCGACGGCGGACGGTTCGCTTGATCTGGCGGATATCGGTGACGCCGGCCGCAGTGGCGCGGGCGAATGCCTCGGCAAAGCAGCGACCTGTGAATGGGCTAGCCATGGGGCACCGCCTGGCGATTGCCGATAGCTGCCAACCGCTTGCGGTAGTCGTCGTGCTCGGCATCGGTGATCAGGCCTTCGGCGTAGGCCAGTTCGATCATTCCGTCGGCGTAAGCCTTGGTGACCGCCTGCAGCAGAATCGGCTGGCCTTCCATCTGCGCCCGCTGGGTGATGGCGCGCTGGATCATGGCGTGGGAGGTCTTAGACATAAGCCACCTCTGCATCCTGCTCGCGGCACTCGGCCTGCCAGGCTTTGTCATCCTCTTGCTCGGCCTGCTCTTCATCGGTGAGCGGGTCGAGGTAGTTGGGATCGCGCGGGTCGAGGTTCCGGCGCCATGCGTCGCTGCGGATCATTGCGGCAGCCCCAGTGCTTCGAACTTGGCGCCGATGATGCGGCGCTCGACTTCTTCGGCAACGAACAGCGGGCGGCACTTCTCGACATGCTCGGTGACCAGCTTGTCGGCCTTCTTTTGCTCGGCCTTGTCTCCAACGATGCGAGAGACGCACAGGGCATAGCTGGTGGCTTCATCGAAGCGATCGGTGCAGAACTGGGTGAAGGCGTGGCACAGCTTCGGTTCACCCTGCTGCAGCTCGTTGAGCACCTGGCGCTGCATAACTGCAAGGGCACGCTTGCGGGTTTCTTCACGCTCCGGAAGGCCCGGATACGGCAGCGGGTTGGCGCTGTTGATCAGTTCTGGATGCAGGTACATGAGTCGCCTCCGTGTGGTGGCCTTTCGGCTTTGCTTGGAGGCAAATTTAAGCAAGCTGAAATTGCTAGTCAAGCATGCTGAACAATATTTTTTCAGAATGCTGAATTTTTGCTAGGGTGTGAATGACTCTGCGAGAGGCGCAGAAACGAAAAAGCCCGGCGCTGGGCCGGGCTCATTCAGGAGGTGGAAGGGTATGAATTACGCGCGCGAGAAGAAGCTAGCTGCTTTCAAGCGGAACATCAGCCGTCAGTCGAGCGTGATGGCGCAATACGAGGCGATGCAAAAGGCTCTCGAAGAGGTTAGGCCAGCCGCATTGCGGCATCAAAGTGAGCCAGGATCACTTTAGCCCTTTCAGGATTCGCACGTATGGAGCTAGGCGTGGGTATCTATCGGCATATCCGCCGTAGTCGCCACTCGGCACAAACTCCCAAGCGCTTCCG
Source organism: Ectopseudomonas mendocina (assembly GCF_007049795.1). GTDB lineage: Bacteria > Pseudomonadota > Gammaproteobacteria > Pseudomonadales > Pseudomonadaceae > Aquipseudomonas > Aquipseudomonas mendocina_D. Next base: position 327,972 of record NZ_SCFY01000001.1, read on the forward strand.
TTCCAGCGAGCATCGCGATTGGCAGGTTTGGAGGCATTCAGCACCACTTCGCAGTCGCCAAGCGTGTTGCCTTCATCGCGCACATTGGCCACAACACAGTGGCTTCCATCAACCACTATCCACTCACCAGATTTGATATCAGGACGTTTACCCATGGATAACATGACCCCCAAAGAACGTGTATTCGGCACGCTGCGCAATCTGCAGCGTCTGGTTGATGAAACAGAGGATCTGAACGCACTAAAGGATCGGCTAGCTGTGGCGATTGACCGCTGCCTCTCTTGGGAAAGTGAACTGATCAATCTGGATGCTAGCGCGCAAGGTTCAGCACCAGGGCAAGAGTGACCACGATAGCGATCCACAGTAGCAGCCACCTGAACGCCCCTTTGTCGCCCCTGGCGAGTGCATCGAAGAACCGAAGCCACCGCACTCAGCTCAGCCCATGGCGCCGCCGCGCCATATCACGCGACCAAGGATCGGCATGTCGTGAAGCACGGACTCGGTTACAGGTTCGTCCGGGTAGGCTGACTTGTCGGGATTGTCGCTGCGGATAACCCAAGCGCCAGAAAGGAGCTGATTGATTCGCTTGATGCTGATACCGCCATCTGGCCTTCTGATTGCGTAGGCCTGGCGATCGCGCGGAGTGGTGTCCGACCAATCAAACAGCACTACGTCGCCATCAAAGATGTAAGGCTCCATGCTGGCGCCTTCGGCGTAGATGACAAACAGGTTCTCAGGTTTGGCGCCCATACGCTTGAGCCAATCGCGCTTGAACGCAAGCCCTCCCTTAACCTCTACGTGGTCGTTGAGATAGCCGTCGCCACAGTCGCCCTTGGCTGAATACTGGGGAATCAAAGCATACGCATCCTCTGCTGGTGAGCGCGTTTCTTCGTCGCGCTCCTCTCCCTGGCCAATCGCTAGCCACATTGCATTGAAGCCGGTGGCTTTTGCCAGTGCGAACAGGTTCTCCGGCTTGAGGCCTTTGCTCTCGCCGCTGATCCACTGGGTCACAGAAGAGGGTGCAACGCCACAAAGCGAGGCGATCTCTCCCTTCTTCTTTCCGCTGAGGCTTACCGCCCTAGCGATTCGTTCATGTCTTTCCATGCCCTCACATTAAGGCAACTTAATTTAAGTATGCAGTATGCTGAATTATCGGCTTGACTGCAAAAATTAAGCATGCTGAACTTGCGTTGTTCCTTTCTGGGAGAACGCAATGAAGACCAAGTCTGCGGCCGATTTCTTCGGCTCCAAAAAGAAGCTGGCTGAAGCGCTAGGCATCAGTCCGAGCGCCGTGACGATGTGGGGTGATGACGTGCCTGAACTGCGTCAGTACCAGATCGAGCGCCTTACACGGGGGAAGGTAAAGCGAGCGGCGCCGGTAGAAACAACACCCGTCACGACAACAGCAGCTGTTTCCTAGGTGGTCGCCATGGCCAATCAGATGCCAGATCAAAAGCGGGTCGAGGACGAAAGCGCGCGCTACCTCGCCGAAATGTCCGCTACCCAGCGCACTCGGCTTGAGCACTACGCGCGTAGCAAGGGCCTCACAACCGAACAGGCAGTGGCGCAGATCGTCACCGAGTTCCTGGCTGCCGAGGGTGCTGATGACAGTCACTGATCTGCCGGCGCCGCTTGTGCCTGCTGATGTTGATCTGCGTGGGTTGCCGTTCATGCCGCTGGATGTGAACCGGCTGCGTGACAGCGACCTGGCGATCGAGGCGAGCGGTGACGAGTTCCGCGCCGCGGTGCTGCTGTGGTGCGCAAGTTGGAATCAGGTACCGGCCGGCTCTTTGCCGGATGCCGAACAGGCCCTGGCTGCTTATGCGGGGTTCGGTCGTGACCTAAAGAGCTGGAAGAAGGTGCGCGATGGCGCGCTGCGCGGGTTCGTGAAGTGCGCAGACGGGCGCCTGTACCACCCGGTTGTCGCTGAGAAAGCGATCGACGCCTGGGCGCAGCGAGTCGAGCACCGCAAGGCCGTAGCGGGCCAGAACGAGCGCAAGCGTGCAGAGCGGGAAGAGCGGTCGCAGATGTTCGCGGCGCTTCGTGAGGCCGGCCAGGTGCTGGCCTGGAACACGCCAACCAGCACGCTGCGCGCGGCGTTCGCAGAGTTGGAAAAGGCCAGTGACGGCGGTGTGACAAGTCACGGACCTGTCACGGTGACAGGTCACGCACCTGACACGGCTAAGAGAGGGACAGGGAAAGGGAATAGAGAGGGAGAGGGATTAGAACCCCCTGTAGTCCCCCTTGCTGACCAGTCACAGGGACAGCCGGCGAAGAAGCCGGCGGCGAAGGCCAAGGCGGAAGGCGCGCGCGCCAAGCCGAGGAAGCCGCTGCAGATGCCGTTCCTGATGACTGGCGAGATGTTGGCTTGGGCGAAGGAGAAGGCCCCGGCTGTGAACCTTGATCGGGAAACCGAGCGGTTCTGTGACTACTGGACCGGTACCGGGAAGGCGATGGCTGACTGGCCATCGACCTGGCGCAACTGGATGCGCAGAGCGCAAGACGACATTGAGCGGCGTGGCGGTGGTGGGCCTGGAGGAAGGCCGTCAGGCGGCCCTGGTGATACGAGATGGATCGAAGAGGACGACGGTGTATGAAAACCGCGACCGATGTGCTGAAGACTTTGCCAAACCTGCCTGCTGAGCAGGTCCGCGACAACGTCGCCAAGAAGCCGAACGCCGAGACTGCGCTGATCGTCAACAAGCTTTTCGACGAGCTGAAGAGCATTTTCCCGGCGTGGCGCCAGGCCTGGCCGAACGATGCCGCAGAGAACCGCGCCAAGCGTTCCTGGGTGAAAGGGTTTATGCGCTCGGGGATCAACACCATCGACCAGCTGCGTTACGGCATCGAAGCCTGCCGCGCACTCGAAACCGACTTCGCTCCCAGTGTCGGCAAGTTCGTGAAGCTGTGCACGCCGACCGCTGAGGATCTGGGCTTTCCAGCCGACGATATCGCCTGGCGTGAGGTGGTGCGCCACTGCGCGAACCCTGGCCGGCACAACTGGAGCCATGAGGCTGTGCGCCTGGCTGGCAGTGCTGTCGGCTGGTTCAACCTGCGGTGCAGCAGCATCCCTGAAGAAACCCTGCGCAAGCGCTTCGACCATGCGTACTACCAGCTTCGCCGCCGGCAGGCGCTGGGGCTGCCCCTGGAAGAGCCGCGCCAGGGCATCGAAGACCAGAGCAAAGGCCGCGAACTGACGCCAGATCAGGCCGAGCGCCGCGGCGAACGCCTGGTGCAGCGCGTCATGCGCGTGCAGGGCTTGGACAAACTCACCGGAGAACAGGCCCGTCAGCAGTTGCTGGCCAAGCTCCGTATCCGTCGAGGTGACAGCCATGAACAACCTTGAACGCCGCCGCTGGCACGCCTGCCGCGTGCGCATCGAAGAACTGCTGGCCGAGGGCTGGAGCATAACCGGACGCGAACCGCTGCGCCTTGAGCTTGGCCGCCGTGTCCTTCTCGTCAAAGGGGGCTGTGTGATCAATGGCTGATTTCGTGATTTTGGCCGTGATCGGCCGGGGAGGTGTTCGTTGAATCTGCTAGCCCAGCAAGCTCTGGCCCGTGCGTTGGCCAAGGGCGCCAAGCCGGTAACGGCTGCCGAGGTGCTGCCGGTCGATCCAGTACCTGCGACTACTCCAGTCACCGCACCTATCGCTGACGGCGGCCACTTCGACCGCATCGGCTATCTCGAAGGCCGCAAGCACGCGCTCGATATCGTCCGCGATGGCCGGCTGCTGCTCGAACTGCAGGATGGTCGCTCGCAACTTGCCGACCGTTTACGTCAGTGCATGCAGTGCAAGCCCGCCAGCTTCGCCAAGGGCGTGGAAAGCATCATAGCCCTGGTGCAGGAGGTGACCCAGTGAACGCAGAACAGCAAAAGCGCCTGCACGAACTGGCGTTGATCATGCTCCGTGATGCGCACGGCGAAGACTTCACCGAAGAGCAGGCCGCGCTTTTCCCCGCGCAGCAGGAAGAGTACCGGCGTCTGACCGAGCCTCAGGAGATCCTGTCGCTGCTGGAAGAAAACGTCAGGTTGCGTGCGAACTCAGAGCGTTATCTGTGGCTACGCGACAAGAGCGAAAACGCACATCCCTTCTACCTGAGTACCCCGATCTGGATGACTGGCGTGCGCTTCCGTCAGTCGGACGTGGATCACTCTATCGACAGGGCGATGGCCGAGGGTGGCGCCAATGGCTGACGTACTCGCATTCCTCGCTGCCCTGCGCGACGTGCACCCGGATATGTCCCGCTACGGCCTGAATGGGGGCTGTTTCAGGGTCTATCTGCTGCTGAAACAGGCATTCCCTGATGCCGAACCCTGGTACGACAGCGACCACGTCATCACCAAGATTGGCGATCGCTTCTATGACATTCGCGGCCAGGTAGAGCCGGTGAGTGCCGTCGGCGCCTCGTACATGCGCATGTGCGCCCTGTGCTTCAACCGTGCCTATGGTTGGGACCAGCCGGCCCTGAACACAGACCAGCAGGGGGTGCGCCATGGGTAAGGCAGCCACAGCCACAACACCAAAGGCTGAGACGCCAGAGGCCAAGAAGAAGCGCCAGGCGCGTGCCCAGCGTCCGATCTATATGCGCTGGCGTGCCGTAGTCGATCAGGAAACCGGTGAGGTGATCAAGGCTCTGGTGGCCGACAGCAGCATCGACCGCTTCCTGTGCAAAGAGCGCGAGTATCGGATTAACGATCAGGTGCGCTGCGAGATCAAGCAGGCGCGCAACGTGAAGTTTCACCGCCTGGTTCACGCCCTCGGCCGGGTGGTCGCCGAGCAGGTCGACAAGTTTCAGGGGCTCGACGCCCACACCACCATCAAGAAACTGCAGCTCGATGCCGGCGTGTGCTGCACCTATGAGGCGTTCGACATTCCCGACCTGGGCCGGGTAACGCGCCTGGTACCGGAGTCGATCGCCTTCGACTACATGACCGAAGAGCGCTTCAAGGAATTTTGGCGCGGCATCTGCCAGCACCTGATCGCCGTCTACTGGCCGGACATGACGGAAGAGGGCATCGAGCGCATGACTGACCTGATGCCTGGGGAGCGTGAGCAGTGAACAGCCAATTCAAAGTTGGAGACTTGGCGCTGACGCTGATCGACCTGCCTCCGATCATGGCCGGCAGCGTTGTCGAACTGGTCGAGCGCCTGAATAAGGGCGATATCGTCAACACGCCATCCGGGCCTTTGGTTGCCCTGGGTGACGGATGGATCTGCGCTCATGAGCTTGTGCCGCGTAATGCCGCGTACTCCGATAAGGCGCTGATGCCCTTGCGCGGCGACTTCACCCCTGAGCGCGAGAAGTCCAGCGAGGTGCCAGCGTGAAGCGCACCGAACTGAAGCGCAAGACGCCGCTGAAGGCCAAGGCCAGCGGCATTGCCGAGCGAGCACCACGCCAGCGCAAGTGCGCCAACCCAGCCTGTGACGTGAAATTCACGCCCAAGATTGGCCAGAAGGTCTGCTGCTGGCAGTGCGGCCTGGCGATCGCTGATCAGCCTGCCAACCAGAAGAAGGCGCGCATGGCCATTGATCAGCGGGAGCGGCGCGAGATCAAGGTGCGGAAGCAGAAGGTAAAGCGCCGCTCGGAATACATGCAGGAAGCCCAGGACGCCTTCAATGCCTGGATACGCCAGCGTGATGCTGGTCAGCCCTGCATATCGTGTGGAACCACGGCCGATGTTCAGTACTGCGCCGGGCATTACCGCACCGTCGGCGCTTGCCCTGAGCTGCGCTTCGAGCCTCTGAACGTGCACCGACAGTGCAACAAGAACTGCAACTTGGAGCGCTCCGGAAACATCGTCGAGTACCGCATTCGGCTGGTCAAGAAGATCGGCGCCGACGCAGTGGCCTGGCTGGAAGGCCCCCACGAACCCAAGAAGTACACCATCGAAGACCTGCAGCAGATCAAGGCCCATTACCGGGCGCTGCTGCGTGATCTTAAAAAGCAACAGGAGACCCAGCCATGGCGCTGACCGAGGAACGTGGGCCGGACGGTCGAACCGATGCCGAAAGGCAAGCGGCCTGGCTGGCTGAAGAAGCACGCTTTGAGGCCAGCTTTGCATCGCGCAAGGCTGCCGGCTACCACACCCGCTGCCGGGATTGCGGTGTTTTCGTGAAGAAGTCGCGCTGGGTGAAGAAGGACAGCCACGACGCTATTCAGCGTCAGCATCGTCCGCTCTGCTCGCCATGCTGGAGCGAATACGACCATGAGTACTAAGGCCCAGCCTGCGCGGCAGCACCTATACCGGCGCCAGAGCGCCCCCGGTTTTGGCGCCTGGATGCAGTGCGACCACTGCGGCGCCACCCAGCACAGTGGTTACTACTGGCTGGCCGGCTTCAAGAGCAAATCAGAGCCACCGTGCTTCGAACCCATGCAGGTCTTCGGCAGCGAGTGGGCAAACAGCGCAGAGCGTATCCCCGTGGAGAACTGGAATGACTGATCAAGTTGAATGCAACTGCGCCTGGAACCCCGACCGCCACGCCGACACATGCCCGGTTTACATGCAGCAGAGGATCGAGGCGCTAACAGCAAAGAATCAGCACCAGCTTGAAGAGGTCAACATCCTGACTGGTCAGCTCGACAAGTTCCGCAGCCAGGCGCACGGCATTCCTGCACTGGCAGAAATTGAGCGTCTGCGTGCCGCGCTGCATTCGTGCGCCAAGGCTTCATCTGCTGCTGAGGTCGCCTTGATCGTCGACGGAGCGATCGCCGCCAGCCAGGCGCAACAGGCACTGGCTCCAGAGAACCAGCGCGTAGTGCCGGCCGAGCCGCTGCTGGCCAAACCGCATCCGTTCGACCTGTTAACTGCCGATCACAAGGGCATGCGCGTGGATTACTCGGGGCTTTTGAAACAGTCGTGCAGAGCGCTGCGCCTCGGAACTAAAGAGCTTGGCTTGGCGGAATTGCTGAGCCAACTGCATGGGCACATGACTGAGCTGGGCCAGCGCTGGTACCACGGCGATACGGCTGTGGTCGACGAGCTGCTGCAGCTCTATGCCGTCGAGGATGCCGCGCGTGATGCGCTGAAGAAGGCCAAGGGCGGCGACAAGTGAAAGATCCAGTATTCCAGGCCTGGCTGGCCGAGCAATGGCGAATCCTGCGTGAGCAGGGGCTTATCCGCGACACAGGGGAGAGCGAGCGATGACAGCGAAGAAATCATCGACACAGGTCGTACTCGACGCGCTGCGAGACCTGCATCAGCAGGAGCAGATCGTTACCCGTGAAACGCTGCATGAGTTGACCGGCCTGAAGCTGTCGATCATCGACGACCGGCTGAAGGCGCTCATTGAGGAAATGTTGATCGTCCGGGTCGGCAGGGGCGTGTTCGTTCCGGCAGAACAGCATCCACCTGCGCGCCCCATGAGCAAGACGCTGCTGCCGGATGGAACGGTGAATCTGGAGATCGGCGATCAGGTGCTTATCCTTACTCCGGCCGAGGATCGCATGCTCGCCAGGATCCAAGCAGGGGTAATGATGCAGGCCGCCACTATCGAAGTCGGGCATCAAACCGCATTGCTCAACGGGGAGATTCAGGGGCGCCTGAATAGGGTCGAAAGGACTATCGCAAAGGCTGCAGATGGGGCGTCACAGGGCGTCACATTGGATGCAATTTCAGCGTCACAAAGCGTCACAGGTGTGACGCTCGGTGTGACGCATGACCAGCGGCAAAGCATGGTTGTGGCAACCCAGGAAAAGCCGCGAAGCCCAGGCGCCAAGCGGACTGAGCGTTGGCGCAAGCGCAAGTTGGAGGCGGCACAGAAAAGCGTCACTTAGGCGTCACATGTGACGTTTCGGCTGTGACGCATGTGTGACGGTCGGTTTTAGGTGGGAAGGGGCGCAGATCGCCCGTGCAGGTTTAACGAATATGCCCTGGAGGCAATCACTGTGAGCAATCCAATCCAAGAAATTGACACCCAGCAGCAGGCGAAGATGACCCCCATGGTCGTCCACTACGCTCTGCAGTCATCCGAGCAGGGTGATGATCCGGTCGCCGTGTTCTCTGTCGAGATCGAGGGTGGTAGTTTGAGCACTGCCTGCCTGGTGCCGGATGCTGGCCCTGCCGACCTCGGCGCCATGGCCGGCATCATCTGCAACCACATGCACATGAACGCCAAGCACTTCCCTGGTGATGATCGCGCGGAAGAGCGCACCGAGCGCCGGCATTTGCAGTATGGCAATGGCCAGGCTGCCGGTCAGGCGGTGCCGCTGATGGGCGAGTTCGATGTGACCTTCACGCCGAACGACCCCCTGTAAGGTTTGAACTGGCAGGGATGCCAGCGAAACACTCGGACTGCCAACTACCTCAACCTGTCGAGGCGTCCGAAGATGAAGAAAGTCCTGCTGTGCGTTATCGCGATCCTGTATCTGTCCAGCGGCCTGGTGTTCGCTGCCCCGGTACCGGCCGACCACCTGGCCTTCAAGGCCTACGCTGACCTGCACTATGCTGCCGAGGCCAAGCGCAACCTGGCCGAGGTGATGCAGCCTCGCAGCCTGGAGAGCAAGCAAAGCCCCGCATTGCGCAGTGACATGCGTATCGCCAGTGCCGGTATGGTGTTCAACCGCACGAATGACCAGGTGCTGCACTGGGCGCGATCGAGCGCCTGAATACCCTGCTTCTGTGAAAGCCCGCCGAGCGCGGGCTTTTTCGTGTATGCCCAGAGGGCTCGATATAGAATCGTGTGCCCGACAGCAGGATGCGGTAGCAGGTATGAGTCGAAAGACTGTGGCGGCTGTAAAGGCGTTTGCAAAGATTTCATTTTTGGCGTTTAGCATTGGCGCCTCAATTACCGGATCCCTGGGTGAAGCGCGCTCTACCTGGGAGCTGTACCAGCAAACTGCTCAGAATCCGCGTATCGAGTATTTTCAGGACGGGCAGTCGGCCTATCCGGATCAGAATCGCGATGAAGACGAAGATGCTGAGGTTATGCCGGTTGGCACTGCAATAGCGTTTTGCATGACCAGGTTTTCATTTGTTGTGCGCCGGGGCTGCCCGTATACGAGCCTGACGCAGAAGCTCGGAGGCTTCACCTACGTGGTTGGTGGCGCCCGTGAGCATGAGGATATGGTGGGCACTCTAGTGATTGAGCGACCGAGCAATCCATTTGAGTTGCAAGAGCTGGTGGGCCTGCTGGAGCGTCATTCCTTCATTTTTGCCTTTCAAGATGGAACCGAAGTGTTCCATGAGGGCAATACCTTCCGTGGCATGAGCTGTGCTTGAGCGTGACCCTGCCACAAAGTAGGCATTCCCCCCTGTAGGGTTCGACACCCTGTCCCCCGCCCGGAAAGACTCCGGGCATGACCACGAAAGAGAAGGGCGCCAAGCCCGCACCCAAGAAGCCAGTGAAGAAGCCGGTAGCCAAGAAGAAGGCGACCGGCTCGACTGCGCGTGCTCGCAATACGGTGAAGGTGCAGAACGCCGAGGTAGCGTTGACTGCACTGCAGGTTCGATTCGTTGAAGAGTATCTGGTTGACCTGAACGCCAAGCAGGCGGCAATCCGTGCTGGGTACAGCGAGAAGACTGCAGATCAGATCGGGCATCAACTACTTCAGAAAACTTCAGTTCAGGCCGCAATCGCTGAAGCGCGACTGAGGCAGCAACAGCGCACCGAGATCACTGCTGATCGTGTGCTGCGCGAGGCGTGGAATCAGGTCACTGCCGATGCTCGCGAACTGACCGAGTTGGTGGTCGTGTGCTGCCGGCATTGCTATGGCGAAGGGCACCTGCGGCAGCGCACCCAGATCGAACGTGACTATGCGTACAAGCTGTGGGTGGACGAAGGTGAAGATCCGGAGGATTTCCCAGAGGAAGGCGGCGTTGGCTTCGATCCGAACCGCGAGCCGTTCTCTGACTGCCCGGAATGCGGTGGCCACGGCTATCCGCGCGTGGTGCTGAAGGACACCCGCAAGCTATCGCCAGGTGCTGCGTCGCTGTATGCCGGCGTGAAGCAGACGAAGTTCGGCATCGAGATCATGACGCACTCGAAAGATGCGGCCATGGAGAAGCTGTTCAAGCACCTGGGCCTGTACGAGAAGGACAACCAGCAGCGCGTCGACCCGCTGGCCAGCCTCCTGCACTCGATCGCCAGCGGCAATTCGAACGGGTTCAAGACGGTGGCGCACGACCCTGAGCATGGCGAGGACTGACCTATGGCCATGCGAGTGACGCACGACACGCCACTGCAGCCTCTGCCGACGAACGCAGAGGAACTGGCGCGCTGCCTGGCTGACCCTGAATGGCGCCTCTTCTCCGGCTGCCTGTACAAGATCATGGTGAAGGGCGACGACAAGGTCGACGAGCTCGGCAACATCGTCGAGGAAGGCGAGTCGTTCGTGATGCCGTTCAAGCCGAACCGGGCGCAGAAGCGGTTCCTGAAGCGGCTGTGGCATCGCAACCTGATCCTGAAAGCACGTCAGCTCGGCTTCACCACCCTGATCGCCATCCTCTGGCTGGATCACGCGCTGTTCAACGCCAACCAGCGCTGCGGCATCATCGCCCAGGATCGCGAGGCGGCCGAGACGATCTTCCGTGACAAGGTGAAATTCGCCTACGAGAACCTGCCGGATGAGATCCGTGAGCGCTTTCCGCTGGCCAGGGATAGCGCGGTCGAGCTGCTTTTCGCGCACAACAACAGTTCTGTGCGTGTGGCGACCTCGATGCGCTCTGGCACCATCCACCGCCTGCACGTCTCCGAGTTCGGGAAAATCTGCGCCAAGTACCCGGACAAGGCGCAGGAAGTGGTCACCGGTTCGATACCGGCCGTGCCAACCAATGGCGTGTTGGTGATCGAGAGCACGGCGGAAGGGCGCGAAGGCGAGTTCTTCAACATGGTGCAGATCGCCCAGAAGAACTACCGGGACAAGAAGCCCCTCACGCCCAAGGATTACCGCTTCCACTTCTACGCCTGGTGGCAGGAGCCGAACTATCGGCTGCCGAGCGTCACGGTGCCGGTCGATCGCGGTCAGCATGCCTACTTCGACAAGCTCGAAGCACTGATGGACTGCAAGATCGACCCGGACCAGCGCGCCTGGTACGTGGCCACCAAGCAGGCCGACTTCGCCGGCAAGGAAGAGCGGATGTGGCAGGAATACCCTGGCACGCCCGATGAAGCCTTCCAGATCAGCACCGAGGGCAACTACTACGCCGAGGACATGCAGGCCATGCGCAAGCGTGGCGGCATCACTCGCGTGCCTGTGCTCGACGTGCCGGTGAACACCTTCTGGGATATCGGCAACAGCGACGGCTGCGCTGTGTGGTTCCAGCAGGAGCTGCGCGGCGAGGATCGATTTGTCGACTACTACGAAGAGCACGGCAAGGATCTGCGCCACTACGCGCAGGAGCTGAAGGATCGCGGCTATCTGTATGGCACCCACTACCTACCGCATGACGCCGCGCACAAACGCCTGGGCGATTACAACCGCAGCGTTCTGGAAATGCTCGAGGATCTGCTGCCCGGGCACACATTCGTCATCGTGCCGCGTATCACCGAGCTGATCACTGGCATTCAGCAGACCCGCAAGCACATGAAGGGCTGCTTTATCGACGAAGTGGCCTGTGCCGACGGCATCAACCGCCTGGACAACTACCGCAAGAAGTTCAGCCGCTCCGAAAACCGCTTTCTCGACAACGCACCGAACAAGGCCAACGGCTGCAGCGAGGGCGCCGACGCCTTCCGTCAGTGGGCGCAGGCCAAAGAACTGGACATGCTCGGACACCAGGGCCGGCAGTCGTACACAGAAGCCCCAGCACCTGACTGGCGCACGTGAGGAACCACCAAATGGACGCTACCGCACTCAAGCACCCCGAGCAGGCCGAAGAGGCGAAAGACGAGCTCGCGCTGACGCTCGACGAGTACACCGAGATCATGCATGAGATCGAGGAACAGCCGAAGTGGCGCGGCACCGCCGACAAAGAGATGGATTATGCCGACGGCAACCAACTCGACAGCGAGTTGCTGGCCCGGCAGCGTGCGTTGGGTATCCCGCCGGCGGTCGAGGATCTGATCGGGCCTGCGCTGCTTTCCATCCAGGGCTACGAGAGTGCGACCCGTACTGACTGGCGTGTGACTCCGGATGGTGATGTGGGCGGCCAGGACGTGGCTGATGCGCTGAACTACAAGCTGAACCAGGCCGAGCGGCATGCGAAAGCTGACGATGCGTGCAGCGATGCCTTCCGGCCGCAGATCGCGGTTGGCCTAGGGTGGGTAGAGGTGAGCCGCGAGAGCGACCCATTCAAGTTCCCGTATCGCTGCCTGGCTGTGCACCGTAACGAGATTCACTGGGACTTTACCGCGAAGGAGCGAGACCTGAGCGATGCCAACTGGCTGCGTCGCCAGCGCTGGATGCGTCCAGAGCGTATCGCCCGGGTTTTCCCGCAGCACAAGGAATTGATCACCATGATCGGGCGCAACGGCCCTTCGTGGTGGGCTGACCACGCTATCGAGGTGGCAGATGGCGGTGCGTCGACTGGGCTGCAGAACGCCTGGGCCGATGGTCGGGCCTGGTCGGTGAGAGAAGAGCGCTGGTACAACCCGACGTCCAAGGAGGTATGCCTGGCAGAGGTCTGGTACCGCCGCTGGGTAGATGTTGGCGTTATTCGCACGCCGAATGGCCGCGTAGTCGAGTACGACGAGAGAAATATCAATCACGTCGTCGCACTGGCTAGCGGGCGCGCTCAATTCACCCGCGCTGTTGTAGCTCGCGTGCGCCGTAGCTTCTGGCTAGGCCCTCACTGCCTGTATGACGGGCCAACGCCATACAGCCATCGGCACTTCCCGTATGTCCCATTCTGGGGCTTCCGTGAGGACAGCACCAATGTGCCCTACGGCTATGTGCGCGGCATGATCTATGCCCAGGACAGCCTGAACAGCGGCATCAGCAAGCTGCGTTGGGGCTTGTCTTCGGTGCGTACTACCCGCACCAAGGGCGCTACGGCGATGACGGACGCTCAGCTGAGGAACCAGGTGGGGCGAGTAGATGCTGATATCGTCCTCGATGACCAGCACATGTCCAAGCCGGGCGCAGTCTTCAAGGTTGAACGGGACTTCCAACTGAACGCCCAGCAGTTCCAGATGCTTCAGGACAACCGTTCGGCCATTCAGCGCGTGTCAGCGGTGACTACCGGATTCATGGGCAAGGAAGGCACTGCCACCAGTGGGCGGCAGGAGCAGATGCAGATCGAGCAGAGCAACCAGAGCTTGGGCAAGGTGATGGACAACTTCCGTGCCGGCCGGACGATGATCGGGGAAATTCTGCTCTCGATGATCGTCAAAGACCTGGGCAGTGAGCCGCACACCATCATCATCGAGGGCGATGCTGTTCGTGCCGACCGCACCGTAGTAATCAACAAGCCGGAAGCGGATGGTACCGGGTTCACATACCTGTCGAACGACCTGCAGCGTACTCGCCTGAAAGTCGCACTCGAGGACGTGCCGAGCACCAACAGCTACCGGTCGCAGCAGCTGGCTGCACTGTCTGAAGCAATCAAGCCCATGCCGCAGCAGTACCAGGCGGCCATGATGCCGTTCTTGGTCAGCCTCATGGATGTGCCTTTCAAGCGCGACGTGATCGAGGCTATTCGCGCTGCATCGCAGCAGGAGACGCCAGAGCAGGTTGAGCAACGCATCAAGCAGGCTGTCGACGATGCCCTGGCAAAGTCCGGCGTAGAGCTGAAGATGCGCGAGCTCGCGATGAAAGAGGGCAAGACCGACGCCGAGATCGAGAAGATCCGCCGCGAGGCGGTTCAGATTGGTGTGCAGGCCGCTTACTCGGCGATGCAAGCCGCTTCCCAGGTAGCACAGATGCCCATGATCGCTCCGGTTGCGGACGAGATTTTGAAAGGCAATGGCTACAAGCAGCAGCAGGGCGACGATCCGAACATTCCGCAGGCCGACGCTACCGCCGCGATGAACATCAAGTCGCCGTATGTGCAGCCAGGTGGACCCGAGAGCGAGATACCAGAGGTGCGTGAGAACACCAGCCCTGCGTCGCCACCGGTACCCGCTGAGCCTGGTACCGGAATGCAGGGGATCGAGACTGCCAGGACCAACGACAACCTCGCCTGACCAGAAAGCCCTACAGCGCTGACCCCCTGTAGGGTTTTTTCTTTTTCGCCCCCTTCGGGACACTCATTCGCAAGCCGGGATCACCTGGCGATGCGCAGGGCGGAAACGCCTTGCATCTGCCGAGCTCAAGCGGCCACGGCGATATGTGGCGGGAAAGGCATGAGTAATCAAGAAGAGTTAATCGGAAGCTTTGATGGGCCTCTGAATGGCGATCAGGTCGCGCAGCTTTTGGGGCTAGGCGAAGAGGGCGATACCAGCAATGCGCTGGAAGATGGCGGCGAGCCCGGCGCTGCTACTGATGCTGTGGATGATGCAGGCGCTCAGCAAGGTCAGGAAGCTGGAAACAACGGGGTTACCGAGGAACAGCTGGACGGCTTGAACTCGGACAATGCGGTGGTATTGGCCAAGGACGGGAAGCACACGATTGATTTCAGTGTGCTGGCTGATCAGCGAGCCAAGGCCAGGGCGGCCGAGCAGGAACTGCAGTCTGAACGCGAGAAGCGTGAGGCAGCAGAAGCTGAGTTGGAAGCGCTCAGGGCTGAAGCGCAGGCGCGCAAGGATGCAGGACAGGCCGCTACTACCGCGGATCAGAATCTGGAAGCTGCACAGGCTGCGATCGATGCAGGGATTGACCCTGCAGTGTTCGGCGATTTCTCGGAAGAGTCTCTGGTCAAGGGCGTTTCGGCGATTGCCGAACGGCTTGCCGATCAGAAAACGCAGTCGCTCAGGGAAGAGATGCAGCAGCTCAAGAAGCTGCTGGAGCCGATGCAGCACCGCCATGTCGAGGACGCCGGTAAGGCGCACTTCGACGCGATTCTGGCCGCACACCCCGACGTCGAGTCGATCGCTGAGAGCAAGGAACTTGCCGACTGGATCGCCTCGCAACCCAGCTTTGCCCAAGCCGGATACAAGGCTGTTCTGGCCAGCGGCACCGCCCAGGAGGTTATCGAGGCTATCGATGCCTTCAAGGCGGCCACCGGTATGACTCAGGAACAGAAACCCGATCTGCAGGCTGCTGCGAAAGCAGTTGTGGCCAAGGCCAAGGCCGAGCCACCGGCGAGTCTTTCTGACTTCGCTGGTGCTCGGACTGGGCCGGCAACCACCGACGAAGCGATGGCTTCCATGGATGGCGTTGGTTTGATCAACGCCATGGACGGCTGGTCGCAAGAGCAGATCGAACGCTATTTGAACGGCCTGTAAGGCCAGACGAATCTCAAGGAGTGCGTCATGCCGAGTAATTCCCACGCCCCATACGGCGACAAGCAAAACATGGTGCAACAGGCGGCAGGCCTGTTTGCTACCCACCTCAAACGCAACAACAAGCTGTCTCGTCTCATTGGCAAGATGGATAAAACTGAAGGCAGCGCCATTGCCACGGTGAAAAACCAGACCAGCGTGCACATGCCTATCGTGCGCTGCATGGATCTGGGCAAGGGTATGGGTGACGAAATCACCTTCAACCTGCTGAACCCGTTCGGCGCGATTCCGATCATGGGCAGTGCCTACGCCGAAGGTCGCGGTACCGGCATGAGCCTGGATCAGGACCGTCTGCGTGTGAACCAGGCGCGTCTTCCGGTCAAGCTGAGCGACAAGATGAATGACATTCGTTCGCCGTTCGACTTCCGCAAGCTGGGCCGGCCGGTGGCGCAGGCGACCATGGATCGCTACTGCGATCAGTCGCTGATCATTCACGCGGCTGGTGCGCGTGGTCACGTGAACAACCTCACCTGGTCAGTGCCCCTGGAGACCGATCCTCGTTTTGAAGAGGTGATGGTCAACACCGTGAAGGCACCGACCCGCAACCGTCACTTTGTTGCTGACGGCAATGGCGTGTCGGGCTTCAAGGTGAACTCCGGCGAGATGGATATCGCCAGCACCGACGTGCTGAAAATGAGCGTCGTGGATGCCATGCGTTCGGTGATGGATGAAATGGTGTTGCCGCCGCCGATCGTCAAGTTCGAAGGCGATGATGCCGCCGAGGACGAGCCGCTGCGCGTGATGCTGGTGACTCCGCTGCAGTACAACCAGTTCGCGGCCGATCCGAGCTTCCGCTCAATGCAGGCTGCAGCGTTCGCGCGTGCTTCGCAGGCCAAGAATCACCCGATCTTCAAGGGTGAGGTTGGTCTGTGGAACAACTTCCTGATCATCAAGCAGAACATCCCGATCCGCTTCTTCGCCGGTGGCCAGATCAAGTACTGCGCCAGTTACACCAGCGAAGCCGAGTCCTCGGTGATCATTCCGGAAAGCTTCGGTACTGCCTATGCAGTTGACCGCGCCATCATCCTGGGTGGTCAGGCTGTGGCAGAGGCTCTGGCGAAGTCTGACCGCTCCGGTATTCCTTTCTTCTGGTCGGAGAAGGAAATGGACCACGGCGACAAAGTCGAGCTGCTGATCGGCACCATTCGCGGCGTCTCCAAGATCCGCTTCGAGGTGGATACCGGCGAGCGCAAGGAATTCACCGACTACGGCGCCGCAGTGCTGGATACCGTGGTTCCTCTCAACCAGGCGTAAGCCAATCGAGCAACTGGGCAGGCTAGACCTGCCCATTCGCCAATCAGCCTCTGGAGGCAATCATGGCTAATGTGACTCTCAAGAACCTGAGCCTGCGCCAGTTCGGTAACGTCCCGTATGGCAACGTCACCAATCTGGTGTTTCCTCTCGCCACCAACGCCGCAGGTGCCGCGGTCAACTCCGACTCCGCTGCAGCGATCGGCATTGGCGATGTGATCGACCTCGGCCCGCTGCCGGAAGGCCTGCGTCTGGATGATGCGTCGGTGTTCGTGACCACCGGCATGACCGCAACCATCACCGGCAAGCTGGGCTTCAAGTATGAGGATGGCGTGGACTCCACTGCTGTTCCGCAGGATGACGCCTATTTCGGTACTGGCATCGACCTGGCTGCCGCCGGCCGCAAGCGCGCCACCGGTTCCAAGCTGGTGACCCTGCCCAAGCCGGCACGCCTGATCCTCACCACTGCTGTCGCGGCCAATGCCAAGGTCAGCGATATCAAGGTGCTGGTCAGTGGTGAGCAAGTAGGCCCGCGTTAATCCTTGGGCCAGCCAGGGCGAGCCGGAGTGATTCGGCTCGCCCTTTCTCCAAATGGGAGCAGAACATGAAAGTACTTGTCATTGCGAAGGTTGCGCACGCCATCAACGCCGCATACTGCCTGTCCTTGGGTGATGCCTCGGTGCCGGCATGGGAAGAGGCTGGTGAGCAGCACCACGCAAGCCTGGTGGCCGGTGTCGAAATGCATATGGACAAACCGGATGCCACCCCCGAGCAGTCGCACGAAAGCTGGCTGGCTCAGAAGGTCGCCGACGGCTGGGTATACGGCGAAGTGAAGGACGCCGAGAAGAAGATTCACCCGTGCTGCCGCCCCTACGACGAACTGCCGCCCGAACAGAAATCGAAGGATTACCTGTTCCGTGCCGTGGTTCACGCGCTGAAGGATCTACCGGATGCAGACGAAGCCGTTGCAGCAGCACTGGCCAAGGCGGTAACCGTTGCGCCGGCTGTTGGCGGTATGCCTTCCAAGGCCGGACACATCGCCGTGAAGTACATCGGCCGCCGTCCTCAATGGAGTGACCATCTGTACGGTACCGGTCTCACCTTCGATCAAGGCCAGGTGCGCAACCTGCCGTCAGCCGTTGCTCGTACCCTGCTGCGCCACTGCGACCTGTTCAAGGAGTGTGAGCTGGTAGTGGCCGATGAAGCCGCAGCCAGTGACAACACCCAGGCGCTGCTGGAGCAGGGTAAGCAACAGCAAGCCAAGACCGATGATCGCAAGGAAGATTTCGCTGTGATCGATCAGGTCAACCAGATGCAGGACAAGGATGCGCTGGTGAGTTTCGCGGCAACTCGCTGCAATGGCCTGAAGCTGGCGAAAACTCAGAAGGTTGAGACCATGCGCGCCAAGATCGTCGAGCACATCAATCGCTTCGGTGCCAATGCATGACTCTCGAAGAGCTGACCAATGACTTCCGGGTGATGACCGGCGACTTGCGCAGGGCGATCGGCGGCAATGCCGAAGAAACCTACCTGTTCAAGACGCCAGATGTTGCCCGGTGGCTGGTCGAGGCTGAGCAGGAAGCCTGCATTCGCGGGCGCCTGCTGCATGAGTCAAGCAATGAGTCGGTGTGCGAGGTGTCTGTAAGCGCTGGTGTGTCTGCGTATGACCTGCACCCGGCGCTGTACGAGATAGATCACCTGGGCCTGCTTGAGGCTGGGTCTACCGAGCGGTGTCCGGTGAAGCTCGTTTCGCGCGAGTGGTTGGATGACAACATGCCAGGTTGGCGCGATCGCTCGGATGTTCCGCGCTTCGCCATCCAGAGCGACACCAGCATCCGGCTGGTACCGACCCCGCGCCTTGCTGCGGTGCTGAAGCTTGAAGGCTACCGACTGCCTGTGCGTGGCCTCACCGCCGACAAGTCGTCAAAGCCAGAGATCAACCAGGCCCATCACCGGCATCTGGTGCACTGGGCGTTGTATCGCGCGTTCAGCATGCCGGAGGTCGAGACGCTGGATCTCGGCCGCGCTGACGTTGCCCTGGCTGCATTCACCGCCTATTTCGGCGATCGCCCCGACAGCGATCTGCGCCGCATCACCCGCCAGGACGTTGAGCACCACAACAAAGCCTGGGTCTGACCCCCTGTAGGGTTCGCCACTGTTCGTTCCGCTTCATAGCATCCCGTCAAAGCAGATCAGCCAGCACGGGAGCGAGCATGGCACTTCAAATCAACGAAAGCACCGTGGACACGGTAGCCGTTTCGGTCACGAACAAGAGCATGCTCGGTGGCGCCATAGCAGGTGCCTTTGGCTGGCTGGCTCAGATCAACTGGATCGGGTTGTCTGGTGTGCTGATCGCGTTGCTCGGCCTGGCCGTCAATTTCTACTTCCAGCACAGACGCGATAAGCGCGAGCAGGCCGAGAGCCTGGCCAAGATCGAGGCGCTTCGCGAGCGCTGCAGCATCGAAGGTCGTTCGCAATGAGCCGGGTCCGCGTTCTGGTCACCTCCCTGGTGCTGAGCGCTGCAGGGTTCGCCGGCTGGATTGCCAGCGAAGGCGAAAGCCCGGTGGTGCAGAAGGATGGCGTCGAGCTGCTTGCGCCTCACATCCCGACCAAGGGCGACGTGCCAACCATTGGCCACGGCTCGACCCGCTACGAAGACGGCACGCGGGTCACTCTCGCAGATCCTCCCATCACCCGCGAGCGCGCCCAGCAGTTGGCCAGGGCGCTGCACAGCGAAGAAGAGAGCCGATTCCAGGCCTCGCTGCCGGGTGTGAAGCTGTTCCAAGAGGAATACGACCTCTACCTCGACTTCATCGGCCAGTACGGCATTGGCAACTGGCGATCATCCTCGATGCGCCGCCATCTGCTGGCTGGCGAGTACCCGAAGGCCTGCGACGCGCTGCTGAAGTGGCGGCGTGCTGCAGGTTACGACTGTTCAACCGTGGTCAACGGCAAGCCCAACCAGCGCTGCTGGGGCGTGTGGACTCGCCAGCTTGAGCGCCACGCCAAGTGCTGGAGCGTCCAGTGACTCGCGCCCTGGTTGCCGCATGCGCCGGCCTGGCCATTGCCCTGGCGCTGCTATGGCTACGCCTCGACACCGTTGCGCTCGAGCGTGACAACGCTGTGACCCTGGCCAAACAGAGTGCTGCGGCTATCCAGTCGCTGCGCAACACCAACCGCCTACAGCGCGAAATGGCAACTGACCAGGCCGTGCGGGAAGACGCCTTCTTGAAGGGGAAACAACGTGCTGAAGACTATGCCGACGCTATGTATCGCTGCCTCGCTGATGGTACTTGCGGGCTGCGAGTCGCTGCCACCTGCCCCGCAGTGCGAGTGGACGGAGCCACCACCGCTGCCGGCGAGCCTGATGCAGGAACCCCCGAACTTACAGCCGCTGCTCGACGAGCTTATCCAGCCCTCGTCGCCGGCCTCGAAGTCCAGCGCGACCAAATCCTGAAGCTGCAGGAGCAGCTCTTATCCCTGCACAGGCAGTGCAAGATCATCGGAGCACCACAATGACCCATATCGCCCCAACTGTAGGCCGCGTGCTGCACTTCGTTCCCACCGCTGACTACATGGCTGGCCGCAAGCTGGCTTTCGGTAATCCCGCGCAGCCGCTGGCTGCGGTGATCGCCTACGTCCACAGCGACACAATGGTGAACCTCACCGTCTGGGATCAGAACGGCGAGCAGTTCAGCGTGTGCAGCGTGCCCTTGGTGCAAGAAGGCGGCGACGTGATCGTCGGTAGCTTCTACGCCCAATGGATGCCTTACCAGAAGGGCCAGGCAGCGAAGACCGAATCTCTGGAAAGCCAGCTTGCTGGCAAGACTGTTATCGGTGTTGACCTGGCTGCTGATCAGGATCAATGCGTGCGGGTCTTCTTGGAGAAGGGTGCTGTCGTGAAGGTCGAGGGCATTCCGCTCGAGCTCTATCACGATGCAGTGGTTCTCACCCATCCCGCCAATGTCCCGCTGATCTTCCCGCCACGCACTGCGCGTCCTGCCGAGAGCGGCGAGTAAGGAGACTGGCATGGGCGCAGTTCAGCAGGATCTGGAGATCATTCAAGGCAAGACCTTCGAAGCTGCGTTCGGCTGGGCGCAGGGTAAGTTCGTGTGGCGGGCTATCAGTGGTGTCAGCCAAGGCGCTCCGCTGCAGCTTGCCGTCGCTGGACATGATCTGAAGGACGGTTGGCCGTACTGGGTCAGCGACCTGAAAGAGCCATCCTGCTTGAACAATGTGCGCAATGGCTGTGAAGGGCGTGATGACGAACTTGGTGAGCCTTACCTGGCTGATGTGGTCGATGCCGACACCCTGGCAATCAACCACCTCAACGGTGCGCGCTTCAAGGCATACGTCAATGGCGGCGCGATCCGTTACTACGCCCGCGAAGATATCGCCGGTTACGTCGCACAGATGCAGGTGCGTCGATCGCCTGGTGCTGGGGAAGTCCTCTTCGAGGCCAGTAGCACAGGTGCAGATCCCATGATCGTCGTCGACTCCGATTCCGCGACATTCCACCTGACCATTCCGGCCGATGCGTTCGGCGATGCCACCCTCGCCAATGGCGTGTATGAGATAGAGATCACCGCACCAGATGGCCGGCGCTACCAGCTCGCTCGGGGTGAAGTCTGCATCATGCGGGATGTAGTGCGATGACAGTTGTAGCCGTTGGCAGTCGCCGCCAGGTGCGCGTCGCTGTGCGCAGCGGCTCTGCCGTGGCTGTGGGCGTCGGTGATGAGCCGGTCGCCCTGGCTGGCGGTGATGCAGTTGAGCAGGCGCTGGCGGTTGCTGATCTCGCGCCCAGAGCGCTCTCGCTGCAGCCCCGCGAGTCTTTCGGGATGGCGTATCAGGGCCGGCAAGTGTTCACCGCCATCGGTGCGGTTGCCGGTCGCCGCGGTCAGCAGGGCATTCCTGGGCCTGCTGGTGGCCAGGCGTTCCAGCGAATTGCGGGCGAGGTGTTAAGCGCGCTGCGGGCGGTGTGGGAAGGTCCAGCAGG
This sequence comes from Ectopseudomonas mendocina, assembly GCF_007049795.1. Classification (GTDB taxonomy): domain Bacteria; phylum Pseudomonadota; class Gammaproteobacteria; order Pseudomonadales; family Pseudomonadaceae; genus Aquipseudomonas; species Aquipseudomonas mendocina_D. Next base: position 349,539 of record NZ_SCFY01000001.1, read on the forward strand.
ATCTGTGTTCTCGCTCGATTACCGCAACAGTGCGGCCATCTACCTGCTGCTGGGGCTGACATTGACGGCAGCAGATACCGGTGGCGCTGTGAATGTTCAGCGTAGCGGCCCGATCGATGACAGTGCATGGTCGTGGATGCCTGGCCCCGTGTGGCTTGGTGTCGACGGCGCGCTGACCCAGGTTCCGCCTGTCGAAGGATTCTGCGTGCTGCTCGGATCTGCTGTTTCTGCCACCCGTCTCATTCTCGATATCCATCAACCAATCGCATTGGGGTAATCAGCCATGGCACAGAAATTTGGAACACTGATCGGCGGCCTGTGGGAGTTAGTCGAAGGCTTGGTGGCATCTGCGGGATCTGGCGACGCAGGAAAGATTGTCGCGCTGGGCGCTGATGGCCGCCTAGACGACAGCGTGATGCCGGTCGGTATCGGTGCGGACACTCAGCAGGCGGTTGCCATGGAAACTCTGGGAGCCGGCAAGTACGTCCAGTTTCACAACGACTCCGGCGTTTTCTCCGTGCGCCTGGCGGATAACAGCAATAACCGTCCGGCCGATGGCTTCGTGCTGGAGGAGTTCAGCGCCTCGTCGACTGCCACCGTCTACCCGCTGGACTCGACCAATACTGCGCTGTCCGGCCTCACGATGGGCAGCCGCTACTGGCTCGGCACGGCAGGCGGTGTAATCGCCGTGCCGCTTGAAGAGACGGATGCCGGCAACAACGGCAAGGTCAGCCAGTACCTCGGCAAAGCGAAGTCGACCACCGAGTTGATCACCACCGACAGCGACCCTGTGGTGCTGTGATGACGGCGCGTAGACCGATTGTTTCGGCAGGTGGTCGGCGCCGGCAGTTGCCGCCAGGCGACACGCTGCAGGGCGTGCCGGCGTACCTGCCGGCCTATCAAGCCGGCGGCGCGATGCTCAAGCTGGCACTCAATCTCGATTACTCACTGACTGTCGCCCTGGCTGGCGGCGGCTCGC
>NZ_SCFY01000020.1 GCF_007049795.1 Ectopseudomonas mendocina
AATGGTGGCGCGTTCTTCAACGCTGAGTTCGGAATAAGACATAGGGGCAGCACCGTACCGGAAAGGTCAGGTGTTGCACTCAGTTTTTGCCGCCGCCCTCGGTTTAAAGCTTCAACGGCGAGGTAATCGCCTCGTTTGACTACTCCGTTATCAACTGCATCTAAAAACGCCTTAAAACGCCCTTGCAGGATGTTTTTCCCGGTGTAACCGGAGACACCAAGGTCATTAAGGTCAAGGCTGGTATCAATGACCGCTCCCTCGGCCACGATCTCGGGCCGAGCGGCGAAGCTGTCTATGAGGTCTTGCTGCCGCCGCAGGCTGTCACCCTTGCGTTGTTCCTCACTGCTAAATCGGATGTAAGGCCATATTGTGGGCATCGTGTCCCCTCCCCTGCGGGCATTCTGCCGCGTTTGTGACTGAGGGTCTAATGGTCTATCAAATCCTGCTCAGCGGCCCACCCGGCACAGGCAAAACCCTGCTGGCCAGCCGCCTACCAGGCCTGCTACCTGCGCTTGACGAAAACGAGGCGCTGCAGGTAGCCGCGATCCATTCGGTGGCCAGCCATACGCCTCTGCAGCACTGGCCGCAGCGACCCTTTCGCACCCCGCACCACAGCGCCTCCGGCCCGGCATTGGTGGGTGGCGGCAGTCGCCCGCAGCCTGGCGAAATAACCTTGGCCCATATGGGCATCCTGTTCCTCGATGAGCTACCGGAATTCGACAGGAAAGTGCTGGAAGTGCTGCGCGAACCACTGGAAAGCGGCCACATCGTCATCGCCCGAGCCCGCGACAAGGTACGTTTCCCCGCTCGTTTTCAGCTCGTTGCCGCCATGAACCCCTGCCCTTGCGGCTACCTCGGCGACCCGAGCAACCGCTGTCGCTGTACCCCGGAGCAGATCCAGCGCTACCGCGCCAAGCTGTCGGGCCCGCTCCTTGATCGCATCGACCTGCACCTGACGGTCGCCCGCGAAACCACAGCCCTGAATGCACCACCGCAGGATGGCGAAAGCACTGCGCAGGCAGCAGCCAAGGTGGCGCAGGCACGTGAGCGCCAAGTGCAACGCCAGGGCGTGGCCAACGCCTTTCTCGACCTACCCGGTCTGCGCCAACACTGCGCATTGAGCGACGCGGATCGCCAGTGGCTGGAAAACGCCTGCGAACGTCTTGGGCTGTCCCTGCGCGCGGCCCATCGCGTACTCAAGGTCGCGCGCACTCTGGCCGACCTGGCGAGCGAGCAGCAGATCAGCCGCGCCCACCTGGCTGAAGCGCTGCAGTACAGACCGGCAGCGGGGTGACTCAGCGAAAGCGCTCGACCTCCTGACGCAGCTGAGCGGCCAGGCGATCCAGCTCGCGCGCGGTATCGGCCAGGTTGGCCACCACTTCACGCTGCTCGCCGTTGGCCTGGGCGATGCTCTGCAGATTGGAGCTAAGCACGGTCGCAGTGCTGCTCTGCTCGCTGGTGGCGGTGGTGATGGCAGCGAACTGCTCGCCCGCCGCCTCGCTCTGTTCGCTGATCTGTGCCAGCGCTGAAGCCACCTTGGCGTTGCGCTCAAGACCGTCCTGCATCAGTTGCCGGCCCTGCTCCATGGTGGCGATGGCGCTGCTGGTCTCGCTCTGGATGCTGCCAATCATGGTGGAAATCTCGTTGGTCGCCTCGCGGGTACGCCCGGCCAGGTTGCGCACCTCGTCGGCGACCACGGCAAAACCACGACCCTGCTCGCCGGCACGTGCAGCCTCGATGGCGGCGTTGAGCGCCAGCAGGTTGGTCTGGTCGGCAATTGCCGTGATCACGCTGACGATGCCGCCAATTTCCTGCGAGCGCTGGCCAAGGCCGTTGATCACCGTGGAGGTCTGCTCCAGCGCCTCGGCAATCTGCACCAGTGCCTCGGAGGCCTGATCCATCGAGGTACGACCGATACGGGTCTGTTGGGCGTTGGCACTGGCCATACGCTCTGTACTGCGCATATTGTCGGCGATGTTCTGCGAAGTTGCGCTGAACTCCTCCACCGCGCCAGCCATGCTGCTGATCTCGCCCGACTGCTGATCGATCCCCTGGTAGGCATCGCGCGACAGCGCCGACATAGACTGCGAGCGCGCACTGACATCCTGAGCCGCACTGCGAATGCCCGCGACCATGTTCGCCAGCGCCTCGCCCATGCGGTTGAAGCTGCGCGCCAACTCACCAATCTCATCATCACTAGACTGCGCCATGCGCGCGCCGAGATCACCAGCACCGAGCGCCTGCGCCTGTTGCACCAGATCGCCCAGCGGCCGCAGCTTGCGTCGCAGCAACCAGACCACGGCGATCACCGCCAGCAACAGGGTCAGCGCACTGCCGATAGCCAGCTGGGTGCCGACGCGCCAGGTGACCGCCTGGATTTCCTCGCGCGGCATGCTCGCCAGCACCGTCCAGGGGCCGCCGGCAAACGGCATGGCCACGCTGTAGAACTCGTCATGACCATCACTCCAGAAACCGCCCTTGCCGGGGCTGGCGATCAACTCGGTAAGCGCCGCAGGCAGGCTGCTCATAGTGGCGGCACCGGCCGGAGCCACCAGCCACTTGCCCTGCTCGTCGAGCAGCGCCAGCGAACCAGTGCTGCCGATGCGGAAATCGGAGAGGTTGCGCATTTGCAGGTTCTGCGCGTCGGTGTAGTCGAAGCCAACGAACAGCACGGCGATCACCCGCCCACCGGTATCGCGCACCGGGGTGTACTGGGTCATGTAGAAGCGGTCGAACAGCAGCGCACGGCCGACATAACCCTGGCCTGCCAGGAGTTTCTGATAAGCCGGATGCTGGTGGTCCAGCACGGTACCCAGCGCACGAGTACCGTCCTGTTTGGTCAGAGAGGTAGTGATGCGCACGAATTCTTCACCGTCGCGCACGAACACCGTGGCTACGCCAGCGGTCATGCGGGTAAAGTCGTCGACCTCACTGAAGTCGTTGTTCAACCGGGTCGCGCCCAGATAAAGGGCCGGGGTCTGCAGGCTACCAACCGCGACACGCTCGTCGCTGCGCACCTGCAAACCGCTGCTGAAGCGCTGCTCGAAGAGGCCGGCCAGGCGCTGCGTGCTGTCGCGCAGACTGCCATGGAAGGTCTCGAGCTGGTCGGCCAGCAGGCCGGCTTCGCTACCCAGATGCTTCTCTCGGGTGGCCAGGTTGGCTTCGTTGAGCGAGCGCAAGGCGAACAGGGTGCTGAAGCTGATCAGCAGCACCAGCACCAGTGCCAGGATGGCGGCCAGTTGCAGAGCGATACGGGAACGAGGAGGGGTCATTCAGGCCTCTCAAGGCCTGACTCAATAGTGGCAGGCCGAACAGAACAGGGGTTGACTGACCCGAGTGGTCATACGACCCCGAGCCAGGGCGCGGCAGGATACCTGAGCAGTATGGTTGGTCAATCAGCGCTCTGCCAAATGGCAATCATTTGCTCTCAAAAAACTGTATCGGCAGCTAAAGCACTCTCTCCACTGCGGGAAGCTGCATGGCCGCTACTTCGGCCAACAGGTAGTCGCGCAGCCGCTGCAAACGCGCCTGCGCACGATGCCCACGCGGCCATACCAGATAATAGCTATCGCCACTGAATACTGCCGTTGGCCAGGGCAACCCGAGACGGCCTGCGCCCACGTCCTCGGCCACCATCAGCAGATCACCGATGGACACGCCATAGCCACGTGCGGCGGCGACGATGCCCAGTTCAAGCATGTCGAACAGCTGGCCGGTCTTCAGCGGCACCTGCTCATCCAGACCCGTGGCCTGCAACCAGCGCCGCCAGTCGCGGCGATCCGGCGTCGGGTGCAACTGCTCCGCCGCCTGCAGCCGCGCCAGCGCCCAGGGGCCTGCGTCAGAATCACCGACAGCGCACACCGGAATCAGCCACTCCTCGAACAACAACACGCATTCCCACTCATCCGGGAACTGGCCATCGGATAACAGCACCGCACAGTCGAATGGCTCATGGCGGAAGTCGACCTTGTCCACATCCATCCAGGCGCTGGTGAGTTGCACCTCGCTGTCCGGGTTGGCCAGACGAAAGTGCGACAGCCGCGCGAGTAACCAGCGCATGGTCAGGGTCGACGGCGCCTTCAGGCGCAGCACCTCATCATCGGCGCGCAACGCAGCGCTGGCGCGCTCCAGTGCATCGAAGCCGTCGCTCAGCCCCGGCAACAGAGCACGGGCCGGATCGGTCAGGTGCAGACTGCGGCCACGACGCTCGAACAGACGACAAGCGAAGTACTCCTCCAGCGTGCGGATGTGCCGGCTTACCGCGCTCTGGGTGATGGCCAGTTCTTCAGCGGCTCGGGTAAAGGAGGCATGGCGTGCGGCGGCTTCGAAGGCGCGCAGGGCGTAAAGCGGTGGAAGACGACGCGTCACCGCATAGAACCATGAGTTTTGATCATGCCTGGCATGGCTATTTTCCTTTTGTGGGCATTCGCTACAAACCAGAGAATAGCTGTCATTGCTCATCCTCCGACAGTCTGGGGATGCTTACCCTGCCGAAGTTTTACTCATCATGAAGAATTCCCTTGGCCACGAGTTGGGCGCGCTGCTGCGCCTGGCCGGCCCGCTGATCTCCGCCCAACTGGCCCACGCGCTGATGATTTTCACCGACACGCTGATGATGGCCATGCTCGGCCCGCAGCAACTGGCCGGTGGCGCGCTGGGCGCCACCTGCTATTTCATTTTCTCGATCTTCTGCACCGGGGTGATCGCAGCGGTGGGCAGCCTGATTGCCATTCGCCATGGCGCGGGCGACCCGTCCGGCATCACGCGCCTGATCCGCAACGGTCTGTGGCTGGCCATGCTGCTGGGCGCCGTCAGCGCGTTGTGCCTCAATGGCCTGGGCCCGCTGCTGCCGCATCTTGGCCAGGACCCTGACGCAGCCAGCCAGGCCATGGCATTCCTGCGCCCGTTGTCGCTGGCACTGCCCGGCTACCTGTGTTTCATGGCGCTGCGCGGCTTCACCAGTGCCATTGGCCATCCCGGCCCGGTCATGGCCATCAGCATCGCCGGTACCGCCGCCAATTTCGTCATCAACTACGCGCTGATCAAGGGTTGGTTCGGCCTGCCCAGCCTGGGCCTGAGCGGCATCGGCATGACCACAGCGCTGGTCAGCAGCGCCATGGCGCTGGCATTGGCGCTGTACATCCTGCTCTCGCCAACCTATCACCGCTACCAGCTGCGGCGCGGCATGGGTCGCCCACAGCGAGCGGAAATGCGCGCTTTGCTGCGCCTGGGCCTGCCTATCGGCGGCACCTACGCCGCCGAACAGGGGCTGTTCACCTTTGCCACGCTGTGCATGGGCGCGCTGGGCAGCGTGCAGCTGGCGGCGCATCAGATCGCCATGCAAACGGTGGCGCTGGCGTTCATCGTGCCGCAAGGGTTGTCCTATGCCGTGACCTTCCGCGTCGGCCTGCACTACGGCGCCGACCGCCTGCATCTGTCGCGGCAGGCGGGGCACCTGGGCATGGCCGTGGGCGCCGCCCTGATGCTGCTGTTCGCCCTGCTGTTCTGGCTGCTGCCAGAGTGGATCATCGGTCTGTTCCTCGACCGTCACGACCCGGCTTTCGCCGATATCGTCACCCTCGCGGTCGGCCTGTTGGCGATTGCCGCCTGGTTCGAGCTGTTCGATGGTTTGCAGAGCATCGCCATGGGCGCGATCCGCGGGCTGAACGACGGCCGTACCACTCTGCTGATCGGTCTGACGGGTTACTGGTGCGTGGGCGCACCGCTGGTCTGGCTGTTCGCCTTCCCGCTCGGCTGGGGTGCCCAAGGCGTCTGGTGGGGCCTGGCTGCCGGCCTGGCAGTCACGGCGAGCGGGCTGGTGCTGGGTTTCCAATGGAAGACGGCGCGCCTGCAGCGGCCGAGTGCACTGGCGAGCGAGGCCTGCTTGCCGTAACCCGGCTACACGCGCGCCTCGGATTGCATCCGGGCTTCGGAACTGCGGCGCCTCACGCCGAAGGCGGAGTACCGCTCAGCAGCGGCTGACGCAAGCCAAACACCAGAAAACGTGCCAGCTCCGCCAGAGGTATCGCCTTGCTGATCAGGTAACCCTGCACCTGGTCGCAGCCATACTGGCGCAGCATGTCGAGCTGCTCGATGTTTTCCACCCCTTCGGCCACCACCTCGAGATTGAGGTTGTGCGCCAGGTTGATCATCGCCCGCACCAGTTGGCGGTTCTCGGCACGCTCGCCCATGCCGCCGACGAAGCTCCTGTCGATCTTCAGCAGGGTGATCGGCAGGCTGTTGAGGTGGACGAAGGAGGAAAACCCGGTGCCGAAGTCGTCCAGCGAGAAACGCACGCCGAGCCGTCCCAGTGCCAGCATGGTCTGCTGCACCTGGTCGCTGCGGCGCATCACTGCGGTTTCGGTCAGCTCGAACTCTAGCCACTGCGCGTCCACCCCACGCTCTTCGATCTGGCGGCTGAGTGTCGGCAGCAATTGGCTGTCCTGAAACTGGCGGAACGACAGGTTGACCGCCATATGCAGTGCCGGCAGACCGCGCCCACGCAGCCACTGCATGTCGCGCAGGGCACGGGAGATGACCCAGTAACCGAGCGGTACGATCAGCCCGGTTTCTTCGGCCAACAGCACGAATTCATTGGGCGAGAGCAGCCCACGCTCGCTGTGCTGCCAGCGCACCAGCGCCTCCAGGCCGACGATGTGCCCGCTTTTCAGGCACAGGCGCGGCTGGTAATGCAGCTCCAGTTCATCTCGGCGCAGCGCCCGGCGCAACTCGCCTTCCAGATCGGCCTGGTGGCGAGCGCTGCGGTTGAGGCGCTCGTCGTAGACATGAAACACGCAACCCTGCTGACGCTTGGCATGCTGCATGGCCGTGTGCGCATGCCACAGCAGCGGGTCGGCGCCCTCTCCAGGCTGGGCGTGAGCGAGCCCCAGACTACAGCCGATCAACAGACTCTCGCCGTCCACCCAGTAAGGCTCACCCAATACCTCGGTGACACGCTCGGCAAGGCGCTCCACGCGCTGCGGATCGCGGCGTGCATCGAGCAACAGAGCGAATTCGTCGCTACCCAGACGCGCAATCTGATCGCAAGGCTGCAGCAGACTCTTGAGCCGCGCCACCACCTGCAGGATCAGGCGATCCCCAGCCTGGTAGCCGAGGGCATCGTTGGCGTGACGGAAGTTGTCCAGGTCGAGATGCCCCAGCACCAGGCCACGACCGTTGCACTCGCCCAGCCGCGCGGCGAGCAGGGTCTGGAAGCCCTGGCGATTGGCGATACCGGTCAAGGGGTCCTGCTCGGCCAGGCGCTGCAGGGTGTGACGCAGGTTGCCCTGCTCGCGCGCGTAGCGCAGGCAGCGGCGTAACACATCGAGGCTGAGGCTGCTGCGCACCAGCCAGTCACTGACCCCGGTCGGCTCTTCAGCGGGCTCGTCCTCGAGCAGCAGCACTATCGGTAACGGGCATTGATTGCTGTGCGGAAGTCTATCCGGAGTGGCCAGCAACAGACCGCTGGCGTGGTCGTCGAACAGGCTGCTGGCCGCCTCCCAGGAAGGCGCGGTGATCAGCGGTGAAGGGCTCTCGAGGGCGCCCAATTGCTCGCGCAACAATTCGGCCCAGCCTGGCGAATCTGCCAGCAGAACCAGGCGCATGGGTGCGACGAGCGTGGACAAGCGACCTCCCCCAATGATCAAGAATGATGGCGAATCATGTCGCCTGACCGCGTCTTAACCGACGTCTAATCAATCACATCCGGGTGAAAGTGAACGCACATCCTGAGGTATAGCCAAAAAACCGGCAAGTGGAACCAGAGTACTGCATCCGTTCGGATAACCCAGCGCGCTGCGCTTCCGTTCCGTGCGCTAGGACACAGTTCCGGACGGTCGCGGCAGAAGTCATCAGGCCTGTTAAAATGCGCGGCCATTTTTCTGCGAACGATCTCATGTCCCGACTGAACCCCCGGCAACAAGAGGCCGTGAACTACGTCGGCGGCCCACTTCTGGTGCTCGCCGGTGCCGGTTCCGGCAAGACCAGCGTGATCACGCGCAAGATCGCCCACCTGGTACAGAACTGTGGCATCCGCGCCCAGCACATCGTCGCCATGACCTTCACCAACAAGGCCGCGCGCGAAATGAAGGAACGCGTCGGCACCCTGCTCAAGGGCAGCGAGGCGCGTGGCCTGACCGTGTCCACCTTCCACAATCTGGGCATGAACATCATCCGCAAGGAATACGCACGCCTGGGCTACAAGCCCGGCTTCTCGATTTTCGACGACGGCGACATCAAGGCGCTGCTCAGCGACATCATGCAGAAGGAGTATTCCGGCGACGACGGTGCCGACGAGGTGAAAAACCTTATCGACAGCTGGAAGAACGACCTGATCCTGCCCGATGAAGCCCTGGCCAAGGCGCGCAATCCCAAGGAACAGACCGCCGCCATCGTCTACCTGCACTACCAGCGCACGCTCAAGGCGTACAACGCGGTGGACTTCAACGACCTGATCCTGCTGCCGGTCAAACTCTTTCAGGAGCACGCCGACATCCTGGAAAAGTGGCAGAACCGCATCCGCTACCTGCTGGTCGACGAATACCAGGACACCAATTCCAGCCAGTACCTGCTGGTGAAACTGCTGGTGGGCATGCGCAACCAGATCACCGTGGTCGGCGACGACGACCAGTCGATCTACGCCTGGCGCGGCGCACGCCCGGAAAACCTGATGCTGCTCAAAGAGGACTATCCCTCGCTGAAAGTGGTGATGCTGGAGCAGAACTACCGCTCCACCAGCCGCATCCTCAAATGCGCCAACACCCTGATCGCCAACAACCCCCACGCCTTCGAGAAGCAGCTGTGGTCGGAGATGGGCATGGGCGACGAGATCCGCGTGATCCGCACTCGCAACGAAGACGCCGAGTGCGAGCGCGTGGCACTGGAGATCCTCACCGAGCACCTGCGCACCCAACGCCCGTACAGCGATTTCGCCATCCTCTATCGCGGCAACTACCAGGCCAAGCTGATGGAGCTGAAACTGCAGCACCATCAGATTCCCTATCGCCTGTCCGGCGGCACCAGCTTCTTCGCCCGTCAGGAGGTGAAGGACCTGATGAGTTACTTCCGACTGCTGGTAAACCCGGACGACGACAACGCCTTCCTGCGGGTGATCAACGTGCCGCGCCGCGAGATCGGCTCCGCCACCCTGGAAAAGCTCGGCAACTACGCCAACGAGCGCAAGATCAGCATGTACGCCGCAGCCGGTGAGATGGGCCTCGGCGAGCATCTCGATGCGCGCTTCACCGAACGCCTGCAGCGCTTTACCAAATGGATGGATCGGGTGCGCCAGGAGTGCGCGCAGAACGACCCGATCGCCGCCATCCGCAGCATGGTCATGGACATCGACTACGAGAACTGGCTACGCCAGAACGCCTCCAGCGACAAGGTGGCCGACGCGCGCATGGGCAACGTCTGGTTCCTCGTCGACGCACTGAAGAGCACCCTGGAGCGCGACGAAGATGGCGACATGTCCATCGAAGACGCCATCGGCAAGCTGGTGCTACGCGACATGCTCGAGCGCCAGCAGGAAGAGGAAGAAGGCGCCGAGGGCGTGCAGATGATGACCATGCACGCCTCCAAGGGTCTGGAATTCCCTTCGGTGTACATCATCGGCTTCGAGGAAGAGATTCTCCCGCACCGCTCCAGCATCGAGGCCGACACCATCGAGGAAGAGCGGCGCCTGGCCTACGTCGGCATCACCCGCGCCAAGCGCAACCTGGCGCTGACCTTCGCCGCCAAGCGCAAGCAGTACGGCGAGGTGATCGACTGCTCGCCGAGCCGCTTCCTCGACGAGCTACCGCCGGAAGACCTGGTGTGGGAAGGGCTGGAGGAGGCGCCCGTGGAGGTCAAGGCCGCACGCGGCAACGACGCCCTGGCCAATATGCGGGCGATGCTCAAGCGCTGAGGCCATGGCTGACGGGTGTATGGTCGGTTTATTCGGTGGGCTGGCACCCTCGTCATTTTTGCCAGTCAGAAAGAAGATACCGTTCAGACACAGGGGGTTGGCACCATGCGCACATTCACTCTCGACCTCGACACGCTGACTCAGTTGATCAACGGCCGCGAACAGCAGGAGAACTGGCTGGACCTGGAAAGCGGTAGCGTCCTGAGCCTGTCGCCGGAAGATCAGCACAGCGAGCAGCGTCAGCACGTAGAACTGAATCCGGATCGCTACACCCAGATACCCAACCTCGACATTCCCCAGCGCGTGGCCATGCGCGAGTCTTTTCTGTTCACCCTCGACGATCTGCACGCCCACCCACTGCTCAGCGCCGCGTTGACCGGCCGCAAACCACTGCGCGCATTCGACTACGAGATCGAATCCTTTCCGGCGATTCGTCAGCAATGGCAGGCGTACGAACTCAAGCAACTGCGCGAGTACACGCTCAACTGGCTCTACGAACTGGGCCTGGAGCCTGCGCCGGACAAGCTGCCGCTGGACACGCGCGGCATTCCCAAGGACATCCTGCGCCGCCTGACCAAGAGCGCTTGAGCGGAGCAGCCCGCGGATTGCACCCGGGCTCCAGACACTGGCTAACAACCTGTCTAACCGGTCAATTGACCACGACTGTCGGGCAGGCTGCGGTTTCACTACACATTGCAGGGCATTTTGAGCGAAAATCCGCAGCTTTTCTGCTCAACCAGAGGATCGACCGTGGAGTCGTTGAAACAGAAGATTCGCAGCGAAGGCATCGTGTTGTCCGAGCATGTACTCAAGGTGGACGCCTTTCTCAACCACCAGATCGATCCGCGCCTGATGCAGGAGATCGGCCACGAGTTCGCCCAGCGTTTCGCCGGCCAGGGCATCACCAAGATCGTCACCATCGAGGCCTCCGGTATCGCCCCGGCGGTGATGGCTGGCCTGGAGCTGGGCATTCCGGTGATCTTCGCGCGCAAGTTTCAGTCGCTGACGCTCAAGGACGACCTGCTGATCTCCAAGGTGTTCTCCTTCACCAAGCAGACCGAAAGCACCATCGCCATTTCCGCGCGCCACCTGACGGCTGCCGACAAGGTGCTGGTAATCGACGACTTCCTCGCCAACGGCCATGCCGCCAAGGCGCTGATCGACCTGATCCAGCAAGCCGGTGCGCAGATTGCCGGTATCGGCATCGTCATCGAGAAGTCCTTCCAGGACGGCCGCAACCTGCTGCAGAGCGAAGGCTACCGCGTCGAGTCCCTGGCCCGTGTTGCCGCGCTGGAAAACGGCCAGGTGCGCTTCCTCGACTAAGACCTGCTGGTTGCCTGCAAGCCCGCCAGCAGCAAGCGCTGGTAGAGGGCTTCACGCACCCCATCCGGCGCCTCCAGGCTCATGCGCCGCAAGTGTTCAGGATAGGCACCTGGCTCTGGCGCATCGAGCGTGGCCTTGCCCAACGCCAGTACTTCGGTCAGACGCAGCTTGCTCTTGAGCCAGCTCAGCGCCCGCACCAGGTCTTGCTCTACCGCGCTGAAATCGCTGCCTAGCGGGTATTCGGCGAACAGCTGCGAATGCTCTGCACGCAGAGCCTCCAGCCGCTCGGGCAGGTTGTTGCAGAAGCGCTCATCGAGCCGGAAATCCGCCGGCAGCTTACCGACCTGCTGCGCCTGCTCGATCAGTTCGCTCTGAAAGCGCGAATCGCTGACCTTAAGCAGCGCCTCGATCACCTGGGCGTCGGTCTTGCCGCGCAGATCGGCGATGCCATATTCGGTTACCACTATGTCGCGCAAGTGCCGCGGGATGGTGGCGTGGCCGTACTCCCAGACGATGTTCGAATTCACCTCGCCGCCCGACTCGCGCCAGCTACGCAGCAGCAGGATCGAGCGCGCGTCCTCCAGTGCATGGGCCTGAGCGACGAAGTTGTACTGGCCGCCTACGCCGCTGAGTACGCGGCCGTCTTCCAGTTGATCGGCCACCCCCGCGCCGAGCAGGGTCATGGTGAAAGCCGTATTGATGAAGCGTGCATCACGGCGCTGCAGACGCTTGAGCTCCTCTTCGCCGTACAGCTCGTTGATATAGCGAATGCCGGTCATGGCAAAGCGCTGCCGTTCAGCACCATCCAACTCGCGCAAACGTCGGTAGAAGCTTTCCGGGCCGAGAAAGAAACCGCCGTGCAGCACCACGCCGCCCTGCGCGCTGCCGAGACAGGACTGCAGGCGAGCCTGCGTCTGGGGATCACTGAGATCCGCGGCGACGCGGCTACCGTCAAACAACTGCAGTTCGCCCGCCTGCAGTCGTATATCGCCGCGCAGCAGGCCACTATCGCGCAGCCAGACCAGATCGCTCGGCTGCAACGTCGCTGGCAGCCCTGCGTCGACCAGCGCCTGAACGCTGTGTGGCCGACCCTGTTCATCCAACGCACCATTACAGGCCAGACGCTGCAGGCGCAGATCCGGGTAAACCCGGCGCCGTAACAGGCCGGCCTCGGCCAATGCCAGCAAGCCGTTGACGAACATTTCACTGCAGCCATACAGCCCGTGAGCGAGCGGTTCGAGACCGCCACAGGCGGCAATCTCATCCGCCCAATCATCAGCACGGAGCGCCCGTAGCAGCGCGCGGTAGCGAGCATTGTCGGCCTGCCTGGCCATCAGTGCCGACGCCAGGGCATCACCCATCGCGCCGATGCCGATCTGCAGGGTGCCGCCGTCACGCACCAGGGTGCTGGCGAACAGGCCGATGCAATGATCCTGCAAGGTCACGGGCATGTTCGGCGTGGAGAACAGCGTGGTGCGCTCGTCCTCGCCGATATGGACATCGAAGGTATCGCGCGACACCTGGGCATCGCCGGCCATGTAGGGCAGGTCACTGTGGATCTGGGCGACGCTGAGCACGGTTTCGCCAGCCTCGCGGCGCTTATCCAGCAGCGGCAGCAGATCGAGGGTGATGTCCGGGTTGCAGCTCAGGCTGAAATGCTCGGGGTGCGCTGGGTCAACGGCGACCAGCTGGGCGATCAGATTCAAGCCCTTGGCATTGAGGTCACGGGCGACATGACTGTAGTTGCTGCTGATGTAGTCCTGCTGCGCTGGCTCGCATTCGAGCAGGCTGCCCGGCTGAAAGAAGAATTGCTCGACGCGCACGTTGGCCGGCAGGTTGCCGGCGTGCAGATCGGCGAGAAAGTCCAGCTCGGGATAATCGCCGTAGACCCGGTCAACGAAGGGTTCGAGAAAGCGTCGCTGCAAGTCCTGGCCGGCACGCGGGCGAGCCAGACACAGCGCGGTGTAGATGGTCAGTTGCCGCTCGGGCAGATTGCGCACGCGTTCATAGAGCGCGTTTACCCAGCGATTGGGTTTGCCCAGACCAAGGGGCAGGCCCAGATGAATTGGCCCGTCGATCTCGCTCAGCACGTGGTCGACGGCTTGTTCGAGGGTACAGGTGTGCGGCATCTGGCGCTCCTCGCGACATCCATGACGAATGCTGCTTGGACTACTGAGCCATCGGCATGGTTGCATGCCACCGCCCTAAGAACCTGCTTACGATCTGCTGCGCGTCGGCCCTACTGCGTCAAAAACAGGCTCGGACTGCTCATTTACAGCTCGTAAACTCCGCGTCCTCGCCTGTTCTCTCCTTATATGGCTCTAGCTCGCGAGATCGTAAACAGGCTCTAAACGAAAAAACCGCCCAGAGGGCGGTTTTTTCAGGGAAGCGGCGAGTCTTACAGACCGGACATCTTTTTGATCGCTTCGCGCAGTTCGTCATCCGAGCAATCTGCGCAGGTGCCTTTCGGCGGCATGGCGTTGATACCGGAGATGGCAGCGGCGAGTATGCCGTCGAGGCCGCCCTGGTGATCGGCACGATCTTTCCAGGCAGCGGTGTCACCGATCTTCGGTGCGCCCAATACACCAGAGCCATGGCAGGCATTGCAGTGCTTGGCGATGATGTCATCAGCGGTACGTGCACCACCACCGGCGGATGCAGCGACGGTTTCGACGCCTTTGCACTCTTCGCCCATGATGCACACGTCGCCTACAGGCTTGAGACGCTCGGCGATAGCTTCATCGGTCGTGGCCTGAGCAGTCACTGCCCACAGGGCCAATACGGCAGCCGGTACTGCCAGCATTTTCTTCATCAGATTCACGGTACACCCTCTTCGTGGCTAGTCACGCCCGCGGCCACGGTTTCGCGAGCGGGCGTCAGTATAACGGCAAGCGCGGCCCACCGAAACAACCCATATTGTCGCAGGGTTATTGATCAGAAGTTCGCTGGCGTCGTGGCACTGATCAAGCGCGCCGGCACATCGAACGGGTTGCGGAAGCGGTGCGGCTTGCTGCTCTCGAAGTAGTAGCTGTCACCCGGCTCGAGGATGAACACCTCATTGCCCACGGTCAGTTCCAGTTTGCCTTCGACCAGCATGCCGGCTTCCTCGCCCTCATGGGCGTACATTTCGTCACCGGTATCGGCGCCAGCCGGGTAGGTTTCGTCGAGGAAGGAAATGGCGCGGCTCGGATGAGCCTTGCCGATCAGCTTCATGGTGATGGCGCCACTGCAGATATCGGTCAGCTCGGAGGCCCGGTAGACCACCTGAACCTGGTTCTCCTGCTCCATGTCGAGGGAGAAGAACTCCACCAGCGACATGGGAATGCCGCCGAGCACCTTTTTCAGCGAGCTGATCGAGGGGCTCACGCTGTTCTTCTCGATCATGGAAATGGTGCTGTTGGTGACGCCCGCCCGCTTGGCGAGTTCACGTTGGGATAGGCCTTTGAGCTTACGAATCGATTGCAGTCGAACGCCGACGTCCAATGCTGGAATCCCCCTTGGGATATGAGACGGAAAAGTGTCCGTATCATGGCATAGCGTTCGGAATTTACAACACTTGCGTTCACCCTTCGCCTACACGGCCCACATGCTCGTTCGAAAAGCCTCGAGCTAGAGCCGTTCGAGTCAGCAATTGGCGCGCCGTGGAGTGCACAGCGCAAGTGGCCTTCCGATCCGGGCTCAGTTGCCGAGATAGAGCAGCGGCACCCGTCGCAGATTGCAGAAGATCTGGTAGGGGATGCTGCCCGACGCCATGGCCACGTCGCTGGCCAACACCTGCTTGCCCCACAACTCGACACGACTGCCGAGACCGGCTTGCGGCAGATCGGTCAGGTCGACGGTGAGCATGTCCATCGACACCCGGCCGATCAGGCGGGTCAGCTGACCGTCCACCAGCACTGGCGTACCGGTCGGCGCGTGACGCGGATAACCGTCGGCATAGCCCATGGCGACGACACCGACGCGGGTCGGCCGCTCGGCCACGAAACGTGCGCCATACCCTACTGGCTCGCCGGCCGGTAGCTCACGCACGCTGATGACCTTCGACTCCAGGGTCATCACCGGGCGCAAACGCGCGGCCTGCTCCTGAGCCTGCTCGAACGGGGTGGCGCCGTAGAGCATGATGCCGGGGCGCACCCAGTCGCTGGGTACCTGCGGCCAGCCAAGCACGGCCGGCGAGTTGCGCAAGCTGACCTCGGCGCTGAGGCCTTCGCGAGCCTGCTGGAACACCGCCAGTTGCTCACTCGTGCGCTCGCACTCGGGCTCGTCGGCGCGAGCGAAGTGGCTCATCAGCACGATCTTGCTGACCTTGCCGCTGGCCAGCAGACGCCGATAGGCGGCCTGGTACTCGGCCGGATGCAGGCCGACACGGTGCATGCCGCTGTCCAGCTTGAGCCAGACGGTCAGCGGCTTGCTCAGTTGGGCCTGCTCGATAGCCTCGATCTGCCACTGCGCATGGGCAACGCACCACAGGTCATGCTGGTCGATCAGCGCCAGTTCGTCGGCCTCGAAGAAGCCTTCGAGCAGCAGGATCGGCGCCCTGATGCCGGCCTCGCGTAACACCAGCGCTTCTTCGATGCAGGCCACGGCAAAACCATCAGCGTCGGCTTCGAGTGCCTGCGCGCAACGCACCGCTCCGTGCCCATAGGCATCGGCCTTGACCACGGCCAAAGCACGGGCGCCGCTCATTTCGCGGGCCAGACGGTAGTTATGACGCAGGGCGTCGAGGTCGATCAGGGCACGGGCGGGGCGCATGGTTCGTTTCTCTCAATCATTCACTGAGGCGACGATTTTTCGTAGTCCGGTGACATCCGGGCTTATGCCGACAAATCGCCATTCAAAAAAAACCCGGCGGGGGAGCCGGGTGAAAAGCCAACACAAAAAAATTCCGGGAGAATTTTTTGACGTCGCTTGCGACGGCCCGGAGGGTTGCCGCCATGGATGGCAGGCAACAAAAAGCTGTGGCCGCCTCAGACGGCAGCCACCACACACATTTCCACCAGCACTTCGGGCTTGTACATCTTCGCTTCGACGCAGGCGCGTGCCGGTGCATGGCCATCGGCGACCCAGGCGTCGTACTCGGCGTTGAGGCCGTCATAGTCGGCCATGTCCTTGATGAAGATAGTCAGCGAGAGGATCTTGCTCTTATCGCTGCCACCCTCAGCCAGCATCTTGTCGATGTTGGCCAGGGTCTGGCGGGTCTGCTCGCGGATGTCACCGTCGAAGTCGTCGGCCAACTGGCCGGCGAGGTAAATCGTGCCGTTGTGGATCACCACTTCGCTGTAGCGTTTGGCCACATGCAGGCGCTGGATCGACATAGGGGTAAAGCTCCTTGGATTGCGAAAGCGCGAAGGCTATCAGGTGCGCAGCGGCTGCGGTGCTGCTTGCACTTCACGCGCCTTGCGCGAGTAACGCGAGATATCCAGACCATCGGCGCTGATCTGCGGGCGCTTGTTGGCCATCAGGTCGGCGAGCAGGCGCCCGGAGCCGCAGGCCATGGTCCAGCCGAGGGTGCCGTGACCGGTGTTGAGGAACAGGTTGCGGAAGGCGCTGCCCCCTACGATCGGCGTGCCATCAGGCGTGGCCGGACGCAGGCCGGTCCAGAAATCGGCGCGTTGCAGGTCGCCGCCTTCCGGGTAGAGGTCGGAGGTGATCATCTCCAGGGTTTCGCGACGACGCGGATTGAGCGACAGGTCGAAACCGGCGATCTCGGCCATGCCGCCGACGCGGATGCGGCCATCGAAACGGGTGATCGCAACCTTGTAGGTCTCGTCGAGAATGGTCGAGTTCGGTGCCATGTCCGGGTTGGTGATCGGCACGGTCAGCGAGTAGCCCTTGAGCGGGTAAACCGGAGCACGAATGCCCAGCGGCTTGAGCAGTTGCGGGCTGTAGCTGCCGAGAGCGAGTACGTAGCGGTCGGCGGTTTCCAGCTTGCCGTCGATCCACACGCCATTGATGCGATCACCGACGGCGTCCAGGCGTTGGATGTTCTGGCCGAAGCGGAACTCGACGCCGAGCGCCTTGGCCATGTCCGCCAGCTTGGTGGTGAACATCTGGCAGTCGCCGGTCTGGTCGTTGGGCAGGCGCAAGGCACCGGCCAGCTTGTGCTTGACGCCAGCCAGAGCCGGTTCGACGCGGGCGATACCGTCGCGGTCGAGCAGCTCGAACGGTACGCCAGAGGCTTCCAGCACGGCGATGTCCTTGGCGGCAGCATCGACCTGGGCCTGGGTGCGGAACAGCTGGGTGGTGCCGAGCTGGCGACCTTCGTAGGCGATGCCGGTCTCGGCACGCAGCTCGTCGAGGCAGTCGCGGCTGTACTCGGACAGACGCACCATGCGCTCCTTGTTGATCGCATAGCGGCTGGCAGTGCAGTTGCGCAGCATCTGCGCCATCCACAGGTACTGGTCGACGTCACCAGTGGCCTTGATCGCCAGCGGGGCGTGTTTCTGCAACAGCCACTTGATGGCTTTCAGCGGCACGCCCGGCGCAGCCCATGGCGAAGCGTAGCCCGGAGAGACCTGGCCGGCGTTGGCGAAGCTGGTTTCCAGCGCCGGGCCGTTCTGACGGTCGACCACCACCACCTCGAAGCCCTGACGGGCGAGGTAGTAAGCACTGGCGGTACCAATCACACCGCTGCCGAGAACCAGAACACGCATGTTTTTCTCCCCGCCGCGCCCAGGGCGCGTGCGTTACAGGCCATTGTTGTCGATGGGCGCAGTATAGGAAGAGCCGTGCAGTGCTTTTCACCATATACACAGCTATATTTGGCGAGAATTCTTGGCAAAAAGCCGTTTTACAGAGGCGGATTCCCCATGAGAACCCAGCATCAGAGTCGTCGTGAACTGGACAAGATCGACCGCAACATCCTCCGTATCCTGCAAGAGGATGGGCGCATCAGCTTCACCGAATTGGGCGAACGCGTAGGGCTGTCGACCACGCCCTGCACGGAGCGCGTACGCCGCCTGGAGCGCGAAGGCATCATCATGGGCTACCACGCCCGCCTCAATCCGCAGAACCTCAAGGCCAACCTGCTGGTGTTCGTCGAAATCAGCCTGGACTACAAGTCCGGCGACACCTTCGAGGAATTCCGCCGCGCCGTGCTCAAGCTGCCGCATGTGCTGGAGTGCCACCTGGTGTCCGGTGACTTCGACTATCTGGTGAAAGCGCGCATCAACGAGATGGCCAGCTACCGCAAGCTGCTCGGCGACATCCTGCTAAAGCTGCCGCACGTGCGCGAGTCGAAGAGCTATATCGTCATGGAAGAGGTGAAGGAATCGCTGGCCCTGCCGGTGCCGGAGTGAAACGCATGCCGTGCGCGTAGGCGATGCCGCTGCGTTCTACACCAGCCGCTGCCGCGTCGTGGCGATCAGCCGATGCACTTGACGCTCCACCGCCGGCTCGATCGGCTGCTCCGGTCCGCGACCATGTGGGCAAGGCAGACGCGGTGTCGTGCCGAACAGGCGGCAGATCAGCGGGCGCTGGTCGTACACCTCGCAACCGTTCGGTCCCAGGTGCACGCAGTTGTACTCGGCCAGCGCCGCATCATGTTCGGCGTCGCTTTTGACCGGCAAACGCGCCAGTTCCTCGGACGAAGCCGTGACCGGCCCGCAGCAATCGTGACAGCCGGGCACGCAGTCGAAGCGGGGAATCTGTCGACGCAGGTGATCGATCTTGCGGTCTGTGCAGCTCATACGCGGGCGCCTGGCAACGAAGGCGACAGTTTACCGCGCCATGCTGACGCCTGCCCGCAGAAGGACGGATTAGCTACACGCCGATCCCCGAGCGGAGCGCACGACGTCGTTCTGCTGTCCCACCTGTTTTTTCCGACTGACACTTGGCGTCGGACGGATCACGCGCTTATGCTGCGTTGAATTTTCCACACAACACAATCAGGATTCCGCACATGAACGCCCGCGTTCACCAGCCCGTCCACAGCCCTCAGCACGCCGCTTCCTATTATGCCGCCAGCGTTAATCGCCAGCAGGCCTACCCGCCCCTGGGCGGTGAGCTGCTGGTGGACGTGTGCATCGTCGGTGGCGGTTTCAGCGGCCTGAACACCGCTATCGAGCTGGCTCAGAAAGGCCTGTCGGTGGCGCTGCTGGAAGCGCGCAAGATCGGCTGGGGTGCCAGCGGGCGCAACGGCGGGCAGCTGATTCGCGGCGTCGGCCATGATGTCGAACAGTTCGAGTCGGTGGTCGGCAAGGAAGGCGTGCGTCAGTTCAAGCTGATGGGGCTGGAGGCGGTAGAGATCGTGCGCAACCGGGTCGAGCAGTTTCAGATCGATTGCGACCTGACCTGGGGTTATTGCGACCTGGCCAACAAACCGGCGCACATGGACGGCTTCGCCGAAGACAAGGCTGAGCTGGAAAGCCTCGGCTATCGCCACGAAATGCGCCTGGTACCGAAGGAGCGCATCCGTGAAGTGGTCGGCTCCGACAACTATCACGGCGCCATGATCGACATGGGCTCGGGCCACCTGCACCCGCTCAACCTGGCGCTCGGCGAAGCCGCCGCCGCCCAGTCGCTGGGCGTGCAGCTGTTCGAAGAGTCGCCGGTGACGCGCATCGACTACGGCAGCGAGGTGCGCGTGCACACGGCCAACGGCCAGGTGCGCGCCAAATACCTGGTTTTGGCCTGCAATGCCTACATCAACGGGCTCAATCCGACACTCAGCGGCAAGGTGCTGCCGGCCGGCAGTTACATCATCGCCACCGAGCAACTCTCCGAAGAGCAGGCCCGCCAGCTGATCCCACAGAACATGGCGTTGTGCGACCAGCGTGTGACCGTGGACTACTACCGCCTTTCCGCAGACCGCCGCCTGCTGTTCGGCGGCGCCTGCCACTATTCCGGGCGTGACCCGGCCGATATTGCCGGTTACATGAAACCGAAGATGCTCAAGGTGTTCCCACAGCTGGCCGACGTGCGCATCGACTACCAGTGGGGCGGAATGATCGGCATCGGTGCCAACCGCATGCCGCAGATCGGCCGCCTCAAGGATCAGCCCAACGTCTTCCACGCCCAGGCCTATGCCGGCCACGGCGTCAACGCCACGCACCTGGCTGGCAAACTGCTCGGCGAGGCCATCGCCGGTCAGGCAAGCCGTGGCTTCGACCTGTTCGACAAGGTGCCGCACATGACCTTCCCCGGCGGCAAGCACCTGCGCTCACCGCTGCTGGCCCTTGGCATGCTCTGGCACCGGCTGAAGGAAGTGCTCTAGCTGGTCAGCGGCATCAGGAGCGTACCGCGCCCACTGCCTGCATCTCGCTGAAGGCACCGCGCTTGCTCGCCAGGATGATGAACACGAACGCGCCAGTAGCCATCATAAGTGGCAGCGCATGGCCGCTTAGCCACTGGCTGACGGCGCCTGTGGTCAGCGGCCCGATGAGGCAGCCCAGCCCCCACAACTGGGCGACGTGAGCATTGGCGCGCACCAGCTCGTCATCACGATAACGCTCGCCGATCATGATCAGCGACAAGGTGAACAGGCCACCGGCACTGGCGCCAAAGGCCACCAGCACTGGCCAGATCACCGGCGTGTGCAACAACGGTGGAATGGCCAGGCTGGATACCAGCAGCACGCAGCCGCATGCGCGGAACAGCATTTGCCGCGACATGCGGTCGGCCAGCCAGCCGATGGGAAGCTGCAGCACCGCATCGCCGACCACCACCACGCTGACCATGAACAACGCCACCTCCTGAGTGAAGCCCTGGCGCAGGCCGTAGATCGGCAACAGGGTCAGCATCATCGCCTCAAAAGCGGCGAACAGCATCACCGCCCAGGCAATCGCCGGCAGCTTGCGGCAGAACACCAGCAGCCCGCGCCCCGAAGCGCTATGCGCATCCACCTGGGGTGCGCCAGTGCGCCCGAGCAGGATCAGCGAGCCACCGATCAGCAGACACACGCCCGTCCAGAAACCCCGGTCGGTCGCAGTGCCGAGCGCCGTCAGCAGCAGTGGGCCACTGAGCTGGCTGAGGGCATAGCCCGTGCCGTAAAGGGCCACCAGGCGGCCGCGCCATTTCTCCACGGCCAGTTGATTGATCCAGCTTTCGCCGAGGATGAACACCACGGTCAGCGCCACGCCGATGAACAGGCGCAGGCCGACCCAGACCGCGTAGTTCTGCACCAACGCCAGACCGGCCACCGATATCGCACCCAGCAGCAGGCACAGCTGCATCAGCACGGTGGTGCCGAAGCGCGCCGCCAGACGCCCAGCCAGCAAGGCACCGAGCAGCACGCCGACAGCCGGAGTCGCCGCCATCACGCCGATGGCGAAGGAGTCGTAGCCCCAGCTTTCCAGACGCAGCGACACCAGCGGCATGGTCACGCCCAGCGCGAGGCCGATGCTGATGACCGCCGCACAGACGGCGAAGTAGGTACCCCAACGCATTGGTGAATTCCTTGGCTGACGAGCCACTGCAAAGACAACGGCCGGGTTCCTCGGGAACCCGGCCGTAGGTTTCGGGAGCGAGGTAGCCGGCAGTTTCGCTGCACTCTAGACCCTCTCCCCCAACCCCTCTCCCATAAATGGGAGAGGAGCCGATCACCTGGCCGACGACCAGGAGATCGCCCCGGTGCCGCTACAGCTTGATCCAGGTGGATTTCAGCTCGGTGTACTTGTCGAACGCGTGCAGCGACTTGTCGCGACCGTTGCCGGACTGCTTGAAGCCGCCGAACGGCGCTGTCATGTCGCCGCCGTCGTACTGGTTGATCCACACGCTACCGGCGCGCAATGCCTTACCGACCAGATGGGCGCGCGACAGATTGCTGGTCCACACCGCTGCAGCCAGGCCGTAGACAGTGTCGTTGGCGATGGCAATGGCCTCGTCCTGATCATCGAAGCCGATCACCGACAGCACCGGGCCGAAGATCTCTTCCTTGGCGATGCGCATGGCGTTGTTCACGCCGTCGAAGATGGTCGGTTCGACATAGGTGCCGCCGGTTTCTTCCATCACCCGCTTGCCGCCAGCCACCAGTTTGGCGCCGTCGTCATGGCCGGCCTGGATGTAGCTCAGCACGTTGTTCATCTGCGTGGTATCGACCAGCGCACCGACGTTGGTCGCCGGGTCCAGCGGGTTGCCCGGTTTCCAGGCCTTGATCGCCTCGACCACCATGGGCACGAACTTGTCCTTGATGGAGTTCTCCACCAGCAGGCGCGAACCGGCGGTGCACACTTCGCCCTGGTTGAAAGCGATGGCGCTGGCAGCGGACTCGGCAGCGGCCTGCAGGTCCGGTGCGTCAGCGAAGACGATGTTCGGGCTCTTGCCGCCAGCTTCCAGCCAGACGCGCTTCATGTTCGACTCGCCGGCATAGATCATCAGTTGCTTGGCGATCTTGGTCGAGCCGGTGAACACCAGGGTGTCGACATCCATGTGCAGGGCCAAGGCCTTGCCCACGGTGTGACCGAAGCCCGGCAGCACGTTGAATACGCCAGCCGGGATGCCGGCCTCGATGGCCAGCTGGGCGATGCGGATGCCGGTCAGCGGCGACTTCTCGGAGGGCTTGAGGATGATCGAGTTACCGGTGGCCAACGCCGGACCGAGCTTCCAGCAGGACATCAGCAGCGGGAAGTTCCACGGTACGATGGCGGCGACCACACCCACCGGCTCGCGGGTGACCAGGCCGAGCTGGTCGTGAGGCGTGGCAGCGACCTCGTCATAGACCTTGTCGATGGCCTCGCCGCTCCAGCGGATGGCGTTGGCGGCGCTGCCGACGTCGATGCTCAGCGAGTCACTGATCGGCTTGCCCATGTCGAGCGTTTCCAGCAGGGCCAGCTCCTGGCCATGCTCTTCGATCAGCTCGGCGAAACGGATCATCACCTTCTTGCGCTTGGCCGGGGCCAGACGCGACCACACACCGGATTCGAACGTAGCGCGGGCATCCTTGACCGCCACTTCGGCGTCGGCCTGGTCACAGCTGGCCACCAGGCCGAGCAGGCGGCCGTCGACCGGGCTGATGCATTCGAAGGTGGCGCCAGACTCGGCAGCGCGGTACTCACCATGGACGAACGCACGGGTTTCGATGGTCAGGGTCTTGGCACGCTGTTCCCAGTCGGCACGCGTAAGGCTAGTCATTCCGGCATCCTCTCAATGGGTGGAAGCGGCGCGCACCAGGGCGCGCGCTGTCAATAATTCTGCAAGGCCAGATCGCTGGCCAAATCCTGTTCGCCACACTAAACCAGAGGGCTGTGGCTTTTCAATATTTTTGACATAAGCCGGCAAAAGCCCTTGTCATGTTCGTTTTTTTAAACATAGACTGCTGCCACGACTTTCCCGCGACAGCCCCGCTGGCCGCGCGGTTGCCGCCACTGACACCACGGAACAGCCAGATGAATATCGAGCAGATCATCGACTTCGCCCAGGCCGGCACGGCCGCTGAACACTATCGCCCAGCGCCGGAAAAAGTGCTCAAGGGCGACCCCGAGCAAAGCGTGCGCAACCATTACAGCAGCCCGTGCGGCCAGTTCAGCACCGGTATCTGGGAAGGCGCAGTCGGTCAGTGGACGGTGAGCTACACCGAGCACGAATACTGCGAGATTCTTCAGGGCGTGTCTGTGCTGCGCGATGCCGAGGGCAATGCCAAGACCGTACGCGCCGGCGACCGCTTCGTCATCCCGTCCGGCTTCTCCGGCACCTGGGAAGTACTGGAAGCCTGCCGCAAGGTGTATGTGATCTTCGAGCCCAAATAGGCCCCGCAATTCCTGTTGCTTGTCACCCTTTGGCCCGCCATGCGCGGGCCTTTTTCTGCATGCGCCCATGCTCGGCGTCAATGCCGCGCGCGCCCTTCAGTCGAATAATGAAATGTCGATAACGAAGGCCAGCGTCACCCGTAGTTTCCTGCCCGGAGTAGCCCCATGTTCGACCGTAAATTGCGCCAGCAATGCCAAGACCTGCACAGCCAGGTCGAACGCCTGAGCGCCGAAAAGCAGGCCATGCAGCGCGAGCTGGAGGATACCCGCGAGCTGCTGCGCCAGACCCAGCAGGAGCAGCACCAGCTCAACGGCATGAGCCGCTTTCGCGAACGACTGCAAAGCGAACTGAGCCACTTCCAGGATTCCCTTTCGGATACGCGTGACGGGGTGGCCGCGCAGGCGGAACAACTGCGTGTCGAGGTCGAAAAGCAGCGCGAACATCAGGGCGTTTTCCAGCAGACCTCGAGCTTGCTCGCCGGTTTTTCCAGCGCACTCGGCGGCATGTCCGAGCAGGGCATCCAGAGCGTACAGAGTGTCGAACTGCTGCAAGGCCGGGTGGGCGATATCAGCCGCATCGTCGAGCTGATCAAGGCCATTTCCGACCAGACCAACCTGCTGGCCCTCAACGCCGCCATCGAAGCGGCCCGTGCGGGCGAGCAGGGCCGTGGCTTTGCCGTGGTCGCCGATGAGGTGCGCGCCCTGGCGCAACGCACCCACCAGGCCACCCAGGAAATCAGCCAGCTCGTTGCCAGCATTAACCAGGAAACCGAGCGCGCCAGCCAGTCCATCGGTCAGCTATCGCAGGAAGCTTCGCGTCTGTCCGGCGACGTCTCGCAATCGGCCAACACCCTCGACAGCATGGTCGAAATGGGCGAACGCATGAGCGCTCTGATCGAACACATCGCCCTCGGCTCGTTCTGCGAAGCGGTCAAGCTCGACCATCTGCTGTTCAAGTTCGAGGTCTACCAACGCCTGCAGCGTCACGACAGCAATACCGAGCTGGCCAACCACCAGAGCTGCCGCCTGGGCCGCTGGTACCAGGATGGCGAAACCATCGCCCGCTACGGCAGGACGCGCGGCTATCAGCAGTTGGAGGCACCACATCGCCAGGTGCACGAGGCGGCTCACGAAGCCCTGCACGCCGCGCAGAAACAGGATTGGGCGCGCACCCTGCAGGCCGTGGCGCAGATGGAGCGGGCCAGCCGTGACGTCAGCCAGCAGCTCGACTCGCTGAGTCGCGGCCACTGAGGCCAATGCTCAGCCCACCCGTGACCCGGATTTAACCCGCGAGTTATTCGGCACGCGCACGACCCACTCATGCCCGCTAGCGGCGCTGCGGCAGTAGGCATAGACGCTGATGGCCGCAACCCGGCCTCCGGATTGCATCTGGGCTACGGCGGACTTGTTCCAGGCAAAAAAAGACCCGCACGCGGCGGGTCTCGGGTGCGCCCGGCCTAGTGAGCCTCGGGCGCAGGTACGGCAGGAACGACTCAGGCCAGTTCGTCGAAGCACTCGGCAACGATGGCGATGCCTTTCTCCAGTTGCGCGTCAGGGATGGTGACGGGCATCAGGAAGCGGATGACGTTGTAGTAGGTGCCGCACGACAGCAGGATCAGGCCCTTCTCGCGCGCACGGGCGACGATCTTGCCGACCAGCTCGGCAGCCGGCTTGCTGTGATCGCCGCCTTCGAACAGCTCGATGGCGACCATAGAACCCAGGCCGCGCACGTCGCCAATCACCTTGTGTTTCTCGGCGATCTTGTTCAGGCCGGCTTTGAGCTTCTCACCCACGGCGTTGGAGCGCGCCAGCAGGTTCTCCTCGTCGAACACCTTGAGTACGGCCAGGGCCGCAGCACAGGCGATCGGGCTGCCGGCGTAGGTGCCGCCCAGGCCACCGGGAGCGATCTTGTCCATGATCTCGGCCTTGCCGCACACGCCGGAGATCGGGAAGCCACCGCCAACGGACTTGGCGAAGGTGGTCAGATCCGGCACCACGCCCAGTTGTTCGGTGGCGAAGAAGGTGCCAGTACGGCCAGCGCCGGTCTGCACTTCGTCAGCGATCAAGAGGATGCCGTGCTGGTCGCACAGGGCACGCAGGCGCTGCATGAAGGCTGGGGAGTTGACGTAGAAACCGCCCTCGCCCTGCACCGGCTCGATGATGATCGCGGCGATGTCCTGCGGCTGTGCGTCGTTCTTGAACACGCGCTCGATGCTGGCGATGGACTCGTCCTCACTCACGCCGTGCAGCGGGCAAGGCGCCTGGGCGCGGTACACGCCAGCAGGCATCAGGCCCATGCCGGCGGAGTACGGCACGACCTTGCCAGTCAGCGACAGGGTCATCATGGTGCGGCCGTGGTAGGCGCCGGTGAAGGCGATCACGCCGGCACGGCCGGTGGCAGCACGAGCGATCTTCACCGCGTTCTCGACGGCTTCGGAGCCGGAGGTGACCAGCAGGGTCTTCTTGGCGAAGTCGCCCGGTACGCGCTTGGCGATCTCCTCACAAAGCTCGATGTAGGGCTCGTAGGCCAGCACCTGGAAGCAGGTGTGGGTCAGCTTGGTCAGTTGCTCCTGAACGGCAGCGATCACCTTCGGATGCAGGTGGCCGGTGTTCAGCACAGCGATACCGCCGGCGAAGTCGATGTACTCGCGGCCTTCGACGTCCCACACAGTGGCGTTCTCGGCGCGCTCGGCGACGATCGGGTGGATCTGGCCAACACCGCGCGGAACAGCGGCGGCACGGCGTTGCAGCAGGGATTCGTTGGTCTTGCTCATGGTGTCCTCATGGTCATCCCCGGCGGGAGGTCGGCTCAGCATGCGATGATCGACTGAACCGAGCCCGCGAGGGACTCAATAGGGTTACGGCTTACAACCGGGGCGCCGCACGCTCTTTCGCACCTTGCCCCGTCTTGGAAATCAGCGGATTTCCGAAT
The DNA here is from genome assembly GCF_007049795.1 of Ectopseudomonas mendocina. Taxonomy (GTDB): domain Bacteria; phylum Pseudomonadota; class Gammaproteobacteria; order Pseudomonadales; family Pseudomonadaceae; genus Aquipseudomonas; species Aquipseudomonas mendocina_D. The sequence goes on from NZ_SCFY01000020.1 coordinate 26,843, forward strand.
CAGATTCCACCGAGGCACATGTACTTGATCTCGAGGTAGTCCTCGATCCCGTACTTGGAGCCTTCTCGGCCCAGGCCGGACGCCTTCACGCCGCCGAACGGCGCGACTTCGTTGGAGATCAGGCCCGTGTTGATACCCACCATGCCGTACTCCAGCGCTTCGGCCACGCGGAACACGCGGCCCAGATCACGGGCATAGAAGTAGGAAGCCAGGCCGAACTCGGTATCGTTGGCCATGGCGACCACTTCGGCCTCGTCCTTGAAGCGGAACAGCGGCGCCAGCGGGCCGAAGGTCTCTTCTTTAGCAACGGCGGCGGTTTTCGGTACGTCGAGCAGAATGGTCGGCTCGAAGAAGGTGCCACCCAGGGCGTGCGGCTTGCCGCCCAGGGCCAGCTTGGCGCCTTTGCCCACGGCGTCCTCGATGTGCTCCTGAACCTTGGCCACGGCCTTCTCGTCGATCAGCGGGCCGGTGGTGGTGCCATCTTCCAGACCGTTGCCGATTTTCAGCTTGCCCACTGCCGCGACCAGCTTCTCGGCGAAGGCATCGTAGACGGCGTCCTGCACGTAGATACGGTTGGCGCAGACGCAGGTCTGGCCGTTGTTGCGGTACTTGGAGATCAGCGCGCCTTCGACGGCGGCGTCCAAGTCGGCGTCATCGAAGACGATGAACGGCGCGTTGCCGCCCAGCTCCAGCGACACCTTCTTGATGTCCTGCGCACACTCGGCCATCAGTTGGCGACCGATCTCGGTCGAGCCGGTGAAGGACAGCTTGCGCACGATCGGGTTGCTGGTCAGCTCACCACCCACTTCACCAGCGCTGCCGGTGACCACGCTCAGCACACCTTTCGGGATGCCGGCGCGCTCGGCCAGCTCGACCAGGGCCAGGGCGGAGAACGGGGTCTGCGAAGCCGGCTTGATCACCATGGTGCAACCGGCGGCCAGTGCCGGGCCGGCCTTGCGGGTGATCATCGCGGCTGGGAAGTTCCACGGGGTGATGGCGGCGGTGACGCCGATCGGCTGCTTGATCACGATCAGGCGCTTGTCCGGCTGGTGACCAGGAATCACGTCACCGTAGACGCGCTTGGCCTCTTCGGCGAACCACTCGATGAAGGAGGCGGCGTAGGCGATCTCGCCCTTGGCTTCGGCCAGCGGCTTGCCCTGCTCCAGGGTCATCAGACGGCCCAGGTCATCCTGGTTTTCCATCAGCAGCTCGAACCAGCGACGCAGCTTGTTCGCACGCTCCTTGGCAGTCAGCGCACGCCAGGCCGGCAGCGCCTTCTCGGCGGCTTCGACGGCGCGGCGAGTTTCCGCACGGCCCATCTTCGGAACATGGCCGATGATCTCGCCAGTGGCCGGGTTGTTCACGGCAATGGTCTGACCGCTGTCGGCGTCCAACCACTGGCCATCGATATAAGCCTGTTGGCGCAGCAGCTGGGGGTCTTTCAGTTGCATGGCAGTCTCCTTCAGTTCCGGCGCCCTGGCGTCGGCGTAAGTCGTTGGAGTCACGGACAGAGCCCGCAAGGCCGAAATGGGAGCCGTGCGGGGCCTGGTAATGGATTCAGAGCCGTTGAACGCGCGAGGGTTCAGAATGACCGAACACGCCGTTTGAAATCTCAAACGAATCCTAGGATCGGCAGGGGTAAAGGGCAATAGGCGACCAAGCAAAATCCATAAAATAATGGCAAAAACTTCTGAAACTAAGATTCAGACGGCCCAAAAGTGTAAACCCCGTTCTGAATAATGCACATTCATGCAGAATGGACGCTAACCGCCGAGATGCGTATGATTGCGCCCCGCAACGCACTCGTAGCTCAGCTGGATAGAGTACTGCCCTCCGAAGGCAGGGGTCGTGGGTTCGAATCCCGCCGAGTGCGCCAGATCATGAAAGGCCCCAGGTGAAAACCTGGGGCCTTTTTCGTTGTGCGCCCATGCTGGGCGCACAAAAAAAATGCCGCACCCTCAAGGGTGCGGCATTGTTCGTTGCAGCGTTCGGATCAGCTCAGGGCATCACGGGTGTGCACGCCGTCAACCAGACGCTGGATACCCAGCGGGTTGGCGTTCTGCAGCGCCTCGGGCAGCACTTCGTCCGGGTAGTTCTGGTAGCAGACCGGGCGCAGGAAGCGGTTGATCGCCAGGGTACCGACCGAGGTGCCACGGGCATCGGAGGTCGCCGGGTACGGGCCGCCGTGAACCATGGTGTCGGACACTTCGACGCCAGTCGGGTAGCCGTTGAGCAGCACGCGGCCAGCTTTGACTTCCAACAGCGGCAGCAGGTCGCGGAAGGCCAGCAGGTCGTCACGCTCGGCAATCAGGGTCGCGGTCAGCTGGCCGTGCATGCTTTGCAGCGCGCGGGTCAGCTCGTCACGATCGGCCACTTCGACAACGATGGTGGTCGGGCCGAAGACTTCTTCCTGCAGCAGGTGGTCGCCTTCGAGCAGCATGCTCACGTCAGCCTTGAACAGCTGCGGCTGCGCCTGGTTGCCGGACTGCTCGTTACCGGCCAGGTGAGTGACCTTGGCATGGGCGTTGAGCTGGGCCAGGCCACCCACGTAGCTGCGCAGGGTGCCGGCGTTGAGCATGGTCTGCGCCGGTTGAGCGGCAATGGCATCGGCCAGGCCAGCGACGAAGTCATTGAACTCGGCACCACGGATACCGATGACCAGGCCCGGGTTGGTGCAGAACTGACCGCAACCCAGCACCACGGAGGCAGCCAGATCCTTGGCGATGGTGGCGCCACGGGCCTGCAGGGCGCCCGGCAGGATAACCACCGGGTTGACGCTGGACATCTCGGCGAACACCGGGATCGGCTGCGGACGGGCAGCGGCCAGGTCGCACAGGGCACGGCCGCCTTTCAGCGAACCGGTGAAGCCGACGGCCTGGATGGCCGGGTGCTTGACCAGCGCTTCGCCGACACCGGAACCGAAGATCATGTTGAACACGCCTTTCGGCATGCCGGTTTTCTCGGCGGCGCGGATGATCGCATCAGCCACGCACTCAGCGGTGGCCATGTGGCCGCTGTGCGCCTTGAACACCACCGGGCAACCGGCAGCCAGAGCAGAGGCGGTATCGCCACCAGCGGTGGAGAAGGCCAGCGGGAAGTTGCTGGCGCCGAACACGGCAACCGGGCCAACACCGATCTGGTACTGACGCAGATCCGGGCGCGGCAGCGGCTGGCGATCTGGCAGGGCGCGGTCGATACGCGCGCCGTAGAAGTCACCGCGGCGCAGCACCTTGGCGAACAGGCGCATCTGGCCACTTGTACGACCACGTTCGCCCTGGATGCGGCCGGCAGGCAGCGCGGTTTCGCGAGTGACCAGGGCGACAAACTCATCACCGAGGGCATCGAGTTCGTCAGCGATGGCGTCGAGGAACTCGGCGCGGCGCTCGGCCGACAGGTTGCGGTAAATCGGGTAAGCGGCGGCGGCAGCCTGGGCAGCAGCGTCGACTTCTTCCGGCGTGGCCTGGATGAAAGTGTACGGCAGCGCTTCACCGCTGCTGGCGTCGAGGCTCTTGTGCACGACGGTGCCGGCGGCGCGGCGCTCACCGCCGATGTAATTGTGGCCAGTCAGACTCAGCATGGCGTTCTCCTGTCAGGTGGGGCGACGGGGTCGCCGCCAGGGACAATGAAAATGAATGAGGCCCCGGCTTTTTGGGCCAGGGATTGGCAACTGGCAATGCAGTTGTCAGACGTATGATAAGTGATAACTTCGGCATTCGTCCCCTTGTGAGGGCGTAATCCGAATCCGCCGAGCGGAATTTCGACCCGACAGCAGTGCTGCCGGGCCTGGCAGATCCTTAAAGCTGACGTACACCACCGACCTTCACGGCAGGGGCATGCACGCTGATACCGTTGCGCAGCGGCTCGCCCAGAGCATCGAGGCTGACCTCGAAAGTATCCCCAGGTTGCGCCTTGATACCGTCAGCGAACGACAGGGTCGCGGTGCCGAAGAAGTGCACGTGCACGTCACCCGGACGCAGGAACTGGCGATACTTGAAGTGGTGGTACTCGAGGTTCTCCAGGCTGTGGCACATGTTGTCCTCGCCGGAGAGGAACTCCTTCTCCCACAACACCTGGTCGCCACGCCGGATACGGCTGATGCCGGACAGGTGGCGCGGCAGCTCACCGATCAGCATCTCCGGACCGAAGGAGCAGAAACGCAGCTTCGAGTGGGCCAGGTAGAGATAGTTCTTGCGCTCGACCACGTGGTCGGAAAACTCGTTGCCCAGCGCGAAGCCGATGCGATACGGCTGGCCATCGTCGCCAACCACGTAGAGGCCGGTCAGCTCCGGCTCTTCACCGAAGTCCTCGGCGAAGTCGGGTACCGGGAAGTCCTCACCGGGGCGAACCACGATGCTGCCGTCCCCCTTGTAGAACCACTCCGGCTGTGCGCCTTCGTTGCCTGCAGCCGGGCGACCGCCGGCCATGCCCCACTGGAACATCTGCATGGTGTCGGTGAGCTTGCCTTCGGCCTGCTGTGCTTCCACCTGCTGGTGCATCTTGTCGCGCGTGGAGGCGCTACCCAGATGGGTCAGACCGGTACCGGAGATCAGGCAGTGAGCCGGATCGCTGTGATCCAGCGGAGCCAGCAGACGCTTCTGCTCGATCAGCTCGGCGTAGACCGGGCCCTGTTCGACGCCCAGACGCTCGATCTCGGTGATCAGACCGTGACCGTTACGGATCGCCTGCAGCGCCAGCTCACGGGTGCTGCTGACGCCCTTGACCACTCTTATACGCGCGTCACCGACGACGCCGACCTGGCGCTGGCCCTGTTCGTTCTCAAACTGAATCAACCGCATCGCTGTGCTCCTGTTGTTCTTGTCCGGTTGTTCTTGCGCCGACGCAGCGGCGTTGCTTGGCTAGCACTTTAAAAATTGCCCGCAGTGCTGCCTAATGAAAGCTTCTGATTAGGTGATAACTTTTCGTCATCCCCCTATGTTGCAGCCACTCAACTACATCGTTTCGCGCCTGCGTATTCGCCAGTTGCGCCTGCTGATCGCCCTCGACGAGTTGGGCACCCTGCACCGTGCAGCCGAGCGCATCGCCATCAGCCAGCCGGGTGCTACCAAGGCGCTGCACGAGATCGAAACCACCTTCGGCACGCCCCTGTTCATACGCACGGCCCAAGGCCTGAAGGCCAATGACATGGGCCGCTGCGTGATCCGCTACGCGCGCCTTATCCACAACGACCTGGCACACCTGCACGACGAGATGCAGGGCATCCTCCAGGGCCATGGTGGTCACCTGGCAGTGGGCACCATCGCCGGCTCGGTGCCGCTGGTCCTGCGCGCCCTCACCCGCCTGCGCCAGGCGCAGCCGGATATTTCCGTGCAGATCGTCGAAGACATCAGCCCGCGACTGCTCAAGCTGCTCGATGAAGGCCGCCTGGATCTGGCCATCGCCCGCACCAGTGGCAGCCAGCATCCGGACGCCTACGAGTGCCTGAGCCTGCATGCCGAGCGCCTGGCGCTGGTCGCAGCCCCGCAGCATCCGCAGCAGAACAAACCGGGGTTGCAGTTGGCCGACCTGAGCGCCTACAGCTGGGTGGTCTACCCGACCGGCACACCGATGCGCACGGTGCTGGAGCGTGAATTCGGCGAAGCCGGCCTGGAGTTTCCACGCAACCCGCTGGAAACTTCCTCGACCTTCACCATGCTCAGCCTGCTGCAGGAAGACCCGCAGCTGGTGGCGGTGATGCCCCACTCCATCGCCTGCTCCAGCGAAGGCTTCGGCCTGCTGCGCCGCTTGCCACTATCGCTGCAGTCGCGTAACGAACCTTGCTCGATCATCCATCGCAGCGGCACCAACCTGTCGCCTTTGGCAGCGCAATTGCTGGAGCTCCTGCGCAACGAGTTGGACACGCTGTTGGAAGATGCCTGAAAGGCACTGCCCACAGCCGCATCAGGAGAGCATTCGCGGACAAGTCCGCTCCCACGATGCAAGCCGCAGCGCCTGCGTTTACTGTGGGAGTGGACTTGTCCGGAGGTCATGGCAGCTGGCGGAAGGCCGACGCCTCTCGAGCATTACGCCACCAATGCCACAGCCTCGGCCACGCCATCAGCGCACTTACAACGACTGACGCAGCAACTCGGCGTAGTCCTCGGCACTCGCCACCCGCGGGTTGGTCTTGTGGCTATGGTCGGCCAGCGCACCTTCGATGATCGCCGGGAACAGCGACTCGTCCACGCCCATTTCCGCCAGGCCCGAAGGCATGCCGAGACGACGGTTCATCTCACGGATCGCCGGGATGATTTCCTCCGCGCCACCCAACCCCATGGCCTGAGCGATGCGTTGCAGTTTCTGCTCGTCGCGCACCGAGTCGGACTGCGCGTTGAAGGCAATAACCGCAGGCAGGAATACCGCGTTGAGGGTGCCGTGATGCAACCTTGGGTTGATGCCGCCAAGTGCGTGACTGAGGCTGTGCACGCAACCCAGGCCTTTCTGGAACGCCAGGGCGCCCTGCATTGAGGCGCTCATCATGTTCAGCCGCGCCTCGCGATCTCCGGGAGTACGGGTTGCACGCTCGATGTGCCGCCAGGCGCGCCACAGGCCATCCAGGGCGATGCCGTCGGCTGGTGGGTTGAACGCCGGCGCCATGAAGGTTTCCAGGCAGTGGGCGATGGCATCCATGCCCGTGGCAGCGGTCAGCTGCGCCGGCAAGCCGAGGGTCAGTTCGGGATCGCAGATCGCCGAGCGCGGGATCAGGTAGGGCGAGATGACGCCGACCTTGCGCCCATCATCGAGAATCAGGATGGCGCCACGACCGACTTCGCTGCCGGTGCCGGCGGTGGTGGGGATGGCGATCACCGGCGCGGTGGCGGCGGTGATGCGGGTCAGCCCACCTTCGATGACGGCAAACTGCTTCAGCGGGCCTTCATGGGTGCCACATACGGCAACACCCTTGGCCAGGTCGATGGAAGAACCGCCACCTACCGCGATGATGCCGTCGAAGCCGCCATCGCGATAACGCGCAGCCGCAGCACGCACCACACCTTCATTCGGGTTCGGCGGCGTCTGGTCGAATACCTCGGCAACGGCGGGCTCGGCCAGTTGCGCCAGCACCTTGTCGACGATACCTGCAGCACGCACCCCGGTATCGGTGACGATAAAGGGCCGAGTGATACCAATACGCTGACACTCGGCAGCCAACTGGCCGAGGGCGTCATAGCCGAACTGGACTTGGGTGAGGTAGTTGATAAGTGCCATGGGAAGCCTCTGCTTTGTTTTTTGTAATAGCAGGCAGCGGAAAACGTCGAGTAAGATCACTCGGACATTCTCACAGATAGCCTTGCCGCCCAGGCAAACTATGAGATAGAAGCGCTCCTGACTAATGAGAGGCGCTGATACTGCTATAAGGGAAAGCTATATATGCTGCCATCGGTGTCCTCCATTTTTTCCCGCCTGCGCTTCCGCCAACTGCGTCTGCTGATCGCCCTTGGCGAGCAGGGCTCGTTGATCAAGGCCGCGGAACTGGTCTCGATCAGCCAACCCGGAGCAACCAAGGCCCTGCAGGAAATAGAGACCACGCTGGGCGCGCCGCTTTTCGTACGCACCAACCGCGGCCTGGAGGCCAACGAGCTGGGGCATTGCGCAATTCGCTATGCCAAGCTGATCCAGACCGACCTGACCCATCTGCGCGAGGAAATGCTGGGTATTCTCCAGGGCCACGGCGGACGGCTGTCGGTCGGCGTGATCATGGGCGCAGTGCCATTCATGACGGATGCGCTGACCCGGCTGCTGGAAGCGCACCCGGATCTGTCGGTGGAAATCGTCGAAGACACCAGTGCGCGATTGCTCAGCCTGCTCGACCAGGGCCGTCTGGATTTGGCGATCTGTCGCACCAGCATCAGCCGCCAGCCGGATCAATACGACTGCATCGACGTGCGTGACGAAACCCTAGCCGTGGTCGCCAACTGTGATCATCCGCTGGCCGGCCGCGCGCAACTGGAACTGGCCGACCTGGCTGACAGCCGCTGGGTGGTCTACTCGGCCAACATGCCAATGCGCCTTTCACTGGAGCGGGAATTCCAGCAGGCGGGGCTACGCTTCCCGTTGCACCTGCTGGAAACCACCTCGGCCTTCACCACCCTGTCGCTTCTGCAGAAGAACCCGGAACTGGTCGCCCTGCTATCTACAGACGTGGCGCGCTTCTGCACCGGTTTCGGCATGACCTGCATCCTGCCGCTGCAACTGAAGAGCCGCAGCGAGCCGTATCAGCTGATCACCCGGCGCGGTGTCAGCCTGTCTTCGATCAGCCGCCTGTTCATCGAGCAGCTCACACCGGCGCAGGGCAACGCCTGAGCATCAGACCAGGCCGCGTGCCGCCAGGTTGTTGATCAGCGCGTTGAGACCGAATTGCCAGACCGGCGCCTTGTCGCTGTGGTTGACGCTGTTGTGCAGGGCGCCCAGCTGCTCACTGCTGATGATCACCCGATCGGCGAGCTTGTGGGTGAAGCCGCCACCCGGTGCATCACGATCCTCGGTCGGCGCGAACAGGGTGCCGAGAAACAGCAGGAAGCCATCCGGATACTGGTGATTGCGGTTGAGCGCCTGGCCGACCAGATCCAGCGGATCGCGGCTGATCTTGTCCATGGAGCTGGTGCCTTCGAGCACATAGCCGTCAGCGCCCTCGACGCGCAGGCGAACCACCGTGTTGCGCACATCATCGAGGCTGAAGGTATCGTCGAACAGGCGGATGAACGGGCCGATGGCGCATGAGGCATTGTTGTCCTTAGCCTTGCTCAGCAACAGGGCACTGCGGCCTTCGAAATCCCGCAGGTTGACGTCGTTGCCCAGGGTTGCACCCAGCACCTCGCCCCGGCTATTGACGGCCAGCACGACCTCCGGCTCCGGATTGTTCCACACCGAGCCGGGATGAATGCCGATCTCCGCCCCGCTGCCAACGGCAGCCAGTACCGGGGCCTTGGTGAAAATCTCGGCATCCGGGCCGATGCCGACTTCCAGGTACTGCGACCACAGGCCCTGCTCCTGCAATAGCGCCTTGACCTGCTGGGCCTTCTCCGAGCCCGGCTTGATGCTGGCGAAATCGTCGCCCAGTACCTGCCTGACCTTGGCTCGCACACCTTCTGCCAGGCTGGCGTCGCCACCGGCGCGCTCCTCGATCACACGCTCGACCATGCTGGACGCGAAGGTGACGCCGGCAGCCTTGAGCACTTGCAGATCGGCCGGCGCCAGCAGGCTGGGCAGCTGTGGATTGAAATCAGCACCGCTGTTGCACAGCAATGCCTCGACGCTGCACAACGGGCTGCCGCCAACGCTCGCCAGGCTGGCCAACAACTGCTCGCGCTCGAACAGCCCGCTGAGAGTCGGCGCGAGAGTGGAAAGATCGTAGACGCCATCTTCACGTAGCAGGATAGGCGCAGGCCCCGCGTGCTCTCCGGGCAGCCAGGCCCGGCCGACGAGGGTTCCGCGCAGGCCGTCGGATGGCAAGGTGTTACTGGGCGAAAGGCTGAGAGCATGTGACATGGCAGTGTCCGTCTTGTTATGCGAAGGGGATGCCTGCAGGGGCACCCAGTGGTGCAGTCAGGCCGGCCGACCTTATCTCCCCAATCGCGATAACCACCAATGACTATTAGTCAGTACGCGATATGATCCGGTTATCGAGTCTTCCTGAGCACATCTGTCATGAGCCAAACCGGCAATCTCCCGACGCTTCACAACTGGCTGCGCTATCGCCACCTGGCCTTGATCGACAGCCTGGCCCGCACCGGCAACATGCACAGTAGCGCCCAGCAGCTGGGGCTGAGCCAGCCTGCGGTGAGCAAGATGCTGCGCGACATCGAGAACCAGTTCGGCTTCACCCTGTTCGAACGTCTCAACCGCGAACTGCCGGCAACCGAGCTGGGCGCGGAAGTGATCGCCTATGCACAGCGCGCCCTGAATGATTGCCAGACCTTCAGCTATCGTCTGGAAAGCCTGCGCCAGGGCGGCCATGGCTACCTCAAGGTGGGCGCCATCTTCGCCGCCACTGCCCACGCCCTGCCTGAAACCCTGTTGCGCCTGAAAGGCAGGCGCCCGCTGCTGACCATCGAACTGCTGGAGGACACCAGTGACCATCTGCTCAAGTTGCTGGAGCACAAGCAGCTGGACCTGGTGGTCGGGCGCTTCACCGATCATCCGCAGCGCCAGCGCTTCGATTTCACCGCGCTGGCCGAAGAACCCTTCATGCTCATCGCCCGCCCCGAACACCCGCTCTGCGCGCGGCAACGCGTCAGCCCGGCGCAACTGACCGAATGGCCCTGGGTCCTCTACCCGCTCAACACCCCGCTGCGCCAATCGCTGGAGCAGTCGTTCAGCGACGCCGGGGTCAACCCGCCAGCGAACAGCATCGAAACCACCTCCGTGCAAACCACGCTGAAACTGCTGTGCAACAGCGACACCCTGGCCCTGCTGCCGGAAGCCGTGGTGCGACAGAACCTGCTCGACGGCAGCCTGAAACAGGTACAGACAAACCTGGCGCCGCCGCCACTGGCCTACGGTGTGCTGCTGCGCAAGGACGAGCCCATATCCTCTGCAGTCCGCGACTTCATAGAGGCGTTGCGGGCAGCCATTCGCGACGAATCATCAGCGAATAACCCCTAGTTATGACTCGATGAGAAAGCCTCATTAGACACCTCCCCCAGAGTTGCCTAGTTTCGGCCTGGCTTTGATTCCACGCCGTGCCATCTGCCTGGCCGACTCGTTCAAGCGGAACCTAGCTGCACCTCACTCAAAATAACTTCAATAGGTGACCTTTCATGATCAAGCTAAGCACTCTGCTTCGCCCGCTCAGCCTCGCCCTCGGCTTTTCCCTTCTGGGCGCCCCAGTGGCAGCCATGGCCGAATACCCGAACAAACCCATCCAACTGATCGTGCCGTGGGCCGCCGGTGGCGGCAGCGACTCTGCCGCACGCGGTATCGCCACGGCGCTGGAGAAGGAGTTGGGCGTCACCATCAACGTGGTCAACCGTCCCGGCGGTGGCAGCGTGGTGGGCCACACGGTGATGGCCAGCGCCAAACCCGACGGCTACACCCTGGGCTTCGTGACCGGTGAGCTGAACATGATGCACTGGCAGGGGCTGACCAAGATCACCCACGAGGACTTCACGCCCCTGGCCATGACCAACTACGACTACCCGGGCGTACAGGTCAGCGCCGATGCGCCGTACAGCAACGTCGAAGAGCTCCTGAAGGACATCGCCGACAAGCCGAAGGGTACCTTCAAGGCTTCCGGTACCGGCCTGGGCGGCATCTGGCATGTGGCCTTCGCCGGCCTGCTGATGGATCGCGGCATCGAGCCCAACAAGGTCACCTGGATTCCCAGCCAGGGCGCGGCTCCGGCCATGGTCGAACTGGCCGCTGGCAGCATCGAACTCGTCCCGTCCTCGGTACCCGAAGCCCGCTCGATGATCGAAGCCGGCAAGGCCAAGGGCCTGGCGATTCTCTCCCCCGAGCGCAACCCGGCCTTCCCGGATATCCCGACGATCAAGGAGAGCATCGGCAGCGACTACTCGCTGGGTGAGTGGCGCGGTGTCGCCGGCCCCAAAGGCATGGACCCGGCCGTGGTGGCCAAGCTCGAGGACGCCCTGGAGAAGGCCTACAACAGCGAGTTCTACCAGGACTTCATGAAGCGCCAGGGTTTCGGCGTCGAATGGCACAAGGGCGAGGACTTCAAGAAATTCCTGGTCGACAACAATGCGTACATGGGCGGCATCATCGAAAAGATCGGCATGAAGAAGTGACTTCATCCGATGCGACGCCCCGCCGGGGCGTCGCATGCTTTTGTTCCAGCGGTTCGAGAACGCACCATGAAAGACCTTCTGTTCGGCATCATTTTCATCGCCCTTGGCATCACCGTATGGCTGCTCGCGCGTGAGTTCCCCGCCGTACCGGGCATGCAGTACGGGGCCGACCTGTTTCCTTCCCTGATTGCCATCGGCATGACCGTAGGCGGTCTGCTGCTGAGCATCAGCGCCCTGCGCCAGCTGCGCGCCAGTGGGCCGGACCAAAGCACACCCCGCCTGCCCCTGCCCAGCTTCGCGGTGATTCTGCCGGGCATCCTGGTGGTGGCCTACATCTACCTCAGCGACGTGCTGGGCGCGGCCACGATGATGCTGCTGATCATGCTGGTGCTGCTTGTGCAACGCGGTGTTCGCGTACTGCCCGCCATCGTCATCGCTGCGCTGGCCACGGCGGTGATCAGCCTGTCCTTCGGCCACCTGCTCAAGGTCCCTTTGCCCGTCGGCCCTCTGGGTTTCTGAGGAAACACGCATGAACGAACTACTCGACGGCATCTTGCTCGTTTTCAATTTCCAGACGCTGTTTGTGATCATCATTGCAGCGCTGTTCGGCGTTTTCGTCGGCGCCATTCCAGGCCTTTCGGCCACCATGGCCGTTGCGTTGCTGGTGCCCATCACCTTCGCCATGGAGCCCACTGCCGCCATCGCCGCGATCATCACCACTGCGGCCATGGCGATCTTCGCCGGGGACATCCCCGGCACCTACCTGAACATCCCCGGCACACCGGCATCAGCGGCCTACGTCGCCGACTCGGCCGCGCTCGGGCGCATGGGTCGTGCCCGCGAAGCATTGGGGGTAAACGTCACCTGCTCGGTGATCGGCGGTCTGACCGGCACCCTGGTGCTGGTGATGATTGCGCCTTCGCTGGCCGAGTTCGCGCTGAACTTCAGCTCCTTCGAATACTTCTGGCTGGCCGTGCTTGGCCTCGGCAGCGCGGTGTTCATCTCCACCGGTTCGGCGATCAAGGGATTCCTGTCACTGCTGGTCGGATTGCTGCTGGCCACCGTCGGCCTGGACCTGGTCACCGGCGCGCCGCGCTTCACCTTCGACGTGCCGGACCTGATGGCCGGGATCAACTTCATTCCGGTGATGATCGGCTTCTTCGCCATGTATGAGGTCATGAAGCTCTACGCTCAACCGCGGGACAAGGCCAATGACAACGGCTCGGCCCAGGACATCGCCCCCCAGAGCGGCAGCGTCTTCGGCCTGGTGCCGATGCACCTCAAGCGCTACTGGAAGAACGTGCTCCGCGGCAGCAGCCTGGGCGCCTTCATCGGCGCACTGCCGGGTGCCGGCGCGGACATCGCCGCCTGGATCTGCTACGCCGTCAGCAAGAAACGCTCGAAGACGCCCGAAGCCTATGGCAAAGGTCATATCGAGGGTCTGGTCGACGCCGGCTCGGCGAACAACGCTGCGGTAGCGGGTGCCTGGGTACCGGCTCTGGTGTTCGGCATTCCCGGCGACTCGATCACCGCCATCGTGATTGGCGTGTTGTACATGAAGGGCATGAACCCCGGCCCGACCATTTTCATGGACAACAGCGCCATGGCCTACGGTCTGTTCACCGCCTTCTTCGTCGCCAACCTGATCCTGATCCCCATCGGCTATCTGGCGATTCGCAGCGCCCACGTCTTTGCCGTCACGCCAACCCGCGTGCTGATGCCGATCATCCTGTGCTTCTGCATCGTCGGCGCCTTTGCCATCAACAACAGCATCACCGACGTGTGGATCATGTTGATCTGCGGCGTGGTCGCCTACCTGATCGCCAGCGCCGACTTCCCCATCGCCCCGGCGATCCTGGGCCTGGTGCTGGGCAATATTCTGGAAAGCAATTTCATGACCTCGATGATCAAGGCCAACGGCAATCTGCTGGCCTTCGTCGAGCGCCCGATCAGCATCGGCCTGGCCTCGCTCGTACTGCTGGTGGCCCTGTTCCCGTTGCTCGCCAAGTACTGGCGCATGCGCTACCCACGCGCCCTGACCAAGCCCAAGGAAGCACTCGAATGAGCCGTATCGCCCCTGCAGAACTCGAACAATTCATCGAACAGCTGTTTCTCGACGCTGAGGTCAGCGCGGACGTGGCAAGTGTCGTCAGCCGCGTACTGGTCGAGGGCGATCTGCTCGGCCATCACACCCATGGCGTGAAGCTCGCACAGGGCTATCTCAAGGACCTGCGCGCCGGCCACGCCAAAGGCAATGCCGAGAGTCTGCGAATCATCCGCCAGACACCGGCGGCGCGACTCTATGATGCCGACTACCTGCTTGGCCCCTACTGCGTGGAGCAGGCGCTGGACTTCACCACGCAGGCAGCCCGCACCTTCGGCATCGGCGTGGCGACCATCCGTCGCTCGCACCATATCGCCTGCCTGGCGGCCTACCTGCAGCGCTACACCGAGCAGAACCTTATTCCGCTGGTACTCACTTCCGACCCGGCCGTGGCCTCGGTGGCACCGCATGGCGGCCTTGACCCGGTGTACACGCCCAATCCGCTGGGCATCGGCATTCCCACCGGCGAGAAGCCGATTCTCATCGACGTCAGCATGTCGACCATCACCAATGGCCTGGTGAACAAGACCCATCAGGCTGGCGGGCAGCTCGAGCATGCCGCGCTGATCGGCCCGGATGGCCAGCCGACCCGCGATACGGCAGCGTACTTTGGCACACCGCCGGGCGCGATCCTGCCGCTGGGCAGCCTGGAGTTCGGCCACAAGGGCTTCGCCCTCGGCACCATGGTCGAGGCCCTGACCGCCGGCCTGGGCGGCTTCGGCCGCAAGGACGGCGTCAAGCAATGGGGGGCGGCAGTGACCGTGCTGACCTTCGACCCAACGTTCTTCGGTGGCGTCGATGAACTGAAAGCAGAGATGGATCACTTCGTCGGTGCATGCCTGGAAAGTCGCCCGCGGGTGGCACAAAACCCGGTGCGCATGCCGGGCCACGCCGGCATCGCGCGCCGCGCCAAAGCCTTCGAGCAAGGGCTGGAGTTGCCAGACGATGTGCTGGCGGCGCTGCGTGGAGCGGCCAACGAGGCCGGCAGCGATTGGCCGTTCTGATTGCTCCGATCAGTTAAACAAACGCCGCGATGCCCTTGCCGGGTCGCGGCGTTTTTTATGAACTTATGCCTCTGTAGCAGCGGATTTATCCGCGAATTCGGTTCTCCGTCCGACCGTTCCTACGCAAGCTTGATCGGCGCATCGACACCTAATGCGTAGCCGGATGCACTCCGGGAGTGGCTTGTCGGGCGATGGTTTGCCCCGAATTGCATCCGGGTTACGAAAACATGAAGGTCAGTGGGATAAAAAATAGCCGGGAGCCATTTTCAACGTAGTATGCGATGCCCCCGAAAGGGTGGCTACCAACGATGGCAGGTCATAAAAAGCTGCCTCGCACTGCAGATTCGTGGGTGGGTGCGAGGCAGTTGGAAAACTAGCGACGAATGGCTTCGGCCAAGCCGCGCCAGACGGGATCGTGGATCAGATCGGGGGTCAGCTCCCCCAGGCTGCTGCAGCCCAGCAGCCCCAGGGAACGGTCCATCTCGCTACGCAGGATCTCGATCGCGTGGCTGGCCCCCGGGCCTTTGCCCGCGGCCAGGCCATACAGACCCGCACGCCCCAGGAACACCCCATCGGCGCCCAACAGACGGGCCTTGAGAATGTCCGTGCCGCGGCGGAAACCACCATCTAGGAACACGCTAACGCGCCCCTTGAGCTGCCGTACGATACCGGGCAGCACCTCCATGGCCGACACTGCGCCATCGAGCTGGCGACCGCCGTGATTGGACAGCACCACGCCATCGACGCCGTACTTGAGTGCCTGGGGCGCATCGTCCGGATGCATCAGGCCCTTGATAATGAGCTTTCCGGGCCACAGGTCGCGTAACCAGGCGATGTCCTGCCAGCTCAGGGTGGCGTCCAGCTCCTGGCCGATGGCACTGGCCGCGCCTTTCACCGAGTCCTGCCCTGGCTTCAACAGATTGCCCAGGTTCTTGAAGCGCGGCACGCCATGGGGTACCAGCACATCCCAGACCCAGCTAGGATGGGCCGCAACGTCGAAGGTATTGCGCAGGTCGAGCTTCAGCGGCCGGCTGTAATTGCGCCGGTCCCACTCACGATTGCCGAGGATCGCACTGTCAGTGGTGACCACTATGGCCTCTAGTTCCAGTGCTTTGCAGCGCGCCACCAGATCGGCAACGTGCTGGCGGGTGCGGTACAGGTAAATTTGCATCCAGGCACGCACCCCGCCGATGGCAGCGATCTCTTCGATGGCGACGGTGGAAGCATTGCTCAGCACGAAGGGAATACCGGCACGGGTGGCCGCCTGGGCAAGGTGCCAATCACCACGATCGGTCAGCAGGCCGTTGAAGCCAGTCGGGCCGATCAAACAAGGCATACTCGATGGACGATCGAAGAAATGACACCCCAGATCGCGCTGGCCAACATCGACAAGTGTGCGCGGCTGCAGGGTGATGCCCTCGAATACGCTGCGGTTACGCCTGAGCGTCACCTCATCGTCGGCGCCGCCCTCGACATACTCGAAGGAAAAGTTCGGCAACCGGCGGCGCGCCATCTCGCGCAACTCGTCAATATTCTGCGCACGGCGAAAATCGCGCCCTGGGTAAAGGCGTCGTTGCATATTCAAACCTCATCTCGTTCAGGTGCGGGCGACAGGCGCCGCCCAATGTTCAACGCTGCCAGGCCACCACGTTCTGGCGCTGCTCACCCAGGCCGCTGATGCTGAGATGCATGCGGTCGCCGGCCTTGAGAAACTGTGGCGGTTTCATGCCCGCGCCCACGCCTGGCGGCGTGCCGGTGCAGATCACGTCACCCGGGTTGAGCGTCATGAACTGGCTGATGTAGCTGACGATCTCGTCGATGGAGAAGATCATCGTGCGAGTGTTGCCGTTCTGCCGGGTCTCGCCATTCACGCTCAGGTGCATATCGAGATTGCGCAGATCGGCGATTTCGTCAGGCGTCACCAGCCAGGGACCGATGGGCGCGAAGGTGTCGCAGCCCTTGCCCTTGTCCCAGGTGCCGCCCCTTTCGAGTTGGTAGGCGCGCTCGGAAACGTCATTGACGATGCAGTAGCCGGCAACATGCTCCAGCGCCTGCTCACGTTCGACGTACTGCGCCTTGCGCCCGATGACGATGCCCAGCTCCACTTCCCAGTCGGTCTTTTCCGAGCCGCGCGGAATGATCACCTGATCGTTCGGCCCACAGATGGCACTGGTCGCCTTCATGAACAGCACCGGTTCGCTGGGCACCGGCAGGTTGGATTCCTTGGCATGGTCGGCATAGTTCAGCCCGACGCACAGCAGCTTGCCGATATTGGCGATGGGCGTGCCGATACGCACACCATCCTCGACTCGCGGCAGGCTGGCCGGATCGAGCGCACGCAGCTCATCGAGTGCCTTGGCGTCGAGCGTCTGCGGGTTGATATCGGGCACGTGCTGTGACAAATCGCGCAGGCTGCCATCGGCCGCAACCAGAGCCGGTTTTTCCTTGCCCAGCGGGCCGTAACGCAGCAGTTTCATACCTTGTCCTCCTGACGGGCGCTGACCCGTACACCATTGATTTCGCCCAGCACGTCAAACAGGCGCGGCACGTACTTGTCGCCGTGGCCGAGCACCTTGGCCAGCATGAAGGTCTGGTACACCGCGTCGGAAACGATGCCGGTGGTCGGAGTCAGCTTGGTCAGCTCGGTGTAATAGCGCATGTCCTTCTCGCAGTTGGCCAGGGCGAACTGCTGCCCGGAATCGTCGCCTTTCAGGACATAGGGAATGATCCGCTCGAAGGTGCGGCTGTAGCCGCCGCTCATGCTGCAGATCTCGGCGAATGCGGCCAGGTCGATACCATTCTTCGCCGCCGTGCAGAACGCCTCGGCGAGAATGGTGGCATTGCCCTGGGAAATGAAGTTGTGGATAACCTTGGCCTTGTGGCCCGAGCCCAGGGGGCCAAGGTGGTGGATGGTCTCGGAGAAGCACTCGAGCACCGGGCGCACCTTGTCGAGCACCTCGGCATCGCCGCCGGCGAGCACATTGAGGCGTCCGGCCACGGCATCCTTGGGGGTCCGGTTGACCGGCGTATCGAGGTAATGGCCGCCTTGTGCAACCACCTGCGCGGCCAGCTCGGCGGTGCGATTCGGATCACCCGTGCTGCAATCGACGACGATCTGCCCCGGGCGCAAGCCAGCGAGAATACCGGTCTCGCCAGCCAGAGCGCGGCCGACTTCCGCCGTGCCTGGCAGACACAGCAGCACCACGTCGACAGCACGCGTCAACTCGGCGGCATTGGCGTATTCGCGGGCGCCCTTGCTGACCAGATCCTCGACCGGCTGACGGTTGCGGTGCGCCGTAACTCCGAGGCTGAAGCCCTTGTTCTGGATGTTGCTGGCCATGGCATGGCCCATCAACCCGAGGCCGATGAACCCAACATTGATAGCGGTCATGAGACTCCACCTTGCATGTAGCGACTGTGCCCGGCATCAGCCGTGCCGAGCACAGACGTAAAGGGTTACTGAGCGTTGCGGACCTTGGCGATCTCGGCGTTCATTTCATCCATCAGCGCTGGGCCATACTCGGCGACCAGCTTCTCGACGGTCGGACGCACCTGCTCACGCATGCGCTCGATTTCCTCAGGCGCGACTTCGTTGATCTGCATGCCATGCTTGGCCAGCGCTTCGCGCGAACTCACGGCCATCTCGCGGGATACCTTGCGCTCGTAGGCCTGGGCTTCCAGCGATGCACTGCGTACCAGTTCACGCTCGGTTTCGTTGAGCTTGTCCCAGGTGCGCTTGCTGAAGATCGCCACCAGCGGATCGTAGAAGTGGCCGGTCAGCGACAGGTACTTCTGCACTTCGTAGAACTTCGAGGTTTCGATAGCCGCCAGCGGGTTCTCCTGGCCATCCACGGTGCGGGTTTCCATCGCGGTGTACAGCTCGGTGAACGACAGCGGCACCACGTTGGCACCCAGCGCCTTGAACGATTCGATGGCGGTCGGAATCTGCTGCAGGCGCAGTTTCAAGCCTTTGATGTCTTCCAGCTTCTGCACCGGGTGCTTGCTGTTGGTGACATGACGAAAGCCATGATCCCAGTAGCCAAGGCCGATCAAACCATGCGGCTCCAGGGTGGTCAGCAGGTTCTGCCCGGCCGGACCGTCGAGCACGGCATCGACCTCGGCAGAGTTCTGGAACAGGAACGGCAGGCCATACAGGGCGAAGCCCTTCTCGATGCCCGAGAGCAGGCCGGGAGTTACCAGCGTCATGTCGACAGTGCCGCCCTGTACGGACGAGATCACCTGAGCATCGCCGCCCAAGGTACCGCTGGCGAACACCATGACCTTCATCTTGCCGCCGCTCTTTTCCTTGATGATCTCGCCGAATTTCTGCGCGCCCAGGCCATGCGGGTGGTCCTTGGCCTGGACGAAAGCGATCTTGAAGTTATGGCGGTTGATCTCCTCTGCAGCCTGGCTGGCGGCAGACAACAGCAGGGCCGAGGAGCAGAGCAGTGCGGCGAGGGCTTTGGGGATGAATTTCATAAGGTTTCCTCTTGTTGTTATTACCGCCAGCGATGGCGGGGAAATGGGCGAAACAGCCCGCTCCGCATTCGCCGTCAGAACACGACGAATGCGGTGTTGTCGATCAGTAGAGCCACTGCGCGGGTACCAGCAGCAGTTGCGGGAAGGCCAGCAGCAGGCCGATCACCAGCAGTTCGGCGAGCAGGAAGGGCAACACACCGCGGATGGTGGCGACGAAGTCGATCTTCGCCACACCGGCCACCACGTTGAGCACCAGCCCAACGGGCGGAGTGATCAGCCCGATGGCGCAGGTCATGACGAAAATCACGCCGAAGTAGATAGGATCGATCCCGGCCGCGACGGCCACCGGCATCATCACCGGGGCCAGAATCAGGATGATCGGCGACATGTCCATGGCCATGCCGATCAGCACGATGATGGCGACGATCAGCAGCATCAGCAGGCGCGGGCTGTCCATCAGCGGCTCCAGTACCTCGACCACCGAACTCGGCAAATCGGCCACGGTGATCATCCAGGCAGCGACCATGGCCGAAGCGACCAGGAACATCACCATCGCCGTGGTCATCACCGAAGACACCAGTACCTGGTACATGCTTTTCCAGGTCAGCTCACGGTAGATCACCAGGGAAACGAACAGCGCATAGACAGCCGCCACCACGCCCGCTTCCGTGGGCGTGAAGATCCCGGCGCGCAGGCCAACGAGGATGATCACCGGCAGCAGCAGCGCCCAGACACCTTCGTAGAACGCCTTGGCGACCTCGCGCATCGGCGCTCGCGGGCGGGTGATCAGCGTCTCGCGGCGCGAGATGATGGCCCAGGCGATACACAGCGACACGCCCATCATCAGACCGGGCGCGATACCGGCGAGAAACAGTTTGGTGATCGATACGTTGGCCGCCACGCCGAACAGAATCAGGCCAATCGAAGGCGGCAAAACCGGGGCGATGATGCCCGATGCAGCGACAAGACCACCGGCGGTCGCCTTGTCGTGACCGACCTTGACCATCATCGGCACCAGCAGCGCAGCCAGCGCAGCGGCATCCGCAGCAGCCGAGCCTGACAGGCTGGCCAGCACGCAGGCGGCCAGGATGGTGACGTAGCCAAGCCCGCCTTTGATGTGGCCGACCAGAGCAACGGCCATGTTGACGATACGCCGGGACAGACCACCGGCATTCATCAGCTCACCCGCGAGCATGAAGAATGGAACAGCCATCAGCGGGAAGCTGTCGGCACCATTGACCAGACCCTGGGCGACGATTTGCGCATCGAACAGATCGAGGTGATACATCATGGCCAGTGCGCAGAGGATCAGCGCATAGGAGATGGGTACGCCAATGGCCATGGCGCCCAGCAGAGACAGTACGAATATCGCGATGATGACCATCACATCACTCCGATTCTTATTATGAAATTGAGCGCCGGCGGCAGGCCGGGCGAAATACTGGAAAGCGCTACTGATGCAGCTCGACCGAGAGGTCAGGTCGCGGTATTTCGCCGCCCAGTGCGAGACGGGCGATCTCGTAGAGATGAATCAGGCAGGCCGAGATGCCGAAGAACACACCAGAGCCGTAGAACAGGCCCATCGACCAGCCAGCGACCGGCGACGGTACGTTCCAGTTGATTTCCATCTGCTGCCAACTGCCCCAGAAGAACAGCCCGGAACAGGCCAGCATCAGCAATTGGGAAAGGATCAGGCAGCCGCGCTCACCCCAGCTCGGCAGCGCCCGGAGCGCCAGGTCCACACTCATGTGACCACGCTCGCGCAGCAGCACCACGGCGCCAAGGAACGTCAGCCAGACGAAGGCCCAACGCGAAATTTCTTCGGAAATGAGGATGCTTTCGTTGAAGCCGTAGCGCAGCACGACGTTGCCGAATACCAGCACCACCATGGTCACCAGACAGATGATCGCCAGCACCTTGAGCAGGGTGAAATAACCGTCGACGAGCTTATGCATGACGGCGCTCCAGCAAGCTGACGATGACAGCGTACAGGCAGGATGTCGGCTTGCAGCCAACGCTCCCGGAAGGATGGGAATGAGCCATCGGGAAAGCCTCACATTGTTGTTTTTGTAAGCTGGCAAGCAGCCCTGTGGAGCCGACACTAACATCACAAATTATTGCGTGCAATGTTCATTTTTGTCAGTATCGTCGCCAGTCGATCACAACAACAATGAGAACGAGCCATGCAACTCATCACCAACACCCCAGCCGTGGTCATCCTCAGCGATCTCGATTCGGTCGCGGTCGCACGGCGCGCCCTGGCCCAGGGCAGCCGAGTCGAAAAGCTCGATCTAGAGGCTCTGGACGATATTCCCGCCGGCCACAAGATCGCCCGCCGCGCCATCGCCAGTGGCGAAGCCGTGCTCAAGTACGGCCAGGTCATCGGCGTCGCCAGCCAGGACATCGCCGCCGGCGCCCACGTGCACACCCACAACGTGTCGATGCCGCAGAGCCACGCCAACAACCAGCTGCCACCGCCCATCGAGCGCACGCCGGTACTGCCACCGGAACAGCGCCGCCGCTTCATGGGTTATCGCCGTCCGGATGGCCGCGTCGGCACACGTAACTACATCGGCATCCTGTCCACGGTGAACTGCTCGGCGACCGTGTCACGCGCCGTGGCCGCGCACTTCAACGGCTCGGAGTTGCTCAAGCGCTACAACATCGACGGCGTGGTGGCGCTGACCCATGGCAGTGGCTGTGCGATCAATACCGAATCGGAAGGCTTCAAGTTCCTCGAACGCAGCATCTGGGGCTACGCCTGCAACCCGAATATCGCGGGTGCGCTGGTCATCGGCCTGGGTTGTGAGACCAACCAGATCAGCTCGCTGATGAAGCGCTACAACATCAGCGAAGGACCGAACTTCCGCGTCTTCAACATCCAGAATGCCGGCGGCACCCGCGCCAGCATCGCCCGCGCCATCGAGCAGGTGACCGAGATGCTTGACGCCATCGGCCGTCTGGAACGCACTTCTGAAAGTGTCGAACACATCATGGTCGGCATGCAGTGCGGCGGCTCCGACGGTTATTCCGGCATCACCGCCAATCCAGCACTGGGCTACGCAGCAGACCTGCTGGCGCAGCACGGCGGCACTGCAATCCTCAGCGAAACGCCAGAAATCTACGGCGCCGAGCACTTGCTGATCGCCCGTGCGATCAGCCATGAAGTGGGCCAGAAGCTGCTCGACCGCCTGACCTGGTGGGAGGAATACACGCGCATCAACGGTGCCGAGCTGAACAACAACCCCTCGCCAGGCAACAAGGCCGGCGGCCTGACCACCATCCTGGAAAAATCCCTCGGTGCGGCGGCCAAGGGCGGCACCAGCTCGCTCAACGGCGTATACGAATGGGGCGAGCCGATCACCGAACGCGGCTTCGTGTTCATGGACAGCCCCGGCTACGATCCGGTATCGGTGACCGGCCAGGTCGCCTCCGGCGCCAACATGATCTGCTTCACCACCGGCCGCGGCTCGGTGTCCGGTTTCAAACCGGCGCCGTGCATCAAACTGGCCACCAACACCGAGATGTTCCGCAAGCTGGAAGAGGACATGGACATCAACTGCGGCGGCATCGTCGACGGTGAGTTGAGCATCGCCGAAGCCGGGCAGAAGATCTTTGACATCCTCATTGAGATCGCCTCGGGCGAGCCGTCCAAGAGTGAGCTGTACAACTACGGTGACAACGAGTTCGTACCCTGGCAGGTGGGCGCGGTGACCTGATCACCAGCGCCTCTACTGGGCGCTGCTGAATAAGCATGTGGGGGCGGACCTGTCCGCGAATGAGGTCACCGCAGATCCAGGCCTGCCGGCTTCGTGGCCTCAACAGCTTCGCGGACAAGTCCGCTCCCACGAGGAAAGGGCGGAGCGCTGCCTGTCCGCGCAGCGCAGCCTAAGTCTCGATCCGCTCCAGATAGGGCACGGCCTGGATGACGTTCTGCTCGCGGAATTGCGCCAGACGTTGCTTGACCTTGCGCTCGGCGATCACCAGGTGCTCCTCCATGCTTTGCGCCGCCAGGTCAGGGCGACCGGCCTGCAGGTTCTCGAAGATGCTCAGGTGCTCGCGGAAGAAGGGTTCCTCATCGGGGAAGTAACTCTTGTCCAGCAGGATGTGCTTGCCCGACAGCAGCAGCGAGTGAGTACGGCGCAGTATCTGCAGCATCTGCCGATTGGGACAGCGGCCCAGGGTCTCGATGTGCAGGTCGCTTTCCAGGTCGTCGAACTGGCGGCTGTCCATGTCCGGGTAGAGATCCATGGCCTGGTGCAGACGCTCGATATACCCCTCGATCTGCTCGCCATCGATGAACTCCGCCGCCCGCATCAGCACATAAGGCTCCAGGCGCCGACGCACTTCGTACAGCTCAGCCAAACGCGCCTCGTCCCACTGCCCGAGCTGCCAACGGGAGCGCTCGTCGCGCTCGACCAACCCCATCAGCGAAAGGCGCGTGAGCACCTGGCTGGAGACCGTGCGGCTGATGGCGTAATGGCGGGAGAGTTCGAGCTCGTTGATGCGATAGGTACCGAACAGCGACTGGTGCAGCAAGTCCCGTTCGATCTGGTCGTATACGGATTTCCAGGTTTCAGTCTTGCGCGGAGCCTGAGCCTGGTCATCCGTAAGCTTGAAATCAGTGGCCTCGAGCTTGCGCCGCAGCACCTTGCCGGGCTGCGCACCAACCAGATAACCACGGCCTTCGAACGTACAGACAAGACCTGCCTGATGCAGGCTGAGCAGCGCCTGGCGCACAGGCGAGCGGCTCACCCCGAACAGATCCGCCAGGGGCCCTTCAAGCAGCAACGTTCCCGACTTGAGTCGACCTTTACGGATGCTCGTTGCGATGAGTTCGAATAACTGATCGTTGAGGTGCTTCTTCATTATTGTTTTCGGGTCGTATGTGGGAAGGGAAAGAACCACAGAGCTCCATGCCCCGTAATACTCCTACATATGACAGCCTCATACAAAACAGCTTTTGCATGCAATGTTCTTTATCGACAACTCGTTGCAGCGTGACGACATATGCCAGGCGATGTGCACGTCCTCACAACGTGCGCCCCCCCTGTAAAGCACGGTACTGATTCGGCGAGGTGTTGAACCAGCGCATGCACGCCTTGTGAAAGCTGCTCTGATCGCGAAACCCCAGCTGCGCCGAGATGTACTTGAGACTGCGGCTGGTGTTGCGCAGAAAACTGTCGGCCTGACGGCGGCGGGCCTGGTCCAGCAGCAGGCTGAAGTTCGCCGAATCACGCTCAAGGCCATGCTGCAGGCTGCGCCGGCTCATACTGAGCTGATCGGCAATCTGGCTGAGACTCGGGCTGATGCCCTGACTCAGTTGCTCGGCCAGAACGCGCCTTACCCTGGCCTCCAGCGATCCATCCACCTGCTCACTCATGCGCGCCTGCGCATATTCGACGTGCAGGGGATGCCGGGCTGTGGCCGCAGTGAGCAGTTCGATCGCACCAGCCTCAACACTGAACGTCATGCAATTGCGCCGTGCCGAGAAATACAGGTTATCGCCAAACAAGTGCCGTAATTGGCACGTGTCGGCGGGCTCGGGATAGGTCAGTTCCAGCATCAATGGCATGGGCCGCTGAAACGGCGAAAGCCAGTGCACGATGGCAAAGATCAAGGCCGCCCCCGCATCGATGAAGGCTCGCGGAGCCCGCTGGGCCACCGTGGCGTTCTCCAGGCCAACCAGCTTCAGGGGCTCGACATGGTGCTCCAGGAACATGTGCGAGCCGTCGCTGGTCATCGGGTGATAATCGGCCAGGCGCTGCAGCGCGTGAGCCAACGTCGGAGTGGACATCAGCGCGTAGCTCTGAGCACCCAGAATGCACGGGTGAAAATGCTCGTATGCATTCAGCCCATTTCCGCATCACCCGTTTCGCTCACGAGTGCACTCAGCAGACGGTAGGCCAGCATCACCCTGACCGGCTCGTGTCCGGCCAAGGCCTGATCCAACCCAGGTAGATACCTGGCCAGCGCTACACCTTTGCTCGCAAATGCCTTGGTCATTACCTGGAAACAGGCATTTGTAATCGTATGCATCAAGTATTCCTGAGCGACAACCTAATTGGCCCAACCAAATAACATGCAGAAAAAGAAGGCGGGACCAGAGGACATACGATTGGTTTCCAGGAACACTTCTCACCTCATAAATCGAGTGCGAGGAGACGCAGGCGAGTTGCCAGCATTTCTGAATCTCTACATGAAACTGGAATTGCCTCTATCGGTAAATAGTCACTTCGTGAGCAAGATGTGACTGCCTCACACTCGAGCGCTGTGAAACCGCCCTTCGAGTGCCGCGACGATCTGGTCGCTGGGCAACACCACGCCATCGGCGAGGTTGCGCACCTGATCGAGTCGCCGGGCTTTTTCAGCGCGACGACGCGACCACTGCGGCGGTGGGGATATTGTTGTTGTCATTGAAGACTCCACAGGTTCCGCTGTCGTGGCGTCACCTTAGGAGTGGTGGGCGGGGGCATCAATCAAGCCGGCCGCGCGATCGTTACGCTTGGGTTAACGATCGCGCAGCCGAGCAGAGCGCCCGGCATTGGCCGGGCGCGGCTGGCCACTCAGTTGAGTACGCCGGAGAGAATGGTATGGACGATGCCGGTGGTGATGGCGACCAGCACCATGTCGCTGCCGACGCGGCGCCATTCGTAGCCAGCATAGGTCGGTACGCCTTTGAGCTGGGCGCTGTCCAGGCGCTTGCCGTAGCCCGCTGGCAGCGGCTTGCCGGCCTGGATATGGACGCTGGCCGGTACATTGCCGCCCTTGCCGAGCTGCCGGGCCGCGACGGCCTGGATATCTGCCGCGAACTGCGCACCTTCAGCGACGTACCGATCATGCTGATCACCGCGCGCGTCGAAGAAGTCGACCGCTTGCTCGGCCTCGACCTCGGCGCGGATGACTACATCTGCAAACCCTTCAGCCCGCGCGAAGTGATGGCGCGCGTGCGCGCTGTGCTGCGCCGCCGCCCGCCGGCCAACAACGGCCTGCGCCTGGATGCCCAGGCGTACCGGGCCTTCTACGACCAGCAGGAACTCGACCTGACCCCGGTGGAATTCCGCCTGCTGCACTGCCTGGCGACCACCCCCGGGCGGGTCTACTCGCGCGACCAGCTTATGGATCATCTCTACGACGACCACCGCGTCGTCACCGACCGCACCGTCGACAGCCACGTGAAGAACCTGCGCCGCAAACTGGAGCAGGCCGCTCCCGAGCAGGAGCTGATCCACTCCATCTATGGTGTTGGTTACAAGCTTGAGCTTTAGCCGCTCAACCGAGACCTGGGCTAGCCTGGCCGTCACGCCTCAGGCATAGCAGGCCGTTGAAAAACTACCTACGTTGCCATTGCTGCGTTAAAAACAGCCTCGCGTGCGAGCCCAGTCAAAATGCTCATTTACAGCACGTAAACCCGAGTGCGGGCCCAGTGTTTTTTTCGGCTGTTTTTGCGGGGCCGCCATCGGTATTGCACTGGCTGCCTCGCCTACGTTTTTCAACGGCTTGATAGGGCAAAAGCACAAGGGCCGCAATGCGGCCCTTGTGCTTTCCAGCAAACGAGGATCAGGCCTCTTTGGCCTGCAGGCCGGCGTACAGACGGGTCAGCTCGTTGAGCTGACGGAACAGCGAGTCGGTGCTGACGGTGATCACGGTCGGCACGAAGTCCTGCGAGGCGTGCAGGTCGATGCCCTTGAGGGTGAAGCCCCAGTGGGCGCGGGCGCGACGCTGGGTGTTGGCGATTTCCTCGTTCGGCGTGCCGCGGGCTTCCAGCTCCTTGAGGATGGTCTCGAAATCGCTCACGGCCTTGTCCAGCTTGGCGTCCAGGTCCGGCGCAGGCACACGCCAGGACTTGGCCATGTAGAGCATGGCGATGCGCTGGGTCTGCACGCGCGCCCAGCCGGTGTGATGCACGGAGGCGCCCATGGCGCCCAGGTGCTGGCCCATCAGGTCACTGACGTGCTGCGTCTGCTGCAGCAGCTCCTCGCTGGTGGCGAGCATTTCCGCGGCCTTGGCGTGATCCGGCTTGGCTTCGACCTGCTGGCGATGAACAGCCCAGGTGGCGTCGACCTTGGCCAGCGCGGCCTTGATCTCGGCAGTGGGTGCGTAACCGGCCAGGGCCTTCTGGCTGGCATCGAAACGTTCGATGGTTTCCTTGAGCTGACGCTGGGCCACATCTACACGCACGTCGGCACCGAGCATCAGGTAGTTCTTGGCCATGCGCTGGGTCAGCGAGCGCTGCAGACCGGCCATGTTCATGGCTTCGGAATCGCTCAACTGCGCCAGGCTGGGCATGCTCACCAGCGCGGTGCAGGCGAGCAGAATGACAGACAGGTACTTCTTCAACACGTCGGTACTCCAATTCGAGGACGAGGCAATGCACCGCAGGCGAGCGCCGGCAGTGATGGGTGAACCCTTGAATGCGGGGTTTTTATTGGAATGCGGGGGGGGGGCAGTTTCGACGGGCGCACGGCCCGGATGCTGCGTAAAGGGCGCGATGATAGCTGTTAAAACGCCATCATTCTGTGCGACCAGTCATGAAGCAGACGACTGGTCGCTGCCACATCTAAAAACGTTGAGGGAAAAGGCAGACGGGCGGAACTCATGCCCAGCCCTCCAAACGCATGGTCGCGCGCACCAGGCGCTGCTCTTCCTGCTCGATCTCCTGCAGGTTGTCGCGAATGCTGTTGATATGGTCGCGCGCGGCGCGCTGGGCTTGTTCCGGCAGGCGTTCGATCACCGCGTGGTACAGGCGCGAATGCTGGCGGTCGATCTGTCGTTTCTGCGCCGGGCGGTGATAGAGGTTGTTCACCGAGGCGAATACGGTGCTGAGCATCAGATCGGTCAGCGACTGCAGGGTGTGCACCAGCACCGGGTTGTGCGAGGCCTCGCAGATGGCCAGGTGAAAGGCATGGTCGAGGCGCGCATGCTCACGCGGGTCGACCGGATTTTCCTGTGCATGAGCCGCCAGCATCTCTTCGTAGCGTCGGGTCAGCAGGACGAAATCCGCCTCGGTGCCACGCAGCGCCGCCAGGCGCGCCGACTCGCCTTCGAGCAGGCCGCGCACCTCCAGCAGGTCATACAGGGTGCGTGGTTGCGAGTTGAACAGATGCATCAGCGGGCTGGCGTCGCGCTCGCCACTGAGCTTGGCCACCCGTGAATCGCGACCCTGGGCGGTGTCGATGATGCCGCGCCCGCGCAGCACTTTGAGCCCTTCACGCAAGGCCGAACGGGAGATGCCCAGTTTTTCGCACAGGCGTCGTTCCGACGGCAATGGCTGCCCTACCTTGAGCACGCCGTCGACGATCAGCCGCTCGATACGCTCGGCTACCACATCGCTTACCTGCCGCCGTGCGACACCCTGTTGCCCGTCCATTCGCCACCTCCGCAGCACTGGTCGTACCAATTTTCAATGGCCACCTTAGATCGCCCACCTTACGGCACGCAAGCCATAGTGCATGAGACCTTAGGCCAATCCATGGCGAAAGCCTGACGAAAGAAACTGGTCCTACCAGCAGCAAAGAGAATGGACGTAAAAAAGCAGGCAGCCTAAACATGCAGCCAAGGTCGCAGCATGACCGCCAATAACAACAACGTCCAAGATTGAGCCTGCCATGAGCATTCTGTACGACGAGCGCGTCGACGGCGCGCTACCCGCGGTCGACAAGACCGCCCTACTGGCCGAGTTGCGCCAGAGCCTGCCCGATCTCGACATCCTGCATACCCAGGAAGACCTCAAACCCTACGAGTGCGACGGGCTTTCCGCCTATCGCACCACCCCCATGCTGGTGGTACTGCCCGAACGCATCGAGCAGGTGCAGCAGTTGCTCAAGCTCTGCCACGCCCGTGGCGTACCGGTGGTAGCACGCGGCGCCGGCACCGGCCTGTCCGGCGGCGCACTGCCGCTGGAAAAGGGCATCCTTTTGGTGATGGCGCGCTTCAACCAGATTCTCGAGATCAACCGCGAAGGTCGCTTCGCCCGCGTCCAGCCTGGCGTACGCAACCTGGCGATTTCTCAGGCCGCTGCGCCGTTCGACCTGTATTACGCCCCTGATCCGTCTTCGCAGATCGCCTGCTCCATCGGCGGCAACGTCGCCGAGAACGCCGGCGGCGTGCATTGCCTGAAGTACGGCCTGACCGTGCACAACCTGCTCAAGGTCGACATCCTCACCGTCGAAGGCGAGTTCATGACCCTCGGCAGCGACGCCCTGGATGCCCCGGGCTTCGATCTGCTGGCGCTGTTCACCGGCTCCGAAGGCATGCTCGGCATCGTCACCGAGGTGACGGTCAAGCTGCTGCCCAAGCCGCAAGTGGCCAAGGTGCTGCTGGCGGCTTTCGACTCAGTGGAAAAGGCCGGCCGCGCGGTCGGTGACATCATCGCCGCCGGCATCATCCCCGGCGGCCTGGAGATGATGGATAACCTGGCCATTCGCGCCGCCGAAGATTTCATCCACGCCGGCTACCCGGTGGAGGCCGAAGCCATCCTGCTCTGCGAGCTCGACGGCGTGGAGGCCGACGTCGCCGACGACTGCGAGCGCGTGCGTGAGGTGCTGGAGAAAGCCGGCGCCACCGAAGTGCGCCTGGCTCGCGACGAGGCCGAACGGGTGAAATTCTGGGCCGGGCGCAAGAACGCCTTCCCCGCAGTCGGGCGCATCTCGCCGGACTACTACTGCATGGACGGCACCATCCCGCGTCGCGAGCTGCCCGGCGTGCTGCGCGGCATCGCCGAGCTGTCCGAGGAGTACGGTCTGCGCGTGGCCAACGTGTTCCACGCCGGCGACGGCAACATGCACCCGCTGATCCTCTTCGATGCCAACGTGCCTGGTGAGTTGGAGCGCGCCGAGGCCATCGGCGGCAAGATCCTCGAACTCTGCGTCAAGGTCGGCGGCAGCATCACCGGCGAGCACGGCGTTGGCCGCGAGAAGATCAACCAGATGTGCGCGCAGTTCAACAGCGACGAAATCACCCTGTTCCATGCGGTGAAGGCGGCGTTCGACCCCAGCGGCCTGCTCAATCCGGGCAAGAACATCCCCACCCTGCACCGCTGCGCCGAGTTCGGCGCCATGCACGTGCACCACGGCCAACTGCCCTTCCCGGAACTGGAGCGCTTCTGATGCAGCATGATTTCGATGCCAGCGCCGCGCTGCTGGAACAGGTCAACCACGCGCTGAACAGCGCCACCCCGCTGCGCATTCAGGGCAGCGGCAGCAAGGCGCATCTGGGCCGCGCCACCACTGGCGAAGTACTGGATACCCGCCAGCATCGCGGTATCGTCAGTTACGACCCCACCGAGCTGGTGCTCACCGCCCGCGCCGGTACGCCGCTCACCGAGATCGAGGCGGCGCTCGAGGCCAACAACCAGATGCTGCCATGCGAACCGCCGCACCTGGGCGATGGCGCCACCCTCGGCGGCATGGTTGCCGCCGGGCTGTCCGGCCCGCGTCGGCCCTGGGCCGGTTCGGTGCGCGATCAGGTGCTTGGCACCCGTGTGATCACCGGTCAGGGCAAGCTGTTGCGCTTTGGCGGCGAGGTGATGAAAAACGTCGCCGGCTACGACCTGTCGCGCCTGATGGCCGGCAGCTTCGGCTGCCTCGGCCTGCTCGCCGAAGTTTCGCTCAAGGTCCTGCCCAAGCCGCGCCAGGTGCTCAGCCTGCGTCTGGAAGTGGAAGCCCTGCAGGCCCTCAACAAGCTCGCCGAATGGGGCCAGCAGCCGCTGCCGATCAGCGCCGCCAGCCACGACGGTACCGCGCTGCACCTGCGCCTGGAGGGTGGCGAGGGCTCGGTTCAGGCCGCGCGCCAGCGTCTCGGTGGTGAGGAAATCGATAACGCTTACTGGCATGAGCTGCGTGAACAGCGCCTGCCCTTCTTCGCGGCCAGCGGCACGTTGTGGCGCCTGTCGCTTCCGGCCAACAGCGGCCTGCTCGACCTGCCCGGTCGCCAGATGATCGACTGGGGCGGCGCACAGCGCTGGCTGAAGACCGACGCCGACGGCGAGCTGATCCAGCGCGTGACGGCCAAGCTCGGCGGCCACGCCACCTGCTTCGCCGCCGGCCAGGCGCAACCTTTCCAGCCGCTGGCTGCACCGCTGCTGCGCTACCAGCGCCAGTTGAAGAACCAGCTCGACCCCCAGGGTATTTTCAACCCTGGCCGCATGTACGCCGAGGTATAAGACGTGCAGACCAATTTGAGTGAACAGGCCAAGCGCCTGCCGCGCGCCGAAGAAGCCGAACGCATCCTGCGCTCCTGCGTGCACTGCGGCTTCTGCAACGCCACCTGCCCGACCTATCAGCTGCTCGGTGACGAGCTGGATGGCCCACGCGGGCGCATCTACCTGATCAAGCAGATGCTCGAAGGCAACGAAGTCACGGCCAAGACCCAACAGCATCTGGATCGCTGCCTGACCTGCCGCAACTGCGAGACCACCTGCCCCTCTGGTGTGCAGTACCACAACCTGCTGGACATTGGCCGCGAAGTGGCTGAGCAGGCGGTACCACGTCCGCTCGAGCAACGCTTGCTGCGCCAGGGCCTGCGCACCGTGGTGCCACGCCCGGCACTGTTCAAGGCGCTGACCCAGACCGGCCTGGCCCTGC
Organism: Ectopseudomonas mendocina; assembly: GCF_007049795.1. Taxonomy (GTDB): domain Bacteria; phylum Pseudomonadota; class Gammaproteobacteria; order Pseudomonadales; family Pseudomonadaceae; genus Aquipseudomonas; species Aquipseudomonas mendocina_D. Next base: position 58,752 of record NZ_SCFY01000020.1, read on the forward strand.
GCCCACTGCTACCGGCCACGCTCAAGGCCAAGCTGCCGCGCGAGATTCGCCCGGCCAAACCACGCCCGACCACGCAGCACAGCCGCCGCGTGTTAATGCTCGAAGGCTGCGTACAGCCGGGGCTGTCGCCCAACACCAATGCCGCCACCGCACGCGTGCTGGATCGCCTGGGCATCAGTGTCACGCCTATCCACGAAGCCGGCTGCTGCGGCGCCGTCGACTATCACCTCAACGCCCAGGAAGCGGGGCTGCAACGCGCGCGGCAGAACATCGATGCCTGGTGGCCGGCCATCGAAGCCGGCGCCGAGGCCATCGTGCAGACCGCCAGCGGCTGTGGCGCCTTCGTCAAGGACTACGGTCACCTGCTCGCCAGCGACCCGGCGTACGCGACCAAGGCGGCGCGGGTCAGCGCCCTGGCCAGGGATCTGGTCGAGGTGCTGCAGGGCGAGGCGCTGGAACAGTTGCAGGTACGCGCCGAGCAGCGCCTGGCCTTCCACTGCCCCTGCACCCTGCAGCATGCGCAGAAGCTCGGCGGCGCGGTGGAAAACGTGCTGACGCGTCTCGGCTTCGGCCTGACAGCGGTGCCGGACGGCCACCTCTGCTGCGGCTCGGCCGGCACTTATTCGCTGACCCAGCCGGAGCTGTCGCGGCAGCTTCGCGACAACAAGTTGAACGCGTTGGAAAGCGGCAAACCGGACGCCATCGTCACCGCCAATATCGGCTGTCAGACCCACCTGGACGGTGCCGGGCGTACGCCGGTGCGGCACTGGATCGAAATCGTCGAGGAAGCGATGGCGTAGAAGCCTGAACCCTCTCCCCCGGCCCCTCTCCCATGAATGAGAGAGGGGAGAAAACCAAGAACACGAGGTATGCCATGCAACATAAAGCCGTACTCAGCCAAAGCGAAGTCAGCCAGATCCTCCAGGCAGCCCGCAGCGAAGCGCAGCAACAGGGCTGGGCTGTGGCCATTGCCGTAGTCGATGACGGCGGTCATCCGCTGGCCTTGGAGCGCCTCGACGGCTGCGCGCCGATCGGCGCCTACATCGCCACCGAGAAGGCGCGCAGCGCCGCTATCGGCCGCCGCGAAACCAAGGGCTACGAAGACATGGTCAACGGCGGCCGCAGTGCCTTCCTCAGCGCACCGCTGATTACTTCATTGGAGGGTGGCGTGCCGGTGCTGGTGGACGGCCAGGTGGTCGGTGCCGTCGGTGTATCCGGGGTCAAGGCCGAACAGGATGCGCAGGTGGCCAAAGCGGGTATTGCGGCCCTTTAAACATGCGGCGCAGCCGCCAACTGATGCCCTTCTCCCTCCGGGAGAAGGTGGCACGAAGTGACGGATGAGGGCCGTACGGTGCGATACCTGTAGGAGCCGCGCCTCGCGGCGAACAAAACATTAAGAGCTTCGCCCCGGGGCGGGGCCCTACAAAACATTGATTGACCCGCACCACCATGGGCGGATGCAAACAGGAGAACAGAAAGATGACCGAACGCGTGCAATGTCAGCGCCTGCAGGTAGCCGCCGAGCTCAAGCAATTCATCGAAAGCGAAGTGCTGCCCGGTAGCGGTGTCGAGGCTGCGGCCTTCTGGAGCGGTTTCGACGCGCTGGTACACGACCTGGCCCCGCGTAACCGCGCGCTGCTGGCCGAGCGTGACCGTCTGCAGACCGAGCTGGATAACTGGCACCGTGCCAACCCCGGGCCGATCACTGACATGAACGCCTACCGCGCCTTCCTCGGCTCCATCGGCTATCTGCTGCCGCAGCCGGAGCAGGTCAAGGCGACCACTGCCAACGTCGACAGCGAGATCGCCACCCAGGCCGGCCCGCAGTTGGTGGTGCCGGTGATGAATGCACGTTACGCACTGAACGCCGCCAACGCCCGCTGGGGCTCGCTGTACGACGCCCTGTATGGCACCGACGCGATCAGCGAAGAAGGCGGCGCCAGCAAAGGCCCCGGCTATAACGAAGTACGCGGCGCCAAGGTGATCGCCTTCGCCCGCGCCTTCCTCGACCAGGCTGCGCCGCTGGCCAAGGGCTCGCACGCCGATGCCAGTGCCTATGCCGTGGTCGCCGGCCAGCTACAGGTGACCCTGAGCGGCGGTGCACAGACCTCCCTGGCGCAGCCGGAGAAGTTCATCGGCTTCCAGGGTGACGCAGCCACGCCGAGCGCCGTGCTGCTGAAGAACAACGGCCTGCACTTCGAGATCCAGATCGACGCCAGCAGCCCCATCGGCAGCACCGACGCCGCGGGCGTGAAAGACGTGCTGATGGAAGCGGCGCTGTCGACCATCATGGACTGCGAGGACTCCGTGGCTGCCGTCGACGCCGCCGACAAGGTGGTGGTCTACCGCAACTGGCTGGGCCTGATGAAGGGTGACCTGGCCGAGGAACTGGAAAAGGGCGGCAAGCGCATCACCCGCCGGCTCAATGCGGATCGTGTATATACCGCCGCCGATGGCAGTGAACTGACCCTGCATGGTCGTTCATTGCTGTTCATCCGCAACGTCGGCCACCTGATGAGCAACCCGGCGATCCTCGACGGTGAAGGCTTGGAAATTCCCGAGGGCATCCTCGATGCGGTGGTGACCAGCCTGATCGCCCTGCATGACCTCAAGCGTCGCGGTAACTCGCGCACCGGTAGCGTCTATATCGTCAAACCGAAGATGCACGGGCCGTTCGAAGTGGCCTTCGCCAACGAGCTGTTCGGTCGCGTCGAACAGCTGCTGGGCATGCCCGCGAACGCCCTGAAGATGGGCATCATGGACGAGGAACGGCGTACCAGCGTCAACCTCAAGGCCTGCATCGAGGCAGCCAGCGCGCGCGTCGCCTTCATCAACACCGGCTTCCTCGATCGCACTGGCGACGAGATGCACACCGCCATGGAAGCTGGCGCAATGCTGCGCAAGGGCGACATGAAATCCAGCGCTTGGATCCAGGCCTACGAGCGCAACAACGTGCTGGTCGGCCTGGCCTGCGGGCTGCGCGGCAAGGCGCAGATCGGCAAGGGCATGTGGGCCATGCCGGACCTGATGGCCGCCATGCTCGAGCAGAAGATCGGCCACCCGAAAGCCGGCGCCAATACCGCCTGGGTACCGTCGCCAACCGCCGCCGTGCTGCATGCCCTGCACTATCACCAGATCGACGTGCAAGCGGTGCAGAGCGAGCTGGAACTGATCGACCTGGCCAGCCAGCGCGACAGCCTGCTGAACGATCTGCTCAGCGTGCCGGTCAGTGCCGACCGCCCATGGAGCGCCAGCGACATCCAGCAGGAGCTGGACAACAACTGCCAGGGCATCCTCGGTTACGTGGTGCGCTGGGTCGAGCAGGGCGTCGGCTGTTCCAAGGTGCCGGATATCCACAACGTCGGCCTGATGGAAGACCGCGCCACCCTGCGCATCTCCGCCCAGCACATCGCCAACTGGCTGCACCACGGCGTGGTCAACGAGGCCCAGGTGCACGAGACGCTGCAGCGCATGGCACAGGTAGTCGACGGGCAGAATGCCGGCGACCCGGCCTACCGCCCGATGGCGCCGAACTTCGAACAATCCCACGCTTTCCGCGCCGCCAGTGACCTGGTATTCAAGGGCCGCGAGCAGCCGTCCGGTTACACCGAGCCGCTGCTGCATGCTTGGCGTTTGCGCTTCAAAGAGGAGGTCTGAACATCTCACCTATCATGTAGGAGCGGCGCCCCGCCGCGAAGCTGGAGAAAAGCTTCGCCCCGGGGCGGGGCTCCTACACAAGGGGGTTAACAACCGTGGATGGCTCTTGACGCCTCCACGGAGCAGTAGCAAGCCCTGACGGTTTCTGACCGTCGGGGCTTTCGAGCATGAGCGCGACGATGGGTGATCCCTGCCGTCGCGGCTCGCGGAAAGGCCGGTGCAGTGGTGCCCGGCCCTTCCAGATGCGTGGCGCCGGGTATCCCCGGAAAACTGTGGTTCACAAGAAAAAGAAGGAACCAACCCATGAGTCAAACGCTGCTGTCCATCCTGGCCTTCGTGCCACTGGTGCTGGCGGGTGTACTGCTGATCGGCTTTCGCTGGCCGGCCAAGTACGCGATGCCGCTGGTATTCGTCCTCACCGCCCTGATCGGCCTGCTGGCCTGGGACATGTCCCTCAACCGGGTCATCGCCTCCAGCCTGCAGGGGCTGATACTCACGGCCGCGATCCTGTGGATCATCTTCGGCGCGATCCTGCTGCTGAACACCCTCAAGCACTCCGGCGGCATCGCGGCAATTCGCCGGGGCTTCTCCAACATCAGTCCGGATCGCCGCGTGCAGGCGCTGATCGTCGCCTGGCTGTTCGGCTGCTTCATCGAGGGCGCCTCCGGTTTCGGCACCCCGGCTGCCGTGGCCGCGCCGTTGCTGGTCGCCCTGGGCTTCCCGGCGCTGGCCGCGGTGGTGCTGGGCATGATGGTGCAATCGACGCCGGTATCTTTCGGCGCAGTGGGTACGCCAATCCTGGTGGGTGTCGGTTCGGGCCTGGACAGAACCGGCATCACCGAGCAACTGGTTGCCACCGGCAGCAGCTGGGAAGCCTTCTTCCACCTGATCTACTCGCGGGTAGCCATCACCCACGGCCTTATCGGTCTGCTGATGCCGCTGATCATGGTGATGATCATGACACGCTTCTTCGGCAAGAATCAGAGCTGGAAGGAAGGCCTGGCCGTCGCGCCGTTCGCCATCTTCACCGCCTTCGCCTTCTCCCTGCCGTACATGGCAGCCGGCGTGTTCCTCGGCCCGGAATTCCCCTCGATGATCGGCGCCCTGGTCGGCTTGGCCATCGTGGTACCGGCCGCCAAGGCCGGCTTCCTGCTGCCGAAGGACACCTGGGACTTCGCTGACCCGAAAGACTGGCCGTCCGACTGGATGGGCAAAATCGAAATGAAACTGGAAGAGGTGGCCGGCAAGGCGCCGATTTCGGTGCCCATGGCGTGGGCGCCCTACCTGCTGCTGGCGGTGTTCCTGGTGATCTCGCGCACCTTCCCCGAGGTGAAAGCGGCACTGATGAGCTTTACCTTCGGCTGGAAGGACATCCTCGGTGAGACCGGCGTGTCCGGCACCATCGAACCGCTGTACCTGCCGGGTGGCATCCTGTGCATGGTGGTGCTGATCACCTTCTTCCTCCATCGCATGCGCTTCTCCGAACTGAAGGCGGCGGTGGGCGAGTCGAGCAAGACCCTGCTCGGTGCGGGCTTCGTGCTGATCTTCACCATCCCCATGGTGCGTATCCTGATCAACTCCGGGGTCAATGGCAGCGACCTGGTGTCGATGCCGGTAGCCATGGCGCAACTGGTGGCCGACAGCGTTGGTGGCGTGTATCCGTTCTTCTCCCCGGCCGTGGGCGCACTGGGCGCCTTCATCGCCGGTTCCAACACCGTGTCCAACCTGATGCTGTCGCAGTTCCAGCTCAACGCTGCCGAGCTGATCGGCGTGTCCGGGGCGATGATGGTCGCTGTGCAGTCGGTCGGTGCGGCGGCGGGCAACATGATCGCCATTCACAACGTGGTGGCGGCTTCGGCGACCGTCGGTCTGCTCGGGCGCGAAGGCATCACCCTGCGCAAGACCATCCTGCCGACGCTCTACTACCTCGCTGCAGCCGGCGTGATCGCGCTGGTGACGATGTATGGCATGGCGCTGACCGACCCGCTGATGGCCGCTCGCTGAGTGATGACGGGCCGTGCACTGCGCGGCCCGACTTTGGTTGGTCCCTGGCTGGCGGCGATTGCCGCCAGCCCGCTTGGCGCGTCAGTGCAATTGCGGTAGCTTGCGTCGCGCAACACCGTGAGATTGGCCTGAGGTTTTTATGAAAAAGTGGCAATGCGTGGTCTGTGGACTGATTTACGACGAGAGCCAGGGCTGGCCGGATGACGGCATCGCTCCCGGCACCCGCTGGGAAGACGTGCCGGAAGACTGGCTATGCCCTGACTGCGGCGTCGGCAAGATGGATTTCGAGATGATCGAGATCGGCTGATCACGCCTGGTTTTCACAAAACGGCGACCCGAGGGTCGCCGTTTTTTGCTTGATATTCTGCCGCCAGACTATTCGCCGCCGACGGCGAAATTCGGCAGGCTGTTGACCGGCTGACGGAAGTTGAAGGGAATGGACTCGACCGCCAGACCCACGTTGCGCTGCACAACGAAGTGCAGGTGCGGGCCGGTGCTGTTGCCGGTGTTGCCGGAGCGCGCCAACAGGCTTCCGGTTTCTACCCGCTGGCCTTCACGCACACCGACCGAACCCTTCATCAGGTGCAGGTAAACACCCATGGTGCCGTCGTCATGCAGAATGCGCACGAAGTTGCCGGCCGGGTTGTTGCCCCGGCCGCTCTGCTGGTTCTCGGTCTTCACCACCATGCCTGCGCGTGCTGCGACGATGGGCGTGCCTTCAGGCATGGCGATATCCACCGCATAGCGACCCTTGGCAGTGAAGTGGCTGTAGGTGCCGTTGGCGCCCTGGGTCTGACGGAACGGACCGCCACGCCAGGGCAACGGATAGCGATGGATGCTCGGCTGCAGTCGCGGGTCGCCGAGGGCGTAGCGTAACCTGGGGGTATAGCGCAGCGGCTTGGCGGCATCCTGCGCGGTGAGGGTGGCGAGGCGAATATTGCTGCGCGGTGGCAACACCCAGCGAATCGGTTTGTCCGGCGCGCCGATAGCGTTCTGTACCTGCTCCAGCTTCAGTTCGATTTCCACCGGGGCATACAGGTCATTGCGAATCAGCAGGGTTTCACCGGCTTCGTGCTTCTTGGTTTCCAGTTTCACCTGGTTGTCCAGGCGCTCGACCATGCGATCGTTGAACACGAATACCTGCGCGCCAGGCGCAGCCTGATCGCTATAGGTGACTACGCCGTTCTTGTCGACGTACTTGTAGATGGTCAGCGCAGCGGCCTGGCTGCAACAGGCCAGCAGACTGCAGAGAATAATTAGACGCCCTAGCATAACGACTCGGATCTTATGGCTTTTTGATATCCGGGTTAGCAAGACTAGCAGCGCAGCACGGAGCGCGCGAGACACCGACCGTCAGGCTGTGAACCGGCTCACCGCCATTGGTCGGCACAGCGCAGCGGATTGCATGCAGCTACGCGCCGGGGCTGAAATGCTTCTGCGCGGTGCCGCGGGCGATCAGCCGCGACAGGTAATCGAGTTTCTGCGGGTCACGGTCGACGAATCGGAACGTCAGTTGCAGCCATTCGCTGTCGGGCTTGGGTTCGAATGCCACCACCGCGTGCAGGTAGCCATTGAGCCGAGCGGTTTCCGCTGCTTCGCCCTGCTCTAGGTCGAGCACTGCACTCTCCAGCACCTGCGGCAGTTGTTCGGTGCGTTTGACCACTAGCAGTGCCTCCTTGAGGCTCAGCGCCTTGATCACACAAGCCATGCTACCCGCCGGCAAACGCAGCTGACCCTGGCCACGACCGGCTGGCGACTTGCTCGGAGCTGCCGGCGCTGGTGCTGCGCTCGGCTCAGCCTGGCCCGCAGCCGGCACCGGAGCACTGGGTTTGACCACCTCAGCCTTGCCACCGGTGAGCGCGGCCAGCGAATCATTGGCAAAGCCGCCGCTGCTGAGCATCTTCGGCGGCGCGCTGGCGGCCAGGGCCTGCAGCTTGCCGGCGCGGCTCAGCGCCTTCTTCACCTTGGTCACCAGTTGCTCGTTGGAGAAGGGCTTACCGATGTAGTCGGAAACACCAGCCTGGATCGCCTGCACCACGTTCTCCTTGTCACCGCGGCTGGTGACCATGATGAAGGGCGTGGTTTTCAGGTTGTCCTGCTCGCGGCACCAGGTCAGCAGCTCGAGGCCGGACATCTCCGGCATTTCCCAGTCACAGAGGATCAGGTCGACCACCTGACGGCTCAACATCTGCTGGGCCTTGCGGCCGTTGATCGCTTCCTCGATCTGTACGCCGGGGAAATTATCGCGCAACCCTTTCTTGACCAGATCACGGATAAAGGTCGCGTCATCCACCACCAGCACACTGACTTTGCTCATCGGCCACTCCTGTACGAATGGCAGTAAGCATAGTCATGGCCAGTGGCCTAAGGCCAACGGAAAAACGCCGGACACACAACAAATCGCGCAAACAAAACGGCCCGGGAAAGCCCGGGCCGTCGGCATCAAGCAGGCATCAGTCCCTGGACTTGCCCTCGACCTCTTCACGCATGCGAGTCAGGCCGATGTGGCGCACATCGGTGCCACGCACCAGGTAGATCACCAGTTCGGCGATGTTGCGCGCATGATCGCCGATGCGCTCCAGCGAGCGCAGCGCCCAGATCACGTTGAGCACGCGGGAGATCGAACGCGGATCTTCCATCATGAAAGTCACCAGTTCACGCAACGCGGTCTTGTACTCGCGGTCGACGGTCTTGTCGTACTGCGCCACCGACAGGGCCAGGTCGGCATCGAAGCGAGCGAAGGCGTCCAGTGCCTCCTGCACCATCTTGCGCACCTGATCACCGATATGACGAACCTCGACGTAACCACGCGGCGACTCGCCCTCTTCGCACAGCTGGATGGCGCGCTTGGCGATCTTGGTCGACTCGTCGCCGATGCGCTCGAGGTCGATCACCGATTTGGAGATGCTGATGATCAGACGCAGGTCGGAGGCAGCCGGCTGGCGACGGGCGAGGATGCGTACGCATTCCTCGTCGATGTTGCGCTCCATCTGGTTGATCTGGTCGTCGATCTCGCGCACCTGCTGGGCCAGGCCGGAGTCGGCCTCGATCAGCGCGGTGACGGCATCGTTGACCTGCTTTTCCACCAGGCCGCCCATGGCCAGCAGGTGGCTGCGCACCTCTTCCAGCTCGGCGTTGAATTGCTGGGAGATGTGCTGGGTAAGGTTGTCTTTGTTGATCATGTTTCGCTCCGCGAAAGCTGCCGGCTTGGATGGCCATGGTGCGCGCCGCGCACCCTACTGGTTGTTAAGGGATGGGCTTTGGCAGAGGGTGCTGGGCAAGGAGGCGGAACGCAGACAGTACAGGTAGTACGGCAAGTTCCGCCGACGCAGTCCAGCGCCCTCTGACATGGCCATCAGCCATAGCGACCGGTGATGTAGTCTTCTGTCTGCTTCTTGGCCGGGTTGGTGAACAGGGTGTCGGTATCGCCGAACTCGATCAGCTTGCCCATGTACATGAACGCGGTGTAGTCGGAGACGCGCGCCGCCTGCTGCATGTTGTGGGTAACGATGACGATGGTGTACTTGCTCTTGAGCTCGTAGATCAGCTCTTCGACCTTCAGCGTGGAGATCGGGTCGAGCGCCGAGCAGGGTTCGTCGAGCAGCAGCACTTCCGGCTGCACGGCCACAGTACGAGCGATCACCAGACGCTGCTGCTGACCGCCGGACAAACCCAGCGCCGAGTCATGCAGACGGTCCTTGACCTCATCCCACAGCGCCGCGCTCTTCAGTGCCCACTCCACCGCCTCGTCGAGCACACGCTTGCTGTTGATGCCCTGGATACGCAGGCCATACACCACGTTCTCGTAGATGCTCTTGGGAAAGGGGTTGGGCTTCTGGAACACCATGCCGACGCGACGGCGCAGCTCGGCGACGTCCTCGCCCTTGCGGTAGATGTTGCGCCCGTCGATGTTGATCTCGCCTTCCACACGGCAACCGTCGACCAGATCGTTCATGCGGTTGAAGGTACGCAGCAGGGTCGACTTGCCGCAGCCAGACGGGCCGATGAAGGCGGTCACACGCTGCTTGGGGATATCCATCTTGACGTCGAACAGCGCCTGCTTCTGGCCGTAGTACAGGTTCAGGCCCGGTACGGCGATGGCCGTGGTCTCGTTGGCCAGGCTCAGGCTCTGCTTGTCGCGGCCGAGTGCGGCCAGATCGATACCGTGGGTATGGGTTTCGTGTTGCATAAACTCACTCCGTTCGTAGCTACAAGCTGCAAGCTGCGCGCCGGTGGCGCGCGACTCGTAGCTGCGTTAGTGATCCAGCGCCTTGTACTTCTCGCGCAGGTGGTTACGGATATAGACCGCAGTCAGGTTGAGCAGGGCGATGACGATCACCAGCAGCAGCGCAGTGGCGTAAACCAGCGGACGCGCGGCCTCGACGTTGGGGCTCTGGAAGCCGACGTCGTAGATGTGGAAGCCCAGGTGCATGATCTTCTGATCCAGGTGCAGGTACGGGTAGTTGCCGTTGAGCGGCAGGGTCGGTGCCAGTTTCACCACACCCACCAGCATCAGCGGCGCCACCTCACCAGCGGCACGTGCCACGGCCAGGATCAGGCCGGTCATCATCGCCGGGCTGGCCATCGGGATGACCACCTTCCACAGCGTCTCGGCCTTGGTCGCACCAAGCGCCAGCGAGCCTTCGCGCACTGCACGCGGAATCCGCGCCAGGCCTTCCTCGGTGGCAACGATCACCACCGGCAGGGTAAGGATCGCCAAGGTCAATGAGGCCCACATCAGGCCCGGCGTGCCGAAGGTCGGCGCCGGTGCGGACTCAGGGAAGAACAGTTGGTCGATCGAGCCGCCCAGCACGTAGACGAAGAAGCCGAGACCGAATACGCCGTAGACGATCGACGGTACGCCAGCCAGGTTGTTCACCGCGATGCGGATCACCCGGGTCAGTGCGCCCTGGTGCGCGTATTCACGCAGGTACACCGCAGCGATCACGCCGAACGGGGTAACGATCACCGCCATCAGCATGACCATCAGCACGGTGCCGAAGATGGCCGGGAAGATACCGCCTTCAGTATTGGCCTCACGCGGCTCGGCGCTGACGAACTCCCACAGCTTCATGGCATAGAAACCGAGCTTGTCGACCGTGCCCATGGCGTTCGGGCGGAAGGCGCGGACGATCTTGCCCAGGGCGATCTCGGTCTGCCGGCCATCGCTGGCGCTCAGGGTCACACTGTCACGGTTGATCTGCTGGGTCAGTGCCACCATGCGCTCTTCGAGCACCTTGTACTCGGCATTCAGCGCATCGCGGCGAGCGTCCATGTCAGCTTGCGCGGCGTCATCCAGCTTGCCCTGCAACTGCAGTTTGCGGCCTTCCAGACGGATCCGCTCGAGGCTGTGGTTGATGCGGCCGATGTCTTTCTTCTCCAGGCGCACCAGTTGCGCATGCAGATCATCGACGCGATCCAGACGCTCTTGCAACGCAGCCCAGGCCGCATCACCCTCGGCGATTACCTGACCGCTTTCCTTGACGTTGACCAGGTTGCCGTAGAAGTTGCCCCATTCGCGACGCTCCAGCACCGTAATGCCCGCTGGCTTGCGCGGGTTGCTCAGCCACTCGCCGACCACCCAGGTGAAGTCGGCGCCGAACAGCTCGCGGTTACCCACTTTCATCAGCTCGCGGGTCATGAATTCGCCACCCTCTTCGGCGACCGGCAGGCCTGCGGCCGCGAGACGAGCGCGCGGCACTTCCTCGACCTGCACCACCTCACCCAGCATCACTCGCGCTTCCTGACCAGGCACCTGGTAGTCGGCTTCGAGAATATCCGCCGGCCAGAAGTGGCCAAGCCCGCGAGAGGCGATCACCGCCAGCAGACCAAGGGTCATGATGATGGCGATGGCAACCGCGCCACCGCTCATCCACACGCCCGGAGCGCCGCTCTTGTACCAGGATTTCAGGTTGTTCTGTTTCACGGCATCACACCTTGAATGAAATCGTTCTTTACCTCCCCTCTCCCGCTTGCGGGAGAGGGGTTGGGGGAGAGGGTTATGGCACGCGGCCGTAACGCCCTCTCCCGCCCTTCGGGCACCCTCTCCCGGAGGGAGAGGGTCATCAGATGGCCTGCTGCGCAGGCATGTTTTATAGACTCGAATACTTGGTGCGCAGGCGCTGACGGATCAGCTCGGCCAGGGTGTTCATCACGAAGGTGAACATCAGCAACACCAAAGCCGCCAGGAAGAGCACGCGGTAGTGAGTACCGCCAACTTCCGACTCTGGCATTTCCACTGCGACGTTGGCCGCCAGAGTGCGCATGCCTTCGAAGATGTTGATGTCCATGATCGGCGTGTTGCCGGTGGCCATCAGCACAATCATGGTCTCGCCCACGGCACGGCCCATACCGATCATCAGCGCCGAGAAAATGCCCGGGCTGGCAGTGAGGATCACCACGCGGGTCAGGGTCTGCCAGGGCGTGGCGCCGAGAGCCAGAGAACCGAAGGTCAGACTCTTGGGCACGCTGAACACGGCGTCTTCGGCGATCGAGTAGATATTCGGGATCACCGCGAAACCCATGGCCAGGCCCACCACCAGGGCGTTGCGCTGGTCGAAGGGAATGCCCAGGTCGTTGGACAACCACAGACGCATGTTGCCGCCGAACAGCCAGTTTTCCAGGTGGCCGCTGATCGCGATGGAGAACCAGCCCACGGCGACCACCACCGGAATCAGCAATGCCGCTTCCCAGCCTTCGGGAACGCGATGGCGCACGGCCTCGGGCAGCTTGGTCCAGAGGAAACCGAACAACAGGATGCCCACCGGCGTCAGCAACAACAGGCTGAAAATGCCGGGCAAGTGGTTCTCCAAAAACGGCGCGAGGAACAGGCCGGCGAAGAAGCCGAGAATGACCGTCGGCAGCGCCTCCATCAGCTCGATCACCGGCTTGACCTTGGTACGCATGCGCGGCGCCATGAAGTAGGCGGTGTAGATCGCCGCGGCGACGGCCAGCGGCGCGGCCAGAAGCATGGCGTAGAAGGCGGCCTTGAGGGTGCCGAAGGCCAGCGGCGAGAGGCTCAGCTTGGCTTCGAAATCGGTGTTGGCGGAGGTCGACTGCCAGACATAGTCCGGCTCCGGGTAGCTTTCGTACCAGACCTTGCCCCACAGCGAGCTCCAGGAAATTTCCGGGTGCGGATTGTCGACCACGAAACGCTGCAGCTTGCCATCCGACTCCACCAAGACACGAGTAGCACGCGGCGACAGCGCGGCGATCGCGCTGCCTTCGGCGACCTGCTGCTTGAGCAGGGTGCGGTGGGCGGTGCTGTGGAAAATGCCCAGGCGGCCATCGGCATCCAGCGCCATGAAGCCCTTGCGCCGCTCCTCGGGCAGAATCTGGGTGATCGCGCTGGTGCCCAGCTGGAAGCTGCGAATCGACTGGAAAGTGGACTTCCCGTCCTTGTCACGCACCATGAACCACTGCTGGATGCCGCCCTTGGCGTCACCGATCATGATCGAGATACCGCCGAGCAGGCTGGTAGCGCTGGTCACACTGTTGGAAGCATCCTTGAGCAGCTCGTAACGACCATTGAGGCTGCGCTTGCGCAGGTCGAAAACGTCGGCACTGGAGCTGCCGTTGAATACGTACAACCACATCTGACGCGGGTCGAGAATCAGCTGGCTGATCGGCTCGCCGATCTGCGGCAGGTTGATGCGCTCCTCACTGACGCTCACCTCGCCGGTGAACAGGTTCTCTTCACGGCTCAGGCTGATCAGGTGCAGCTCATTGCCGGTGGAGCCGGCCAGCATCAGCGTACCGCTGTTGAGGTTGATGGCGATGTGCTCGAGTGGTCGTCCTTGCGGATCGACTTCGATAGCTGCCTCACCGTAGGGGTACTCGATCTGTGGTGCGATCGTGCGCACGTTGTCCGGGTAGCTGATCTTGTAGTTGTGCTGAATGATCAGCGCCTGGCCGTTGGACAGGCCCAGTACAACGCGGCGCGTGCCTGGCTGATCCTGGCTGACGGACGCAACCGAAACACCCTGCGGCAACGGCAACTGCAGACGCTGCAGGGCTTCGCCGGTCTTGAGTTCGAAGAACTGCACGGCACCGGAAGCGTCCAGGCGCATGGCCACCTGGTTCTGTTCCTCGATGGCCAGCATCAACGGCGCTTGCGCCTCAGCCAGCCAGGCCGGTTGCTGAGCCTGGCGAGAGGTCAGTTCAGCGCCCTGGAACATGGGCAGCACAACGTGGGCGAGATAGAAGAAGATCAGGGTGATGGCGCCCAGAACCGCCAGACCACCGATGGAGACATACCAACGCGCCATACGATCCTTCAACGCGCGCATACGGCGCTTGCGTTGCAGGGCAGGCGTATTGAAGTCGATCCCTAGCGGATTCTGCGAACGGTTCATGGATTCGTTTGCCAAGTCATTCATGCGAGAAGTCTCTGCGCGAGCTTGATTGCAGCGCATACGGCTGCCCAGGCTTGTCAATTTAGCGAGCTTGTGTGACAGAAAGATTACAGCCTGCTGACATGACGAAGCCCGCCACCCATAAGGTGGCGGGTTCGTCGAATGGCCTGGCTACCAGAGCAGGGCCATCAAGCTGGAAGCCTTACAGGCCCAGTTCCTTCATCGCTTTCTCGGCTACCTTGGACGGCAGCGGGATGTAACCGTCTTTCATCACGACGTCCTGGCCCTGCTTGGACAGCACCAGCTTGATGAACTCGGCGTCCAGCGGGCTCAGCGGCTGGTTCGGCGCCTTGTTCACGTAGACGTAGAAGAAGCGGGCCAGCGGGAACTTGCCAGCCAGGGCGTTTTCTTCCGAGGCTTCGAAGGCTTCACCGCCCTTCTTGGACAGCGGTACGGCGCGAACGCTGGAGGTGCGGTAGCCAATGCCCGAGTAGCCAATGGCGTTCAGGGTGCTGGAGATCGACTGAACCACAGAAGCCGAACCCGGCTGCTCGTTGACGTTGGATTTGAAGTCGCCTTTGCACAGGGCTTCTTCCTTGAAGTATCCGTAGGTGCCGGATACCGAGTTACGACCGAACAGCTGCAGCGGCTTGTTTGCCCACTCGCCGGTCAGACCGAGATCACCCCAGGTCTTGATGTCCTTGTCATTACCGCACAGACGGGTGCTGGAGAAGATCGCGTCGACCTGCTCGATCGACAGCGACTTGATCGGGTTGTCCTTGTGTACGAACACAGCCAGGGCGTCGATCGCTACCGGAACGGCGGTCGGCTTGTAGCCGTACTTCTCTTCGAAGGCCTGGATTTCGCTGTCCTTCATCGGACGGCTCATCGGCCCCATGTTGGCGGTACCTTCGGTCAGCGCGGGTGGCGCAGTGGAGGAACCAGCGGCCTGGATCTGGATGTTGACGTTGGGGTAGTTCTTCTTGAACTCTTCTGCCCATAGGGTCATCAGGTTGGCCAGCGAGTCGGAACCGACGCTCGACAGGTTACCCGATACACCGGAAGTCTTTTCATAGGTTGGCAGAGCCGGGTCGACGGCGGCTACAGCAGATACGGCGCTTACGCCAGCGGCGGCGAAAGTCAGGGCCGCCATCAAACGCTTCAGTTTCATGCCTTGCTCCTAGCAGGATAGTGTTGGATGGAACGGGCCCAAGTATCTGCAGGCCACGTGACCACTCTATGAAACGAATGTGACAGTTAAATGAACGTCGACGGCTCTCGGTTGGGTAGCGAACAGGCGCTTCGGGCGTGGAGAAAATGTGGGTGATACCGGACTGGCGAGCTTGTGTTTTTTTTTGCGCTATTTATATCCGGGCAACGATCATTGGCGTGTCGATCTTTCGTCTTGGTTTCGCCCCTTAGGGGCGCAACCTAAACGCTCAGAGGACTCGGTAACGGATAGTGCTAAGCCAGTGAGCAATACGCGCCCTGGCCTGCCCAGCCCCAATAAAAAGCCCCCACACGCATCGCGTGCAGGGGCTCGTAACAGCGCCGCAGTGATTACTGCATATTCTGCTTCAGCGCCCGCATACGGTCGTGGCAAGCCCGCACCTTGGGCATCTCCACGGCCAACAGGACACGGACATCATTGTCCGCGCTTTCCAGCGCATCTTCGAAGGCATGCAGAATACGGTCCTCTGCTTCCTCCAGCTGCGCAACGTAGGTGGCATCTTCATCCTTGGCCAGGGTCGCGCGGGTGTCGGCGTAGAACTGGCGCAGCTTGCCCAGCATGGTGCCGCCAGACGCCGGCTCGCTCTGGTTGGCGGCGACCTTGACGCTCAGCGCATCGATCACCTGAGTCTTGGCACGCACCATGTCACGGAACAGCGCCTGCAGGCGGATATCCTTGACCTCATCGTGGGCATGCTCGTAGAAGCGCTTGCCGTCGCGGGTAATCTCGATCAGTTCATTAAGTTGTGCGGTCTTGCTGCTCATGGATTCTCTCCTTGGCTATGGGACTTGCAGATATCGGCCACGACAGTGGCCGGAGGGGTGAAGGGGTTCAACTGTTGATACGCAGGGCATCTGCATCGACGCCACGCACGCCGCGAATGTTGCGGGCGATCTCGACCGCCAGGCGCTTCTCGGCGCTGCTCAGCACACTGCCGCGCAGGCTGACGAGACCGTCGTCGGTGTTCACCGAAATGTTCATGGCGTCCAGGTTACGGCTGTAGAGAAAGCTGGCCTTGACCTTACTGGTGATCCAGCTGTCGCTGATGTTCTCGCGCGCTTCGTCGAGGGTGGTTTGCACTTCGCTGCTACTGCTGTCGGCAGTGCTGATGCTGAGGTGGTTGAACACCTCGCGCACACCATCGGTATTGGCTGCCAGTTGCCCTGCCAACTCCTTGGCCGCGGGCGTCTGTGCGTGACCACTCAGGGTGATGTTGCCGGTCTCGCTCTTGACCTGAATGTCCAGGCCACGGGTGTTGCTGTTCCACAGCAGCTTGGACTTGACCGTGGCGGCGAGGCTGGCGTCCTCGAGACGCTGCACCATCCCCGGCGGGTTGCCCTCGACGGCATCGCTGCCGACTTCGATGCGATTGTTCACCGAGTCGATGCCCTCTATGCTCAGCGCCACCTGCTCGGCCAGCTCCTTCTGCACGTCGTTCTCGACCTTGCCACCGAGGGTGGCCACACCATCCTCCACGTCGATCTTGAGCTTGAACGGGTTGAGATGGCGGTTGAGCGCGAAGGCAGTCCAGATTGAGCCTTCCTGGCGCGCAGCCTCGAGCTGCGAAGCCAGCGCGCCCTCGGCGGCCTGGCTGGCCAATGGAGTCAGGCCGAGCAGCAAAGCAGTGCTGGCGGCCAGCATCAAGGGTTTGAACGGGGGCATGAGTTCACTCCTGTTCGTGAGACGATACGAGGAATATCGCAAGCCCCATGCCAGCCAAGAGCGAACATAAAGTTCATGTAAAACAATAACTTAAACACAATAAAGGCACCCTGCCTGCATGCAGGGTGCAGTATCTGCGCATTCAGGCCGTGCAACTTGCACGGTTTTTACCTGACTAAGCTGCATCGACCAGCAAGACGGAGCACATACATGGCAGTTGCAGAGCAAACCAGCGGGCGCATTCTGCTGGTGGATGACGAAGCGGCAATCCTGCGTACCTTCCGCTACTGCCTTGAAGATGAAGGCTATGACGTCGCCGGGGCCAGCAGCGCAGCGCAAGCCGAAGCGTTGTTGCATCGACAGGTGTTTGACCTGTGCTTCCTCGACCTGCGCCTGGGCGAGGACAACGGTCTCGACCTGCTGGCGCAGATGCGCATCCAGGCGCCGTGGATGCGCGTGGTGATCGTCACTGCCCACTCGGCCGTGGACACGGCGGTCGACGCCATCCAGGCCGGCGCCGCCGATTATCTGGTCAAACCCTGCACCCCCGATCAACTGCGCCTGGCGGCCGCCAAGCAGCTGGAAGTGCGTACCCTGGCCGCGCGCCTGGAAGCACTGGAGGGCGAGGTACGCAAGGTCAAGGACGGGCTCGATTCACACAGCCCGGCGATGATGTCGATCCTGGAAACCGCGCGCCAAGTCGCGGCCACCGATGCCAATATCCTCATCCTCGGTGAGTCCGGCACCGGTAAGGGCGAGCTGGCCCGCGCCATTCACGGGTGGAGCCGCCGCGCCAAGCGCACCTGCGTGACCATCAACTGCCCGTCGCTGACTGCCGAGCTGATGGAGAGCGAATTGTTCGGCCATGCCCGTGGCTCCTTCACCGGCGCCAGCGAAAGCACCCAGGGCCGCGTCAGCCAGGCCGATGGCGGTACCCTGTTCCTCGACGAGATCGGCGACTTCCCGCTGACGCTGCAACCCAAGCTGCTGCGCTTCATCCAGGACAAGGAATACGAGCGCGTCGGCGACCCGGTCACGCGCCGCGCCGATGTACGCATCGTCGCCGCCACCAACCTGGATCTCGACGAAATGGTCCGTGAGGGGCGTTTCCGCGAAGACCTGCTCTACCGCCTCAACGTCATCACCCTCAAGCTGCCGCCACTGCGCGAACGCCACGAAGACGTGATGTCCCTGGCCGAACGCTTTCTCGCCCGTTTCGTCAGCGACTACGGCCGTCCGGCCTGCGCCTTCAGCCCCGAAGCGGCAGCGGCCCTGCAGGCATATCGCTGGCCAGGCAATATCCGCGAACTGCGCAACGTCATCGAGCGTGCCAGCATCATCTGCCAGAGCGAGACCGTGGAGATTGCCCACCTCGGCCTCGGTGGCAGCAACGAAGCACCAACCAGCACCGTGCGGGTCGGCGCACCGATGAGCCTCGAGGAGCTGGAGAAGGCCCACATCGCTGCGGTATTGGCCAGCAGCAGCACCCTCGACATGGCGGCCAAGACACTGGGTATCGATACCTCGACCCTCTATCGCAAACGCAAGCAGTACAACCTCTAACCATGGGACCACCATGAAGCTGTCGATGAAGCTTCGCACGCGCCTGTTTCTCAGCATTTCGGCGCTGATCACCGTGGCCCTGCTGGGCCTGCTGCTCGGCCTGTTCAGCGTCACGCAGATGTCACACAGCCAGAGCGACCTGATCCAGCGCGGCTTCGATGCCGTGCGAATCGGTCAGAAGCTGCGTCAGCACCTGGGCGACGAGCTGATGGTGCTGATCGACCCACAGCCCGACGCACAACGCCTGGAAGCCATCCGCCAGTCATTCCGCGCCGCCTTCGACGAGGGCTTTCAGGCCAACCTTGGCCAGGAGTACGCAAGTGCACTGGAACAGGCATCAGCGCTTTATGACCAGATGGAAAGAATGGCGAGCGAGGGCACCCCGGCAGGTCAGACGCCGCACAACCTGGCCAACTACAAACCTTTCACCGACGCCTTCCAGCACCTGCGCAACCATCTGCTGGAACAGCAGGACCAGGTCGTCGCTTGGGTGATCGCCGCTGAGCGCAAAGCCGCCGAACGTTCGCGATTGATCGCCGGGCTGCTGGTGCTGACGGGGCTGGCAGTGCTGGCGATCGGCGTGCTCACCGCCCATGGCATCGCCCGCCGTTTCGGCGCGCCCATCGACATGCTGGTGCGCGCCGCCGACCAGATCGGCCAGGGCAAATACGATGTGGTGCTGCCGGTCTCGCCCGTGGTGGAACTGGCAGTGCTGAGCCGTCGCTTCGGCCTGATGACCGAGGCGCTGCGCGAATACCATTCGAGCAACCTCAACCAGTTGCTCAGCAGCGAAGGCCGCCTGAAAGCCGTGCTCGACAGCATCGACGATGGCCTGGTCATCCTCGACGAGCAGGGCCGCATCGAGCACGCCAACCCCGTAGCGCTGCGCCAGCTGTCCTGGCACGCCGATATCCTCGGTCAACCGATCGGGCCGCTGCTGCCGGATCACGCCGTCGACGAGGCACTGCGCCAGGTGTTGGCAGGCGAGCTGCTGTACGAACCGCCCGCCGACCTGCAGATCGAGCGCGACGGTGAAACCCGTCTGCTGGCCTGGGCGCTGACGCCGGTCCAAGTGAGCGAAGGTGGCAGCGTAGGGGCCGTGATGGTGCTGCGTGACGTCACCAAGCAACGCGCTTTCGAGCGTGTGCGCAGCGAATTCATCCTGCGTGCATCCCACGAACTGCGCACGCCGATCACCGGCATGCACATGGCCTTCAGCCTGCTGCGCGAGCGCCTGTCGCTGCCGCCCACCGGCCGCGAGCGGGAACTGATGCGCACCGTCGACGAGGAAATGCATCGCCTGGTGCAGTTGATCGACGATCTGCTGAATTTCTCGCGCTACCAGAACGGCATGCAGACCCTGCAGCTCCGTCCCTGCGACCTGGCCGAGATGATCCGGCAGGCGCCGCAGCGCTTTGTCGAGAAGACCGCCGAGCGTGAAGTGACACTGGTCTGCGAGGTTCACGAACCGCTGCCGCGCCTGAGCCTCGATGCTGCACAACTGGAGCGACTGATCGACAACCTGATCGACAATGCCCTGCGCTACAGCAACCCGGGTGATGAGGTGCGGCTACAGGTACGCCGCCAAGGCGAGCAGGTGATCGTCAGCGTACAGGATGGCGGCGAAGGCATCCCCTTCGAGCAGCAGGCTCGTATCTTCGAGCCCTTCGTTCAGGTTGGCAGACGCAAGGGTGGCGTTGGTCTCGGCTTGGCGCTGGCGCGGGAGATCGTGCAGTTGCACGGCGGCCAGATCGGCGTTCACTCCCGCCCGGGCGAAGGCGCCAACTTCTATTTCAGCCTACCGATCTGAGGCTGGTGAGCAGACACCGGGCAATTCGCTCACAATAAAAAACGCCGCGGTCTTCGCGGCGTTTTTGGTTTTCTCAGTGCGGTTCAGCTTCAGCGCAGCACCGGGTCGAACTTGATGCGGCGTCCGGCCATCAGCGCGACCAGAAAGCCCGCACCGAAGACGACGCTACTACCCTTGAGCAGCAGGGCGACACCCTCGTGCAGAGCTGGGCTCAGCCACAGCGCGGCCAGGCTCGACAGGGTCATGATCAACAACAGTAAGGCACTTCTGGACATGGCGGGACTCCTTGTCGGTCAGAACACCCAGCGAGGGGTGCTGTTAGCAGGACGGGGTTCACGGTTGGCGGTACCGGTCTCGCCATCGTCAGAAATACGCAGCCACTGCGCATCGTCACCGATGGCCCCGACAGCGCGGGTGGGCTGGGCAAGTTATGGGTGAGGTGATGCAGAAGGCCATGACTATGCGGCATGATGCTCCAGCTTCAATTCAATGACCGTGTTGCACTCAGCTCCTGCAACCGCC
>NZ_SCFY01000021.1 GCF_007049795.1 Ectopseudomonas mendocina
ATGTAAACTTTGCCGGACGATCTGATCAATTCTTTTTTCAATCTAACGGCAGCCCGTGGCGCGAGGCATACCACCGGGGAAACTTAACGCCGAACGTTCTTGCGTCTTACACCCTCGCTACACTACCAAATGCTGCTGCTAATCCGCGCCTGCAGGCCTGGTGCAGCAACCTGACTGGCGGTGCCATGCCCGTTTATTCCGATGGCACCAACTGGCGCCGTGTATTTGATAACTCAATTGCCAACTAAGGATCGCTTTATGATCAAGCGGGAAATTCCAAGTGAGCTGTTGTTTCGCTTCTCGGCCGATGGCGACTCTTACAAAGTAACGGGCGCCCACTACAAAACGCTGTCGTTCATCGAGTTGGACGGTGAAGCGCTCGGGCACAAAGAGTCCGATGCGCTCGATATCAGCCAGGCCGACCCGGCGGCTATCGAGGCGGCGCTGGGCGGGTTGAATACTGCATTGGTATTTGAGCTTGGTCAGCATCGAGCACAGGCCCAGGCTCGAGACGCCGAACTGGAACAGCAGGCCGGGGCCCTGGCCGAAGCCCAACAGGCACTCGACGCCGAGCGTCAGCGCCTGGTGGCAGCGAGCCATGAGATTGCCAGCCTAACTGCCCAGGTGGCCGCCCTGCAGAGGCAGCTGGAAGAGGGCAGCGAAGCTGTTAGCGCTCCATCAGCTCAGCACGAAGCACCGTTACCGATCTAGGCGCAGTTATGTGCAGCTTCGCCTGCAGCTCTTCATGCTGTCGGTGGATTCTGCGTAGAGAAATCGTGACGCCATCCCTGAGCAGCTCCTGTAGATCTGCTGCTGTCATGTTCTCGTCGAAAATGAGCTGCAGCTCCTCGCCTACACACCGCGTCAAAGTCAAACCCATGTCGCTCTCCCTGCGTTGGTTTTTGTAGCAGGGTAGCCCACTGATCACCAGCCCGCCACGCGCGGGCTTTTTTGTGCCTGGAGAAAACATGACCCTATCTGAGATACGGGCTCAGGCGATCACGCCAGCGCTCGCGCTGTTGCCTGCGCGTATGTCATCGCCGGGGGCTGAGGTGATGTTGCTCGCCATCGGCCTGCAGGAGTCGCGCTTTCAGCATCGCCGCCAGCTGGTCGGCTCGCCGCCACGTCCAGCCGGGCCGGCCAAGTCGTTCTGGCAAGCAGAGCTGGGCGGCGGGATGGTGACCGGCCTGCTGCGCTACCACGATGACCGCGTGCGCGATCTGGCCGTGGGCCTGTGCGCTGTACGCGGTGTTGATCCGTCGCCACGGGCGGTATGGGACGCCATCGAGCGCGATGACGTGCTGGCCGCTGGTTTGGCTCGCTTGCTGCTGTGGACTGATCCCGGACGCCTGCCGGCGCTGGGTGACGCTGACGGCGCCTGGCAGCTGTACATCCGCACCTGGCGCCCAGGTAAGCCGCACCGGTCGACCTGGGCCGATCTGTATGGGCAGGCACTGGCTGAGGTGATGTCATGACCGCCTGGCTCAAGCTGGTCCCAGCCTGGGGCTGGTGGGCGCTTGCCCTGGTAGTTGTAGCCGGTGGGCAGCAGATTAGGGTGTCATCGGCTCAGTCTGTAGCCGCTGGGGCGCAACGCGAACTGGCCTACTACCGCGCCGAGGTGGCCGAGCGCGACCGGCGCGGGGCGATGTTCATCATTCAGGAAAACCAGCGGCGCCAGGCCGCAGTGGAGAAAGCAGATGCAGAAGCCCAGCAACAACTGGCTGCAGCGCGTGGCGATGCTGAGCGTGCTGGTAGTGCTCTTGAGCGCCTGCAGCAGCGCCTCGCAGCCGCTGAGCAGCGCAGTCGTGACGCCGGCAATTCCATCACTGCCCAACTCGGCAAGGCAGCCGAAGACGCCGCCCGAATGCGTGCCGACGTGCTCGGCCGGCTCGGAGAGGCTGTTCGACTCTATGCTGATATCGCCGACCAGCGAGGAATAGCCGGCGCGGCGTGTGAGAAGGCGTATGACGGTTTGAAAGGGGATTAGGATTGCCCAGGACTGGCGAGGCGGGAATGACACGTTGTCATTAAGCTGGCATTCCACGCCCAAAACAAACCACACAAACCCCGAATTCGATTTGTGAACTGGCTGGAAGCCGCATTGTTGCTGGTTCTGCGTGGCTGGGTTATGGGCTAGTATCCTTGCGCCGCCAACCATGGCCTTGCTGATTGATCATAAGAACAAGACGATGAGTGAAAGAACCACCTCTTCCAACTGGGCATTGGCCATCGTGCAGGCGCTGGAACTGGGCGGCGTCGACTGCGTCAGCCTGTTCGCCGAGCTGGGCATGGAGTACGCCGCGCTGAACGATCCGGATGCACGTTTTCCGCAGGACGGCATGACCCGCCTGTGGCAGCGCGCCGTGGCGCTGTCGGGCAACCCGGCGATCGGCCTGAACATGGCGCAGGTGGTACGTCCGGCGTCCTTCCATGTGGTGGGTTACGCGCTGATGTCCAGCCGCAACCTGCGTGATGGCTTCACTCGTCTGGTGCGCTATCAGCGCATCATTGGTGAAGGGGCGGACCTGAACTTCCTGCCGCAACCCGTCGGCTACGCGCTGACCCTGGCCATTCATGGCGACCGTTTGCCGCCGGCACGGCAGAGCGCGGAGGCTTCGATGGCCTACTGCCTGGCGTTCTGCCGCTGGATGACCGGCAAGTTGATCCGGCCGCGTGAAATTCGTCTGCAAGGCCCGGCCCCCGCTGATCTGGCGCCTTATCAGCAGGTGTTCCAGGCGCCGCTCAAGTTCAACGCCGAGCACTATGGGCTGATCTTCGAACGTGCTGATCTGGAGGTGCCGTTGCCCAGTGCCAATGAGGCGCTGGCGCAACTGCATGATCGTTTTGCTGGCGAGTACCTGGCACGTTTCTGCAGCAGCCGTGTCACCCATCAGGCGCGCCAGGTGCTGTGCCGCCTGTTGCCACAGGGCGAGCCACGCCGCGAGGTGGTGGCGCAGGCGCTGCATCTGTCGCAGCGCACCTTGCAGCGACGCCTGCAGGAGGAGGGCACCAGCTATCAGCAACTGCTAGATGACACGCGCCGAGAGCTGGCCGAGCAGTATCTTGGCCAGGTTGACCTGACGTTGCTGGAGGTCGCCTATCTGCTGGGCTTTGCCGACCCGAGCAATTTCTTCAGGGCGTTTCGCCGCTGGTTCGGAGAAACGCCCGGTGAGTATCGCAGTCGTCGTGGGCTGGTCGGTTAAGGTCCATCAACCGCTCAATGGCGCCAGAAGGCGGGGAACAACAGCACCAGCACCGTGAGGATTTCCAGGCGCCCGAGCAGCATGCCCAGGCTCAGTAGCCACTTGGCCGTATCGGGGATGGTGGCGTAGTTGCCGGCCGGGCCGACCATCTCGCCCATGCCCGGGCCAACACCGGAGACCATCGCCGCCGCGCCGGTTAGGGCGGTGATCCAGTCCACGCCGCACATCGCTACTGCCAGGGCCAGCGTGGCGATGGTGATGGTGTAGAAGAAGGCGAAGGCCAGGATCGAACGAACGATGTCTTCATCCAGCCGGTGATGGTTGTACTGCTGCTTGATCACGGCGCGCGGGTGGATGAGCTGCTTGAGGTTGGCCTTGAGCAGGATGTAGGCGACCTGGAAACGGAAGATCTTCAAACCGCCCGCGGTAGAGCCGGAGCACCCGCCAACGAAGCCCAGGTAGAAGAACATCATGCTGGCGAAGGGGCCCCACAGGTGGTAATCACCCACGGCGAAGCCGGTGGTGCTCATGATCGAGGTAATGTTCACCGCCACCAGGCGCAGTGCATCGAGCCAATACAGATCGGTGGTGAACCATTTCCAGCCAGCCAGCACGAACCAGCTACCCACCAGCAGCAGCAGGAAGCCACGCACTTGCGCATCGCGAATCAGTGCGCGGTAGTTGCCACGTAACGTGCTGACGTAGAGCACGAACGGCAGGCTGCCGAGCACCATCACCACGATGGCGACCCAGTGAACCGCAGGCTGTTGCCATTTACCCAGCGACGCGTCCGATGTGGAGAAACCACCGGTGGCGATCGCCGACATGGCGTGGTTGATCGCGTCGAACACGCCCATGCCTGCCAACCAGAAGGCCAGTACGGCGAAGGTGCTGAGGCCGACGTAGGCCAGCACCATGTACTTGGCGACCATGTGCGAGCGCGGCATGACCTTTTCCGAACGGTCCGAGGACTCGGTCTGGAACAGGCGCATGCCACCGATACGCAGGATCGGCAGGATCGCCACGGCCATGCCGATGAAGCCGATGCCGCCCAGCCAGTGCAGCAGCGAGCGCCAGATCAGCGTGCCTGGCGACATGTCGTCGAGGCCACTGAATACGGTGGCGCCGGTGGCGGTAATGCCGGACATGCTCTCGAAGTACGCGTCGGTAATACTTGCGCGTTCGGCGAACATGAATGGCAGCGCAGCGAAGATCGATACCATCACCCAGCTCGACACCGTCAGCATGTACATGTCGCGTGGGCGCAGTTGCGTTTGTTTGGGTCTGCCCTGGGCGATCATGGCGATGCCGACGAGTGCGGTGATCAGGCTCGACCAGAGGAAGGCATTGATCTTCTGTGGCTGCTCGAAAATCAACAGGGTGATCACCGGCACCAGCATGCTCAGTGCCAGAGTGATGAGGAAAATGCCGTTGATGAAGGCGAGGATGCGCAGGCTGGCTAAAGGCATCGGTCAGTGTTTCCAGAAGCTGTGAGTGATCAGCACCAGCACGGTCAGAATTTCCAGGCGGCCCAGCAGCATGCCGGCGCTGAGCAGCCACTTGGCTGAATCCGGCAGGCTGGCGAAGTTGCCGGCCGGGCCGATGATCGGGCCAAGTCCCGGGCCGACGTTGCACACCGCGGTGGCAGCGCCGGTCAGCGCGGTGACCCAATCCAGGCCGGTAAGGGTCAGGGCCAGGGCCAGCACGCCGATGGTGATGGTGAAGAAGAAGGAGAAGGTGATCATCGAGCGCACGATCTCTTCATCGAGATTGTGGTTGTTGTACTGCTGTTTGATCACCGCGCGGGGGTGCACCAGCTGCATCAGGTTGGCCTTGAGCAGCACGTAAGCGACCTGGAAGCGGAAGATCTTCAGGCCGCCTGCGGTGGAGCCCGAGCAGCCGCCGACGAAGGTCAGGTAGAAGAACAGCAGCACGGCGAAGCTGCCCCAGGTGGTGTAGTCGCCGAGGGCGAAGCCGGTGGTGGTGACCACCGAGGTGACGTTTACCGCGACGATGCGAAAGGCGTCGAGCCAGGCGTAGTCCGAGTTGATCCACAACCAGGTGCCGAAGACCAGCCAGGTCAGCAGCAGAAAACCGATGAAGCCGCGAACCTGATGGTCTTTGAACAGGGCGTTGCGATTGCCACGAATAAAGGCGACGTAAAGCATGAACGGCATGCCGCCGAGCAGCATCAGGACCACCGCCGTCCAATGCACGGCCGGTTCTGGCCAGTGCGCCAGGGACACGTCCGAGGTGGAGAATCCGCCGGTGGAGATCGCTGCCATGGAGTGGTTGATGGCGTCGAAGGGGCTCATGCCTGCCGCCCAGAAGGCCAGGAAACCCAGCAGCGTCAGGGCCAGATAAATCACCAACAGATACTTCGCCGCCATGTGCGAGCGTGGCATTACCTTCTCGCCCCAGTCCGAGGATTCGGTCTGGAACAGGCGCATGCCACCGACGCGCAGTAGCGGCAGAATGGCGACGGCCATGCCAATGAAGCCGATCCCGCCGAGCCAATGCAGCATCGAGCGCCAGATCAGGATGCCGGGTGACATGCTGTCCAGGCCAACCAGTACGGTGGAGCCGGTGGTGGTGATGCCGGACATGGTTTCGAAGATGGCGTCGGTGTAACTGATATGTGCAATCAGCATCAACGGCAGCGCGGCGAAGGCGCACACCACGGTCCAGCTGCCGGTGGTGAGCAGGTACATATCTCGTGGTCGCAACTGAGCGTTTTGCGGTCGACCGGGAGCGACCAGAGCGAGGCCCGCGATCAGGGTGATCAGGCTGGACCAGAGGAAGGCGTTGAGATCTTCCGGGTGTTCGAAGATCAGCAGCGTCAGCATCGGAATGGCCATGCTGATCGCCAGGGTAATCAGGAATATGCCGATGATGAAACCGATGGTACGTAGCGTCGGCAAGGCCATTTAGGGGGCTCTGGCGGGTTGTAAAAGTGCGCCATTCTACCCGTGGACGGGCGGCTGTAAACCGCTGCACCAAGGGGCTTTACAAGCGCATCGCCAAGCATAGAATAGCCGCCAGTTGCCGACGTCCGTCGGTTTCCGAGTCCTCCCGAAATGTCCGAAGCTAATCCTTGCCTCACGTGCGGCGCCTGCTGCGCGTTTTTTCGTGTGTCCTTCTTCTGGGGCGAGTGCCAATCCGCGGGCGGTAGCGTGCCGGATGAGCAGGTCATCCAGATCAGCCCTCACTACGTCGCCATGCGTGGCACGGAGAGCAAACCGGCACGTTGCACGCAACTGTTGGGCGATGTCGGTTGTGGGGTGCGTTGCACCATGTATGAACAGCGTTCGAGTAGCTGCCGCGAGTTCGAAGCGTCATGGGCGAACGGTGAGCACAACCCGCGTTGCGACGATGCGCGCAAGGCTTACGGTCTGCCACCGCTCACTCCGCCGGTGCAGCCGGTGATATCGCCTGACCGCGTCGCCTGACGGCAGCTCAAAACGCAGGTAAAGCAGGGCATCGTCTGGACAGCCGAAGCGCGTTTGTGGAGGGTGTCTCGGGGCGAAGCTTTGCCATTGCAGCGTTCTCTCGATTCGCGGCGGGGCGCCGCTCCTACAAGGCGATGCGGTGGCTGCGGCGTTTGCGTGGGAGCCCCGCCCCGGAGTGAGGCCTTTTGCTTTACGGTGTGTTTGCGATTCGCCGCGAGGCGCGGCTCCTACAAGACTCTTGCATACCGCTGAGCTTGCAGCTTGCAGCTTGCAGCATTGAGAATGCGCCATCTTTGTTTTTGGAGGTGGCCGATGGAAGCTCTCGACGCTCTGCTAAACCGTGTTTCTGTTCCTCGTTTGGTCGAACCAGCCCCGGATGCCGCTCAGCGTGACCTGATGTTTCGTGCCGCCCTGCGCGCCCCGGATCATGGCCAACTGCGTCCCTGGCGTTTTCTGACGATCGAAGGGGCGGCGCGTGAGCGCATGGGCGAACTGTTCGCCGAAGCCTTGCAGGTCGCCGATGCGCAGGCCGCGCCGGAGGCGCTGAACAAGGCGCGTGGCATGCCGCTGCGCGCGCCATTGCTGGTGGTGGTGATCGCTCGCGTGCAGGCTCACCCCAAGGTGCCGGCCTCCGAGCAGGTGATCGCGGCTGGCTGTGCGGCTCACGGCATGCTGCTGGCTGCGCATGCTCAGGGCATCGGCGCAGTGTGGCGCACCGGCGACATGGCCTACAACGCCCACGTGGGCAAAGGTCTGGGCCTGGCGGCGGACGAACAGATCATCGCCTATCTCTACCTCGGCACACCGGAGCGTGAGCTGCGCCGCGCCCCGGAAATGGTCGTCGAGGATTTCGTCAGCGCCTGGCAGGGCTGATCGACACGCGCTTCAGTTTGCCTGCTGCCTGGCCGGCAGGCTGAGCGTGGCAACGAAGCCGCCTTCTGGATTGTTGGCCAGCAGCAGCTCGCCGCCATGGCGCTGCGCGGCCCGGCGTGCGATGGCCAGCCCGAGGCCGTGGCCGGCGCTGCTCTGACCGGGTGCGCGAAAGAAAGGTTTGCCCAACTGCTGCAGGTGCTCGCTGGCCACGCCAGGGCCATGGTCGAGTACGCTCAGCGTGACGCTTGCCCCCTGGCGCTGCATGCTGATGACGACAGGCTGATCCGCTGGGCTGAAGCGCAAGGCATTGCGTAGCAGGTTGTCCAGCGCGCGTTCCAGCATATCTGGCCAGCCTTCCAGGTGTGCGGCGGGGTCGAGATCGATCTGCAACTGTTGCCGTGGGGCGGTCAGGCGAGCGTCTTCCTGCAGTTTGCCGAGCAGGGCGGCCAGATCGACGGGGTGCGCATCGCCCGGGTCTGCATCCAGGCGTGCCAAGGCAAGAATTTCGCTGATCAGCGCTTCCAGCCGGTCACACTCCTGACTCAGGCGTGGCCACAGCCTTTCTCGTTCTGCCGCGTCGGCGCGCTCTGCCAATGCCAGTGCAATACGCAGTCGCGCTAGGGGCGAGCGCAATTCGTGGGAAACATCGCGCAGTAACTGGCGCTGGCTGCCGATCAAGCCCTGCAGTCGCTCGCCCATGCGGTTGAAGTCCTTGGCCAGCAGGCCCAGCTCGTCGCGGCGGGTGGCCAGACGAGCCAGGCTGTTCTGCTGATAGGCGGTCTGACCGAGGTCATGCACGGCGCCGCGCAAGCGGTCCAGTGGGCGGGTAATCGACAGCGTCAGCATCAGGCTGAACAGCGTCAGCACCACCAGGGCAATAGCGATGGCGCTGAGTGGCCAGAACAGGCTGCCGCGGTGCCAGGCTGCCAGTTCCGGGTGTGGAATTCGGTAGATGAACAGGTAGCTTTCGCCGCTTTCCGGGCTGGTGTATTCGGCGGTCAGACGCCGCCAGGGCAAGCGACGGTCGTCGCCTTGACGCGCCTCGAAGGCTGCGGCACGGGACGGAAAAGTGCCTTTGACCAGTTGCTGGCCGCTCTCGCCAAGCACTTGCGTGTCGATGCGGTACTCGCGTTTGCGCTGTTCGAGAAAGTCCTGGGCGGCTGCTGGCCCTTTCTGTTCGTAGCGCTTGACCCATTTGCTGTCGAGGCCATCCAGGCCTGGGTGCAGGCTTAGAATCCAGGCGTCCTGATTGAGGGCGCGACCCAGCAGCAGCGACAGGCCGGCGACCAGTGCGATGCCCAGCCAGAAAGTCGCCAGAATGCGCCAGAACAGTGAACGCACGGTAATTCCTCATGCAAAAGCCGCCGGGCTCTGAGAGCGCGGCGGCGGGTTTAGGGGCGTCGATCAGTTGGTCTTGCTGTCCTTCTCAGCCTTCCAGGCCTTGAATTCGGCCATCTCGGCACGACGGGCTTCCATTTTTTTCTGGTGCTCGTCGAAGGCCTTCTGCTGCTCGGGGTTGAGCAGGTCACGCAGGGCCTTGTGCTGGTCGGCGCGGGCCTTGTCCAATTCCTTCTTCATGGCCTGCTTTTCGGCTTCCGGCAGCTTGTCTAGGTAGCGCTTGGTGATGTCGCGATGGGTTTTCATCTGATCGCCCATCAGTTTGCGAAATTCCTGGCGCTGTTCCTTGCTCAGGTTCAGCTCCTTGAACATGCCGGGGCCGCGGTCGTGGTGGCGAGGGCCACCGTCTTGCATGGGCATGGCGAAAGCCAGGGTCGGCAGGGTGGCAGCGAGCAGCAGGGCGGTGATGGTCTTACGCATGGTGATTCTCCTTGTCTCGAAACCGGTAACGACCGGATGGGCTCAGTATGCGGCGGTCAAGGTCAAGGGCAGTCAGGTGTGGGTAAAGCTTGGGTAAAGGCGATGTTGCGGGTTATTTACGCTGCGCCAGGCAGTCACTGCGCGTAGTAATAACCGCGACTGCGCAAGGCGAGAATACGTGGGCGGCCATCCGGGTGCGGGCCGAGCTTCTTGCGCAGGTTGCTGACGTGCATGTCCAGGCTACGGTCATACAGCGTCAATTTGCGGCCCAGGGCGAGTTGCGCCAGGGCCTGTTTGTCCACTGGCTCGCCCGGCTGCTGCAGCAGGGCCTCCAGCAGGCGGCTTTCGGAAAGCGTCAGAGGAACGTCATGCTCGCCAATGCTGACCACCCCACGATTGGGGCTGAAGCGGAGGTCTCCCAGCTCCAACTGGCTGCTTGCCGGTGCGGGCACGGTGCGGCGCAGCACCGCGCGCAAGCGAGCGGTCAGCTCGCGAGGGTCACAAGGCTTGGCCAGGTAGTCATCGGCGCCTAGCTCCAGGCCAAGGATGCGATCCAGTGGTTCGCCCCTGGCCGAGAGCATCAGCACTGGCAGTTCCGGATGCTCGCCACGCAATTGCTTGAGCAGCTCCAGGCCGCTGCCGTCCGGCAGCATGACATCCAGCACCACGGCCTCAGGCGCGTGCGTGACGAGGGCCTGGCGAGCGCCGCCGGCATCGTGGCAAGCCGTGACCTGAAAGCCTTCCTGGGTCAGCCAGCGGGTCAGCAGCTCGCAGAGTTCCTGATCATCATCGATCAGCAGCAGTCGGTTCATGGGTTAGTTGATCCACTCGCGACGGGTCTTGCGAGAGCCGCGCAACAGAGCGCCGAATACCATCGAGATCAGGCTCAGGGCAGCGCCAACGGCGAACCAGGTCTGTTCTTCGCTGAGCAGGCGAGGTTGAGCCTGAGCCTGGCTTTCCTTTAGTTGCATGCGCAGGCGCTGGTTTTCCTGGCGCAGGCGTTGCAGTTGCACGGCGCTGCTAGCTTCCTGCTCGTTGCGCAATTGCTCACTTTGCGCCAGGCGCTGCTCCAGCGCCTGGGTGTCGAGCGGCGCTGCAGGGGCAGATGGCTCAGAGGGTTGTTCTTCTGCCTGTACCGAAGCACAAGTCAGCATCACGGTGACCAGCAGGGACAGCGGGATCGAGCGCATCGCGATTCCTTGTGTGCGAGAGCAGCGTTGGTAGAACTCTTTCAGGGCAGTACTTTCTTGAAGGGTTTGACCAGAACGTTGGCATACACACCGGCGGTTCGATATGGGTCGGCGTCGGCCCATTTCTGCGCAGCTTCGAGGGAGTCGAACTCGGCAACCACCAGGCTGCCACTGAACCCTGCTGGGCCCGGATCGTTGCTGTCGACGGCCGGATGCGGGCCGGCCAGCAGCAGGCGGCCTTCCTGCTTCAACTGCTCCAGGCGAGCGAGATGAGCGGGGCGGGTGGCCAGGCGATTTTCCAGGGAGTTTTCGACGTCGGTGGCGATGATGGCGTAGAGCATCTCAATCCTTATTTGGGGTCGAAGCGGGGAGGGATGAAGCATTTGCGCCACACGGCAAAAGCCTGCTTGCGGCGGATGTGGGGCATAATAACAAACATCAATCTCAACGAAAGCGCCGCCATGATTGTCGATTTGCACTGCCACAGCACCGCCTCCGATGGCGCCCTGGCCCCCGCCGTACTGGTGGCCCGAGCGCATGAACGGGGCGTGCGGCTACTGGCGTTGACCGATCATGACACCCTGGAAGGTCTCGATGAGGCGCGTCGTGCTGCCGAACCGTTGGGTATGAAGCTGGTCAACGGCATCGAGTTGTCCTGCACCTGGGGTGGCGCGACCATCCACGTATTGGGCTATGCCTTCGAGCGCGAGGCGCCAGCGCTATGCGCTGCCATAGAGGCCCTGCATCACGGGCGCTGGCAGCGTGCCGAGGAAATTGACCGACGCCTCTCGGCTAAAGGCATGCCGGGCGCACTTGAGGGCGCACGTGCTGTCCAACAGGAATTGGGCGACAGTGGCAACGCGCCGGCGCGTCCACATTTCGCAGAATTTCTTGTCCGCGCCGGCCATGTGCGCGATCGCGCCGAGGCGTTTCGCAAGTGGCTGGGCTCGGGTAAGTTGGGTGACGTCAAGCAACATTGGCCTATGCTGGAAGAAACCGTCGCCACTTTGCGTTCGGCCCGTGCCTGGATCAGCCTGGCGCATCCGTGGCAGTACGACTTTACTCGCAGTAAGCGTCGACGTTTGGTGGCCGATTTCGCGGCGGCCGGCGGTCATGCCCTGGAAGTGGTCAATGGCATGCAGCCGGCCGAGCAAGTCGGCGGTTTGGCGATTCTGGCGCGCGAGTTTGGCTTGATGGCCAGTGTCGGCAGCGATTTCCATGCGCCCGGCGACTGGTCCGAGTTGGGTATGTATCGCCCATTGCCTGATGACCTAACTGCGCTCTGGGAGCGCTTCGAACATGCACAGCCATCCGCTGTCACTTCATGAGCTGGGAGCAAGTGTGAGTCAATTTTTCCAGGTTCACCCGGAAAACCCACAGGCACGCCTGATAAAGCAGGCCGTGGAAATCATTCGTGGCGGCGGCGTGGTGGTCTATCCGACCGACTCCTCCTATGCGCTGGGCTGCATGATCGGTGACAAGAATGCGGTAGAGCGCATTCGCCGCCTGCGTCAACTCGACGACAAGCACAACTTCACCCTGGTTTGCCGCGACCTCTCGCAGATCGGCCTGTTCGCCAAAGTCGACACCTCCGCTTTCCGCCTGCTGAAGAATCACACCCCGGGCCCTTATACCTTCATCCTCAACGCCACCCGCGAAGTACCGCGGATGTTGCTGCACCCCAAACGTCGCACCATCGGCATCCGCGTACCCAGCCACCCGATCGCCCTGGCGTTGCTGGAGCAACTGGGCGAGCCGTTGATGAGCGTCAGCCTGATCATGCCGGGCGATGAGCTGCCGATGTCCGACCCCTACGAGATGCGCCAGATTCTCGAGCACCATGTGGACCTGATCATCGATGGCGGTTTTGGTGGTCTGGAAGCCTCTACCGTGGTCAATCTGGCCGACGACAGCCCCGAGGTCGTGCGCGTCGGTTGCGGCGACCCGACGCCGTTCAACGATCTTTGAGGCGAGGCCGGAAAAATCCGTCATGCCCGCGCCGGCGGGCATCCAGAATGTTCGAGTGATCTGGGCTTCCGGCTTCGCCGGAGTGACGATCAAGCGCTTTTTCAAAACATCCCTACAGCGCCTTTTCCGTTGTGAGCGCAGCTACCCTATACTCCGTGGTCTTGTCTGGATTATGGATAGAACGGTTTGAGCCTTAACGACTCTGAGCATCGGGTGTTGTCAGGGATGCGTCCGAGTGGTCGTCTTCACCTCGGGCACTACCACGGTGTGTTGAAGAACTGGATCAAGTTGCAGCACGAGTACGACTGCTTCTTCTGTATCGTCGACTGGCATGCCCTGACCACCGAATACGCCGATGCCGGCCAGCTTTCCCAGCACGTCATGGATATGGCCGTGGATTGGCTGGCCGCAGGCATAAGCCCCAGCTCTGCAACGCTGTTCGTACAATCGCAGGTGCCGGAGCATGCCGAGCTCCACGTGTTGCTGTCGATGATCTGCCCGCTCAGCTGGCTGGAGCGCGTACCGTCCTACAAGGAGCAGCAGGAGCACCAGAGCGGTAAAGACCTCTCCACCTACGGTTTTCTCGGCTACCCGCTGCTGCAGGCCGCGGACATCCTGCTGTACCGCGCCGGGCAGGTGCCGGTCGGCGCCGATCAGCTCCCCCATATCGAATTTGCTCGTGAAGTGGCGCGCCGCTTCAACCACCTGTACGGCAGCGAGCCGGATTTCGAGCGCAAGGCTGAAGCTGCCATCGGCAAACTGGGCAAGAAGCTCGGTAAGCTCTACAGCAACCTGCGCAAGGCTTATCAGGAGCAGGGTGACGCACAGGCCCTGGAGACGGCGCGGGCCTTGCTCAAGGAGCAGACCAGCATCACCCTCGGCGACCAGGAGCGCCTGTACGGCTATCTCGAAGGTGGCGGCAAGGTGATTCTGAGTGAGCCGCAGCCGATTCTTGCCGAGTTTTCGCGGGTACCTGGCCTGGACGGACAGAAGATGGCCAAGTCCAGCGGCAACGCGATATTCCTGCGCGATAGCGATGCCGAGCTCGAGGAAAAACTGCGGCGCATGCCCACCGATCCGGCCCGTGTACACCGTGACGATCCAGGTGAGCCGCAGCGTTGCCCGGTCTGGTCGCTGCATCAGCTGTACTCCAGCGACGAGCAATTGCATTGGGTGATCGAGGGCTGCCGCAGCGCCTCGATTGGTTGCCTCGACTGCAAGAGCACGCTGTGCTCCTCTCTGCAGAGCGAGCTTGCGCCGCTGCAGCAGCGCGCCATCGACTACGAGGAAAGCCCGGACCTGGTGCGCAGCATTCTCGCCGAAGGCGCCGAGCGCGCGCGTGACGAGGCGCGTGAAACCCTGGCCGAAGTGCGCATGGCCATGGGCCTGAATTACCGTTGAAGGAGCGCCCGTCGATGAGTGAGCCCGCCACGCCAACCCCCGACAATCAGGCTGGTGCCCAGCAGGAGCTGCCGTTCGCCCTGGTGTATGGCGAGGCGGTCACCGAGCTACCGCTGGATCTGTACATTCCCCCGGATGCCCTGGAAGTCTTCCTCGAGGCCTTCGAGGGACCGCTGGACCTGCTGCTCTATCTGATTCGCAAACAGAACATCGACATCCTCGACATCCCGGTGGCCGAGATCACCAAGCAGTACATGGGCTACGTTGAGCTCATGCACTCGGTGCGTCTGGAGCTGGCTGCCGAATACCTGGTGATGGCCGCCATGCTGGCCGAGATCAAGTCGCGCATGCTGCTGCCGCGCTCGACCGAGGCCGAGGAAGAAGAGGACGACCCGCGTGCCGAGCTGATTCGCCGCCTGCAGGAATACGAGCGCTTCAAGGCCGCTGCCGAAGGTATCGACGAACTGCCGCGTGTCGGCCGCGACGTGACCGTACCGAAACTGGATGCTCCCGAAGCCCGCGCGCGCAAGCTGCTGCCGGACGTGAGCCTGGAGGAGGTGCTGCTGTCGATGGCCGAGGTGCTGCGCCGTGCCGACATGTTCGAAAGCCACCAGGTTACCCGTGAGGCCCTGTCTACCCGCGAGCGCATGAGTGAGGTGCTGGAGCGCCTCAAGGGCGGGGCTTTCGTTCCGTTCGTCGAGCTGTTCGCCGCCGAGGAGGGGCGGCTAGGTGTGGTGGTGACCTTCATGGCGGTGCTCGAATTGATCAAGGAATCCCTGGTCGAGCTGGTGCAGAATGAGCCTTTCGCCGTTATTCACGTCCGAGCCCGTGCCGAATGAACCTCAACGACCCCAAAGACCTGGCCCAATTGCTCGAAGCCTTTCTGCTGGCTTCCGGCAAGGCGCAGTCGCTCGAACGCCTTTTCGAACTCTTCGAAGAGGGTGAGCGGCCCGAGCCTGAGCAGTTCAAGGCGGCGCTGGAGGTCCTGCGTCTGTCCTGTGAGGGGCGCGCCTTCGAGTTGAAGGAGGTGGCGTCGGGCTACCGCCTGCAGG
This sequence comes from Ectopseudomonas mendocina, assembly GCF_007049795.1. GTDB lineage: Bacteria > Pseudomonadota > Gammaproteobacteria > Pseudomonadales > Pseudomonadaceae > Aquipseudomonas > Aquipseudomonas mendocina_D. The sequence continues at coordinate 14,955 of NZ_SCFY01000021.1, forward strand.
TGCGTGAGCGCTTTGCCCCCTGGGTTGGCAGGCTTTGGGAAGAGCGTCCGCAGCGTTACTCCCGTGCGCTGCTGGAAACCCTGGCGCTGATCGCCTACCGCCAGCCCATCACCCGTGGCGAGATCGAAGACGTGCGCGGCGTGGCGGTCAACAGCAATATCACCAAGACCCTGCTTGAGCGCGAGTGGATTCGTGTGGTGGGCTATCGCGATGTGCCGGGGCGCCCGGCGATGTTCGCCACCACCAAGGGCTTTCTCGATCACTTCAACCTGAAAAGCCTCGACGAACTGCCACCGCTCGCCGCTCTGCGCGAGCTGGAGCCCGAGCCTGAACTGGCGCTGGATGACGACGCCGAGGTGCCGGCTGGGTTGCAGGCACGCGCCGATCTGGCCCTGCAGGACGACGGTGAAGCCGCCGAGCCCCGCGAGGAAACCAGCTTCCGTAGCCTGCTGGCCGAGCTGGATACGATGGAACAAGGGCTCAAGACCGATTTCGATGACCTGCGCCTGGCCGATGAGGACGAGGCAGGCGAGTCGGATGAAGCGGTCGAAGACGATCTGGCTGACCTTGACGGCGATCAGCCGTTGCATTGAGTGCGTGTAAGCGAGCAATCGAATACTTCAATCTCGCTGTTGTGTGCTCGGCCTTTATTCTGGCGCCCATCCGATCCTTATCGGCCCAGGAGCGCCCATGAGCAAGAGCCCGTGCATCAAGGTCTGTGAATTCGAAAAGGACATCTGCCTCGGCTGCGGCCGTAGCCGCCAGGAAATCAAGGGCTGGAAGCGTCTGGACAAGGGCGAACGCCTGGCTTTGCTGGCCGAAGCCGATATGCGTCTGCTGGCGTTGGAGGCTACCGGGCGGCGCAAGTTCTGATCGTGCCGAGCGCTGCTTCGGCGCTTTTCGCTGTCGTTTGGCCGAGCCTCGTCTACCCTAAGGGCTCGGTAGTGCGTATGATGCGCGCCCTTCGATCATCAACTACTACACCGGGAGGTGCCCACGATGACTGAGCACAAACAACCGCGTCCTGCAGGCGAGAAACTGCAGAAAGTCCTGGCCCGCCTCGGGCTGGCTTCGCGTCGCGAAATCGAGACCTGGATCGCCGAAGGTCGGGTCAAGGTCAATGGCGCTGCTGCGACCCTGGGCCAGCGTGTCGATGCCAACGACGCCATCGCCCTCGATGGCCGCTTGCTCAAGCGCGAAGAAATCACCGGCTCGGTACGCCGCGTGCTGATCTACAACAAGCCGGACGGTGAGATCTGCACCCGTGACGACCCGGAAGGTCGCCCAACCGTCTTCGACCGCCTGCCGCGTCCCAAAGAGGGCCGCTGGATCAACATCGGTCGCCTCGACATCAATACCACCGGTCTGTTGCTGTTCACCACCGATGGTGAGCTGGCCAACCGCCTGATGCACCCCTCTTATCAGATGGACCGCGAATATGCGGTGCGCGTGCGTGGTGAAGTCACCGAGGAAATGCTGGAGAACCTCAAGAACGGCGTGATGCTCGAGGACGGTCCGGCCAAGTTCACCGACATCAAGGAAGCGCCGGGCGGCGAAGGCTTCAACCACTGGTATCACTGCGTGGTGATGGAAGGTCGCAACCGTGAGGTGCGTCGCCTGTGGGAATCCCAGGGCCTGGTGGTGAGCCGCCTGAAGCGCGTGCGTTTCGGCCCGGTATTCCTGACCTCCGAGCTGACTATGGGCCGCTGGCGCGAAATGGAGCAGCGCGAAGTGGACATTCTCAGCGCCGAAGTTGGCCTGACCCCGCAAGCGCTGCCGGCGATGAAGGAAAAGACCCGCGAGAAGCTCGACCGCCTGCAGCGCAAATCGGCCAAACCGGTCGAGGTGCGTGGCAAGCGTGTGTTGCGTCCGGCGAAGGACGAGGTTGGCGCAGAGAACAGCCGCCCGAGCCGTGCGCCGCGCCGTGAGGATAGCGAGCAGCGTACGCCACGTGCGCCGCGCAAGGAGGGTGGCGAGCGTCGTGAAAACAACCGCGGCACGCCAGTCGCCGAACGACCGAGTGATATGAAGAAGCGTCAGCCGCGCCCGGCCGTCGAGTTGTCCGAGCGTCCGGCGCGCAAGCCGCGTCCGGCTACCCCGGGTAAGCGACCGCCAGCGGGTGACGGTCAACGGCCGGGCTTCGGGCGCAAGCGCTAGAAATCTATAGTCCCAAGCGGTTTACAAACAAAAACGCCCCGCACAACTGCTTGTGCGGGGCGTTTTTGTTGGTGGAGGTGTATGTAGGTCAGTTGACCTTCAAGACGCCACCGGTACCCAGGCCACCTTCAACTTCCTGTGCCTTGTAGTTTTTCAGGGAGACGATCATCTTGTTCCAAGCGTCGTTGAACGCTGCCACGGTGGCTTTGCCTTCCGGGGTGCGGGAGAAACCACCCAGGCCGCCGGCCACGCCGCTGCTGGTGAGGGCGCCCATGGCTGCACCATAGTTGGTAGCGGTGGCGTTGCCTTCGGAGGTGGAAATCTGTACCGAGGAGCGAATGTCAAACAGCGACAGGGTTACTACCGATGCCTTCGATTGCAAGGCGCCCGCCAGACCCGCCACGGCGCTGTTGCCCAGTAGGCCACCGATGGCTGAGCCCACGCCGCCTACCGAATCGTTATCGATGATGATCTTGGGTTCTAGGAAGTAATCAGCGGCAACGCGCTGGCCCTTTTGCTGGTTGGAGCCGGCACGGTATTCGCCGGAATTGCGCTGCTGGTCGGTTATCTTGCTCAGACGGCTGTCTAGCTGCTGGTTGCCGATGGAGGTGATCACGAAGCAATTGGATTGCTGTACTGCCAGGCGCAGGAGTGGTTCGATGCTGGTGACTTGGGTTGCGCTGCCAAACTGGCCATACCAGTCGGAATTGCGCCCATCATCGATGGCGATGGTTCCCAGGGTGCGATCGCAGCGCTCCAGTTCCGGGTTGGCGCCGACGCTGGTGCTACCACCAGCAGATCCGGACATGGCAGTGGACTGGTTGCCGGTACTGATCATGCCGCCGCCAGCACAGGCGGACAAAGTCGCGCCCAGCAGGCACAGGCTGAACAGTTTGAGAGGCTTGGATGGGAGGCGAGACTTGTTCATGAAATGCACTTCTCCATAGGTTGTCGTGTCGGATGATCATTCACTTAGCCAGATACGGTAGGGATCACCCTTGCCTTCCCTGGCCGAGCTTTCTTACTTATTGTTGAGGGCTGTCAGTAGTAGTACCAATAGCCCTGTCGCCAGTAGCCGAAGTACGAATAGCCTCGATACCAGTATCCGCGGTAGTACTCACGCCAGTGCTTGCGCCAGCGGTAGTCTTCAGCTTCTGATTTCTTCGCTTCCGTGGCTTCTGCCAGACGCGCGGCAGATTCCTGGTCCCCTTGCGCTGCTGCCATCGATAGCCATTTCTCAGCTTCTTGGGGATCGCTGCCCATTTCCTCAAAACCGCTCAGGTAATAGCCGCCCAGTGCCTTCTGGGCCTCCAGTAGGCCACCATGGCCTGCCTTGCGCATCCATTGTAAAGCCTGATAACTGTTGCGCTGGACGCCGTCGCCTCGAAAGTAACGCAGGGACAGATCGTATGCGGCCTTGGGTTCGCTGGCGGCAGCCTCTTCGAGCTTGAGGATTTCTTCGCTTTTGACCACGGCCGGTTTGTTCAGATAGTCGGCCGAGACGGAGGAGAGGGGGCGTTCGGAACAGCCGGTGTCATCGCAGAAACGGGCGCTCTGCTGAGAGGTGCTGCTGCAGCCGCCTGCTAGAAGGGCGAAACCGAGCAGGACAAATAGCTGTTTCAACGAGGTAGTGTGTAGGCGACAGTCCATATCTGAGCACTCCTATTGGAAGTGCGCAGGATAAATATGTAGAAGTCAAAGGGCAATCGCCTGTTGTACGCGATGCGCAGCACCGCACAGGTATTGCGCGGGATGCCCTCTATCAGGCGTGGTTATCCCGCCATGTTCAGACGATTGCGCCCCTCGCGCTTGGCGATATACAGCGCGTTGTCGGCGCGACGTAGCAGGCTTTCCACCGACTCGCCGGGCAGCAGGCTGGAACACCCCAGACTGATGGACACATCGATGGGGTGGCCGGCATCCAGGCACTGCAATTCCATCACTGCAAAGCGCAGGCGTTCACCTACCAGAGCGGCGCTTTCCCGGCTGGTGCCGGAAAGCACGATGAGAAATTCCTCGCCACCGTAGCGAAAGACCATGTCGATATTGCGCAGCTGGTTCTTCAGAGTCTGCGCGACCGCTTTCAGCACATCGTCACCAAGCGTGTGGCCATGCTTGTCGTTGATGCTCTTGAAGTGGTCGATATCGACCATCAGCACCGACAATGGTTGCAGATTGCGGCGGGCCAGATCCACCTCGCGCTGCAGCACCTGGTCCATGGCGATGCGGTTGCCGGTATCGGTCAGTGGGTCGCGCAATGCGCTTTGCAGGGCGGTGCGGTAAAGCAAGGCATTGCGCAGTGGGAATAATAGGCTGGCCAGCAATGACTCCAGCTGAATCAGCTCCTCTTCGGAGAAACGTTGCTTGCGGCGGAAAATCAGCTCGCCCAGGTATTCCCCCTCATGACTCAGGCGATAACCTGCCGAGTGAGGCGCGCGCTCGCCCAGCTCGAGGCGCAGGTCGTGCGACGGATGCTGGAAAGCCAATGCATCGAGCGGCACCAGGCGCTGTACTTCGCGGAAGAACAGATTGAGGATTCGTTCCGCGTCCAGGCTGGTCTGCAGTTGCAGGCTCAATTGGTGGCGCAGCTCTACCAGGCTGGCGGGCTTGAGCGGCAGGTTACGACTGCCGGTAAAGCCGAGACGCTGCAGCTTGGCGGCATCGAAATCGATGGTGTTGGATTGGCTGGGGGGAACCATGGAGCTGAACCTCTGGCGCGGTGGTGCGACGAGAGGGTTAGAGCGAATTTCGTGCCAGGTGGTTCAGACGAGCTTAAAGTCTTGTGAAGTCAGTCACTTAGGTGGTTTTGGAAATGCTGATCGGCAAGGGACTGCCGGTTGCCTGACGGCGATGCTGGCAATGTGCTGCCGCTTGGCAGTGATAGCGGCGGATTTTTGTCGTGCCATGGCTCGCTGACTGGCAGCGAGCCATGGCCTGCATTCACTGGGCGTCGAACGCCTGGCCGTTGACACCCTTGCTGTCCGGGCCCATCAGGTAGAGGTAGAGCGGCATGATCTCTTCCGGCAGTGGGCGGGTCGCCGGGTTCTCCCCTGGATAGGCCTGGGCGCGCATGGCCGTGCGGGTGGCTCCCGGGTTGATGCTGTTGGCGCGCACGTTGGCGATGCCGTCCAGCTCGTCAGCCATGACCTGCATCAGGCCTTCGGTGGCGAATTTCGATACTGCGTAGGCCCCCCAATACGCGCGACCCTTGCGTCCGACGCTGCTGGAGGTGAAGGCGACGGAGGCATCCTCCGACAGTTTGAGCAGTGGCAGCAGAGTGCTGCTGAGCATGAACATGGCGTTGACGTTGACGTGCATCACACGCATGAAGTTGTCGCCGGAGAGCTGCTCCAGCGGCGTGCGCGGCCCGAGGATCGAGGCGTTGTGCAACAGGCCATCGAGGCGGCCGAATTCGTTCTCGATCATCACCGACAGCTCGTCGTACTGATGCGGCAGGGCAGTTTCCAGATTGAAGGGGATCACCACTGGTTGTGGATGACCGGCAGCCTCGATCTCGTCGTAAACCTGGCTCAGGTTGGCTTCGGTCTTGCCCAGCAGCAGAACCGTGGCGCCATGGGCGGCAAAGCTCTTGGCGGCTGCGGCGCCGATACCGCGGCCGGCACCGGTGATCAGGATGACGCGATCCTTGAGCAGGTCTGGGCGGGCGGTGTAGTCGAACATGTGAGAATCCTTCGAAGGGCTCTAAGGGTAGGGCGGGCGAAGCCCGCCCAATGGCAGAGTGGCCGGGTTTCACCCGGCCTGCGCGATCAACAGCTGCAAATGGCGCGATCGAGTACCGCGCGCAGCTCCTGAGGGTGATCCACGACCACATCGGCGCCCCAGTTGCGCGGGTTGTCTTCGGGGTGGATGTAGCCATAGGTCACTGCTGCGGTGCGGCAGCCAGCGGCTCGGCCGGACTCGATGTCACGGGCGTCGTCGCCGATGAACAGCACTTCCTCGGGTTTGACCCCCATCTGCTGGCAGGCGAGCAGCAGCATGTCCGGCGCCGGTTTGCTCTGCTCCACGTGGTCGGGGCAAACCAGCACTGCCGAGCGCTGGGCCAGGTTCAGACCCTGCATGATCGGTTCGGCGTAGCGCACCGGCTTGTTGGTGGCGACGCCCCACAGCAGACGCGCCTGCTCGATGTCGTCGAGCAGGGCTTCGATGCCGTCGAACGGGCGGGTGAGGACGGCGCAGTGTTGCTGGTAACGCTCCAGAAACTCCTGGCGCAGGGTTTCGAAGGCGGCCGAGTCCGGGTCTTCATCGAAAGCGCAGGCGACCATGGCGCGAGCGCCGCCGGAGACCTGGTCACGAATCGCCTTGTCTGCCACTGGCGGCAGGCCACGGGCCGCGCGCATGGCCTGGGTGATGGCGATGAAGTCCGGCGCCGAATCGAGCAGGGTGCCGTCCATGTCGAAAAGAACTGCTTTCAAACGCATGCGTTCTACTCCTTGCGCAGCGTCTGGATCATGTAGTTGACGTCGACGTCAGCTTCCAGCTTGTAGTGTTTGGTCAGCGGGTTGTAGGTCAGACCGATGATGTCCTTGACCTCCAGTCCGGCTGCGCGGCTCCAGGCACCGAGCTCGGAGGGGCGAATGAATTTCTTGAAGTCGTGGGTGCCGCGCGGCAGCAGGCGCAGGATGTATTCGGCGCCGATCACCGCGAACAGGTACGCCTTGGGGTTGCGGTTGATGGTGGAGAAGAACACCTGGCCGCCCGGCTTTACCAGCGTGTAGCAGGCGCGGATCACCGAGGAGGGATCGGGTACGTGCTCGAGCATCTCCAGGCAGGTGACGACGTCGAACTGGCCTGGCATTTCCTCGGCCAGGGCTTCCGCGGTGATCTGCCGGTAGTCGACTTCCACGCCGGATTCCAGTTGGTGCAGCCTGGCGACCGACAGCGGCGCTTCACCCATGTCGATGCCCGTCACCGTGGCGCCGCGCTGGGCCATGGCCTCACTGAGAATGCCGCCGCCGCAGCCGACGTCGAGAACGCGTTTGCCGGCCAGACCGACGCGCTCGTCGATCCAGTTGACCCGCAGCGGGTTGATGTCGTGCAGGGGTTTGAACTCGCTCTCGCGGTCCCACCAGCGGTGTGCCAGGGCCTCGAATTTGGCGATTTCGGCGCGGTCGACGTTGCTCATAAGCATCTCTATTCAAAGCATGGAAAGCGTATCGCCGCTATGTTGCCAGTTTAAGAACGGGCGTGGGGCGGCGCGGATTCGTTCAATGTATGTCAGTTTGTCGCAGTGGTTTGGGAATGTTGTCGCGCCCAAGGTTTATCCGCTGCTCATTTATTTCGTTGATACTCGGTCTGCCCCCTCTCCCATTTATGGGAGAGGGTTGGGGAGAGGGCCAGGCGAATAGCTCAGTGTTTCCTGGCCCTCTCCCCCAGCCCCTCTCCCGCAAGCGGGAGAGGGGAGGATAAGCAGTGTTACTTGCTGGCAATTCTGGCTCCCCATTCCCTGGCCTTGGCGATCAGCTCGCTTTCGTCCATGCGCGTCAGGCGGCCGTCTTCCAGCAGTTGCTTGCCGCCAACCCACAAATGCTTCACGCAGTCGCGGCCGCTGGCGTAGATCAGCTGCGATACCGGGTCGTAGATCGGTTGCTGGGCCAGGCCGGAAAGGTCGAAGGCGACCACGTCGGCCAGCTTGCCCAGTTCCAGCGAGCCGGTCTGTGTTTCCAGTCCCAGTGCGCGCGCGCCATTCAAGGTAGCCATGCGCAAGGCGCTGTGAGCGTTCAGTGCGGTGGCGGAGCCAGCGACGGCCTTGGCCAGCAGGGCGGCGGTACGGGTTTCGCCGAGCAGGTCGAGGTCGTTGTTGCTGGCGGCGCCATCGGTGCCGATGGCGACGTTGACGCCGGCCAGCCACAAGCGCTCGACTGGACAGAAGCCGCTGGCCAGTTTGAGGTTGGATTCAGGGCAGTGCACGATGCTGCAGTTGTGCTCCACCAGCAGTGCCAGATCCTCGTCATCGATCTGCGTCATGTGCACTGCCTGGAAACGCGGGCCGAGCAGGCCGAGGCGGGCCAGGCGGGCCAGCGGGCGTTCGCCGTGCTTGGCGACGGCTTCGGCCACTTCCTGGGCGGTTTCGTGCACGTGCATATGAATGCCGGCATCCAGCTCGTCAGCCAGTACGCGAATCTGTTCCAGCTTGTCGTCGCTGACCGTGTAGGGCGCGTGGGGGCCGAAAGCGATGCGGATGCGTGGGTGCTGCTTGAGGTCATCGAACAGTTGCAGGCCCGTGCGTAGGGCTTCGGCGGCATTGAGTGCGCCGGGTACCGGGAAGTCCAGCACGGGAACGGTGATCTGCGCGCGCATGCCGGCGTTGTGCACGCGTTCAGCGGCGGTCTGCGGGTAGAAGTACATGTCGGAGAAGCAACTGATGCCGCCCTTGATCTGTTCGGCGATGGCCAGGTCAGTACCGTCGCGGACGAAATCCTCATCGACCCACTTACCCTCGGCGGGCCAGATGTGCTCGTGCAGCCAGGTCATCAGTGGCAGGTCGTCGGCAATGCCGCGCAGCAGGGACATTGCTGCGTGGCCATGGGCGTTGATCAGCCCCGGCGCGAGCAGGCACTGAGGCAGTTCGCGCACCTCCTTTACTGGGTGACGCAGTGCCTCTGCACGTGGCGCGATAAGTGCGATCTGCCCGTCGCGGATTCCCAGGCCATGATCGCGCAGCACGACCCCGGCTGGTTCCACGGGCACCAGCCAGGTGGGCAGCAGCAACAGGTCGAGAGGAGATTCGGGCATGAGGGCGTCCGTCTGGCTTGATCGATGCAGGGAAGGTCGCCAGTGTATAGATGAACGCACCTGGCTTGAAGTCGTGGGGCGTGCCGGATAGTTCGGCTGGTGCCAGTTGGTCTGCGTATAATCCGCGATTTTTTGGCGGTGACAGATGGAGTGCGCGATGCGCGAGCAATTGCTGGCGGTGGAGAAGGTTCAGGCAATCGAGTGGCGCGATGGTGCGTTGCATCTGCTCGATCAGCGCCTGCTGCCGCATCAGCAGACCTGGCTGCGTTTCGACTCTGCCGCCGAGGTGGCCGATGCGATTCGCGACATGGTGGTGCGTGGTGCGCCGGCTATTGGCATCGCTGCTGCCTATGGGCTGGTGCTGGGTGTCCGTGCTCGGCTACAAGCCGGTGGTGACTGGCGTGAGGCGTTGGAGGCCGATTTTGCCTATCTCGAGCGCTCGCGCCCGACTGCGGTGAACCTGTTCTGGGCTCTGCAGCGCATGCGTGAACGCCTGGCAAGACTCAAGGATGGCGACGACATCCTGGCGCTACTGGAGGCTGAGGCGGTGGGGATTCACCTCAGTGACCGTGAGGCCAACCTGACCATGGCGCAGTTGGGCATGGAGCTGATTCGCAAGCATCAGGGCAATCCGCAAGTGCTGCTGACGCACTGCAATGCCGGTGCCCTGGCAACCGGCGGCTTTGGCACCGCGCTCGGGGTGATCCGTGCGGCGTATCTGGAAGGTTTGGTCGAGCAGGTCTATGTCGATGAAACCCGCCCCTGGCTGCAGGGAGCGCGACTGACGGCCTGGGAATTGGCGGGTGACGGCGTGCCGGTCACGCTCAATGCCGATGCAGCGGCGGCTCACCTGATGAAGACCAAGGGCATCACCTGGGTCATCGTCGGTGCTGATCGCATCACCGCCAACGGTGACGTGGCCAACAAGATCGGCACTTATCAGCTGGCGGTCAACGCCATGCACCACGGCGTGCGGCTGATGGTGGTGGCGCCGAGTTCGACCATCGACATGAATCTGGAAAGCGGCGAGGACATCTTGCTTGAAGAGCGCGATGGTCTTGAGTTGCTGGAGGTGGCGGGGCATCGAGTCGCGGCCGATGTGCATGCCGTCAATCCGGTGTTCGATGTGACGCCGGCTGATCTGGTTGACTACATCGTGACCGAGAAGGGCGTGATCGAACGTCCAGATAGCGCCAAGCTGGCGCAGTTGATGTGCCGCAAGCGCCTGCATTGAACCTGCCATGCGCGCGCCGTCGCGGGGTAGGTGTGTAGCACGCTTTGTGGTAATCTCCGGCAGTTTTCAAGGGGGCTGACTACAGCCTCCTTCACTGCATCGAATCGTGACATAACTCGTTGATTTGTCGTGAGTCGCTGATGGCCTGAGGCTATCGCGACGAGCTCCATGGCGTTCAGGAAGAATGACGCGGAGTTTCACCAGAAAAAGGAACCAGGCTTCTCATGGGCGAACTGGCCAAAGAAATCCTCCCGGTCAATATCGAAGACGAGCTGAAACAGTCCTACCTCGACTACGCGATGAGCGTGATCGTCGGGCGTGCGCTGCCGGATGCGCGCGATGGCTTGAAGCCGGTACACCGTCGTGTGCTCTACGCCATGAGCGAGCTGGGCAACGACTGGAACAAGCCCTACAAGAAATCCGCCCGTGTGGTCGGTGACGTGATCGGTAAATACCACCCGCACGGCGACACCGCGGTGTACGACACCATCGTGCGTATGGCGCAGGACTTCTCCCTGCGCTACCTGCTGGTCGACGGTCAGGGCAACTTCGGTTCGGTGGATGGCGACAACGCCGCGGCCATGCGATACACCGAAGTGCGCATGACCAAACTGGCCCACGAGCTGCTGGCCGACCTGGAAAAAGAAACCGTCGACTGGGTGCCCAACTACGACGGCACCGAGCAGATCCCTGCTGTCATGCCGACCAAGGTGCCGAACCTGCTGGTCAACGGCTCGTCCGGTATCGCCGTGGGCATGGCCACCAACATCCCGCCGCACAACCTCACCGAGGTGATCGACGGCTGCCTGGCGCTGATGGACAATGCCGAGCTGACCGTCGATGACCTGATGCAGTACATCCCCGGCCCTGATTTCCCCACTGCGGGCATCATCAACGGCCGTGCCGGCATCATCGAGGCCTATCGTACCGGCCGTGGGCGCATCTATATCCGCGCTCGCGTCGAGGTCGAGGACATCGACAAGGTCGGCGGTCGCCAGCAGTTGGTGGTCACCGAGCTGCCGTACCAGCTGAACAAGGCGCGTCTGATCGAGAAGATCGCCGAGCTGGTCAAAGAGAAGAAGATCGAAGGCATCACCGAGCTGCGTGACGAGTCCGACAAGGACGGGATGCGCGTGGTGATCGAACTGCGTCGTGGTGAAGTGCCGGACGTGGTGCTGAACAACCTGTACGCCCAGACCCAGATGCAGAGCGTGTTCGGCATCAACGTTGTGGCGCTGGTCGACGGTCAGCCGAAGATCATGAACCTCAAGGACATGCTTGAGGTGTTCATCCGTCACCGCCGTGAAGTGGTGACGCGCCGTACCGTTTACGAGCTGCGCAAGGCGCGTGAGCGCGGCCACATCCTCGAAGGCCAGGCGGTAGCCCTGTCGAACATCGATCCGGTGATCGAGCTGATCAAGGCCTCGCCGACGCCGGCCGAAGCCAAGGAGCGCCTGATCGCCACCGCCTGGGAATCCAGTGCGGTGGAAGCCATGGTCGAGCGCGCGGGCGCCGACTCCTGCCGCCCGGAAGGGTTGGATGCGCAATACGGTCTACGTGACGGCAAGTACTACCTGTCGCCGGAGCAGGCTCAGGCCATCCTCGAATTGCGCCTGCACCGCCTGACCGGCCTGGAGCACGAGAAGCTGCTGGCCGAGTACCAGGAAATTCTCAACCTGATCGGCGAGCTGATCCGCATCCTGACCAACCCCGAGCGCTTGATGGAAGTCATCCGCGAGGAGCTGGAGAAGGTCAAGGCCGAGTTCGGTGATGCCCGTCGTACCGAGATCGTCGCCTCGCGTCTGGACCTGACCATTGCCGATCTGATCACCGAAGAAGAGCGTGTCGTCACCATTTCCCACGGCGGCTACGCCAAGAGCCAGCCGCTGGCGGCCTACGAGGCGCAGCGTCGCGGTGGCAAGGGCAAATCGGCCACTGGTGTGAAGGACGAGGACTACGTCGAGCACCTGCTGGTCGCCAACAGTCACGCGACCCTGCTGCTGTTCTCCAGCAAGGGTAAGGTGTACTGGCTGCGTACCTTCGAAATCCCCGAGGCCTCGCGTGCTGCGCGTGGTCGTCCGCTGGTCAACCTGCTGCCGTTGGACGAGGGCGAGCGCATCACCGCGATGCTGCAAATCGACCTCGAAGCGCTGCAGCAGAGCGCCGGCGCAGACGAAGATCTTGATGATGAAGGTGTGGTGATCGAAGGCGAAGCCACCGAGGTGGTCGAGGTCGAGGAAGTCGAAGAAGTCGAGGGCGAAACCCCAGAACTGGTCGCGGAACCGACTGGCGCCTTCATCTTCATGGCCACCGCCTTCGGTACCGTGAAGAAGACCCCGCTGGTGCAGTTCAGCCGTCCGCGCAGCGCCGGTCTGATCGCCCTGAAGCTGGAAGAGGGTGACACCCTTATTGCCGCCGCCATCACTGATGGTGCCAAGGAAGTCATGTTGTTCTCCGACGCCGGCAAGGTGCTGCGCTTCGCCGAGAGCAAGGTGCGCACTATGGGGCGCACCGCGCGCGGTGTGCGCGGTATGCGCCTGGGCAAGGATCAGCAACTGATCTCCATGCTGATTCCGGAGTCCGGTGCGCAGATTCTCACCGCTTCCGAGCGCGGCTTCGGCAAGCGCACCGGCCTGGGCAAGTTCCCGCGTCGCGGTCGTGGCGGCCAGGGCGTGATCGCCATGGTCACCAGCGAGCGTAACGGCAAGCTGGTTGGTGCCATCCAGGTGCAGGACGGCGAGGAAATCATGCTGATTTCCGACCAGGGCACCCTGGTGCGCACCCGTGTCGACGAAGTCTCCAGCTCCGGCCGTAACACTCAGGGTGTGACCCTGATCAAGCTGGCCAAGGACGAGACGCTGGTCGGCCTGGAGCGTGTGCAGGAGCCTACCCCGGTGGAGGAGGATGAGCTGGTCGAAGGCGAAGAGGGTACTGAAGTCGCCGAAAGCGCCGAAGCACCAGTCGCCGACGCCGAGGAAGGCAGCGAGGAATAAAGTCGGGCTCCGTGGGAGGGGCTTTAGCCGCGACTATCGTGCTAAAGCCCCTCCCATAGGCGCGGTGACAGTGTGGACATGCCATCGCCTGGTGGTGGCGTTCTGTGAATCTGAGAGAGACAGACGTGAGCAAGCGAGCTTTTAACTTCTGCGCCGGCCCGGCCGCGCTGCCGACCGCTGTACTGCAACGCGCCCAGGCCGAGATGCTCGACTGGCAAGGCAAGGGCCTCTCGGTGATGGAGATGAGCCATCGCAGCGATGAGTACGTGGCCATCGCCAGTCAGGCCGAGCAGGACCTGCGTGATCTGCTCGCTGTGCCCAATGACTACAAGGTGCTGTTCCTGCAGGGCGGTGCCAGCCAGCAGTTCGCCGAGATTCCGCTGAACCTGCTGCCGGAAGACGGCGTGGCCGACTACGTCGAAACCGGCATCTGGTCGAAGAAGGCCATCGAAGAAGCGCGTCGCTATGGCGCCATCAACGTGGCTGCCAGCGCCAAGGCGCATGATTACTTCGCCATTCCCGGTCAGAACGACTGGCAGCTGTCGAAAGACGCTGCCTACGTGCATTACTGCAGCAACGAGACCATCGGCGGTCTGCAGTTCGACTGGGTGCCGCAGGTCGGCGATACCCCGCTGGTCGCCGACATGTCTTCGGACATCCTCTCGCGCTCGCTGGATGTGTCGCAGTTCGGCCTGATCTACGCCGGTGCGCAGAAGAACATCGGCCCGAGCGGTTTGGTGGTGGTGATCGTCCGTGAAGACCTGCTCGGTCGCGCCCGTTCCAGCTGCCCGACCATGCTCGACTACAAGATCTCCGCCGATAACGGTTCGATGTACAACACCCCGGCGACCTATTCCTGGTACCTCTCCGGCCTGGTCTTCCAGTGGCTGAAGGAGCAGGGCGGCGTCGAGGCGATGGAGCGCATCAACCGCGCCAAGAAGGACCTGCTGTACAAGGCCATCGACGACAGCGACTTCTACAGCAATCCCATCGCCCACAACGCGCGCTCCTGGATGAACGTGCCGTTCCGCCTGGCCGACGAGAAGCTGGACAAGGCCTTCCTGGCCGGCGCCGATGAGCGCGGCCTGCTCAACCTGAAAGGGCATCGCTCGGTCGGCGGCATGCGTGCCTCCATCTACAACGCGGTGGGTATGGATGCGGTCGAGGCGTTGGTGGCCTATATGGCCGAGTTCGAGAAGGAGCATGCCTAATGACGGATGTAATCTCCGAGCAGGAACTGCAAGCGCTGCGCGTACGTATCGACAACCTCGACGAGCGCATTCTCGAGCTGATCAGCGACCGCGCGCGCTGCGCCGAAGAAGTCGCCCGCGTGAAGATGAAGGAGCTGAAGGAAGGCGAATCGCCGGTCTTCTACCGTCCCGAGCGCGAAGCTCAGGTGCTCAAGCGCGTGATGGAGCGCAACCAGGGGCCGCTGGGCAATGAGGAAATGGCGCGGTTGTTCCGCGAAATCATGTCCTCCTGCCTGGCTCTGGAAAACCCGCTTAAAGTCGCCTATCTAGGCCCGGAAGGCACGTTCAGCCAGGCGGCGGCAATGAAGCACTTTGGTCATGCTGTGGTCAGCGTACCAATGGCTGCCATCGACGAAGTGTTCCGTGAAGTGGCTGCCGGTGCGGTGAATTTCGGTGTGGTGCCGGTGGAAAACTCTACCGAGGGCGCGATCAACCACACGCTGGACAGCTTCCTCGAGCACGACATGGTCATCTGTGGTGAGGTGGAGCTACGTATTCACCACCATCTGCTGGTCGGTGAAACCACCAAGACCGACAAGATTACCCGCATCTACTCCCATGCCCAGTCGCTAGCGCAGTGCCGCAAGTGGCTGGACGCGCACTACCCGAACGTCGAGCGCGTGGCTGTTTCCAGCAACGCTGACGCTGCCAAGCGAGTGAAGAGCGAGTGGAACAGTGCGGCGATTGCCGGCGACATGGCGGCCAACCTGTATGGTCTGACCAAGCTGGCGGAAAAGATCGAGGATCGCCCGGACAACTCCACGCGTTTTCTCATCATCGGCAGCCAGGAAGTGCCGCCGACCGGTGATGACAAGACCTCGATCATCGTCTCGATGCGCAACAAGCCGGGTGCTCTGCATGAGCTATTGGTGCCGTTCCATAACAACGGTATCGACCTGACTCGCATCGAGACCCGCCCATCGCGCAGCGGCAAGTGGACTTACGTGTTCTTCATAGATTTCGTCGGCCACCACCGCGATCCATTGGTCAAGGGTGTGCTGGAGAAGCTCGCTCAGGAAGCGGTGGCGCTGAAGGTGCTGGGTTCTTATCCGAAGGCGGTACTGTAAACCGCGTCCCTGTAGGAGCGGCTTTAGCCGCGATGTTCGCGATTGAAGTTGCTCCTGCGAAGCCTGTGGCGCTCGGTCGAGACAATGAGGTTTTGTAATGAGTTGCGATTTCCTGACCCTGGCCCAGCCAGGGGTGCAAAAGCTGTCTCCGTACGTACCCGGCAAGCCGGTCGATGAGCTGGCCCGTGAGCTGGGTCTCGACCCGGCCGGTATCGTCAAGCTGGCCAGCAACGAAAACCCGCTCGGCCCCAGTGCCAGGGTGCTGGCAGCGATTCGCGCCGAACTGGACGAACTGACCCGCTACCCTGATGGCAATGGCTTCACCCTCAAGACTGCGCTGGCTGCCCGCTACGGTGTCGACGCTGCGCAGGTGACGCTGGGTAATGGCTCCAACGACATCCTTGAGCTGGTTGCTCGCGCCTACCTTGCGCCTGGCCTCAACGCTGTGTTCAGTGACTACGCCTTCGCGGTTTACCCCATTGCCACCCAGGCAGTCGGCGCCCAGGGCAAGATCGTGCCGGCCAAGGATTACGGTCACGATTTGCAGGCCATGCTTGCCGCCATCGACGACAACACCCGCGTCGTCTTCATCGCCAACCCCAACAACCCGACCGGTACCTGGTTCGGGCCGGATGCGCTGGAAACCTTCCTGGCCAAGGTGCCGAAGTCGGTGCTGGTGGTGCTGGATGAAGCCTATATCGAGTACGCCGAAGGCGACGAATTGCCGGACGGTCTGGATTACCTGGCGCGCTACCCGAACCTGCTGGTCTCGCGCACCTTCTCCAAGGCCTACGGTCTGGCCTCGCTGCGCGTCGGCTATGCCATCAGCTCGCCGGCTATCGCCGACGTACTCAACCGCGTACGCCAGCCGTTCAACGTCAACAGCCTCGCGCTGGCAGCTGCCTGCGCGGCGCTGAGTGATGCCGACTACCTGGCTGAAAGCCGTCGCCTAAACGATGCCGGCATGCAGCAGCTGGAAGAAGGTTTGCGGGTTCTGGGGCTGAGCTGGATTGCCTCCAAGGCCAACTTCATCGCCGTCGATTTTGGCCGGGATACCGCCGCGATCAACCAGGCGCTGCTGCGTGAAGGGGTGATCGTGCGACCGATGGCCGGTTACCGCATGCCGAATTTCCTGCGTGTCTCCATCGGCCTGCCGCAAGAGAACGCACGCTTCCTTGAGGCCCTGGCGAAGGTGCTGTCGGCGTGACTGTCACTGCAGTGCAATCGATTACCCCTAAGATCGGCCGCCTGGTGGTGGTCGGCCTCGGCCTGATCGGTGGCTCCTTCGCCAAGGGCCTGCGTGAACGTGGTCTGTGCAGGGAAGTGGTGGGGGTCGATCTGGATGCCGAATCGCGTCGCCTGGCAGTGCAGTTGGGCGTTGTCGATCGCTGCGAGAGTGATCTGGCTGCCGCCTGTCAGGGGGCCGAGGTCATTCAGTTGGCAGTGCCTATCCTGGCCATGGAGAAGGTGCTTGCTCAACTGGCTGCGCTGGATCTTGGCAATGCCGTGCTGACCGACGTCGGTAGCGCCAAGGGCAATGTCGTGCGCGCGGCGCGCCTGGCGTTTGCTGGAAAGGCAGTGCGTCTGGTGCCCGGCCATCCCATTGCGGGGTCCGAGCAGAGTGGGGTGGAGGCTGCCAACGCCGAGCTGTTCCGCCGTCACAAGGTCATTCTCACTCCGTGCGAATACAGTGATGAGGCCGCTTTGGCGCTGGTCGAAGGGCTATGGCGCGAGCTGGGGGCTGATGTCGAGGCTATGGAGGTGGAGCACCATGATCAGGTGCTGGCCGCCACCAGTCACTTGCCGCATCTGCTGGCCTTTACCCTGGTCGACTCGCTGGCAAAGCGCAGCGAGAACCTGGAGATTTTCCGTTATGCCGCTGGTGGTTTTCGCGATTTCACGCGGATCGCCGGCAGTGATCCGGTGATGTGGCACGATATCTTCCTCGCCAACCGTGAGGCAGTGCTGCGTACGCTGGACGTATTTCGCGACGACCTCGACGCCCTGCGCGACGCGGTCGACGCCGGGGATGGGCATCAACTATTGGGCGTGTTCACGCGTGCCCGCGTTGCCCGCGAACATTTCAGTAAAATTCTGGCCCGCAGGGCCTATGTGGACGCTATGCACTCGACCGATCTGATTTTCCTGGCAAAACCTGGTAGCAGCCTGTCCGGGCGTATTCGTGTACCGGGTGACAAGTCCATCTCGCACCGTTCGATCATGCTCGGCTCGCTGGCCGAAGGCACTACCGAGGTCGAAGGTTTCCTCGAGGGTGAAGATGCTCTGGCTACGCTGCAGGCCTTCCGCGATATGGGCGTGGTGATCGAAGGTCCGCATCACGGTCGCGTGACCATTCATGGCGTCGGCCTCAATGGTCTGAAAGCGCCAGCCGGCCCTTTGTATATGGGGAACTCCGGTACCTCGATGCGACTGCTCTCGGGTCTGCTGGCTGCGCAGTCGTTCGATACCACCCTGACGGGCGATGCCTCGCTGTCCAAGCGTCCGATGAATCGCGTTGCCAAGCCGCTGCGTGAAATGGGCGCAGTGATAGAGACCGGCCCGGAAGGCCGTCCGCCGTTGACCATCCGAGGCGGTCAGCGCCTCAATGGCATGAACTACGAAATGCCGATGGCCAGCGCCCAGGTCAAGTCCTGCCTGCTGCTCGCTGGTCTTTATGCCGAAGGCAAGACCTCCGTGACCGAGCCAGCACCGACTCGTGATCATACCGAGCGCATGCTGCGCGGCTTCGGTTATCCGGTCAGCGTCGAGGGCAGCACTGCCAGCGTCGAGTCCGGCCACAAACTCAGCGCAACCCGTATCGAAGTGCCGGCCGACATTTCCTCGGCGGCCTTCTTCCTGGTCGCTGCGAGCATTGCCGAAGGTTCTGAACTGGTACTGGAGCATGTGGGCATCAACCCGACGCGTACCGGCGTGATCGACATTCTCAAGCTGATGGGCGGCGACATCACCCTGGAAAACCAGCGTGAAGTCGGCGGTGAGCCGGTAGCCGACATTCGCGTGCGTGCGGCGAAACTCAAGGGGATCGAAATCCCGGAGAATCTGGTGCCGCTGGCCATCGACGAGTTCCCAGTGCTGTTCGTGGCTGCGGCCTGTGCCGAGGGCCGTACTGTATTGCGCGGCGCCGAAGAACTGCGGGTCAAGGAGTCCGATCGCATCCAGGTCATGGCTGACGGCCTGATCGCTCTGGGCGTCAAAGCCGAGCCGACGCCAGACGGCATCGTCATCGAAGGCGGCGCCTTCGGTGGTGGCGAGGTCTGGGCGCATGGCGATCACCGTATTGCCATGTCCTTCAGCGTCGCCTCGCTGCGCGCCAGTGCGCCGATCCGCATCCACGACTGCGCCAACGTCGCCACCTCCTTCCCCAACTTCCTGGCCCTGGCGGCCGAAGTCGGTATCAAGGTTGCCGAAGAGGACAAGGCATGAGCGCCCCGGTAATCACCGTCGATGGGCCGAGTGGTTCTGGCAAAGGCACGCTCTGCGCCCTGCTGGCCAAGCAACTGGGCTGGAACCTGCTCGACTCCGGTGCGTTGTATCGCTTGCTGGCCTTCGCTGCCGGCAATCATGGTATCGACCTGACCAATGAAGAGGCGCTCAAGCAACTGGCAGCGCATCTGGACGTGCAGTTCATCGACAAGCGCATCATCCTCGAAGGCGAGGAAGTGACCGACGCCATCCGTAACGAGCGGGTAGGGGCAGGGGCTTCCATGGTTGCTTCGTTGCCGGCCGTGCGCGACGCACTGCTGCAACGTCAGCGCGCGTTCCAGGAAATGCCGGGGCTGGTCGCCGATGGTCGCGACATGGGTACGGTGGTGTTTACCGATGCGCCACTCAAGGTTTTCCTGACTGCCAGCGCCGAGGAACGTGCGCGTCGTCGTTACCTGCAGTTGAAGGATAAGGGTGATGATGTTAATCTCGCGAGTCTTCTCGACGAGATACGGGCGCGCGACGAGCGTGACACCCAGCGTGCGGTGGCTCCGCTCAAGCCGGCAGCCGACGCAATCCTGCTGGATTCCACCGAGCTTTCCATCGAGCAAGTGCTGGAACGAATTCTGCGCGAGGTCGCTGATCGCGATCTCGCCGGTTAAGGATTATCGGTTGCCTTAAACCGAGTAATCCGCAAGGAGGCATGCGGGAGACCCAGTCCCTGTCCCGCAGGCCTCTTTTTATATGAACGAACCCACATTGTCTGGAGTGTGGTTTGGGCGAATCCCCGCCCTTGATCAACAGGAATCAACATGAGCGAAAGCTTTGCAGAACTATTTGAAGAAAGCCTGAAATCCCTCGACATGCAGCCGGGTGCCATCATCACCGGCATCGTGGTCGACATCGACGGTGACTGGGTTACCGTTCACGCCGGTCTGAAGTCCGAGGGCGTCATCCCGCTCGACCAGTTCTTCAACGAACAAGGCGAGCTGACCATCAAGGTCGGTGACGAAGTCCACGTTGCGCTGGACGCGGTTGAAGATGGCTTCGGTGAAACCAAGCTGTCCCGCGAGAAAGCCAAGCGCGCTGAATCCTGGCTGGTTCTGGAAGCTGCGTTCAACGCTGAAGAAGTGGTCAAAGGCGTTATCAACGGTAAAGTCAAAGGCGGCTTCACTGTTGACGTCAACGGCATCCGCGCGTTCCTGCCGGGTTCCCTGGTTGACGTCCGTCCGGTGCGTGATACCACTCACCTGGAAGGCAAAGAGCTGGAATTCAAGGTCATCAAGCTCGACCAGAAGCGCAACAACGTTGTCGTTTCCCGTCGCAGTGTCCTGGAAGCCGAGAACAGCGCCGAGCGCGAAGCTCTGCTGGAATCCCTGCAGGAAGGCCAACAAGTCAAAGGTATCGTCAAGAACCTTACCGACTACGGTGCGTTCGTTGACCTGGGCGGCGTAGATGGTCTGCTGCACATCACCGATATGGCTTGGAAGCGCATCAAGCACCCGTCCGAGATCGTCAACGTTGGCGACGAGATCGACGTCAAGGTTCTGAAGTACGATCGCGAGCGTAACCGCGTATCCCTGGGCCTGAAGCAACTGGGCGAAGACCCATGGGTTGCCATCAAGGCTCGTTACCCGGAAAACACCCGCGTTGTTGCCCGTGTCACCAACCTCACCGACTACGGCTGCTTCGCCGAGCTGGAAGAGGGCGTGGAAGGCCTGGTACACGTTTCCGAAATGGACTGGACCAACAAGAACATCCACCCGTCGAAAGTCGTTAACGTCGGCGACGAAGTGGAAGTCATGGTTCTGGACATCGACGAAGAGCGTCGTCGTATCTCCCTGGGTATCAAGCAGTGCAAGACCAACCCGTGGGAAGACTTCTCCGGTCAGTTCAACAAGGGTGACAAGATCTCCGGCACCATCAAGTCGATCACCGATTTCGGTATCTTCATTGGTCTGGACGGCGGCATCGACGGCCTGGTTCACCTGTCCGACATCTCCTGGAACGAAGCCGGCGAAGAAGCCGTGCGTCGCTTCAAGAAGGGCGACGAGCTGGAGACCGTCATCCTGTCGGTTGACCCGGAGCGCGAGCGCATCTCCCTGGGCATCAAGCAACTGGAAGACGATCCGTTCAGCAACTACGTCTCCATCAACGACAAGGGCACCATCGTCCGTGGCGTTGTGAAAGAAGTAGACGCCAAGGGCGCCATCATCGACCTGGGCAACGAGATCGAAGCTACTCTGAAAGCCTCCGAAATCAGCCGTGACCGCGTTGAAGACGCGCGCAACGTCCTGAAAGAAGGCGACGAAGTAGAAGCCAAGATCATCAGCGTCGACCGCAAGTCCCGCGTCATCAGCCTGTCCGTCAAGTCGAAAGACGTTGAAGACGAGAAGGACGCGATGAAGGAGCTGCGTAACAAGCAAGACGTTGAAAGCGCCGGCCCGACCACCATTGGTGATCTGCTCCGTGCTCAAATGGAAAAACAGAACTAAGTTCGGTTAATCCATTCAGGAAAAGGGCGACCCTCGGGTCGCCTTTTTCGTTTTTACCAATCCATCAAACAACGCGTCACTTGTAGGAGCTGCGCCCCGCAGCGAATGGTGGCCATCCCGCAATATCGAACCCATACCCAGAAGCTTCGCCTCAAGGCGGGGTTCCTACACAAAGCCCCGTTATCACAACTAACTGCAAAACTCGCTAACACCTTGTTTTTTAGGCTGTTCAAAAGCTGATCAGCGTGCTAAAACCAAACCGTCGAGTCTTCTAGCCGCTTGAAAAAGAAGGGAAAACCATGACCAAGTCGGAGTTGATCGAAAGAATTGTCACTCATCAGGGTCAGCTGTCCTCCAAGGATGTCGAGTTGGCTATCAAGACGATGCTGGAGCAAATGTCCCAGGCACTGTCCACCGGAGATCGCATCGAAATTCGCGGCTTCGGCAGCTTCTCGCTGCACTACCGCGCACCGCGCGTTGGTCGTAACCCTAAAACCGGCCAGTCGGTGCGTCTGGACGGCAAGTTCGTGCCGCATTTCAAGCCTGGCAAGGAGCTGCGTGACCGGGTTAATGAGGACGAGTAAGGCTTTGCAGATGTTTTAAGTCGACTACATGGCGCCATTTTTTCTTTCGTTCCCCGGAAAGAATGGGCAAAATGCCAACTCTGTCGCGTCAGTGTTATTCTGTGCGTCGTTTCTCGCTCTGCTGGTAGGCGCATCAGGTATGGTTCCCTGTCTTGCTGGGGCATGGAGTTTCTAGTGTTCGCCGCTGTTAAGGGATTGACTTGTGCGATATCCAACCATCATCCACCATGGCGCCGGCTCGGGTGTTACTGGCTCTTGCCATCAACTCATGATGGACGTCAACGCGAGCCTCCTCATTGACTGTGGTTTATTTCAGGGAGCGGAGACCTCCCCAGATGGCCAAACAGCTACCAGCAAACTAGCCATCGATTTTCCCCTCCAGGGTATTACAGCCCTACTCGTTACTCATGCCCACATCGATCACGTCGGGCGTATTCCCTACCTGCTAGCTGCCGGATTCGATGGCCCCATCCTATGTAGCGAGCCAACCGCTCGGCTTTTGCCCATCGTTCTTGAAGATGCTTTCAAACTCGGAGTAAGCCGCGATCAGCGACAGGTAGAGCGCTACATAAAACTCATCGAGCAACGGGTTACGGCCATTGCCTACAACACCTGGTTTAGCTTGATCGACAGCCCTTCCCTGAATGCTCGGGTTCGCCTGCAAAGGGCAGGGCACATATTGGGCTCGGTATACGCTGAAGTGGACCTTCGCTACCCCGATAGCGGCGAGAGCAAGCGTCTCGTCTTTTCCGGGGACTTAGGTGCTCCGTATTCACCCATCCTACCGGCACCCAAACCGCCGTATGGCGCAGATATTCTGGTACTCGAAAGCACCTACGGTGATCGCCTGCACGAAGATCGGCGCAATCGCCGCATGCGCTTGGAGCGTGTATTGGAAGAGGCGCTGTCAGATCAAGGGACCGTCCTGATACCGGCATTCAGCATCGGCCGGACCCAAGAGCTGCTTTACGAAATCGAAGACATCCTTCATCAGAAAGCCAAAAGCCGTGTTGAAGGGGCGGCGGGGGGCAAGCACCTCGACTGGGCCAATCTTCCCATCATTTTGGACTCGCCTCTCGCCAGTCGTTTTACTCAGGTCTACCGCGAGCTCAAACCCTACTGGGATACAGAAGCGCTCGCGCGAGTGAGCAGCGGTCGCCGCCCCCTGGCGTTCGAGAACCTACTAACGGTAGATAGCCATGCCGCTCACCAGGCGATGCTCAATCGCCTGGCTCACACCGGTCAGCCAGCCATCGTTATTGCGGGCAATGGCATGTGCAGCGGCGGACGTATCATCAACTACCTGAAAGGCATGCTCCACGATCCAAGGCACAATGTACTCTTCGTTGGCTATCAGGCCGAAGGGACGCCGGGCCGGCAGATCCAGCAATACGGCCCAAGCGGCGGTTATCTGCAGTTAGACGGGCAGCGCTATCCCATCAAGGCCAAGGTTCATACATTGGGTGGCTACTCAGCTCATGCCGATCAGCAAGGCCTGGTGCGTTTCGTCATAGGCATGCGGCGCTGGCCGAGTGAAATTCATCTGGTACACGGCGAACTGTTGGCACAGCGGGCCCTGCAGCAGCAGTTATTGGCTCGTTATGAGGGGCGTGAATTGCCCGTTCATATTTCCACCGGGGCGCAACGGCAGTCATGAATGTATCTGGTACAGCCCTTCCTCAAGGCTATAAGCGCTGCCATGAACGAAGTAACAGGCAATCGTTAACTATTCCCGATAGAAGGTATCGGCTTACGGGCGAGCATCCTCTACTATCCAGCGTCAACCGCCAGGCGATAGCTGTAACCCGGGCAGCCCGAGTTACGTCGCAACGAGTGATTGAATTGAAGTCAACCAGTGCCGTATTGGCGCACCACTGAAATGGAGTTGTTGTGAGTTCAAGTCCACAAACCCCCAATCCGTCCGTTCAGCGCAATAGCGATGAAATTGACCTCGGCGAGCTGATGCTGCGCATCTGGGCCACCCGCGTGATCGTGGTCAAGGCCGTACTGGTCGTGCTGGCTCTGTTCGTGTGCTACATCGGCGTTAGCTACCTGCTCAGCAACAAAACGGTGCGCTATAGCCAAGTATTCGACCTCACCTTCGAGGGCCTGCGTAGCGGAGAGTTCCCCAATGGCTCGCCCTTCCTGATCAGCGATATCACCAGCCCAACCGTGTTGAACCGTGTCTATCGCCAAAATGGTCTGGAAGACTTTGGCTTGGATCTGGATGAATTCCGCCGTAGCGTGAATATTCAGTCCTATGCGCCTAACTACGCACTGATTCGTGCGAAATACGATGGCCTGTTGGCAGACAAGAAGCTCACCCCGGCAGATATTGCAGACCTGCAGAAGCAAATGCTTGCCGAATTGCAGGCTGCCCGTAGCGGTGCTGTAATCATCACCATGCTCTTGCCGCAGTCACGTAGTCTGACCCCTGATGTTGCGCAGAAAGTGCTGTTGGATATTCCGAAAACCTGGGCATCCCGTGCCATTGTCGAACAAGGCGTGCTAAAGCCTAACCTGCCGGTATATTCCGAGCGTATTTTCGATAAGCAACGTTTTGAAAATCTTGATTACCTGTTGGGTATGGATTTGCTACTGGAAAATATCCGTCAGATCCGCGGTAATATTGCCAATCTCAAGACGGAGCCTAATGCGAGTACCCTGATAGATGACGAGAGCGGCTTTACTCTCGTCGATCTGGATAAGGCTATACAAGATGTTGCCGACTATGATATCCGCCAGATCATTGATCCGATCAAAGAGCTCGGCATCTCCCGAAAGCCTGAAGTTGTTCGCCTTTATTACACTCGACGCCTAGCTGACCTTCAGCAGGAGCAAGAGCTTTGGCGCCTGCGCTCTCAGACCATCCGTAGCGTACTGAATGTATATAGCCGAGAAGCGAGCACTGCTTCGAACGTAGAAGGTGGGCCTGCTGCACAGAGCAACTTGGTGCCGCAGTTGGGGGATGCGTTTCTTGATAGGCTGCTTGAGGTTTCTCGCCAGGGCAGTGATCTGGACTTCCGTCAGAAAATGACGGAAGAAATTCTCAATTATGAAAACAAAGCTATCGATAAGGAGCAGCAGATCAATGATATTCGCCGTATTCTTACAACGATGAGTGCAGTTCGAAAAGAAGATGAAGGGCTAAGAAGTATCTACGTTGATGTCGTCGAGGAACAGTTGCCAAGCGTGCTTGATTCGCTGCGAACTTACACGCAGATCATGGTGCGTATGTATGAGAAGCAGGGGCGACAAAGCGCTGGGAATATTAGTCAGCTAGTGGAGCCTCAGGGTGGGTCGTTTATATTTGCTGAACCCAATCTTATTAGTTCGCGAGAGTTAAAGGTTGCAGCGGTTGTTGTGATCTTGGCTTTCTTTTTAAGCGTTGCTTATGGGCTGTTTAGAGGGGTTGTTAGAAGCAGAGTTGTTGGTGCGAAGTTCGACTAGATTTAGTGATTGCTCTATGTGTTGATTTATTTGTGTGTAGAGATCACTGGCGAAATTTCTCTAGATTATAAATTTTAATGAGGTGCTTTATGTTGAAATTTTTTCTTGTTGGCGGTTTTTGCTTGGCTTTGCTGTTCGGGTGCGATTCGTCTTCAAAAGTTGAAGTTGGAAAAGTAGCTGCTGGTTCGTCGTCAGGTCAGGGAGAGCAGCAAGCTAGCACTGCATTGTATTTGCCTGGCGGTGTCGGTGTTGATTTCGGCAGAGTACCATTCAGCGATAGAGTCACCGAGGACAAAAGCAGTAAAATACGAATTGTGAGCTATGAATTTTCAGAGTCGCCTAAAGAAATAGATGCGTCAATTGCTTCTATTGTTGAGGCTGAAGGTTATACTCGCAAAGTTAATCCACCAGGGGCAAATGAGTTGAGTGTGACTTATCACAAGCAAGGAGCCAAGCCTGTGCTGTCGCGTTATGTTGTCAGGGTGCAGGAAGGTTTTGATAAAAAAACTGTGCTTATGCTTTCTTGGCGTTTTTGAGGGTGGGGTGTCATTGTGCTATACAAGCTTAGCTTCTCATGAAAATTACCCCTATACTAATGTTGAGTGTATTTATTGGCTTGATTGATTGGTGAAATAAGTTTTGTGTCAATTCTTTGGTGTTTTGTTTTTAATCACTAAAGAGTTTTCATTAGCTTGTCAATCAGGAGCGGTTATAGATGAAAACCCTTTGTGTGTTTGGTACTCGCCCCGAAGCGATCAAAATGGCTTCGTTGTCTTTGGTCTTAGCTGCTGATAAGAGAGTTGATGCAAAAGTCTGTGTGACTGGCCAGCATCGTGAAATGCTAGATCAGGTTCTTGAGCTTTTTGGTGTCGTACCAGATTTCGACCTGAATATCATGAAGCCGGGCCAAGATTTGACAGATGTAACAACAGCGATTCTGCAGGGAATGAAAAACGTTTTTGCTGAGTTCAAGCCAGATGTAGTACTGGTCCACGGTGATACGGCGACTACACTGGCTGCTAGCCTGGCGGCTTATTACCAGCAAATCCCGGTGGCGCATGTGGAAGCGGGCTTGCGTACAGGCAATATCTATTCTCCTTGGCCAGAAGAGGCCAACCGTAAGCTGACCGGAGCGCTGGCCACCCTCCATTTCGCCCCAACCATAACCGCCGAGGCCAATTTACTGCGTGAAGGTGTTGATCCTGAGAGTATTATCGTAACCGGCAATACCGTGATTGATGCTCTATTGGATGTTGTCAAGCGCCTAGGCAGCGATGAGGAGTTGAGTGCCGTAGCGGCGAAACCTTCTGCATTCCTAGATCCCTCACGCAAGTTGATCCTAGTTACCGGGCATCGCCGTGAAAGTTTTGGTGACGGCTTCGAGCGAATTTGCCAGGCACTCATTGATGTTGCTCAACAGCATCCGGATATCGACATCGTCTATCCAGTTCACCTCAACCCCAACGTGCGTGAGCCAGTCAATCGCCTGCTCAGTGGTATAAGCAACGTTTATTTGATCGAGCCACTGGACTACCTGCCTTTCGTATTTCTGATGAGTCGTGCATATATTGTTCTGACTGACTCAGGCGGTATTCAGGAGGAAGCACCTTCGCTCGGAAAGCCCGTGTTGGTTATGCGTGATACCACCGAGCGGCCTGAGGCTGTGGAGGCGGGAACAGTAAAGCTGGTGGGTACGGATACAAGCAGTATAGTCCGTGAACTGAACCGTTTGCTGCTTGATCAAGACGCCTATCGTGTCATGAGCTATGCCCATAACCCTTACGGTGATGGCCAAGCGTGCGGGCGGATTGTCGAGGCTTTGCGAAAAATATCTATCAAGAAATAGAAAAGGACGTTTTATGCCCTTTCAAACAATTTCCGTCGTCGGCCTCGGTTATATAGGTCTACCCACTGCAGCAGTATTTGCCTCGCGTAAAAAACGGGTAATTGGTGTTGATGTAAATCAGCAAGCAGTAGAAACCATCAACCGCGGTGAAATCCATATCGTGGAGCCTGATCTGGATATGGTAGTGCATGCTGCGGTGACGGAAGGCTACCTGCGCGCTACCACAACGCCAGAGCCCGCAGACGCTTTTCTAATAGCCGTGCCCACACCTTTTAAAGGCGATCATGAGCCAGACCTTGGCTATATCGAGTCAGCATGTAAAGCGATTGCTCCTGTCTTGAGAAAGGGTGATCTAGTCATCTTGGAGTCAACCTCCCCGGTAGGCGCGACGGAACAGATGGCTGCT
Organism: Ectopseudomonas mendocina; assembly: GCF_007049795.1. Classification (GTDB taxonomy): domain Bacteria; phylum Pseudomonadota; class Gammaproteobacteria; order Pseudomonadales; family Pseudomonadaceae; genus Aquipseudomonas; species Aquipseudomonas mendocina_D. The sequence continues at coordinate 42,634 of NZ_SCFY01000021.1, forward strand.
TGGTTGGCAGAGGCTCGCCCTGATCTAAGTTTTCCACAGTCCCATGGTGAAGGCTCTGATATTCGTATTGCTCATTGCCCTGAGCGAGTGCTACCCGGTCATGTATTGCGCGAGCTTGTGCAGAATGATCGGGTTATTGGCGGCATGACAGCCAAATGCTCCGAGGCGGCGGTCAAGCTCTACAAGACCTTCGTGGAAGGCGAATGCGTTATCACCAATGCGCGCACGGCAGAAATGTGCAAACTGACGGAAAACAGTTTTCGGGATGTAAATATTGCCTTCGCCAATGAGTTGTCAATCATCTGCGACAAGCTGGATATTAATGTTTGGGAACTGATAAGGCTGGCCAATCGCCATCCGCGTGTCAGCATATTGCAGCCTGGGCCCGGTGTGGGTGGGCACTGTATTGCAGTAGACCCTTGGTTTATTGTTAGCAGTACTCCAGAAGAAGCGAAGCTAATTCGTGTTGCACGTAATGTAAATGATGGTAAGCCGCATTGGGTTGAGCAAAAAGTAAAATTGGCAGTGGCTGAATTTTTACAGGAAAACTCAGGCAAGACTGCTCTGGATGTGACCATTGCCTGCTTAGGTTTGGCCTTTAAACCTGATATTGATGATCTTCGGGAGAGCCCCGCCTTAGCGATTAGCCAGAAGATTGCTATTGCCCACCCAGGGTGTGTATTGGCGGTGGAACCAAACATTGAACAATTGCCCACTAAGCTTGACGGAAAAAGGCTGGTGCTGAAAACCCTTGATCAAGCACTTATCGAAGCCGACATATTCGTATTGTTGGTAGATCATAAGGAGTTCAAGGAGGTGCCGTCGGCTGCGCTTCGGGGCCGTAAAGTCGTTGATACACGAGGTGTTTGGATATCTTAACTATGCGCTCGTAGGTAACGAGTTTTAAATTGCCTTGCCAATACATTTCAGATATTCAAATTAAACGGAGTTGGCTCAATGCTCACTAACCAAACTATTCTTGTCACCGGTGGCACTGGTTCCTTCGGCAATACTTTTGTTCCGATGACGCTGGCCAAGTACAATCCGAAGAAAATCATCATTTTCTCCCGCGATGAAATGAAACAGTGGGATATGGCGAAGAAGTTCGAAGGCGATCCACGCGTGCGTTTTTTTATTGGCGATGTTCGCGATAAAGATCGCTTATATCGTGCCTTGGATGGTGTCGACTATGTTGTGCACGCCGCCGCGACAAAAATTGTCCCAACCGCCGAGTACAACCCTTTCGAGTGCGTTAAGACCAACATCAACGGCGCCATGAACCTGATCGATGCCTGTATCGACAAAGGTGTCAAGCGCGTGGTGGCACTGTCTACTGACAAAGCCAGCAGCCCGATCAACCTATACGGGGCCACTAAGCTGGCGTCGGATAAGCTGTTTGTTGCTGGTAATTCCTATGCTGGTGGTCATGAGACTCGTTTCGCGGTTGTGCGTTACGGCAATGTCATGGGCTCACGGGGCTCGGTGATCCCGTTTTTCATGTCGATCAAAGATAAGGGCGTGCTGCCTATCACCGATGAGCGTATGACCCGCTTTATGATTTCCCTCGAAGAGGGCGTCGAGTTAGTTTGGCACGCCTTTGAAGACATGGAAGGTGGCGAGATCTATGTGAAGAAGATCCCTTCCATGAAAGTGACCGACCTCGCTCGGGTGGTTGCTCCAGAAGCGAAGCAGGAAGTAGTCGGCATCCGTCCCGGCGAGAAGCTGCACGAGCAGATGATCAGCATCGAGGACGCCTACTACACCTACGAATATCCTGAGCATTTCAAGATACTGCCGACCATCAACAACTGGGCCACCTGCAAAAAACGTATCAAGGATGGCAAGAGGGTGCCTGAAGGCTTTATGTACTCCAGCGATAACAATGCGGAGTGGATGAGTGACTTGGAGCTGCAGGCCTGGATCGACAAAAATCGCGAAAAAATCGGGAGCATCTGATTCATGATTCCCTACGGTCGCCAGGACATTACCCAAGCGGATATCGATGCTGTTGTGGGTGTGTTGCAATCCGATTTCCTGACGCAAGGCCCGATAGTTCCGCGCTTCGAGCAAAGCGTGGCGCAGCATGTCGGTGCCGAGCATGCGCTGGCGGTCAACAGTGCCACCTCCGCGTTGCATATCGCCTGCCTGGCGCTGGGTCTTGGCCCTGGCGATTGGCTGTGGACCAGCCCGATTACTTTCGTGGCTTCGGCCAACTGCGGACTGTATTGCGGTGCGCAGGTCGACTTCGTCGATATCGACCCACGTACCTACAACCTTTGCCCTCATGCGCTTGAGCGCAAACTTGAGCAGGCAGAGCGCGAAGGGCGTTTGCCCAAAGTGGTGGTGCCGGTACATCTATGCGGGCAACCCTGCGACATGCAGGCAATTCACGCACTGGCGATACGATACGGCTTTAAGGTGATCGAGGATGCTTCCCACGCCATCGGCGGCAAATACCAAGGTGAATTCATTGGTAGCTGCCGCTATAGCGATATCACCGTATTCAGCTTCCATCCAGTGAAGATCATCACCACCGCCGAAGGTGGCATGGCCTTGACCAATGATCTTGAACTGGCCAACAAAATGGCTTTGCTGCGCAGCCACGGTATTACTCGCGACCCGTCACTGATGACACACGAAGCAGAAGGCCCTTGGTATTACCAGCAGATTGACCTTGGCTTCAATTACCGTATGACCGAGCTGCAGGCTGCCTTGGGCGTCAGCCAAATGGACCGCCTCGACCAGTATGTGGCTCGTCGCCATCAATTGGCCAAACGCTATGATGAACTGCTGAGCGAACTGCCGGTTACCACACCTTGGCAGCACCCAGATAGTTACTCGGGGCTTCACCTCTATGTGATTCGCCTGCAACTGAACAAGATTGGCAAAACACACCGCCAAGTCTTCGAACTGCTCCGCGAAAAAGGTATTGGGGTCAATTTGCACTACATTCCGGTGCATAGCCAACCCTATTACCAAGCCATGGGCTTCAAGGCAGGTGACTTTCCTCAGGCCGAAAGCTATTACAGTGAAGCAATCAGCCTGCCGATGTTCCAAACGCTCAGCGATCAAGACCAGGATCAGGTTATTGCTGTTCTGCGTGAGGTATTGCAGGCATGAAGCTGGCGATCATTCCAGCCCGAGGTGGCAGCAAGCGCATTCCGCGCAAGAATATCAAGTCATTTTGCGGTAAACCCATGATCGCCTGGTCCATCGAGGCAGCGCGCGCCAGCGCCTGCTTCGATCAGATCATCGTTTCAACTGACGATGCCGAAATTGCCGCAGTGGCTAGGCAATATGGCGCGGAAGTGCCCTTTATGCGGCCCGCTGAACTGGCGGACGATCATACGAGTACCATCCCTGTAATCCGGCATGCTATCGAATGGTTCAATAGCCAAGGGCTAGAGGTTGAGCAGGCTTGCTGCATCTATGCTACTGCTCCCTTTGTCAGTGCCGAAGACATTCAGCGAGGAGGGCAGATACTCGAAGAAACGGGTAGCGACTACGCCTTCTCGGTGACCAGCTACGCCTTCCCGATTCAGCGAGCCATCCGCATCACTGAGCGGGGCCGAATCGCTATGTTTAATCCGGAATATTTCAATACTCGCTCCCAGGATCTTGAAGAGGCCTATCATGATGCAGGGCAATTCTACTGGGGCCTCGCCAAGGCCTGGCTGCAAGGCAACATGATCTTTAGTCCAGACTCGGCGCCTGTTCGTTTGCCACGTCATCGCGTACAGGACATCGACACCCCCGAAGATTGGCTGCGGGCCGAGTGGATGTGCCGAGTAATGCAACAGGCCCAGAACGGCTGAATATGCGCACAATCAACGTAGTCTTCCGCGCTGATGCCTCGCTACAAATCGGTACCGGTCATATCATGCGCTGTCTGGCGTTAGCTGAGGCGCTCAACGAGCGAGGTGCAACATGCCATTTTGTCTGTCGCGAGCATGCCGGAAACTCGATTAGCTACCTTCGCAACAGGGGGTATGAGGTTCATGTGCTACCGGCAACGCCTGAGCAATCCTCGGAGCAGCAGCCGAAATTTTCGCTGAATGCGTCAAGTGATACCAAGTTGAGTAATCCGCCACATGCGCGCTGGCTCGGTACTACACAGCAGCAGGATGCAGACGAATGCGCACCGATCCTGAGTGAACTGAGGCCTGACTGGTTGATAGTCGACCATTACGCGCTCGACAGCGTCTGGGAGGCAACGCTGCAACCACATTACGCAAAGTTGATGGTGATCGATGACCTGGCTGACAGGCTCCACCTTTGCGATCTCTTGCTGGATCAGACGTTTGGACGTGACCCAGATGACTATAAATCCCGAGTCCCGGCAACTTGTACCCTGCTTTGCGGGGCGCAATACGCCTTGCTGCGCCCAGAGTTTACCGAGCTACGTACCTACAGCCTCAAACGCCGGCAATACGCACCGCTTGATCACCTGCTCATCACTATGGGCGGCATTGATAAAGACAATGCCACAGGCCGGGTACTGGAGGCGCTGCAACAGACTTCTTTGCCCGCGCATTGCAAAATTACCATCGTAATGGGGGCCGCCGCACCCTGGCTCGATGCCATATGCCTACAAGCAGACCAATTGCCCTGGGCTACAGAGGTACGCGTCAATGTCTGCGAGATGGCACGACTAATGGCCGATAGTGATCTGGCAATCGGCGCGGCCGGATCGACCTCTTGGGAGCGTTGTTGCCTGGGCATACCAACAGTCATGGTCGTGCTCGCCGACAACCAGCGAGAGGTGGCAGCAGGGCTTGAGCGGTCCGGAGCCGCGCAGGTTCTGCAAGGAACCCAGCAGATTACGAGTCACCTTCCAGCTATGCTGGATGCCTTGGTTTCGTCGCCGCTCCAACGCGCCGCCATAAGCCACGCCGCCGCGCTAATTGCGGACGGCAGCGGCCTGTCAAAAGTCATCGGATTTCTGGAGCAATAGTGTAGTGGCAACCTCCGTACAGTGCCTGCGCCCCATGGTCAGCGAAGATCTTCAACGGGTTTTGGCATGGCGCAACCACGAAAGCGTGCGGCGCTATATGTATACTCAACATGAGATTGCTCTACATGAGCACAGCCAATGGTTCGAGCGTGCTTCCAAAGATGCCAATCGTCATCTACTGATCTTTGAAATCGATGGCGTACCGCTTGGGTTTATCAACATCCATCGAGTGGCAGCGGGGGGAATTGCCGACTGGGGGTTCTATGCTGCGCCAGATGCCCCAAAAGGAACGGGGCGCACCCTTGGACAGGCCACCTTACAGCACGCCTTTACCCAGATCGGCATGCATAAACTCTGCGGGCAGGCCTTAGCTTATAACGAACGCTCCATCAAGTTTCACCTGAGCCTTGGTTTTCAACAGGAAGGCGTACTGCGTGAACAGCGTTTTGACGGCCAGACATACCACGACGTGGTCTGCTTTGGTCTTCTCGCCAGAGAATGGCACGCGAAATCCTGAGAGAGATAGAAATTATGTCCGTACCTAGCATCAACATTGCCGGCCGCCGCATCGCACTAGACGCTGCGCCATACATCATCGCCGAACTGTCTGCCAACCATAACGGCAAGCTGGAAACGGCGCTGAAAATAATCGAAGAAGCAAAAAAAGCCGGCGCAGATGCAATCAAACTGCAAACCTACACTGCTGACACCATCACCCTCGATTGCGACTCCGAGGATTTCCAGATCCGTGGTGGCCTGTGGGATGGCAAGACGCTTTACAAGCTTTACCAAGAAGCCCACATGCCCTGGGAGTGGCATACCCCCCTGTTTGAATACGCCCGCAAGTTGGGGATCACCATCTTCAGTTCGCCCTTCGACAATACCGCCGTCGATCTGCTGGAGGATCTCAACGCACCGGCATACAAGATCGCCTCCTTTGAGGCCGTCGACCTGCCGCTGATCAAGTACGTCGCCAGCACCGGCAAGCCGATGATTATCTCCACCGGTATGGCGGATGCGGAGGAAATTCAAGAGGCTATCGACGCTGCACATGAAGGTGGCTGTAAGGAACTGGCAATTCTCCATTGCGTAAGCGGTTATCCTGCGCCGGCTGAAGACTACAATCTGCGCACCATCCCCGACATGATGCAGCGCTTTGGGTTGGTGACGGGGCTGTCCGACCACACCCTGGACAATACGACCGCGATTGCAAGTGTGGCCCTGGGTGCCGCGATTATCGAAAAACACTTTACGCTCAATCGTAGTGGCGGCGGGCCGGACGATAGCTTTTCTCTAGAGCCCACTGAGCTCGCTGCGCTTTGCCGTGACAGCAAAACCGCTTGGGCCTCTCTCGGGCGAGTTGATTATGGTCGTAAGTCTAGTGAGCAAGCTAACGTCAAATTTCGAAGATCGCTGTACTTTGTAAAGGACCTTAAAGCAGGTGATTTGATTACTGAAAGTGCTGTGCGAAGTGTAAGGCCTGGGTATGGGTTACCACCGAAATTCATGGAAAAAATAATTGGCAAAAAGTTAAATCGAGATATTCCAGCGAATTCAGCAACGGGTTTTTTTTTGTTAGATGATTGTAGTGATTTATAAGAAATATTAGGTTTAAAAATGTCAGAGCATAAGCAGTTAGTTATAGTTGAAACACCATTCCAGTTATTGTGTGCTAATGAATATGTAAAAAAGAAGAAGATAGCTCCAGTTCTTGTGGTGAGAAAAAGTGGTGTAGGTGCTAATGATTTTCAGTTAGATGCCATGATTCGCGATCTTGAAATGGGGTCTTCAATAGATTTAATTGTTAGACCACGGCATTTAGGAGATCTATTCAAGGCTATCTTTAAAATACTGCCGCTAATGTTTTTTAAATACGAATCGGTTGTAATTGGAAGTTATTTTTCAAATTTTCAAAGAAAAATTGCATTCCTTGCAAGGAAAAATAATTTAGTTTTACTAGATGATGGGGTCGCTAGTGTGCTTGCGGACAGATTAATAGGCGAGATCAAGATGAAGGCATACTCGGCATTCTCGATATTCCCGCTTACTGAGAGTAATTATAAATCATTCGAATTAAATGACTTCAATGTTACGGCTGGGAGGTACGATTGCTACCTTCAAAATGACTTGTCATGTTTTTTTATCGGGCAAAAACTTGTTGATATTGATGCTGTTGGACTTGAGGCGTATGTTCGCGTAGTAGAGTTTTGTGTGTCGGAGTCTGGTGGCGAAATATTGAACTATATACCGCATCGCGCAGAAGGCCAGGAATGTATTGAAAGGATTAAAGCTATTCCTGGTGTGAGAATTTTATTTGTTGATTTTGCTATAGAATATTATTTTCTGCGGGAAAGAATAACTCCAAGCAAGGTTTTTTCGGTAATATCAACTGCGCTATATAGTGTTGCGACCATTTTTCCGGCTTCCTCTATATATTGTGTTCGGCCGGAAAGTCTAAGGGTGGACATGTTTGTTCATTATGATGATATTATTAATGTTTTTAGTGGTCATCCTTCCGGGATGGTTTTTCTGAGTGTGGGATAAACTTTACTGTCTTGCTTATACTAAGGGTGACGTATTGTATATTGCTAAGTTTGTTAGGGTTTTGTGGTTTCTTTCTGTGTTTTCAGGAGCATTCGGTTTTTCACTTGCTATATTAGTCAGTCGTGTTTTGTATGATAACGCCGGCCTCCACGGTCTGTTGGCGTTACAAGTTAATACTTCATTTATGGCCTTCTTAATTCAGTTTGGGTTAAGGGCTGGGCTGAGGAAAGAGTATCTTGTTGGTAATTATCGGATTGTTGATTTAGTTGAGAGTGCTTTGTTGAGGAAATGGCCAATTTTTTTGGTGCCAGCATCTGTGTTTTTTTTGTTAGCATTTAGTGGCTCGGTGTTAATTGCTATTTACTTTGCAAATGCGCTGCTGACCCTTTTGGTTGGTTTGCGACTAGTTCAGCAGAAAGTTAGCGCTGCTGCTGGGTATTCTTTGCTGGTTTTTTTAATTAATTTTTCTTCAGGATTGGTTTTTGTACTGTTGGATGAATTTTCAGTTGAGCTTAAGGGGTTTCTGATTGAATTTTTCTCTATGTTTGTTTGCTTTTTGGCTTCGCTAATGAGTTTGCCAGGTAAACGCAGAAGTCGTAATTCTTTAGTGCTCATGAAGGCGGTTTTTTTGAAGTATCTGGGATTGCAGGTTTCTTCTTTTGTAATTATTTTTTCTTCTTATGTATATGCTCAGACTATTTTATATTTTTCTGCTGATGATGTGGGGTTGATTGTTATTTTTTCTGATGCTGTATTGGTTTCAGGGGTGGTTTCTATGGTGTTGTCACGGGTTCTCTTGTTATTTGAGAAAAATATTGTTCGCAGCCGTAAAGTCGCTTTTTATATGTTTGCTTCGCATTTTTTTATTTTTATGTTTTGCCTGATTTATGCCTTTGTTTATGAGTTCATTGGTGGTGGTGGCATTGTTATGCCGTTTCTTGTGATGCTCTTTTTGATGGGTAAGATAGCTATCGCCCAAGTATCTTCGTTCTTGAATGAAAATTGTCGTAGAACATTCACTGTTTCTTTATTGGTGTTGGTATGTATGCAGCTAGTGGTTTATTCTGACAGGTATGTAGATTTTGGGGTTGAGGATCTAGAGGTATATGCCTCTTTGTGCAATATCTTTGTTTTGTCCGCCATGTTGGTTTTGTTCTATGGGTCTAGGAAAGGCTCTTACATAAGTGAAAGGAGTGTGTTGGAGTGATGGTTACTAAGCCAGGGATCGCACTCTCTCGATTTGATTTTTCATTTTCGGTATTGCTCCCATTCTTTATTTATACATTTGTTATTGCTGAGGGGCGGGGGGTTTTTGTATATCCCGAAATAACATTTTCTCTCGTGTGCTCTTTGGTTTTTATGACTTTTTTGGTGTTGGTTTTGCTGCCGACAGTATCTGTCATATTTGTTGGGGGTTTTAGGTTTGTTTATAGAGTTTTTCCCCGAGTGAGACCTCTTGGCTTTTTGGTGTTTTCAGTGGTTTATTTCGTATTTTCGATTTTTTATTTTTTAGGTGACTTAAATTACATTCGTTATGGAGGTGCGGCGTCGGAGCAGTTGAAGGAGACTTTTATTGCAACCGCTATTTTCTTGTGCAAGATAGTTGTTTGCACGCAGGTCTTTTACATGCTTTTGATGGGGTTGGGGCGTGGAGTATATAGCGATTCTTATTGGTTTATTGTTTCAATGTCTATGATATTGAGTACTGATGGAATGGCGCATGTGGTTCTGCTCGGCGTGTTCTTCTGGTTTCTTTTGGCTAGGAGATCTCTAGATAATTTTCTTTATTCGGGTTTTTTTTATAGGCCGAGAGCAAAGTTTTTTTTCGGTCTTGGGGTGCTATTGCTTTTTTTTGTAGGTATTGCTTTTAAAGCAAAGTCAATTAATGTGGCTGCTGAAATTTTGAATAGTGGCGAGTTGATAGTAGTTAATTTATTGTGGCTTGCTGATAGGGTTTCTACGCTGTACTTTTCGGTAGGTTATGCGATTAATAATTCTGATTTTAATTTTTCGCTTCAGTTCGAGTCGTGGAATATTATTGTTAGTGAGATAAAGTACAGGGTTTGCGTGCTCTTTTCAGGTGCGGGTTGTTCTGTTTATAGAGAGCTATATGGTTCGATGTCGCGTTTCAATTTCGCTAATATCAGTTTTGTTGATCCAGGGCGTGGTGGGGCGTCTCCGGGTGTTTTGGGTTCGGCCTCTTATTTGTTTCCAATTTATATTGCTCCCTTCTTTGCTGTTCTTTATTATGCGTTGGTTTCTGCGGCAATTAATGCTGCGGTTGGCGCTTTTCAAATAAAGGCTGTTAAGATTTTTGGTGCTATTGTGCTGATCTATTTGGTTAGGATTGTTTATTTGAATCCTGCGTCAATGTTAAATCCGATTTCTTCTCCATTTATTGGGGTAATAGTTTTTCTGGCGGTGTCAGCCCAGTTTTACAAGCTAAAAGGAGTCTCAAAACCTCATGAGTAATATAATTCGCAGCCCTTTTTTGTTTGCGCTTAGTATTGCTTCGGCTCAACTGCTTAGTAAGATAACCTTGAAGAAAAAAAATCATGATCGGATCGTCGCCGATCTGAGAAAACAAGGGTTCTCTGTGTTGCCTGATTTTATTCCGGCTGAAATTTGCGATTTGTTGGTTGATAGTTTTGACTCTCTTGAGAATAAGGCCAAGTGTTATGAGAATGACCGCAGGCTATTTTCAGTTGAAAAGTATAGTTCAATGCATGAGTATGTTTTTTCGAGGTCTGCGTATATAAAGGATGTTGGTGATAGGTACTTAAATAACTCGCAAATATTGCTATCTGTTATGGCTGCTAAGTTATATGCTGCGCCAGGTGGGCTTGGATCTGGCGGGGGATGGCATAGGGATTCCTTCTTGCCTCAGTTTAAATCAATTTGCTACTTGACTGACGTGAGCGAAGATAACGGGCCTTTTGAGTATGTTGCAGGTTCGCACGCATTAATGAATAAAATAAGATATGAGCTTGTGTCCAAGACCAGGGAGCGGGCTCATGATCCGCGTTACAGTCAAAGCTCTGTGGATGAATATTGCTCGATAATAGGAGGGGAGATAAAAACTTTCACGGCGACGAAAGGTACTTTGGTTTTCTGCGATACAAGTGGTTTACATCGTGGGCGGCCGATAGATCAGGGTGTTAGATATGCGGTTACTAATTATTTCAAGAGTCCAAGGGTTTTTCTAGATAAAAGGGCGCGGAGAGGGAAAATCTACTCCGAGTTGAAGTGATATTCCTGATAATAGTCATTATGTCGTGGGGTGAGTTTTGCGAGTTATATATTTCCACCAGCACTTCTCAACCCCGAAAGGTGCTGTTGGTATCCGCTCTTATGAAATGGCGCGCCGCTTGGTCGCCCGTGGTCATCAAGTGACGATGGTATGCGGGAGCTATGGTGGTGGGGAGACAGGACTGACGCTGCCGTTTATTGGCGGTCAGCGGCGCGGAAGGGTGGAAGGGATCGATATTATCGAGTTCGATCTGGCCTATTCCAATAGTGATGGTTTGTTTAAGAGGGCGATGACTTTTGCCAAGTTTGCCCTGCGCAGTATCGGTTTGGCTCTTACCGAGCGTTATGACCTAGTGTTTGCCACAACCACGCCCCTTACCGCTGGCATTCCAGGTATTTTCGCACGCTGGTTGCGAGGCAAGCCCTTCGTATTCGAGGTGCGGGATCTATGGCCGGAATTACCCAAGGCGATGGGGGTGATCCGTAATCCGCTGATGTTGGGTGCCATGTCGATATTGGAGTGGGCGAGCTATCGCTCGGCGCACAGGCTGATTGGGTTGTCCCCCGGCATAGTGGAAGGGATTGCCAAACGCGGGGTTCCGCGCGAGCGGATTGCCTTGGTTCCTAATGGCTGTGATCTCGGTATTTTTGCTGGCGATGTTGAGCCTTGGCGGCCCGAGCAGATAAAGGCGGATGATCTGCTGGCTGTTTTTGCGGGCACTCATGGCATGGCCAATGGCCTGGATGCAGTCCTTGATGCAGCGGCGGAACTGAAACAGCGTGGACGCGACGATATCAAGCTGCTTTTGATCGGCCAGGGCAAGCTCAAACCGGCTTTACAAGCACGCGCACAGCGCGAGGCATTGGACTGTGTGGTATTTCATGAGCCAGTCAACAAATCTCGTCTTGCTGGCCTGATGGCCAGTGCGGATGTTGGCTTGCAGGTGTTGGCCAATGTGCCTGCTTTTTACTTTGGTACCTCCCCGAACAAGTTCTTCGACTACATCGCAGCCGGCTTACCGGTACTCAACAATTATCCCGGTTGGTTGGCGGGGATGATTAGTGACAATCTGTGCGGATTTTCGGTTGATCCAGAGGACCCATGCGCTTTTGCCGATGCGCTGGAGCTGGCTGCGAGTGATAGGGCGGCAGCAAAGGAAATGGGCAGGCGAGGTCGTGAACTGGCTGAGCGCGAGTTTGACCGCGAACTGCTGGCAAATCGCTTTGTGGACTGGCTGGAGGGAGTAAAGCAGTGATCAAGCGCCTTTTTGATATTGTCGCCTCGACGCTAGGCCTGTTGTTACTTGCCCCGGTTGTCGCCATTGTCGCCTGGCAGATCCGGAACAAGCTCGGTTCTCCGCTGCTGTTCCGTCAGATACGGCCTGGCCTCAACGGCAAACCTTTCGAAATGATCAAGTTCCGCACCATGCGTGATGTAGTGGACTCCAAGGGCAACCCTCTGCCGGATTCTGAACGTATGACATCCTTCGGTAGCTTCCTACGCTCCAGCAGTCTTGATGAATTACCTGAGTTATGGAATGTCCTCAAAGGTGACATGAGCCTAGTTGGCCCGCGTCCTTTGCTGATGGAGTACTTACCTCTCTATAGCGCCGAGCAATATCGTCGACATGAAGTTCGCCCTGGTATAACCGGTTGGGCTCAGATCAACGGTCGTAATGCTTTGAGCTGGGAAGAGAAATTCAAGCTGGATGTCTGGTACGCGGATAATCATTCTTTATGGCTGGATTTAAAGATTATTTTTCTGACTATCAAGAAAGTGCTGGTGCGCGAAGGTATTAGTGCAGATGGTGAGGCCACGATGTCTAAGTTCACTGGGAACCAGCAGTGAGACGCCTTGCAATTCTCGGCGCTAGTGGCCACGGCAAGGTTGTGGCTGATACCGCTGAATGTGCAGGATGGCAGGTTGTTGAGTTTTTTGACGATGCTTGGCCGCAGCTACAAAATAATGGGTGCTGGGCTGTGTCCGGCGACAGCAACACCCTGGTGCGTCGGTTGGCCGAGTTCGATGGCGTGCTGGTTGCCATTGGTAATAACCGTATTCGTCACGAAAAACTGTGCGAACTGGAAAGGGCGGGTGCCACAATCGTTTCCGTTATTCACCCCGCAGCTATAGTGAGTCGTTACGCTTCGCTAGCTGCGGGTTCTGTCGTGTTTGCCAACGTGGTGGTAAATGCTGACGTCCGGATCGGGCTTGGCGCGATTCTCAATACGGGCTGTAGCATTGATCATGACTGTGTTCTGGGGCATTCGGTGCATGTCAGTCCGGGTGCCCGCTTGGCTGGTGGTGTCCAGGTTGGTGATTCGAGCTGGATCGGTATTGGCGCCAGTGTGCGCCAGCTGGTTCGTATCGGTAGCAATGTCACTGTCGGGGCCGGTGCAGCAGTGGTTGCTGATGTAGCTGATGGTTTGACAGTGGTCGGTGTGCCTGCGAGAACAAAGCTTGCCTGATGATGGCGTTGTCTATCACTCGGCAGAGGCATCAGGCTTATTTCAGGTTAGGCAGGGCGTTGATTCAGTGGGCGCGCGCTTTGCGAGAAAAGACGCAGGTAAAGGTTCGCCCCGGGGCGGGGCTCCTACGGTTTGATGCTCTGGCAGTTTGATCTGGCCGGCACTAGATCGGGGTTGATCGTTTTTAGGAAATTATTGTGCTGAATACTCCATTTTCTCCCTGGCCCTCTTTTACGGATGAAGAGGCTAATGCCGTCCGTGATGTCATTCTCTCCAACAAGGTCAATTATTGGACTGGCCAGGAGTGCCGCGAATTCGAGAAAGAGTTTGCCGCCTGGGCCGGTACCAAGCATGCGATTGCGCTGGCCAACGGTACGGTAGCGCTGGATCTCGCGCTGAAAGCCTTGAATATCGGCGTCGGTGATGAGGTTGTGGTCACGTCGCGAACCTTCCTGGCATCAGCATCGAGCATCGTCAACGCCGGTGCTGTGCCAGTATTTGCGGATGTAGATGCCGACTCACAGAACATCACTGTTGAAAGTATTCGTGCAGTGCTCAGTAGTCGTACGCGAGCGATCATCTGTGTGCATTTGGCCGGTTGGCCGTGTGATATGGATCCAATCATGGATTTGGCGCAGGAGCATGATCTCTTCGTAATCGAGGATTGCGCACAGGCGCATGGTGCCTGCTATAAAGGCCGCCCGGTTGGCGGCATCGGTCATATTGGAGCCTGGTCGTTCTGTCAGGACAAAATCATGAGCACCGGCGGTGAAGGGGGGATGGTTACCACCAATGACCGTGCCCTTTGGTCGGCGATGTGGTCATACAAGGACCACGGCAAAAGCTGGGAGGCTGTCTACGAGCGTCAACATGCTCCTGGGTTTCGTTGGTTACACGAGAGTTTCGGCACCAACTGGCGCATGATGGAAGTCCAGGCGGCTATTGGACGCATCCAGTTGCGTCGCATGCCTGACTGGCAAGCTGCTCGTCTAGAAAACTCCCGCCAAATCTGGGCATGTGCTGCGGCATTACCAGGTTTGCGGGTGCCAACAGTGCCGGCAGATATTCAGCATGCGGCATATAAGTGTTATGTCTTCGTGCGGCCTGAGAAACTGAGCGAAGGCTGGTCGCGTGATCGAATTATTAACGAGATTGTGGGGCGTGGTGTGCCTTGCTATTCCGGTTCATGTTCCGAGGTGTACCTCGAAAAGGCGTTCGATGATACGGGGTGGCGTCCGGAGCATCCTTTGCAGGTGGCGCGTGATTTGGGTGAGACCAGTTTGATGTTCCTAGTGCACCCAACGCTCACCAGCGCAGAGATCGAGAAGACTTGCTCAGTGTTGAGAGAGGTCATGGGGATGGCAGTGAGCTAGGGCGTCTCTGAAAAGATTATTTTTATTGTCACTGTCGCGGCGATAGCTCGGTTGCCGCTAGCGTTCTGGACTACCGCCTGCTCGGAATGATGAGCTGCGGAGTTGGCTGCTAAGTCGGGAGCATTGGTTAATGGATATGTATAGATTTGCTTCGGTCATCGCCCTTGGGGCTTTTTTGCTAGCCGGTTGTGGCCCAACTGCCGACGAACCCAAGCGGCCGTTGGTCTGGCGCGCGCCGCCCATACATGAGCAAAGCATTGGCTTGGCTGCAATTCGGGCTAAGATGGCGCCGGAGGCCATTGGCGAAGCGCCGTTACAAGCTCGTTTGGCTTCGCAACAGGGCCAGGGCACACCTGAACAGCGCTATACCTTGCATTCGCGCGCAAGGCTGATGCAGCTGGAGGGTGATCTGTTTGTAGTGCTGGCCAAATTAGGTTACACCCGTAAGGGGGTGAAGCAATCGGCTGGTCGTTTCGTGGTGGATTATGTGCATCCGCATGATGTGACGATATCGGCCGACTATGCCGACTACACCGGCAAGGGGGAGGATGACGGCGCGAAGTCGCGTGTTATCTTGAGTTGGAAGCTTTCCGGTTAAGTGTCGCTCTCCTATCGTGCGTAGCTGTTCTTGGCTTCCCATCGTCGGGTGATAAACGACAAAGGTTTGTCAGAGCAGTTTGATGCGGGTGTGTATGGTGTCCACGTTGATTGCAGCCACCTGCGGTTTTCAAGGGATATGAGGTTTTTTTGATGTTAAGGTCGGCTGACTGGTTGCGTTCTCGTTTGATTGCCTTGCCTCGTCGTCATAAACGGCTGCTGCAGGTTGCAACCGATACTCTTTTGGTTTGGCTGGCCTTGTGGCTGGCTTTTGTCGTTCGTCTTGGCGATCTGAGAGAGATCGAGCCCTTTGGTGGCCATGCTTGGCTTTTTGCCTTGGCTCCTATCATTGCCGTGCCAATCTTTGTTCGCTTGGGTATGTATCGCGCAGTTATGCGCTATTTAGGCAATGATGCGTTGAAGGGCATCTTCAAGGCTGTCTCACTCTCGGCTTTGATGCTGGCGTTGGCCGTTTACTGGTATCGCGATGCGCCGTTGATGATTCCTCGTTCGATGGTGCTCAATTACTGGTGGTTGAGCATCACGTTGATTGGTGGCTTGCGCCTGTTGATGCGCCACTACTTTATGGGCGACTGGTTCTCGGCTGATCATCCTTCTCAGCTTCAGGTGAAGGACTCTGGTTTACCTCGTGTGGCCATCTATGGCGCCGGGGCGGCGGGCAATCAGTTGTTGGCTGCATTGCGCATGGGCCGCTCGATGCGCCCGGTGGCATTTGTCGACGATGATTCAAGCATCGCTAATCGCGTCATCGCGGGCTTGCGGGTCTACAAGCCGAAGCATTTGCAACAGATGATTGATGAGACAGGCGTTCAGGAAATTCTGTTGGCTGTGCCCTCTGCTTCGCGTGCGCGGCGTCGCGAGATTCTAAAGTTACTGGAGGCGTACCCGCTGCACGTGCGTAGCGTTCCAGGCTTTATGGACCTGGCAAGTGGTCGTGTTAAGGTCGATGACATTCAAGAAGTCGATATCGCTGACTTGTTGGGGCGGGATCCGGTCCCTCCGCAAAAGGCACTGTTCGAGCGCTGCATTCGCAGTCAGGTTGTCATGGTGACCGGCGCGGGAGGCTCGATTGGCTCCGAGCTATGCCGGCAGATTCTGGCAAATGGTCCTCGCACTTTGCTGCTGTTCGAGCATAGCGAATTTAATCTTTACAACATTCACGGGGAGCTCTCTCGGCGTATCAAGCGCGAGGCGCTAAATATTCAACTGATCCCGATTCTGGGCTCAATTCGCAATGCGGAGCGTTTGGAGGAGGTTCTGCGCAGTTGGAGCGTTGACACGGTTTATCACGCCGCCGCTTACAAGCATGTGCCAATGGTGGAGCACAATGTAGCCGAGGGTGTGCTCAATAATGTTTTCGGTACCTTGAATACCGCGCAGGCAGCGTTGAAAGCAGGTGTTGAGCATTTCGTTTTGATTTCCACCGACAAGGCAGTGCGGCCAACCAATGTGATGGGCAGTACCAAGCGTCTGGCCGAAATGGTACTGCAGGCACTAAGTCAGGAGCAGGCGCCGGTACTTTTCGGTAAGGACGAGGCTCTCCATCAGGTCAACAAGACCCGCTTCACAATGGTGCGCTTTGGTAATGTGCTTGGATCGTCCGGTTCGGTCATTCCCCTGTTCCATGCGCAAATCCGACGTGGTGGGCCTGTAACGGTTACGCACCCCAATATCACGCGGTACTTCATGACTATCCCCGAGGCTGCTCAGTTGGTCATTCAGGCCGGCTCGATGGGAGAGGGTGGGGATGTCTTCGTGTTGGACATGGGGGAGCCAGTGAAGATTGCGGAGCTGGCTGAGAAGATGATCCATCTCAGTGGTTTGAGCGTTCGCTCATCTAATAACCCTCAGGGAGATATCGCCATCGAGTTCAGCGGGCTAAGGCCGGGTGAGAAACTCTATGAGGAGTTACTTATTGGCGACAACGTCAGCCCAACCGAGCACCCAATGATTATGCGGGCCAACGAAGAGATGTTGCCCTGGGGTGAATACAAGAAAGTGCTTCAGGGTCTACATGGTGCGGTTCTGAGTGAGGACTACGAGCGGATTCGGCAGCTACTAAGAGAGGCGGTAAGTGGGTATCGCCCAGAGGGGGAGATTGTCGATTGGCTTTATCTGCAGAAGCGCTCGGATGTTTGATTAAGCACTCACTCCTTCAGCTCGGTGTGAGCTTATTCGAAAGTGTCCGTGTGTTAACGCGGTAGAACCCGAGTGAGCCCGGGTGAGTAAGGGGGGCGCAGCAATGCATCATCTACGGCGAAGACCTGTAGACCGTTCCAGTCATCGCCCTCGTATCGCTCACAACCCTACTGCTTTCCGGTTTGGTGCAATCGCGATTCAACAGGGTCGGGCCCTAGTCTTTTTCGCGCTAGCGTTACGCCGCTTAGCGCGGCCCCGAAGGGGTGAGCGAATCGAATAACCTGGGACGTAGTCCCTGGTGAGAGTCCGTACAGGCAATAAAAAACCCAGCACTAGGCTGGGTTCTCGAATTTGGCTCCGCGACCTGGACTCGAACCAGGGACCCAATGATTAACAGTCATTTGCTCTACCGACTGAGCTATCGCGGAACAACGGCGCGTATGTTACTGATTAAAAAAGAGAAGTCAACACTTCAACGCGATATCTCCGTGGTTAGAATTCGGGGTGTTCAGCGATGGTGTCGTGGGAGGGGCTTTAGCCGCGATGGCAGTGGCAGATCGCGGCTGAAAAGGAATGTCGCCCAGTCGTTCCAAGGCCAGCGGTGCCTGGGTATTGGTGTAGGAGCCCCGCCCCGGGGCGAAGCTTTGGCTTTTGCGGTGCTCTGTCGAACGATTCGCGGCTGAAGCCGCTCCTACAGTGACTGTTGGCGCATACAAAAACGCCGGCCCATGGGCCGGCGCTTTTGTCTATCGCAGAGGCTTACAGCACGGCGTGGATCGCGCGGGTGACGCTGTCCAGGTTGCCCTTGTTCAGCGCGGCGACGCAGATGCGGCCGGTGCCGACGGCGTAGATGCCGAACTCTTCCTTCAGGCGCTCGACCTGCTCCACGGTGAGGCCGGAGTAGGAGAACATGCCGCGCTGCTGTGCGACGAAGCCGAAATCGCGCTTGGCGCCCAGTGCGGACAGTTGTTCGACCATGGCCAGGCGCATGCTGCGGATGCGGTCGCGCATTTCGCCGAGTTCGGCTTCCCACATGGCACGCAGCTCGGGGCTGTTCAGTACGCTGGCGACTACTGTGGCGCCGTGGGTAGGCGGGTTGGAGTAGTTGGTGCGGATCACGCGCTTGAGCTGCGACAGTACGCGTGTTGACTCTTCACGGCTGCTGGTGACCAGCGACAGTGCGCCGACGCGCTCGCCGTACAGCGAGAACGATTTGGAGAAGGAGCTGGAGACGAAGAATTCCAGGCCTGACTCGGCGAACAGGCGCACGGCTTCGGCGTCCTGCTCGATGCCGTCGCCAAAGCCCTGGTAGGCGATGTCGAGGAAGGGCACGTGCTCGCGCTCGCGCAGCACGTCCAGTACGGCTTTCCAGTCTTCCAGCTGCAGGTCGACGCCGGTCGGGTTATGGCAGCAGGCGTGCAGCACGACGATGGAGCGAGCCGGCAGGTTGCGCAGGTCTTCGAGCATGCCGCCACGGTTCACGCCGTTGCTGAATGGGTCGTAGTAGCGGTAGTTCTGCACTGGGAAGCCAGCGGTCTCGAACAGGGCGCGGTGGTTTTCCCAGCTCGGGTCGCTGATCGCCACGGTGGCGTCCGGCAGCAGGCGCTTGAGGAAGTCGGCGCCGATCTTCAGTGCGCCGGTACCGCCCAGGGCTTGCGTGGTGATCACACGGCCGGCTTCGATCAGGGCTGCGCCTTTGCCGAACAGCAGTTCCTGCACGGCCTTGTCGTAGGCGGCGATGCCTTCGATCGGCAGGTAGCCGCGCGGAGCATGCGCCTCGATACGCGCTTTTTCGGCTTCTGCGACGGCGCGCAGCAGCGGAATTCGCCCCTCCTCGTTGTAGTAGACGCCCACGCCAAGGTTGACCTTGGTGGTGCGGGTGTCCGCGTTGAATGCTTCGTTGAGGCCCAGGATGGGATCGCGCGGAGCCATTTCGACGGCAGAGAAGAGACTCATGATGGGTGCGACAACTCGAGTGAGGGGTGGGTGGCCAGGCGTCCCCGACAAAAGCGCTAG
The DNA here is from genome assembly GCF_007049795.1 of Ectopseudomonas mendocina. Taxonomy (GTDB): domain Bacteria; phylum Pseudomonadota; class Gammaproteobacteria; order Pseudomonadales; family Pseudomonadaceae; genus Aquipseudomonas; species Aquipseudomonas mendocina_D. The sequence goes on from NZ_SCFY01000021.1 coordinate 61,996, forward strand.
GGGGCGCGTAAACGGGGCGTTAGTATAACGACCCTGAATCCAGGGGGCGACAGCGCAAAGCCCTGAATTAAGGCCTTTTGCCAGGTAATTCGACTCTACCTGGAACTATCGCTGAATCGCCCTGCAATTCATGGCTTTTGACGCAGTCCGAAAGGATGCGTCACAGCCATTTGTCGAGGTACTGCATGTCCGAGTTTCAGTTGGTGACCCGCTTCAAACCTGCCGGCGATCAGCCCGAGGCGATCCGGCAGATGGTCGAGGGGCTGGAGGCCGGTCTGTCGCACCAGACCCTGCTGGGCGTAACCGGCTCGGGCAAGACCTTTTCCATCGCCAACGTGATTGCTCAGGTGCAGCGCCCGACCCTGGTGCTGGCACCGAACAAGACCCTGGCCGCGCAGCTCTACGGCGAGTTCAAGGCGTTCTTCCCGAACAACTCGGTGGAGTACTTCGTCTCCTACTACGACTACTACCAGCCGGAAGCCTATGTGCCGTCGTCCGATACCTTCATCGAGAAGGATGCCTCGATCAACGACCATATCGAGCAGATGCGTCTGTCGGCGACCAAGGCGCTGATCGAGCGCAAGGATGTGATCGTGGTCTGCACCGTGTCGTCGATCTACGGCTTGGGCAGCCCCGAGGAGTACCTGAAAATGGTGCTGCACCTCGATCGCGGCGACAAGATGGACCAGCGCGCGCTGTTGCGCCGCCTGGCCGAGCTGCAATACACCCGCAACGACATGGATTTTGCCCGTGCGACTTTCCGCGTGCGCGGTGATGTGATCGATGTCTTCCCGGCGGAATCGGATCTGGAAGCCATTCGCGTCGAGTTGTTCGATGACGAGGTGGAAAGCATAAGCGCCTTCGATCCGCTGACCGGTGAGGTGATTCAGAAGCTGCCGCGCTTCACCTTCTACCCCAAGAGCCACTACGTCACCCCGCGAGAAACCTTGCTGGATGCGGTTGAGCACATCAAGGTCGAGCTGCAGCAGCGTTTGGAATATCTGCGCGGCGCCAACAAGCTGGTGGAGGCGCAGCGCCTGGAGCAGCGCACCCGCTTCGATCTGGAGATGATTCTCGAACTGGGCTACTGCAACGGCATCGAGAACTACTCACGCTACCTCTCGGGTCGCCCGGCTGGCGCGCCGCCACCCACTCTTTATGACTACCTGCCTGATGAAGCGCTGCTGGTGATCGATGAGTCCCACGTCTCGGTGCCGCAGGTCGGCGCCATGTACAAGGGCGACCGTTCGCGCAAGGAGACGCTGGTGGAGTACGGCTTCCGCCTGCCTTCGGCGCTGGATAACCGACCGATGCGTTTCGAGGAGTGGGAGGCGGCCAGCCCGCAGACCATCTTCGTTTCCGCCACGCCTGGGCCTTACGAGGGCGAGCATGCCGGGCGTGTGGTGGAGCAGTTGGTGCGACCGACAGGCCTGGTCGACCCGCAGATCGAGGTGCGCCCGGCGCGCACTCAGGTCGATGATCTGCTCTCGGAGATCCGTTTGCGCGTGGCGGCGGGCGATCGTGTGCTGGTCACCACGCTGACCAAGCGCATGGCCGAGGACTTGACCGATTACCTGGGTGATCACGACGTCAAGGTGCGTTACCTGCACTCGGACATCGATACCGTTGAGCGGGTGGAGATCATTCGCGACCTGCGTCTGGGCGCCTTCGACGTGCTGGTGGGTATCAACCTGCTGCGTGAGGGCCTGGACATGCCCGAGGTATCGCTGGTGGCGATCCTCGATGCGGACAAGGAAGGCTTCCTGCGCAGCGAGCGCTCGCTGATCCAGACCATCGGCCGTGCGGCGCGCAACCTCAATGGTCGGGCGATTCTCTACGCCGATAACATGACCGGCTCGATGCAGCGTGCCATCGGCGAGACCGAGCGGCGTCGTGCCAAGCAGATCGCCTTCAACGAGGCCAACGGCATCGTGCCCAAGGGCGTGCAGAAGGACGTCAAGGACATTCTCGAGGGCGCCGTGGTGCCTGGTGCGCGTAGTAACAAGCGCAAGGGCATGGCCAAGGCAGCGGAGGAGAGCGCCCGCTACGAGAACGAGCTGCGTTCGCCGAGCGAGATCACCAAGCGTATTCGTCAGCTGGAAGAGAAGATGTACGCGCTGGCGCGCGACCTGGAGTTCGAGGCTGCGGCGCAGTTGCGTGACGAGATTCAGAAGCTGAGGGATCGGTTGTTGCAGGTTTGACGTTACCGCGTGGCGCGGGGCTACCTGTGTAGGAGCCCCGCCCCCCGGGGTGAAGCTTTTGGCTCTGCGGTGTTCTCTCAGTTCGCCGCGTGGTGCGGCTCCGTCAGGGCGGCGCGGTGCCTGCGGAATTTGTGTAGGAGCCCCGCCTCGGGGCGAAGCTTTTGGTTTTGCGGTGTTCTTGTGATTCGCCGCGGGGCGCTGCTCCTACAGGGTGGTGCGGTGCCTGCGGCATTTGTGTAGGAGCCCCGCCCCGGGGCGAAGCTTTTGGCTTTGCGGGGTTCTCTCGATTCGCCGCGGGGCGCGGCTCCTACAGAGCAGGGTCAGTGAGCCGCGCCACCGCCTGCCATATTCTGCGGCAGCTTTCGCGTCAGCAGGATCGCCAGCATGCTCACGCCTAGGGCGATGCCGATGAGGTGGAAGGCATCGTTGTAGGCCATGATGGTCGCTTGTTCGTGAACGATCTGGCTGAGCCTGGCCAAGGCTGCCTGCTCGCTGCCCAGGGTTTGCGTCAGCAGCTGCAGGCGCTCCTCGACCTGTGGGTTGGTCGGCACGATGGATTCGCGCAGGTAGTCGAAATAGACCTTGGCGCGGGCATCGAGCAGGGTGGCGAGCAGGGCGATGCCGATGGCGCCGCCGAGGTTGCGCAGGATGTTGAACAGGCTGGAGGCCGAGCCGGCATCCTGCGGCATGATGTAGGCGGTGGCGATCAGCGAAACCGTGACCATCACCAGCGGCTGGCCCAGGGCGCGGATGATCTGGATGTGCTGGAACTGTTCGCCGGCGAAGTCCAGGTTGAGCACGCCGGAGAAGAAGCTCGCCGCGCCGAACAGGGCAAAGCCCAGGGCGCACAGCCATTTCGGCGAAATGATCTTCATCAGCTTTGGCACCAGCGGGATCAGAAATAGCTGCGGCACGCCCATCCACATGATCACTTCGCCGATCTGCATGGCGTTGTAGCCCTGGATCTGCGCCAGGTATAGCGGCAGCACGTAGATCGAACCATACAGTCCGACACCGAGCCCCAGGCTGGAAATACTGGCCAGGCCGAAGTTGCGCTCGCGCAGTACGCCTAGGTTGATCAGCGGGTTGGGCCGCGAGATCTGCAGGATGACGAACAGGATCAGGCTGACCAGCGCCACGCTGCCGAGGCCGACGATCAGTTGCGATTCCAGCCAGTCCTTGCGGTGGCCTTCCTCGAGAAATACCTGCAGGCAGCCCAGGCCCAGGCCGAGGGTGACGATGCCGGCATAGTCGGTGGTCTTCAGCAGCTCCCAGTGTGGCGCCTTCTTCTCCAGGCCGTAGAGCAGGCCGGCGATCATGATCAGGCCGGGCGGCACGTTGATGTAGAAGATGTATTCCCAGCCCCAGTTCTCCGTCAGCCAGCCACCGAGTGTCGGGCCGATGGAGGGGGCGAAGGTCGCCGTGATGGCGAACAGCGCCATGCCCTTGGCGCGGTGTTGCTCGGGTAGCTTGATCAGCGTCATGGTGAACGCCAGCGGAATCAGCGCGCCGCCGGTGAAACCCTGCAAAGCACGGAACACGATCATGCTTTCCAGGCTCCAGGCCAGGGAGCACAGCAGCGAGGCGATCAGAAAACCTACCGACACCCATACGGCCAGGCGCCGCGCCGAGAGCAACTGCACCAGCCAGGCAGTCAGCGGGATCATGATGATCTCGGCCACCAGATAGGACGTGGAAATCCACGAACCTTCCTCCAGCGTGGCGGACAGCGCGCCCTGGATGTCCTTCAGCGAGGAGTTGGTGATCTGGATATCCAGCACTGCCATGAACGCGCCGAGCATGGCGCTCATCACTGCGATCCAGTCGCGGCGGCTGGGCTCCGCCGTCGGGCGGATCAGCGCATCACCCGCCATGGCTATCGTCGCTGCGCAGATCCACGGTGACCTCCACCGACATGCCGGGGCGGATCATCCCGCGCAACGGGTTGTCAGCGGCGAAGGTCAGCTTGACCGGGATGCGCTGCACCACCTTGGTGAAGTTGCCGGTGGCGTTGTCTGGCGGCAGCAGGCTGAACTGCGCGCCGGAGGCGGCGAACAGGCTGTCGATGCGGCCTTCGATAGGCGTGTCCGGATAGCTGTCGAACAGCAGCTCGGCCTTCTGCCCCGGGCGCATGCGGCCGATCTGGGTTTCCTTGAAGTTGGCCTGGATCCAGATGTCCTGATCCGGCACCAGCGACAGCAGGTAGGCACCGCTCTGTACCACCTGGCCTTCGCGTGCCGAGCGCTGGCCGACTAGGCCGCTGATCGGCGCATGAATCTGCGTGCGCGAGAGGTTGAGGTCGGCTTGTTCCAGGTCTGCCTGGGAGGAGAGGATCAGCGCGTCCAGGCGCTTGAGTTCGGCTTCAAGGCTGGCGACTTGTTGGCGTTGCGCCTGCAGGTCGGCCTGCGCCTTGGCTACCTGCGAGCGGGCCACGCGGTTGTCGGCGGCCAGGGTGGTGACGCGTTCTTCGGAGACATAACCCGGCTTGCGCAGGGTCTGGGCGCGGCCGAGATCGAGCTTGGAGCGGTCGAGGGTGGCCTGGCTGGCTGCGACGTCGGCCTGGCTGGCGGCAATCAGGCTGGCCTGCTGGTCGAGCTTGCTCTGCGCCTGGGCGCGCTCGGCCTGGTGAGTTTCCAGGGCGGCGAGGGCGCGCTGGCGAGCCAGGCGGAAATCGGCGTCTTCCAGTACGGCCAGGAGTTGGCCGGCCTCCACGTGTTGGTTGTCGCGTACCAGGACCTTTTCGATGCGTGCATTCAACTGGCTGGAGACGCGAGTGATCTCGCCCTGCACGTAAGCATTGTCCGTGCTCTGGTGGTAGCGACCGATCAGCAGCCAGTGGGCGAGCAGGGCGCCGGCGATCAACACCAGCAGGATCACGAATACGAGAAGGCGACGTTGCAGTTTGGCGGACATGCTTGAGGCTCGGGGTGCGTCGGAGAAATGTAAGTAAATTTAACAGCGTTCCCTTTTCGCTAGTAGACTCTCGGCTTGGCATGCTTTGTTGCGTATGAGGAACAATCATGGGGCTGGATGACGCACTGATCTTTACCCGAGTGGTGGAATGCCACAGCTTCACCCAGGCTGCGACCAGCCTGGGTATGCAGAAATCGACGGTGAGCCGGCGCATCGCGCTGCTCGAAGAGCGCTTGGGTGTACGTCTGCTCAATCGCACCACGCGCAAGTTGCGTCTGACCGAGGTGGGGCAGGCTTACTACGAGCGTTGCCGGCAGATCATGCTCGACTTCGCCGAGGCCGAGCAGGCAGTGATGCAGCTGCAGCGCGAGCCGTCCGGACTGTTACGCATCACTTCGCCGATCGAATTCGGCCAGTTGTTTCTCGGGCGCGTGCTGGGCGAGTTCATGCGTCAGTACCCGCAGATCGACGCCGAGGTAGAGCTGACCTCGCGATCCGTGGACCCGCTGGAGGAGGGTGTGGACATCGCCATCCAGGTCGGCCAGCCGCAGGATTCCACGCTGATCGCGCGCAAGTTGTTCGAAAGTGGCCGGCGTCTGTGCGCTAGTCCCGCTTACCTGGCGGCGCACGGCACGCCGCGCAGCGTTGCCGGGCTGGAGGGGCATCGGGCAATCCTCCTGCAGCATGACGCCCCGCGTTACTGGCCGCTGTTGGGCGAACATCTGCCGTGCCAGCGGGTGATGACCTGCAACAACATCACCTTCGCCCGTGAGGCGACGCTGGCAGGAGCCGGGATTTGTGGGTTGCCGGCGATGATCAGCGAGGAGGCGGTGCGCAGCGGGCGCCTGGTCGAGCTGCTGCCCGAGGCGCGCCTGCCGGTGGGGGAGGTGTATGCCATCTACCCGTCGCGGCGCTTCCAGGCGATGAAGGTCAAGACCTTCCTCGACTTTCTCATCGCCAGCTTGCCCATCACCCGCGGCGGGTTGCTGGAGCCAGGTGCCGTCGGCCTGCTAACATCGCCCGCTTGATTCAAACCTCGTGTCTTCCTTCCGAGAGCATTCATGACCACCGTCCGTACCCGTATCGCGCCATCGCCAACCGGCGACCCCCATGTCGGCACCGCCTATATAGCGCTGTTCAACCTGTGCTTCGCTCGTCAGCACGGTGGCCAGTTCATCCTGCGCATCGAAGACACCGACCAGGTTCGCTCGACTCGTGAGTCCGAGCAGCAGATTTTCGATGCCCTGCGCTGGCTGGGCATCGAGTGGGACGAAGGCCCGGACGTCGGCGGCCCGCACGGCCCGTATCGGCAGAGCGAGCGTGGCGAGATCTACAAGAAGTATTCGGACGAGCTGGTCGGTAAAGGCCATGCCTTCCCATGCTTTTGCTCCGCCGAGCGCCTCGACGAAGTGCGTGCGCAGCAGATGGCCAACAAGGAAACTCCGCGCTACGACGGTCACTGCATGCACCTCGATCCAGCCGAGGCGCAGCGCCGCATCGCCGCAGGCGAGTCGCATGTGGTACGGATGAAGGTGCCGAGCGAAGGCGTTTGCGTGGTGCCGGACATGCTGCGTGGCGATGTCGAGATCCCATGGGATCGCATGGACATGCAGGTGCTGATGAAGGCCGATGGCCTGCCGACCTACTTCCTGGCCAACGTGGTCGACGATCACCTGATGGGCATCACCCACGTGCTGCGTGGCGAGGAATGGCTGCCGTCCGCGCCCAAGCTGATCAAACTCTACGAATACTTCGGCTGGGAACAGCCGGCGCTGTGCTACATGCCGCTGCTGCGTAATCCGGACAAGAGCAAGCTGTCCAAGCGCAAGAATCCCACCAGCATCACCTTCTACGAGCGCATGGGCTACCTGCCGCAGGCCATGCTCAACTACCTCGGCCGCATGGGCTGGTCGATGCCGGACGAGCGCGAGAAGTTCTCCCTGGCCGAGATGATCGAGCACTTCGACATCAACCGCGTGTCGCTGGGCGGGCCGATTTTCGATCTGGAGAAGCTGTCCTGGCTCAACGGCCAGTGGCTGCGTGAACTGCCGCTGGAAACCTTCGCCGCCGAAGTGCAGAAGTGGGCCCTCAACCCCGAATACCTGATGAAGATCGCGCCGCACGTGCAGGGCAGGGTGGAAACCTTCAGCCAGATCGCGCCGCTGGCCGGCTTTTTCTTCTCTGGTGGTCTGAATCTGGATGCCAAGCTGTTCGAGCACAAGAAGCTGTCGCCTGATCAGGTGCGCCAGCTGATGCAGTTGACCCTGTGGAAGCTCGAGTCGCTGCGCCAGTGGGAAAAGGATCGCATCACCGGCTGCATTCAGGCGGTGGTCGAGCATCTGGAGCTGAAGCTGCGTGACGCCATGCCGCTGATGTTCGCGGCGATCACCGGTCAGGCCAGTTCGGTATCGGTGCTCGATGCCATGGAAATCCTCGGCCCGGACCTGACTCGCTTCCGTCTGCGCCAGGCGCTGGAGCTGCTCGGCGGCACCTCGAAGAAAGAGGCCAAGGAGTGGGAGAAGCTGCTGGCGAGCATCGGCTAAGTTGAGACGTGCAACCGTGGGAGGGGCTTTAGCCGCGATGATTTGATTTTGTCGCCGCTGAAGCGCCTCCCACGGTTATGGCTAACTTTCCACGAGTGAGGCTCTAAGTAATTGTTCTATTGGCAAAAACTTTGGGCTGGCCGGAAAAATGTTGTTGACAGCCAATCGGGGCGCTCTTAACATGCGCCCCGTCCTCGAGATGGGGCTATAGCTCAGCTGGGAGAGCGCTTGCATGGCATGCAAGAGGTCAACGGTTCGATCCCGTTTAGCTCCACCAATCTCGACTCCTTCGGGAGTGCCAGAATCGATGTGAATCGGTTCGCGATTAGGGTCTTGCGTCCCCTTCGTCTAGTGGCCTAGGACACCGCCCTTTCACGGCGGTAACAGGGGTTCGAGTCCCCTAGGGGACGCCACTTATTCCAGCGGCAGCGTTTAGGCGTTGCAGCCAGACCGCAAGGTTTCGGGGCTATAGCTCAGCTGGGAGAGCGCTTGCATGGCATGCAAGAGGTCAACGGTTCGATCCCGTTTAGCTCCACCAAACACTGACAAGGCCAGCTTAGTGCTGGCCTTGTTCTTCGAAGGTTTTGTCCCCTTCGTCTAGTGGCCTAGGACACCGCCCTTTCACGGCGGTAACAGGGGTTCGAGTCCCCTAGGGGACGCCATTTTCCAGTCGCAGTGCGCAAGCGTTGCGAGCCGACCGCAAGGTTTCGGGGCTATAGCTCAGCTGGGAGAGCGCTTGCATGGCATGCAAGAGGTCAACGGTTCGATCCCGTTTAGCTCCACCAATCACACACAAGGCCAGCCTAGCGCTGGCCTTGTCGTTCGAAGGTTTCGTCCCCTTCGTCTAGTGGCCTAGGACACCGCCCTTTCACGGCGGTAACAGGGGTTCGAGTCCCCTAGGGGACGCCATTTTTCTTGCCGCATTTGCGGAACCCAGGGGCCACCTCTTGCGAGGTGGCCCCTTTTTGTTTTGTCCCCTTTCTCTGATTCTCGATGTGCGCCTGCCGGCAGGTGGGCATCAGCGTCTGTTGAGTGATCCTGAAGGCTGTGCTCGAACTGGTGGAGCAGGTGCCTCAGGCGTCCTTGAAGGCCATGGCCTCGTAGCTGACCACACGGTTACGGCCGCCCGCCTTGGCGCGGTAAAGGGCGCGGTCTGCCAGTTCCAGCCAATGCTCGCCGCAGTCCGTGTCGCTCGGTACGCCGGCATGCAGGCCGATGCTCAGGCTCAGCGCTATCGATTGTTGTTGGTAGAGGCAGGGATTGAGCGCGAGCTCTTCGCGCAGTTGTTCGGCCAGGTCGAGTGCGCCGGTGAGATCGGTGCTGTCGAGCAAGATGACGAATTCTTCGCCGCCGAAGCGTGCCAGCAAGTCGCTGCTGCGCAGGCGCTGCTGGATGCGCTGGGCTGCATGGCGCAGGCAGGCATCGCCGGCTAGATGGCCGTAGCGGTCATTGACCTGCTTGAAGTGATCCAGATCCAGCATCAGGACTGCCAGTGACTGTCGGCTGCGCAGGGCGCGGGCGCAGGCGCGCGCCAGTTCTTCGCTGAGTGTCTGGCGGTTGAACAGGCCGGTAAGCCCGTCGCGTCGATTCAGTTCGGCCAGGCGCAGGTTGGCGTTGGACAGTTGCTGCAGGGTGTCCTGCAGCGTCGCGGTGCGCTCCTGTACGCGCTGTTCCAGGCTTTCGCTGATCTGCGTTTGCAGTTCCAGGTGCTTGGTCTGTTCGCTGCGCAGGCGGCGCTCCTGGTCTATCAGCTTGGCCTGAGCCTGGCGTTCGGCTTGCTGCACCTGGCGGATGCGCGAGGCCAGGGCGATGGAGAACACCGTCATCTCGATCAGGCCGCCAATCTGCTGGGCATGCAGGGTCAGCAGCGAGTAGGGCAGCAGTCCGGTGCCGGTGAGGATGCTGGCAAGGCTGGCGGCGATCAGCACGAACCAGCCCAGGGCGAACAGGCGCGCGGCTGCGTAACCGCCGCGCCAGCGCAGCAGGGTAATGACGAAGGCGGCCAGTGCGCAGGCGGTCACCAGTACGAAGCTGCCGATCAGGGCGGGTGCGTACAGGCCAAACAACGCCATGCCCAGCACCAACCAGGCGCAGGCCTTGAGCGTATTGGCGACCCAGCGATAAGGCCTGGCGGCCTTGTCCAGATCCAGCACGCCGTAGGTGAATTGAATGCCGAACCATGTCGCCAGGGCGGAGCTGAGCGGGAAACTCAGTTGATGCCAGGCCAGCGCGTTGGGCCACAACCATTGCAGGGCGAAGCCGAGCTGGATGAACTGGTAGAGACTGAAGCTGGCGACGAACAGGCTGTACCAAAGGTAGTTGCGGTCGCGGGTGATGCAGAAAATGCTCAGGCTGTAGATCAGCATTGCCATCAGGGCGCCGAAGAACATGCCCTGCAGTAACAGGCTGCTCTGTTCCTGGTGGTCGAAGGCATCGCGGGTCATCAGGCTGGCGCTGAGGTTGGCCGAGCCGTCGGTTTGCATGCGCAGCCAGATGCGCTGGCGTTCGCCAGACGCTACGTGCAGAGGCAGTACCAGTTGCCGGTGCTCGACCCAGCGCCAGTCGAAGGGGCGCTGGTCGCCGGCGCGGTAGATGCGTTCGCCGTCCAGGCCGTAGGCGTCCAGTTGATCCAGCAGTGGATTGCCGATCAGCAGTACCCATCCCAACGAGCGGCTGTGCGGGTTGTGTACGTCCAGGCGTAGCCAGTAGGTGCTGCCGCTGTAGCCGAAGCTGGCATCGCGCCGCTCCACTGCTTGCCAGGCGGAGTCGGGCAGTGCGCGCACATCGGTGATGTCGGCACGGCCATCCGGGTCTTCCCAGAACGCCATGTAAGGCCCGGGCAATGTCTGCGTCTGACCAATCGGCAGCGGCAGGCTTTGCGCCCAGGTCAGTGCTGGCAGCAGCAGAAGCATCAATAGGCGCAGGGTGGCAGTCAATTGCTCGTTCTCGGGCTCTCAGGCGAATGCGCGGCATTATGGCGCGCGATGATGGCACGATGAAAGCTCGGCGCTGCATGGAGAGGCCGTGCGGCGTATCATTCGGCATCTGATCGACTGGCCGCCGAGGAAGCAGGCAGCCGCATTCTGGAATCGGATCACCCGGCTTGCCGCATGCAGGCTGCATACCTGGAGGTAGAGTCATGAACTGGGAGTTGCCCGACCCCTTCGTCATCGATATCGAAGTGAGCGCAGACGACATCGATGGCCTCGGCCACGCCAACAACGCGGTGTATGTCAGTTGGCTGGAGCGTTGCGCCTGGCGGCACTCGCAGTTCCTTGGGCTGGACCTGGTCGAATACCGCCGCCTGGATCGCGCCATGGCTGTGGTACGTCATGAGATCGACTACCTCGCCAGCGCCTACGAAGGGCAGCATCTGCAGATGGCGACCTGGATCGTCGAATCCGATCAGCGCCTGAAGATGGATCGACGTTTCCAGCTGGTGCGTCCGGAGGATGGCGTTACCTTGCTGCGCGCCAAGACCACCTTCGTCTGCATCGAACTGTCCAGTGGGCGCCCCAAGCGCATGCCGGCGGAGTTCGTCGAGGGCTATGGCAAGGCGCTGACGCCGCCTTATCCGCTGGAACTGTAGACTGCTCAGTCATCCTGCGGCGCAAGAAACACCTGCTCCGGCTCGACCATGATGGCGAAGTGACGGGTTTCGCCGGGACGGAGGATGACGGACTGCGCCACATCCGGCCCACGGCCTCCGCAATAGCCATCCGGCGACATGGCCACGGCGACACTCAGCTCGCCGTTGGGCAGGTCCAGGCTGGTGTGGTCGCCGGGGCCGAGTTTCGCCACCACCTGCTGATTGACGTAGAGCTCCACGTCGCAGGCATTCGGCGCGTTGTTGTCACGGCTGAAGATCAGGCGCGCGGGCGCATCGGCAACCGGGTCTGCCGGCATGGGGACGATGCCGCTGGGCATCGCTTCATCAGCCTGGGCGCCCCAGCAGTAGATGCCCAGAGCGATCAGTGCGAGATAACGCATGGCGAGCCTCTCTGTTGGGTGGAATGTCAGTGTGGCCTATCTGATGCCGTAGATACGACACCAGTGGCCCTGTTGAGTGCGGTTTGAGCATCGTCTTTCGCCTTGTCTGAGCGTCGCTCGACGGCTTTTCATGCAGCCCCTAAACTGTGCGCCCCATTTTTCCGGACAACCACATGCAAATCGCCCTGGCGCCCATGGAGGGGCTGGTCGACGAGATTCTGCGCGACGTGCTGACCCGCATCGGCGGCATCGACTGGTGTGTCACCGAGTTCATTCGCGTCAGCGAACGGCTGTTGCCGGCTGCCACCTATCACAAGCTGGCGCCCGAGTTGTTCAATGGCTCGCGCACTCAGGCCGGCACACCTATGCGCGTGCAGTTTCTGGGGTCCGATCCGCAGTGCCTGGCGGACAACGCCGCCTTCGCCTGCACGCTCGGCGCACCGGTGATCGACCTCAACTTCGGTTGCCCGGCCAAGACGGTGAACAAGTCGCGTGGTGGCGCGGTGCTGCTCAAGGAGCCGGAACTGTTGCATGCCATCGTCCGCGAAGTGCGGCGCACGGTGCCGGCCGAGATTCCGGTCACGGCGAAGATGCGCCTGGGCTTCGAAGGCAAGGAGGGCGCGCTGGACTGTGCGCGGGCGCTGGCCGAAGGCGGAGCGAGCCAGATCGTCGTGCATGCGCGCACCAAGGTCGAGGGCTACAAGCCGCCGGCGCACTGGGAGTGGGTGGCGCGGGTGCAGGAGGTGGTCGGCGTGCCGGTGTTCGCCAATGGCGAGGTGTGGACGCTGGGCGACTGGCGCCGCTGCCGCGAAATCAGCGGCGTGGATGACATCATGCTGGGGCGCGGCCTGGTTTCTCGGCCAGGGCTGGCGCGGCAGATCGCTGCCGTTAGGGCTGGTGAGGAGCCCGAGGAAATGAGCTGGGCCGAATTGCAGCCGCTGTTGCTCAACTTCTGGCATCAGGCACGGCGCAAGCTGGCGCCGCGCTATGCGCCGGGGCGCCTGAAGCAATGGTTGGCGATGCTCACGCGTACCTATCCGGAGGCTGTTGCGCTGTTCGCTGAAGTTCGCCGCGAGCAGGATTGCGAGCGTATCGACCAGTTGTTATCTAAACAACCTCGGTAGGAGCGACAATTTTGCAGTGTTTTCAGCCCTCTCCCCCAGCCCCCTGCCTCTTATACACATCTC
>NZ_SCFY01000022.1 GCF_007049795.1 Ectopseudomonas mendocina
GTAAGCGTCCAGCCAAGTCACCTTCCGAACTCCAGCATTAAGGGCGATGGTGTCCGCGTATTTTTAAGCGGACGCGATAGCCCTTATCGCCGGGATTGGGTATATAAGACAGCCCCAGCCCCTCGCAGAGTTCAGGGCGCTTGAGCGGGCGAAGCGATGCTTCGCTATTTCCGCTCAAGCCCCGCAAGCGGGAGAGGGGAGAAGAATGCCGCCAGGATGAACCATGGCCACCATCGAATCCCTGCTCGACACCGCTGACCTGCCCGACTCGCCCACACCGCGATTGGATGCGGAGTTGCTGCTGGCCGCCGCGCTGAGCAAGCCACGCAGCTACCTGCGCACCTGGCCGGAGCGCGAGCTGGAGGCCGATCAACTGGCGTTGTTCCAGGCGAATCTGCAGCGCCGCCGCGAGGGTGAGCCGGTTGCTTATATCCTCGGTCATCAGGGCTTCTGGAGCCTCGATCTGGAGGTGGCGCCACATACCCTGATCCCGCGTCCTGACACCGAGCTGCTGGTTGAAACAGCGCTCGAGCTGCTGCCCGCCACGCCGCTGGCCGTGCTCGATCTGGGCACTGGCACTGGCGCCATCGCCCTGGCCCTGGCCAGCGAGCGCCCGGCCTGGCAAGTGACCGGCGTGGATCGTGTCGAGGACGCCGTGGCCCTGGCTGAGCGCAATCGTCAGCGCCTGCAACTGGCTAACGCAGCGTTCTTGCACAGCCATTGGTTTTCCGCCCTGGCTGGACAGCGCTATGGCTTGATCCTGAGCAACCCGCCTTATATCCGTGCGGACGACCAGCATCTCGAACAGGGTGACGTGCGTTTCGAGCCGAGCAGCGCTCTGATCGCCGGCAGCGACGGCCTGGACGATATTCGTGCGATCATCCAGGCCGCGCCGGACCATCTGCTATCCGGAGGCTGGCTGCTGCTGGAGCACGGCTTCGACCAGGCCGAGGACGTACGCAGCTTGCTTGGCGAGGGCGGCTTCGTCGAGGTCGAGAGCCGGCGTGACCTGGGCGACCACGAGCGCATCAGTTTGGGACGTTTCGACCGTGAGTGATCAGATGCTGAGCGATGATGAACTGCTGCGTTACAGCCGGCAGATCCTGCTGAAACAGATCGATGTGGAAGGCCAACTGCGCCTGAAGCAGGGGCGTGTGCTGATCGTCGGCATGGGCGGGCTGGGCTCGCCCGTGGCCTTGTACCTGGCTGCTGCCGGTGTGGGCGAGTTGCACCTGGCTGACTTCGATACGGTGGAACTGACCAACCTGCAACGGCAGATCGCCCACGACACCGCCAGCATCGGCCAGGCCAAGGTGGACTCGGCCATGGCGCGCCTGGCGGCGATCAACCCGCAGGTCACCCTGGTGCCGCATCGTCAGGCGCTGGACGCCGATTCGCTAGCCGCCGCGGTCAGTGGTGTCGATCTGGTGCTGGACTGCTCGGACAATTTCTCCACCCGCGAGGCGGTCAATGCCGCCTGCGTCGCGGCCGGCAAACCGCTGGTCTCCGGTGCTGCGATCCGCCTGGAAGGGCAACTGTCGGTGTTCGATCCGCGCAATGAAGCCAGCCCCTGCTACCACTGCCTGTACGGCCACGGTAGCGAAGCCGAGCTGACCTGCAGCGAGGCCGGTGTGGTCGGGCCGCTGGTTGGCCTGGTCGGTAGCCTGCAGGCGCTGGAGGCGCTCAAGTTGCTGGCCGGTTTCGGTGAGCCGCTGGTGGGCCGCCTGCTGCTGATCGACGCGCTGGGTACGCGTTTTCGCGAGTTGCGGGTCAAGCGCGATCCGGCCTGCGAGGTGTGCGGTGGGCGTTAAGAATAGGCTGCAGAACTGTAGGAGCGAGCTCTGCTCGCGAAGCTTCTTGCGTCGACAGCACCATTCGCGAGCAAAGCTCGCGCCTACGAGGATGATTTGAGATGAATCAGTCGCAGGCGCCGATTGGCGTGTTCGACTCCGGCGTTGGCGGCCTGTCGGTGCTGCGCGAGATTCGTCAGCTACTGCCGAACGAGTCGCTGCTTTACGTCGCTGACAGCGGCCATGTGCCCTACGGCGAGAAAAGCCCGGAGTACATTCGCGAGCGCTGTGTGGTGATCACCGAACATCTGCTGGCACAAGGTGCCAAGGCGTTGGTGCTGGCGTGCAATACCGCGACTGCCGCTGCGGCTGCAGAGTTGCGCGAACGTTATCCGAACCTGCCCATCGTCGGCATGGAGCCTGCGGTGAAGCCCGCCGCGGCAGCCACGCGCAGTGGCGTGGTCGGCGTGCTGGCAACCACCGGTACGCTGAAGAGCGCCAAGTTCGCCGCGCTGCTCGATCGCTTCGCCAATGACGTGCGGGTGATCACTCAGCCCTGCCCCGGGTTGGTGGAATGCATCGAGGCGGGCGAGCTGCAGGCGCCCGCCACGCGAGAGTTGCTGCAAGGTTATGTCACGCCGCTGTTGGCCGAGGGTTGTGACACGCTGATTCTCGGCTGCACGCATTACCCCTTCCTGCGTCCATTGCTGAGTGAGCTGGTGCCGGCGTCGGTAACGCTGATCGATACCGGTGCGGCAGTGGCGCGGCAGTTGCAACGCCTGCTCTCGCGTCACGATCTGCTGGCGACGCTGCAGGCCAGGGAAACGCGTTACTGGAGCAGTGGGGAGCCAGCGCAACTTCGCCGGGTTTTGCCGATTTTACTAGGTGAAAAGGCCCAGGTTCTTTCGATATAGTGAATTTTTTCCGATCAGGCTATCCCTGTTATCGGATGCTTCTATATTTTTGTCACAGCCTGATAAAAACCCTCGCTAAAAAGGAATGACTCATGAAGAAGTTGTACGCCTTTGCCGCAGCAACAGCCCTCACGTTCGGAACTATGGGTGCTGCACAGGCTGCGGATGTAACCGCGGCTATTGGTCAGAGCGGTGATTCAACGATGGTTTATCGCCTGGGCGCGCAGTGGGATTGGAACCACAGCTGGCTGGAGAGTAGCTACGGCCGTCTGACTGGCTACTGGGACCTGGGTTACACCTACTGGGACGGTGACGACACGGCGAGCAACCACAGCGTTTCCTTCGCGCCAGTATTCGTTTACGAGTTCGCCGGGCAGAACGTGCGTCCTTACATCGAAGCCGGTATCGGCGTTGCCGCTTTCTCCAGCACCGAGCTGGAAAGCAACGAACTGGGTTCGTCGTTTCAGTTCGAAGACCGCATCGGCGTCGGCCTGCGTTTCGCCGGGCAGGAAATCGGCCTGCGTGCGATCCACTATTCCAACGCCGGTCTGAAGAAGCCAAACGATGGCGCAGAAGCCTACACCGTGCATTACCGCATGAGCTTCTGAACAGTCATTGACATGGCTATGAAGAAATCGCCCCTCTATACGAGGGGCGATTTCGTTTCAGATGGTACTTAGATCATCGGGTCCCAGCGCTGCGACCAGTCCGTGTCCTCGGCGATGATTCCGCGCAGCAGATCGAACGCCTGCTGCAGCACCACCGAGTCGCGCTCGCGGGAATACACCAGGTAGGTCGGGTAGCTGAACTCGGGGGCGCGCGGCACGCGTTTTAGCACCTTCTTGTCCAGGTAGCTCTGCACCACTCGCGTGCGGAAGTAGCCAGAGCCGCCGTGCTCGAGAATGTACTGAAGGGCCAGCGGCCCGAGGTTGAACGATACTGGCGCCTTTGCCCGATCCGGTAGCGCGCTGTCATGCTGCAGGCGGAAGGCCTCGCCCCAGTCGACGTACACATAGGGTTCGGGATTCTTCGCGCGTACCAGGATCAGCTTTTCTTCCAGCAACTGCTCTACCTGCATGCCCGGCCAGTAGTTCGGCTGATAAACCAAGGCTGCATCGAGCACGCCCAGTTCAAGCTGACGCAGCAGCTCCTGGCCAGCGCCGATATGGGAGTGCACGGCGTACTGGTCGATGTGCGTAC
Organism: Ectopseudomonas mendocina; assembly: GCF_007049795.1. GTDB lineage: Bacteria > Pseudomonadota > Gammaproteobacteria > Pseudomonadales > Pseudomonadaceae > Aquipseudomonas > Aquipseudomonas mendocina_D. The sequence goes on from NZ_SCFY01000022.1 coordinate 3,905, forward strand.
GGATGCGGCTGACCCAGCGCAGCATCAACGGGTTGCACAGACTGACCTCGCCGCCGATGTGGATGACGTTGTGATAGCCGTCCGGTAGCGGCAGGTCGCGCTGCGCTGCCTCCCAGGTTTGCAGTATCTGATTGGCGTAGGCGACGAAGGCTTCGCCGTCGGCCGTCAGCTTGGCCCCGGCTCGGTTGCGTACGAACAGCGTACAGTTGAGGTGGCCTTCGAGCTTCTGGATGCGCGCCGTAACGGCCGTCTGGGTAACGTGCAGGCGTTCGGCGGCGGCGATGAAGCTGCCGCTGCGAACGATTTCCAGAAAGGTGCGAGTCAGATCGATGTCCATGTCGTGGCAGGGCTCAGCAAGCGGGCAGACGGGCAGTGTAAGGGCTGCTCTGGCACTTTTCGATGAGCAGCCGCATTAGGGGGGCGCGAGCTTGGATCGCAGCACGTCGTCGCCTCAATCGAAGTGGGCCAACAGATCTCGTTGCAACGCCGCAATCACGTCGGTCTGGGTGATGATCCCCACCAGCTTTTCGTTCTCCAGCACTGGCAGGCAGTGCAGGCCGCGATCAGATAACACCCCAATCAGGTCGACGACGTGCGTATCGACATCGGTGCAGCGTACCGGGCTGCTCATCAGCTCCCCCAGGCGTGGGCGAGGGCGTCGCTTGAACAGGCCAAGGCGCTTGGCCGGGCGGTGATGCAGGGGGGCGATCAGGTCGCTGAGGCTGACGATGCCGACCAGTTGCTGGTTATGGTCGAGGATTGGCAGCGCCTTGAGGTGGTGGTGGCGCAGCAGGTGCAGGCCCTGTTTGATGCTGGTGCCCGGCGTGGCGCAGATCAGGTCGCGTGACATCACCTGGCCGGCACGGATATCGCCCATGCTGCGGCGCAGCGCATAGCGCTCGGTGCTTTTGACGATCATCGCCAGGTCTTCGCGAGTCACGTCGACGAAGGCGCCGAGTTCGTCGAGCGCCTGGTCGAGGTCGGTATCGCGGATGCCTACGCGCTCGCCGGGCAACGGGTCGCGGGTATGGTGTGCATCGGCTGCTGGCGCAGTCTGGCGCGGGTAGCGCATGCCGGTGAGGTTGTTATAGATCAGAGCACTGCTCAGCAGGCCCAGCGCGGCGATCACCACCGTCATGGCTGGGTGCCAGGCGGGTATACCCGGTGCCACGGGCGCGAATACGACGCAGAAGGCGATGGCACCGCCTGGCGGGTGCAGGCAACGCAGCGGGCACATCAGCAACAGGCTCAGACCTATCGCCAGGGCGGCGCCAAGCAGGCTGTGATCGAGCAGATGACCGACCAGCACACCGACCAGCGTGGCGCACAGATAGCTGCCGAGGATCGACCAGGGTTGCGCCAGTGCGCCCGAAGAGACGGCGAACAGCAGTACCGCCGAGGCGGCCAGCGGGCCGGAGAAGTGCACGGCCAGCTGCGGGCCGAAAAGCTGGCCGCATAGCCAGGTGGTGAAGACAAAACCCAGGCTGGCGCCGAGTGCCGCGCGCAGCCATTCGCGTGGCCGCGTGTGTGGAGCCTCGGGGAGAAAGGCGATGCACCATTGGTGCAGGCGTGATGGTGTGTTCATGGTATCCGGTCAAAAAAGAGGGCCCTTCACTACTGAAAAGCCCTGAGGGTGCCGCAAGCGGCACTTCTGGACGCCCGTCCGTGGGCGAAGGAACGTCAAGCGAGCAGAGACTCTTCGGTCGGATTGCCGGGCTCTTCGAGTGGCTGCGTGGTGACCTTGCAAGGGCGGCCCGTGGCTTGCGTCATGCGCGCCGCCGCTTCTGGATCGTCGGCGAAGGGCAGCAGGCTGGCCTGGTCGAGCGTCGACGGAATGCTACAGCTCAGCCAGCAACCGAGCAGGCAACCCAGCGTGGCGAGAACCGGCAGGATCAGGGCGTCAGGCATGGGCGGCGGCTCCAACATCCGGGGTGGAGTGCACGGCATCGATGCGTTCGCCGCTGCGCACCGTCAGCCAGGTGTTCCAGGCCATCAGCAGCATGCCGCTGGCGAAGACCGCCCCGCCCAGCAGGCGCACGACATAGCCGGGGTGGCTGGCTTCCAGCGCCTCGACGAAGGAGTAGGTGAGGGTGCCGTCCTCGTTCACCGCACGCCACATCAGGCCTTGGGTGATGCCGTTGACCCACATCGAGGCGATGTACAGCACGGTACCGATGGTCGCCAGCCAGAAGTGCGTATTGATCAGGCCGACGCTGTGCATCTGCGTGCGGCCGTAGAGCTTGGGCAGCATGTGGTAGAGCGCGCCGATGGAGATCATCGCCACCCAGCCCAGTGCTCCCGCGTGTACGTGGCCGATGGTCCAGTCGGTGTAATGGGACAGCGCGTTGACGGTCTTGATGGCCATCATCGGGCCTTCGAAGGTGCTCATGCCGTAGAACGCCAGCGAAACGACCAGGAAGCGCAGGATTGGATCGGTGCGCAGCTTATGCCAGGCGCCGGACAGGCTCATCATGCCGTTGATCATGCCGCCCCAGCTTGGCGCCAGGAGGATGACCGACATGGCCATGCCGAGGGTTTGCGCCCAGTCCGGCAGAGCGGTGTAGTGCAGGTGATGCGGGCCGGCCCAGATATACAGGGTGATGATCGCCCAGAAGTGCACGATGGACAGGCGATAGGAGTAGATCGGCCGTTCCGCCTGCTTGGGTACGAAGTAATACATCATCCCCAGGAAGCCTACCGAGAGGATGAAGCCGACCACACTATGGCCGTACCACCACTGGATCATTGCATCGGTGGCGCCGGAGTACACCGAATAGGACTTGAGCAGCGAGACCGGTTTGGCGATGTGGTTGACCACATGCACCATGCCCGTGACGATGATGAATGCGCCGTAGAACCAGTTGCCCACGTAGATGTGGCGCACCTGGCGGCGAGCGATGGTACCGAAGAACAGGTAGGCGTAGATCAACCACAACAGGGTGACCCACAAGGCGATCGGCCACTCCATCTCGGCATATTCCTTGGAGGAGGTGATTCCCAGCGGATAGCTGACGATCATCGCCAGCACGGCTGCCTGCCAGCCCCAGAACAGGAAGTTGGCCAGACCGTCGGAGATGATCCGTACTCGACAGGTACGTTGCAGCACGTAGAACGAGGTGGCGAACAGCGCGCCGCCGCCGAAGGCGAAGATCACCAGATTGGTGTGGACGGGGCGGATGCGTCCGAAACTGAGCCATGGAATACCGAAGTTCAATTCGGGCCAGACCAGTTGGGCCGCGATGAATACACCCATGGCCATTCCGAGGATGCCCCAGAACAGGGTTGTGAGGGTGAAACGGCGAACGATCTCGTAGTTGTAATAGTGAGGGGCAGTCGCAAGGGTAGCCATCATGATTCCGTCTTGCTGAGAAATTTCAGGCGTGCCTCTCCTGTCGCTCGTAACGGGCTGTTGGCGGGTTTGCGAGAGCGTGGCGGGGGCGAAGGAGAGAGCACCGAAAGTGTGCGGGACGGCGATAGGTTCGACTAATTAATAATAAATACGCTTTTATTCTATTTTTTTGATATCAAACCATAAAGTGCGGCCAAGTAATGCACTGGATTGGTGCTGGCGCACTGAAATGGCTCGGTGTTGAGCCAGGGTGTTCCTTCATGGTTGATCGTTATGTATTTATAGAAATGCACTTAATCAGCATTAAAGTTCATACATAAAATGTTACTGGCTGTAGGCAGTGGCAATGCCGCGGCGTTCTTCCAGGCATTCGGCAGCGCCGAGTTCGAACTCGCGGCAGATCAGCGGGCGTTGTGCGTAGATGGTGCAGCGCATGGTGTCGCGATCGAGTGCGATGCACCAGCCGTCGTCCAGGCGGCGCATGACCTCGCCACCCCAGTCATCGGTGTCGATGTAGCGCTGCGGCACGCCGGTGTCGCCGAGCAGCATCACCTCCAGCTGGCAACAGCAGGCTGCGCAGGTGCTGCAACTGATCTCGGGTTCGGTGGGCAGTTGGGTATGGGCAATGGTCTGGCTCATGGCGTGGCAGTGTACGCCATGCAGTGGATACGCGGGGGCTTGGGCTGACAAGGTGCAGCGGACAATGTCGCAGGCCGCAAGCCACTTTACGTAGGAGCCCCGCCCCGGGGCGAAGCGTTTTTGGGCCGTGACGCCTGGTTCGCGGCGGGCATTGGTGCTTGTCGTAGGAGCCCCGCCTCGGGGCGAGCGTTTTGGGGCCGCGCCGCTCAGGTTCGCGGCGGGGCGCCGTTCCTGCGGAGGCTAGCCGTCAGGCCGATTGGCGGCTGCGCAGGCTTTGTTCGTATTGCGTGCGGTAGAGTTTGGCGAAGCCGTGCAATACCGGCATCACCACCGCCCAGACACCTGCGAAAATCGCCAGGGTTGGCCAGGTGCCCAGCGGCAGCTCGACGCCGGCGATCTTGGTGCCGCCGTAGTAGGACAGCGGCGCGGCAACCGCGCCGAGCAGGCTGGCTCGCCACCAGGGCTGGGCAGTCCAGGCCAGGCAGTGATTGAGGGTGCTGGCCAGCAACAGCCAGAGCAAGGCCAGCCAAAGAGGGATCAGCTGGCGCTCCTCGCCGAAGTCGAACACGCCGAGGTTGAGCAGAAAGCTGTCCAGCGCACTGCCGGCGAGAAACACGCTGAGCAGCAACTTGCCTTCGGCAGCCCAACTGCTGACCCACAGCAGGTGCACACCGATGATTGCCGCCACCACCAGCAGCCAGGGGCTGTCGCCTGCGAAGACGCAGACTAGCCAGCCGAGCTGGAACAGGAGGGCATTGGCGATCAGCTTAGGCATCGAAATTTCCTAACAGAGGCGCAGGGCGAGCGGCCGGTTTGGCCAGCAGCAATTGCGCGGTGCCAATGGTGCGTTCGAGGAAGCCGCCTTCGCAATAGCAGAGGTAGAACTCCCACAGGCGATAGAAGTAATCGTCGTAGCCCAATTGCTCCAGGCGCTGCCGCGCGTGACGCAGGTTGTCGTGCCACAGGCGCAGGGTGCGCGCGTAGTGCAGGCCGAAATCTTCCATGTGATGCAGGTTGAAGTCGGTGTGTCGGGTTACGACATCGAGCATCTTGTTTACCGAAGGCAGGGCGCCGCCGGGGAAGATGTAACGCTGGATGAAGTCCACCGACTTGCAGGCTTGCTCATAGCGTTGATCACGAATGGTGATGGCCTGCAGCAACATCAGCCCATCGGCTTTGAGCAGGCGCGAACATTGCTCGAAATAGGTGGGCAGGAATCGGTGGCCGACGGCTTCGATCATCTCGATGGACACCAGTTTGTCGTACTGGCCATCGAGGTCGCGGTAGTCCTCCAGCAGCAGGGTGACGCGATCCTCCAGGCCCAGCTCGCGAATGCGTCGCTCGGTGTGGGCGTGCTGCTCGCGCGACAGTGTGGTTGTGGTCACCCGGCAGCCGTAATGGGTCGCGGCGTAGATGGCCATGCTGCCCCAGCCCGTGCCGATTTCCAGCAGATGGTCGGACGGTTGCAGTACGAGCTTCTGGCAGATGCGTTCGAGCTTGTTGAGCTGAGCCTGTTCCAGAGTGTCCTCCTCGCTCGTGAACATCGCCGCGGAGTACATCATGGTCGGGTCGAGGAACTGTTCGAACAGGTCGTTACCCAGGTCGTAGTGCGCGGCGATGTTGCGGCGCGAACCTTGCCGAGTGTTGCGGTTGAGCCAGTGCAGGCCCTGGATCAGCGGGCGCCCCAGGCGTGCCAGGCCGCCTTCCATGGCATCCAGTACGTCGAGGTTGGCGACGAAGATGCGAATCACCGCAGTCAGGTCCGGCGTGCTCCAGTAGCCATGTATGTAGGCTTCGCCCGAGCCGATCGAGCCATTGCCCGCCACCAGACCCCAGACCGCAGGGTCATGCACGGTGATTTCGGCGCGCAGAGGAGCCTGCGGGTCACCGAAATGCAGGCTGTCCCCCGCTTCATGAATCACCAGCAGGCCGTGGTGCAGGTTCTGCAGTTGGCGCATCACGGCGCGCCGCAACAGACCGGCGCCAATGCCGTTGCCACTGCGTACCAGGCTTCTCGTTGCGGTCAGGCTAGAGCTCTTCATGGGGCATGTCCTTCGCTTGCGGGCGGGCTACACGGAAGCTGCCTTCCGCGGGCTTGTGGTCGAAAATCGGGATGCGCTTGAACAGCAGGCGCATCGCCTGCCAGTAGATGGCGGCCAGGGTTTTGCCGGTCATCCAGGGGAAACTGAGCAGATAGCGGTGCAGGCTGGCGCGGTCGAGAGCTTCGCGGTGCAGGCTGAGGCTGGCATCGAACATCTTAGTATCGCCTTGCCAGTCGGCCATGTGCACGCCAAGGCGTTCGCCGACGGCGCTGAAACTCATGCGGTATTGCAGCTCGCGCGGCAGGAAAGGCGAGACATGAAAGGCCTTGTCTACGCTGACCTGGTGACGGCCTTCGCCCTCTGCCGGCAGCACGTAGTGATAACGCTCACGCCACGGCGTATTGCTGACTTCACAGAGAATTGCCATCAGGCGCTGGTCGGCGTCGTGGCAGTAAAAGATGCTCACTGGATTGAACGCCAGGCCCCAGCTGCGCGGCTGCGTCAGCACGCAGATGCGACCTTGCGGGCGTGTGCCCAGTGCCTGCTCCACGCGATCGCGCACTGCCTCATGCAGCGCCACGCCCTGGCGGGTCGCCTCGGGCAGGTAATCGCTCTCGCGAAAGGCGAATGGCGCCCAGCGGCCGGAGCCGGCCAGCTTTGACAGGGCGAACAGTTGCGCCTGTTCGCTCAGGTCGAGGTACAGCAGGCCCATGCGATAGCGAAAGGCATGGGCACGCGGGGCGAAGCGGCGATGCTGCACCCAGCCGCTGTACAGGGCACTGTGCATCAGAGCGTCTCTCCGAAGGCGCGTGCCACACGCAGCGCGCTGACCACGCCATCTTCATGAAAACCGTTGGCCCAGTAGGCGCCGCAGTAGTAGGTGTGCTGCGCGCCCAACAACTCCTCCCAGCGCGCCTGCGCGGCGGTGCCAGCCAGGCTGTACTGCGGGTGAGCGTACTGGAAGCGTGCGAGGATCTTGCTCGGGTCGATGGCGGCAGTCTGGTTGAGGCTGACGCAGAAGGTGGTATCGCTGTCGATGCCCTGCAGGATGTTCATGTTGTAAGTCACCGCCGCCATCTGTTCACGCGGTCCGCCCAGGCGGTAGTTCCAGCTGGCCCAGGCCAGCTTGCGCTTGGGCAGCAGGCGCGTGTCTGTATGCAGTACCACGTCGTTGTTGGCATAGGGCAAGGCCCCGAGGATTTCACTTTCCTTTTCGCTGGCTTGATCGAGCAGGGCCAGGGCCTGGTCGCTGTGGCAGGCGAATACCACCTTGTCGAAGCGCTCGGCGCCCGCGGCGCTGTGCAGGGTGACGCCATCCTGATCACGCACGACGCGGCTGACCGGGCAGTTGAGGCGAATGCGCTCGGCGAAGCTGGCGGTCAGCGGTGCCACGTAGCTGCGCGAGCCGCCTTCGATGACCTGCCAGGTCGGGCGGTCGCTGACCGAGAGCAGGCCGTGGTTCTTGCAGAAGCGCACGAAGAACTGCAGCGGGAAACCGAGCATGTCGGCCAGCGACATCGACCAGATGGCCGAACCCATCGGCACGATGTAATGCTCGATGAAGCGGCGGCCGTAGCCGTTGCGCTCAAGGTACTGGCCGAGGGTGGTGTCGGCGTCGATGCGGCTGTTGGCCAGGTCGTCCAGCGACTGGCGATTGAAACGCAGGATGTCGCGCAGCATGCCCCAGAACGCCGGCGACACCAGGTTGCGGCGCTGGGCGAACAGGGTGTTGAGGTCGTGGCCGTTGTATTCCACGCCGGTGGCCGGGTCGCTGACCGAGAAGCTCATTTCGGTGGGTTTGAAGCCGACGCCGACTTGTCCCAGCAGGCGGATGAAGTTGGGGTAGGTCCAGTCGTTGAAGACGATGAAACCGGTATCTACTGCATAGCTGCGGCCGTCCACCTGCACGTCGATGGTATGGGTGTGGCCGCCGATCCAGTCGCCGGCCTCGAACACCTGAATGTCGTGCTGGCGGTTGAGCAGGTAGGCGCAGGTCAGACCGGCGATGCCGCTGCCGACGATGGCGATTTTCATGCGTTGTCCTCGTTACGCGCCAAGCGGCGACCTATGGCCAGTTGCAGGCTGCTGGGCAGGCTGCCGAGCAGTTTCAGGATGGCAATGAAGGGGGTGGGGAAAGCGATCTCGTGCGGGCGCTTGTCCAGGCGTGCGGCGATGTGCCGGGCGGCGCGTTCGACCGGCCAGCGCATGGGCATGGGGAAGTCGTTCTTCTGCGTCAGCGGGGTGTCGACGAAGCCGGGACTGACCAGGGTGACGTCGATGCCTTCTGCCGCCAGATCGATGCGCAGCGTCTGCATCAGGTAGCGCATCGCCGCCTTGGACGCACCGTAGGCCTCGGCGCGTGGCAGCGGCAGGAAGGTGACCGAACTGCCGACGCCGACCAGGTGCGGGCGGTTGCCTCGGCGCAGCAAGGGCAGGGCGGCCTCGATGCAGTAGCTGGCGGCGAACAGGTTGGTGTTGACCACGCGTTCGATCATCGCCGCCTCGAACTGGCGCACCTCGATGTATTCGCAGGTGCCGGCGTTGAGGATCACGCAATCAAGCGCGCCCCACTGTTGAGCGATGCGCTCGCCAATCGCGCGCACCTGCTCGGCGTCGGTCAGGTCGCCCGGGGCGACCAGTACCTGATCGCCATAGCGCGCAGCAAAATCCTGCAGTGGGCCGCTGCTGCGTGCGCTCAGCGCCAGTTGATGGCCGCCCTTGAGCAACTCCTCGGCCAGTGCGGCACCGATACCGCTGCTGGCGCCAGTGAGCCAGATTCGTTTCATGCCAGCCTCCGCTTCAACCAGGCGATCACGCTGCCGAGCACTGGCAGATGTTCATAGAGCAGTGCCCCAGCATCGAAGTAGTCACGGTGTTGATAAACGCGCTCACGCCAGAGCAGATGCGAGCAGCCCTCTACGACGATTTCCTCGCCGCCACGTAGGCGTGGGTGGCGATAACTCATGGTCCAGCGCAGGTAGCCCTCACCTTCGGCGACCTGATCGAAGCCGTGGAACTCGAAACGCAGCGCCTCGACGTTGGCGTAGAGTTCGGCGAAATAGCGGCGCAGCGCCGTCAGCCCATGCACTTCATGCAGCGGGTCGCGAAACAGCACATCGTCGCTGTACAGCTCGCCGAGCAGATCGAGGTTGTCCTTGTTCAGCGCGGCGAAACGCTCGGCGAAGTCGTGAAGAAATGCACTCATGCCGGAACCTCCCGCGCAGAGAGGTTCTTGAACGCGGCCAGGGCGCGTTCACGTGAGCGCGCCAGATCGACGATCGGGCGCGGGTAGCCGGAGGGCGCGAACAGGCCGCCCAATGCGGACGGGTCATGGATATCACGCTTGTTCAGACCAGCCAGTTCCGGCACCCACTGGCGAATGAACTGGCCATCGGGATCGAATTTCTGCGACTGGCTGATCGGGTTGAAAATGCGGAAGTAGGGCGCTGCGTCGGTGCCGGTGGAGGCGCTCCACTGCCAGCCACCGTTGTTCGCGGCCAGGTCGCCGTCGATCAGGTGGCGCATGAAGAAACGCTCGCCTTCGCGCCAGTCGATCAGCAGGTTCTTGGTCAGGAACATGGCCACGATCATGCGCAGGCGATTGTGCATCCAGCCGGTTTCCAGCAGTTGGCGCATGGCGGCATCGATGATCGGCAAGCCGGTGCGGCCCTCTTGCCAGGCGGCCAGCTCCTCCGGTGCGTCACGCCATGGCAGCGCCTCGGTTTCCAGGTGGAAGGCGCGGTGACGCGATACCCGTGGATAGCCGACCAATGTGTGCTTGTAGAACTCACGCCAGAGCAGTTCGTTGATCCAGGTAACGATGCCTGGGTTGCCACTGTCGAACTCACCCTGATTGGCGGCGAGCGCGGCGTGCAGGCACTGCCGTGGCGATACGACGCCGGCTGCCAGGTAGGCTGACAACTGGCTGGTGCCAGGCTTGGCGGGGAAGTCGCGTTCGTCCTTGTAGTAGGCCACCTGCTCGTCGCTAAAGCGCTGCAGGCGCAGCAGGGCAGCCTCCTCTCCGGCGGGCCAGAGCAGGCGCAGGCTGTCGCTGGGCGTAGCGAAACCCTCTACGGTTTCGGGTACCGCGTCACTGCCGATGGCCAGCGGCGTTTGCGCCTTCGCAGGGGCGATCAATGTCGGCAGGGTCGTGTGCAGGCGCTCGTAGCACACCTTGCGGAACTGGCTGTAGACCTGGAAGTAGCCGCCGGAGCGGGTCAGTACGCTGCCAGGTTTGAAGAACAGCTGATCGAGGTGGCTGTGCCAGGCGATGGCCTGCTGGCCGAGGTAGGCACAGACCTGCTGATCGCGCTGGCTCTCGTTGATGCCGTACTCCTCGTTGACGTGCACGGCGCTGATGTCGTGTTCATGGCAGACCTCGGCGACCTGCAGCGGCGCCTCGCTCCAGTCGTGGCAGTGGCGTACCAGTAGCGGCACATTGAGCGCCGCCAGGGCCTTGCTCAGCTCCGCGAGGTTGCGCAGCCAGAAGTCCACCTTGCTCGCGGCGTCGTCATGGCGCTGCCACTGGCCGGGCGTGACCAGATACAGCGCGATGGTCGCGCCGCTGCTCATGGCGTGGCTCAGGGCGGTGTTGTCCTGGGTGCGCAGGTCGCTGCGAAACCACATCAGTTGCTGCATGGGGGGACCTCTTGTGCACCGAGCAAGCCACGGTGCAATAGCCAGGCGTGCGCGTTGAGCGGGTCGCTGGCCGATTCCAGATCAGTCAACGAGTCGCGGTGAATGTGGGCGGCGGGGCCAGCGAGCAACAGCGGCACCTGGCATTGTTCGGCCAGCCGGGGTAACTGGCGGCGCACCAGGGCACCGTCCAGGGCTTCTTCGGCGTATAGCAGCACGGCGCGCGGGGCGATGTGCTCCAGCGCCGTCAACAGTTCGTTGGGCGGTAGCGGCCAATCGAACACCTCTACCGGGCAATCACTGGCGCTGGCCAGCCAGGCGCACAACCACAGGCCCGGTTCCATCGGTGCCTCGCCGAGGTTGATCAGCAGCAGCGGCGCGCCACCGACCTGGCGATTGCAGTGGTAAATGCGGGTGGCCAGCTTGCTGCGCAGCCAGGAGAGGAAGAACACCTGCTCGGCACGTGCGCCGAACTGACCTTGCCAGCGCTGACGCAATTCACCCAGCAGTGGCCACAGCAGCTGTTCCACCAGGGTGCTGGCCGGGTAGAGCGCCAGTGCCGAGTTGAAGCGGTCGTCGAGCCGTCGCTCGTTGAGCTGGGCGATACAGCCGAGCAGTTCGTTGCGCTGACGTGACCAGGTATCGGTAGTAGTGGCTTGCGGCACCTGCTCATGGTCGAGCAGCGCCTTGACCTGACCGACTGCAACGCCGCGCGCCAGCCAGGCGAGAATGGCGTTGATGCGCACGAGGTTGGCCGGCGAATAGAGGCGGTGCCCCTTGGGTGTGCGGTACGGCACGATCAGGCCATAGCGGCGTTCCCAGGCGCGCAGGGTCACGGCGTTGATGCCGGTGCTGCGGGCTACCTCGCGGATCGGCAGGTAGCCCTCGTCGAGCGCCTGGCGGTAGTCGTGGCCGGTTTCTTCTTCGGCGATGGTTTCGCTGGTCATGGCATCACAGCGCGTTGCGCAGGCTGAGTGGCTCGGGGTGCGGCTGCAGATACGCCTGCTCGGCGATGTAGCGATCCGGGTGACGGCGGAAGTGGTGCTTGAGCAGCGTCAGAGGTACCACCAGCGGCACGATACCCTCGCGGTATTGACCGATCAGTTGCTGCATCTCCTGCTTCTCGTCGGCACTCAGAGTGCGTTTGAGGTAGCCGCTCAGGTGCTGCAGCACATTGCTGTGGGTGCCACGGGTGGCGCATTTCTTCAGCGCGCTCATCAGTTCGCTGAAATAGCGCGGCGCCAACTCGCCCAGGTCGTGCTGGCTGAGGTCGCCGAGCATGCGCCCGAGCGACTTGTAGCGCACCGGATCGGTGGCCATCAGCAGGTACTTGTAGCGCGAGTGGAAGGCGATCAGTGAACGGCGCGTCAGACCCTGCAGCAGCAGGCGTTGCCATTCGGCGTGGGCGTAAACGCGGGTGATGAAGTTCTCGCGCAGGACCGGGTCGTTGAGGCGACCGTCTTCTTCCACCGGCAGATCCGGGTGCCGCGCGCAGAAGGCGGCGGCGAAGATGCCGCGGCCCGGCTCGCTCGGGCGTCCGCCTTCCTGGTAGACCTTGACCCGCTCCAGGCCGCAGGAGGGCGACTGCTGCATGAAGATGTAGCCGCTGATGCCTTGCAGCTCGTTGGCCATGCGCTCGCCGTAGGCGGCCAGGGCATCGGTGACGTCGCGCGCGCGGTCGACGGTGCCGACAGCACGCGGCGCATGTGGGGCGCCAACCAGACGAATCGGTTCCCTCGGGATCGACATGCCGATGCCGACCTCGGGGCAAACCGGGATGAAATCGAAGTGTTCGGTGAGGCTGCGGCTGCACAGGCGCGACAGCTTGTGGCCGCCGTTATAGCGGACTTCGGCGCCCAGCAGGCAGGCGCTGATACCCAGTTTGGCTTTGCTCGCTTGCATAACCTGACCTCGTTAGACCTTGTACATGAAGCAATCCATGTACAACTTGTGTCTATCATAGGTGTGTAGTTATACAAGTCAAATTATTTGTATAGGTTTGGTGTTGGTTTCTTGTGCGGGCAAGCGGTGTCTGCCCGTGGGGGCATCACAGGCCAGCGCCCTGGGGGTCAGCGCCAACCTTGCAGCCAGCGCTCGGTATCTTGCAGTTGGCGCCAGTCGAGCTGCTGGCTGCGTTGTGTGAGCACCGCCTGAAGCTCGACGCCGAGGACGTTGTCTTGCTCGTCGCGGATCAGTTCGGTCACCAGGAAATGACGCTCGCGATTCTGCGGCTGCGCGGCCGTCCATTTCGACAGCAGCAGTTTGCGTGGGTTGAGACGACGCTTGTCGGACTTGCTCATTGCAGGTGCTCGAGCAGGCGGCGTGCAGCGTCCTGGCCGCTGAGCCAGGCACCTTCGACGCGGCCCGACAGGCACCAGTCGCCACAGGCGTACAGGCCCAGGTCGGCGTCGGCCAGCGCGCCCCATTGGTGGGCTTGCGCCGGGCGGGCATAGAGCCAGCGGTGAGCGAGGGTGAAGCTCGGGGCCGGCACGGCGCAACCGATCAGCTCGGCGAAGGCGCCGTGCAATTGTTCGATCACCGCTTCCTTGGGCAGATCCAGATTCTGTCGGCTCCAGGCGCTGCTGGCGTGCAGCACCCAGGTGTCGAGGTGGTTGTCGCGGCCGGGTTTGCTGCGGTTGCGCGCCAGCCAGTCGAGCGGACTGTCTTGCACGAAGCAGCCTTCCACGCGGGTATCAAGCGGGCGCTCGAAGCCCAGCGCCACCGCCCAGGTCGGCTCCATGATCACGCTCGCTGCGGTGCCAGCCAGTTTCGGCGCGGCTGCCAATAGGGCACTTGCTTGGGGGGCGGGCGTAGCAACGATCACATGGCTGTAGGGGCCGTGGCTGTTGCCTTCGGCATCGAGCAGGCTCCAGTAGCGGTCGCCGCGGAACACTTCGGTGATACGGCAACTGAATTTGACCGGCAGGGCGCCGAGCATGGCACGGGTGATGGCACTCATACGCGGGCTGCCGACCCAGCGTAGTTGCTCGTCAGGTGAGGCGCTGAGCTGGCCGTCCTGGGCGTTGTACAGGCTCGGTTGCCACTCGGCGACCCAGCCACGCGCCTGCCATTGCTGCACCACCTCGACGAAGCGGCGGTCGCGTGCGGTGAAGTATTGCGCGCCGAGATCCAGGCTGCCTGCGTCACTACGCTTGCTCGCCATGCGCCCGCCGCTACCACGGTTCTTGTCGAACAGTTCGATATCCTGGCCGGCGGCGTGCAGGGCCTGGGCGGCGGATAGCCCCGCGATGCCGGTGCCAATGATGGCGATGGGTGCGTTCATGGTTACCTCGTCAGCGCTGAATGCTATACAGGCTAAGGTTTGGACAAAAGCTATACAAGAGTGTTTTCATGTACAGCTGTCGCCGAAAGCGGCGCTCCCTTGCTTTAGGTTTAGGACAAACGCGACAGGTATGCGCGTCATGAACCAGACTAAAGGTGAAGTTTCTTCCATTGCCATGCGAGGACGATGCCATGCATATCCTGCTGACCGGCGGCACCGGTCTGATCGGACGAGCGCTCTGCGCGCACTGGAGCGAGCAGGGCCACCGCTTGACTGTCTGGAGTCGTGAGCCAAGCAAGGTGGCGCGTCTCTGCGGGGCCGATGTTCGAGGCATTGCCCGGCTTGAAGAGCTGGGTGAAGAACCACTGGATGCGGTGATCAATCTGGCCGGCGCGCCCATTGCTGACCGCCCCTGGAGCAGCAAGCGCAAGGCGCTGCTGTGGTCCAGCCGTATCGGGGTCACCGAGCAGTTGCTGGCCTGGCTGCAGGGGCGTACACAGCGTCCAGCGGTGTTGTTGTCGGGCTCGGCGGTGGGATGGTACGGCAACGGCGGTGAACGTGAGCTGAGTGAGGATACGCCGCCGGTCACTGATGATTTCGCCGCCCAGTTGTGTGGCGCCTGGGAAGAAACTGCACAACGCGCCGAGGAGTTGGGGGTTCGTGTGGTGCTGGTGCGCACCGGCCTGGTGCTGAGCCCTGACGGCGGCATGCTCAAGCGTTTGTTGCTGCCGTTCAAGCTTGGTGTTGGCGGCCGGATTGGTGATGGCCGGCAGTGGATGCCCTGGATTCATATCGCCGATCAAATCGGCCTGATCGATTTTCTCTTACAGCACGGAGATTCTCGCGGTCCTTATAATGCCTGCGCGCCGCTACCGGTGCGTAATGCCGAGTTCAGCAAAGCGCTGGGCCAGGCGCTGAGCCGCCCGACCATTTTCCCGGCGCCGGCCTTCGTTCTGCGCGCTGCACTCGGCGAGATGTCCGAGCTGCTGCTGGGCGGTCAGCGCGCCGTGCCGACACGTCTGCTGGAGGCAGGTTTCAGTTTTCGTTTCACCCATCTGGATGTGGCACTAGCCGATCTGCTGGGCCATCAATAGCTAGGATTTCGCATGACCGATCACGCATTGTTGCTGGTTAACCTGGGTTCGCCCGCGTCCACCGAAGTAGCCGATGTTCGCCGTTACCTCAATCAGTTCCTGATGGATCCCTATGTCATCGACCTGCCCTGGCCGCTGCGTCGTTTGCTGGTGTCGCTGATTCTGATCAAGCGTCCTGCGGCATCGGCGCACGCCTATGCCTCGATCTGGTGGGAAGACGGTTCGCCGCTGGTAGTGATCAGCCGCCGTCTGCGGGAAGCGATGAAGGCTCAGTGGACCCAGGGCCCGGTGGAGCTGGCCATGCGTTATGGCGAGCCTTCCATCGAGTCGACCCTGCAGCGTCTGGCCGCGCAGGGGATTCGTGAGGTGACCCTGGCGCCGCTGTATCCGCAGTTTGCCGACAGCACCACCACCACGGTGATCGAGGAGGTCAAGCGGGTGGTGCGTGAGCGTGGGCTGGACATGCGTCTGTCCACGCTGCCGCCGTTCTACGATCAGCCGGAGTATCTTGACGCCCTGATCGCCAGTGCCAAGCCTTACCTGGAGCAGGAATTCGATCACCTTTTGCTGAGCTTCCACGGCCTGCCGGAACGTCACCTGCACAAGCTCGATCCCAGCGGTCACTGCCTGAAAGGCGACGACTGCTGCCGCAGCGCTTCGCCCGCGGTACTCGCCAACTGCTACCGCGCGCAATGCCTGCGCAGCGCCGAGCTGTTCGCTCAGCGCATGGGCCTGCGCCCGGAACAGTGGTCGGTGAGCTTCCAGTCGCGCCTGGGGCGCGCCAAGTGGATCGAGCCCTACACCGAGACGCGTCTCGACGAGCTGGCGGCGCAGGGCGTGAAGAAACTGCTGGTGATGTGTCCGGCCTTCGTCGCCGACTGCATCGAAACCCTGGAGGAGATCGGTGACCGTGGCCGCGAGCAGTTCGTCGAAGCCGGTGGCGAAAGCCTGCAGCTGGTCCCCTGCCTGAACGATCATCCTGACTGGGCGGCGGCATTGAAGGTGTTGTGCGAGCGCGCGCCCGTTATGGTCGAGGGACTGTTGACCGTCGGGGCGAGCCATTCGCCTCGGCGGGTATGAAGCATTCGCCGATCTGATAACACCTTCGAGCGATACTCACTGCCGTTTATATCGTCCTAAGCTGGCGCTTCTTTCAACCGTCGCGCATCGCGTTCTGCGGTGCCGAGGAGAGCGTCCGTGCATAACAACAATAACGGCTATCCCTCCAGTGCCCGAGCCTGGACCACTGTTGCCATCCTGATGGTGGCGTATGTCCTGTCCTTCGTTGATCGGCAGATTCTCAACTTGCTGGTCGAGCCCATTCGTCGCGATTTGGCGATCAATGACACGCAGATGAGCCTGCTGATGGGCCTGTCGTTCGCTCTGTTCTATACCGTGTGCGGCATTCCGCTGGGCCGTGTGGCCGATACCCGCAGCCGGCGCGGGCTGATCGCGGTCGGCATTCTGTTCTGGAGCGCCGCTACCGCCGCCTGCGGCATGGCCAAGCTGTACTGGCAGTTCCTCCTGTGCCGCATCGGCGTGGGTGTGGGCGAGGCGGCGTTGTCGCCCGCGGCCTATTCGCTGATTGCCGACAGCTTTCCCGCCGAGCGCCGGGCCACGGCCATCAGCGTCTACTCCATGGGCGTCTACCTCGGTTCGGGCCTGGCCTTTCTGGTTGGCGGCCTGGTCATTCAGTTCGCCTCGGCGCAGGGCGACGTTACGTTGCCGATGCTGGGTGAGGTGCGTCCCTGGCAGCTTATCTTCCTCATTCTCGGCGGTGCCGGCGTGCTCTTCACGTTGTTGATGTTCGCGGTCAAGGAGCCTGCTCGGCGTGGCGCCGGTGCTGGGGTGGCGGTGCCGCTCAGCGAAGTGGGGCGCTACATTCGTGCCAATCGACGTACCGTGCTGCTGCACAACTTCGGCTTCGCCGGTTTGGCCTTCGCCGGTTACGGTAGCGCCGCCTGGATACCGACCTTCTTCATCCGTACCCACGGTTGGGATGCCGGCCAGGTCGGCATCGTCTACGGCAGTATCGTTGCGGTGTTCGGTTGCCTGGGGATCGTCTTCGGTGGGCGACTGGCTGACTGGATGGCCAAGCGCGGGCGCAGCGATGCCAACATGCGTGTCGGCCTTTACGCGGCTCTGGGTGCCTTGCCCATGGTGGTGTTGTATCCGTTGGTGGACAGCGCATTCTGGGCCAGCGTGCTGATGGCCCCCACGGTGTTCTGCCTGAGCATGCCGTTCGGCGTGGCGCCAGCGGCGATCCAGGAAATCATGCCCAATTCGATGCGCGGCCAGGCGTCGGCCATCTATCTGTTCGTCATCACCCTGATCGGCCTGGGAGTGGGGCCGACCGCTGTGGCGCTGGTCACCGACTTCGTCTTCGCCGATGACGCCGCGCTGCGCTATTCGCTGCTGATCGTCACCACCCTGGCAGTGTCGACGTCGATCATCCTCCTGGCCAAGAGCCTCAAGCCGTACCGCGCAAGCGTCACGCGGTTGGAGCAATGGGCCGCTAATGTGGCCTGAGCAGGCGCATTTTCCTGCCGTGTCGTGCGTTGATCGGCACGATTTATGCGCCAGGGCACAGGCAGCGTGGAATTTTTGCGCTTTACTGAGGTTCTGAGTGTTGCGCGCGCCATTGGGGCGCGTGCCAGCCAGGGAACCTCTGCATGGGAGCGAGGCCAGCGTCTGCTGCACACGGCAGGCCAATCAACAACTCGGTATTTTTGCCGCGGTTAGTGCTGCCGGTGCTGGCTGTGCTGTTGCTGCTCAGCGGCTGCAGTGGTCGTCTGGATAACGATTCCATCCTGCACACGCGCAATCCGCTCAAACCCACTGAGGTGCTGCAGACGGACGTTGATCGCATGGCTACCCTGGCCATGCGTAACAACCTCAACAGCCTCTATAGGCTGATGAACAAGCTGTATCAACGTAACCCACGCGAATGGCGCAAGAATTCCCTGCCCGACGCCGCTGCTGCCGAGCGCGCTATCCAGTACGCCATCGAACATAACCAGGACTGGCCAACCTTGGGCGGCCGACGTGATGTTGCGGCGCTGGATTATTCGCTGAGCCCGGCATTTCAGGGCGACCGCGTAGCGGCCTTCACCTATGCCATTGGCAGCATGCTGGTGACGGCTCACGGTGGGCGCACCGAGTTCTACCTGACCGACAGCTTCAATGCGCAGTTCATCCACAACGCCGCGCGCAATCTTGAGAAGGCCGGCTGGATGCTCTCGCAACGGCGTGACGCTACGGGCCAGCCGATGCTGCTATCCAACGAGTTCTCCGAGCAGGGCAACAACCTCAGCTATGCAGTGGAGTTCGGCAAGATGGTGGCGCGCCTCGATCTGCTCACCCATGTGCTGGAAGAACGTTACCGGCGGATGGGCGCCAACTACGCCCAGAGCCTGTTCCTGCTGAATTTCCTGCCGGTGCAGTAGCACGCGCCCCTGTCCCTGGGCGCGCTCGCTGGGTGGGATCGCCGGCAATGGTGTCGAGCCTCCGTCCAGCAGCATCGACACCAGTTGCTCAGGGCAGGTGTAAATCAGACCTTGCGGACGAACTCGGACTTGAGCTTCATCGCACCGATGCCATCGATCTTGCAGTCGATATCGTGATCGCCGTCGACCAGGCGGATGTTCTTCACCTTGGTACCCACCTTGACCACCAGCGACGAGCCTTTGACCTTGAGATCCTTGATCACGGTGATGGTGTCGCCGTCCTGCAGCAGGTTGCCGACCGAGTCCTTGATCACGCGCGCGTCATCGCTGTTCTCGGCGCTCTCGCCGGCTTTCCACTCGTGGGCACATTCGGGGCAGACCAGCTGCGTGCCGTCTTCGTAGGTGTATTCGGAGTTGCATTTGGGGCAGG
Source organism: Ectopseudomonas mendocina (assembly GCF_007049795.1). Lineage (GTDB taxonomy): Bacteria > Pseudomonadota > Gammaproteobacteria > Pseudomonadales > Pseudomonadaceae > Aquipseudomonas > Aquipseudomonas mendocina_D. Next base: position 22,823 of record NZ_SCFY01000022.1, read on the forward strand.
GCGGCAGAGTGGTCAAGGCTTGTCCTCGGTGAGCTGGAATAAACCGCAGATTATATAGGGTTTTGTTCGCGGGCGCCGCTCTAGGACGTGAAGCCACCGAGATATGGGTGTTTTAAATATTGGACTTATCAGCGGGAGGTGGTTTACCTGTATTTCCCTTTAAGCGCCTTTTTATGGGCGTTTACTTGATATGCCAACAATGAGGTACCAGAAAATATCGAGCAGATTTGTTTGACATATTTTACGGCTCGGGCAGACTGGCTGCAGATTCCGTTGCCGAACCGGGTAACGGGCAGCATCGCTGCAGCCCCTCTCTGGATGGAGTTGACCCGGTTCGAGCCGCCGTCGGAAGGCGGCACTCAGGCTCAGGATGAGTCTCGGTGCGCGGGGTTAGCCAAACAGGCCGCACGTGCTACAGCAGAATGTTCTGCTGGCCAGCGGTCTGCACAGCAACGATAGGCCCGGCCTGTCCCAAGGTGACGTATGTCCGACAACAAGATCCGCAACACCCCCAGCAAGAACAATCTCCGCAAGCCCGTCGTGTTGATGTCCATGGGCGCTCAAGAGCGCAAGGGCCACGACTATCAGGTAATGACCCACAAATACATCCAGCCCCTGGTCGAATTCTCCGGGTGCGTTCCGGTGCTGGTGCCCACCTGCTGTGGCATCGACGACCTCGAGCAGTATCTGGACATGGCTGATGGCGTGTACCTGACCGGTGCCGGCAGCAACATCGACCCGGCGCTCTATGGCCAGGAAAACGAGACGCCGAACAAAGGCCAGGACCGCGATCGCGATCTGTTCGATCTACCGTTGATCCGTGCCGCCATCGCCCGCGGTCTGCCGATCTTCGGTATCTGCCGCGGCATGCAGGAAATCAACGTGGCGCTTGGTGGCGACATCTACCAGAAGGTCTACGCCGAGCCGGGTTTCAACGACCATCGCGAGAATCCTGATGACCCGGTCGAGGTGCAGTACGCGCCCAGCCACAGTGTGCGCCCGGTAGCCGGTAGCTGGTTCGCCGAGCTGATGGGCAAGGACGAGATTCAGGTCAACTCCCTGCACGGCCAGGCCATTCGCAACCTGGGCAAGGGGCTGGAAGTGCTGGCGACCGCCGAGGATGGTCTGATCGAGGCGGTGCATGCGCCGAGCCTGTCGCCCTTCCTGTTCGCGGTGCAGTGGCATCCGGAATGGCAGGCTGCACTGAACCCGGATTCGGTGAAGATCTTCCAGGCTTTCGGTGACGCCTGTCACCGCCGAGTCGCCTCGCGCAACAGCCGTCAGGCTGCCTGATCCGCGCCAAACGCACCGCTGGTCCCTACATCAGTAGGGGCTTGGCGGTTGCGGCCAGTTCAGGGTGCCGCTGTCGCTGAAGCGACGCGTGCCGAACAGGCCATCGGCAAGTTTGCCGCGCAGCACGTAGGGCACTTCCTGGCCGGGTTGATAGCCGGCCGCGCCCCAGGCCTGACGCACCACTGAAAACGCCGAAATGCTCACCGGGACGCTCAGTACCGTCTCGCCGAAGCGTGGCACGCTGCCGCTCTGGTCGCTGACGCCACTGGCCAGCGGCTGGCCGTTTACGTCCAGATCCAATGCCATGCCGTTGAAGCTCACCGCGCTGTCATTGGGGTTCTGCACTCGCAGCTTGACCGCGAAACGCACTTCCAGGCCCTGACCGGGCAAAGGTTCCAGGCCGGCCAGGTCGACCCGTAGCGGATCACGATTGCTCAGGCTGGCGCAGGCGCCCAGGCTGGCCGCGAGCAGGCTGATGAGACAGAGACGAAGCAGACGAGGCATGACGATCTTCCCTGGACTTGATGGGTTCAGGATAGAAGACCGCAGTGCGCGCCATTAGCTCCCGGCACGTTGCCGGCTGCCCAGCACCAGTGCGATACCGCCGAGCACGGCGACGGCACTCAAGGTCAGGCGCAGAGACAACGCTTCGCTCAGCAGCAGGCTGCCGCCGAGAGCGGCGAGAATCGGCACGCTCAGTTGCACCGTGGCGGCCTGGCTGGCGCGTAGTCCGGGCAGGGCGCTGTACCAGATGGCGTAGCCAACGCCGGAGGTCAGGGCGCCGGACAGCACGGCGTAGAACAGGCCGGGCCCGTCCCAGTCGAGGTGTGGCAGCAGCACCAGCGCCAGCAGCAGGGCCAAGGGGGCTGCACGCAGGAAGTTGCCGGCGGTCACGGCCAGCGCATCACCCTGGCCACGCCCCAGCAGTGAGTACGCTCCCCAGGCGATGCCGGCCAGCAGCATTAGCAAGGCCGCCAGCAGTGGTGGCGCACTGGCGCCGGGCAGCAGCAGCGCCAGCAGGCCGGCCGTCGCCAGCGCCGTGCCGAGGCTGGCGCCCAGCCCCAGGCGTTCGCCACGCAGCAAGCCCCAGAGCAGCATGCTCAATTGCACCGAGCCGAACAGCAGCAGGGCGCCGGTGCCGGTATCCAGTTGCAGATAGGCGAAGGAAAACGTTGCGGCGTAAGTGAACAGTGCCAGTGCGCCTGGCCAGTTGCCGGCGACGGGTTGCCTGGCCTGCCTCAGCCTGAGCAACAGCCAGAGCGTCAGCGCGCCGGCGAGCAGGCGGATCGCCGTGAAGCTGGCGGCATCGATGTCGGTTTCACGCAGTGCCAAGCGGCACAGCAGCGAGTTGCCGGCGAAGGCCAGCATGGCAAGGCAGGTAAGCAGCAGGATACGCGGTGGCATCGTCCATCCTTGGGTGAAGGTCTGGTGATGCCGTGCAGCTAACCACGCCAGGCTGGTCGATGGCATTGGCAGAAGGTCGCAAGTGGCTGCGACCTTGGCCATTCAGGCAGGGGGGCAGATGATCAGAAGTGCGCTTTGACCAGTAGGCTGGCGGTGTTCTGGTCGGTCGGGCCAACGAATTGGCTGACGTCGCCGCCGTCCTTGATGCCGTACTTGTTCTTCCAGTAGTCGTATTCGATACCCACGTAGAGCTGCTTCTCGCCCCACTTAAGCGCCTTGCCCAGGTCGTACTTGATCTGTGGGTTGAAGTGCAGGTTGGCGTGGTAGTCGCCACGGCGGTTGCTGTCGTTGTCCACCACCCAGTCCATGAAACCGTCGATGAGAATGTCCGATTCGCCGACGGGGATGGTGTAGCTCCACACCGGGGTGATCTGCCAGACGTTGCTGCCGGGGCGGCTGCCGTCGGTAGTGCGCAGGTAGGTGTTGAGCTGGAAGTAATCGAAGCCGGGGATGTCCAGGTCGACCGCAGGGCCGATCAGGTAGGACTCGACGTCGTCTTCACCGAACTCGTAGGTGGTGGAGATCAGCACGTCCTTGATCGGCCCGAAGGAGAAGTCGGCACCGGTGATCTTGCCCAGCGAGAAGCGCGGGCTGAATTCGCCGTAGAAGGTATGGCCGTCACCAGCGCCGTTGGTGGCGTCGGTGTTGTACTTGATCACGTCGACGAACAGGAACAGGTCACCGAAGCTCCAGCCGCTGGCGTGCTCGAAGGTGACGGTCTGCTGAATCTCCGGGTCGATCTTGAAGTCCTGGCCATAGAGGTAGATCAGGCTGTTGTTCTGCCACTGCATCAGGTCACCGGCAATGGCCTGGCCGCCCGCCAGCAAACCGCCGGCCAGTGCCAGCGAAGAGAGAGTGCGATTCATGGAAGCTCCTGGTGGTTAAGACGTGTCGTTATGGTTTTTTGCCTGCCATTCATGGCGGTCGCCCTTGCGGAGCCGACGTCAGAAATCGCTCCCGGCGTTTTTAAACCTGTCCGTCTGGTCAGGCTGGTGCTGCTAGAGCAAAAACGGCGCCAATTCTCTTGATTGTGCATATCCCTTGCAAATCAAAAGGATGCGCGGAATTTTCAGGTTCGCTCCAGTACCATCGATGCACCCTTTTCTGACCCAAAGGACAAAAACGGCCATAACTTGGTGCGCAACCGTCTGGCGGCCGCGGCAGCTGGCAATTTCTCAGCAGCTGGGCGTGGCGGCATCATCAACCTCGGCTCGGTGGTGGCGCTGGCACCGGAAATGTTCAACGCCGTGTACAGCGCGACCAAGGCCTATGTGCTGAGCCTGACCCAGACCCTGGCTGGCGAATTGCGTGGTTCGGGGGGCAGCTGCAGGCGCTGATGTCAGGCGTGACTCCCACCGAAATCTGGGAGCGCAGCGGCACCGATGCGTCGGCTCTGCCGCCGTCGATGATCATGGAAGTGGGCGAGATGGTCGATGCTGCGCTGGCTGGTTTCGATCAGGGTGAACTGGTGACCATACCCTCGCTGCCGAATGCAGCCGATTGCGACGCCTTCGTCGCTGCCCGCGCTGCCTTGGGGCCGAACCTTTCGCACAGCCAGGCGGTGGCACGTTACAAGTGAGTCCGAAGCAGTCTCGTTATTGGCTATGTGCACGTGAGTGACGTTGTAGGAGCGGCTTCAGCCGCGAATTTCGCGGATAAATCCGCTCCTACGGGTGCACAGTTAACTCAGGCATAGCCTTGTCACTACGCGACAGCAGCAGGGCGCCGACCATGGCCGAGAGCATCAGTACGCTTTCGTCTTTCGCGTCTTCGCCTTCCAGGTTGTTCTCGATCAGCGCCAGGCGGTTGCGCACGATCACATCGCTAGTGGCACTGGGTTCGCCGCGCTGGCCGAGCTCTGCAGAGATGGTCGGCAGTGGGCAGCCAGCGCCAGGGTTGGCGCGATGCAGGCTGGACAGGTAATACTGGATGAACGTCTGCAGCGGCGCTTCGGCCCCTTCCAGCGACTCGGCTGTGCTGCTTTCCAGCGTCTGTACGGCGTGCTGCAGCGCGGTTTCGACCAGGTCGTCCTTGGATTTGAAGTGCGCGTAGAAGCCGCCATGAGTCAGGCCGAGCGCTTTCATCAGTGGCTGGAGGCCGGTGGCCCCGACTCCATCGCGGCGAAAACGCAGGGCCGCTTCTTCGATGATGCGTTGATGAGTCTTGGCCTTGTGGTCTTCCGAATAGCGCATGGCGGGCCTCGTCTGTCTATCAAATGGTGCTTGTCATCTTACACTGGCGTCGCTGTTCTGGCGCGGCGCATTCATATCGAGAATCAGGCAAGTGGTGGAGGCAACGGCATACAGGCGTTCGTCGACATCATAGAGACGCCCTTCAGCCAAGGCGGTGGAGCGACCGACATGAATGATCCGGCCTTCCGCGCGCACCCGCCCGGTCGTCACGGCTGCGGTGGCCGGCAAACTTCCCTGATTCGAGGACAAAGCAATGAACAGCTATGACGTGGTCATCATTGGCGCCGGCCCTGGTGGTTACAACGCGGCGATTCGTGCCGGCCAATTGGGGCTCAAGGTGGCCTGTGTGGAGGGCCGCGAAACCCTCGGTGGCACCTGTTTGAACGTCGGTTGCATGCCGTCCAAGGCGTTGCTGCATGCGTCCGAACTCTACGAGGCCGCTGCCGGTGGTGAGCTCAGTGTCCTGGGTGTTGAGGTCACGCCGACGCTCAACCTGGTGCAGATGATGAAGCAGAAGGCCGGCAGCGTCGAAGCGCTGACCAAGGGCGTGGAATTCCTGTTTTGCAAGAACAAGGTGGAATGGGTTAAGGGCTGGGGACGTATCGACGGCCCTGGGCGTGTACAGGTCAAACTGAGCGAAGGCGGCGAGCGCTTGCTGGAGACGCAGAACATCGTCATCGCCACCGGCTCCGAACCAACGCCGTTGCCGGGCGTAAGCATCGATAACGCGCGCATCCTCGGCTCTACCGGCGCGCTGTCGTTGCCCGAGGTGCCGAAGCATCTGGTGGTGATCGGCGCCGGGGTGATCGGCCTGGAGCTTGGCTCGGTATGGCGTCGCCTGGGTAGCGAGGTGACCGTGGTGGAATACCTCGACCGCATTTGCCCCGGCCTGGATGGCGAGACGGCCAAGACCCTGCAACGCACACTGGGTAAGCAGGGCATGAGTTTCAAGCTGGGTACCAAGGTTACCGGCGCAAAACCAGGCAAGTCCGGTGTGACCCTGACGCTGGAGCCGGCGGCAGGCGGCGCTGCTGAAGTGCTGGAAGCAGACTACGTGCTGGTGGCCATCGGTCGGCGTCCGTATACCAAAGGGCTCGGGCTGGAGAACGTCGGCCTGAACACCGACAAACGCGGCATGCTCGCCAGCGAAAGGCACCAGAGCGGCGTGCCGGGCGTGTGGGTAATCGGCGACGTCACCTCCGGGCCGATGCTGGCGCACAAGGCCGAAGACGAGGCCGTGGCCTGCATTGAACGTATCGCTGGGCATGCTGTGGAGGCCAACTACGAGGTCATACCCGGGGTGATCTACACCCGTCCGGAAGTGGCCAGTGTCGGCAAGGGCGAGGAGGAACTGAAGGCAGAGGGCCGCGCCTACAAGGTGGGCAAGTTCCCCTTCACTGCTAACAGCCGGGCAAAGATCAACCACGAGACCGAAGGTTTCGTGAAGATCCTTGCCGAGGCCAATACCGACCAGATTCTCGGCGTGCACATGATCGGCCCGAGCGTTGGCGAGTTGATCGGCGAGTACTGCGTGGCCATGGAGTTCTCCGCCTCGGCCGAGGACATTGCGCTGACTTGCCATCCGCACCCGACCCGCTCGGAGGCCGGGCGGCAGGCGGCGATGGGTGTGCATGGCTGGACGATGCAGGCTTGAGAGCGGGCAGGGCGTTGTGCGCAGAGCGGGTGTTGCATCGTTTGAACGAGCGCATCTGAAAAAGCCGTCATGCCCGTGCAGGCGGGCATCCAGAACCTAGGAATCATCTGGGCTCCCGCCTTCGCGGGAGTGACGATAAATGGTGGTTTCTGCGCGTAGCCCGGGTGCAATTCGGGAAATGAGCGAGAGCCCCGGATTGCATCCGAGCTACGTCATAGGATGTGATCGAGATTGACCGGTTCGCCCGGTTGAACATTGAGCTTGCTGCGAATGTCGGTGAACACCTTGTCGTACTCGTCGTGGCCGCGCATCACCGGGCTGGCGTTGGGAGGCAGGCCATGGCGGGCGGCGATGCGGGTCGCCACGCTGGCGAAGTTGAAGGCGACATCGCGATGCAGTTCGAACGCTTCCTCAAAGTGCCGACCGGCCACGTCGCCGACCAGACGCATATGCAGCATCGGCCCCTGCTGCGGGTCCTTGCGTACTTCGTAGTAGAAGTCCACCGAGAAGGGCGGCAGCAGGCGCATATGCTCGGGGCGGTCGTGATTGTCGCGGTGCAGGTGACCGGGAGTGAACATGATCGTGCCCTCTCAGCGATAGACGATACCGTTGCAGTCCAGGCTGATGCGTGTGCCTGAACGACCCTGGACGATGGCTTCGATATTTTCCAGCGAACCGATCACCGCGCTGCTACCAGTATTGCGTGCGAACTCGCAGGCGGCCTGCACTTTCGGACCCATGGAACCGGCGGCGAAGCCGAGCGCTTCGATGGCATCGGGATGAGCTTCGGCTATGGATTTCTGCGAGGGTTTGCCCCAGTCGACATAGGCCGCGTCGACATCGGTGGCGATCACCAGCAGGTCGGCATTGAGCTGTTCGGCCAGTAGCGCCGAGCACAGGTCTTTGTCGATCACCGCCTCGACGCCGCGTAACTGGTTGCCGTCGTACATCGTTGGAATGCCGCCGCCGCCAGCGCAGATCACCACGCTGCCCTTTTCCAGCAGCCATTTGATCGGGCGGATTTCGAAGATGCGCTGCGGGCGCGGGCTCGCCACCACGCGGCGGAACTTGTCGCCGTCCGGGGCGATACTCCAGCCTTTCTCGGCGGCCAGCCGCTCGGCGTCCTCTTTGCTGTAGACCGGGCCTATGGGTTTGCTCGGTTTCTTGAAGGCAGGGTCGGCGCTGTCCACTTCCACCTGGGTGAGCAGGGTGGCGAAGGGCACTTCGAACGGCAGCAGGTTACCCAGCTCCTGTTCGATCATGTAGCCGATCATGCCTTCGGTTTCGGCGCCGAGCACGTCCAGCGGATAAGGATTGGCCGCGTCATAGGCGTTGCCCTGCAGGGCCAGCAGGCCGACCTGCGGGCCGTTGCCGTGGGCGATGACCAGCTCGTTGCCATCTGCCACCTTGGCGACCTGCTCGCAGGCGACGCGCACGTTCTCTCGTTGATTTTCTGCGGTCATGGCTTCACCGCGGCGAAGCAGGGCGTTGCCGCCCAAGGCGATGACGAGTCGCATGGTGTTCTCCTTGTTCGTGTTCGTCGCCCGGATGCAATCCGGGGCAGTGGAACAGGTCGTTCCCGGATTTCTCCGGGCTACACAACGGTGCTGCCAACCAGGCCCTCTCCCCCGCCCCCTCTCCCATTAATGGGAGAGGGGAGACAAGCGTGCAGCGTCAGATGTCAGCCAGGGTCGCCACCAGAATGGCCTTGATGGTGTGCATGCGGTTTTCCGCCTGCTCGAAGGCGATGTTCCAGGGTGACTCGAAGACCTCTTCGGTGACCTCGATGCCGTTCTTCAGGTGCGGATACTGCTCGGCAATCTGCTTGCCGATCTTGGTTTCGCTGTTGTGGAAGGCCGGCAGGCAATGCATGAACTTCACCCGTGGGTTGCCGGCGGCCTTCATGATCTCGGCGTTGACCTGGTAGGGCAGCAGCTCTTGGATGCGCTCAGCCCAGGCTTCCACCGGCTCGCCCATGGACACCCAGACGTCGGTGTGGACGAAATCCACGCCCTTGACCGCTGCCTTCGGATCTTCGGTGAGCAGGATGCGTGCGCCGCTTTCTTCGGCGAATTTCTTGCAGGCGGCGACGTGCTCGTCGCTCGGCCACAGTGCCTTGGGCGCGGCGATGCGCACGTCCATGCCGAGCTTGGCGCCGATCAGCAGCAGCGAGTTGCCCATGTTGTTGCGCGCATCACCCAGGTAGGCGTAGGCGATGTCGTGCAGCGGCTTGTCGCTGTGCTCGCGCATGGTCAGCACATCGGCGAGCATCTGCGTCGGGTGGTACTCATCGGTCAGGCCGTTGAACACCGGCACGCCGGCATACTTGGCCAGCTCCTCGACGATCTCCTGCTTGAAGCCGCGGTACTCGATGGCGTCATACATGCGCCCGAGTACGCGGGCAGTGTCCTTCATGGTTTCCTTGTGGCCGATCTGCGAGGAGTTGGGGTCGATGTAGGTAACGTTGGCCCCCTGGTCGTAGGCTGCCACTTCGAAGGCGCAGCGGGTGCGGGTCGAAGTCTTCTCGAAGATCAGCGCGATGTTCTTGCGGGTCAGGTGCTGCTGCTCGGTGCCGGTGTACTTGGCGCGTTTGAGGTCGCGTGACAGGTCGAGCAGGTAGCGCAGCTCGCGGGTGCTATGGTGCATCAGGCTGAGCAGGTGGCGGTTGTGCATGTTGAACGCCATGGTTCTTTCTCCGTTGAGAATGCTGTGCGAGGGACGCCCCTCACCCCCGGCCCCTCTCCCGGGGGGAGAGGGGTGGGCTGGGTGATCAGTAATCGATGGGGTCGCGGATGATCGGACAGGTCATGCAGTGGCCGCCGCCACGGCCGCGTCCCAGTTCGCTGGCGCTGATGGTGATGACCTCGACGCCGGCCTTGCGCAGCAGGGTGTTGGTGTAGGTGTTGCGGTCGTAGCCGATGACCACGCCGGGTTCCAGGCAGACCACGTTGTTGCCGTCGTCCCACTGCTCGCGTTCGGCCTCGTAGGCGTCGCCACCGGTTTCCACTACACGCAGTTTTTTCAGGTTGAGGGATTCGGCAACCACATCGACGAAGGGTTTGTCCTCGCGGCGTACGTCGATGCCGCCTGGGCGGCTCTCGTCCGGACGCAGAATGAAGGGCACGATGCTGTTGGCCACTTCCGGGAAGATGGTCACCAGGTCGCGGTCGCAGAAACTGAACACGGTGTCCAGATGCATGGCCGCGCGTGAGCGGCCAAGGCCGGCGACAATGACCTTGTCTGCCGCGCCCTTGGCAAACAGTGCGCGCGCTACCTGGCCGATGGCCTGGTGCGAGCTGCGTTCGCCCATGCCAATCAACACGGTGCCATTGCCGATGGGCATCACGTCACCGCCTTCCAGAGTGGCCGAGCCGTGCTCTTGGTCCGGGTCGCCGTACCAGATCTCGAAGGGCTCATTGGCGAAGTCCGGGTGGAACTTGTAAATGGCGCTGGCGAGCAGGGTTTCCTGGCGGCGCGCCGGCCAGTACATGGGATTCAAGGTGACGCCGCCATAGATCCAGCAGGTGGTGTCGCGGGTGAACTGGGTGTTGGGCAGCGGCGGGAAGATGAAGCTGGCTTCGCCGAGGTAGGCGTTGAACATCTTCGCTGCCTCGGAATCCTTGTGCTTGACCAGGTCGGCGCCGGATACGCCACCGATGAGGAACTCGGCGATCTTGCGTGGCTCCAGTCCTTCGATAAAGGAACGCACTTCGTTCTGCAGGCCGAGGCCGACGCTATTGGGGGTGATCTTGCGGTCGAGAATCCACTTCAGCGCGTTGGGGTCGCTGACGGTCTCTTCCAGCAGGTTGTGCATCTCCACCACTTCGACGCCGCGTTCGCGCATCTTGGTCATGAAGTCGAAGTGGTCGCGCTTGGCCTGGGATACCCAGATCACATCGTCGAACAGCAGTTCATCGCAGTTGGCGGGGGTCAGGCGCAGGTGGGCGAGGCCTGGTGAACAGACCATCACCTTGTGCAGTTTGCCGGCTTCGGAATGAACGCCGAGGGCTTTCTTGGACATGTCGAACTCCTTCTCTTACAGACTCAGGAAACCGTCATACAGCCCGTAGGCGGCGATGGCGGCACCGATCAGTACGGCGACAAAAATCAATTTCTCGACGCCGGTGAAGATGGGCTGCCCCAGCTCGCGCTTGGCCTTGGCGAAGAGGATCGCGCCAGGGGCATAGAGCAGCGCCGAGAGCAGCAGGTACTGCACGCCGGCGGCATACACCAGCCACACCGCGTACAGGGTGGAGATGGCGGCGATCAGCAGGTCCTTGTTGCGCTCGCCGGCGGCGTTCTCGTAGGTCTCGCCGCGCACCGCCAGCAATACCGCGTAGGCGCTGGACCAGAAGTACGGCACCAGAATCATCGAGGTGGCCAGGTACAGCAGGCTGAGGTAGGTGGAGGCGTTGAACAGGGTGATGATCAGAAACAGCTGGATCAGTCCGTTGGACAGCCACAGCGCATTGGCCGGAACGTGGTTGGCGTTCTCCTTGCGCAGGAACGCCGGCATGGTGTGGTCGCGGGCGCTGGCGAAGAGAATCTCGGCGCACAGCAGCGTCCAGGACAGCAAGGCGCCTGCCAGTGAGACGATCAGGCCGATGGAGATCAGTTGCGCGCCCCAGGGGCCGACCACCTGCTCCAGCACGGCAGCCATGGACGGATTTTTCAGCCCGGCCAGTTCGGCTTGGGCCATGATGCCCTGGGATAGGATATTGACCAGAACCAGCAGCAGAAGCACACCGACGAAACCGATCACCGTTGCCTTGCCGACATCGCTGCGTTTTTCGGCGCGGGCGGAGAAGATGCTCGCGCCTTCGATGCCGATGAACACCCAGACGGTGACCAGCATCATGTTGCGCACCTGATCCATCACGCTGCCCAGCTCGCTGTTGCCGCGGCCCCAGAAGTCCGCAGTGAATACGTCGAGCTTGAAGGCGATGGCGGCGATGATGATGAACAGTGCCAGCGGCAGCATCTTCGCCACCGTGGTCAGCGTGTTGATAAAGGCCGCTTCCTTGATCCCGCGCAGCACCAGAAAGTGCAGCAGCCAGAGCAGCAGCGAGGCGCCGATCACCGCTGGCAGGGTGTTGCCTTCGCCGAAGACCGGGAAGAAGTAACCCAAAGTGGAAAACAGCAGCACCATGTAGCTGACGTTGCCGATCCAGGCGCTGATCCAGTAGCCCCAGGCTGAGGAAAAACCCATGTAGTCGCCGAAACCGGCCTTGGCGTAGGCGTACACCCCGCCGTCGAGTTCGGGCTTGCGGTTAGCCAGGGACTGGAACACGAACGCCAGGGTCAGCATGCCGACCCCGGTGATCAGCCAGCCGATCAGGGTGGCGCCGGCGCTGGCGCTGGCGGCGATATTTTGCGGAAGCGAGAAGATACCGCCGCCGACCATGGAGCCGACGACCAGCGCGATCAGCGCGCCGAGGCGGAGTTTTTGCGTCGAATCAGACATCTCAATTACCTCCTTGTCACAGCGGGACTTGGGTATTGAGCGCGTTTGGCGAGCACTGCATCCTGACCTGAATCAATAGCTCAGGATTCGTCAACGCACATCCATTCCTTAAGCGTTGTCGAGCCCCTGATGAGCATCAGGACTGCAGCTCCGACTGACACCATAGTCCGAACTTTTCGTTACGCAATGATGGCCAGGCGAGATGGAATGGCGAGGAGGGAGGGAACGAACGGGGCGTTTGGCCCCGCTCGACGCGCCGGCCGGATAGGCTGGCGCAGACCCGAAGGTCAGGAGGAGAGAACACGGCGCTGGGCGGGTAGCCCCTGCAGGCAGTTGCGTCATGTGGTTACAGCATGCCGCGGAAAGCTTTCATCCAGCTTTCCGCGGTGTTATCGGCTGCGATCAGCCGATGGTCATCAGGCTGGCGTTGCCGCCAGCCGCAGCGGTGTTGACGCTCAGGGCGTGCTCCACCAGCAGACGTTCCAGAGCGATGTCGGTCTCGCCCTTGTTCAGGCCGTGTACACCGACGATGGCGCCCTTGCGCTGCGCTGCCTGCTCGCTGACTGCGCGCAACTGGTCGGAGTCGCCATGGTGCAGGATGGCGTCCAGCTCCACGTCGACGCTGTTCCAGTCGGCCACCAGCTGGATGTGCTTCTGCACCTCCTTCGGCAGTTCGCTGTACAGCGCGCGTTGGCCTTCCAGCCAGATCGCCTTGCTGCCCACCGCCAGAGTGGCGGCGAGTTGCGCCAGCAGATCGCCGCGTTCGTCGGCCAGGTTCAGTACATGTTCGCGCGGCAGCAGGGTGTAGCTGTTGCGCTCGCCGGTCGGGCCGGTCAGCACGTGGCTGCTGTAACTCTGCGACAGCGCACGGTAGTGCTCGAACAGTGCGGCGATGGCCGGCTCCTGCTTGCCTGCCCAGTCGGCGAAGGCACTGCGCACCTTGTCCAGCTCGCTCGGCACCGGCAGGGCTTGCACCTCGGCCTGTTGCAGGTACTGGGCGACGGCCTCCTGCGGGCGGGTCGAGAGCAGGCGATAGAGGTACAGCGGGCCACCGGCTTTCGGGCCGGTGCCGGACAGACCTTCGCCACCGAAGGGCTGTACGCCGACTACGGCGCCGACCATGTTGCGGTTCACATACAGGTTACCGACCTTGGCGGTGCCGACCACCTGAGCGATGGTCTCGTCGATGCGGGTGTGCACGCCGAGGGTCAGGCCGTAGCCGCTGTCGTTGATCTGCTGCAGCAGCTTGCCCAGGTCCGCGCGCTGGTAGCGCACCACGTGCAGCACCGGGCCGAAGATTTCGCGCTTCATCTCGTCGAAGCTGTCCAGCTCGATCAGGGTCGGCACGACGAAAGTGCCGCGCTTGATCTCCTCACCGTTGACGCGCGCCAGTTGGGTAACCTTGCGGCCTTTCTCGCGCAGCTTGGCGATGTGGGTGTCGATGCCAGCCTTGGCTTCGGCGTCGATCACCGGGCCGATGTCGGTGTTCAGGCGTTCCGGGTTGCCGAGTGTGTACTCGGCCATGGCGCCCTTGAGCATGGTCAGCACGCGGTCGGCCACGTCGTCCTGCACGCACAGCACGCGCAGGGCCGAGCAGCGCTGGCCGGCGCTGTCGAAGGCGGAAGCGACCACGTCCATCACCACCTGCTCGGTCAGCGCCGAGGAGTCGACGATCATGGCGTTGAGGCCGCCGGTTTCGGCGATCAGCGGGATGGTGCGGCCCTGGGCATCCAGGCGACCGGCGATGTTGCGCTGGAGGATGCCGGCCACTTCGGTGGAACCGGTGAACATCACCCCGCGCACACGCTCGTCACCCACCAGGCGCGCGCCGACGGTTTCGCCACGACCCGGCAGCAGTTGTACGGCGCCAGCTGGTACGCCGGCCTCGAGCAGAATACGCACGGCTTGCGCAGCGATCAGCGGCGTCTGTTCCGCCGGCTTGGCCAGCACGGTGTTGCCGGCGGCCAGTGCAGCGGCCACCTGGCCACTGAAGATCGCCAGGGGAAAGTTCCACGGGCTGATGCACACCACCGGGCCCAGGGGGCGGTGGCCGTCATTGCCGAAGCTGCGTGCCTGGATCGCGTAGTAACGCAGGAAGTCCACCGCCTCGCGCACTTCGGCGATGGCGTTGGCGAAGGTCTTGCCGGACTCACGCACCAGCAGGCCCATCAGTTGCTGCAGCTCGGCTTCCATCAGGTCGGCGGCGCGCTCCAGTACGGCGGCACGCTCGGCCGGCAGGGTGGACTGCCAGATCTGGCCGCTGGCCAGGGCGCAGAGGATGGCGCTGTCGACATCCTTGACGCTGGCTTCGCGTACATGGCCAACCAGGTCGCGGTGATCGGCCGGGTTGCGCACTGGCTCCGGCTCGCCCGGATTGACGCCATCACAACCGAGCATCGGCTCGGCCAGATAGCTCTGGTTGGCGGTCGACAGCAGCGCCGAGGATAGCGAGCCGAGACGGTGTTCGTTGGCCAGGTCGAGGCCGGAGGAGTTGACCCGCTCCTTGCCGTACAGGTCACGCGGCAGGGCGATGCGCGGATGCGGCAGGCCGATGGTGCCTTCCTGCGCGGCCATCTGTTCGACCTGCAGCACCGGGTCGAGCACCAGGTCTTTCAGCGAGATGCTGTGGTCGGCGATGCGGTTGACGAAGCTGGTGTTGGCGCCGTTTTCCAGCAGGCGGCGCACCAGGTAGGCCAGCAGGGTTTCATGGCTGCCCACTGGCGCGTAAATGCGGCACGGGCGGTTCAGCTTGCCGTCGGCGATCTTGCCAACGACCTGCTCGTACAGCGGCTCGCCCATGCCGTGCAGGCACTGGAACTCGTACTGGCCTGGGTAGTAGTTCTGCCCGGCCAACTGGTAGATGGCCGACAGCGAGTGGGCGTTGTGGGTGGCGAACTGCGGGTAGATGGCTTCCGGCGCGGCCAGCAGCTTGCGTGCGCAGGCCAGGTAGGACACGTCGGTGTACGGCTTGCGGGTGTATACCGGATAGCCTTCCAGGCCATTGACCTGGGCCAGCTTGATCTCGCTGTCCCAGTAGGCGCCCTTGACCAGGCGGATCATCAGGCGGTGGCGGCTGCGCTTGGCCAGGTCGATGACGTAGTCGATCACGTACGGGCAGCGCTTCTGGTAGGCCTGGATGACGAAGCCGATACCGTTCCAGCCGGCCAGCGATGGCTCGAAGCACAGGCGCTCGAGCAGGTCCAGCGACAGCTCCAGGCGGTCGGCTTCCTCGGCGTCGATGTTGAGGCCGATGTCGTACTGCTTGGCCAACTGGGTCAGGCCCAGCAGGGTCGGGTACAGCTCGTCCATCACGCGCTCGTACTGGGCGCGGCTATAGCGCGGGTGCAGGGCGGACAGTTTGATCGAGATGCCCGGGCCTTCGTAGATGCCGCGACCGTGCGAGGCCTTGCCGATGGCGTGGATGGCCTGCTCGTAGGAGGCCAGGTAACGCTTGGCGTCTTCCTCGGTCAGCGCGGCTTCACCGAGCATGTCGTAGGAATAGCGGAAGCCCTTGGCCTCCAGGTTGGAGGCGTTGGCCAGGGCTTCAGCGATGGTTTCGCCGGTGACGAACTGCTCACCCATCAGGCGCATGGCCATGTCCACGCCCTTGCGGATCACCGGCTCGCCGCTCTTGCCGATGAGTCGGTTTAGCGCCGAGGTCATGCCGGCTTCGGTGTGGGTCGACACCAGCTTGCCGGTGATCAGCAGACCCCAGCTCGCCGCGTTGACGAACATCGACGGGCTCTGGCCGAGGTGCTGGCTCCAGTTGCCGTTGGCGATCTTGTCGCGGATCAGCGCGTCGCGGGTGGCCTTGTCGGGGATGCGCAGCAGAGCTTCGGCCAGGCACATCAGCGCCACGCCTTCCTGCGACGACAGCGAGAACTCCTGCAGCAGGCCCTGCACCAGGCCCTGACGGCCGCTGGCGTTCTTCTGGTTACGCAGCTTTTCGGCGATGCCAAGAGCCAGCTTCTGCGAGGCCTCGGCTTGCTCCGGGTTCAGGCGCGCCTGCTCCAGCAGCATCGGTACCACTTCGGTTTCCGGGCGGCGATAGGCGCTGGTGATGGCGGCGCGCAACACCGACTGCGGGAGGATGCTCTCGGCGAAATCGAGGAACACCTGCAGACCCTGTTCGGTCAGCGATTCCAGGGCTTCTTCACCGGCGGCTGCGGCCAGGCCGGCATGCTCGGCGGGCGTCAGGCCACTCTCGACTTGCTCCAGATAATTGAAGATCGCCTGCTTGATCATCCAGTGCGGCGTGCGGTCGATCTGCGCGGCGGCCTTTTTCAGGCGTTCGCGGGTGGCATCGTCGAGTTTCACGCCAAGAGTGGTAGTAGCCATGAGGAGTCCTACTTATTGTCAGGTTATGCACGGTAAAAACCGCCGGAGCAGTTTTTGACGTCGCTTGCGACGGCCCGAAGCGGTGCCGCCATGAATGGCGGGCAACAAAAAAGCTGCGGGAGATTAAACCCGCTTCGGTGCTTGGTGCAACTAGGTGCAACCAATTAGCTTGGCATCCCGACGGACGTTAATTTTGTCCACGTGTCTGCCGCTATAGCGCCTGGATATAGCAGTTTCAGAGCATGAGTGCATCTCGCAGCGTGGACGTTGGCGCGCTAGCGCGCGCTCGTGTTATCCAGCGTGCCGATGCGCTGCGTCATCATGGTGCAACCTTGGTGCTACCCCTTGTGCGGGTGCTCCGCGCTGGGACGGTCAAGGCGTCGATCACGATCGCGACTGAGTTACACCTGATCAGCATAGACCGCGGGATTGCAGCAGTGTGGCTCCCGGTCGTCGGAAGCGGACTGCGCTATCTTTTCCGGCTGAGGTGGGGGCGGTATGACTAAGGATTAGTCGCTGCAGGGGGAGGACTAACGGCGGTACGAGACATTCACTCGTCTGGATGGCGGGCGGTTTAGTGCAGCGTTTGTGCGTGTCAGGCAAAGTCAGGGCCTAAAGCGTTCCCAAGATCAACTGCGCCGCCACCGCGAACATCATCGCCGCTACACCGAGGTCGATCAGGCGCCAGGTCAGTGGCCTTGCCAGCCAGGGTGCAAGCCAGGCGGCGCCAAGTGCCAGTGTGGCAAACCAGAGAAAGGAGGCGCTGGCAGCGCCTGCCGCATAGGCGCCAGGTTCTGGTTGCTGGGCGCCGAGCGAGCCGATCAGCAGCACGGTATCCAGATAGACATGCGGGTTGAGCAGGGTGACCGCCAGGGCGGCGAGCATCACCGCGCGCAATGAGCGCGGCTCGCTACCTGCCGCTTGCAGTGATTGCGGGCGCGCAGCGCGCAGCAGCGCCTGGCTGCCGTACCAAAGCAGGAAGGCAGCACCGCCCCAGCGAGCGATGGCCAGCAAGGTCGGGCTCTGCGCCAGCAGGCTGGCCAGGCCGAACACACCAGCAGCCACCAGCAGGGCATCGCAGACGATGCACAGGGCGGCCACCGGCAGATGGTGTTCCCGGCGCAGGCTCTGCGCCAGGACGAAGGCGTTCTGCGCGCCGATGGCCATGATCAGGCCGATGGCCACCAACAGGCCGTTGCTATAGCTCTGCCACATCACGCTGACTCCGGTATGGACGCCGCCGACAACGCGCGCAAGGTGGACAGCGCCTGCTCGGCACGCTCGCTGGGCACGAAGATATGGTCGTGATGAAAGCCGGCGACCACGTTGCAACTGATTTCCGCCTGCGTCAGGGCAGCAGAGAAGGATGCTGTGAGGCCCACGGCAGCCAGCGACGAATGCACCTCAAGGGTGATCCAGGCAGCGACGTAGTCGTAGTGCAGGCCATGGGCGTCGGCGACTTCGCGCGGTAACACTAGGCTGAGGCCTTCGGTTTCGCGCAGGCTGACGATGGGCTGCAGGCCGCTGCAGTCATGCTCGGTCGGGACGCAGCAGAACACGTAGTGACCGGGATTAAGCCGCGGCGTCATGCTCTGCAGCAGGCGCGCGAGGTTGGTTTCGCCGGACATGGCGGGCTCCTGATTGGATTGAATGCTGGCGAGTCTGCTGCGTGCGGATGTATAAGAGAAACCAATATTACTGATCGCTCATTAGGAAAATCGATTGTTCGATTACAAACTTCTCGCTGCGCTGGCGGCGGTGGTGGAGCAGGCTGGCTTCGAACGTGCCGCGCAGGTGCTGGGGCTGTCGCAGTCGGCGGTATCGCAGCGCATCAAGTTGCTCGAAGCACGGGTCGGCCAGCCGGTGCTGGTGCGCGCGACGCCACCGGCGCCTACCGAAACCGGCCGACGTCTGCTCAATCACGTGCAGCAGGTGCGCCTGCTCGAGCGCGACCTGCAGGGCCAGGTGCCGGGGCTGGACGAGCAGGCC
Source organism: Ectopseudomonas mendocina (assembly GCF_007049795.1). Classification (GTDB taxonomy): domain Bacteria; phylum Pseudomonadota; class Gammaproteobacteria; order Pseudomonadales; family Pseudomonadaceae; genus Aquipseudomonas; species Aquipseudomonas mendocina_D. The sequence continues at coordinate 41,217 of NZ_SCFY01000022.1, forward strand.
TTGCCCGAGCGCCTGCGCATCGCCATCAACGCCGACAGCCTGGCGACCTGGTGGGCGACGGCGACATCCGAGTTCTGCGCCGACCAGCAAGTGCTGATGGAGCTGGTGGTGGAAGATCAGGAAGTGGGCCTCAAGCGCATGCGCGCCGGTGAAGTGGCCGGTTGCGTGTGTGCTGCCGAGCGCCCGGTGGCGGGTGCGCGCAGCCTGGCGCTGGGTGCGATGCGTTATCGCGCGCTGGCCAGCCCGGCCTTCATGGCTCGGCATTTTGCCGCTGGCGTCAGCGCCGAAACCCTGGCGCGGGCACCGGCCATCGTCTACGGCCCGGATGATCAGTTGCAGCATCGCTACCTGGCGAGCCTCGGGGTCACGGGTGCCTTCGCCTATCACCTGTGCCCCTCGTCCGAAGGGTTCGTGCGTCTGACCGAAGGCGGCCTCGGCTGGGGCCTGGTGCCGGAATTGCAGGTACGAGAAGAGCTGGCCAGCGGCAGGCTGGTGGACCTGGTACCCGAGCACTGCATCGATGTGCCGTTGTATTGGCACCACTGGCGCAATGGCGGCGAATTGCTCGGCGAACTGACTGAGCAACTGCGTCGTCACTCCGCGTCGGTGCTGGTGCCGTTGCCCCCGTGAGCGGCCCGCCGGGTCGTCGTTATGGCCGCCGCCGACAGCGCGTTACGACAATCGCACTGCTAGAGTGCGGCAACTACAAGAATCAAGGGTAGGGGATGACGATGAAGATTCTGGTCACTGGCGCGAGTGGCTTCATCGGTGGGCGCTTCGCTCGTTTTGCGCTCGAGCAAGGGCTGGCCGTGCGGGTCAACGGTCGGCGCGCAGAAGGTGTGCAGCACCTGATCAAGCGTGGCGCCGAGTTCGTTCAGGGCGACCTTGGTGATGCCGAGCTGGCCCAGGCCTTGTGCCAGGATGTCGAGGCCGTGGTGCACTGCGCCGGCGCGGTCGGCGTATGGGGCGATTACGCGCACTTTCATCAGGCCAACGTCACGGTTACCGAGAATATCGTCGACGCCTGCCTCAAGCAGAAGGTCCAGCGCCTGGTGCATCTGTCCTCACCGTCGATCTATTTCGATGGCAGGTCTCATGTCGATATCCGCGAGGAGCAGGTGCCCAAACGCTTCTCCGATCACTACGGCAAGACCAAGTACCTGGCCGAACAACAGGTGTTCGCCGCACAGGAATTCGGCCTGGAGGTGATCGCCCTGCGTCCGCGCTTCGTCACCGGCGCGGGCGATACCAGCATCTTCCCGCGCTTGATCGGTATGCAACGCAAGGGTCGTCTGGCGATCATCGGCAATGGTCTGAACAAGGTCGACTTCACCAACGTGCACAACCTCAACGACGCTTTACTCAGCTCGTTGCAGGTGGGCGGAGCGGCGCTTGGTCAGGTGTACAACATCAGCAATGGCGCGCCGGTACCGCTGTGGGACGTGGTCAATTATGTGTTGCGTCGCCTGGAGCTGCCGCCGGTGACGCAGCATGTGCCGTTCCCACTGGCCTATGCTGCGGCGACGCTCAACGAAGGCGTGTGCCGGGTACTGCCCGGGCGGCCAGAGCCAAGTCTGTTTCGTCTCGGCGTGGCGGTGATGGCTAGGGATTTTTCCCTGAACATCGATCGCGCCCGCGAATACCTTGGCTACGAGCCTAGGGCCAGCCTGTGGGATGCACTGGATGAGTTCTGCACCTGGTGGCAGGCGCAGATGGGGCCTCAGGCGTAGATGCGCTGGCCGCGATAGACGCGTACCGAGCCGGTTGGCGTGCCGACCGGTAGCTCGACTGCGGCCAGTGGCGTCACTGTTGCACGCTGCGGTTGATCGGACAGTTCGGCCAGACGTTGGCCGAGGCGGCGGGTTTCTTCATCGTCGGATTTCAGGCTGCCATCGAGCATGGCGATGACCGCGTTGGGCTGGCTCATGCGAATATCCACGTCCTGCTCTTCGCGTAGACGGCGACGCAGCGCTTTCATGCAGTCCAGTACTTCTTTGTTCAGTTCCATTGCCACTTCCCCCGATTGGTTGAAGGATCACGGGCTTCGGCGTTCCACGCCTTCCGCGATCTGAGCAGCCTCTTCCCAGCGGCTGTAACACGAACTTGTGCTGTATTGCTTTGCAGAACTTTTCAGGCCGCCTGCTGGCTCGTTAGCGACGCTCTATCGGCGCGTTCACGACAGGATCAAAAGCAAACTGCGTACCAGTTCATGTTTTGCGGAACTGCTGGGCTGCAGGCGAGTCGATGGCCCTGTCGCGCCCTTCGTCGGTGCATCGCGCACCTGCTTGGCGCGACGCTGATGGTGTAATGGCGAATCGGTATACTGCGCGGCATTTCTGTTTATTCGTTCCAACCATAGGTCCGACCATGCGCAACGACGCCAACGACGAACTCGACAATCTGCCCAGCCTGACCCCGGAGCGCCGCGAGGAGTTTGCCGAGCCGCGCGAGGAACCAGCGCCGCGCAGCAGCCGCAAGGCTCCAGTAGCCAAGGGCGCCAGTACCGGGCCGCTTTGGGCGCTGGTGGGTGCACTGAGTTTCGCTCTGGCTGGACTGGGCTGGTGGAGCCTGCAGCAGATCGGCTTGATGGAGCAGCGCCTGGTGGCGACCCAGGAGAGCTTCGCTCGCATCAGCGAGGAGGCGGCAGGACGCATTCAGGATATTTCCGGCAAGGTGGTGGCGACCGAATCCAACGTCACCAGCGGTAGCGAGGCGCTCAAGCTGCAGGTCAAGCAGCTGGAAACGCGCCTGGCCGAGCTGGGCAAGCAGCAACAGCAGAGCGCCACGGCGCAGGCTGCGCTGGACAAGCGCATCGATCAGCTGGGCACGGAGCTCAAGAGCGGCATCGGCGCCAGCGCCGATTTCGACAAGCGCCTGCAGGCGCTCTCCACCGAGCAGGCGGCGCTGAAATCCGCACAGAGTGACGCCAAGGCCACCCAGGCCGAGCTGGCCAAGCTCGATACCCGTATCAAGGCTCTCGGCGGCGATATCGAGACGCTGAAAAAACAGGGTAATCCGGCGCAATCCATTCGCAGCCTGGAGCAGGATCTGCTGGTGCTGCGCAGCGAGCTGGACAATCGCCCGGCTCCTAGCGCTGGTCCCAACGTCGCCGAATTCGATGCCTTCCGCGCGCAGATGACGCGCAACATCAACACCCTGCAGAGCCAGGTGGCGAACCTGCAGCAGCAGATCAATCAGCGCTAAGGCAATTCGCTAAATGAACAAGCCCCGCAATGCGGGGCTTGTTCATTTATTGGTCGCGGCTAAAGCCCCTCCCACGGGATATCGCTTGCGGGAAGAGCTTAAGCTGCGATCTTACAGACGCGGATAGTCGATATAACCGACCGGGCCGGAACCGTAGAAGGTTTCCGGGTGCGGCTCGTTCAGTGCGGCGTTCTGCTCCAGGCGCTGCGGCAGGTCCGGGTTGGCGATGAAGGGGATGCCGAAGGCCACGGCATCGGCATTGCCTTCTGCCAGCCAGGCATTGGCCTGATCCTTGGTGAAGCGCTCGTTGGCGATGAACACGCCGCCGAATTCCTTCTTCAGTTGCGGTGTCAGGCTGTCGTCGCCGGATTTCTCACGGGCGCAGATGAAGGCGATGCCACGTTTGCCCAGTTCACGGGCGACGTAGCCGAAGGTTTCGGCACGGTTGGCATCGCCCATGTCGTGGGAGTCGGCACGTGGCGCCAGGTGCACGCCGACGCGACCGGCGCCCCACACGGAAATCGCAGCATCGGTCACTTCCAGCAGCAGACGCGCACGGTTTTCGACGCTGCCGCCGTAGCGGTCGGTGCGCTGGTTGGTGCTGCTCTGCAGGAACTGGTCGAGCAGGTAGCCGTTGGCACCGTGGATTTCCACTCCATCGAAACCGGCAGCCATGGCGTTTTCGGCGCCCTGACGATACGCCTCGACGATGTCGGCGATCTCTTCGGTTTCCAGTGCGCGTGGGGTGACGTAGTCCTTGATCGGGCGCACCAGGCTGACATGGCCGGCCGGCTGGATCGCGCTCGGGGCGACCGGCAGCTCGCCGTTCAGGTAGATCGGGTCGGAGATGCGACCGACGTGCCACAGCTGCAGAACGATCTTGCCGCCGTTGGCGTGCACGGCCTGGGTGATGTTGCTCCAGCCGCGAATCTGCGCATCCGACCAGATGCCGGGGGTATCTGGGTAGCCCACGCCCATCGGCGTGACAGCGGTGGCTTCGCTGATGATCAGCCCAGCCGAGGCGCGCTGGGTGTAGTACTCGGCCATCAGCGCATTGGGCACACGGCCTTCGTCGGCGCGGCAGCGGGTCAGCGGTGCCATGATGATGCGGTTGTTCAGCTGCAGGTCGCCGATCTGGATGGGGTCGAACAGTGTGGGCATGGTGGTTTCTCCGGAGGAAAGGTCAAATCAGAGTTGCTGGCCGAGGCGCTCGACGAATACCTGAATCAGCTCGTCGTTGCGCTTGAAGAAGTGCCACTGGCCAACCTTGCGGCTGGTCACCAGACCGGCGCGTTGCAGAGTGGTCAGATGGGCAGAAACGGTGGATTGCGACAGCCCCGTACGCTGAAAGATCTTGCCGGCGCACACGCCGATCTCCAGCGGGTGATCCTGTTCGGCGAAGTTCAGCTCGGGCTCCTTCAGCCAGTCGAGGATGTCGCGGCGTACCGGATGGGCGAGGGCCTTGATGATGGCGTCGAGGTCGATTTCCATGGCGGTGTGGGTCTGTATCGTCATGTGGCGAACCTTATATCGTCTCTGAGCGATATACAGATTGATTGTTCCAATAGTCTCCATCAACGGCTTCGATTGTTCTGCTCGCGGCGGTAAGCTCGCGGGATGAACTATCTGGCCCATCTCCATCTTGGTGGCGACGCACCACCGCAGTTGCTTGGCAGCCTCTACGGCGATTTCGTCAAAGGCCCGTTGAGCGGGCGCTGGCCGGCACAAATCGAGGCGGCCATTCGTCTGCACCGGCGCATCGATGCCTTCACCGACAGCCACCCACTGCAAGCCCGCGCACGGGCGCGCTTCCCCGTCGAGCGGCGAAGAACGGCCGGCATGCTGCTGGATCTGTTCTTCGATCATTGCCTGGCCCGTGACTGGTCGGCGTACGCGTCGCAACCGCTGGATCACTTCACCGGTCGGGTATATCGCGTGCTGGCGGCCGAGCCCGAGTTGCCTGGGCGCCTGGCACTGATGGCACCGCGCATGGCCGCGCAGGACTGGCTCGGCAGCTACCGCGAGTTCGCGGTGCTGGAGCAGGTGATTACCGGTATGCAGCGGCGGCTGTCCAAACCGCAGTTGCTCGACGGCAGCCTCGCCGAGCTGGAGCGGTTGTACGAGCCGCTCAGTGAGGACTTCAGTGCCTTCTACCCCGAACTGATGGCCTTCGCCGAGGCCGAACTGAACGCATCGAGGTAGCGGCGGTGCGCGCAGCGCACCCTACATGTGAACTGAGTCTGGACCGTAGGGTGCGCCGTGCGCACCAGGGCTTTCGCCGCTGCGACGTTCGCTGCCAAAGCGCCTCCCACCAGGTTTCGCGTCGGGCGCTGTGGGAGGGCTTCAGCCGCGACGACCATCACTGCAATCTCTCCTTCAGCGGCTCAGGCCGACTGGGCATGCAGGCCAAAGCGCCGCACCACCCATTTCTCCAGCTCCGCCACGGCGAACAGCGCCAGGCCCGCCAGCAGTACCCGCAGCCATTCCTCCAGGCTCAGGCCGACCGAGCCGAACACCCCCTGCAATGGCGGTGCATAGGTGAACAACAGCTGCAGCACCAGGCAGATGGCGATGGTCACCAGCACCGCGCGATTGCCCAGCAGGGCGTCGCGGTTGAGCACCGAGCCGAAGATGCTGCGGCTGTTGAACAGGTAGAAGATTTCGCACATCACCACGGCATTCACTGCGATGGTGCGGGCGCTTTCCAGGCTGTTGCCAAGCTTCAGCTCCCAGAGGAACAGGCCGATGCCCGCGCCGGCAATCAGCAGAGAAACCATTACCACGCGCCAGACGAAGAAGCCGGATAGCAGGGGCTCGTTCGGCGCGCGTGGGGCGCGCTGCATCAAACCGCGTTCGCTGGGTTCGAAGGCCAGCGCCAGGCCCAGGGTGCTGGAGGTGACCATGTTGACCCACAGCACCTGCGCCGGCGTCAGTGGTAGCACCTCCTGGAACAGAATGGCGAAGATCACGATCAGCGACTGGCCGCCATTGGTCGGCAGGGAAAACAGGATGAATTTCTTCAGGTTGTCGTAGATCGCCCGACCTTCGCGCACGGCCCCGGCGATGGTGGCGAAGTTGTCGTCGGCCAGCACTAATTCGGCTGCTTCCTTGGCCGCTTCGGTGCCCTTGTTGCCCATCGCCACTCCGACGTCGGCGCGCTTCAGGGCCGGTGCGTCGTTGACACCATCGCCAGTCATGGCCACGACCTCGCCGCTGTCCTGCATGGCCTGCACCAGGCGCAGTTTGTGCTCTGGGCTGGCGCGGGCGAATACCTCGACGCCGGGCAACACCTCGCGCAGGCGGCGGTCATCGAGCAGTTCCAGCTCGGCGCCGGTCATCGCCGGCAGGCCGACGCCGATGCCCAGTTGCGCACCGATGGCGCGGGCCGTCTCGGCATGGTCGCCGGTGATCATCTTTACCCGGATGCCGGCACGCTGGCATTCGGCGACGGCGGCGATGGCCTCCTCGCGTGGCGGGTCGATGATGCCGACCAGCGCGAGCAGAGTCAGCCCGCTTTCGACGTCGTCGAAGCTCAGATTGCGTTGCTCGGTCGGTGCCGTTTTGCTGGCCAGGGCCAGCAGGCGCAGGCCACGGGCAGCCAGATCGGTGGCCTGGCGCCGCCAGTAGTCGGCATCCAGAACCGTGTTAGCGCCGTCGGCGCTGCGCTGGCTGGCGCACATTTCCAGCACGCGCTCGGGGGCGCCCTTGAGGTAGACCAGGCCATGGCCGGTGTGGTCGTGGTGCAGGGTGGCCATGAAGCGGTGTTCGGATTCGAACGGAATTGCGTCGCTGCGGGGCAATTGTGTACGCAGCGACTGGATATCGAGACCACTTTTCAGCGCCAGGGTCAGCAGCGCGCCTTCGGTCGGGTCGCCATGTAGTTGCCAGTGGCCGGCGGCGTCCTGTTGCAGGCGGGCGTCGTTGCACAGCTGGGCGGCACGGGCGATCTCCAGCAGTTCGTTGTCGGGCTCAAGCAGCTTGCCGTCTTGGTGAAAGGCGCCTTCCGGGGCGTAACCGACACCGGAGACATCGAGGATGCGGCTGGCGCTGACCACGCGTTGCACGGTCATTTCGTTGCGGGTCAGGGTGCCGGTCTTGTCCGAGCAGATCACCGTCACCGAACCCAGGGTTTCCACCGCCGGCAGGCGGCGGACGATGGCATTGTGGCCGGCCATGCGCTGCACGCCGAGGGCGAGGATCACCGTCATGATCGCCGGCAAACCTTCGGGGATGGCCGAGGCGGTCAGTGCCACCACCATCATGAACATCTCGCCGGGGTTCTGGCCGTGCCAGAGGATGCCGAGGATGAAGGTGGCCAAGGCCAGGATCAGGATGATCACCGCCAGCCAGCGGCTGAACTGTTCGATCTGTCGCAGCAGTGGCGTGGACAACGCCTGCACCTGCTGCAGCATGGCGCCGATACGGCCGAGTTCAGTGTTGGCACCGGTCGCTACCACCACGCCGCTGGCCTGGCCGCTGCTGACCAGGGTGCCGGAATAAGCCATGCAGCGGCGGTCGCCGAGCGCTGCGTCGGCGTTGCAGTGCGCCACGGATTTTTCCACCGGCACCGATTCGCCGGTCAGCGCCGCTTCTTCCACCAGCAGGTTCTTCACGCTGATCAGGCGCAGATCGGCCGGCACCTTGTCGCCGGATACCAGCAACACGATGTCGCCGGGCACCAGGCGCTCGGCATCGATTTCATGGCGCTCACCGCCACGCAGCACCATGGCGTGAGGCGAGAGCATGCTGCGAATGGCGTCCAGCGCGTTCTCCGCCTTGCCTTCCTGGATGAAGCCGATGATCACGTTGATCAGCACGGCGGCGAGGATCACCGAGGTGTCGACCCAATGGCCGAGCAGGGCGGTGATCAGCGCTGCGACCAGCATCATGTAGAGCAGCACGTTGTGGAACTGGTAGAGCAGGCGCAGTAGCGGCCCACGGCGTTGCGGCGGCGGCAGGCGGTTGGCGCCGTAGCGCTGCAGGCGCTGCTCGGCTTCCTCCTGGCTGAGGCCGCTGGCACTGCTGCGCTGCTCGTCGAGCGCTTGTTGTGCAGTCAAACCGTGCCAGGTGTGGTCACTATGTTGTGAGGGGGCATTGCCCATGGGGCGCGTCTCCTTGGCTGGGCCGGCTGCGCCTGTCGATCGCTGACGGCCGGCGCACCCCGCAGTCCTTACTAACCTAGACCGCTTTAGCGCGTCGGACCTGACCTGCATCAAGGAGTACGAGGTCGCGAGGCGCTTGAATGTAACGCGGTGTTAAACCCATGGAGGAACACGAGATGATCAAGATTCTGGTAGCGACCGATCTATCCGAACGTTCGGCGCACGCGGTACAGCGCGCCGTGCAATTGATCCGCCGCCAAGGTGGTGGCGAGTGGGCCCTGCTGCACGTGATCGATGACGATGCGCCGGCTGCGCACGTGCAACGTCAGGTGCAACAGGCCGAAACCCTGTTGCAGGCGCAGGCCGAACGCCTCGGCGAGCAGGCCGGCAGTGTGCCGCGGGTGATCGTGGGCACTGGCGAGGCCGCCTCGGTCATTGTCGAAGGCGCGCAGGGCATGGGCGCCGACCTGCTGGTGGTGGGCGCGCATCGCAAGTCGTCACTGCGTGACTTCTTCGTCGGCACCACGCTCGAGCGGGTGGTACGCAGCAGTCATCTGCCGGTGCTGCGGGTCAATGGTCCGGTGACCCATGAGTACCGTCATGCGTTGCTGGCGATGGACCTCTCGCGCACCTCGCAGCAAGCCCTGAACCGGGTGCGTGAGCTGGGTCTGGCGAGTCTGGACGACCTGCACGTGGCCAGCGCGGTCGAGCCGGTTGTAGCGGGCGCGATGATGGAGGCGGGTATCAGCGCTGAGGTGCTGGAGAATCAGCGCGAGCTGCAGCGTCAGCAACTGGTGGAGCGCCTGAGTGCAGTCGGCGTGAGCCTGAGTCACGAGCGCCTGCTGGTGCAGATCGGCTCGCCGGAAGGGGTGATCGGCGAGGCCTTGCGTCAGTCTGGTGCGGACCTGCTGGTGCTCGGCACCCATGCCCGCGAAGGAGCCTCGCGTTTCTTCCTGGGCAGCGTTGCCAGTCGCTTGCTGGCCTCGCTCGACAGCGACGCCTTGATCGTACCGCCGGCTGGCTGAAGCTAGGCCGCTGCGGCCGGTTGCGCCTCGGTTGCATCCAGCTGCAGTGCGCTGGCGATGATGGCCTGGCTGTGCCGCGCCAGTTCGTTGCGGCTGCGTGACTCGCTGGGGATCGGCGCGAGCAGGCGGATCTCGACCTCGCAGGCCGAGCCCGAGAGCAGGCGCAGCAGGTGCGAGAGCATGTCGTCGTCGCCCACGAACGGCGCCACCGTGCAGGGTTGGCCATCGCGCAAATAACGGATGGCCACTGGTTGCAGCGCCACGCCGCTGTCGATGGCGCTGCTCAGCAGACGACCGTGAAAGGTGCGCAGGGCCAGGCCGTCAGTGGTGGTGCCTTCGGGAAAGATCAGCAGGTGATGGCCCTGCTGCAGGTGGCGGGTGAGTTGCTGGCTCACCTGGCTGCTGTCGCCTGCACCGCGGCGGATGAACAGCGTGCCGCCCTTGTGCGCCAGCCAGCCGGCCAGCGGCCAGCCGCGTACTTCCGCCTTGGACAGAAAGGACAGCGGCTGCAGGGCGCCCAGCAGCGGAATGTCGGTCCATGACACGTGGTTGGCGACCCACAGCATCGGTTGCGTGGGCAGCTCGCCCTCTACCCGTACGCGAAATGGTAGGGCGCCGCCCAGGCGCGCCAGGAACCAGCGGGTCAGACGTTGGCGCAGCGGCATCAGGTCGTGCCGAACTACCCGCTCGAACAGGCTGACGATGCCGGCCAGCAGGGCGCCGAAGGCGATTACCAGGGCCAGGTGGGCGAGGCGCAGGGACAGACGCAGTTTGGCCATTGAGGCCTCCGCTTGAGAACGAGTGCCAGCATTATCCACGGGCAGCGCCGTTTGGCCATTATCGTGATTCATGCCGGCCTGTAGGGGCGAGCTCCTACAGGCCGGGTTTCAGACTGCCGCCTTGAAGTGCCGGGCGTAGCGTGGGCACAGCTCGTCGCGCTTGAGCAGGATGAACACGTCAGCCACCTGGAAATCCTTGTCCCAGCAGGGTTCACCGCAGATCTTCGCGCCCAGGCGCATGTAGGCCTTGAGCAGCGGCGGCATTTCGGCGATGACGTTGCCCGGCAGGTCCAGCTGCGGCAGCGGGTGTTTCGGTTCGGCACGCAGGTGCTCGGTGCACAGGTAGCGTTCACGCAGGCGCTGCATGACTGCATGGGCCTGGATGCCGCCGTCCTGCATGGAGATGCTGGCGCAGCCCATCAGGTAGCGGTAGCCGCCTTCGTTGAGCACCTCGGCCAGCTCGCCCCAGAGCACGGCGATGGTGGCGCCGTTGCGGTAGGCGACATCGACGCAGGTGCGGCCGATTTCCAGCACCGGGCCTTCGAGACCGGCAAGGCCGTGCAGGGCGAATTCTTCTTCGCTGTAGTAGCGGCCAAGGCCGGCAGCCGCCTGGTGGTCGAGCAGGCGGGTAGTGGCCACCAGCTCGCCGCTTTCCAGGTCACGCACGCCGATATGGCGGCAGTGAATGTCGTAGTCGTCCATGTCCAGACCCAGTTCGGCGCCGTTGAGCTTGGCGTCGAATTCCGCGCTGAACACGCGGTAGCGCAAGGCCTGCGCTTCACGCAGGGCGGCGGGGCCTTGCAGGCGTTCGGCCTGCAGTCGGCGAGCGGTTTGAGTCATGCCAGATCCTCCGTGTGCCGGCTGGATGCTTGCAGCCGGTCGATCTTGTTGGGCAAGCTCAGGCTAGGTAGCTGCGGTGTCACCACCGTGAAGCTTTTTTGATGCTTATGTGACAGCGGCTTAGATGCTGCTGCGAGTAGCCGATGCGATGCCTTGGTCGAGCCTGTTTCAGCCTATCGAGCGCCTGACTGCCGAGTCGGGGCTGGAGGACTGGTATGCCCGCCTGCTGGCGCGTCTGGGCGGCACGCCACAGCCCTTCGAACTGGCGCTGGTGGGCGGTTTGCAGGCGGCTACGCCTGGGCTGGCCTTTCTCGCTGGCTATCAGGCGGCGCTGCGTGTGCTGTGGCCGGCGGCGCCCTGGACGGCCGGTGCGCTGTGTGTGACGGAGAACCGCAGCACCCGCCCGGCGGACATGAACACGCGTATAGACGGTCTGCACATCGTGGGTCGCAAGGATTTTGTCACCGCCGCCGAATGCGCCGACTGGCTGCTGGTAGCGGCGCGCGAAGAGGGCGAAGGGCAGGCGCCGCGTCTAGCCCTCGGTGTGGTGCGCCAGGGCGCACCCGGCGTGCGCATCGAGCCGCTGCCTGCCTTGCCGCTGATGCCGGATATCGGCCATGCCCGTTTGCATCTGGATCAGGCGCAGGGCGAGCGTTTGGCAGGCGATGGCTGGGACGACTACGTCAAACCCTTTCGTACGCTGGAAGACGCGCACGTCCTCGCGGCAGTGGCGGCCTGGCTGTTCGGTGTCGGGCGCGAAAGCGCCTGGCCCGAATCCCTGCAGTTGCGTTTGCAGGCACTGTTGGCCGGCTGCGCCGAGGTGGCGCGGCAAGCGCCCAATGCTGCCACCACTCATCTGCTGCTCGCCGGCCTGTTCGCCCAACAGCAAGCGCTGGCTGACGAACTGGACGCCGCCTTCGCCGCGGGGCCTACGCACTGGGCCGCGCTATGGCAGCGCGACAAGGGTTTGCTGCGCATTGCCGAGGCGGCGCGCAGCAAACGTCTGGAGAAAGCGCGGCAGATTGTCGCCGGCTCTTGATCCATATCAGTACGCTGCCAAGGGTGTGCGCATAAGGTTGCCTCGCGATTCATCTACGAGGTTTCCATGCGCCGCGAGCCCATCGTGCTGTTCGATAACGGCAGCCACCAATGCCTGATGTTCGATGACCTGGTCAGCGGCGAAGGCGTGCAATCCAACCAGTTCCTGATCACCGACAATGAGCAGTACCTGCTGCTCGATCCAGGCGGCGACCTGACCTACACGCCGCTTTCGCTGGAGCTGTCCAAGCACATTCCGGTGCAGGACTTGACCTACATCTTCGCCTCGCACCAGGACCCGGACATCATCGCCTCGCTCGACAAGTGGCTGCTGCACACCCGCGCGCGGGTGATCTGCTCCAAGCTGTGGGCGCGTTTTCTGCCGCACCTGACCGCCAACTACCTGGTGCTGAGCCGCGGCATCAACACCTTCGATCGCATCATCGCGCTGCCGGATCGAGGTCAGAGCATCCCGCTGGGCAAATGCTCGCTCAAGGCCGTGCCGGCGCACTTCCTGCACTCGGTGGGTAACTTCCAGGTGTACGACCCGGTGAGCAAGATTCTCTTCTCCGGTGACATGGGCGCCTCGCTGGTGGATGACGCCACGCCGGTGCGCGACTTCGTCAACCATGTGCCGAACATGGAAGGCTTCCACCGGCGTTACATGGCTGGCAACAAGGCCTGCCGCCTGTGGGCGGCGATGGTGCGGCAGATGGACGTGGCGATGATCGTGCCGCAGCATGGCCGGCCCTTCGTCGGCCCGGAAATGATCAGCGCCTTCCTCTACTGGATCGAGAACCTCGAATGCGGTCTCGACCTGATGGGGCCTGAGGATTACCAACTGCCCAAATGAAGGTGGGATCAGACTGTGTGAAAACGTAGCGAGCGAAGGTCAGGCAAGGCAAAAATAGGCGAAGAAGCGCAGTTTACGAGTTGTAAATGAGCATTCTGAGCCTGTTTTTAACGCAGTATGGCCGAGCGTAGTAGTTTTCACAGCCGTCTGAGATGGCGGTTTCGTCGCTTCAAGCAGTCATCATCGCCGTGCTAGGGTGCGCCACGATTTCTGATCGAGGCCGCCCATGCCCACTTCCTTGCTTCGTCGACTGAGCCTGGCGCTCGGTTTCAGCCTGGCTGCCAGCACCGCCGTGGCGGAAAGCTGGCCGCAACCCGACTGGCAGAGCCAACCCGCACAACCGTCCGCCGCCATCGCCGAGCTTGAGGCCTATGCTTTTGCCCCGCGCGACGATGCCGAACGCAAAGGTGTGCGCACCGATGCGCTGCTGGTGATCCGCGATGGGCAGATCGTCTACGAACGCTACGCCGAGCCGACCACCGCGCAGACGCCGCACCTCTCCTGGTCGATGGCCAAGAGCCTGCTCGCCACCACCCTCGGTGTGGCCTATGGCGAGGGACGCTTCAAGCTAGATGCACCGGTGGCGCAGTACTACCCGCCGATGGCGGACCACCCACAGATCAAGATCGGTCATCTGCTCAACTGGGCCTCGGGCCTGGCCTGGCAGGAGGCCTACGAGTACGCGCCGCTGAAATCCTCGGTGGTGGCCATGCTCTATACCCGTGGTCGCGACGACATGGCTGCGTTCACCGCCGCACGTGAGGCCGATGCCGCACCGGGAACGCGCTTTCGTTATTCCAGCGGCGACAGCAACCTGCTGGCTGCCGCGTTGCGCGGCATGGTCGGCGAGCAGGCTTACGCCGACTATCCCTGGACGGCATTGTTCGAGCCGCTGGGTATCAGCAACGCGACCTGGGAGCGCGATGCCAGCGGCACCTTCATCGCCTCGTCCTACGCTTACATGACCGCGCGCGACCTGGCCCGTGTCGGCCTGCTGATGCAGCGCGGTGGCCGTTGGGGTGAGCGCCAGCTGCTGCCGGCAGCCTGGGTCGATTTTGTCGCCACGCCCTTCGCCGGCTATCAGCCACAGAGTTTCGCGCCTGGCGACGCGGTGCCGGGCGGGCACTGGTGGCTCAACGCTGAACTGCTGGGTAGAACGCGGCCCTGGCCGGATGCGCCGTCCGATACCATCGCCGCGCTCGGACATTGGGGCCAAGGCCTGTACGTGATGCCGCAGGAGAACCTGGTGGTGGTGCGTTACGCCGATGACCGCGATGGCAGCTTCCAGCACAACGAGCTGCTCAAGCGCGTGCGTGCGGCCTTCGCCGTGGAGGTGCAGCCATGATCCGTCGTCACCCGATTCTCAGCGCGCTGGCACTGCTGCTGATACTGCTGCTGGCCTGGGCCTGGCCGAACCGCGCTTACCTGCAAGCGTTTCCGGACATCATCGGCGCCTACACGGCCAAGGAATACTGCTCCTGCCGTTACGTCAGCGGTAACCCGGCGGCCTACTGCGAAGGCTATGTCGCGCAGTACGTGCCGATCAGCAGCCTGCTGGATGACGAAAGCGCCAAACGTGTGACCGCCAGCGGCCTCGGCCGCACTCACAGCGCAGCCTGGCTGGGTGAGCGGCGGGGCTGCCAGTTGCTGCCGAGCAAGTAGGGCGGGTGAAACCCGCCACCTCGGCAGCGGCGGGTTGCACCCGCCCTACGGTGCTGTGTGCGTTGGGCTTTGCAAGGCCTGCGCTGGCGACTATCGTTGCCGCTTGGTCATGCCGTTTTCCGAGTCCCCATGCGCCTTTCGTTTTTCGCCCTGCTGCTGGCTGCCGCCTTGCCCGTCCACGCCGACTGGTATCTGGACAACGAGTCCTCGCGGCTGTCGTTCATTTCTACCCACTCCGGCAGCCAGTCGGAGGTGCATCGCTTTCTCACCCTGCATGGGCAGATCGCCGCTGATGGGCGTGCGCGCCTGCGGGTGGATCTGGATTCTGTAAGCACCGGTATCGCGCTGCGCGATGAGCGCTTGCGCAGCCTGCTGTTCGATACCTCGCGCCTGCCCGAGGCGCGCATCAGCGCTCAGGTCAACCTGCCACAACTCACCGACCTGGCGCCCGGCGCGCAGCTGGAACTGCGCCTGCCGCTGCAACTGACCCTCAACGAGCACAGCCGCGAGCTGGACAGCGAGCTACTGGTGACTCGCCTGGATGATCGCCGCTTTCAGGTGGTGACCCTGGCTCCGCTGGTGTTGCACGCCGAAGACTTCGCCCTGGCCAGTGGCGTCGAGGCGCTGCGCAAGGTCACCGACCTGCCGGCCATCAGCCTGTCGGTGCCGGTGGGCGCCGTGCTGATCTTCACGGCGCGTTGAGCGTGCACAAGCGCGGCCGCATCTTTCCCTGGCGGGGCGGCAATCGCTTCGAATTGCTGCTGGACGGGCCGGCGTTTTTCCCACGTATGCTGGCGGCCATCGAGGGCGCGCAGCAGCAGGTGGAAATCGAGCTTTACCTGATCGAGGATGGCCGCTGCAGTGAGCGCGTGGTCGATGCCCTGTGCCGGGCGGCCGAGCGCGGCGTAGCGGTGCGTGGTCTGTTCGATGCCTATGGCGCGGCGGGGCTGGGTGCTGCGCTGCGTGAACGCATGCAGGCCGCGGGCGTGCAGCTGCGCTGGTACAACCCGGTGCGCTGGCGGCGTGGCATCCGCAACTTTCACCGCGACCACCGCAAGCTGCTGCTGGTGGATCAGCGCCTGGCTTACGTCGGCGGCACTGGCTCCACCGACGAGTTCTGGCTGCCGGATGAGGCCCGCAGCCCCTGGCACGAAGTCATGGTGGAAATGGAAGGGCCGCTGGTGGGCGACTGGCAGCAGTTGTTCGAGCAACTCTGGCTGGCGCGTTTTTCCTGGCGCCCCAGCCATCAGCCGGCCGCGCTGAGCCTGCCCGAATGCCCGCCAGCAGGGATTGGCCTGGGGCGTGTGGCCTATGCCGACGCGGCGCAGCACCGCGACATCCTGCTGTCGCTGCTACGTGCCTTGCGCGGGGCCAAGCAGCGGGTCTGGCTGGCCACACCGTACTTCCTGCCGACCTGGAAAATCCGCCGTGCCCTGCGCCGCGCCGCGGCCCGTGGCGTCGAAGTGCGCCTGTTGCTGGCCGGGCGCCACACTGACCATCCTCCAGTGCGTTTTGCTGGCCAGCGCTACTACCCCAAGTTGCTCAGAGCTGGTGTGCGCATCTTCGAATACCAGCCGCGTTTTCTGCACCTGAAGATGGTCCTGGTGGACGACTGGGTCAGCGTTGGTTCGTGCAACTTCGACCACTGGAACCTGCGCTTCAACCTCGACGCAAACGTCGAGGCGCTCGACCCGGACTTTACCCAGGCGGTAACGGCCAGCTTCATCGAGGACTTTGGCGTCAGCCGCGAAATCACCCTCGACGACTGGCGCCAACGCCCCTGGTGGCGTCGTGCGCAACAGCGGTTGTGGGGCTGGCTGGATCGGCTGGCGGTGAATCTGTTGGATCGTTGGCGTTGAGAAAGGCCCGCTCAGGACGGCGAGCGGGCCTGAAAGCACTTAGCCGAGGAAGTAGAACGCGCCGCAGATCACCACGCCCGAGTACAGCAGCATCATCAGGCAGTAGCCCATGATGTCGCGGGCGCCGAGGCCGACGATGCCGAGCAGCGGCAGCGCCCAGAACGGCTGGATCATGTTGGTCCAGGCGTCGCCCCAGGCAATTGCCATGGCGGTGACGGTCGGCGAAACACCTAGAGCCTGGGCGGCTGGCAGCATGATCGGGCCTTGCACGGCCCACTGGCCGCCACCGGACGGGACGAACACGTTGACCACGCCTGCGCTGAGGAAGGCCAGCAGCGGGAAGGTGTCGGCCGACGACCAGGAAATGAACGCCTCGGTGATCTGCCGACCGAGGGAGATTCCGTCGGCGTTGGCGCCCATCATCATGCCCATGATCCCAGCGTAGAAGGGGAACAGCAGGACGATGCCGCCGATGCCGCGCACGCTCTCGTCCACCGCACGCATGTAGCGCTCCGGGGTGCCGTGCATCAGCAGGCCGCTGAACAGGAAGATGGCGATGACCACGTCCAGGCCAAGCACGAAACCCTTGGTGGCGAAGTGGTTGAACAGATAGATGCCAGCCATGGCCACCAGTGCCAGACCGAGGATGCGGCTATCGTCCAGGCGCTGCGCCGGGGTTTCACGGGACGGCAGTTCCGCACGCGATTCCACCAGTTTTGCCGGGTCGGCGACCTTGGCGCCCTGACGCGGGTGCATGGCGCGGTTGAGCAGCGGCAGGCCGATCACCAGGAGCGCGACGATGGTCAGGTTGAGGTTGCTGAACAGGGTTTCGGTGATGCTTACCGGGTCTGTCAGTACGCCTGCAGTGATGCGTGCCAGATCCGGGCCGCCGGTGGCCAGGGAGAGCGGCACCGAACCGGCCAGGCCGCCGTGCCAGACCAGGAAGCCCGAGTAGGCCGACGCCACCAGCAGCGGGTAGTCGACGCCGTCGACCTTGCGTGCCAGGGCGCGAGCGAATACCGCGCCGATCACCAGGCCAAAACCCCAGTTCACCCAGCAGCCGACCAGTGCCACCAGGGTGACCATGATGATTGCCTGACCGGGGGTGCGGGCCATACCGGCCAGACGGTCGAGTTGACGGTTGATGATCGGCGCGCTGGCCAGTGCATGGCCGGTGACGAAGATCAGTGACATCTGCATGGCGAAACCGAGTAACGTCCAGAAGCCGCCGCTCCAGTGCTGCACCATGGCCGGTAGCGATTGGCCGGTGGAGAAGATGCCGGCGAGTAGTACGCCCAGCGTGAGCAAGGCGGAGAACACGAAGGGCGAGGGCAGGTACTTCTGTACCAGGCTCACGCTCATGCGGGTGAGGGTATTGAACATCGATGACGCCTCTTTCTTATGGTTGTGTAAGGGCTGTTCCAGGCATTCAGGTCGGTTGTGCCTGGCGGGTGGAAATGACAACGCCCGGCCGGAGCCGAGCGGATGGTTGTGTTGCTCCGTAGGGCGGGTGAAACCCGCCGGTTCCGATAGTGGCGGGTTGCACCCGCCCTACGGTTTCGCGCTTTACTCGCGCTCGATGGCCAGCGCCACACCCTGGCCGCCACCGATGCACAGCGTGGCAAGGCCTTTCTTGGCATCGCGGCGGATCATTTCGTGCAGCAGGCTGACCAGCACACGGCAGCCCGAGGCACCAATCGGGTGGCCGAGGGCGATGGCGCCGCCGTTGACGTTGACCTTGTCGGCATCCCAACCCAGCTCCTGGCCGACCGACAGCGCCTGAGCGGCGAAGGCCTCGTTGGCTTCGATCAGATCGAGGTCGGCCAGGCTCCAGCCGGCCTTGTCCAGGCAACGGCGGGTAGCCGATACCGGGGCGATGCCCATGATCGCCGGATCGACACCGGCATTGGCATAGCCAGTGATCTTCGCCAGTACCGGCAGACCCAGCGCCTGCGCTTTGGCTGCGCTCATCAGCAGCACGGCAGCGGCGCCGTCGTTGAGGCTGGAGGCGTTGCCGGCGGTGACGCTGCCGTCCTTCTTGAATGCGGGTTTGAGCTTGGCCAGGGATTCGGCGGTGGTGCCGGCGCGTGGCTGCTCGTCACGAGCGAAGGCGATCGGGTCGCCCTTGCGCTGCGGGATCAGCACTGGAGTGATTTCAGCGTCGAAGCGACCGGCCTCGATGGCAGCCACGGCCTTTTGTTGCGATGCAGCGGCGAAGGCGTCCTGGGCTTCACGGCTAATGCCGTACTTCTCCACCAGATTCTCGGCGGTGATGCCCATGTGGTAGTCGTTGAAGGCATCCCACAGGCCGTCGACGATCATGCTGTCGAGCATCTGTGCGTGACCCATGCGCAGACCGGTGCGGGCTTTGGGCAGCACGTAGGGCGCCAGGCTCATATTCTCCATGCCGCCGGCGATGATCACCTCGGCGTCGCCGCAGCGAATGGCCTGGGTGGCCAGGTGCAGGGCTTTCAGGCCCGAGCCGCAGACCTTGTTCAGGGTCATGGCAGGTACGGCATGGGGCAGGCCGGCGTGGATGGCGGCCTGGCGTGCGGGGTTCTGGCCACTGCCAGCGGTGAGCACCTGGCCGAGAATGACTTCATCGACCTGGGCGGCGTCGAGGCCGGTTTGCTCCAGCAGGCGCTTGATGACGATGGCGCCGAGTTCCGGCGCGGGGATGTCGGCCAGGCTGCCCTGGAAGCTGCCGATGGCGGTGCGGGTGGCGGCGACGATGACGACGTCTTGCATGGGAAATCCTCTGGGTGCGGTAGGACGGAGAGCTTCGCGGATGAATCCGCTCCTACAGGGAGTGCAGCAGATAACACCAAATAAAAACACCCCGCAAAACGCCAGGCGTGGTGGCGTTTGCAGGGCGGTAGACAACCTAGAACTGCATTTCCGGCACGTGTTCGGGGACGATCAGCTTGCCGGCAGTCTTGGCGACGATTTCCTCGACGCTCACGCCCGGTGCGCGTTCGCGCAGGATGAAGGCGCCGTTCTCGATCTCCAGGTAGGCCAGGTCGGTCAGCACCTTGCGGATGCAGCCGCAGCCGGTCAGCGGCAGGCTGCAATGTTCCAGCAGCTTGGATTCGCCGTCTTTCGAAGCGTGGGTCATGGTGACGATGATGTTGTCGGCGCCGGCCACCAGATCCATGGCGCCGCCCATGCCCTTGACCAGCTTGCCGGGGATCATCCACGAGGCGATGTTGCCGTTAACGTCCACCTCGAAGGCGCCGAGCACGGTCAGGTCGACATGGCCGCCACGGATCATGGCGAAGGATTGTGCCGAGTCGAAGATCGCTGCGCCCTTGATCGCGGTGACGGTCTGCTTGCCGGCGTTGATCATGTCGGCGTCCACTTCGTCTTCAGTGGGGAAGGCGCCCATGCCGAGCAGGCCGTTCTCCGACTGCAGCATCACCTGCATGCCCTCGGGCACGTAGTTGGCCACCAGGGTGGGGATGCCGATGCCGAGGTTGACGTAGAAGCCGTCCTGCAACTCGCGGGCGACGCGCTGGGCCATTTGTTCACGGGTAAGAGCCATGGTCTTTCTCCTCAGGCGCGCAGCGTGCGTTTTTCGATGCGTTTCTCGAAGCTGCCGCAGATCAGCCGGTCGACGTAGATGCCGGGGGTATGAACCTGCGTGGGGTCGAGTTCACCGGGCTCGACGATCTCTTCGACCTCGACCACTGTGATGCGCCCGGCGGTGGCGACCACCGGGTTGAAGTTCTGCGCGGTGTGGCGGTAGACCACGTTACCGAAGTGGTCGGCCTTCCAGCCTTTGACGATGGCGAAGTCGCCGGTGATGGCCGGTTCGAGGATGTAGTTGCGGCCATTGATCTCGCGCGCTTCCTTGCCTTCGGCGACCGGGGTGCCGTAGCCGGTGGCGGTGAAGAACGCGGGGATGCCGGCGCCGCCAGCGCGCAGCTTCTCGGCCAGGGTGCCTTGTGGGGTCAGTTCGACTTCCAGCTCGCCGGAGAGCAGTTGCTGCTCGAACAGGGCGTTCTCGCCGACGTAGGAGGCGATCATCTTGCGGATCTGCCGGTCTTCCAGCAGCACGCCGAGGCCGAAACCGTCGACACCGCAGTTGTTGGACACCACGGTCAGATCGCGCACGCCGCGACGACGGATCTCGGCGATCAGGTTCTCGGGGATGCCACACAGGCCGAAACCGCCGGCCAGCACAGTCATACCGTCCTGCAGGCCGTCCAGGGCTTCTGCATAGCTGCCGACGCGTTTGTCGAGTCCGCTCATTAGAGGCTGCCTCTTTTGTTGTTATCTGGGGTGAGACCAAGCTTCTGCGCTATGGGCTTATTTGTTAAGTTTGTTTTTCCTCTTGATTGATCAGGTAAATAAATCAATGACCGTCAAGCAGCTACGCGCCTTTCTCGCCGTGGCGCAGAGCCTGAGCTTCGCCCAGGCCTGCGAGCGCCTGCATCTGTCGCAGCCAGCACTGAGCCTGGCGATCAAGAACTTGGAGCAATCGCTCGGCGGCCAGTTGCTGGTGCGCACCACCCGCAGCGTGGCGCTGACGCCGGAAGGCGAGACGCTGTTGCCGATCGCCGTGCGCCTGCTGGCCGATTGGGACAACGCCGAGGACCTGCTGCGTCAGCACTTCACCCTGCAGATGGGCAAGGTGGCGGTGGCGGCCATGCCGTCGTTCGCCGGCAACCGTCTGCCGGCGGCGCTGCGCGCCTTCCGCGATGCCTACCCACGAGTCAACGTGGCGGTGCACGACGTGATCAACGAACAGGTGATGGAGATGGTGCGCGACGGTCGCGTCGAGCTGGGCATCGCCTTCGAACCAACGACACTGGATGGTTTGCAGTTCACTCCCCTGTACGAGGACCGTTTCGTCGCCGTGGTGCCGGTCGCCAGCGAGTTGGCCGAGCAGTCCTCGCTGACCTGGGCGCAGTTGCTGGAACAACCCTTCATCACCCTGCAACGGCCCTCGGCGGTGCGTTTGCTACTGGAAGACAGCGTGACCGCCAGCCACGGCAAGCTACCGGTGGCGTTCGAGAGTCATCAGTTGGTGACGGTCGGGCGCATGGTTGCCGAAGGCCTCGGCGTCAGCGCCGTGCCGCAACTGTGCCGGCAGCAGATGGAAGAACTCGGCGCCCGCTGCCTGCCGCTGAGCGAGCCGAAGGTGTCGCGCCGTGTTGGCCTGCTGCACCAGGCCGGGCATCAACTGTCCAGCGCGGCGCAGGCGTTGAGTGAGACCCTGCTTGGGATGGCTAGAACCGGATAAACCACTAACGAGTTAGTATATTTTTTAAGTATTAATCTGAGATTATTTATATATTTTAAATCTCGATTGGTTGTCTTTAGCATCTTCATGCCAGTTGCCTGGTAGCTAACAACAACAATGAATCGAGGCATAAAAATGATACGACCCACCTCGCGTCTGACCGCTCTTGTCGTAGCGGGCAGTTCCCTCACCTTTCCCGTCGTCACCAGCGCCGCCTTCTTTGAGGACAGCAAGGCCACGGTCGAGCTACGCAACTTCTACATGAACCATGACTTTCGTCAGGACGGCGCCAGTCAGTCCAAGAGAGACGAGTGGGCACAGGGCTTTCTGCTCAACTATCAGTCCGGCTTCACCGAAGGGCCGATAGGTTTCGGTGTTGATGCGTTGGGGCTGCTTGGTCTTAAGTTGGACTCCGGTCCCGATCGCCAGGGTACCGGCCTGCTGCCGAGTGGCGATGAGAAGGCACCGGATGACTACAGTCAGCTGGGGTTTACGGCCAAGGCTCGCGTATCCAAGAGCACGCTTCATGTTGGCACGCTGATTCCGAAGTTGCCGACCGTGCTACCCAGTGACTCTCGTTTGCTGCCGCAAACTTTTCGTGGTGCCCAGTTGCAGTCACGAGAAATCGATGGCCTGACCTTGGATTTCGGTCAGTTGACGCAGAACAGTCTGCGCAACACCAGTGCGTCTGAGGACATGCTGGTCGCCGGTAAAGGCATTCGTGGCGGGCAGGCCAGTGATGAATTCAACTTCGGCGGTGCCAGTTACAAATGGTCGAAGAACCTGACAACTGCCTACAACTACGGTCATCTGGATCAGAACTACAGACAGCACATCGTCAATCTGCGACATCGTTTGCCTATCATGGACGGACATTCGTTCGACAGTGATATCCGTTATGCCCGCTCCACCAGCGACGGCAACAGCAATGTCGATAACACCGCTGTAGGTGCCAAGTTCACTTACAACCTCAATAGCCATTCATTCGCTGTCGCGTATCAGAAAATGAGCGGTGATACCGGTTTCCCGCATATCGAGGGAACCAACTCCTTCCTCGTCAACTACGTGATGATCTCGGCAGATTTTGCCAGCCCCGAGGAGCGCTCCTGGCAGGTGCGCTACGACTACGATTTCGCCGCGTTGGGGCTGCCTGGCCTGACGTTCATGACGCGCTATATCAGCGGCGACAACTTCCAACGGGCAGGAGGCCGCGAGGGCAAGGAATGGGAGCGCAACACCGACATTGGCTACGTGGTTCAGAACGGTCCGCTGAAGAACTTCGGCGTCAAGTGGCGGAACGGCACATACCGCAGCAATGGCGGCAATGATGTCGACCAAAACCGCCTGATCTTCAGCTACACCCTGCCGCTACTTTGATCCCTTTTCTACCTGATACCGGGCCCGCAAAGGCTCGGTGCATTCGCGAGGACTCATACATGAAAAACCGCAAGAGCCTGCTGCACCTGGCTATCATCACCGCGCTGTTTCTGCCGTTCAGCCTCCAGGCCGCCAACACCGCCGACGTCCCTTGCAACAGTACCGCCGAGTGTGCCGCCCAGGCTGCCAAGATTGGTGCAAGTACTGACAAGCGAGCCCTGAAGGGCGGTGCTTACGAAAGTCAGTTCGCCTGGATGAATCGCATCAACAAGGCTTCCATCGTCATGCTCACCGAAGAAGGTATCGTCAGTGCCCCACAGGGCAAGCGTATCGCCAGCGGCGTGCAGCATGTAGTCGATCAGGCTGGGCAGCCCGATGGCAAGCGCCCGAGTGACGTCTTGCAGGTCGAGAAAATCATGATCGACAAGATTGGGCCCGAAGCTTCGCTGATTCATTCCGGGCGCAGCCGGCAAGACATGTATGCGACTTATCGTCTGGCTGTGCTGCGTGCCCAGGTGTTGGACTTCAGTGATGGCCTCAACAGCGTGCGTGAGCGCCTGCTGAAAATCGCTGGTGATAATGTCGATACGCTGATCCCGGCCTATACCAATGGTGTACAGGCCATGCCGATCAGCTACGCGCACTATCTGTTGGCGTTCGAGGCGGCATTCCAGCGAGATGCCCAGCGTATTCATGAACTGTACCAGCGGCTCAACCTAAGCCCGATGGGCACGGCGGTCCTGGCCAACTCGGGGTGGCCGCTCAATCGCGAGCGCCTGGCCACCTTGCTCGGTTTCGATGGCGTACGCGAAAATTCACTGGATTCCAGTCAGGTATCGACGTTCGACATTCCTCTGGAGGCTGCCGGTATTGCATCCTCGTCGGCGATTCGTGTCGGTGCGCTGATTGGCGACATCCACACTCAGTACCATCAGACGCGTCCCTGGTTGCTGCTTGAAGAGGGCTCTACCTATAGCAGCAGCGCCATGCCGCAGAAACGTAACCCCGGTTTGCTGATGCGAACCCGCGAGTCGGCATCCGATGTCGTTGGTTTGGCGGGTGCCACGACGATCCGTGCCCACAATGTCACGACCGGGATGACCGATTACAAGATAGCGTTCGATGAGCTCGGTCTGTTCGAGTCGGCTACGCAGATGTTCAAGCGTCTGGATGCTGTGCTCGATGCTCTGGTAATCAATCCTGAGCGTGCCATGGAGGAGCTGGATAACGACTGGACCACCTCGATGGAGTTGGCCGACACCCTGGAGCGCGAGCACAAGGTGCCGTTCCGCATTGGTCACAGCTTTGCTTCACTGATCGTCGGCGAGGCACGGAAAGACGGTTTGCTGCCGAAAAACTTCCCCTATGCCGATGCGCAGAGGCTCTATACCAAGGCTGCGCAGAAGTACAAATGGCAGGATCTGACGTTGCCGTTGAGCGAGTCTGAGTTCCGCGCGACCCTCTCTCCTCGCACCATGGTAGAGACGCGCAAGGGCACGGGTGGTCCGCAGCCTGCGGAGGTCAAACGCATGTTGGCTGCTGCGCAGAAAAACCTGTCTGCTGATATGGGCTGGATGAGTGAGCGTCGCCAGCATCTGACTGAGGCGGAGCAGGTGCTGGACAAGGCTTTTAATCGTCTCGCACGGCCCTGATCACAGAGTGTGCTGAGCAAGCATCTACTTTGGTTGCCTGCGCTGCTATCGATGATCGGTAGCAGCGCTTCGCCATATCCCGATGTTTCTGAAGCCGCGCTTGCCCCGGTGTCGCGGGCCGAGCTGACGACGCATTTCATGCGTTTGCACACTGACCGCACGCTGTTCTCGGTATTGATAGCGGCCAGCGCAGACATCTACAACCTCCCCGAAGGCCTGAAACGGGTCGAGATTCTGGTGGGTGCCGGTTTCGAGGAAGCCCGCACCCCTTCGCCGGGCACACTTCTGCTTGTCCCTGTATTTCTGCATTCGGATGACCCACGGCTTCAGCCAGACATGCCAGCCTGGATCGCCGGAGGCTGGGCCCGGGGCGAGCGTTCCACGCACGCCATGAAGGGTATTTCTGCTGTATCGATTCTCGACGCTTTGCTGCGTTATCTCGATCAGGGATCGAGCTTCGCAGAGCTACGGGAGGTATATCTCATTAGTCGTGGCTCAGAGGCCAAGCTGCTGCAGCTACTGACCCTGGAGCACATCAAGGAGCCTCCCCAGTTCACAAGGGGCTTTGAGCTGCGCTATCGGCTGGAGCAGCGTACTTCATCGCCCAATGAACATGAGTGACCGCCGCCGTCGTTGAGGCCTTCCCAGCATTTGCCGGGACTTTTCAGTATCCAGGGCACCGTTCCAACGACTGATGAACAAGCAGGCCACGCAATTGCCCAGAACATTCGTCAGTGAGCGGCATTTCATCAGACGTTCAACGCCGATGAGGATGCCCAGCATTTCCAGGGGAGCGAACGGCAAGACGCTGAGTGTGGCAGTCAGAATGACGAAGGCTGAACCCGCGACACTGGTGGCTCCCAGCGAGGTGAACAGGCTGGTGCAGAGTAGCAGCAACATTTGCTCGACACTCAGCTCGTTCCCCGCCAATTGGGAGAGAAACACCATCGCTACGATCAGGTAGAGGTTTGAGCCGTTGAGATTGAAGCTGTAACCGCCGGTCAACACCAGGCGAGCGACCTGGCTATCGCAGCCAGCTGTTTCGAGTTTATCCAGCAGCTTCGGCAGTGCTGCTACCGACGAGCCTGTCGCAGCGACCAGCAGCAGCTCCTCTTTGATGTAAAGGATCAAGCGCTGCAGACGCAACCCCGTCAGGCGCAGTATCAGTCCCAATATCAACGCGACATAGAGAAGGCTGGCCATATAGATGGTGATGACGAACTTCAACAGCGGGACAGCGGCCGTTGCGCCGTATTTGCCCAGGGTGAAAGCAATGGCGCCAAAAGCGGCTAGAGGAGCGAAGCGGACGATGCTGGACATCAATGCAAATATCATCGAGACGCCCTGGTCCAGCCGTCTCTGTAGTGGGGCGCCAGCAGCGCCGGAAAGTCCCAGCACGTAGCCACAGATCAGCGCGGCGAGCAGTACTTTAAGAATCAGGCTCTGCTCAAGCGTATGCAGCACCATACCGGGAAGTTGAGTAATGACGTCCGTATGGGTAACGCTTTCGGCCACTTGTGGTGAGTGAGAGTCGTTGCCAGGTTGTAGCGTCAGCGCCACCAAAAGCCCCGTGCTCAGTGAAAGCACAGAGACGAGTTGCCAGTAACCCAGCATCCTCAACGCCAGTTTTACGCTGCCTGGATAGCCGACTAGTTTGGCGACACTTGAGCAGAGCAGGATGAACATCACAAAAGGGGTCAGCCAGCCGATCACGCTGAGGAACAACTCGCTGAGTGGTTTCATCTGGATTCCCAGAGGCGGATTCCAGACACCAAGGGTACCGCCGAGCAGAACGGCCAAAAGCAGTCGGGCAATACCGGAACGGGCCAGTCGCTGGATCATTGCATTCTGTTTTTTAGTTATTGTTGTCTGCTGTGTACAGAGGGTCATCCTAACCCATGGAGCGAGCAATTCGGTATTGTTCGGCCCTGCTGCCATTCTCCCTAACGGTGAACTGTCCCAATGGAGCTTCGTCACCTTCGTTACTTCGTCATGGTCGCTGAAGAGCGTCACTTCACTCGCGCTGCTGCGCGCTTGAACATGCAGCAGCCGCCCTTGAGTCAGCAGATTCGAACTCTGGAGCAGGAACTGGGATTCGAACTTTTCATCCGTCACGCCAAAGGCGTCGACCTGACAGTTGGCGGCGAAGTGTTTTTGCGTGAGGCGAAGGACATCCTCTTGCGCGTTCAGCAGGGAGGACTCAAGGCTGCACGCGCTGCACAGGGCATTGAAGGTACGTTGCGGCTGGGGTTCACCAGCTCCGCGGCGTCGCATCCGCTTATTCCCAAAATCATTCGCCGTTATCGTGAGGACTACCCGGGAGTGGATATCGCCCTGAACGAGGGCAGCGCCAGGGTGTTGACCGATAACGTGGTCAGCGAACGAGTCGATGTTGGAATCCTGCGTGCACCAGTGGCCGACCCTGCCGGCGTCGCCTATCACCGTCTGCTCAACGAAGAGCTGGTGCTCACCTTGCCGGTCGGGCATCGGCTGCTGGCGGGCAAGGGCGCGGTTTCGTTGAAGGATCTGGCTGGCGAACCGTTGATTCTGGTGCGTCGGCCCGGTGCGCCGGGGATGTACGCCAATTTCCTGCAAGCCTGTCGCAATGCTGGGTTCGAGCCGCATGTGGCGTTCGAGGTGGAACGCATGCTGACCAACGTCAGCCTGGTGGCCGCTGGTGCCGGGGTTTCGGTGGTGCCGGCATCGATGCGTGGCTTCCACGAGCACAGCGTGGCTTATCGCTCGATTCGTGATGCCAAGCCGCGCCTGGTCGCGCCGATCACCCTGGTCTGCCGCGAGTTGCACCAGTCACCGCAGGTGGCCAACTTCATCGCCCTGGCCCGCGAGTTGGGCAGCGAGTACCGTAAGGAACCGCACTAAGTCCTCAGCGTGTGCTGAGGCGTTGCCAGTCTTCCTGAGTATCGACGTCCTGCAGCACACCAGGGTCGTCCAGCTCCACGATACGCACATCGCTGGGGTTCTGCTGCAGCACCGGCTTGGCCCCGGCATCGCCGCTCAGCGTCGCGAGTTGTGGCCAGAAATCGCGGCCGAACAGCACCGGATGGCCGCGCCTGCCCTGATAGCTGGGCAGCACGATGTTGTTCGCGCTGGAGTGGGCGATTAGGGTCTCCAGGCTGTCCCGATGTATCGACGGCATATCGGCTAGAAAGATCGCCACGGCATCAGCGTTGGATTCGGCCAGTAGACGCTCGGCACCTGCCGCCAGGCTGTGGCCCATGCCCTGGGCGCTAGCCGGGTTTTGCACGACTCGCACGCCAGTTGGTAGATCGATCCCTGCCGGCGCTTCGTCTGGACGCAGCACCAGCCAGACCTCTTTGAGCATCGAGCAAGGTAGCGCTAGGCTGGCCGCCAGTAGCGAGCGGCCGTCGGCCAGTGTTGCACGTCGCTTGTCGCCGCCGAAGCGGCGACTGTAGCCGGCCGCCAGCATCAGCGCGGCGACCCTCTGGACTGGGCGCTCGCTGGCCATGTTCAGCCGGCCAGCCCCGCCGCCCTGGCGCGCGCGGCGTGCAGTTTCTTGTAGCTGTCGATCAGGCGCAGGTGTTTGTCCAGGCCTTCGAGTTTCATGCTGGTCGGCGTCAGGCCATGGAAGCGCACGCTGCCGTCCACCGAGCCGATCACCGCGTCCATGCGCTCGCTGCCGAACATGCGTCGCAGGTTGTGCTCGTAGTTGGCTAGCTCCAGCTCGTCGTCCAGCTGGATCTCAAGAACGGCGTTGACCGCCTGGTAGAACAGGCCGCGCTCGACGGTGTTGTCGTTGTATTGCAGAAAGGCCTCGACCAGTTCCTTGGCGTCGTCGTATTTCTTCAGCGCCAGGTTGATCAGCAGCTTCAGCTCGAGAATGGTCAGCTGGCCCCACACCGTGTTGTCGTCGAACTCGACACCGATCAGCGTGGTGATGTCGGTGTAGTCGTCGACCTCGGTGTTATTGAGGTTGCGCAGCAGCGACTTCAGTTCGCGGTCGCTCAGGCTGTGCAGGTTGAGGATGTCCTTGCGAAACAGCAGCGCCTTGTTGGTGTTGTCCCAGATCAGGTCCTCGACCGGGTAGATCTCCGAATAACCCGGCACCAGGATGCGGCAGGCGTTGGCGCCGAGGTCGTCATAGGTGGCGACGTAGACTTCCTTGCCCATGTCCTCGAGGATGCCGAACAGGGTCGCAGCTTCCTGCTCGTTGGAGTCGGCACCTTCGCCAGAGAAGTCCCACTCGACGAATTCGAAATCTGGCGTTGCGCCGAAGAAGCGCCACGACACCACACCGCTGGAGTCGATGAAGTGTTCGACGAAGTTGTTCGGCTCTGTCAGCGCCAGGCTGTCGAAGGTCGGCTGCGGTAGATCATTGAGGCCTTCGAAGCTGCGTCCCTGCAGCAGTTCGGTGAGGCTGCGCTCCAGCGCCACTTCTAGGCTCGGGTGGGCGCCGAAGGAGGCGAGCACACCGCCGGTGCGTGGGTTCATCAGGGTCACGCACATCACCGGAAATTCACCGCCGAGCGAGGCATCCTTCACCAGCACCGGGAAGCCTTGTTCTTCCAGGCCTTTAATACCGGCGACGATGCCCGGGTACTTGGCCAGAAAGTCTTGCGGCACGTCCGGCAGGCACAGCTCGTTCTCCAGAATCTCGCGTTTCACCGCCCGCTCGAAGATCTCCGACAGGCACTGCACCTTGGCCTCGGCCAGGGTGTTGCCGGCGCTCATGCCGTTGGACAGGTACAGGTTTTCGATCAGGTTGGACGGGAAATACACCGTCTCGCCATCGCTTTTACGCACGAACGGCAGCGAGCAGATGCCGCGCAGGGTGTTGCCCGAGTTGGTATCGTACAGGTGCGAGCCACGCAGTTCGCCGTCCGGGTTGTAGATGGCCAGGCAATGCTCGTCGAGAATCTCTTCTGGCAGCGCGTCCTTCGGGCCCGGCTTGAACCAGCGCTCGTTCGGGTAATGGGCGAACTCGGCATTGGCGATGTCCTCGCCCCAGAACTGGTCGTTGTAGAAGAAGTTGCAGTTCAGCCGCTCGATGAACTCGCCCAGGGCCGAGGCCAGGGCGCTCTCCTTGGTTGCACCCTTGCCGTTGGTGAAGCACAAGTTCGACTGCGCGTCGCGGATATGCAGCGACCAGACGTTGGGCACGATATTGCGCCAGGAGGCGATCTCGATCTTCATCCCGAGATCCGCGAGGATGCCCGACATGTTGGCGATGGTCTGCTCCAGCGGCAGATCCTTGCCCGGAATGTAGGTGGTGGTGTCACTCACCGGCATCAGCAGCGCCTGAGCATCGGCGTCGAGGTTTTCCACTTCCTCGATGATGAACTCGGGGCCCTGCTGTACCACCTTCTTCACGGTGCAGCGGTCGATGGAACGCAGGATGCCCTGGCGATCCTTCTCGGAAATGTCCGCCGGCAGCTCGACCTGAATCTTGAAGATCTGCGCGTAGCGGTTCTCCGGGTCGACGATGTTGTTCTGCGACAGGCGAATGTTCTCGGTGGGTATGTCCCGCGTCTGGCAGTACAGCTTGACGAAGTACGCCGCGCACAGCGCCGAGGACGCCAGGAAATAGTCGAACGGCCCCGGCGCCGAACCGTCGCCCTTGTAGCGAATCGGCTGATCGGCGATCACCGTGAAGTCATCGAACTTGGCTTCGAGGCGAAGGTTGTCGAGAAAGTTGACCTTGATTTCCATGGAGCGGCACCGGCAAGCGAAACAAAATGGCCGCCATTATCCGGGTTTTCGGCGGCCTGTCTTGCTCGCTGGTTGCCGATGAAAGCGCCTCGGACCAGCGGCCTCCATGCGCAGGCCCGAACAGCGGCTCAGCTTTCGGCTTCGGCGGGGTTAGTGGTGCCGATGGAGGTTTAGCTCGGCCATTGCCGCAGCAGTGTTTCGACGAACTGTTCGGCTGCCGGTGACAGTGAAGAACCACGACGGCGCACCAGACCCAGAGTACGGCTTATTACCGGATCGACAAGCGGCCGGCTGACCAGAATTGGATGAGCCTCGGCCGGCATGATGGAGCCGGTA
Organism: Ectopseudomonas mendocina; assembly: GCF_007049795.1. GTDB lineage: Bacteria > Pseudomonadota > Gammaproteobacteria > Pseudomonadales > Pseudomonadaceae > Aquipseudomonas > Aquipseudomonas mendocina_D. The sequence continues at coordinate 71,877 of NZ_SCFY01000022.1, forward strand.
TTTCTTGGGGAGCATGTGTGGTGTTGGCGCTGATGGAAAATTGACCCACCCTGCCGATTGAAATTTGACCCAGGGCGGATTGCTGATTTTGTTACCAGCAACTGTGGATAAGTCTACC
>NZ_SCFY01000023.1 GCF_007049795.1 Ectopseudomonas mendocina
AAATCGTGACGCCATCCCTGAGCAGCTCCTGTAGATCTGCTGCTGTCATGTTCTCGTCGAAAATGAGCTGCAGCTCCTCGCCTACACACCGCGTCAATGTCAAACCCATGTCGCTCTCCCTGCTGTGGTTTTTGTAGCAGGGTAGCCCACTGATCACCAGCCCGCCACGCGCGGGCTTTTTTGTGCCTGGAGAAAACATGACCCTGAACGAGATCCGCGAACAGGCGATCACGCCTGCGCTCGCGCTGTTGCCGGCCGCCATGAGCCGCCATCGCCTGCAGGTCGACCAGCTGATGCTGACCGCCCATCTGCAGGAGGCGCCTAACCGGGAGCAGTGCCAACTGCCGATCCGTCCCGGCAAATGCGGCCCGGCCCGAGGCATCTGGCAGTTCGAGCGCGGCGGCGGTGTTGCCGGCGTGCTGCGCCACAAGAGCAGCCGCGATGCTGCCATCGCCGCCTGCCGCGCGCTGGGCATCGAGCCGACCATTGACGGCGTGTTCGCCGCGCTGCCCGGCCAGGTGGACGTGATCGACGCCGTGTTCGCACGCCTGTTGTTCTGGACTGACCCGCAGCCGCTGCCGGCGCTGGGCGACGTCGAGGGCGCTTGGCAGTACTACCTACGTAACTGGCGGCCGGGTGCCTACGAGCGCGGCGCCCCGCCGGAGCGTCGCAAGCTGCGGCAGAAGTGGGGCGCGAACTACGCCCGCGTGATGGAAGCACTGCAGGTGGCGGCGTGACCGCCTGGCTGAAGCTGGTGCCGTCTTGGGCCTGGCCGTGGGTGGCTGGCGCTGTTCTCGCCCTGGCGGTCGGTGGCGGCCAGCAGCTGCGGGTGCTGGCCGCGCAATCTGCAACCGCTGTTGCCCAAGGCGCAACGTCAAAAGCGCAGGCAGAACTGGCCAACTACCGCACCGAAGTGGCTGAGCGTGATAGGCGCGCGGCGATAGCGGCGCTGGCAGAAACCCAGCGCCGACTGGCCGTCGACGAACAGAACAGGAAGAAAAACCATGAAGAACTTGAGCGGGCTCAAGCTGATGCTGCTGCCGCTGATCGCATTGCTGGCGGCCTGCGCGCAGAATTCAGCCGAATACGTGGACTTATCGCCAGCTATTCCGGCGCTCCCGATGGAAGCCAGGCAGGGCGAAGCACGGCCGATCTGCTTGCCGACCTGCTCGAAGAAGTGGAGCGAGAAGGCCGAGCAATGGCAGCAGAAGCTGACCGGCGTGGAGTAGCTGGTGCGATGTGTGAGCGGGCGTATGACGGGGTGAAAGGCGGTAGCGGGTAAGCTGTTTTTCGTTTCCGCATCGCTTCAGAGGTCCCGCATGCCTAAAGGCTTGCAGGCATTTAAATTTTGCGTTGTTGCGGAAATCAATATGCCGTAAGATTATGAAAGGCTTAAGCTTTAGGTCGGATTGCAAATCCGTGAACGCCGGTTCGATTCCGACCTCAGCCTCCAATTTAAAAGGCCTCGTAGATCCATGATTTACGGGGCTTTTTTCATTATCCCTGATGTGCTTTGGCATACCTTGCGAGGACAGGGAGGGCTGTATATAGTCCGGTCCTTCGCACAGCGCTACCGCCCGAATGGCGAAATCGGTAGACGCAGGAGACTTAAAATCTCTCGCCAGTAATGGCGTGCCGGTTCGAGTCCGGCTTCGGGCACCAATGACATGATTTCAGATGTTCCCTAGTGGACCTGAAACCCAAGTAAACCGGCCTCTTTAGCCGGTTTTTTTGTGCCCGTATGTTCCCGCATGCATCTAGACGTGCTTCTGAGCCCTCAAGGTTTCGGCCTTGAGGGCTTCTTTCTTTGCGTAGCCACTCTTGCCTGTCAGGTGCATGGCGCAGCTTGTGTCGGCGCCTGCGCTGTTGCCATTGGCAATATCCATGGTGACTATCGAGAGCACTGATTTCTGTCTGACGAGACATAGGCCTAATGTTGAGCCCAACAGAGCTTGAGTTGGATTGGAGGTCATGATGTCCCGTATCGATGTGGTTTCCCTGGTTGGTAGTGCGGTGCCGGCTGAGCTCCGCTCCGACGGTTATATGGCGTGCTGGCTGGTGATGGTGGACGGTCAACCGAAAGCTGGCCCCTTCGCTTCCCGCGAGGCTGCGCTGGCTTGCCAGGCGGTCTGGATGCTCAGCAGCGCTATTCGTCGTGAGGGCGATTCGCTGCTGGCCTGATTCACTGTTTTACCCCGCGCTCGCTCCAGCGCTCCCCTTGGCCCGCCTCTGGCGGGCTTTTTCTTGTTCGCCGGTTAGAATGGCGATCATTTTCCGGAGGGGCGCAGTGTGGCCAGGTGGGACATCTTCTGCAGCGTGGTCGACAACTACGGTGATATCGGCGTGACCTGGCGGTTGGCCCGGCAACTGGCGGCCGAGCAGGGGCATGCGGTGCGTCTGTGGGTCGACGAGCTGGGGGCGTTCATGCGCTTGTGCCCCGAGGCCAGCCTTGATGCCCAATGTCAGCATTGGAGTGGTGTCGAGGTGCGCCAGTGGGCGGAGCCGTTCCCTGCGGTTGAGCCCGCGCAGGTGGTGATCGAGGCCTTCGCCTGTCAGTTGCCTGCGTCTTATATCGAGGCGATGGCTGTAAGCGGTACACGCCGTTTGTGGCTGAATCTTGAGTATCTCAGTGCCGAGGAGTGGGTCGCAGGCTGTCATGGCCTGCCATCGCCGCAGCCTGGAGGCTTGCAGAAGTTCTTTTTCTTCCCTGGATTCGTGGAAGGCACGGGCGGTTTGCTGCGCGAAGCCGATCTGTTGACGCGGCGGCGTGCCTTTCAGGCTGACGCGCGGGCGCAGCAGGCGTTCCTGCAGTCACTCGGCGTGGTGCGTGAGCCCGGGGCGCGGCTGATTTCTCTATTCGCCTATGAGAACACGGGCCTGGCAGGATGGCTGGATGCACTGGCGGCCGATCCGCAGCCGACGCAGTTGCTGGTGCCGCAGGGCAAGATTCTTGCCGATTTGCAGACCTGGCTGGGTGAAGGGCCGTTGTCGCCGGGTGATCACAGCAGGCGCGGTAATCTGCTGATCCATGTACTGCCTTTCGTGGCTCAGGGCGACTACGACCGCCTGCTGTGGTGCTGCGATTTGAATGCGGTGCGCGGTGAGGACTCCTTCATCCGCGCGCAATGGGCCGGTCGACCGCTGCTCTGGCACATTTACCCGCAAGAGGAGGGGGCACACTGGGACAAACTTGAGGCGTTTCTGGCGATCTACGGCGCCGATCTGATGCCGGAAGCTGCCGCCGCTCAGGCTGAATTCTGGCGTGCGTGGAACGCAGGCGAGGGGATGGAAGCGGCCTGGCCTGCGCTTCTCGCGGCATGGCCGGCACTGCAGCGACACGCCGAGCAGTGGTGCGATCAGCAGGCCGCTCGGTCGGATCTTGCCACGGCGCTGGAACAGTTTTACTTAAATTGGCTATCATACGCGGCCTAGATTTCTGTACCTCCCGCATATTTCGGATATCCGCATGAAAACTGCACAAGAAATGAGAGTCAACAGCGTGGCCCTGATCGATGGCCAGCCGTGGCTGATCCAGAAGGCCGAGTTCACCAAGTCCGGTCGTAACAGCGCCATCGTCAAGATGAAGCTGAAGAACCTGCTCAACGGTTCCAAGACCGAGACCGTCTACAAAGCCGACGACAAGATGGAGCCGGTGATTCTCGAGCGCAAGGAAGTGAACCTGTCCTACATCAGCGGTGAGGACTACGTGTTCATGGACCCGGAATACAACTCTTACGAGCTGCGTTCCGAAGATCTGGAAAGCGTTCTGCCGTTCATCGAAGAAGGCATGAGCGACGTCTGCGAAGCCGTGTTCTTCGAAGGCAAAGTGATCTCCGTTGACCTGCCGACCACCATCGTGCGTCAGGTTGTCTACACCGAGAACGCTGCTCGTGGCGACACCTCCGGTAAGGTGATGAAGCCTGCCAAACTGCGCAACGGTACCGAGATCAAGGTTGCCGAGTTCGTCGACATCGACGACTGGATCGAGATCGATACCCGTGACGGTTCCTACAAGGGCCGCACCCAGGCTCCGGCCTGAGCGTAAGCTGCACGAGAAACCCGGCCTAGGTGCCGGGTTTTTTGTGCCTGACTTTCAGGGCGCTATCGCGGCTGAAGCCGCTCCCACACAAGCCTTACTGCTGCGGCATGGCCAGGCTGGCTTGTAGCGCCTGGTCCCAGGGCGGTGGAAAGCCAAAGCGCTGCTTCAGGAAGCTCAGCAACAGCCGCGTCCGTGGGCTGGCTTCGCGTTCCAGGCGCAAGGCGTAGATGCTCACCGGCTCGACGGGCGGCAAGCCCTGTTCGCAGAACAGCGGGATCAGCTCGCCGCGCTGTAGATGATCGCTGCTCATCCAGGTGGGCAGGTGTGCCACGCCAAGGCCAGCGAGGGCGCTGAACAGCAAGGTCTCGGCATTGTTGCTGGTCTGACGCAAACGCTTGGGTTTGCACAGCTGCAATTTGCCGTCGACTTCGAATCGCCAGGCGTAGGGTGGCGCCAGGCTGTCCCAGTCGAGGCCGTCGTGTTGCTCCAGCTCCAGCGGGCTGCGTGGTATGCCGCGTCGACGCAGGTAGTCCGGGCTGGCGCAGACGATGCGGGTCATCGATGCCAGGGGCGTGGCGACCAGTCGGCTGTCCGGCAGCGGGCCGATGCGCACGACGATATCTACCTCGCCCAGGTGCTCGCCCTGCAGGTCGATGAAGCTGTCGATCAGCCGCAGCTGTACGTCCAGGCCGGGGTTGGCGCGTAGGAACTCTGCAATCGCCGGGGCCAAGTGGCGTCTGCCGAAAGGCGAGGGGGCGTCAATACGGATCATGCCTTCGGGTGCGCTGCTCAAGGAGACCGCTTCGGCGCGCGCCAGGTGCAACTCGGCGAGGATGCGCCGGGCACGTTCGGCGAACGCCAGACCCGCAGGGGTGACGCGTACTGCATGGGTGTTGCGATTGAACAGGTTGCTGCCCATGGCGCGCTCCAGGGCATCGATGCGGCGTGCCACGGCCGAGGGTGTGAGCGGGTGACGTCTGGCGGCTGCGGAGAAGCTACCGGTCTCCAGCACGTCGAGAAAGAGTTCCAGTTGGTCGGTCAGGGTATCGGGGTTCATGGCAGCCTGCTTGTGCGTATTAAGCAAAGCCATTGTGCGTTGCTGTGCGTTTCCGCGCTAGCCGTGACTGGCTAACATGCGTCCTCTATCTGGAGGTGTCATGAATCTGTTCGACCTGTTGCTGAATCTATTGCTGGGTTTGGGCCTGGGAACATTGGGCGGCTTGTTCGGCATCGGCGGTGGGTTGATCGCCATTCCGGTGCTGGGCATTGTCTTTGGGCTGGATCAGCAGCTTGCTCAGGGGACTGCACTGGTCATGGTGGTGCCGAACGTGATGCTGGCGATCTGGCGTTACCATCAACGCAATCGCATCGATCAGCGCTATGCCCTGCTACTCGGCGTTACCAGCTTCTTTTGCGCCTGGCTGGCCTCCCTGTATGCGGTGGAGGTGGATTCGCGCACCATGCGCTGGGCCTTCGTCGGTTTTCTATTGGCTTTGGCGGCCTACAACCTGCTGCGCATGCTGATGGCTCAGGCGCCGGCCAGCGGCGAACTGCGTCATCACTGGGGTTGGTTTGGTGTGCTGGGCGGGGTGTCCGGCGCAATGGGCGGGCTGTTTGGCGTGGGCGGCGCCGTGGTGGCGACGCCGGTACTGACCAGTGTGTTCGGCACCACGCAGGTGGTGGCACAGGGTCTTTCGCTGTCGCTGGCGCTGCCCAGCACCGGGGTGACGCTGTTTACCTACGCTGTGCACGGTCAGGTCAACTGGTGGATGGGCGTGCCGCTGGCGGTTGGCGGCCTGCTCAGCATCAGTTGGGGCGTGCGCCTGGCGCATTCGCTGCCGGAGCGCCTGCTGCGCACCCTGTTCTGCGGCTTCCTGCTGCTCTGTGCGCTGATGTTGGCGCTGGAGTCGAGCGGCAGCCTATAAGCGAAAACCTTCGACGATGTGATCGGCCAGGCACTCGGTCACGGGTGACTGGCTAGTTTCATTGCGCAGCAGCACGATGCTGGTCAGTGGCAGCAGCGGCAGGCCTTCGGCTTCGCCGAGCATGCGCAGGTCGGGGGTGATCAGGCTTTGCAGCTGCGCAGTGACGGCCAGGCCGGCGCGTACCACGGCGAAGATCGCCGACAGGCTGGGGCTGGTATAGGCGATGCGGTAGGGGCGCCCCATCGTGTCCAGCGCGTTGCAGGCCCATTCGCGGCAGAAACAGTCGGCGTTGAACATGGCCAGCGGCATGGGATTTTGCTCGTGCGGGCAGAACCCCTGGGCCACTGCCCAGGCGAAGCGCTCCTGGCGCAGCAGTTGACCGATCTCCTTGCCGGGTTGGCGGGTGACGATGGTGAGGTCCAGATCCTGGCGCAGCAGCAGTTGTCCTGACGGCTCGCAATGCACCTCCACTTGCACCAGCGGATAGGCCTGGGCGAAGCGCGAGAGAATCTCCGGCAGAAAGCGCATCACGTAGTCGTCCGGCGTACCGATGCGCACGGCACCGACCATATGCGGTTCGCGCAGGGTGTTGAGTACCTCGCCATGCAGCTTGAGGATGCGCCGCGCATAACCCAGCAGCACCTGTCCCTCTGGCGTCAGCCGCACCTGGCGGCCATCGCGTTCGAACAACGGGCGTTGCACCACGTCTTCCTCCAGCCGCTTCATCTGCATGCTCACGGCTGACTGGGTGCGATTGACCGTTTCTGCGGCGCGGGTGAAACCGCCGGTGTCGGCGATGGCAACGAAGCTGCGCAGCAATTCGGTATCAATACTGGGGTGGAAGGCCATTCATCAATCCTCGAGATGGATTCCATAAGAAACATTCGTTGGATTGATCTTAAGCTGGACCCGACACTGACGCCAACCCCACAGGGAGGGCGAAAAGATGAAAGGTCAGAAAGGTTATGCGTTGGCTCAGGCTATCCACTTCGAACGGTTGCCGTCGCTGGGCGGTGTATGGCGTATGCTGCGGCGCTGGCGTCAACTGGCTCGCGAGCGGGCACAGCTGGCGCAACTGAATGATGCTGCATTGAAGGACCTGGGACTGTCCCGAGCTGATGTGTTGCAGGAGGCCGAACGGCCGTTCTGGGATGACCCGCTGAAAAAGTGAGTAGTACATGACAGGAGTTGTTGAATGACCGCGGTGCGCAAGGGCTCCGATTTTTTCCTGTTCCAGCTGATGATGTTGTTATGCGCCATCTGGGGCAGTCAGCAGGTGGCGATCAAGCTGGCCGCGGACGATATCGCGCCCATGCTGCAGGTGGCTTTGCGCTCCGGCATCGCCGCCGTACTGGTCGGCTTGCTCTTGCTGTGGCAGCGCGGATGGCGCGAATGGGTCAGCTCGACGTGGCTGGCTGGACTGCTGGCGGGCGTGTTGTTCGCACTGGAGTTCTTCTTCATCGCCCTTGGCCTGCGCTACACCACGGCTTCGCATATGGCGGTATTTCTTTACACCGCGCCGATCTTCTCGGCACTTGGGCTGCACTTTCTGTTGCCCAGCGAGCGCTTGCGACGCCTGCAGTGGCTGGGTATCACCTTGTGTTTCGGCGGGGTGGTGATGGCATTTGGCGTCGGTGGCAATTGGGCTGAGGTCGATGCTGGTATGTTGCTGGGCGATGCGTTGGGGCTGTGCGCTGGCATGGCCTGGGGCGCGACCACGGTCGTCGTGCGGGGTTCGCGCCTGTCCGAAGCGCCGGCCGGGTTGACCCTGTTCTATCAGTTGGCGGTGGCGTTCGTGCTGCTGCTGGCCTATGCACTGATGGTGGTGGACCTGTCCCAGCTGCGTTGGACGCCTGTGGCCATCGCCAGCATTCTGCTGCAGGGCGTGGTGGTGTCGTTCTTCACCTACCTGACCTGGTTCTGGCTGCTGCGCCGCTACCTGGCTTCGAACATGGCAGTGTTCTCCTTCATGACCCCGCTGTTTGGCGTCACCTTCGGCGTGCTGGTGCTGGACGAACCGCTGACCCTGAACTTCATCATCGGCGCGGCGCTGGTGCTGTCGGGCATCACCCTGGTCAGTAGCGAGGCCTGGTTGCGTCGTCGCCTGGCCGGTTGGCGTGGCCTGCCGCAACAACCCTGACGCAAGGAGGCTGAAATTGCCCGCTTATCACTTGGCTCAACTGAACATCGCCTGGATGAAGGCGCCGCTGGAGTCTCCGGATATGGCTGACTTCGTCGCCAATCTGGAGCGTATCAATGCGCTGGCAGAGGGTTCGCCCGGCTATGTCTGGCGTTTGCAGGACGAAGCGGGCGATGCCACGGCGATTCGTCCGTTCGGTGACGAGGTGTTGGTGAACATGTCGCTTTGGGAGGATGTGCAGTCGCTCAGTGACTACGTCTACAAATCGGCGCATACCGAGATGCTCAAGCGCCGTCGCGAATGGTTCGAACGCGTCGAGCAGGCGCATCAGCTACTGTGGTGGGTGCCGGCGGGGCATCGACCAAGCGTGACCGAGGCTGCCGAAAGCCTGGCTCATCTGCGCGAGCATGGCGCGACGGCGCAGGCCTTTACCTTCCGTCATGCGTTCGCGGCGCCAGCCTGATAGGCTGAGTCGCCATGACCCTTTCTCTTTCTCTCGCGGAAGCGCGCCGTCTGGCCCTGGCTGCCCAGGGTTTCGGCCGTACGCCACGCGGCGCCGTTGGCCACAAGCACCTGCAGGCGCAGATCGAGCGTTTGGGCGTGCTGCAGATCGATTCGGTCAATGCCCTGGTGCGTTCGCACTATCTGCCAGCGTTTTCCCGCCTTGGCCATTACCAGGCTGAACACCTCGATGAACTGGCCTGGGGCCGGGCGCGGCGCCGGCGTCTGTTCGAGTACTGGGGGCACGAGGCCTCGTTGTTGCCGCTTGAGCTTTACCCGCTGCTGCGCTGGCGTATGCGCCGAGCGGCGGATGGGCAGGGCATCTATCGCGAGTTGGCGAAGTTCGGTGTCGAGCGTCGCGACGTTTTGGATAGCGTGCTGCAGGCTGTGCGCGAGCGCGGTGCGCTGGGCGCCGGCAGCCTGTCCTCGCGTACCGAGAAGGCCGGCCCCTGGTGGGACTGGAGCGCGGAAAAGACGGCGCTGGAATGGCTGTTCGCCGCAGGCGAGGTGACTGTGGCTGGGCGGCGTGGCTTCGAGCGGCTGTACGACCTGCCGGAGCGGGTCATTCCCGTGGAGGTGTTGAACCACCCGGACCTGGATGAGGCCGAAGCGCAGCGCCGCCTCTTGCTGCGTTCGGCCGATGCCCTGGGCGTGGCGACCGAGCGCGATTTGCGCGACTACTACCGGTTGGACGTCAGTGACAGCAAGCGGCGTATCGCTGAACTGGTGGAGGCGGGCGAGCTGTTGCCCGTCACGGTGCAGGGCTGGCGGCAGGCGGCCTATTGCCGGGGCGAGCCGCGCATTCCCCGGCGTATCCGCCATAGTGCGTTGCTTTCACCGTTCGATTCTCTGATCTGGGAGCGCGAGCGCACCGAGCGGTTGTTCGGCTTTCGCTATCGGCTGGAGATCTACACTCCGCAGGCCAAGCGCGTGTATGGCTACTACGTGCTGCCGTTTCTGCACCATGAACGCCTGCTGGCGCGGGTGGATCTGCGCAACGAGCGCGCTGCCGGGCGCCTGGCAGTGCATGCCGTGCATCTGGAGGAAGCAGTGTTGAGTGAGGAGGCGCGTCTGGCGCTGGCCGATTCGCTGCGCGCGCTGGCGCATTGGCTGGGCCTGGAAGAGGTGTGGCTGGCGCCGGGGGTCAATCTGCGGAACTTGCTCGATTAGCCGCCGTTTTCCAGCAGGAACTTCAGTTCTCCGACGCGCTGGATATTCAGCTCCATCGGGCAGGTGTAGTACATCGGCGAGCCGATGTGCTTGCCCTGCAGATCGCACTGGCCGTTGCGGTAGACCAGCCAGGCCTTCTGCGCCGTTTCCAGCTGTTGGGCGTCCACTGGCTGGCTTTCCTGCAGCTTGAGGAACAGCTGCTGGTAGACGCGGTTCATTTCCTTCTTCACCGTTTCCGATACACCTTCGGCGCAGCCGGCGACGCTGGCGTTGTTGATCATCCCACTGGCGTCCAGGCAGGCCTGGTACTGCTTGTCGTAATCACCCCAGGCGCCGAGCGGCAGCAGCAGAGTAAGCGGCAGGAGGCCTTTACGCAGTATCGACATGGCAATCTTCCAATGAGACAGGGGGCTGCACTGCAGCCCCTGAACCTGATCTTTACTTGGCCGCCAGGCGGGTGCGCATGTTGGCGGCGCGGTCGCTGGAGCCCGGGTGCGAGGAGAACATGCTGCTTTCGCCGCCGCCCAGCTTGGCCAGCTTCTCGAACGCGGTGACCAGGCCGTCGTGCGGGATGTTGCGCTGGGTCAGCAGGTCGAAGGAAAAGTTGTCGGCGGCGTTTTCCTGGCTTTGCGAGAACTGCGCGTTAACCAGCTGCTCACCCAGGGCGCCGAGCTGCGAGGCGGACAGGGCGAGAGCGGAGAGGGTGGTGCGCAGTTGTATGGTTCATCGCCCTTGTTGGGGGGGGGGTGTTGGCCGCGAGTCCTTTCCGGCTGGGTAGCATCTTTGGCACCTGCACGGTGCTCGCGTTGGGGCGGCATTATGCCGGATAGCGCACAGAAGATGTGCGAGCCGGTTCGCGCCCTGGCCAGTGGCCAGGACGCTGAGGGTCAGCGGCGTACCTGCTTCAGCGTTTCGGCGATCATGAAGGCCAGTTCCAGGGACTGGTCGGCATTCATGCGCGGGTCACAGTGCGTGTGGTAACGGTCGGACAGGCCGTCCTCGGTTATCGGGCGTGAGCCGCCGATGCACTCGGTGACGTTCTGCCCGGTCATCTCGATATGGATGCCGCCGGCGTAGGTGCCTTCGGCCTGGTGCACGGCGAAAAACTGCCGCACTTCGCTGAGAATCTGCGCGAAATCGCGGGTCTTGTAGCCACTGCTGGCCTTGATGGTGTTGCCGTGCATCGGGTCGGAGCTCCACAGCACCTGGCGACCCTCTTCCTTGACCTTGCGTAGCAGGCGCGGGAAGTATGCTTCGACCTTGTCCGCGCCCATGCGCACGATCAGGTTGAGGCGACCCGGATCGTTGTCCGGGTTGAGGGTGTCGATCAGGCGGATCAGCTCGTCCGGGTCCATGCTCGGGCCGACCTTGACGCCGATGGGGTTCTCGATGCCGCGCATGAATTCGATGTGTGCACCGTCCAGCTGGCGGGTGCGGTCGCCGATCCACAGCATGTGCGCCGAACAGTCGTACCAGCGGCCGGTGAGGCTGTCGCGACGGACGAAGGCTTCTTCGTAGTTCAGTAGCAGCGCCTCGTGGGCGGTGAAGAAGCTGGTTTCGCGCAGTTGCGGCGCGCTGTCCATGCCCACGGCGCGCATGAAGGCCAGGGTTTCGTCGATGCGACCGGCGAGCTGGTGGTATTTCTCGGCCAGCGCCGAGTTGGCGATGAAGTCGAGGTTCCACTGGTGCACCTGGTGCAGATCGGCGAAGCCGCCCTGGGCGAAGGCGCGCAGCAGGTTGAGGCTGGCGGTGGCCTGGTGGTAGGCCTGCATCAGGCGTTCCGGATCGGGTACGCGACTGGCGACGTCGAAACCGATGCCGTTGACGATGTCGCCACGGTAAGCGGGTAGGGTGACGCCATCGATGGTTTCGCTGCCGGACGAGCGCGGCTTGGCGAACTGGCCGGCCATGCGCCCGACCTTGACCACCGGGCAGCCCGCGGCGAAGGTCATGACGATAGCCATCTGCAGCAACACCTTGAAGGTGTCGCGGATTTTCGCGGCGGAAAACTCGGCGAAGCTCTCGGCGCAGTCGCCGCCCTGCAGCAGGAAAGCGCGGCCCTGGGTGACCTCGGCGAACTGGCGACGCAGCTCGCGCGCCTCGCCGGCGAATACCAGTGGCGGGTAGCCGGCCAGGGTTTGCTCGATGCGGGTCAGGTGCGCGGCATCAGGGTATTCAGGCTGCTGCTGAATGGGCTTGGCCCTCCAGCTTTCGGGGCTCCAGGCGTTGGACATGCTGCGTCTCTAGCGGTTGATCAGGCGGAGGCGTATGGTAACCGATAAGCCCCGCGGCCCCTACGTGTATTGGCTCATGACGCCGGTGCCGGTTCGAATGCCCGCTCAGGTAGCGTGCGCGGCGATACATCGCGCGCCGGCAGGAAGCGTCCGTAGCACTGCGCCTTGCCCAGGTCTTCCGGGTATTCCTGGCCGCGTCGGTAGGCGATGCGGCCGTTGACCTTGGTCGCCGCGTTCGGCGCGCCCTGTAGCACCGCGCAGCGCCGCCGCAGCACGGAGAACAGGCGAGAGAATTCCTTCCAGCTGGCGAAGGTCGACGGCAGCGGGCTGGACCAGGCGCGGTCGCCGTCCATCTTGTCCAGTCGCGTGGTCATCACCGACAGGCCGATACAGCCAGCGTCCAGCGCTTCTTCGAGCAGTTGCTCCATGCGCGCAAGTTCGGCGTCGCTCAGCGTCACCCGGCTGGTGGCGCGCTTCAGGCCCATCACCGCCACGCGCAGTTCGGAATGGCCGAGGAAGGAATTGACGTTCGGGCCCAGTGGCAACTGATCGTAAAAGGCGCGATAACCGGCGGCGTCGCGCCAGGTTTTCTTTTCCTTGAGGATCGGCAGCACGTACTCGCGCGGCACCGCTTCGACGCGGGTGAACAGATCGGAGCAGTCCTCGGCGTCGGCCAGCACCATGCTGATGGAGCAGGAGCCGATGGTCACTCTGGTGATGCCATGGCGAACCGACTCCTTTAGTGCGGGTGCGGCGATCACCTCGGCATCGTAGTGCGAGTGGATCTCTAGGAAGCCGGGAGTGAGCCATTGGCCCTTGGCGTCGATCACCTCGGGGCAACCGGCCTCGTCCAGCGGGCTGAGGCTGAGTAACTCGACCTTGCCGTCACGGATACCGATATGGCGGATTGCGCCCGGCGCGCCGGTGCCGTCGAAGTACAGGCCATTGTTGATGATGATGTCGTAGCTCATGGCTGTCTCCATGGCGCCAGCAGCAGAGTGGCGGTGACCAACAGCAGGATGTAGATGGCGAGGCGGAAATGACGCTCGTCGAAGCGCCGGTGCAGGCGTTCGGCCAGCCACACGCCGAGCAGTAGGAGCGGGGCGTAGGTGAGCGCCTGAGGCAGCGCCGGCAGCAGGCGGCCGTCGAGCAGAAAGGCGAGGGTAAGCAGGCTGTTGAGGGTGAACCACAAAGTGACCAAGGTGGCGCGCAGCCGCGTCTTGTCCAGTTGAGTGCCAGCTAGGCCGTACACCAGCAGCGGACCACCCGAGGCGAACAGGCCATGACTGAGGCTGGCGGCGATGGTAATGACGCGCGTCAGCCTGCTCGGGCGTTGCGGCAGTGCGCTCGCCCGGCGCAGGCGCCATAGTTCGCGACCGGCGAACCAGATGATCAGCGCACCGAAGCCGACCTTCAGCGCCTGGGTGTCCAGATAAGGCAGCAGCCAATAGCCGAGTAACGTGCCGATGAGCATGCCGGGCAACAGGGTGCCAAGCAGCAGGTGGCGGTTGATCTGCTGCCATTCGCCCTGCTCGCCGTTGCGCTCGCTGATCAGCTTCCAGCCATGCCGCTCGCGCTGCACCTGCAGCACACGGGTGTCGAACTGGTAATGCTCGTAGAGACGAAACTGTCTGGCGTAGTCGCGAAAGTAGCGGCGCATTTTGCTGTGGTGCGGGTAGGGCGCCACCTCGGCGCGCATGGGGAATTCACGAAATTCGGTGGTGCCCTTGGAGGAGATCAGGTACGCCGATTGGTACATGCTGCTTTGCGGGTCACAGCCCGCCAACGTCGCTGTGCAGCGCGAAGCCGACGAAATCGATGCCGTACTTCTTCAATTGCCGTGCCGTGCACAGGCCCATGGGGCCGGCACCTATGATGGCGTACATGGCGAACCTCGTTATTGTTATGAGTGCAGCGCAAGTGTTGGAATTATTGCGTGACCGGGGGCGGTTGCTTCAATGACAATCGGCGCCTTTAGCCCGGTTGTTGTGGTACGGGATGTCACTGTGGGGAGGTTTCGATGCCAGGGTTGCCGCCGGACGACGAGTTGCAACTGCAGGACGAGGTTCTGCTGGCCGAAGTGCGCGATGCCTTCGGGGTGATCCGTGTGGTGCAGATTGGCGCCTATCGCTTTCTCGAGTTCGGCGATGCCATCGAGCAGAGCTGCGTGTTCCAGGGCGATCCCAGCTGGCTGGAGTACGACTACACCCGCGCCATGCTGCTGGGCGCGCTGTGCCACGATGAGCCGGAAACCGCGCTGTTCCTGGGGCTGGGTGCCGGTAACCTGACCCAGGCCTGCCTGAAGTTCCTGCCGCTGGAGGATGTCGAGGCCATCGAGCTACGACCGGACGTGCCGCGCCTGGCCATGGAGTTTCTCGGGCTCGACGACGACCCACGGCTGACCATTCGCATCGGCGATGCTACCGAGCTGCTCGACAGCGCAGAAACCGCCGACCTGATCTTTCTCGACCTGTACACCGACCAGGGGCCGGGCGCCGGGCATCTGGCCTGGCGCTTTCTCGAGCGCTGCCGCGAAAAACTCAACCCGGGTGGCTGGCTGATCATCAACCAATGGGCAGGCAACGACGGCAAGCCGCTTGGCGCGGCGCTGCTGCGCGGTCTCTACCATCGCCACTATTGGGAGTGCCCGGTGAAGGAGGGCAACGTGGTGCTGCTGATCCCGGCCGACCTCGAGCAGAGGCTCGACCTGGGACGCCTGCAGATGCGTGCCGGCGAGCTGGCACCGCGTCTGGGTTATTCGCTGCAGCCGCTGATCACGGCCTTGCGCCCGGCTACCTGATGCGCCGCCCGGCGTAAAAACTGCGCAAAGCTCTAGAAAAGCCCCTGCCGGGTGACATGTAAGGATAAAAAACAGCACCTTGGTCAGGAATTTCCGGTATGATGCGCGCCGGCCAATTTTCTGGCCACGTTCAGGTAGCGCAACTCGCCCGGGAAATTAAACCCGGCAGCCAGTCCCCAGCGGACTATCCTTGACGATTCACTTTCATCACGTTTTCGCAAATCCCCGCCGACCAGGCTGCCAGGGTGACCCAAAAGGTCTTACACGGCATGCGCAGCTTTGGAACATGGGTCTTTGCGGATGCACTTGAGGCAGACCCATGACCCAGGAAATCGGCGGCTTCGCCGCGCTCGGACTTCACCCCAATATTCTCGCCGCTCTGACCGCCGTTGGTTACGAAGAGCCGTCTCCGATCCAGTCGCAAGCCATTCCGGTGATTCTCGCCGGCCACGACATGATCGGTCAGGCGCAGACCGGTACCGGTAAAACCGCAGCCTTCGCGCTGCCGCTGCTGTCGAAGATCGACCCGGCCAAGCGCGAGCCGCAGGTGCTGATTCTGGCGCCGACTCGTGAGCTGGCCCTGCAGGTTGCCACCGCCTTCGAAACCTACTCCAAACAGATGCCTGGCCTGAACGTCGTTGCCGTATACGGCGGCGCGCCCATGGGCCCGCAGCTCAAGGCCATTCGCCAGGGCGCGCAGGTAATCGTTGCCACGCCTGGTCGTCTGGTCGACCACCTGCGTCGTGACGAGAAAGTGCTGTCCACCATTCAGCATCTGGTACTCGACGAAGCTGACGAAATGCTCAAGCTGGGCTTCATGGATGACCTCGAAGTGATCTTCGAAGCCATGCCGGAAAGCCGCCAGAGCGTGCTGTTCTCCGCCACGCTGCCGCACTCGATCCGTGCCATCGCCGAAAAGCACCTGCGCGAGCCGCAACACGTCAAGATCGCTGCCAAGACCCAGACCGTCTCGCGTATCGAGCAGGCGCACCTGATGATCCACGCCGATCAGAAGACCAACGCCGTGTTGCGCCTGCTGGAAGTCGAAGACTTTGACGCACTGATCGCTTTCGTACGCACCAAGCAGGCCACTCTGGACCTGGCTGCGGCCCTGGAAGCCAAGGGCTTCAAGGCCGCTGCGCTGAACGGCGACATCGCCCAGAACCAGCGCGAGCGCGTTATCGAGTCGCTCAAGGATGGCCGTCTGGACATCGTCGTTGCGACTGACGTTGCTGCTCGTGGTATCGACGTACCGCGCATCACCCACGTGTTCAACGTCGACATGCCGTACGACCCGGAGTCCTACGTGCACCGTATCGGCCGTACCGGCCGCGCCGGTCGCGATGGCCGTGCGCTGCTGCTGGTGACCCCGCGTGAGCGTCGCATGCTGCAGGTGATCGAGCGTGTCACCGGGCAGAAGGTCGGTGAGGTCAAGCTACCGAACGCCCAGCAAGTACTCGATGCCCGTATCAAGAAACTGACCAGCAGCCTGGCGCCGCTGGTGGCTGATGCCGAAGCCAGCCATGGCGACCTGCTCGACCGTCTGACTGCCGACATCGGTTGCAGCCCGCGCGCCTTGGCCGCTGCGCTGCTGAAGAAGGCCACCAATGGTCAGGCGCTGGACCTGGCTAGCGTCGAGCGCGAGCAGCCGTTGGTGCCGGGTGTTGGCGGTGCGCCGCGTGAGCGTCGCGAGCGTGATGGTGATCGTGGCGGCGAGCGTGGTGAATACCGCGAGCGTCGTGCGCCGATGCCGCTGGCCGAAGGTCGTGTGCGTTGCCGCACTGCACTGGGCACCCGCGATGGTATCGCGGCGAAGAACCTGCTCGGCGCCATCCTCAATGAGGGCGGCCTGGCTCGTGAAGCCATCGGTCGTATCCAGATCCGCGAAACCTTCAGCCTGGTCGAGCTGCCGGAAGACGGCCTGGACCGTCTGCTCGGCAAGTTGAAAGATACCCGCGTTGCTGGCAAGGCGCTGAAACTGCGTCGCTATCGCGAGGATTGATCCAACAGGCTTGATGGCTTATCACTGGATCAGCAAAAACGCCGCGCCCTTTACAAGGCGCGGCGTTTTTATTTGCGCGAGACTGGTTAGCTGGTTTCACTAAGATTGGCCTTGGGCGCCAGGCGGTCGAACACCTCGGGCGTCAACGCCGCTTCGCCGGCTTCGTCGAGCACTTCACGCGGGTGCTCGCTGCCGGGGATGCTGCTGTCGAGCATGCTCAGCAGTTGTGCGCCTCGCGCTGTCAGCACGAAGTTTTCGCCGTTGCCGCCTTGATCTTCCGGGCGCGGCTCGATGAAGCCGTTCTCCAGCAGGCGCGCTTCGTAGCGAGTGGCCTCGGCGCGCAGGTGATCGAGGTCATGTACTGGATCGCCAGCGCTTTCCTGTTCTGCTGCCAGGTCTTCGGCGTAGCGGCGTGGGGCAAACGGTTTGCCAGCGGAGTTCTGCGCCTCGTGCAGCAGGCGCTCGATCAGGTCCCAGTCGTGCTTCATGGCTGTCTCTCCCTATGCGGTGGACTTATAGGGTCCGACTCCAGAGACGGGCTACGGTTCGACCTGAATTGATCGAGCGCAGATGCACAAAGCAAAACGCCCCGAAGCAGTCGGGGCGTTTGGGGCGTTCCAGTTGCCGTGATTAGGCGCGGCGACGGAACAGTGGTTGTGGCTGATCGGCCGAAGCCTGGTAGACCTCGCTGTAGTCCTCGAAGGCCTTCAGCGCATCGTACGGGTCTTTGTCGGCTCGCACGGCGAAGGCGTCGAAGCCGACGCGACGCAGGGCGAACAGCTGGTCGCGCAGGACGTCGCCGATGGCGCGGACTTCACCTTTGTAGTCGTAGCGGGTACGCAGCAGGTAGGCGGTGGAGGAGTGACGGCCGTCGGTGAAGGCCGGGAACTCAAGGGCGATCACCTGGAAGTGCGCCAGATCATCGGCAATTTCCTCGATCTCGTCGCCAGCTTCCAGCCACACGCCGAGGCCGCCGTCGCGGGCCTTGAGGGCGTGAGCATGCTCGCGCCACAGGACCAGCGGGACGATGATGTCGTCGCAGTTGGGGATGACGTCCAGGGTCACGTCCTTGGGCAACAGGTGCCAGGTTTCGTCGACCACCTGACCGTTCTTAATGATTCGCTGCATAGACGCGCTCCTTGAACGGGTCGATACCGACGCGGCGGTAAGTATCGAGGAAGCTTTCCTCTTCTGTGCGTTGTTCGACGTAGACCTTGATGATCTTGTCGATCACATCGGCCATGTCCGCTTCG
Source organism: Ectopseudomonas mendocina (assembly GCF_007049795.1). Classification (GTDB taxonomy): domain Bacteria; phylum Pseudomonadota; class Gammaproteobacteria; order Pseudomonadales; family Pseudomonadaceae; genus Aquipseudomonas; species Aquipseudomonas mendocina_D. The sequence goes on from NZ_SCFY01000023.1 coordinate 18,065, forward strand.
GCGAAGGACGGGCCGAGGATCTGCGCCAGGCTGGCGTCACGGCCAGCGCTGCCTCCGAGCGAGACCTGATAGAACTCCTGGCCCTTCTTGTCGACGCCGAGGATGCCGATATGGCCAACGTGGTGGTGACCACAGGCGTTCATGCAGCCGGAGATGTTCAGGTCGATATTGCCGATGTCGAACAGGTAGTCGAGGTCATCGAAGCGGCGCTGAATTGCTTCGGCAATCGGGATCGACTTGGCGTTGGCCAGCGAGCAGAAGTCGCCACCCGGGCAGCAGATGATATCGGTCAGCAGGCCGACGTTCGGCGTGGCGAAGCCTTGCTCGCGTAGCTCGCCCCACAGGGTCAGCAGCTGACGTTGTTCGACGTCGGCGAGGATGATGTTCTGGTTATGGCTGTTGCGCACTTCGCCGAAGCTGTAGCGATCAGCCAGGTCGGCGATGGCATCGAGTTGCTTGTCGGTGACGTCGCCCGGCGCTACGCCAGTTGGCTTGAGCGACAGGGTCACGGCAACGTAGCCAGGCTTCTTGTGAGCGAAGGTGTTGCGCTCACGCCAGCGGGCGAAGCCCGGATGCTCGGCGTTCTGCTGGGCGAGCAGGGCGTCTTCGTCCTGCAGGGGCAGGTAGGCCGGGTCGACGAAGTGTGCGGCAACGCGCGCGACTTCGGCTTCGGTCAGGGTGCTCGGACCATCCTTGAGGTGTGCCCATTCTGCGTCCACGCGCTGCGCGAACACTTCCGGGGTCAGCGCCTTGACCAGAATCTTGATGCGCGCCTTGTACTTGTTGTCGCGACGTCCATAGCGGTTGTACACACGCAGGATGGCGTCGAGATAGCTGATCAGGTGCTGCCACGGCAGGAATTCGTTGATGAAACTGCCGACGATCGGGGTACGGCCCAGGCCGCCACCGACGGAAACGCGGAAGCCCAGCTCGCCGGCGGCGTTCTTCACTGCCTCCAGGCCGATGTCATGTACTTCGATGGCAGCGCGGTCGCCCACGGCGCCGTTGACGGCGATCTTGAACTTGCGCGGCAGGTGGCTGAACTCGGGGTGGAAGGTCGACCACTGACGGATGATTTCGCACCAGGGGCGCGGATCGACGATCTCGTCCTTGGCCACACCGGCGAACTGGTCGGTGGTGGTGTTGCGGATGCAGTTGCCGCTGGTCTGGATGGCGTGCATCTGCACGGTGGCCAGCTCGGCGAGAATCTCCGGCACGTCCTCCAGCTCCGGCCAGTTGTACTGGACGTTCTGCCGGGTGCTGATGTGGGCATAGCCTTTGTCGTAGTCACGGGCGATGCGCGCAAGCACGCGAACCTGGGCGGACGACAGCAGGCCGTAAGGCACGGCGACGCGCAGCATGGGCGCGAAACGCTGGATATAGAGACCGTTCTGCAGGCGCAGCGGACGGAATTCCTCGCCGCTCAGTTCTCCGGAGAGGTAGCGGCGGGTTTGATCGCGGAACTGCTTGACGCGATCCTCGACGATCTGTTGATCGTACTGGTCATATACGTACATGAAGGGTCCTGTTTTCAGGCTACTTACTGCCAATCAGCGCGCACGGCCGCGCACTCCCCGAGGAGCCGGGGCACGATACCAGCTCAGGTTTATGCGTAAAAGTGATGTTTGAATATATAAACCTGAGTTTAAGGAATAAGACTGTCCCAGAGCATAACCAGATGGTTTGAGCGATGGCTCAGGCTGGTCTTAAATGCAGTGTGCACCACCCAAAAGCACAAGAAGAGGGGGAACCATGAGCGAACATACCGAAGTGGAAAATTCCGACAGTGTCACCGATGCCTGGGCGATCTTTTGCCTGATCCTTCTTGCGGTAGGTACTGCGGTCTTCTGGGTCAGCGGACAGTGAGGATAAAGGCCGACGCGCATTAGCGGTCGGCCTTTTGTCATTTGCGCCCTATACTGCGCCCCGGTTAATTGGGGAGGGGTGCCGTGATCCGATGGGTGTTGGGCCTGTGGCTATTGCTGTGCTGCGCATCGGTGACAGCACAACCTCGTGCGCCGTTGGTGATCTTCCTCAATCCCGGCTATTCCGATGAGCCATTCTGGAGCGATTACTCCCGCTACATGCAGGACGCCGCCGGCGATCTTGGCATGGAGCTCAAGGTGCTCTATGGCGAGCGAGACCCTGTGCGGATGTTGGCCAATGCTCGGCAGGTTCTCGATGGCGAGCATCCCGATTATCTGATCTTCACCAACGAGCAATTTCAGGGGCCAGTGGTGTTGCGCTTGTTCGAGAACAGCGCGGTCAAGCTGTTTGCTCTTCATAGCACCCTGACTGACGAACAGCAGGCACTGATCGGTGGGAGTCGCGAGCGCCATCGCAACTGGTTGGGAAGTCTGGTACCCAATGATGAAGAGGCTGGGTACCTGATGGGGCGTGACCTGATCGCCCTCACTGAGGGACAGCCAGCCGAGTTGCTGGCGTTTTCCGGGGTCAAGCAAACGCCTTCCTCTATTCTGCGCCTGGCGGGCTTGCAGCGGGCGTTGAATGAGGCGCCGCAGATCAAGTTGATGCAGGCCGTGCACGGTGAATGGCAAGAGCAACGTGCCTATGAACAGGCGGTAAGCCTTTTGCCGCGCTATCCAGGTGTGAGCCTGGTCTGGTCTGCGAACGATGCAATGGCATTTGGCGTGATGCGTGCGGCAGATGAGCTGGGCAGAGATCTGCGCTATGCCGCCCTGAACAACTCGACTCGGGTGCTGCAGGCGCATATCGATGGGCGAATCGATGTGCTGGCCAGCGGCCACTTCATCCTCGGAGCCTGTGCCATGGTGATGCTCAGTGACCACGGACGTGGTTTGGATTTCATCACGCGCGGCGGCGAGAACCAGGTGGCATCTTTACTGCGCGTGGTTGACAAAGAGCAGTCGGAGAAACTGCTGAAACGCCTCGCCCGGCCGGATATCGACCTGGACTTTGGTCAGTTCAGCCTGCTCAAGCACCCGGAGCAGTCGCGCTACGACTGCTCGATCGCCTCCCTGCTGGAGTGATCAGCCGGTCGCCAGGTGCAGGATCAGTTTCACCACTGCAAGTAATACGACCACGAACAAGGCGGTGAAGAGCACGCCGAGCAGGATGAAGTGGCTGGGCTTGCCGCGACTGAAGTCGCGGCTACGGTTCTTACCGCTCTGTACGCCAAGGGCAGCGGCCAGCACGCTATGCAGCATCTCGCGTAGGGTCAGTGGGGCCTGTTGGGGGTCTTTGTCCTGATCACTCATGGTCAACCTCTCCGTCGGTCCTGCAAGCATAGTCCGCAACCGCCACGCCAGCACGAGGGACTAGGCTGGCCGTGGCGAATCAGGCAATCTGCGCGAGCGCTGACCACCGACCTTGACCATGCCTGACGATCTCTTTCCTGACGATGCCGCGCAGACCGAGCGCACCCGCGAAACCATCCTGCGCTACCACCTGAGCTGGAAGCACCGCGACCTCGACGCGGTGATGGCGCTGTATCACCCGCAGATCGAGTACAACGACTTCTATCAGCAGCGCTGCATGCGCTTGGGCGAACTGCGCGAGTATGTCGAGAACAACCTGCCGCGCCGCCCTGGCGAGCTACTGGAGCATGTCGACCGGATCCGCATCGACGGTCATACCGCATTCATCCAGTACTGCACCAGCCTGCAGGGCGGCGAAGGGCTGGTGTCGTTCCGCACCGGTGAAGCCATCACCGTGCGTGATGGGTTGATCTGGCGCATCAACGAATACGCCACGCTGGTGCGTGAGGCGCGTGGCGCTGGTGAGGCTGCCAGTTCACGCCCGGCCATCAGCCGCCTGGGGCTGTCGACCCGCCAGCTCGGTCAACTGGCGCAGGACCTGCAGGATTATTTCCAGCGCAGCCAGCCCTTTCTCGACCCCGAACTGGATCTGCAGCAGGTGGCGGTAGCGACGGGTTACAGCCGCAACCAGATATCTCATCTGCTCAATCAGGTGCTGGGCGAGAGTTTCTACCGCTACGTCAACCGCGCCCGCCTGCAGTACCTGCTCGATGGATTGCAGGCGGGCAGCGACCTCAAACGTATCGATGAGCTGGCTTTTGCGGCGGGTTTCAACTCGCTGTCGGCCTTCTACAGCTGCTTCAAGCGCCATACCGGGCTGTCGCCAACGGCCTACCTCAAGCAGATTTCCGCGCGGGCACGCACGCAAGACAACCACTGAGCGCCACGACTAGCCTTGGGTCATCGATTGATGACGGAGGCGTGGATGAATCCCTGGCGCAACATCAGTCTGTGGATGGATCAGCTCGATGATCCGCTGCAGGCGCGGCCCAGCCTGCAAGCCGAGCTGCAGGCCGACGTGGTGATCATCGGCGCGGGTTACACCGGCCTATGGACAGCCTATTACCTCAAACGTCAGGCGCCGCAGCTGCGTGTGGTGATTCTGGAAGCCGAGACCGCCGGTTTCGGTGCGTCTGGGCGCAATGGTGGCTGGTTGATGGGCAACCTGCTCGGCGAGGATCGCTTGTTGGCCGGCCTGCCGGCGTCCGAGCGCAAGGCGAGCTTCGACCTGTTGCACGGCATTCCCGATGAAGTGGCCTCGGTGGTCGCCCGCGAGGGCATCGACTGCGACCTGCGCAAGGGCGGTGTGCTGTATTGCGCGGCGCGCTATCCCGAGCAGGAGGTGCGCCTGCGGGAGTACCTCAAAGAATTGCGTGCGCTGGGCCTGAGCGAGGACGACTACCGCTGGCTGCCGCCGAGCGAACTGGCCACCCAGTTGCGCGTGGCCAATGCCTACGGCGCGCTATACAGCCCGCATTGCGCCACGATCCAGCCGGCCAAGCTGGTGCGGGGCCTGGCACGCTGCGTCGAGGGTCTGGGTGTCGAGCTGTACGAGCGCAGCCCGGTGATCGACTGGCAGCCCGGCCTGGTGCGCACGGCTCAAGGCCAGGTCACGGCTGATTGGGTGGTGCCGGCCATCGAGGGCTATGCCGCCACTTTGCCGCCGTTGGGCAATCACCAGTTGCCGGTGCAGAGCCTGATCGTTGCTACCGAGCCACTGCCGGCGGACGTCTGGGCTGGTATCGGACTGGAGCGCGGGCAAGCATTCAGCGAATTCAGCCGCCAGGTCACCTACGGCCAGCGCAGCCTCGATGACCGTCTGATCTTCGGTGCGCGCGGTGGCTACCGCTTCGGCGGGCGCCTGCGCAGCGATTTCAATCTCACTGAAGACGAGCTGGGGCTGCGCCGCTACCTGATGGGGGAAATCTTCCCGCAGTTGCGCAATGTGCGTTTTACCCATTCCTGGGGCGGCAATCTGGGCATGGCGCGGCGTTTCCAGCCGCACATGTTGCGCGACACGCGCAGCCGCATCGCGCTGTCTGGCGGTTATGGCGGGGAGGGCGTGGGTGCCACCAACCTCGGCGGGCGCACCCTGGCCGACCTGATTCTCGGGCGAGACAGTGAATTGCTGCGCCAGCCCTGGGTATTGAGCGACAGCCCGATTTCCAGCCTGAGGCGCTGGGAGCCCGAACCCTGCCGCTGGCTCGGTTACAACGCGATCATCCGCAGCTTCGTGCATGAGGACGAAGTCCTCGCCAACCCGCGCAGCCCTGCCTGGCGCCGGCGTCTGGCGCAAGCGGTGGCGGCGCGTATGGAAAGCCTGATGGGCTGAGTGAATGCCAGCCGTTCCTGCAGGGTTTGCAGGAAGAGGTTGATTTCTTGAGACAGCTCGCCGATCTCGTCATTGCTGGTGATCGTCAGGCGGCGCGTCAGGTCACCTTCGCCGCTGTTGATCTCACACGACGAGGTGCTCAGCAGGCTCAGCGGCTTGAGCAGGCTGTTCATCAGCAGACCCAGCACCACCAGACTCAATCTGATTGCGCAAGGTGTCGCGAGCCTGGCTGGCCTGGGATAGCGACAGCAGGCTGGTGGTAAGGAACAGCACGGTAGCGGCCGCGATACCGACCTTGTGGGCGATTTTCATGAATGGGCTGCTAGGCACCCAGACGACGGGGCTGCATCCATGCAAGGCAGTTGTCTAAAACAAATACAGTGCCGGCTTTTCGCCAGCGGGACGTGTGGTCTCTCTGTACGTTTTTGTATCAGCGCTCAGGTGCCGTTCTTGAGCTTTCTGTGCAGGCGGCTGGTGTTGATCACATCCACCGCGCGGGCGCGCAGTTGGCCGCAGCCACCGTCGACATCCTGGCCAGCCGAGTTGCGCACTTTGGTCAGCACGCCACGGCTGTGCAGGTAGCGCACCATCTCGACGATGCGCTCGCCGTCGGGGCGCTGGTAGTCGTCGGCTTCCAGGCTGTTGTAGGGGATCAGGTTGAGCACGGCGAACTTGCCCTTGAACAGGCGCAGGATGTTATCCATTTCTTCCTGGCTGTCGTTGATGCCTTTGAGCAGCGTCCACTGATACTGAATCGGGTAGTCGATGGTGCGGGCATAGGCTTCGCCCAGCTCTACCAGCTCTTCAGGATCGATGCGCGGCGCCTTGGGCAGCAGGCGCTGGCGCAGTTCGGCATCAGTGGTGTGTAGCGACAGCGCCAGGGCAGGGCGCACGCGTTGCTTGGGCAGGCGCTCGAATACCCGCGGGTCGCCTACGGTGGAAAACACCAGGTTGCGCTGACCGATACCGCCCTCGGTGCCGAGCAGATCGATGGCCTCAAGCACGTTGTCGAGGTTGTGCGCCGGCTCGCCCATGCCCATGAACACCACTTTCTTCACTGGACGAAAGCGTCGACCCAGGGCGACCTGAGCGACCATCTCGGCGCTGCTGAGCTGGCGCAGCAGGCCGCTCTTGCCCGTCATGCAGAACACACAGGCCACGGCGCAGCCGACCTGGCTGGAGATGCACAGGCCATCGCGCGGCAGCAGTACGCTTTCCACCATCTGTTTATCCGCCAGCTCCACCAGCAAGCGGGCCGAGCCGTCGGCGCCAGGGTGTTCGGAACGCAGGCGGGCCAGTGCGTCCAGTTCGCTGGCGATAGCTGGCAGCCCTTCACGTACCGTCAGCGGCAGGAAGTTTTCGGTCTTCTGATGCTTGGTGCCGGTGTCCAACGGCTTGCCCTGCAGCCAGGCACGGGTAATCCGCCCGATATGCTGGGGTTTGGCGCCAAGGTCGGCGAGGCGTTGGTTGAGTTCGGTGAGCTGCATGGGGCGCGCATGCTATCACTTGGCCGTGAGGGCGACCACGTCGAAGCGCAGCGTGCCGATCATCTGCCCGGCTTCGGTGACGACCCGCACCTGCCAGCGGCCTTCCGGCGAAGCGGGGAAGTTGAGTTTGTGCGTCCAGGCGCGATAGCCCTCCTTGCGCCCGCCGTTGATATCCAACGCAATGCGGTCGACTTCCTGACCGTTGTGCTGCCAGACGTGGTAGATGCGCTCGTTGAGGCCACGTGGAGCATTGATCGCGGTGTAGGCGTAGAGCCCATCATTGAGCAATTGCTCAGGGCTGATCTGCCGCAGGCTTTCGCCTGGCGTGCGCTGCGCGCCATCGAAGTGATCGCTGATCGCTACCTCAGTCAGCCACAGAGTTGCCGGCGGCACCCAGACTCGCGCCATCCAGCCGGCGCTGGCCATCGCCAGAGGCAGGGCAGCCAGCAACACAATGCGTCGCCAACCAGCGAACCCGATCAAGCCGGGCAAACTTGGTAGTGCCAGTACCGTGGCAACCGCCAGGGCGATCCGGTAGCTCTGCGGAGTGCTGAGGTGAAAGATGATCGGCAGCGCGGTAAGCAGCACCGCGAACAGCGCCAGGCTGTGAAGGATCAGCAGCAGCCAGCGCCGCGGCGCCAGCCAGCGGTAATAGATCGGGTCGGTGATCGAGGCCAGTGCGGCGACCGCCAGTAGGCCGCTGAACAGCAACTGCCCGCTGTTCCAGGTGGTGGTGATGAAGAAGAACGGCAAGACGAAGAACAGACTTTCCTGGTGGATCATCTGCGTGCCGTAGCGCAGCAGCGGCAACGGTAGCTCGAAGCCGAAGCGCCGGGAAATGCGTTCGCGCAGCAGGTTCTCGAGAATCAGCCAGACCCAACTGACCAGCAATACCACGCCGAGCACCTTGGCCAGATGCGCCTGGCGGTCCACCAGAAGAAAACTGGCCACGCCCGAGCAGAAGCCGAACAGGGCGACCAGGCCTGGGTAACGGCGCAGCAGGGCGATCAGCGTGGGGATGCGGTCGAGTACGACTTTCATGGCAGTAGCAAATGGCAGTGTTGGGCGCGCATCCTAGGTAGCCCGAGCCTTGGCTGCAAGCGAGTCGTCAGCTGCGCTGGCGGTGCCGGGCTGCTTGCGGCACTATTGCGCCCCCGTTTCACCACCGAGTCCGAAAACGATGAAATTCATCCATCAACGTGAGCATCTGGAAGAGGGCGATCTGGTGGTCATCCAGTGTTCGCAACCCTGCAACATCCGCCTGATGAACGATGCCAACTTTCGCGCCTTCAGAAACCGTGGTCGTCACAGTTATCACGGCGGCGCCTTTATCAAGTTCCCAGCGAAGATCCGCGTGCCCTCCGGTGGTTTCTGGAACATCACGCTGGATACCGTCAGCCGTCGTGCGGTGAGCGTGACGCGCAAGCCGCAAATGGAGTACAGCATCAAGATCGTCCGTCGCCCGGGCGCCTGATACCGATGCGAACCTCATGTCAGGCGAGACGCTGAAGAAAAAGACTAAACGCGGCCACGCCGGAAGAGGTCAGAGCTGATGAACCCACAAGAAGGAGAGTCAGCATGCTGAAGTTTCTCGGAGGCACCGTCGGTATCATTTTCATCATCGGCCTGATCGTGGTGGTGGGATTGCTCTCACTGATCTTCTAGGCAGTTGTCAGCCCCGCTGCGCGCAGCGGGGCTGATCGCATTCAGAGCCGCTTGCGCAGGTTGCCCTGATGCTGTTCGCAGGTCATGAAGCCCTTGCTATCGACCCGGCCGTTGACGTCGAAGTCCACGTAATAGGGCTGCTCCAGGCCGTCGACATTCAGCACATAGTTGTTGCAGGTGCCGCCTGTGACGCTATTGCGCACGTCCGAAGAGGGTGGCCCGCCGAGGGTGCGTACCTGCTCCTGAGTCATGCCATGGTCGACCTGCTTGACCAGTGGCTCATTACGAAAGGTCACGTAATCGGCTGGGTTCTCGATAGTCGAGCAACCGCTCATCACGGCTGCCACTGCCAGTAATGCAAGGCTGTGCTTGTACATGTCATCGCTCCGTCGAACGAGCCAAAGTGGCTCGGTAAGTCTTGGAGCATTGATCGGGCTTGGGAGTTCGTGTTTTTTGACAATCGGCGCGAGTCGACTCGCGTTCGCTGCCGTATGAATGAAAAGAGCCCGCGATTGCGGGCTCTTTTGCGTCAGTCGTCGTAGCCCAGGTTGGGCATCAACCAGCGTTCGCTGACGCTGATGTCCTGCGCCTTGCGTTCGCTGTAGCTTTCGATCTGATCCTTGTCGACCTTGCCCACGGCGAAGTACTGCGCTTCGGGGTGAGCGAAGTACCAGCCACTGACTGCTGCTGCCGGGAACATGGCGTAGTGTTCGGTGAGGAACACGCCGCTGCGGCCGGCCTTGTTGTAGTCCGCCTCGGGATCGAGCAGCTTGAACAGCGTGGCCTTCTCGGTGTGATCCGGGCAGGCCGGGTAGCCAGGGGCAGGGCGGATGCCCTTGTAGGCTTCCTTGATCAGCTCCTCGTTACTCAGGTGCTCGTCCGGCTGATAGCCCCAGTGCTCTTTACGCACCTGTTCGTGCAGCCATTCGGCGCAGGCTTCGGCGAGGCGGTCGGCCAGCGCCTTGACCATGATCGCGTTGTAATCGTCGCCCTTGGCCTCGTAGGCCTTGGCAACTTCCTCGGCGCCGATGCCAGCGGTGGTGATAAAGCCGCCCACGTAGTCCGTCACGCCGCTGCTTTTCGGCGCAACGAAGTCGGCTAGGGACAGGTTCGGCTTGCCGTCCGGCTTGATGGTCTGCTGGCGCAAGTGGTGCAGGGTGGCGAGCTGTTCGCCGTTGTCGCCGTAAACCTCGATATCGTCGTCACGCACCTGATTGGCAGGCCAGAAGCCCAGCACCGCGCGGGCCTTGATCAGCTTCTCGTCGATCAGTTTTTTCAGCAGTTCCTGGGCATCGGCAAACAAGGTGGTGGCTGCTTCGCCGACCACTTCGTCGGTGAGAATGCGCGGGTATTTGCCAGCCAGATCCCAGGAGATGAAGAACGGCGTCCAATCGATGTATTCGGCCAGTACATTGAGGTCAATATCGTCGAGCACCTTGACGCCGGTGAAGCTCGGTTTCGGTGCGCTATAACCGGTCCAGTCGAACGTCGGCTTGTTGGCGACGGCGTTGTCGTAGCTCAAGCGCTCGGTGCGGGTCGCGCGGGCGGCGGTGCGCTCGCGAACCACCACGTACTCGTCGCGGGTCTTCTGCACGAAGTCGGCCTTGAGCTCCTTGGACAGCAACTGGGTGGCCACGCCCACGGCGCGCGAGGCGTCGGTGACGTAGACCACGGCATCGTTGCTGTATTGAGGGTCGATCTTCACCGCGGTGTGGGCCTTGGAGGTGGTCGCGCCGCCGATCATCAGGGGCAGGGTAAAGCCCTGGCGCTGCATTTCCTTGGCGACGTGGACCATCTCGTCCAGCGACGGAGTGATCAGCCCAGACAGGCCAATGATGTCGCACTTCTCGGCGATGGCGGTCTGCAGGATTTTCTCCGCTGGCACCATCACGCCGAGGTCTACAATGTCGTAGCCGTTACAGCCCAGCACCACGCCGACGATGTTCTTGCCAATGTCGTGCACGTCGCCTTTCACGGTGGCCATCAGGATCTTGCCCTTGGCTTCCGGCTTATCGCCTTTTTCGGCTTCGATGAACGGGATCAGGTGCGCAACTGCTTGCTTCATCACCCGCGCAGATTTGACTACCTGGGGCAGGAACATCTTGCCCGAGCCAAACAGGTCGCCGACCACGTTCATGCCGCTCATCAGTGGCCCTTCGATAACCTCGATCGGCCGCGCGCACTGCTGGCGGCACTCCTCGGTGTCTTCGACGATAAAGGCGGTGATGCCTTTTACCAGCGCGTGCTCCAGACGCTTGTCGACTGGCAGCGTGCGCCACTCTTCGTTCTCGACTTCCTTGGTCGCGCCGCCGCCACGGTAATTGTCGGCGATGGCCAGCAGGGCGTCGGTACCGCCTGGCGTGCGGTTGAGCACCACATCCTCGACGCGGTCGCGCAGCTCCTTGGGAATCTCGTCGTAGATTTCCAACTGGCCGGCGTTGACGATGCCCATGGTCAGGCCGTTCTGGATGGCGTAGTAGAGGAACACCGAATGGATCGCCTCGCGCACCGGGTTGTTGCCCCGGAACGAGAACGACACGTTGGACACGCCGCCTGAGCTCAAGGCGTAGGGCAGGTTGTCGCGAATGAAGGCGCAGGCTTCGATGAAGTCGACGGCGTAGTTGTTGTGTTCCTCGATGCCGGTGGCCACGGCGAAGATGTTCGGGTCGAAAATGATGTCTTCCGGCGGGAAGCCCACTTCATTGACCAGAATGTCGTAGCTGCGCTGGCAGATTTCCTTCTTGCGCGCGGCAGTGTCGGCCTGGCCGACCTCGTCGAAGGCCATCACCACCACGGCGGCGCCATAACGCTTGCAGAGCTTGGCGTGGTGCTTGAACTGCTCGACGCCTTCCTTCATGGAGATCGAGTTGACGATGCCCTTGCCCTGAATGCACTTCAGGCCCGCCTCGATCACTTCCCACTTGGAGGAGTCGATCATGATTGGCACGCGCGAGATGTCCGGCTCGCCGGCGATCAGGTTGAGGAAGCGAACCATGGCCGCCTTGGAATCGAGCATGCCCTCGTCCATGTTGATGTCGATCACCTGGGCGCCGGCTTCCACCTGCTGTAGGGCGACCTCCAGCGCTTCGGTGTAGTTTTCCTCGCGGATCAGGCGGGCGAACTTGGCCGAGCCGGTAATGTTGGTGCGTTCGCCGACGTTCACGAACAGCGACTTGCGGTCGATGGTGAACGGCTCCAGGCCCGACAGACGGCAGGCCTTGGGAATCTCTGGAATGGCGCGGGGCTGGTACTTGGCCACGGCTTCGGCAATCGCCTGGATATGCGCCGGGGTGGTGCCGCAGCAACCGCCGATGATGTTGAGAAAGCCGCTGGCGGCGAACTCTTCGACCACTGCGGCCATTTCGGCCGGGCTCTCGTCGTATTCACCGAAAGCGTTGGGCAGGCCGGCGTTGGGGTGGGCGGACACATGGGTGTCGGCCTTGTTCGACAACTCTTCCAGGTACGGGCGCAGATCTTTGGCGCCAAGCGCGCAGTTCAGGCCGACGGAGATAGGGTTGGCGTGGCGTACCGAGTTCCAGAACGCTTCGGTGGTCTGGCCAGACAGGGTGCGGCCAGAGGCATCGGTGATGGTGCCGGAGATCATGATCGGCAACTCGACGGCGTCTTCATCGAACACCTGCTGCACGGCGAAGATCGCTGCCTTGGCGTTTAGGGTGTCGAAGATTGTTTCGATCAGGATCAGGTCGGCGCCGCCAGCGATCAGGCCGCGAGTGGCCTCGGTGTAGTTTTCCACCAGTTCATCGAAGGTGACGTTGCGGTAGCCAGGATCGTTGACGTCCGGGGAGATCGAGCAGGTACGGCTGGTCGGGCCCAGGACGCCTGCGACGAAGCGTGGGCGATCCGGGGTTTCCAGGGTCTTGGCGTCGGCCACTTCACGGGCCACGCGGGCACCGGCCAGGTTCAGCTCATAGGCCAACGACTCCATGCCGTAATCGGCCTGCGACACCTGGGTGGCGTTGAAGGTATTGGTTTCCAGAATGTCGGCGCCGGCATCCAGATAAGCCTTCTCGATGGCGGCAATGATCTGCGGCTGACTGAGCAGCAGCAGGTCGTTGTTGCCCTTGACGTCGCTCGGCCAGTCGGCAAAGCGCTCGCCACGGTAGTCGGCCTCTTCCAGCTTGTAGCTCTGGATCATGGTGCCCATGCCGCCGTCGAGGATCAGGATGCGCTCCTTCAGGGCTTGCTGGAGGGCTTGGAGGCGGGCGCTGCGATCGGACATGAGAACTACCTGAGCAAAGCGGAAACAAAGGTGCGCGATGATAGCAAAGCTGCAGGGTTTTGGAGCGTCAGCGGGCTTTCCATGAATTTCATTCATGTTGCTGGGCTCGCCGTCTCGTTAGAATTGCCAGCATTGCAATCAAGGACGTGGCCATGCTCAAGCCCGCTGCTCTGTTTCTCCTTTCTTTCGCAGCCGGCCTGGCCCGCGCGGAAGCGATTTCCTATATCGATGATGTTCAGCCGATCCTCACCCACAAGTGCGTAGCCTGCCACACCTGCTACGACGCGCCCTGCCAGCTCAATCTCGGCAGTGGTGAAGGCATCCTGCGCGGTGCCAGCAAGCAACTGGTGTATGACGGTACGCGCAGCAAGGCACAAGCGACCACGCGCCTGTATCTGGACGAACAAGGCGAGGCAGCCTGGCGTAAACGCGATTTTCATTCGGTGCTCGATGGTGAGAAAGGACAGGCTGCACTGATCAAGCGCATGCTGGAACTGGCCCGCAGTCAGCCATTGGAGCCTAACGCCAAGCTCCCAGACACGCTCGATATCGCCATCACCCGTAGCAATAGCTGCCCATTGCCGGGAGAGTTCGCCGTCTACGCGCAGAAGAATCCCCATGGCGGCATGCCGTTCGCTGTGACGGGCCTGGACGATGACGAGTACGCCACCCTTGAACAGTGGCTGGCGCAGGGCGCAGCAGTCGCCGAGCAGCCCCTGAAGCCCAGCGCCATCGAGTTGCGCCAGGTCGAGCAGTGGGAGAACTTCCTCAACGCCCCGGGGGCCCGAGAGGATCTGGTTTCGCGCTGGTTGTACGAGCACCTGTTCCTTGCCCACCTGCATTTCGAGGGCGGTGAGCCGGGGCATTTCTTCCAGATGGTGCGTTCGCGTACCCCCAGCGGCAAGCCTATCGACCCCATCGCCACGCGCCGTCCCAATGATGATCCGGGCACCGAGTTCTATTACCGGCTATGGCCGATCCAGGGTGTGATCGTGCACAAGACGCACATCACCTATCCGCTGGGCGACGCCAAGCTGGCGCGGGTGAAGGAGATGTTCTTCGGTGAGGACTGGACGCTGGATGCTGTCCCCGGTTATGGCGCACAACGCCGCGCCAACCCCTTCGAAACCTTCGCCGCGATTCCGGCGCGCGCGCGCTATCAGTTCATGCTGGATAACGCCGAGTACTTCGTGCGCACCTTCATCCGCGGCCCTGTGTGCCGCGGGCAGATCGCTACTGACGTGATTCGCGACAACTTCTGGGCCGTGTTCCAGGCGCCGGAGCACGATCTCTACATCACCGATGCCGAGTACCAGCGCGAGGCCACGCCGCTATTGGCCATGCCGGGTCAGTTCGATGATGTCGGCGATCTGCTGGGCCTTTGGCGCGACTACCGTAACAAGCGCAATGATTACGAGGACCTGCGCAAGGATGCCTACGCCGACGCGCCTGCTGCCGATTGGGCGCATATCTGGAGCGGCAACGACAACGCGTTGCTGTCGATCTTCCGTCAACACGACAGCGCTTCGGTACGCAAAGGCCTGCTCGGAGAGATTCCGCAAACCCTATGGTGGCTGGACTATCCGCTGCTGGAGCGCACCTACTACCAGTTGGTGGTCAATTTCGACGTGTTCGGCAACGTCTCGCACCAGGCGCAGACGCGGTTGTATTTCGATCTGATCCGCAATGGCGCCGAAGTGAACTTCCTGCGTCTGCTGCCGGCACGCTCGCGTGAGGCTTACCTGGATGACTGGTATCAGAACAGCGGCAAGTTGAAGATGCTGCTGGACTACACCTCGGTCGACCATCGTTCGCCGAGCGCCATTGGCCTGAGCGGCAATGATCCGAAGAAGCAGTTCGCCGAGCAGCTACTGCAGCGCTACGCCAAGCTCAATGCACGCCCTGACCCAATCAACCGCTGTACAGGTGCACATTGTTATCGCGAGGGTTTGCCCAAGGAGTTGCAACATGCCGAACAGTCGTTGGCGCGCCTGGCCAGTCGCCCGGCCGGTGGTTTGCGGGTGATCGATCAACTGCCGGAAGCGACCATGCTGCGGGTGGAACTGAGCGACGGCTCGCGTGAGATCTACAGCCTGCTGCGCAACCGTGCGCACAGCAACGTGGCGTTCATGCTGGGAGAGGAGCTGCGTTATCAGCCACGCCTGGACACCCTGACCATCTACCCGGAAGTGCTCAGCAGCTACCCGAATTTCCTGTTCACGGTCAAAGCGAGTGAAGTGGATGCCTTCGTCAAGCAGATGGAAGGTGTCAGCGACGCAAAATCCTTCGAGCGTATCGTCGAGCGCTGGGGTGTGCGGCGTAGCCATCCGGAGTTCTGGCGCTATTTCCATGACCTGGCCGAGCACATCCGCGAAACCCAGCCGCTGGAGGCCGGGGTGCTGGACATGAATCGCTACCAGAACTTCTAGTCGCCCCCCGAAAGCCAGGCGCGGCAGGGGTTGATGTCTCTGCGGCGCTGCTTAGGGCCCGCCCGTCGATCCCGGTTAGGTGCTATCGATCTTTCGCCTGCCGCTGCGGTCGGACGCTGAGGCTGCCTGATTCCAGGCCGCTCGGTTTCGATCTTGGCGACAGGGGGAATAGCGGTTCCATGCTGGTTTCAGTACAGGCTTTACGGGCGCTGGCAGCCTGGGTTGTGGTTTTTCATCATGTCATGCAGGTGTTCTTCGATTTTCAGGCCGACAGCTTCGTCGGTCGTCTGTTTGCTGAGCGGGGCGCCGTTGGTGTCGACATCTTCTTCGTCATCAGCGGCCTGGTGATCTATCTCTCCACTCAAGGCAAGCGCATCACGCTCTGGCGCTTCATGCTCAATCGCGCACTGCGTATCGTCCCGGCCTATTGGCTCTACTCGCTGATGGCAGCGCTGATCATCGCCTTTGCCAACCCGGTGATGCCGGTGCAGGAACTCGACCTGCATCATCTGCTGCTCTCGCTGTTCTTCACTCCCGCCGAGAACCCGGGAGGGTTCGGTCTCTATCCCACGCTCAATGTCGGCTGGACGTTGAATTACGAGATGTTTTTCTACCTGCTATTCGCCCTGACTTTCATCTTCACCGAGCGCTTGCGCCTGGTGTTCATCGTCCTCAGTCTGACGGTGTTCGGCCTGCTGGCCACGCAGCCATGGATGAGCGACTTCTACCGCAACAGCATCGTCTATGAGTTCGTCTTCGGCATGGGACTGGGCGTGATCTACACACGTGGCTGGATTCGTCAGGGCTTCTGGTTGCCACTGTTGGTCATCGCCGCATCGCTGCTGACCATCTACCACTTCGACAACTCCATGCGCCTGCTGCACTGGGGCGTGCCTAATGCGCTGATCGTAGCTGCCTGCATTGCGATGGAGCCCTGTTTCCAGGGCAATCGCCTGCTCAGTCATATGGGCGATTGCTCCTATTCGGTGTATCTGCTGCACGTGATCGTGCTGTCGCTGCAGGCCCGTCTGGGGCTTGCTCCGGCTCTGGTCATCGCTGCCTGCATACCGGTGATCGCGTTGGCCGCCTGGGGCAGCTACGAGTTGATCGAAAAGCGCTTTTTCGTGCGCGCCAAGCTCTGGGTAGGGCAGCGAACCGACTCGGGAACGCTGCAGTCGTTATCCTGAGTAAATTAGTAGGACTATATTCAGGCCGTCACTTGGCGTACAATTCGCCGCATGACCGTGAGGAGTTGCCATGAGCGCCATCATCATTACTCAAGCTGCCGAAGACTACCTGGCCGAGCTGCTGAGCAAGCAGGACACACCGGGTATTGGCATCCGCGTTTTCATCACCCAGCCAGGTACGCCTTACGCGGAAACCTGCATTGCCTACTGCAAACCGGGTGAGCAAAAACCTGAAGACACCGCCGTTGGCCTGGCCAGTTTCACCGCCTGGATTGATGGCGTCAGCGAGCCTTTTCTGGATGACGCTGTCGTCGACTACGCCACCGATCGTATGGGCGGCCAGCTGACCATCAAGGCACCGAACGCCAAGGTGCCGATGGTCAACGAAGACAGCCCGCTGAACGAGCGCATCAATTACTACCTGCAGACCGAGATCAACCCCGGCCTGGCCAGCCACGGCGGCCAGGTGACACTGATCGACGTGGTCGAAGAGGGCATCGCTGTCCTGCAGTTCGGTGGCGGCTGCCAGGGTTGTGGCCAAGCCGATTACACCCTCAAGGAAGGCATCGAGAAAACCTTGCTCGAGCGCATTCCGGAGCTCAAGGGTGTGCGCGACGTGACTGACCACAGCAATCGCGAGAACGCCTACTACTGACAGGCGCAGTGCACAGGAAAACGGGGCGACCAAGTCGCCCCGTTTTCATTTCAGGCTTTGAGTACGCGTTTGCTGGAAGCGGGGAAGCGTTCGAGCTTCTCGGCCGGGCGAATGGGGCGCTTCACCAGTTCGCCGCTGCAGTTCGGGCAGCGTAGCGCCAGCACGGACTCGGCGCAGGACCGGCAGAAGGTGCACTCGAAGGAGCAGATCAAGGCGTCGCTACTGGCGGCAGGCAGGTCGCAGTCGCAGTTCTCGCAATTAGGGCGCAGTTCAAGCATGGCGCTAGGCTCGGCTCAGTGGCGATCGCAGTAGTCTGCAGTCGCCGCAGGCCAGGCGCAACAGGCACATCCAGGGGCGCGCAAGGCGCCCCGACAGGATTTACTCCGGCATGCTCCACGGGGCCAGGTCGAAACCCTGGCTGCTCAGCTCATCGCGGGAACGCTGCAGCGCGTCTTCCAGTTGTTGCGGGTCGCTGTAAGTGGCGCTGGAAAGCTGGCGGCCGAGCAGGCGGGTGTTGGTGCGGTCGATAACGCTGATGCTGACGACGCCGGTGCCGTCCTGCGGAGCCCAGGCTACGCACTGGAACGGGCGGAAGGCGCGATCGGCAATCAGCAGGGCTTCGTTGAAACGCAGCGGTGTGTTCATGGGGTCGGTTTCTCCGAGTTGATCCCAACAATTAATTGCGGCCAACAGGTTATTGGTGTTGGCCTTTCAATAGTGTTGATGAACTCAGTAGATCCATAAGTCACACATGGCTGAAAAAGTTTTATTACTGGCACAGTGTGCCCTGATGAAAACTTCTGGCGTCTCGCCGGCAACAACTTTCTACTGCGAAAGTTCAACCTCTGTTTCCTGCTGGGTCGGCTGTGGCGCAACGCTAGCGGGGGCTGGAGCGTTTCGCTGATGGCGATAGGCACTTACTGCTTCATATACCGACTTGCGCAAACGGTTTATACCGCCGATAGGGCGGTGTTCGGGAAGTGCATGCCAGGGGTTGAAGGACAGATTGTCGCAGAACAGGTTTTGTTCCCGGCTATCGAAGTCCTGAGGCTGCACGGTAATACGGGCAACGCTTTCGAAGGGCGATATCTTTTCGCTCCACTCGACACTCGGATCTTCGATGGGCATGTAGTACTGCGCGTTCTGTTTTTGTACCTGCAATTCAAAGCACGCCGGCGCACGGTCCAGTGACAGTTGCTGGTAAAGCGCATTGCGCAGGAAGTTGGGTAGGGCGTTATTTTGTTCCGGCAATTCGTAGGGCGGGCAATTCTGCGGTGCCGGTACCACGCGGTATTTGATGTTCGACTCGCCGAGCTTGAACGGTGCAATGGAGTTGTAGGTGGTGGCCACGGGGCTTTCTGGTGCCGGAGCCAGCGTTTTCAGGGCGATGACCAGATGACGCACCTCCCAGGTGCGCGGGTCCAAGCTGGGGAAGAAGGCCTGGACCTTCTTGCCATCTGCCTGAGCTGCGAAATTGGTGCGGTACTCGGCCACGTCGCGAACGAAGAAAGCCGGATGGTTGAACATCACGAAGTCCTGCTCGCCAGCATGCGCAGGGCTCTTCATGAGTTTCTCGCCCGGTACGTCGAGCAGCTTGATGGCCATGCCGCGTGCATCACGGGCGCGGTCGAACTGCGGGTAAGCGTTGCCGTTGGACAGGCGCATCCAGGCTTGCCAGGTATGCCCGGGTTCGCTGAAGACGCCATGGCGTAGTGACTCATCCAGCGTATCCAGCACCTGTACTTCGGCTTTCACGCAGCCATGGGCCTTGGCGTGGGCGTCACGCAGTACGCGGGTGTTATCGCGGTGTTGCTCGACGATGCGTACAGCGTCTTCGATGATCAGCCTGGTGAGCGCGGCCTCATCCGGCTCGATCTGTTCTTGCGTAGAGACCGGGCCGGAGAATTTCCAGGCGTAATAGGCTTCGCCCAGGCCCCAGCCAACCAGGCCTACAAGGGCGACGGTGAGCAGCAGTTTGCCGAGCAGGCGACCGAGCCAGAGCCAGAAGCGCTTCAACATCGTTGCAATCCTTGTTCTAGGTATCGGTTGAAATCAGCCTTCGCAGTTCGGGCCGGGCGCCCAGGCTTGTACCGGCACGTCAGTGAGCTGAGTTTCCAGCTCGGCGTTACCCAGCACTTTCAGGTATTCGATCAGTGCCAGGCGCTCGTCCGGCGACAGGGCACGGCCGATGACGCCCTCCTGGCGGCAACCATCGCGGAACTCATGACCGCCATTGCCGTTGCCGGTCACACGGGTATCAAGCAGGAAGCCGCCTGGGAACTTGTCGCTGCGATAACCCACGCGCTCCGGATCGAATTCGAAGTTACCGACCCAGAACTGGGCCTGCCGCTCGTATACGGGAGAGAGCAACTCGAACAGGTTGGGCACCGAACCGTTGTGCAGGAAGGGCGGAGTAGCCCAGATGCCGTCGAGAGGGCGGGCCTTGTAGCCGCGCTTTTCCTGAACGCCGATGGGCAGGCCATAACCGTCCATCTCCTTGCGCTGGCGCGGGCCTATGCCGGCGTCCTGATAGGCGCGGTTTTCCACGTAGGCGGTGATGTAGGCCAGGCCCTTGGCGCTGGAGATACTCTTGAAATCGACCTCATCGAGGCTGGCACCGTACGGACGCACGTCCAGCTTGGATAGCTCGGACTTGGTCCAGCCCAGGCGACTGATGTCGAAACGGTGGTCAGCGATATTGTCGGCGGTGGTTGGGTCGGTGCCGACGATGCTGATCGGTACCACGCGCATCTTCCATTCAGGATCGCGCGACGGCGCCAGGCGCTGATCACGCGGCTTGGGATCGGGGGCATGGCAATAGGCGCAATTCTCGGTGTAGAGCGCTTTGCCACGGCTTGCCAGGGGCAGGTCCACCTTGCCGAATACGGCTTCTGGCCACTTGGGTGGCTGCAGTTGTTTCAGGGTTTCCTCGAGGGTGTAGAGATCATGCAAGCGCACGCTGGAGGCGTAGCGATCAGCCTCGGCGACGCCTTTGCCGTGTTCGTCGAGCAGATGCAGGCTGGCGCCTACGCCAAGGGCTTCGCCAACGTTGCGCGCCATCGGCTGCATGGCCGAGCCATTCCATTGCACCCAGTCGAATTTCCAGATGTCCCAGAGTTGCGGGTAGCTGACCGGAGCATTGGCAACGCGGTAGTTGGCCTCATCGAGAACATCGCCGAATACGGTATTGGCGATACGACCGAATGCATCGGTACGGCCAAAGCCTTCTTCTGTCGGATACAGGCCGCGGTGCCAGTCGTTGAAGGCAGTCGCCAGCAGCCGGTCGAGCACTTGCTTGAAATCCTCGCGCAGTTGGTCGCGACCTTGCGGGTACTGCTCGCCCAGGACCTCCTGGGCAAAGCGACGGAATTTCAGCGGGTTGTAATAGGTGAAGGCCATGCTCATGCCCAGCGCCTGGCCGAAGCCGCCACCGCGCAGAGTCGGTACGGTAGAGGCGAGGGAGTGCAGGGCGGCACCGCCATCGATACGCACGGCCTGGCCTTTGTAGCGCAGTTCGCCGGTATGGCAGGCGGCGCAACTGATATCGAGAAAATGCTCGCCGCTTTCGCTGTCCTGATGACGGGTAAAACCAACCGGCAGATTGGCCGGGTTCAGAGCGCTGGGCTGCTGCTTGGGGTCAGTAAGAAAGCCGAAGCGGGCCAGATAATCGAGGCGGGCGAATTTCTCGGTGCCGAACGGCATCTCCAGCGCACTAATCCAGTCATAACGCAGGCCTTTTACCGTCGTGCCCTGCGGCGTGTAGTAATAAGTCTGGCGCTGCTCTTCGCTCCACTGGTCCAGGTAGTGCAAATCGTTGGGCTGCTGATAGGTCGGAAGGTTGGGGTTGGCGATGTAATACAGCACCACCGCCAGACCGATCAGTGCCAGCAATATGACGAGTTTCAAGGTGCGGCGGAGCAGACGCATCAGAGACTTCCTTGTAGCGTTCTTATTAGCCGGCCTGTTATGCCAACACTGCAGGCTGTTGGCAAGATGCCATCGCGGTGATTATGAAAACTCTGCAATAACCAGCAGGAACGACGCATATAGCGAAATGATCCACTAAGCGTCAAAGTTCTTGCTAGCTTTACGTTTGCGAGCGCCAAATTGTTGTTTTTATTGGGGTTACAAAATAATGGCGCCAAGGATGGAGTATGTTGGAGGCTGTTTCCGTCGCACCCCAGCAACTACTGGTGCTCGATCCATTCGAGGCGTGTGAAGCGCTGTTTCAGCCATTGCAGGCTGCTGGCTGGAGCGTGCAGCGCTGCACGCCACAAACGCTCAACGGCCATGCAGGTGATGCACTCCTGCTTTACCTCGATCAGCAGCCCAGTCATGCACTGCTCAAGCAACTGCAACTGACTGGGCTTGGTTGCATCGTGCTGATGGACGCCGAGCGATTGCAGCAGATCAATAGCGAAGAGTTGGCCGGCGAATGGTGCTTCGCCGCGCTGACATTGCCGGTGGAATTGCCCCAGTTACTGGAAACCTTGCAACTGGCGCAAACAGGCACCCGCTTGCGCAGATTGAAAAGGGCACGACAAGCGCCGCAGTTTCTCGGCAACTGTGCCGCCGCGCGTAGCCTGCGACGGCAGCTGGATCGCCTCAGCCGTATCGATGGCCCGTTGTTTATCCGTGGGGAGCGCGGTAGTGGCAAGCATCTGCTGGCGCGCTTGCTCCACCAGCGTTCATCTTTTATTGCGCAGGCCATGCGCGCTATCGATTGCACCGAGTCTCTCGAAACCGAGTCTCTCGCCGCGTCGAGCTTCACCAACGTGCTGCTCGAAAACGCATCTCGGCTCTCTGCGGTCGACCAGCAAAAGTTGCTGGACTACCTGCAGTGCAATCCTCGAGCACATCTGTTGACCCTGGACCGAGGCGAGCTGGTACAGGCCCTGCAGCAAGGGCGCTTCAGATCGGATCTGTTTCATCTATTAGCGGCGCAGCAACTGCAAACGCCGAATCTGCGCGAACATCCTGGTGATCTGGTGCTACTGGCCGAGCACTTCGCCAAACAACACGGGGCGGTGATCGGACGGCATCATCGGCATTTCAGCGAGGAAGCGATGGATGCCATGATCAGCCATCCTTGGCCGGGCAATGTGCGTGAGCTGCGCAATCACGTGGTACGTGCCCTGGTGTTGGCTCAAGGTCGGCAGATTCTTGCAGCCGATCTTGGTTTGCGCCCGGCACAGGCGAGCATCGATGCTCCAGTGACGCTGGAGGACTACATACGGCGGGCCGAACGCCAGGCGCTCAACGACGTGCTGGGCCGCTACGCCAACAACATGAGCCAGGCCGCGCGCACGCTCGGGATTTCGCGGCCAACCTTCTATCGCTTGCTGCATAAGCATCGCCTGCGCTGAGACGCATGCTGTAACGCTCGAGAAACACTGCTAAGGTGCCCGTCGAACCTATCGACAAGGAGATTTTCATGCACCCGTTCGACGCCGCGAAGCCACCGAAACTGGCCGTGTTGCTGGGTTATGCCGGGCTGGTGCCATTCGTTGGTGGTGCATTGGGAATCTGGGTGATTCCCCTGGGCTGGCGACCTTTCGTATTGGACGCGCTGCTGGATTTTGCTGCGGTGATTCTGGCCTTTATGGGCGCCATTCACTGGGGTTTGGCTATGCGTGCGGAGGAAACCGATGAAAAGGCCAAGCTGCAACTGGGGCTGTCGGTGATTCCGCCCTTGCTGGGCTGGGCCGCATTGGCTGGTGGACTGCCGATTGGCTTGTCCCTGCCGATTTTCCTTTTTGCCTTTATCGGCCTGTACCTGGCAGACATGCACGCAGTACGCGTAGGGCTGGCGCCGCAATGGTATCCGGCCCTGCGTACGCCGTTGACCCTGGTGGTCTGCCTGAGCCTGTTAGTGGCCTGGGCCAGCGTGTTGATTCGCTAAGCCGAGCAGCGTCGCGACTTGCGCCAGCGCAGCCTGGCGCCGCTCATCCCAGCCACCTGACAGTTCGCAGAAACGCTGCCCGTTACCCTGCAGCCAATCCCGGCAGGCCTGATGAAAGGCCTGGCGCTCGACCAACTGAGGCTGGCAACGCTGGCCGTCTTCGACCCAGGGTACGCCTGCGGGGTCGAGTAACAGATGCTGGTCGTAGTGGCGCGCCAGCAACTCGGCCTCCAACCAGTGCGGACAATCGCCGAACAGGCATTGGCTCCAGAGCATGTTGCTCAGCAGGTGCGTGTCGAGAATCAGCAACTGCGGCCTGGTTGCTCGCGCGGCATCCTCCCAGGCCAATTGGCCGCGAGCGATCTCGGCGATGTCGGCGTAGCAGGTATCGCGCTGTTGTTCGTCGATGAAGTGGCGCACGTACTCGCCCACCACCACGCCACCGAAGCGCGCTTGTATTTGCGCTGCCAGCCAGCTCTTGCCGCTGGACTCGGGGCCGGTCAGCACCAGGACTTTCATGACGCGTGCTGCAACGCCGGGTCGCGGCGCCAGGTGAGCCAGCCACTGATGGCCAGGGCGGTGAAGGCCGCGTAGAGACCTGCAGTCAGGTACAGCTCGCTATACAGGAAGAAGGCCACGTAGCAGATATCGACCATTATCCAGAGCGCCCAGCACTGCAGGCGTTTCTGCGCCATCCACAGCTGCGCCACCAGGCTGAAGGCGGTCAGTGCCGAATCCAGCCAGGGCGAGCTGGCATCGGTGTAAGTTGCCATAAGGTAGCCGAGCAACCCGGCGCCGAGCGTACCGATCAGCAATCCGCTCAGAACTGCGACCACACCCAGGCGGCTGACCTTGCGTCCATCGTGGCGGTCTCCACCACGGGTCCACTGCCACCAACCGTAGAGCTGCAGCGCGGCGAACAACAGTTGCAAGAGCAAGTTGGAATACAGCCGCCAGTCGTAGAACAGCCAGGCGTAGAGCAGCACCATGAGCAGGCCGATTGGCCAGCACCAGGGGTTCTGTCTGACCGTCAGCCAGACTGCGACGATGCCGAGCCCGGCAGCAACGAGTTCAAGCCAGGACATCTGGCGCCCTCAAATCATGAAAGGGTGGCGATTGTACTGATGCACGCGGCTCAGCACACCAGGCTGTCGGCTTGTCGATAGAGCATCAGCAGCTTGCGGGTGATGGTTTGCTGGATGTCGTCACGCTCGAAGCTCGACAGTCGCTCCAGGCGTGCCAGCTGCAGGCGATGCAGGTGGATATAGGGCATCTGCTGGTCGAACTCGCGCAGGTCGCCCTTCATCAGCACCGGCAGGAATAGATCACCGATTTTCTTCTGGTTGCTGATGATCTGCGCCAGGGCCGGTTTGAAGGGCATGGTCTTGGGCGCCGGCCCGCCATCCTTGATCTGGGTGCTGAGCAGGAGCCCAGGTTTGCCCAGAACCTTGCCCGGCAACACGCACAGGCCCGTCTTGCGGATGGCCTGGCTATCGATACCGTGCAGGGTGTCGTGGAAGGCGTAGGGATTGGGCAGCACCACCATCTTGCGCCCGAGGTCGGTGGGGAAGTGCAGGCTGTAGTTGGTGTAAAGCTGCCCCACCGACTCGGAATAGACGCACAAGCGGTTCTCGAACAGCTTGATGAAACGTTCGGCCAGCTCGCGGCGGGCCATGCTGTCCAGGTCCCAGATCAGGTCCTGATTCTGTGGTCGACTGAAATCGACCTCCTGATGCTGCATGCTGCTCATGGTCGACTCATACGCGGAATTGCCCAAGCAGACGACTGAGCTGGTCGGCCAGCTGTTTCAGGTGTTGGCTGGCCGCGCTCGACTGCTCGGCAGCCTCGGCGGTGTTGTGGGCCAGCGCTGCCGTCTGCGTGACGTTCTGATTGATGTCCTCCACCACGTGGGATTGCTGCAGGGTGGCGCTGGCGATCGAGGCATTGAGCCCGGTCAGGTTGCGTAGCGACTGGGCGATCTGGGCGAGGCTTTCGCCGGCCTGGCTGGCTTGCTCCACAGTCAGCTGGGAGGCGCGACTGCTTTCGTTGATCACCTTGACCGCGGCCTCGGAGTTTCCCTGAAGACGCTCGATCATGCCCTGAATTTCTGCGGTGGAGGTTTGCGTGCGTTGCGCCAGCAGCCTCACTTCGTCGGCAACCACAGCGAAACCGCGACCCTGCTCACCAGCGCGGGCAGCCTCGATGGCAGCGTTGAGGGCGAGCAGGTTGGTTTGCTCGGCGATGGAGCGGATTACCTCCAGCACGCTGCCGATCTGTGTGCTCTCGCTGGCCAGTGATTGGATCACCTCGACGGCCTTGTCGATGGTGCCCGACAACTGATCGATCTGGCGCAGGCTCGCTTCGATGTTCTGCTGGCCTTGTCTGGCCTGGTCCTCGGCGGTGTGCATCTCGCTGGAGGCGTGCTCGGCGTTCTTCGCCACGTCCTGCACACCGTAGGTCACCTCGTTGACGGCGGTCGCTACCAGCTCCATCTGCTGGGCCTGCTGCTGGCTATGGCGCTGAGCTTCGCTGGAAATATCGCCGAGATTGCCCGCGGCCTGATCCAGCGAGCCGGCCGACTCGAGCATCTGACGGATAACGTGCCGCAGCTTGTCGGTGAAGGCATTGAAGTGGGCGGCCAGTGCTGTGAGTTCATCGCGGCCATGAGTATCGAGATTACGGGTCAGGTCGCCTTCGCCGCTGGCGATGTTGGCCATGGCGTCGACCGCTGCCTGCAGCGGTTGCACGATGCTGCGGGTAATGACGACTACCAGCCCCGTCAGCAGCACGGCAATCAGAAAGCCGATGGTGATGGCTTTCAGTGCCTGAGCCTTGAACTCTGCCTGTACATCATCGACATAGACACCGGAGCCAATGATCCAGCCCCAGGGCTGGAACAGCTCGACATAGGAAATCTTCGGTACCGGGTCACTGGCGCCTGGCTTCGGCCAGCGGTAATCGACCTGGCCGGCACCCTGGCTGCGGGTGATGGCGACCATCTCGTTGAACAGCGCCTTGCCGTCCGGATCCTTGAAGCTGGACAGGTTCTGACCTTCGAGTTTGGGATTGGTCGGGTGCATGACCATCACCGGCGTCTGGTCATTGATCCAGAAATACTCCTGGCCGGCATAACGCAGCCCGCGTATGACCTCCATCGCCTGTTTCTGGGCTTGTTCACGGTCAAGGCTGCCGGCGCTTTCCAGATCATGGAAATACTTGAGGATGCCCGCCACGCTCTGCACCACATGCTCGGTTTTTTCCGATTTGGCGAGGTAAAGATCGCTGTGTATCTGGCGCAACATATAAGCGCCCTGGAGGATCAGCGTCAGGAGGGCAAGCGCCAGAATCAACCACAAGCGACGGCTGATGGGAAGACTGCGTAAATGGTTCATGGGCGAATACCGGATTGTTGTAATTGTCAGCATTAGGGCAACCCCGAGCAGTACTGGCGATACTGTCGCATCGGAGCATTATTCACGCCAGTTGTCTGATAGCATTTCGGCCGCCAGGCGCAAAACCTGAGTGATTGGCGAGCCAGGCGCTGTTTCTGCCGGGACGCACGCGCAGGAACCTGCGTAGTGTGTTTATGTCCCAGGGCGGGCTGTATTGCATATTCGAGTTTACGCGCGGCAAAGTCGTCGCGCTTTGGGGGAGTTGATGGATATCTGGATGGCCTTTCAGGCCCTGATTCTGGGCATTGTGGAAGGGCTGACCGAGTTCTTGCCGATTTCCAGCACCGGGCACCTGATCGTGGTCGGAGACTTGCTGGGTTTCAATGGCCAAACGGCAACCGCGTTCAAGATCATTATCCAGCTTGGCGCCATTCTGGCGGTGATCTGGGAGTTCCGGGCCAAGGTGCTCGGTGTGGTGGTCGGGCTGCCCAATGAGCCCAAGGCCCAGCGTTTCACCTTCAATCTGCTGTTGGCGTTCATTCCGGCCGTGATCTTCGGCCTGGCCTTCGCCGATCTCATCGAGCACTGGCTGTTCAACCCCATTACCGTGGCCATGGCGCTGATCATCGGCGGCATCATC
The DNA here is from genome assembly GCF_007049795.1 of Ectopseudomonas mendocina. Classification (GTDB taxonomy): domain Bacteria; phylum Pseudomonadota; class Gammaproteobacteria; order Pseudomonadales; family Pseudomonadaceae; genus Aquipseudomonas; species Aquipseudomonas mendocina_D. Next base: position 45,293 of record NZ_SCFY01000023.1, read on the forward strand.
ATGCTCTGGGCAGAGAAGCGCGATCATACCATCCAGGCCGAAACGGTCGACGACATGGACTGGAAGCTGGCCCTGAAGGTCGGTTTCGCCCAGTGCCTGGCGCTGATTCCAGGTACGTCGCGTTCGGGCGCTACCATCATCGGCGGCCTGGTCTTCGGGTTGTCGCGCAAGGCCGCGACCGAGTTTTCCTTCTTCCTTGCCATGCCGACTATGGTGGCGGCTACGGTCTATTCGCTGTTCAAGTACCGCGACATTCTGCAGATGAGCGACTTGCCAATCTTCGCCATTGGCTTCGTCAGCACCTTCATCGTGGCGATGATCGCCGTGCGTGCCTTGCTCAAGTTCATCACCAACCACAGCTATGCGGTATTCGCTTGGTATCGCATTGCCTTCGGCCTGGTGATTCTGGCGACCTGGCAGTTGTACCTGATCGACTGGAGCACCGCTCAGCCGTGATGGACAACGAGCGTAAGGGACGCCTGAAAAGCTGGGATGACGCCAAGGGCTTTGGCTTCATCCAGCCGGCAAACGGCGGTGCTGACGTTTTCGCGCACATTTCCGTCATGCGCGGTGATCGCCGCCCGCAGCCAGGGGACGATGTGCTGTTCATCGAAGGGCGCGACGAGCGTGGTCGGCCACGTGCCGCGCACCTGCGTCTGGCCGGCGAACTGAGCCTCGACCGCCAGGCCATCCGGCGCAAGCCGAAAACGCCGGACAATGCTGCGCCGGCGCAGCCAAAACCCGCTGCCAAACCTGCACGCAGAGCGGCGACACAGTCGGGAGGCATCCACAGTCCAGGCAGCAAGATCGTCCTGTTTGCCTTGCTCTGCGTATTGCCAGTGCTCGCTGCCCTGCAGCTGTTCGGCAAGGGGCTCTGGTGGCTGGCGCCGCTGTACCTGTCGGCCAGCCTGCTGAGCTTCGTGCAGTACTGGCTGGACAAACGCAACGCCCAGATCGGTGCTCAGCGTACGCCAGAGAACACCCTGCATCTGGTCGAACTGCTTGGTGGCTGGCCAGGCGCGCTAATCGCTCAACAAGTCTTTCGTCACAAGACGCGCAAGGCCTCCTACCAGACGGTTTTCTGGCTGATCGTCGGCTTGCACCAGCTACTCTGGATCGACCTGCTGCTGTTCGATGGCGCCTACGTACTACACCACCTGCCCTCATTGGTGCGCTAGGGACAGCTTGCTGCGGAACTGGCATTGCAGTGTGCCAAGCGGCTATGTTGGCGCTCCAAGCCTGCCAGAGAGGGACCCCGCCTGCCTGGCGAGCACAACGTGGCTATGACAACAAGAATGAAAAGAACCGGCAAACCCGCTGCGGCACCGCATCTGAGGCCCCGTATTCGGGTAGCGGGTCTGTGGCTGCTGTGTTGCCTGCTTGGGCCCGTGTACGCCTCTACCGAGGTACAGCTGACGCTGGGCGGGACGCCTGAGTCAGTTGCCTATACCCGACAAGTGCTCGAGCAGACCCTGGCTCTCGGAGGCCATGGCGTCACTGTACGCGAGCGTGGCAACCCTCCCATGACGCGCCTGGAGGTCATGCTGCAGCGTGGGGATATCAGCGCCCTGATCCTTGGCCCGACGCAGGCGCGTGAGCGCAGGTTCCTGCCGGTGCGGGTGGGCATGACCGACAACCTGGTCAACCAGCGCATTTTATTCATCCCCAAGGGCAGGCAGGCCTTGTATGACAACGTGCACAGCCTGGAGGACTTTCGCCGCCTGCAGCAGGTGGCTGGCATGGGAGCGGCCTGGGCGGATAGGGCCATCTGGGTGGCCAATAATCTGCCGGTGGAGACCATCGAGGGCGACTGGAAACGACTGTACCGGATGGTGGCCTCGACGACGCGCCTGATCGATTACCTGCCCCGTGGCGCCCATGAAATGGCGCATGAGTGGACGCAGCATGCCGATCTGGAGGTGGAGCGCCACCTGCTGTTCAGCTACCCACAGGATCATGTCCTCTACGTCTCGCCGGCATACCCTGAGCTGCACAGCCTGCTGCAGACGCTGCTGCCACAGGCGCAGCGCAGTGGGCTGATACGCCGCCTGGCCAGAGAACACTATCGCCAGATTTTCGAGCCACCGATCAGCCTGCAGCAGCGCCGCGTGATCCATCTGCAAATGGCTGCGCCCTTATAGCAGCAGCCCCGGCTGCAGACGTTTTGGCAGTTTGCGAACCACCAGTTGGTGCGAGCGCGTCAGCAGTTGGCGCAGCTCGTCGTCGCCGAGCGGCAATTGCCGCGCATTCATGCTGATCCAGCGAGCGCGAGCCAGGTAAGGGGCAGGGCGAATGCCGGGGCGGTCGATATAGCCGAGAAACAGGTCGGCATCGACCTTGAAGGCCAGCCCCTCACCGAGTGAATCGGTAATGGCGAACATCTTGTTGCCGGCCACGGAAAACACCCGAATGTTCAACCTGCTCACGGCATTGGCGATATTCGCCATCGCACTCGCCTGCGCGCTGAAACGTCAGCGCAGCGCCTATTTTTTCCTTGCAGCCTTTGGCCTGCTGATACTCGGTGGCGCCACCACCACGCTGCGTGCCATGGGCGTGCCACCGACCAACGTATTCACCGTCGATGGTCTGCAGTTGGGCTCATCGCTGGAGATGCTCCTGCTGGCCTTTGCCCTGGCCGACCGCATCAACGTCATGCGTCAGGAAAAGATGCGCACCCAGGCACAACTGGTAGAGACCCTGCAGCGCTCCGAGCGTGAACTGGAGCAGCGTGTGCAGGAACGCACGCAGGAGCTGCAGCGACTCAATCAAAGCCTGGAAAATCTCAGCGTGACCGACGCATTGACGAATATCGGCAACCGCCGGCAGTTCGATGCCGAACTCACGCGACAATGGCGACAGGCGCAACGCAATGCTACGCCGCTGGCGCTGGCCATCATGGATGAGGATTGGTTCAAGGCCTACAACGACCTCTACGGGCACCCGGCAGGCGATGCCTGTTTGCGTCAGATCGCGCAGACACTGGCGGCGACGCTGGCGCGCTCGACGGATTTCGTTGCCCGCTACGGAGGGGAGGAGTTCGTCTTCCTGGCGCCGAGCACCGAGTTGGCCGGCGCGCTGCAACGGACCGAAAAACTGATCGCCGCCATGGCTAGTCTGAACCTTGCCCATAGCGGCTCGCCCTACGCTCGCGTCACCCTGAGCATTGGCGTGGCCGCGATGCAGGCCACTTCGGGAGGGGATCCACAGCAGCTTCTGCAACGGGCCGATGCAGCCCAGTACCGGGCCAAACAAGGTGGACGTAACCGCGTCGAGTGCGACCAGAGCGCGTGAAAGGGCTTCACAGCGTCGCATAAAAAAGCCCCGGACACGCCAGGCGCGACCAGGGCTAAAGGAGCAGCGGAGCTGGGCCGCTCCCTGGAGAGAGGGTTCAGGCCGGCGGTTGCCAGCCACCGCCGAGCGCCTTGTAGATGGCGACGATGCCGCTGTACAGCTCGACTTCGGCCACTGCCTGGGCATCTTCGGCAGCCAGGCGTTCGCGTTCGGCATCTAGCAACACGAGAAAATCCGTTGTGCCTTCGCGATAGCGAATCGCGGCCTGATCCGCTGCCGCACGGCTGGCTTCAGCCTGGCGAACCAGGGCGATCAGACGTTGCTGGCGTTTACCGTAATCGCTGAAGGCGTTTTCCGATTCTTCCAGGGCCAGCAGTACCTGCTGCTCGTATTGCGCCAGAGCACCGTCGGCTTCGGCTTCGGCTCCCCGCAGACGGGCGCGCACGCTGCCCAGATCGAACGCCGCCCAGCTGATGCTCGGCGCTACGCCCCAGGCCCGCGCCGCCGAGGCGCCCAGTTGCGAGCCACGACCAGCGGTGAAGCCAAGAAAGCCGGAGAGGCTGACCCGCGGGAACAGGTCTGCCGTCGCCACACCCACCTCAGCGGTCGCCGCTGCCAGCTGTCGTTCAGCCGCCTGGATATCCGGGCGGCGGCGCAGCAGTTCGGCCGGGTTGCCGATCGGCAGCGCCTTGGCGATCACCGGCAATGATTTGGGCGTCAGGTCGACCTGCAATTGCTCCGGGCGTTGGCCGAGTAGGGTGGCGATACGGTTCTGCGCCCGTACCTGTTGCGCCTGCAGTTGCGGCAGGCTGGCTTCGGTGGCGGCCAGGCGGGCGTCGGCGCGCAGCACGTCGAGTTCGGTACCGACGCCGGCATCGCGCAACTGCTCGGTGATGGCGCGCGAATCCTGCTGGTTCTTCAGGTTGTCGCGGGCGATGCGCTCGCGCAGTTGCGCACCGCGCAGAGTGCCGTAGGCATCGACCAGCTCGGCGATCAGGCTGACCTGCAACTGGTAGTAGTCGGCTTCGGCCACTTCGATGCGCGCCTCGCTGGCTTGTAGCTGGCGCTGGATGCGGCCGAACAGATCCACTTCCCAGGCCATGTCCAGGCCCAGGTCGTAGCGTTCCTGACGAACGCGCTCGTCCGTGGTCGGCGGCTGCTGAGCCTTGCTGAACTCACCACTGGCGCGGCTGGTAACGGTGGGCAGGCGGTCGTTGACCACTTCATCACGAATCGCCCGCGCTGCACGCAGGCGGTTGAACGCAACGCGCAACTCGCGGTTGTCCGCAAGCGAGTGCTGCACCAACTGGTTCAGCGTCGGGTCGTCGAACTGCTGCCACCAGGTGGCTTCGAAGCGGCTGCGGTCGTACTCGGCCGCCTCCAGCGCCTTGAAGCGCGCGGGCTCGGTAGCAGGTGCCCGGTAGTCCGGGCCGACGGCGCAGGCCGACAGCGCCAGGGTCAGCAGAGCGGGGGCGAAGGCTTTCATGCATGCGACTCCTGCAGGCGGGCGGCTTTGCGCGCTGCGCGTTTTTCCACGAAGCCACGGATCAGGACATAGAATACCGGCGTCAGCAGCAGGCCGAAGAAGGTCACACCGATCATCCCGGAGAACACCGCCACGCCCATGGCATGGCGCATCTCGGCTCCGGCACCGGAGGAGAGCACCAGCGGCACCACGCCCATGATGAAGGCGATGGAGGTCATCAGGATCGGACGCAGACGCAGGCGGCAGGCTTCCAGCACGGCAGCGACGCGATCCATGCCTTCTTCCTGTTTGTCCTTGGCGAACTCCACCAGCAGGATGGCGTTCTTGCAGGCCAGGCCCACCAATACGATCAGGCCGATCTGGGTGAAGATGTTGTTGTCGATGCCGGCCATGATTACGCCGGTGATGGCGGCGAGCAGTACGGTCGGTACGATCAGGATCACCGCCAACGGCAGGCTCCAGCTTTCGTACTGAGCCGCCAGAACCAGGAAGGCCAGCAGCACGCAGAGCGGGAAGATGAAGATCGCGGTATTGCCGGCGAGAATCTGCTGGTAGGTCAGATCGGTCCACTCGAAGGTCATGCCGATTGGCAGTTCTTCTTCCAGCAATTTGGCGATGGCCGCCTCGGCCTGGCCCGAGCTGTAGCCCGGCGCGGCGGCACCGTTGATCTCGGCAGTGAGGAAGCCGTTGTAGTGCATCACTCGATCCGGGCCTGCGCTGTCATCGACCTTGACGAAGGTCGACAGCGGCACCATCTCGCCACGGTTGTTGCGCACCTTGAGCTGGCCGATCTGCTCCGGCTCCAGGCGGAACTGCTGGTCAGCCTGGACGTTGACCTGGTAGGTACGGCCGAAGCGGTTGAAGTCGTTGGCATACAGCGAGCCCAGGTACACCTGCAAGGTGTCGAAGATGTCGCTGATGGCCACGCCATGGGTCTTGGCCTTCTCACGGTCGATGGCGGCATCGACCTGCGGCACGTTGACCTGATAGCTGGTGAACACCGACATCGGGTTCAGCTCCGGCAACTGCCGGGCCTTGTTGAGGATGTTCTGGGTCTGCGTATACAGCTCTTCGTAGCCCAGGTTGCCGCGATCCTGAATCTGCAGGCGGAAGCCGCCGATAGTGCCCAGCCCCTGTACCGGTGGCGGCGGGAAGATGGCGATGTAGGCGTCCTGAATATCGGCGAACTGCGCATTGAGTTCGGCGGCGATAGCCGTGGCGCTCAACGACGGATCGGTGCGTTCATCAAAAGGCTTGAGCGGGGTGAAAACGATGCCGCTGTTGGGGCTGTTGGTGAAGCCGTTGATCGACAGGCCAGGGAAAGCCACGGTGTTTTCCACCCCCGGATGCTGGCCGGCGATCTCGCTCATGCGCTTGATGACTGTTTCGGTGCGATCCAGCGTCGCGGCGTCCGGCAGTTGGGCGAAGGCCACCAGGTACTGCTTGTCCTGCTGCGGCACGAAGCCGGCCGGAGTGCTGGAGAAACCCAGGTAGCCGAGTACCAGCAGGCCACCATAAATCAGCATCGCGATGCTGCTACCACGCAGCACGCGACGCACGGTGCCGACGTAACGGTTGCTGGCGCGCTCGAACATGCGGTTGAACGGGGCGAACAGCCAGCCACCGAATAGGTTGTCGAGCCCACGCGAGAAGGCATCTTTCGGCGCGTGGTGATCCTTGAGCAGGATGGCAGCGAGTGCTGGCGACAGGGTCAGCGAGTTGATTGCCGAGATCACCGTGGAAATGGCGATGGTCAGCGCGAACTGCTGGTAGAACTGCCCGGTAAGGCCGGAAATGAAGGCCGTCGGGATGAACACGGCGCACAGCACCAGGGCGGTGGCGACGATAGGGCCGGTCACCTCCTTCATCGCCTGCCGGGTAGCGTCGACCGGCGACTTGCCCAGGGCGATATTGCGTTCGACGTTCTCCACCACGACGATGGCATCGTCCACCACGATGCCGATGGCCAGCACCAGACCGAACAACGACAGGGCGTTGAGCGAGAAGCCGAACAGGTGCATCACCGCGAAGGTGCCGATCAGCGAGACCGGCACGGCGGCCAGTGGGATGATCGAGGCGCGCCAGGTCTGCAGGAACAGGATCACCACCAGCACCACCAGCACGACGGCTTCGAGCAGAGTATGCACCACCGCTTCGATGGAGCCACGCACGAAGATGGTCGGGTCGTAGACGATCTCGTAGTCCATGCCCTGCGGAAAGCTTTGTTTCAGCTCGGCCATGCGTTCGCGCACCGAGTCGGAAATATCGATGGCGTTGGAGCCGGGACGTTGGAACACCGGGATGGCGACCGCCGGCTGGTTGTCCAGCAACGAGCGCAGGGCGTACTGGTTGGAGCCCAGCTCGACGCGGGCGATGTCGCGCAGACGAGTAATCTCGCCGTTGTCACCGACGCGGATGATGATGTTCTCGAACTCTTCCTCGGAAACCAGGCGGCCCTGAGCGTTGATTGACAGCTGGAAGCTGTTGCCGGCATCGGAAGGCGGCGCGCCGAGGGCACCAGCGGCGACCTGGCGGTTCTGCTCACGAATGGCGGTGACCACATCGGTAGCGGTCAGGCCACGCGAGGCCACCTTGTTCGGATCCAGCCAGACGCGCAGCGAGTAGTTGCCCATGCCGAACAGCTGCACGTCGCCCACACCATCCAGGCGCGCCAGCTCGTCCTTGACGTTGAGCGCGGCGTAGTTGGACAGGTAGAGCATGTCGTAGCGCTGATCCGGTGAGGTCAGGTGCACCACCATGGTCAGGTCCGGGGAGGCCTTGTCCACGGTCACACCGAGACGCTGCACCTCGGTAGGCAGGGTCGGCATGGTGCGGGTGACGCGGTTCTGTACCTGCACCTGGGCGTTGTCCAGATCGGTACCCAGAGCGAAGGTCACGGTCAGCGTCAGGCGGCCATCGATGGTCGATTGTGACGACATGTAGAGCATGCCCTCGACGCCGACGATGGCCTGTTCCAGCGGCGAGGCAACGGTTTCACCGATCACCTTGGGGTTGGCACCGGGGAAGTCGGCACGCACCACCACGGTCGGCGGCACCACCTCCGGGTATTCACTGATCGGCAGTTGAAACAGCGAGATGGCGCCGCCAATCAGGATCAGCAGCGACAGCACGGCGGCGAAGATCGGCCGCTGGATAAAGAATTGCGAGAAATTCATGGGGGTTCCTCAAGTCGCGCAGGCGTTATCAGCCGCGCGGCGCGCGAGCGTCGATGTGGTCGGCGGCGATACGCGGGGCCTGGCTTGCATCGACGGCCTGACGCAGGCGCGCCAGTTGCTCGAGGGTGCTGTCATCGGCCATGGCCACGGGTTGCGGGTCGACGGTGGCGCCGGGCATGGCGCGCTGCAGACCGTTGACCACGATCTTCTCGCCCTTGCTCAGGCCGTTGCGGACGATGCGCAGGCCTTCGAGCTTCGAACCCAGCTCGATGGAGCGATAGGCCACGGTATTGTCCTCGCCCAGTACCAGAACGTACTTCTTGCCCAGGTCGGTGCCGACCGCTTCGTCCTTGATCAGAGTGGCGGCGTAGGGCCTGCTGCCCACCAGCTTCAGGCGCGCGTACAGGCCCGGGGTAAAACGGCCGTCCTGATTGTCGAATACGGCGCGACCACGAATGGTGCCGGTACGCGGGTTGACCTGGTTGTCGAGAAAGTCCAGCTGGCCCAGATGCGGGTGGCCGGCTTCATCGGACAGACCGAGGTATACCGGGCTGGCACCACGGGCGTCGGAGCCGGACTGACGGGCCAGCTCGACATACTTGAGGAAGGCGCGCTCATCGGCATCGAAGTAGGCGTAGACCTTGTCGGTGGAGACCACCGAGGTCAGCAGGCTCTCGCCGGCACCGACCAGGTTGCCTTCGGTGATTTCGGCGCGGCTTACGCGACCGTCGATGGGCGCAGTGATGCGGGTGAAACTGAGGTTGAGGCGGGCGTTTTCCAGCTCGGCGGCGATTGCGGCGACCTGAGCCTGAGCTTCGGTGGCGGCGCTGGCGCGAGCATCGGCCAATTCTGCGGAGATGGCGTTGCTCTGGCGCAGGCGTTCGCCGCGGCGGGCTTCGTTCGCGGCACGGGCCTGGCTGGCGCGGGCCTGTTGCAGTTGGGCTTCGAGGCGTTTGACCTCGGCCTGGAACGGACGCGGGTCGATCTGGAACAGCAGATTGCCTTTCTTCACCAGGGTGCCTTCATCGAAGGCGACCTTGTCGATGTAACCGGAGACGCGTGGGCGGATTTCGACGGACTGCGGTGCTTCGAGGCGCCCGGTGAACTCGTCCCATTCGTTGATCGGCTGCTCGATCACTTCGGCAACGCTGACCTTGGGTGCGGGCATTTGCGCCTGACTCTGCTCAGCCTGTTCGCAGCCGCTGAGTGCGAGGACGCCGGCGAGGGCCAGGGGGAATATCCAGATGTACTTGTGCTGCTGTTCCATGGGTGACTCCGCCAGTCGGATTTGTGGATTGGCGGAGTCTGCGACGAGACTTGGAGGGCTACGAATCGAATGCCATGAATTTGAACATCATCGGGAATGATAAAAGACGGACTTATATCAATTTTGATCTATGAGGGTGCGCCAAGGTTCCTGGAGGCACTTGGATGGTGCGTTTCCAGATATTCATCAAAGGCTATCCGGGTCGCCGCAGAACATCTGAATACGCGAACGTAGCCAGCGCTCGGCCGGGTCGTTGTCCTGGGCGCCGCGCCAGGCCATGTGCAGCTCGAAGGTCTGCGTTTCCAGCGGCAGATCCTCGGCGCGCAGGCCGCCGGCTGCGGTCAAGGCAGCGGCGGTGTAATCCGGCACGCTGGCGACGATATCGGTTTCCGCCAGCAGGGTGGCCAGACCGTTGAACTGCGGAACGGCCAGTACGATGTGGCGCTCGCGCCCGACCTTGGCCAGTTCATCGTCGATGAAGCCAGTGAGGTCGCCGGCGAAGGACACCAGCGCATGCGGGCGCGCGCAATAATCATCAAGGCTGAGCGCACCGGGTACGGTGTCGGCACGCAGCAGTTTGGCCTTGCTGCGGCGGAGAATCTTGCGCTTGGCGTTGGCCGGCAGCTCCTCGGTGTAGGCGACGCCCACCGAGATTTCGCCTGAAGCCAACAGCCCCGGCATCATCAGGTAGTTGGTACGGCGAATCACCAGCACCACGCCGGGGGCCTCAGCGCGCAGACGGCGGAGCAGGGCGGGCAGCAGGGCGAACTCGACGTCATCGGACAGGCCGATGCGAAAAATCGCTTTACTGGTGGCAGGATCGAAGTCGGCGGCGCGGCTGACAGCGGTGGAGATCGAGTCCAGCGCCGGCGAGAGCAGGGCGAAGATCTCCTGCGCGCGCGGTGTCGGTTCCATGCTGCGCCCGGTACGCACGAACAGTGGGTCATCGAACAGGGTACGCAGACGAGCCAGCGCCGCACTGATGGCGGGCTGGCCGAGAAACAGCTTCTCCGCTGCTCGCGTCACGCTGCGCTCGTGCATCAAGGTCTCGAAGACAATCAACAGGTTCAGATCGAGGCGGCGCAGGTCGTTGCGGTTCATCCGGGTACCATTCGAGGGATACGGGCCTTGTCAGCGCGGCGCTGCAAATGAGAGCCTTTGCCCAGGCAATAGTACGGGCAGTGTGCAGCGGATTGAAAGCTGCTGAATCACTGATAGGCATGAAGACTATCGATAGAGTCTGATAGTGTCGCCGCCGCACAGCGGATAGAGTCCACAGTCATTGAAGTGTTAATCCGCGATCAAGCTCGAGGTAAGCGATGTCCCGCATGATCCGTTTTCATAAGTTCGGCGATGCCGATGTGCTCCAGAACGAAGAGGTTCCGACCCCTGTGCCCGGCCCTGGCGAAGTCTTGGTGCGTGTGCAGGCAGTCGGCCTGGGCTGGAAAGACGTGCTGTGGCGGCAGAACCTGGCGTCCGAACAGGCCAAGCTCCCGGCCGGCACTGGTTTTGAGCTGGCCGGCACTGTGGCCGCGCTGGGTGACGGCGTGAGCGACTTCGACGTCGGCACCGCCGTTGCCGGTTTCCCGGCGGGCACGCCGAATCGTTATCCGACCTGGGGCGATCTGGTGCTGATGCCCAGCCACGCCCTGACTCGTTATCCCGACGTGCTCAGCCCGGTCGAGGCCAGCGTGCATTACACCAGCCTGCTGTTCGGCTATCTGGCGCTGATCGACCTCGCGCATCTAAAGCCCGGCCAGCATGTACTGATCACCGAGGCCAGCCACTGCATGGCTCCGCAAACCGTGCAACTGGCCAAGGCACTGGGTGCCAAGGTCATCGCCTCCACCAGTTCCTCGGAGGATCGCGAGTTCCTGCGTGGCCTGGGTGCTGACAAGGTGATTGCGACCGAAGAGCAGGACCTGGTCCTGGAAGTCGAGCGCTACACCGAGGGCAAGGGCGTCGAGGTGATTCTCGACCAGTGTGCCGGCCCGCAGATGAAGCTACTGGGTGATATCGCTGCACCGCGCGGCAAGTTGATCCTGTACGGTATTAATGGCGGCAACGACACGGCATTTCCTGCCTGCGCAGCCTTCAAGAAGCACCTGCAGTTTTTCCGTCACTGCGTGCTGGATTTCACTGGCTGCCCGGAACTGGGGATCGAGCCGAACAATGATGCTGTGCAGCGCGCACTTACGCACATCAACCAGATGACGGCGGACCGTTTGCTGACGCCGGTGATCGACAAGGTGTTCGATTTCGAAGACTTCGTCGAAGCGCATCGCTACATGGAAACCTGCCCTAGTCGCGGGCGAGTGGCCCTGAAGCTGGCCACGGATTAAAGTCCGTGGCCACCCGGTCGCTATATCCGGTAGGTCTAATCGTTCTTTCAAGGAAAGTGGCATGAGTATGGTTATCGGCGACGCGCTATCGCTGTTGTTGTTTCGTTTGCATAGCGGCCGCCTGCTGGGGATCAACCTGCTCAAGGTCAATGAGATCATTCCCTGTCCGGCCTTGACCAAACTGCCTAATCGTCACCCCAATGTTCGCGGCATCGCCACTTTGCGCGGCGCCGCGATGACGGTGATCGACCTGGCGCGCGCCATCGGCGAGCGCGGTGCGGCTGACGAAGACGACGGCTGCCTGATCGTTACCGAGCTGAGTCGCTCGCGTCAGGGCCTGCATGTGAAAAGTGTCGAACGCATCGTGCAGTGCTCCACCCGCGACGTGCGTCCGCCACCTGCCGGGGCCGGTAATCGGGCCTTCATCACTGGCGTGACTCAGATCGATGGCGCCATCGTGCAGATTCTCGATATCGAGAAGGTGCTGCACGATATCGCCCCAGCACTGGAAGAGGCGCCAGTTGGGCAACTGCTCGATGGCCAGGACGCGCGCTTGTTACAAGGCCGCCGCGTGCTGTTGGTCGACGACTCGCAAGTTGCGCTGCAACAGACCCTTAACGTGCTGCGCCAACTGGGGCTCGACTGCACCGCAGTGCGCAGCGCCCAGGCTGCCCTGCAACAACTGCATGAATACCATCAGGCCGGCATGCCATTCGAGCTGCTGGTCTCGGACATCGAGATGCCGGAGATGGACGGCTACAGCCTGGTTCAGGAAATTCGTCGCAGCCCCGATATCGCCGATACCTACGTGCTACTACACACCTCGCTGGACAGCACCATGAATACCGAGAAAGCACGCTCGGTCGGTGCCAACGCGGTGCTGACCAAGTTCTCCTCGGTCGATCTCAGTCAGGCACTGCTCGATGCCTTCCGGCAAATGAGCGGTCAGCACTAAGCCTGCCCCTGCAAGCCCTTGCCACCAGCGGCAAGGGCTTACCTCGTCATCCTTATCTATCTAAATATTCAACACTTTCAATTAGTTAAGTGCGCCTGGCAATTGCAACTCAGTCAAGGAGCACAGCATGAGCACGATTGGAGGTATTGGCCGTTACGGTGGCATATCGCTGACGGGGTTTCGCAACAAACCCGGTGAGTAGCAGGGCGGGTTGACCCAGTTGGCGCATTCGCGCGTTTGCAGGCTGCCGGTATCGACGCGCAGCCACTGGCGAGTTACTGCGTCAATCCGCGATGGCCGGGACTGGTAAGGGGCTTTGCACCCTATGAAGAACGTGCCATCGAGGATGCCGCCAGGGCTGTTGTGCAAGCCTTGTGCGGCTGAGAACTGCCCCGGCCAAGGCCGGGGCAGCGACCATCAGAGGATGCTCAGCGGGTATTCGACGAAAGCGCGAATCTCGTTGAGATCTGGCCCAACATCAGTGCTGGAACGGTAGATGGAGTTACGCAAGCGCAGGTGCAGATCCTTGGCGGCCCCACTCTGGATGGTGTAGCCGATCTGGTTGAAGATCTCGCGCTCGGTGCCGTTGTTGTCGTTGCCGGTATCGATGTTGTCACCGCGTACATAGGCGAACTTGTAGCGCAGACCCGGCACGCCGTACTCGGCGAAGTCCAGCTCGTAGCTGGCCTGCCAGGAGCGCTCGTCCTTCAGGTTGAAGTCCGAGTAGTAGGAGTTGGCCAGGTAGATGCTGGAGCCGCCATCACCGTAGTCGTAGGCGAAGCCGGCATCGCCGCTGTTGCGCTGATGCGCGACGATGAAGGCATGAGCGCCGATGCTGTACTTGGCCGCCAGACTCCAGATGGTGTTGCGATCACCCTGGCCGTCACCGCCGAGATCGATTGCGGCCACCGAGCCGGTGTCGTACTTGGTGCGGTAGATGTTGAAGTCGAAGTTCAGCGCCTGATCGGCCGCCAGCGCCAGGTTGTAATTGACGTTGGCGTAGTAGCGTTTGTACATGTCCTCGAGATCGGCGTGATACACCGCCAGGCTCAGGTCATCGCTGACGGCGTAACTGCCGCCGAGCACGTCGATGCTCTTGAGGCGATTAGGGTCGCGCGCCGAGTCGCCCATCGGGCTGTCAGCGGTGAAACGACCGGCGTTCAGCTCCAGGCCTTCGATCTCGTTGCTGGTAACCAGCGTGCCGGTGAAGGTCTGTGGCAGCAGACGGCTGTCGTCATGGGCCAGAACCGGCAGGGAAGGGAACTGGTTGCCGTACTTGATCACGGTATTGGAGACGCGCAGCTTCACCGCGCCGCCGGCCTGGGACAGGTCGTCCACCGGACGGCCTTCGCTATCGGTGTCGAAGAAGGCGCGATAGTTGCGGCCGCGGCCGCTGTCCAGCTTGACCCCGAGCAGACCGAAGGCATCGACGCCGAAGCCGACGGTACCTTGGGTAAAACCGGACTCGAAGGTGGCGATGAAGCCCTGACCCCAGGTCTTGGCGTCGTTGGTATTGTCTTTGTAATCACGGTTGAAGTAGGCGTTGCGCAGCAACAGATTGAGGCTGGCGTCTTCGACGAAACCATTGGACTCGGACTGGCTGCTGGCGTGCGCCAACTGCCCGCCCAACGCGAGGCTGCAAGCCAGCGCGAGACAGTGCTTCTTGTGCATGGGTGCTCCCGGTGTTGTGTGCTGTTCTAAACGCGCCTCACAGCGAGGTAAGGCCCGGCCCAGAGGGCGCGCTTAGAGTTATCACCCCGTCTGCCGATGCACTATTCGAGCTGATTGATGATCACTATCAATGACTTCGATGCGCTGTTGCAGTCGATCGACGATAGGCTTCACCCCGATGAAGATTCCAGGGGCGGCGGTTTTGCTTCACTCCCGAAAGCCGTCGCCCTGGCTCCACTTCATCTCCTTTGGTTAAGACGACTTGTGGCCGCCTGGTGATCCAGTGCGGCCTTTTTTTCATCTTCTTGGCCTGGGGTGAGTGCTGGCCAGGCGAGAGACTCAATGAAAGTCGCGGCTGCGTATGTCCAACCCGGTCAGCAGCTCCGTCATATCCGTCAGACGCCCCGCGATCACATGGCGGACGCCATCTTCCGCCTCGAGATGACCGTCGATGCGCAGCATCTGCGACTGCACCAAGACTCGCCGCTGGCGCTCGGCCAGGTCATGCCAGACGACCACATTGACCAGGCCGAACTCATCTTCGAGCGTGACGAAAATGACCCCGCTGGCGGTTTGCGGCCTTTGCCTGCCGATCACCAGACCGGCCACGCTGACAGGACGGCCATGCTCGACGGTCTGCAATTCACGCGAGCTCCGGCAGCGCCGTGTCCGTAGAGCCTGGCGCAGCAGGGCCAGAGGGTGCGGGCCGAGGGTGGTGCCGAGCGTCGCATAGTCGGTCAACAGATCTTCCCCCTGCGATGGGGCAGGCAGGCCCGGAGCGGCTTCATTCTGCGTAGATACACCGGCGAACAGCGGTAATTGTTCCTCGACGCCAGCCATCGCCCAGCGCGCCTGATAGCGGTGGCCAACCAGGCCGCCGAGTGCGCCGGCATCGGCCAGGCGCTCGCGCGCCGAAGCATCCAGACGAGCCCGCACGCTGAGGTCCTCGACATCACGGAATGCACCTGACTGGCGCGCCTGTTCGATACGGCGCGCGTCGTCTTCGCACATGCCACGAATCATCCTCAGGCCCAGGCGGATGGCCGGCTCGCCATGTTCATCGGGCTCCAGGCTGCAATCCCAGTCGCTGTAGCGTACGTCCACGGGGCGCACCTCGACATCATGCCTCCGTGCGTCCTGCAACACCTGATCGGGGCTGTAGAAGCCCATCGGCCAGCTGTTGACCAGAGCGCAGGCATAGGCAGCGGGCTCGTGGCACTTCAGCCAGCAACTGGCATAGGCGAGCAGGGCGAAGCTGGCTGCGTGCGACTCGGGAAAACCGTAACTACCGAAGCCCTCGATCTGGCGGAAGATTCGCTCGGTGAACGCCTGCGTGTAACCCTTTTCCAGCATGCGCGAAGTGAGTCGCTGACGATGTGGTTCGAGCCCGCCATGACGTTTCCAGGCAGCCATGCTGCGGCGTAGTTCATCCGCCTCGCCGGGCGTGTAGTCGGCTGCGACGATGGCCAGCTCCATGACCTGCTCCTGAAACAGCGGCACGCCGAGCGTGCGCGCGAAGACTGGCTTGAGTTCATCAGAGGGATAATCGATCGGTTCTTCGCCGTTTCGTCGACGCAGGTACGGGTGCACCATGTCACCCTGGATCGGCCCCGGACGGACGATGGCCACCTGGATCACCAGGTCGTAGAAAGTGTTCGGGCGCAGGCGTGGCAGCATTGCCATCTGCGCGCGTGACTCGATCTGGAAGGCGCCGATGGTATCTGCGCGGCTGATCATGGCGTAGGTGGCCGGGTCTTCCTTGGGCAAAGTGGCCAGCGTCCACTGCGTGCCGCGGTAGCGCTCGATCAGGCCGAAACAACGGCGCAGTGCGCTGAGCATGCCCAGGGCCAGGACGTCGACCTTGAGCAGGCCGACCCTGTCCAGATCGTCCTTGTCCCACTGGATGACGGTGCGCTCGGCCATGGTCGCGTTCTCCACCGGCACCAGGGTGTCGAGCGCGTGCTCGGAAATGACGAAGCCGCCCGGATGCTGCGACAGGTGCCGGGGGAAACCGATCAGCTCGCCGGTCAGGATCAGCACGCGCCTGAGCAGCGGATTCTGCGGATCGAAACCCGCCTCCTGTAGGCGTTCCGGCGTTGGTGGGCCACTGCTCCAGCGGCCACAGCAATCGGCCAGCGCATTGACCTGATCCGGCGGCAAGCCAAGGGCCTTGGCGACATCACGTATCGCCCCGGCGCCGTGATAGGTGTTGACCACGGCGGTGAGCGCCGCACGCGTTCGACCGTAGCGACGAAACACGTACTGGATGACTTCCTCGCGCCGTTCGTGCTCGAAATCGACGTCGATATCCGGCGGCTCGTTGCGCTCGCGGGAGAGAAAGCGCTCGAACAACAGCCTGCTTTCGGTAGGGTCTAGCTCGGTGATGCCGAGCGCGAAGCAGACGCTGGAGTTGGCCGCCGAACCCCGGCCCTGGCAGAGGATGTGCTGCTCGCGGGCGAAGCGGACGACGTCGTGAACGGTCAGAAAGTAGCTTTCGTATTCCAGCTCGGCGATCAGCGCCAGCTCGTGCTCGATCTGTGTGCGGGCCCTATCCGGCACTCCATCAGGCCAGCGCTCGTCAGCGCCGCGCTCCACCAGAACGCGTAGCCAGGAGGTGGGATTATGCTCTGCAGGCACCAGCTCGTGCGGGTAGTGATAATTCAGTTGGCTGAGATCGAAACTGCAGCGCTCGGCGATGCACAGCGATTGCGCAAGCAGCTCGGGCGGATACAGCTCGCCCAGTTCCTCAAGCCGGCGTAGATGCCGCTCGCCATTGGCGAATAGATGGGCACCGGCCTCGGCCACGGGTAGATGATGACGGATGGCGGTCATGCAGTCCTGCAGGGCGCGGCGGCCGCGGGCATGCATGTGCACGTCGCCACAGGCCACAGCCGGCAGGTCGTGATCGCCTGCCAGCTCGAGCAGGCGCTGCAGGCGCGCGGTATCGTCAGGGCCGCGATGCAACTCAACGCCTAGCCACAGGCGCTCGGGAAACAGCGCGCAAAGCCAGGGCAGGGCGTTGACTTCACCCTCGCTGAGCCAGATGGCCAGCAAGCCATCGAGCGGTGCCACGAGGTCCTCGTGCAGCAATCGGTAGGTGCCTTTTGCTGCTCTGCGCCGCGCCCGGGTGATCAGGCCGCATAGCGCCTGGTACCCCGTCAGGTTCTCGGCCAGCAGCACCAGCTTTGGGCCTTGCTCGATCTGCACTTCGCTGCCCACTATCAGCTTTACCCCGGTTTTCTTCGACGCCTCCCAGGCGCGCACGATACCGGCCAGGGTGCATTCATCGGTGATCGCCAAGGCGCGATAGTTCAGCCTTGCCGCACGCTCGAACAACTCCTGCGCACTGGACGCACCGCGCTGGAAGCTGAAGTTCGACAGGCAATGCAGCTCGGCGTAATCGTTCATGCGAACCAGCCGTGCAGCAGCAACGGCCCATCACTGCCGACTGGCCGATACGCCCAGCCGCGCTGCCCAGCACGGGTCTGCACCACGTAATAGTCGCGGCGCACATCCTCGCCATCCCACCAGCCGGACTCGATGCGCTCCGGGCCGGAGATGATGCGCAGTGAGGCTTCGCGTAACGGTTGGGGTTCGCTCAACAGCCAGCCTGGCCGCGGGCCACAAGGAGGCAGCAAGGGGCTGGTCGAGTCGTTGATCCAGGCACGCTCGGGACGGTGATCGGCTCTGGCGCCGAGGCCATGCAGAGCGTCATCACCGAGGCGCGCCCTTAGCCGCTCGCGTAATTGCTCCCAGGGCTGGTTCTGCTGTGGTCGCTCATCGAACAGTTGCTGATGCTGCGGCGCAAAGACCGGTAATTCACGCGCCTCCAGCCGCACGGCCAGTACCGGCGCTGGTAGCTGCTGATGCTCCAGACGGCCTCGTGTTAGCTCGAACAGCATGCCGGGGTCACGCTCGGCGCTGAGTAGGCCCACCTGTATCTGCGTATCGGCACCCGCGCGGTGTTCCAGATGCAGGGTGAAACGCTGCACGCCGGTGTCACGACAGGCCAGGTAAGCCGCCAGATCGGCTGTCAGTCGGCGCAACGGGAACAGCAGTGCCTGATGCGATTCCACCTCGAAATTCAGTTCGATACGGGCATCGAAAACATCCGTAGGCACGAAGAAGTCCAGCGCTAGCGGACGCTGGCCAGACAAGGTATCGAGATGGCGTAGCACTTCGACAGGAAAGCGTTTGGCCAGGCTGTCACGTGGCAGAGCCAACAGCTGCCGCAACTGCCTGAGCCCCATGCGATTGAAGGCCGTGGTTGCTGTAGGAGAGAGCCCGAGCCTATCCACCGGCAAGGGGGCGAGCATCTGCATGAGCGCCTGACCATCACTGGCCATCAGTCCATCACCGACATTCACCAGCACCCGCGCCGCTGCCGGATTCGGCGCGACAGCAATGCGATGCTGGAAGGCCAACGCCGAAAGCTCGGCGCGCAAGCGTGCTTCGAAACGCGGCCATGGGCCGAACAGCCCCAGGCTGGACTGCACCTCCAACAGCAGACAGCGCGGATAGTGCAGGCTGACCTGGGCACTGAAACCATAGGCCCAGGCGGCCAGAAACTGCTGCCAGCGCTCGATGGCCGCGCAATCGTATTCTGCCGTGACAAACCCGCGTGTCAGCGCCTGTGCTGCAGTCAGTGACTGACCGGGTTTCAGCCCCAGGGCTCGGGCTGCCGGGTTGACCGCCTGTAGAACACGCCGTTGTGGCGAGCCGTTGAGCAGCACCAACGGCTCGTCGGGGTTGGCGCGGTGACGCTGTACGCCGTCCATGGCCAACTGTGGCAACAGGATGCAAGCCCAGAGCATGGCGAGCTCAATGCCAGGCAAGCGCGAGCGGTCGAGCCGGCGGCAAACCACCACGACACTTGATCACCCGCAGCTGTGCTGGCTGGCTGTCGAGCACCAGCCGTAGTGCTGCCGGTGAAGGATTGGCCGCTTCTGCCTGCGGCCGATAGGCAAAAGCCAGGGTTTGCCCGGTAGCAGCTGCCACCTGCAGACGTCTCAGCGAGCGATCATCGGCCTGACGCAACCAGCTCAACACCGCGCCACAACTCCCCGAACGCAAACATTGTTCGGCAGCCCACAGAGCATCGCGACCATCTGCCTGGATAATGCTCAATTGGCGTAAATCGACGCCGGCATCAATCCAGGCCTGAGGGTAGGGCAGATGAGGAGGGGAGATCAGCACCACTCGTTCGCCTGAAACCGTCAGGCTGGCAAGGGTCGGCCACAACAAGCGCAGCTCGCCGATGCCAGGCGCAGTCGTGAGAACTTCACTGAGGGCAGCCTTAGGCCAGCCGCCACCTGGCAGTACGGCGTCGAGAAAATGATGTCCAGTTGAGAAATTGGCGCCCGATGGCGATGAAACGACCTGGCCTCGCCACACACGACGAGCGTCGATCAACCGGTCAAGCGCGACCACGGATGGCATGGAGTAGCACCAAATGCTGTATATAGGTACAGTATTATTTGAGCCGACGCATGGGTCAAGATAAACGCGATAAGGTGCTCAACCTGGTTACCGAGACGCGGCCGAGTCAGCCGAATAAATCAGTCCGGAGACTCGTGTCGATCCAGGAAATCGCGATCTACGTACAACCAACCCATACGATCCGTCGTGTTGTGTTGTGCAGACGCTGACTCGAAGCGAACCTTGGCGTCTTGGAAATTTATCGCTGCGCGCATCTAGGACTGTCGACCGCAAAGCGGAGCTGCAGATGCGGTTGAGAGAATGACCAAGCGAAAGGTCTCAAGGGGGTTCTACCCCATTTCCACGGACGGCTTGAAAAGGGCTGAAAACTTCAGATCTTGCCGGGCGACTCTACGACGCATACGTGGGTTATGAAACCGCTCGATGTAATCGAATAAATCCGCCCGGCCTCATCGCGAGTCCGATACGACTGGTGAGCAACACGCTCCCGTTTGAGCTGACCGAAGAAGCCCTCACAGGCGGCGTTGTCGCCGCAATGACCGACGGCACTCATGCTGCAGATCAGCGTGTTGCGATTCAAAAAGCGCTGATAGTCCGCACTGGTGAATTGGCTACCGCGATCCGAATGCAGGATCACTGACCAGTCACCTTGGCGCTGCCAGATCGCCATCTCCACCGCTCGAATCACCATCAGCCGATCTTGGCGGTGGTGCATCGACCAACCGATCACCAGCTTGCTGTACAAGTCGAGCACCACGCATAGGAAGAGTTTGCCTTCCAGTGTGGCTATTTCCGTGATGTCCGTGACCCACTTGCGCTCCGGCTCCTGCGCAGTGAAATCGCGCTCCAGCAGATTTTTCACACCTGCTGGACGGCCGCTGGCGGCTCTTCCAAACCCACGCCTCTTCCGGCGTGGCCAGCCTTGAATTCGCTCAGCCGCCATCAGGCGAGCAACGCGGTTCAGGCTCACAGTTTCGCCCTCGTCGAGCAGATCCTCGTGCATACGTGGCGCTCCGATCACACCACGACTGTCCTCGTGAATCTCTCGAATGCGCTTCACCAAGCGCGCATTCTCTCGAGCGCGGGGGCTTGGATCACGATCCTGCCAGGCGTAATAGCCACTGGCAGAAACCTTCAGGCAACGGCACATCAGGCGTACCGGGTACTCGTTGCGGCAGCGCTGGATCACCGTGTACCGCTCGATGACTCCCTGGCAAAGTACGCTGCCGCGTCTCTTAAAAAATCACGTTCCTTGGTCACTCGGGCCAGCTCGCGCTTGAGGCGGGCAAGCTCCTCATCCCGCGGACTTCCCGTTCCTGGGAAGGCTTTCTCCATACCCGGTTGTGCTTCCCGAACCCAGCGGTTTAGCAAGCTCGGGGCCACTCCAATCTCTTGGGCAATTTGGCGGCAACTGGTCTCTGAACGACGAGCCAGTTCAACGGCTTCCCGCTTGAATTCGGGACTGTATTTCTTGCGTTTCATGAACACTCCTTCTGCTCAATATGAGCTTACTCGAAAGTGTCCGTGTTAACGGGGTAGAACCCAGGCCCATGGGAGTATATGGATCATGGGGACGATGAAGCCCAGGGTTTCAGGTGTCTGGGAGCCAACGTAAGGTGATTCAGTCTGGCCAAATCGAGAGTAAAGAGCCCTACATTGGATAAGCCATAGGTTCGCATAATGTATATTATGTTAAATTACTTATTAGGTGAGATGGACCTCTCACCTGGAGACTAGTACACCGAACTAAAGATAGAAAATTCCCAGCAGTAATCTTCAAAAACCCGCCGCGTCAGGATAGTTGTCGTGTGAGTTGATTCGATGAGTCTTGGTCGGTGGGCGGAAGTGAGAGCCGTGTGGCGCGTTATTCGATAGAGCATCGGGAGTGGGTGGTGCGGCAGATGATGCCGCCCTTGAACCGGACGGTGCCGGAGCTGGTGGAAGCGACAGGCATTAC
>NZ_SCFY01000024.1 GCF_007049795.1 Ectopseudomonas mendocina
TTGTTGCCGCTGACCGAAAACTGACCCAGTAGAGGCTGTTCTGCCGACTGAAAACTGACCCAGGTGTTCAACTGCTTCTGCTCAATTTTTGAGCAGGGCGTAGGGTGGGCTTCAGCCCACCGACTAGAGCTCAGCCTTTATTTGGTGGGCTAAAGCGGATCGCCGCCCGGCCCACCCTACGAATCTACGACGCCGCGATCGTCATGATCGCCCTGCGTCCCTTCGGCGATACCTGTAGCGCACGCGAACCCTGGCTGCGCCGCAGCCAACCCTCGCCTTCGCACAGAGTCAGCAACGCCGCGCCCAGCGCACCACCGAGATGCGGCTTGCGCTCACTCCAGTCCGGGCAGGCGCAGAGTCGCTGGCGACGTTGACGGTTGACCTGTTGCAGATCGACACCCAACGCCTGCAGCCCCTGCTCACCACTTGCCGTCAAACTCAGTGCCCCGCCCTCCTCGCTCAGCCAGTCAGCTGCACGCATGCGCGCGAACACACCGACCGCCAGTTCGCCGGCCAGATGGTCGTAACAGGTGCGCGCCTCACGCATGGGCTGCGGCGTGCCGCGTGAGACTGGCACGGCGCGAGCTTGCCGCGGCTGTGCAGCCAGTGCGGCACTGGCCAGGGCCTCGACCAGTTGCCCGACTTCCGGCCCGGCCAGGCGGTAATAGCGATTGCGCCCATGGCGCTGCTGTACCAGCAGGCCGCCCTCCACCAGCTTGGCCAGGTGCGCGCTGGTCGACGAAGGCGACAGCCCCGCCAGCAAGGCCAGCTCGCCGGCCGGCCGCGCACTGCCGTCCATCAGAGCCCAGACCATGCTGGCGCGTCCGGCATCGGCGAGCAGCGCGGCAATCGAACTGAAACCCGGTGCGTATTCCATAATTCACCTCATGACGAAATATGGCGTGCAGCAAAGGTGGATACTGGCAGGCAACTTCAGCCAGAGCCAGGGAGAAAGCCGATGCTCGCCGTGATCTTCGAAGTCGAGGCCAAGTCTGGCCAGCAGCAGGGAAAAGCACGATGACGGAATACCTGCCGCTGATCCTCGTCACCTTTCTGCTCGCCGGCATGGTCAAGGGTGTGGTCGGCCTTGGCCTGCCGACCATCGCCGTGGGTTTGCTCGGCCTGGTGATGGCGCCACTGCAGGCCGCCGCGCTGCTGATCATCCCGTCGATGGTGACCAACATCTGGCAGCTGTGCGACGGCCGCAGCCCGCTGCCGATGCTGCGCCGGCTGTGGCCGATGCTGCTGGGGATTCTGTGCGGCACGCTGCTGGTCGCCGGCTTGCTGCAGAGTCTCGACGTGCCCGGCGCCACACGCTGGCTGGGTGCCGCGCTGGTGCTCTACGCAGTGCTCGGCCTGGCCAAAGTGCACTTTCGCGTGGAGCGGGCCAAGGAGGGCTGGCTAAGCCCGGTGATCGGCGCCATCACCGGTGCGATTACCGCGGTTACCGGCGTGTTCGTGATTCCCGCCGTGCCTTACCTGCAGGCCATCGGCCTGGAGAAGGACGACCTGGTTCAGGCCCTGGGGCTGTCCTTCAGCGTGTCCACCCTGGCCCTGGCGGCAGCGCTCGGTCACAGCGGTGAACTGCTGCAACCGGCGGTGCTGGGTGTATCGGCCCTCGCCCTGCTGCCCGCACTGCTGGGCATGGCCGCCGGCCAGTGGTTGCGCAAACGCATCAGCGCGGAGCGTTTCAAACGCTGGTTCTTCGTCGGCCTGTTGCTACTCGGCGCCGAGCTGGCGTTGCGCGGCCTCTGAGCCGGCCTCATCAGGCCACGGCAGCCTGCGAGTGCTTGAGGCCGAACCATTGCAGTTCGGCCAGCAGCCCGACCGCCAAAGCCTGAGCAATGACGAAGGCGTAGCCGAACAGGTTCGGCGACACCCAGCCGATCACCAGTAGCAGCAGGCTGTCGATCACCCATAGCGCGTTGACCGCAATCACCGCCCAGATGGCCTGGCGGCTGATTTCAGCGCGGTTGGACAACCACACCAGCAGCGCCGCGAAGGGCAACAGCGCGCTACCGGCGACCAGCAACAACAGGCGTGGCAGTTCGAGGAAGGCGCCCAGCCAGCCGGCCGCCAGGACCAGCAGTAGGCCAGTGACGCCGCTGAGCAGGCCATCGAGCAAGAGAGCATTGCGCAGCATCGGGGTGGGTTGCAGTGCGTTCATGATGAATCCTCCGTAGGGACACCGGGCTGGTGCCTGGCCTACAGATTTCGCCGAAACGCGCGGGGCGTCGATTACCTGCCAGGTAATGGCCGACATGACCTGGCTGAACTATCGTGCTGACCATGAACACTACCCAGACCGCCGGCGCCCTGTTGCGCCAATGGCGCCAGCGGCGCCGCCTGAGCCAGCTCGACCTCGCCTGCGAGGCGGAGATATCCACCCGCCACCTGAGCTTCGTCGAAACCGGACGCGCCCAACCCAGCCGCGAGATGCTGCTGCACCTGGCCG
Source organism: Ectopseudomonas mendocina (assembly GCF_007049795.1). Classification (GTDB taxonomy): domain Bacteria; phylum Pseudomonadota; class Gammaproteobacteria; order Pseudomonadales; family Pseudomonadaceae; genus Aquipseudomonas; species Aquipseudomonas mendocina_D. The sequence goes on from NZ_SCFY01000024.1 coordinate 2,456, forward strand.
AGCAGTTGGATATCCCCCTGCGCGAGCGCAATCGCCTGCTCAGCGCCGCCGGTTTCGCCCCGCTGTACAGCCAGCACGAACTGAGCGACCCGGCGCTGGCTCCAGCCCGCCAGGCCATCGAACAGTTGCTCAAGGCCCATGAACCCTATCCGGCGCTGGCCATCGACCGACAGTGGAACCTGCTGGCAGCCAACGCCTCGGTCGGCGCCTTTCTCGCCGGCATGCCGGACTTTCTGCTCGGCCCGCCGCTCAATGTGATGCGCCTGTCGTTGCACCCCGAAGGCCTGGCACCACGCATCGCCAACCTGGCGTTGTGGCGCGCGCACCTGCTGACGCGCCTGCAGCGCGACGCCGAAATCAGCGGCGACGAAGCCCTGTTCAGCCTGCTCGATGAACTGCGCGGCTATCCGGCGCCAGCGGAAGTCCCTGCTCCACCGAGCGACGCCGTGCTGGTGCCGCTGCAACTGCACAGCGAGCAAGGCGTACTCAGCCTGATCAGCACCATCACGGTGTTCGGCACGCCGAATGACGTGACCCTGGCCGAGCTGGCACTGGAGACCTTCTTCCCCGCCGACGCCTTCACCGCCGAGTACCTGCGCAATCTGAATAAAAGCCCCTGAACGGTAGCGATTTCCGACGAAATCACTCTTTCGGGTCATGCTCCGCTACGCTTGGCGCAGTAGTCTTGGCGCTGCGTCGTTGACGCTGCCAATGCATACCTGCTCAAAACAATAACAAGGAGCACCCCGGATGCGCTGTAAAGCACTGTTGCGTCATGCTTTTCTCTGGTCGCTCGGACTTTTCGTCGGGCTCTCGCCAATGGCCTTCGCCGAGGCCGTCAGCCCGCAGGAACAGATTCAGGTACACGCCAGCCGCGCCACCAGCAGCCTGATGCTGTTACGTGGCGAAGGTTTCCAGAAGACCCATCAGCAGCGCCTGGAAGCCGACCTGGCCGCGCTGGCCGGTGCCATGCAGAGCCTGCCGCAGGGCAGCGACGAACTCACCAGCGCCCATCAGGCACTCGTTACCCAATTGCGCAACGGTGTTTCCTATGGCCCCGGTGACGAGAACGTGCCCTGGCGCTTCCCCGAAGACCTCAGCCGTGCCCTGCGCGACTTTCTCAGCGCAGCCCGGGCTCTGCCGAGCGCCGAAGGCCAGAGCGAACTGGCGGCCAAGGTCGAGTACCTCAGCGTGCAATACCTCAGCCGCTCCTACCTGGGCACCTTCGAGATCGCTCGGGAACAACCCGGCACCTACCTCGGCCAGGACGAACGCCTGCTGCTGCCGGCCATCGACAGTGAACTGCAGGCACTCAAGGACCAATCCGACCCACAGGTGAGCAAGCTGCAGACACGCTGGAGTTACCTGCGCGCCGCGCTGGCCGACATGAACAGCCAGAGCAACACCCTGCAGAGCGTTTCCGGCCGTCCCTTCGCCCCCATCACCGTGGACCGCCACGCACGCTCGATGACGGCGCAGTGGATGGAGATGTTCTAGAAAGGCTCGCGGCTAAGGCCTCTCCCACAAACCCCGAGGGAGCGTGGGAGGGGCTTTAGCCGCGACGAACAGCAGCGCGGGCTCAGGCCAGCGCTTTCTTCTCGCGGATGCAGGTCGGGCCGGCGATCTCCACCACGGCATGTTCGACTTCCTTGCGCAGGCCGAGCAGGAAAGCCAGTTCAGCGGCCACGAACAGCGGACCAACGATCAGTCCCATGACGTCATCGACGAACGCCGGCTTGCGCCCTTCGTAGTAATGGCCAACGAACTGGATGACCCAGCCAACCACGAACAGGCCAATGCCTGCCGTCAGCCACAAGGCCGTGGAGGCGACCGCCAGGCTGGCACCGGCCCACAGGCACAGCCCCAGCAGTACGGCCATGAGCAGGCCGAAGCGGGTATCCAGACGCAGATAGAACACGGCGGCAGCCAGCGCCGTCAGCGTGGCAGGCGCCAACCACAGGCCAGCGATTTCGAAACCTGGCCGCGACAGCAGCACGGCGACGGCCAGCACGATCATCGGGATGCCGATGAAATGACTGGCGATATTGCGTCGGTCGCGGTGGTAGGCGGCATACTGCGCCAAGTGATCGACGAGGGTTTTCATTGTTATCGTCCTCATGTGTGAAACGGGCCCAAGCATGATCACCTCGCCGTGGCTCGTCGCACTGTCGGCTAGCCGACAATGGCAGGGATGGCCGCACCGCCGCGCAACCTCACAGGAGCCGCAATGCCCGATCCCCACCATTACCTCAGCCAACTGAACCAGGGGCACTGGTTCGCCGCCTTGCCAGCCGCGCTGAGCCAGAGCCTTTTGGACATGGCCCAGGTGCAGCGCCTGGACGCCGGCCAGCGGCTGTTTCGCCGTGGCGACAAACCCAGCGGGCTGTATGCGGTGGTCGAAGGCGCTGTGCGCGTCGGCGCGGTCAGCGAGAACGGCAAGGAGGCGCTGCTGACATTGGTCGAGCCGCCTTACTGGTTCGGCGAGATTTCCCTGTTCGATGGCTTGCCGCGCACCCATGATGCCTTCACCGAAAGCGCCAGCACCCTGCTGCTGTTGCCACAGGCCGAGCTGCTCGCCCTGCTCGAACGCCAGCCGCAACACTGGCGCGACTTTGCCCTGCTAATGAGCCACAAGCTGCGCCTGGCCTTTCTCGCTCTGGAAGACATGAGCCTACTGCCCGCCGCGCCGCGCCTGGCCCGACGCCTGCTGCTGATCGCCGAAAACTACGGTGACAGCGAACCGCGCCGGGTGCTGCACCTGGCCCAGGAACAGCTGGCGCTGATGCTCTCGCTGTCACGTCAGACCACCAACCAGATACTCAAGGAGCTGCAGGCACAAGGTGTGGTGCAGCTGACCTACGGCGAAATCGAAATTCTCGACATCGAGCACCTGCGCCAGCTGGCCTCCTGAACCGCTGGCGTCCTGCCACTGTCCAAGCCCTGTTCATTTATCCGCAGGAAGTACCGTGCCGATGCCAGACAATGCCTCCGCTCCGCTGCCCGATGTGCTCGCCGGCCCGCTGCTGCGCCGCCTGGAGCCCGGCCGCCTGGTACTGTGGCTAGTGGCGAGTCGCGAGCTGAGCCTGCAACTGTGGCTGCAGCCCGAAGGCGAGGCGCAGCAGACACATGCACTGGACGAACACTGCCAGCAACTGCCGCTCGGCCGACATGCCGTGCTGCATCTGATCGACCTGCCCCTTACGCAGGCCCTGCCGCAAGACGTACGCATCGCCTATGACCTGCAGATCGTCGCTGACGGTGATCCGCAAGACATGCGCGACTGGGCACCGCACCTGATGCATGACGGTGCCGAGCATGCCGATTTCGTCCTGCGCTCGCGTGTCGATCACCTGCTCCACGGCTCCTGCCGCAAGCCGCACCACGCTGCCGATGACGGCCTGCTCTGCGCCGACCGCCTGCTCGCAGGTCAACCCGAAGCCGACCAGCGCCCGGCCCTGCTGCTGATGAGCGGCGACCAGGTCTATGTCGACGATGTCGCCGGCCCATTGCTGTGCGCCATCCACCAACTGATCGCCCGCCTCGGCCTGTTCGACGAGTTTCTCGAAGGTGCCGTGGTCGAGGACAGCCAGGCGCTCTACGCCAACCCGGTCGGCTACTACCAGCGCGCCGAGCTACTGCCCGCGGTGAAGAGCAACCAGACCCTGCGCGACAAGTTCTTCGGCGGTGTGGAAAAGCCGGTCTTTACCAGCAACAGTGCCGACAACCACCTGGTGACCTTCGCCGAAATGATCGCCATGTATCTGCTGGTCTGGTCACCGCTACCCTGGACACTGATCAGCGAACAGCAGCCGCCGCTGGATGAAGAACAACAGCAGCGTTACGCCAACGAACGCGAGCGTATCGATGCGTTCCGCCGGAATCTCGGCCAGGTCGCGCGGGTATTCGCCCACCTACCGACGTTGATGATCTTCGACGACCACGACGTCACCGATGACTGGAACCTCTCCGCGCGCTGGGAGCAGACCGCTTATGGCCATCCGTTCTCCAAGCGCATCATCGGCAACGCCCTGCTTGCCTACCTGCTGTGCCAGGGCTGGGGCAACAACCCGGACGTGTTCGAGGAACCGCTGCAGGCCTTTCGCGAACTGCTTGAGCAGCGCCAGGACGACCATCTGCAGGCCAAGGCGCAGGATGCGCTGATCGACCAGTTGCTGCATTTCGAACAGTGGCACTACGTGCTGCCGAGCACGCCGGCGCTGCTGGTACTGGATACCCGCACGCGGCGTTGGCGCAGCGAAGGGCACCTGTCGAAACCCTCGGGGCTGATGGACTGGGAAGCGCTGTGCGACTTCCAGCAGGCACTGCTCGATCACCCCAGCTGCATCATCGTTTCAGCAGCGCCTATGTTCGGCGTGAAATTGATCGAGGGCATCCAGAAACTCTTCACACTCGCCGGCCACCCGCTGATGGTCGACGCAGAAAACTGGATGGCCCACCGCGGCGCGGCCAGCGTGATGATGAACATCTTCCGCCATTCACGTACGCCAAGGGATTTCGTCATCCTCTCCGGCGACGTGCACTACTCCTTCGTCTACCGCGTGAACATCCGCCACCGGCGCGCCAGCCCGACCATCTGGCAGATCACCAGCAGCGGTATCAAGAACGAATTCCCGGCCGACCTGCTGGACTGGTTCGACCGCCTCAATCGCTGGCTCTACGCGCCCTGGTCGCCGCTCAACTGGCTGACCAAACGCCGCCGCATGCGCGTCACCCCGCTGATCCCCGACCGCAGCCGCTCCGGCGAACGGCTATGGAACGGTGCAGGCCTCGGTCAGGTGTTCTTCGACGAACAGGGCCGGCCCAAGCGCATCCTGCAGCTCAACGCTGATGGATCGAAGCCGGTGACGTTCATCAGCGAACGCGAAGAGCAGCCGGCCCACACCACTACGCCTCGCAGTCGCAATGCTGCGTCTTAGGCTATGCACGAAAAGGGCCTGCGTTTGGTGATGCTGCGTTGAAAACGGGCTCGTGCGTGAGCCCGAGCAATCAGCTCGACGACCTCTCGCCCAGCCCTCAGGAAAACTACCCATCACAGGTGAGGGCTTGCGGCACTCAGCGCAGCTTCTCCAGCATCTGGTAGTACCACATGCCCGCCGCCAGCATCGGGTTGCCGAGCTGGTCACCCAGCGGCACCTTGATGTGTTTGCAGGCGGCGAAGGTGTCGTACTGCTCCAGGTCGCCGGTGATCGCCTTGGCCATGATCTCGCCCATGATGTGGGTGGTGGCCACGCCGTGGCCGGAGTAGCCCTGGCAGTACCAGACGTTGGACGAGAGCTTGCCCAGCTGCGGGATGCGGTTCATCACGATGCCCATGGCGCAGCTCCACTGGAAGTCGATCTGCACACCCTTGAGCTGTGGGAAGGTGTGCTCGATGCACGGGCGCAGCTCGCCGGCGATGTCGCGTGAGTCGCGTCCGGAGTAGTTGGCGCCGCCGCCGAACAGCAGGCGGCCATCGCCAGTGAGGCGGTAGTAGTCGAGCACGAAGCGGCAGTCGTATACCGCGAGGTCATGCGGGTTGATCGCCTCGATCAGCTCGGCGCCTAGTGGCGCGGTGGTGACGATGCCGCCCATGGCCGGGAAGATCAGGCCCTTGAGCTTGCGCCGCTCCAGCTTGTGGTAGACGTCGCCGGCCAGCAGCACCTGCTTGGCCTCGATGCGCCCGCCCCTGGTGACCACCGCCGGACGCGGCCCGTGGACGATATCCAGCACTTCGGAGTGCTCGAAGATCAGCGCGCCCAGGCTCTCGGCGGCCTTGGCCTCGCCGAGGCACAGGTTGAGCGGGTGCAAATGCATGTTACGGGTGTTCTTCAGCGCACCGCAGTACAGCTCGCTGCCCAGCTGCGCACGCACGCCAGCCGCGTCGAGCAGGGTGACATCGGCGCCCATACCGCGACGTAGCGCTTCGTCGTAGGTCGCCTTGAGCTCGTCCATATGGCTGGCTTTCATCGCCGTATGCAGATGACCGTACTTGAGGTCGCAGTCGATGCCGTACTTGGCCACGCGGTTCTTGATGATCTCGTGGCCGCGCCAGCGCAGGTGCCAGATGAAGTCGTCCACCTCGTCGCCGAGGGTGTTGCGCATCTGCTTGCGCATGGCTTCGTCGCCAGAGAGGCTGCCGGTGACCTGGCCGCCGTTGCGCCCGCTGGCGCCCCAGCCGACCTTGTTGGTTTCCACCACGGCGACCTTGAGGCCGCGCTCGGCCAGCTCCACCGCCGTGGCGATGCCGGTGAAGCCGCCACCGATGATGGCCACGTCTACGGTCACACTGCCCTGTAGTGTCGGGTAGTCGCTCTCGAAGTTGAGCGAGGCCGAGTAGTAGGACGGCGCGCGCTCGGTGGCGGGTTTGGCGGGTTGCTTGATCGTGTTCATTGCATGTCCTTGGGGTGCGTTTGCACCGATGAATCTGGGATCGCGGCTGAAGCCGCTCCTACGATTCCGACGTGGTAGGAGCGGCTGGGCGGCACTCCGCTTCAGCCGCGATGCTGTTCAGTCAGGCGTTGCTCAGGTACCAGCGCCAATCCTGCTCACCGACTTCACCCATGAACTGGCGATACTCGGCACGCTTGACGGCGAGAAAGACCTTGAGGAATTCGGCACCAAAGGCATCACGCGCCCAGCTGGAGCGCTCCAGCGCCTGGATCGCCGCCGACCACTGGGTCGGCAGGTACTCCGTGGCCTGGGCATAACCGTTACCTTCGATCGGCGCACCGGGATCGAGGTGGTCACGAATGCCACGGTGAATCCCGGCGAGGATCGCCGCCGCCGCCAGATAAGGGTTGGCATCGGCGCCACAGATACGATGCTCGACATGCCGGGTATTGGCGGGCCCGCCCGGCACGCGCAGGCTGACGGTGCGGTTGTCCACACCCCAGGTCGGCGCCAGCGGCGCATAGCTGTTGGCCTGGAAACGTCGGTAGGAGTTGGCGTTGGGGCAGAACAGCAGCAGCGAGTCGAGCAGGCTGGCTAGCATGCCGCCCACTGACTCGCGCAGCAGCGGCGTACCTGCCGGATCCTCACTGGCGAACAGGTTATTGCCCTGCGCGTCGGCCAGGCTCACATGCATATGCATGCCGGTGCCGGCCAGGTGGTCGAACGGCTTGGCCATGAAGCAGGCCTGCATGCCATGACGGTGCGCCACACCCTTGACCAGGCGCTTGTAGCGTACCGCCTGATCCATCGCCGCCAGCACCGGGCCGTGCTCCAGGGTGATCTCCACCTGGCCGGGGGCGTATTCGGAAATCGCCGTGCGCGCGGGAATGCCCTGCGCCTTGCAGGCGGCATAGAGGTCGCGCAGGAAGGGTTCGATCTGTTCCAGTTCGCGCAGGCCGTAGACCTGGGTCTGCCGTGGACGGCCACCGTCGGCGTCCAGCGCCGGCTGTGGGCGCCCCTCGGCATCACGCTTCTGGTCGAGCAGATAGAACTCCAGCTCGCAGGCCATCACCGGGTAATACCCCTCGGCTTCGAGCTGCTCGATCACGCGGATCAGCAACTGACGTGGATCAGCCGGCGTGGCCGGCAGGCCTTCAGTCGGGTGCATCGACACCTGCACGGCGGCGGTGGGCATCTGCCGCCAGGGCAGGCGAACCAGGCTGCCGGGCAGCGGATAGGCGCGGCAATCGATATCGCCCACCTCCCAGACCAGGCCGGAGTCCTCGACATCCTCGCCCTGGATGGACAGGCCGAGCATGGTGCTCGGCAGCGGCCGGCCGCTCTGGTACAGCGCCAGCAATTCCTCGCGGTGCAGCAGCTTGCCGCGCGGCACGCCATTGGCGTCGAGAATGAATAGCTCGATCAGCTCGATATCGGGGTTACTCGCCAGAAAGTCCTGAGCTTCCTGCACGGAGGCGAAAGTCGTCATGTTGCGCTCGCTTGCGCCAGTTCGGCGCTCGGTGTCCGCACGGCCCGTTCGATTCGTGAACAGGTTGCACAGGCAGACAAGGTGATAGCAGCGGCTGCGGGCATGGCGCAGCCATCGGTATTCAGCGGGCGGGGACGACGTCCGGCGGGCGGGCGTGGCGGCAATGCCACAGCGCCCAGAAGGCGAGAATGATCGTCAGCAGCGGGTTTAACCGCTCCAACAAGCGCCGCCGCGCGGGAGCGCGGTACAGCGGAACATGGACTTGGCAGGCCAGGGAGATCATGGTTTGGCAGCGTCGCACAGGGCTTGAGGTGCGTTAAATCGGGTTTTTCATACGCTTGGTTGTGCGCTGACTAAACAATCCGCCGACTAACCGACGCCACCCAGCAGGGTGCGCCGTGCGCACCGGCCTTCACTGCACGATAGATCGCGGCGCGAGCCCTACGGCTCCGGCCGGTAGCCCAGACGCAAACCGCCCCAATGCTTGCCCTGCACCATGATCGGCACTGATAAGTCGTGCATCAGCTCGCCGGTATCGCGCATGTAGGTCTGCAGCAGCAGCGCCTGCTTGTGGCTGCCGCAGCGGATGCCGGTGCGGTCGTTGAACAGGCGCTTGCCGCGGCTGCGGGTCGCGTCCACCGCCGGGTCGCCGCTGGGCGGATGGTTGAACGCGGTGTTATGGGTCGGCACATAGCCTTCCGGAGTGGTGGAGATGGCGAAAACCAGCCCTTCATGGCGCTTGAGCAAGGGCTCCTGCAACGCCGGCAGCACCTGATCGGCATACTGATCAAAGCGCGTGCGGTACTTCTGAGGCTGGGTGCCGGCGATCGGCTGGTAACGACGATCGAACAGGTCGTCGAGGCCGATGCGACCGGCCTGCAGGTCCTGCTCGAACTGCGCCGCGATGGCAGCGGCGCCTTCACGGGCCAGGTCAAAGGCGCGCTGGTGGTAATCATCCAGGCCCACTTCGGCGAGCTGCTCGCTGACCGTCTCGGCCTGGCCGACCAACTGTTCGGCAGCATCGGCCAGTTGCCGCGTCTGCCCTTCGCTGCCCTGCACGTCGTCCTGCAATTGCAGCGCAGCAGCCGACAGGCTGGCCAGACGCTGGTGGTTGTCCGCCGTGCCTGCGCTGATCTGCGCCACCTGCTGCTCGACTTCCTCGGCCTGGCCGGCGATGCCGTGCAGGTGGCTGCCGGCCGTCTCGATCTGCTGCGCGGCCTGTTCCAGCTCGACACTCTGGCGCTGGATATGCGCAACCACCGCCGTGCTCTGCTGGCGAATGTCGGCGATCATCTGGCTGACTTCCTCGGTGGCACTGGCGGTGCGCGCAGCGAGGTTGCGCACCTCGTCGGCGACCACGGCAAAGCCCCGGCCCATCTCACCGGCGCGCGCGGCCTCGATGGCCGCATTGAGTGCCAGCAGGTTGGTCTGGCTGGCGATGGACTGGATCACCTGGGTGACCTGTTCGATCTGTTCGGTACGGCTGCCGAGACCGTCGATCAGCTCACGGCTGGCCAGGGTCTGCGCGCTGAGTTGCTGCATGCGTTCGATGGCCTGATTGAGTTCGGCCTGACCGTTAGCGCTGGCATCACGCACATGTCGAGCCGCACTCAAGGTGTGCTCGGCGCGGGCGGCGCTGTCCTGCTCGGTGTGGGTGATGGCCTCGGCGGCCTGGCTGACCTGCTGCACCGCCGTCAGTTGCGATTGCAGGCGTCCGGCCAGGTGCTTGACCGCATGGGCCACCTTGGCTGCTGACAGCGCGTTGTGACAGGTGTGGCGCGACAGCCCGCGGTTGAGCTCGACGAAGTCAGCGCTGGCGACCTGCTCCGTGGCAGGCGAACCGTCGTCGCGGCGCTGCCATGGTCCCAGCCAGGGCCACAGCGCCAGCAGCAGGAAAGACAACACGCTGACATAGGGCGGTAGCTGCACCTGCTGGTAGACCAGCATCAAAGCAGCCAGCCCCAGGGCGTGGAGAAGACAGGCAACAGGTGAACGGACAAAGGCAGCTTGCATGACCGACCTCAGAGTTCTTGTTCTGGTGCGCGGCGAGGCGCTGTAGGCGGACGGGGTCACGGCGGGTTCTCTCCTTGAATATCCCACGCAACCTGGGCAGCAGGCTACGTGTACGACAGGCCCGACGGAAAATCAGCGTATGCAGACCGGGCACCATGACCGGGATTCGAGCAGCTTGGAAGCACCAGCACCATAAAACTTTGGTAGCACACTGCCATGAATTTAGACGGTCAGGCCCGTGGTAGGCTGATCGAGCACGCCGCCAGCGCAACCTTTGCCAGGTGTCCATCCACTGTATCGACGCCTAACCGTGCGACATTAGCGAACGGCGGCAAGAGCACTGCGCCTCGGCTTCCATGGCCGGCTACCCCACCATGCGATGGCGTTTCACGAAACGCCGGTCCAGCCAGTCCTTGCAATGACCGTACAGCTGCCCGCCTGCACTCCAGTCGTGCCACCCGAGCAGCGCCCCGCCGTCGCCAGCGGCGAGCAGAGCCAGGCTCTGCCACTGCGCGCGATATGGACGCAGCGGGCGCCCCTGAAGCGCGGCCTGCAAATTGAAGCTCAGTACCGGTGCCTGGCGCACCGCGAAACGGCCGCTGCGGCGCATACCATCGAGGCTGGCGCTATCGCCGACGGCGAATATCTGCGCGTGGGACTCGCACTGCAGGGTCGGACGAATGGCGATGAAGCCGGCGGCGTCGCTGGCCAGCTGGCTCGCCGTCAGCCATGGCCATGGGCGTGCACCACTGGCCAGCAACAGGCGCCGTCCACGCCACACCGGTTCATCGCCGCTGAGCAGCCAGTCGTCTTCGATGCGGCCGATTGGGCAGTGCTCGCGCACCTGCACGCCACGCTGACGCAGATGCCCCAACGCGCGCAGGCGCAGCCCGGGGGCCAGTCCGTCGAGCAACGATCCGCCACAGAACAGCGCCAGCGCCGGCACCTTGTCGGCCAGGGCCAGGGCCAGTTCCACCCCACCAGCGCCACCACCAAGAATCGCCATGCGGCGTGGCTCGGCCTGCCACTGCTGCCAGCCTTCGAGCAGCCGCTCGATGGGCCTGGCAGCCAGCACCTGCATGCCATCGCCCTGCTGCGGAGGTATGGCCATACCGGCACCGACGTTGAGCGACAACCACTCGCTCTGCAGGCTACGGCCATCGCCGAGTTGCAGGATGCGCGCATCGGCATCGAGCGCAGCGATCTCGCCCTCGATCAGGTCTACCTTGGCCGCGCGGCACAGTGGCTGCAGCTCCACGCGGCAATCTGCCGGGCTGAAACGGCCACTGATCAGCCCCGGCAGCATGCCGGCGTACCAGGCTTCCGGGCCCGGGCTGAGCAAGGCGATACGGCCTGGCGGGCGCTCCACCAACGCCCAGCGGCGCAACACACCAAGGTGGGCATGGCCGGCCCCGGCCAGAATCAGGTCGTACTGGGTCATGCGTTAATTGCATCCGTCGCGGAACTGGCTCGGCACTTGGCCGGCACAGCGTTTGAAAGCTCGATAGTCCAATTCATGCTCGTGCAGCAGGGCAGACCATTCTGCGGGCTCTGACGCCTGCCACGACACAGCAAAGTCACACTCGGGCAAACAGAGTGTCGTTACACCTGCGTAACCGCAACCGTTGACCGCAAGAAACTTGTGACGTGCTGTAAGTCGTCATTCGTCGCGCGATCCAGACGGATGAGACTCGCAGCGCAATCATCACGCCAGTAGTCGGCTAGAATCCACATGCGCCCGACCGCTCCTCAGACAGAACAGCGTCCATCGGACTTCGGCGCCCTCGTAGTAGCCATGAGGCGCCCTGGATGCTCCGCCCGTTTCGCTCACTGCTATTGCTGCTCTGCCTGGCCTGCGTCATACCGGCCTGGGCGGATAGCGCGCTGCCGTTGCTCAAGCTCAGTGCCGCCGATCTGGTATCGCCGGTGAGCATCGAGCGCAGTGTGCTGCTGGAAGACCCCAGCGGCCATTTAACCGCCAGCGAAGTATTGCAGCGCATAGGCGAGGAAGGCCAAGAGGTGCACGGCACTGCGCGCATCGGCTACACCCGCAGCGCCTGGTGGCTCGCCGTGCAGCTGCAGACACCGCCGGCAGAACGCTTGCAACTGATCATTGGCCAGACCTTCCTCGATGACCTGGAGATCTGGCTGTTCGACGGCGACACGCCGCTCGGCCCGCTGTACAGCGGCGCACAACGTCCATTCGCCCAGCGTGGCGAGCCCTATCCCCAGTTCCTGCTCAACCTGCCACGTCTGGGCGAAGGCCCTCACAGCCTGCTGCTGCGTGTGGAGAGTCATTCGGCGATCAACCTGCCGCTGCAGGTAGTCGGTGCCGCGCAGGGCCAACAACTGATCGCCTACAGCTGGCTGCAGAGCGGCCTGCTGATCGGTGCACTGCTCGCCCTGGCGCTGTTCTATCTGGTCAAGTACAGCACCCTGCGCGAAGCGCAGCTGGCCTATTTCAGCCTTACCGCGTTGTGCGTGGCCCTATACAACACCAGCCTGTACAACCTGGCCGGCCTGCTCTGGCCACAGTGGTCGCTGCTGCCCAAGTTGCTGATCAACCTGCCCACCGCCGGGATGATGATCTTCAGCTCGCTATTCATCGCCAGCGCCCTGGGCCTGCACCTGGGCCGTTTGCGTTGGCTACGCGATGCCGTGTTCGGTGCCACCTTGCTGGTCTGCGTTGGCGGCGTCTTCGTCGACCACCCCCACGCCTATCAGACCCTCAACCTGCTGACCCTGGCCACCGGGCTGTACCAACTGCTGCTGATGGTGCTTGGCGTCCATCAGCGCCGCCCCTACGCGCCCGGCTACCTGGTGTGCTGGAGCGCGGCGCTGGTGCTGATGCTGCTGGTGCCGCTGAGCCGCGCCGGGCTGATTCCGCTACCTGCTGGCTTCTATGCGCTGTATGCCTACCTGCCGGGGCTGAGCATGCTGCTGTTTGGCGCCCTGCTCGACAAGCAGCTGGAACGCGTACGCCGCGTGCTGCTGAGCAGCCAGGAGCAGGCCATCGATAATCTGGAGCAGTACCAGGCGCTCTTTCGCCACAGCGGCGAAGGCATCTTCCGCTGCCATCGCGACGGCCAGTTGCTGGAAGCCAACCCAAGCCTGGCGCGTCTGCTTGGCAGCGAGACCCTGCCGGACGATCTCAGCCAGCTGTCCCTGCAGAGCCTGGTAGGGGAAACCCAGTGGCGCTGGCTGCTGCTGCAACTCGACGTGCAGGCCGGCGCGGTCAGTTGCGAATGCCAGCTGTACGACCTCGAGCAGCGCCCCCGCTGGGTCTACCTGTCGCTGCACCTGCGCCCGCATCAGGAGTCCATCGAAGGCATCGTGGTCGACCTCAGCGAGCGCCGAGCGCTGGAAGAACGCCTGCAACAGCTGGCCGCCCACGATGCCCTGACCGGCCTGCTGAATCGTCGCGAGCTGGAAAGACTGCTTTCGGAAACCCTCAGCGGCGCAGCCAAACGGCGCTTCAGCCATCTGTTGCTGCTGGGGCTGGATCGCTTCAAGCAGGTCAACGACCTGTTCGGCCACTCTGCCGGCGACCAACTGCTGAAACAGCTGGCCAGCCAATTGCTGCATCAGCTACCGCGCCATGCCGAGCTAGCCCGCGTCGGCGGCGACGAGTTCGCCATTCTCCTTCGTGAAGTCGATGACGAAGCTGCGCTGAGCCAGGCCGAGCAGTTGCGCCGCGCCGTCGAGCAGTTCGTCTTCACCTGGCAGGGACGACCCTTCCGCCTGTACGCCAGCATCGGCATGCTCGCCCTCAGCTCCGGCGTGCGCGACTGGGAAACCGCGCTGAACTGGGCCAGCAGCGCCAGCCAATTGGCCAAGCATCAGGGCCGCAACCGTGTGCAGCAGTTCAACCCGGCCGATGGCGCCCTGCTTGAGCATCAACGCCAGCTGCAGTGGATCACCCGCCTGCGCGAGGCCACCGAGCGCGGTCATTTCGAGCTGTTCTTCCAACCGGTCCAGGCGCTGCAGAACGTGGCCAGCGGCCTGCACTATGAAGTGCTGCTGCGTTACCGCGACCCTCAGAGCGGCGAGTGGATCAGCCCGGCGCAATTTCTCGACGCGGCGGCGCGCTACGATTTTCTCGGCGCCATCGACCGCTGGGTCGTCCAGCACTTGTGCGCCTGGCTGGCCGCCAACCCACGTCACCTGGCGCAACTGGCTCAGGTCAACGTCAACCTCAGCGCCAGCTCGCTGCTCGACTGCACCTTCCACCGCCTGCTGCAGGACGAACTGCAGCACCACGGGTTACCGCCCGGCAAACTGTGTATCGAGGTGACGGAAATGGTCGCCCTGGGTGAGCTGGGCGTCTCCGCGCAGTGGATCGAGGGGCTACGCAGCAAGGGGCTGAAAGTCGCCCTGGATGACTTTGGCAGCGGCTTCGCCTCCTACGCTTATCTGCGTCACTTGCCGCTGGATATTCTCAAGATCGACGGCAGCTTCATCAGTGGCATCGAGAACGACCCGATCAACCAGGCCATGGTCGGCTCCATGCGCCAGATCGCCGGACAACTGGGGCTGCTCACCGTCGCCGAGTTCGTCGAAACCCAAGCCAGCCTGGACTGCCTGCGCCGCCTGGGTATCGACTACGCTCAGGGTTACTTCGTTGGTCGCCCGCAGCCCTTGCGGCAACTGGCCGACGATGCGCGTCGCCACGGCACTCAGGAAGCCTGATAGAGGGCCGCCGGCAGGCGCTCGAGCAGCGCAGGGTCCAATCGCAACATGCGCACGCAACGCGCCTCGACCAGGCTTTTAGGGGCTTCGTTGGCCGGCAGCGCCAGCAGCAAGCCGCTGAGGTTGAGCACCAGTGCCTCACGCGAGAACACGCCACTGCCCAGGCCGTAGAACGCCGCGATCAACTCGCGCAGACCGAAGGGCAGACGCCAGCGGATACGCAAGGCCGAGCCGAAGCTCGCCGAGCGGCGCGGCATCGCATCGGCGATCTGCTCATCGCTCAACTCACCGCCAGCTTCCTGCCAGTCCTGCAGGCTGCGCAGCAGCGCCAGCTCCCCCAGGTTGTGCAGCAGGCCAGCGGTGTAACACAACTCCGCATCCAGCTTCAGCTCCAACGCCAGCCAGCGCGCCAGCTCGGCACTGCGCCGCGCCTGTTGCCAGGTGTGGCTGGCCAGCTCGGCCAGGCGCGGGTCACGCAACTGGGCGTTGCGCTGCACCGCCAGACCGAGCACCAGGTTCAGCGTGCGCGCCACGCCCAAACGATGCAGTGCCTGGGCCAGGGTATGACAAGGCACGCCCTGATGCTGCGCGGCGCTACTGGCAGCGGCGATCAGCAACGCGGTGATCTGCGGGTCACTGCCGAACACGGCCTCCAGCTCGCCAAGGTCCTGCTCGCCGGTCTGCAACCCCTGACTCACGGCATTGCGCACATCGCTGAGCAACGGCGCACCCTGCCCCTCTTCGCGCACAGTATCGAGAAAGTCGCGCAGGTCGCTGACCAGCAGCGGCTGATGCACCACTACCGCTGCCGCTGGCGAGGGCAACAATGCCAGCAGACGCTGACGCAGGCTTTCAGCATTGAAGGGTTTGCCCAGGTAAGCACTGGGCGCCAGCGGCCTTGCGGCCCGCACGCTGCTGGCATCCAGGCGGCCGCTGATCAGTACGAACGGCAGCACCGGTGTACGTGGATGCCGACGCAGTTGTCGCAGCAACTCCAGACCATCGAGCCCCGGCAGCTCGCCATCAGCGATCACCAGATCAGGCAGGCGACGTTTGCAGCGCGCCAGTGCTGCCTGGCCATCGCTGAACTGCAGCACGTGGGCATCACTGCACACGTCGAGCACCAACTGCTGCAACAGGTTGGACGTCCAGGGGTCAGCCTCGGCGATCAGAACTTCCACACGGTGAGCTGAAGCGGTCATGCGAGCCTCTGGACGATAGCGAAGGGGGAGCGCTTGCGCCGGCACTCCGTGCAAACCTGAGAAAGAGGTCAGCTCCATGGTAGCGGCGCAGTCTAAACCGCGGCTTTACGCGAAGTCAGCCAGCATTGGCAGACTGCCCTGAAAATTGCCCAACGACAAAAACCTCAGGCATAAAAAAGCCCGCCGAAAAGGCGGGCTTCTTCGTCAGGCAGCCGATCAATTACTTGATCTTGGCTTCCTTGTACATCACGTGCTTGCGTACGACCGGATCGAATTTCTTGATTTCGATCTTGTCGGGGGTGGTGCGCTTGTTCTTGTCGGTGGTGTAGAAGTGGCCGGTACCGGCGCTGGACACCAAACGGATCAGTTCACGCATGACTCTCTCCTTAAACCTTTTCGCCGCGAGCGCGCAGCTCGGACAGCACTACATCGATGCCACGCTTGTCGATAACACGCATGCCTTTGGCAGATACGCGCAGACGCACGAAGCGCTTCTCGGACTCGACCCAGAAGCGATGGTGCTGCAGGTTCGGCAGGAAACGACGACGGGTTTTGTTGTTTGCGTGGGAAATGTTGTTCCCGGTTACCGGACCCTTACCGGTAACTTGACAGACTCTCGACATGCCTCAGCCCTCTAAAACCACATGCCCAACCCGGCATGGGTTGGCCGCTTAAACTCAATGTCATTGGCGCTCGGCGCCGCGTTTCTCGAGGGTCTTACCGGGCGCACTGGATAGCGCAAGAACCGGGCCCCTAGAAAAGAGCGCTGCTTTATACCAGAAAGCCCTGGGAGCAACAAGGAAAACTGCAGGATAAAACACAACCCCGGGTCAGCAGACCCGCCGGGGGCCGGCCCGTTGGGGCCTGATCAAGATTTGACCGCTCGTCGCCTCGATCAGGTATTCAGCGCCCGGCAAATCGACTAGGGTTGCAAGCTTGCCGTCAACGCCAGGAATGAGGACCTCACCATGCGCCTGTTGCTCGCTGCTCTACTGTGCACCCCGATCCTGACCCAGGCTGCCACCCTCAGCGTATGCACCGAAGCCAGCCCAGAGGGTTTCGACGTGGTGCAGTACAACTCGCTGACCACTACCAATGCCTCGGCAGACATGCTGATGAACCGCCTGGTCGAATTCGACGCCGAACAAGGCAAGCTGCTGCCGAGCCTGGCGCGCAGCTGGTCGATCTCCGCCGACGGCCTGGTCTACGACTTCACGCTGCGCGACGACGTGCAATTTCACCACAGAGCCGACTTCACGCCCAGCCGCCACCTCGATTCTCAGGACGTGCTGTTCAGCTTCCAGCGCATGCTCGACGAGCAGCACCCCTGGCATGCGGTGGCCGCCAGCGGTTACCCACACGCCCAGTCGATGCAGTGGCCCAGCCTGATCGCCAAGGTCGAGGCGCCGGATGCCCATAGCGTGCGCATTACCCTGAATCGCCGCGACGCCACCTTCCTCGCCACCCTGAGCATGGGCTTCGCCTCGATCTATTCCGCCGAATACGCCGACAAGCTGATGGCCGCCGGCACCCCGCAGAAGCTCAATAGCGCGCCGGTGGGCAGCGGTCCGTTCGTCTTCGAGCGTTTCCAGAAGGATGCCGTGGTGCGCTACCGCGCCAACCCGGACTACTTCGCTGGCAAGCCGGGCGTGGATCGGGTGATCTTCGCCATCACCCCGGATAGCAACGTGCGCCTGCAGAAGCTGCGCCGCGGCGAATGCCAGATCGCCCTGTCACCGAAACCGCAGGACGTGCAGGCCATCGCTGGCGACACCAAGCTGAAAAGCGCACAGACCGCCGCCTTCATGACCGCCTTCGTCGGCATAAACAGCCAGCATGCGCCGCTGGACAAGCCGCAGGTGCGCCAGGCGATCAACCTGGCGTTCGACAAGGCCAGCTACGTCAAGGCCGTGTTCGAAGGCAGCGCCGAGCCCGCCAACGGCCCCTACCCACCGAACACCTGGAGCTACGCCAGCGAACTGCCCGGCTACGCGCACGAGCCGGCAAAAGCACGCGCCTTGC
Source organism: Ectopseudomonas mendocina (assembly GCF_007049795.1). Lineage (GTDB taxonomy): Bacteria > Pseudomonadota > Gammaproteobacteria > Pseudomonadales > Pseudomonadaceae > Aquipseudomonas > Aquipseudomonas mendocina_D. Next base: position 20,261 of record NZ_SCFY01000024.1, read on the forward strand.
TGGCCGAGGCAGGCCTGGCTGACGGTTTCAAGACCACCATCTGGACGCGCCCCAGCGGCAGCCTGCTCAACCCCAACCCGAGCCTCGGCGCGCAACTGCTGCAGGCAGACCTGGCCAAGGTCGGCATTGACGCTGAAATCCGCGTGATAGAGTGGGGCGAACTGATCCGCCGCGCCAAGGCCGGCGAACACGACCTGCTATTCATGGGCTGGGCGGGCGACAACGGCGACCCGGACAACTTCCTCACTCCGCAGTTTTCCTGCGCTTCGGTCGAGTCAGGCCTGAACTTCGCCCGTTTTTGCGATGAGGCGCTGGACAAGCTGATTGCTGATGGCAAAACCAGCAGCGATCAGAGCGAGCGCAGCCGCCTCTATCGCCAGGCGCAGCAGATCATTCAGGAGCAGGCGCTGTGGCTACCGCTGGCCCACCCCACCGCCTTCGCCCTGCTCAGCGAGAAGGTGCAGGGTTACAAGGTCAGCCCGTTCGGCCGACAGGATTTCGCCTCGGTGCAGATCGCACCATAAGGCGCCATCGTGGTGGGCTGAAGCCCACCCTACACCCGAACCAGCTACATCCAGCCCAGCTCGGCCATCGACAGCGGTTCACCATCGCCAACGATGAAGTGGTCGAGCACGCGCACCTCGACCAGCGCCAGAGCATCCTTGAGCCGCTGGGTCAGTACGCGGTCGGCCTGACTGGGCTCGGAAACCCCCGATGGGTGGTTATGGGTGAGGATAACGGCGGCGGCATTGTTGGCCAGCGCCCGCTTGACCACCTGCCTGGGATATACGCTGGCGCTGTCGATGCTGCCGCGAAACAACGGAGGGGTATTTTCTAATAAACTCACATCAAGAGCTTATTGGAGCCGCAGCAATGCCCAAAGCATACGCCTACGTTAGATGGTCAACCGCCGAGCAAGGGGAGGAAGGCCGGGACAGTCACGACCGCCAGACCACCCCGCTCGAAGCGTTCACCAAGGCCACAGGTATCCCCGTAGTCGAAACCATCATCGACAAGGGGGTTAGTGCCTTCAAAGGTGCCAACGCCCGTATAGGCCAGTTAAAAGGCTTGTTGGACAGGATCGAGAGCGGAGAGATCGAGCGTGGTGATTACATCATCGTTGAATCAATCGACCGCCTCACCCGGCAGAAGCTCAACGACTCGGTAGACCTTATCCAGTCGATCCTAAAAAAAGGCGTCCGCCTGCACACCGTAATCGACCAGAAAACCTACTCCCACGATGATCCAAGCCGCGACCTCGAAACCCTGCTAATGGTCGGCGTCATCGCCAAACGAGCACACGAAGAGAGCGACACCAAGAGCAAACGCCTCAAATCGTCGTGGCTCAAAAAGCGAGATGCAGCCGAAACCACCATCATCCGCAAACAGTGCCCCTATGGCCTTCGCTACGATGAAGAAGCCCAAGCCTTCGCCATCGTGGAAGACGAAGCCCAAGAGATCCGAGACATTTTTGAAAATCTCAAATACATGGGAATTTTGGAGAGCATCAAGCGGGTCAATCAATACTCAAAACGCCGATGGACGCGGAAGCACATCGACGAATTGATCAAGAATAAAAGCCCCATTGGCGTTCTATCCCTTCGCCGTAGAAACGACGAAGACGGCACCAAAATTTTCGACCGATACGTCCCCGGCTACTACCCCAAGATCATTGATGAAACCGAGTTCGACGCCGCCGTGTCGGCAGTCAAAGGCCGATTCAACGAGAGGAAAAGCGGCAGGCGTTCACCCAACAACTACAACATCTTTAGGCACTGCATTCAGTGCCACGAGCATAAGGCCGGGATGCTCTTCAATCTCCAAGGGTTAGGGGTAGAAAAGAAGCGTTACGCTTACCTTGTTTGCTCAAACAGAGCCGAACGAGTATGTGAATGCGACAACCGAATCAGGTTTGATCTTGTATTCGGGACGTTCCTCGCATTCGTCAAACAACTATCCGAAAACCGCTACATTGACGAACGGACAGACAAGAAGCGAAAAGACTTCACTTGGTTCAGCCAAGACAATTACAAACAGATGGACGCCGTAAATGACGCATTTAGCCGCTTCTTTTCCGTTCGTGATACTTCCGCACCAAAAGAAGAAATCAGGGCCAAGAAAGCCCAATTAACGAGCGAAAAAACAGCATTGGAGATGCTAGACGCTTCCCTTGCTCAGTTCGACGGTTTGATCCCCAAGACTTTCATCAAGCGAATAGCCGACACAGAGGCACGCATTACCGCCCTAGAAGTCGAGATCCAAAACCTTGAAGGATCATTGGCTATCGAAGCGGAAACGCTCGAAGTAACCACCTACCAAGATATCCTAGACCTATACGCAACAGAACAAGGCCGGTTAAAACTCAATACCTTTTTCATCAGTCGAGGCATAACCTTTGAAGTCAACTCAGACAAAGAATCGAATATGGTTGGCCTTCAAATAAAAATCAAAGGCGATGAAAAATTCAACCTATCTGCCTACCAATTTTTCACCACAAAAGACCCACTAACACCATTCGGCATTCCAGACCTCTCCCACATCATAAAATAAGAATTTCCAGAGCGGTTACACATTAAAAATCAGCCCATCGCGTGCATTGCTACGCTCGCACGCACGCGGTAATTGCTATCAATATATATTGATCTCAACATTATAGAAATCGCTATTATTGTAGCCATCTACGCACGCGAACGCCCACATGCGAGAGCAACCAAAAGTCATCAAATTGAACTTTGAGATCTATATGGTATATTGAATCGAAAGAGAGATATATCAACCCGCATATCTATCCCACCACACTTTCCTGACGGAAAGACGCACTTCGTGCTTGCGGTAGGATAGCGGGCCAAAAGGGTTCCCCCTTTGGATTCCCCAAAATCCAGAGCCAAAAACACAAAGCCAAATCGCTGAAATGTTAGGGGTTAAATTAACCAACTGATGAGGATTAAATGAATGTAAAAAAAACCACCACAATGATATTCAAGACCAAGAATTATTCCAACGCCAAGCACCCTGCTGGCAATGGTAGAAAGCTGGGCCATTACCAGCTTCGCAAGACACTAAAACACTCCCTCCGCATTCCCAGCAAAGAGATCAAAACCACTGAATGGATAGAGGCGGACTCACACCGCAATCTACTCTGGATCAATGGTCAGCTTCGCCGTATGGATGACGTGCCACTGGCAGAACGTCAGCAACTGGTTGAGCAGATAATGGCGACCGCCAGCGAGGACGTGTTAGGAGCGGAAGAACTCGCAGCCGCCCGTAACTCTAGAACCAAGTATAAAGACAAGCTAAAACGAGCAATAAAGAGCGAAGAAGACCCCCAAGCCAAGACGGGGCTAGAAGCCGCCTACAACGTCCAGGGCGTGGCAGATATACAAAATCTTATCGCCCCCCTTGAATCATCAGGAATGAAGCGTAAGGCCCAGAAAATCACGATGGTTAGGCAGTTCCTCGAACTGCACAACCAGATTGAGCAGGCCAATAAACCGAAGGTTCAGCAGAACAGAGCCGTTATCCAAGAATCCTTCTTTAAATTCCCATCAAGGAATGAGGTGGAGAACATTACACCAGAAGAATTTATTGGGCATATTCAAGAATTTTACTCTAAATGCTTCCCAGACAACCCAATTCTGGCTATCGCATTCCACGGTGACGAAAGCACCAAGGGAAATCACTATGACGACCACCCTCACATCATAACTTCAATGAAAAACAGGAAGACCGGGGAATATGACTTAATTCAGAAGCAACTCAAACTAGTAAATTCTTGGATAAAAAAGAACTACCCAAATAAAAAACCACTTCCTTTAAAAATGAACCATGAACAATCAAAGCTCTTCGGCGGTTACTTCCAAGAAATTTTCTATGCCTACACCAACGCCAAACTACTCAAAAACAAACCCATAGAGGCCAAGATAAAAGATAAGACACAGGAAAATACTGAATGGAACCGAGAGCTTGATCTTGAAGCATCCAAGCCGAAAAGCGAAAGAACCTATTCGCTCTACAGAAAAATGCTGGAAGAAAATAGCAAGCTGAAATACGAGGTTGAAAACCTGACTTATGAAAAAGAGAAACTAGCAATCGAAAAAGAGACACTGGCACTTGAGAAAGAAAAAATAGTGAATGGAATCCGCCAAGCAGCACAAAAAGAACAGGCCGTAATGATCTCCTTAAACAAAACCAAGGAGAACTATTTCAACCTGAGAGATGATCTAATTGCAGAACAGCAAAGACAAAGAATCTTAAAAAAAGCCATAGAGCAGGATGAAGAAAAAAGCGGCAGGCTTTACAGTGAAATTCAGCATATGACTAGGCAAGTCGAAGATCTGGACAAGCATATGAAGCAAGCAAACAGCAGGCTTCAGGAAATGCAAAACACCATTATGCGTGAATTTACCTCTTTAGTTGAGAACCTTACAGGATTCATCCAAGCAGCATTCGATAGGATAGGCCAAAATAAAGCCAAATACAGCCGAGGCGTAGCAGAGAACTACGAAAGGATTTACGACAGTGATTTGACTTCAGATATGTCAATCACAGCGGAAGCCTTAAAAATGATTGACGACGTGGAAGACAAAACGGACTCAACCGGATACATCACAAATAAGATTAAAAGAAAACTACTCAGACCGTAAAAATAACCCGCAATTAAGCGGGTATTTTATCCAAAATTCATCATCTTCAACGCCTGACTATCCTCTGGCGTTACATCTGCCATCCGAGCCGCCCCAATAGGATCTAAGATTAGCTTTTGCCTGAAATACTCCAAAAAGCAATCAACGCCGGAAATTTCTATGTCTCCCCACTCAAACGTTGTATACCAATAAAACTCACACCGCCCCATATCAAAAATTAGTTTATTATTACACGTTATGTAATTAGCATTGCAGACATAGAACACATAGGCAATTAAATCTGGCGAATTAAATCCCACCAAATTTTTTAGAACTGGGAGTCTGGGTATATTGTCCAGCCTTAAATCAGAAGAAAACTCCAGAACATTTCTTATTTCAGCATCAGCCCTATTGAGTTCATCAACCCACCAGCCGGGACTAACTCCGGGTAACTTGCTGTAATTTTCAAATTCGACAATTCTAGGTGAGGCCACAACATACTTATCGCCATCAAGCCTCTTGAATAACCATTCAACCTCATCAATTGTAATGAGATAGTCATCACCTTGCTCTATGTAAGCATAGACATCAGAATCATCAAAACGCTCTACATACCTCATAATTGAATCTATAAGATCCATAACACCCTCCATTATTCTTATAGCCACGCAAAACCCACACTAGGCGGGCTTGGTCTATGATTCATTCAGCATAGAGTCATATCAAAAAATACTGCCCTAAGCGATTAATCGGGCAGTAAAGGCCGGTAACAAAGGGGACTAAGCACCGACAATGTGGCGATATGAAAACCACACAAATATCAAACCATGAAAAAGCAATAAGTCAATAGAACAAAGACACATGCAATCAACTAAATTTCAGGCACAAACAAAAAAGCCCCATTGCGGGGCTTTTCTTTATCCTTTCTTGGCGATTATCAAGGACTCTTCAACAGCCCTTGTCCTGTCCTTTTTTCGGCCCATAGTCATATGGTCGTGGTCAGTATTCTCAACCCAAACCTTGTATGACTTACCTAGTTCCTGATGGGCGAGATCAATCAATTCCTCGATCTCAATCATTCCGGTATTGGAATAGCTCAGCAGTAGATCGCTACCAGAGTCCTTCACACCATCAAACAGAGCGGTAAAAGCCCCTTTTACCTGCGTCCTGATACAGAAAGGCGATTGATGGCGATCCTCACGGTAACGGCCCTTTACCAGCTTCCCGGCCTTCACTTGTAGATCTGGATAGTCATACCTGACCGCCGTTTCAATGGCGTGGTAGAAACGGCTGTAATGGACGAAAGCATAAGGCGGATCAGCGTAGACCACCGAAGGTGGGATCGAAGCGAGACAATCCCGGTAGTCCTGTGCCCGTAGCTCGCTGCCACGGTCAAAGACGTTGAACCTATTCCATTCCAGCAGTTGGGCCATTTTCCGGTTGAAATACTTCTCAACGGAGGCTTGCCGATACTTACCAATATCCTTCATCGAGGCGGCATCTTTTGCGTCTCGATACTGGGCATAGTGCCCCGTTCCTTGGCTTGTGTAGGCCATTGCGTGCATCAAGCAGGTTAGGCCCAGGTTGAAATCTGGCGTCTCAATATCGCCACGCTTCAACAGGCGATCAAGCACCTGACGGATCGAATCGAACCAGACACATTGCTCAGCACTCCACCATGTCCCCGAATAGAACTTGGTGAACAGGTGATATTTCGAGGTAAAGGCTTGGTCAATCAACGAACGGTTAAGCCTTTCAATCAGGTTGAACTCAGCCAAGGTGCATTCCTTGGGGTAGTCCAAGCCAGCAGGCAGCTCAGCCATTTTCTGGCGAGCGATGGGCCTAGCCAGTTCGATCACGTCAAACCCGCCCAGCTTCTCGGCCCGGAACAGGTAGACAGACGCAATCGTGGCGGAATAGGTCTGAATATCGTTGGAGATGACCCGCTCAACGTGCCCAAAGCCACCAGAGATGGCACAGGCACCAGCGAACAGGTCAACGATAGGTCTGTCAGGCTTGTGAACCTTTTCCAGACCTTCCCCGATGAAATCAAGGATCGCAGCCTTTGACCCCATGTATTTGATGACTTGGGGATAAGAGCGAGGAACATCGGCGGCTACATAGGAACTACCAGCAAGGCCACTGCTATGACTGGTCAGGTCAAGGCTAAGGTCATTCATTGGTCAAAACCCATTCAATCCGCTCAAAAAATAACCAGAACCGCTAGGGTTCTGGTGTGTTGGGCCGGCATTCTACCTCAGAGGGTAGCCCTACGGATCGAAAGATGCTATAGAAAGGTGATCGTTTTTATAACCTAAAGTGTTAAGAAATCAGGACAAACGATCCAATGGCTATCGACGCATTGCCGCAGTTCATTAGGGACAATTACCAGTGCTTGGAAACCAATCACGCTACGGCAATTCTCCAAAACGACTTCCCCAACGAATGGCAGGACTTGATTGAGGTTCTGACTAGCTTCCGCCTGTACAAGACGGCAATCGTAGCCCCCGGCGGTCGCAAGTCATCCATTGCGGATTCTCTTGATGGCGAGCTTTACGCCCGAGGCTGGGAAGAAAAACAGTTCAAGACAAGCATCATCGTAGATGAAGAAACCCGACATACACCAACCCACAAGGTTGATTGCTACAAGAATCGGATCGCCATCGAAATCGAATGGAACAATAAAGATCCATTCTATGACCGAGACTTGAATAACTTCCGCTTGCTTTTCGAGCGTGATGCCATCAGCGTGGGCGTGATTATTACCCGCTCAACCGAGCTTCAAGAAATTTTCAATGACCTTGGAAAAGGTCAGTCCTATGGCTCATCTACTACCCACTGGCAAAAGCTGATGCCGAGGATTCACGGTGGCGGTTCTGGTGGATGCCCAGTAATTGCCTTTGGAATCACAAAAGGGCTATACATCGAAGATTAAAACCAGAGAAATAGAAAGCCCGCAATTAAGCGGGCTTTTTACCATTCAAGTTTGACAAACTTTCAAAGTATGGCAACTTGAATAGAACAGAAAAAGAAAACCACCCGGCAAGGTGGCAATCGAAGGGAATAGCAACTATCAACAATATTCATTAAATCACTAAATTAAATATTGTCAACAGATCTTCCAAGGTTTTCTTTTTCTAACTATCAACTAGAAGAGGAAGACAATGGAATGCTTAGAATTATTCAACGAGAAATTACCCGCAAGACCGTACCATGCTGACAACCTATCTAACGGCTTAAAAATCAACAAAAGAGAAAAGGCCGCACTTGCTCGACATATACAACCTAACGGTCCTACTCATAAAATTTGGCTTGTCTATGACGTTGACCGTCGAGACGCTGGCCTTCACTGGGAACAGGTAGGAGCACCACCACCAAATCTAATCGCTCGAAATCCGGCCAATGGGCACGCTCATTTACTCTATGGGCTACTAACCCCTATACGAACCGAGATCGACGCTAAAACAGCCCCTTTACGTTACGCTGGGGCTATCGACAACGCGATGCGTTCCCTTCTCGATGCTGATCCGGGTTACTCAGGGCTGATCTGCAAGAATCCGCTAAACCCTCATTGGTTAATTAACCAATGGGAATCCAACCTCTACACCCTGGACGAATTAGCGGACTACCTAGACCTATCCCCATATAAGAACAAGCGTAAGCCGCTACCTGACTATGGCTTAGGTCGTAACTGCACCCTATTTGAAAAGCTCAGGGCTTGGGCCTACAAGGCGATCCGTCAGGGCTGGCCGACCTATGACCAATGGCTAAACGCTTGCTTGGACAGAGCCACAGGTTACAACGCTCAATTTTCTACCCCTTTGGATCTTGCCGAAGTCAAACACACGGCCAAGAGCGTAGCCAAGTGGACACATCAAAGATTTAAAGCTGGTGAGTTCTCCGCTATTCAATCCGCAAGAGGCACCAAAGGCGGACTAGCGAAGGGAAAAGACAAGAGAGAGCAAGGGATTATCTTGCTTGAATCCGGGGCAACTATTCAAGATGTAATGAAAGAGTTAAATGTAAGCCGTGCGACGGCATACAACTGGAAACAACAAGCCTAATATTATAATTTGTCTAAATAGCCATATCAGATAATAGCACCTGTACAGGGTGTCGCGGCTTGCTCTTTATTTTTTCAAATGGCGTGGTAATTTATTAGTAACTAACAACAAAAATTACCATGAAAAGAATAGCAATAGCCACGCTTACCTTTTTAACACTTGGATTAACTCAAGCATCCTACACCGTTAAAATCCCACTTGATAGCAAAATAAAATATTACCAATGGTCAGGGACTGAGCCTGTTCTGGGCGAATGGACTAATGATGGAGATATTTACGACTGCTCCAACTGGTCGCCGCTACCTACAAGCATCACTATTGGTGAATTATTCATTCAAACAGCGACCGACTGCAGGCAAGACCAAATAAGAACCGTTCAAAATAGAGAAATAGACGGAGTATCTGGCTCTATCCGCGACAGCGGCGAACCTTATACAGAGTCTAGGACCACCACAGTCAGCGATACCCGTGATGCTATTGGCTCACTAGAAACTTGGGCAGCCACCACTCCAACCTACACGGAATGGGTAAATAGTGGAGGGGTTTATGGCTGTTCAAACTGGACACCTGATCCAGCCACCGTAACAACCGGACAGTCATTCGACCAAACGGCTACGGACTGCAAGCAAAACCAAACCCGTTCAAGACAAGAACGTGAGCAGGAAACAACTACTTGGGAGGTTCGTAACAAAGGCACTGCCATTGCTGAGACACAAACCATAACTGTTCTTTCAACAAGAAGTGCGACTGGTACAAAAGAGAACTGGATATCCACAACACCTACTTATTCGGCATGGGTAAATGTTGGCAGCGAAGCGTTATGCAACAATCAAGACTGGACACCACCAGACTACTTTCACTGCCCCAGCGTACAAGTCACACAAACAAGAGATTGGTGTCAAAGAATAGAGAGAACAAAATACAACAGAGAGATAGAGACAAACACAGGGGAATACAGAACCACTGGAAGCTCTTGGGAAACTTTAATTATAAAGTCAAGAACAGAAACGAGAACAGTCACTGGAACAAGAAAATGTTGATACAAGCACTTTATATTTGGAAATAACGTGATAAATTATAAATAACCAACAACAAAAGGAAATCATGAATAAAACGATAATCACTGCATTGATTGCAGCATCTGCAATTATATCGACATCATCAATTGCAGCACCTAAGATTGAACACTTACCACAGGTAGCAGCAGGCAAGGGTATTCCAAAGTCAATACGAATAGCATCTAATGGTGCATGGGATAGCTATTCTTTTAGCTTCGAAACATCTGACTCTCATATGGGGATATTTTCTACTGTAAGAGCAAACGGAGGGTCAGCTAACAGATACTTAGTTATTAGCGAATCTCCAGGTGACTTTGCTAATCCAGTTAACGGAGCTATGAGCTGCACGTCAGGAAGATCTCTTAGGGATGCCACTGTGCGTTGGACTTCTGACGCTTCACAGTATGGCTGCAACCTAAAGCCAAATCAGGTTTATTATCTAAATGTAAAGCCTTTGATAAAATGCGATAACAGAACACAGGAAAGCTGTTCATTTACATTACATGGATCAGCCCAAAAGAAAAAGTAACAGTACCTTTAGTATTCTCTATATCGGCCCCTATGGGCCTTTTTCATTATCCGGCCCCCAATCAGACGGATGCAAAGCCTCCGCCCGCTTGGCGACCTCACTTAAAAATAGATCACTTCTTTTTTGCCTGCTCTTCTTTCATTCGTTCGAGTGCCGCAGGAATATTCTGGATAGCCTTAATACCGACAAAAAACGATCCTTTACCCAGCCACTTCGCACTTGATGTTACTTTATCGAGCGTACTGCCATTCGAGAAATCGCTTTTTACCTCCTGCCAAGCTTCGTTCATCATTTTATCTAGGCCAGTATCAAGTGCTTCCCTGAAAGACGGGCGATTATTTTCTTGATAATCATCGTTATCCATTCGTTAAACCTGCTTGATTGCCACGTTTAGGAATCTACTTATCAACCAATAGGACTAATCTGAATCCGAGGGCTACGGCAGTTCGATTTTGGACAGCAGTTCGGCGTGCCGTAGCCAGCCTTGCTAGTCCATTCGTGTTTGCATTCGAGGCACTTGGCTCGATAGATGGTGACTTTACTCATGTGAATCTCCTTTGCTCAGGTGGTAGCAAAAAGATATCACCACCGCACAGCCGATGAATAGTGGTCTACCCCTAATCGCATCCAATTGATTTAAAAGGATATTTTACTTATGTAATTTCAGGAAAATAGAAAAATATCTTTTGTATCAGATACTTACGGCAGAATAATCTCAATGAAAAAATTGCGGATAGCAGGTTCTCAGGGTATGCATCCGTTTGACGATGCCAGATTTTTATTAGAAAACGCTAGACCATTGAACAACACCTCGAACGCCAGCACGCGGTGCTTGGCATCGAGAAACAGGCAGCCGAAGACCTCGTGCGGTTCGTGACGCAGTTGCGCCTTGAGGTAATCGCGCACGGCCTGCGGGCTTTCCAGCGCTGAGTCACGACGCAGGCGCTCGGCCAGATGGCGCCGCGACATCTCTAGCACTGCTTGTAGCTGTGCGTACTTGGCCGGGCCCAGACCAAGGTGTTGGCTGAAGCCAGCCAGATCGGCTTCGAGTAGCGCTCTCAGGCTGCCGAACTCGCTCAGCAGATAGCGCGCCAGGTCCACCGCACTCTTGCCGGTCACTCCGGTACGCAGAAAGATCGCCAACAGTTCGGCATCGGTCAGCGACGCCGCGCCCTGCTCCAGCAATTTCTCCCGCGGGCGCTCTGCCGCGGGCCAGTCGCGAATGCTCATGTACACCTCCCTATTGAGCCAGGCGCCCGCTGTTCCGCTGCGGGCGCTGTGCTATCGTAGCCCATCTTGTGCGACACGTTGAACGTGTCGTGCTTGGTTTGGTTAATGCGCCTAGGCACCTTAATCCCTTGCTATCAGGGGGTTTTAAGCCCGAAAAAGCATTCAATAAACCGGCTCAGCCTGGTTAATCCACACCCTGGAAACGCTTCGTTTTGGCGGGGATGGATAACAAAAGCTGTATCTGTTCAAACCCTAAAATGGGTCAATGAGCGGTTACAGAAACAGGACAGTAACGTTCAGTTATCACCGAATTGTTACTAAAAATGTCTGACCCGAGGGTGAATTTGCCCTCCGGGCAGAACTCATCCTCGCAAGTCTGGCAGTGAGCCAATTCACCGTCGTGAGACGTTGGGGGGATGTTGAACCAAGCACGGAGCGAAAAGCTCCGAATCGCATTGCTCAACTTCGCTTGCATAGGAAGTACCGAGCCTGGCATGTACCTGCCAGTTCATTAGATCGGCATGCGTCAGGGGCCAACCCTGGGGTGTGAAGCCCGATTAACAATGTCTCGCTCTTATGAGGGTGTTATCCGGTGACGGAGAACGCCATACGTCCGAATTGCACGGACGTAACGAGGCTAATGACCCAACCCGCATGGCTAACGCATGTGAATCGTCGCCTGAACCTTCGTAACTACGGATAGGCCTACGGCAATTATTGGCCTTAGCCAAAATCGGCATGTAGTCGGACAGCGCAGTGGGATGATGCGCTGCGGTACCAATACGACTGCCGGGGGAAAGACGAAGCCTAAACGGGGAATAGATGCGATTCGGGGAACGTGGCAATCCCGACCACTCGCCTGACCAGCAACATCGGTCAGGCAGGCAAACCGCAAGGTGAGCTGATGGGTGTGGGGAATGGGAGGATGCAAGAAGCGAACGGCTGCCTGTAACGGGTGGCATACCGGTTGGAACATCACCGGCAGGGGAAACCCTGGCTGACGTGCATCTGGTCTACGAGCGCAAAAACAGCCGCTGATTCCAGCGATAACCAAAAACGACCCTATGGGCGAACTACTGCCCATAGGGGAGTAGTCCGTCCTGAGTGTCGTTCATCTCGGGAGGACCGTATGAAAACGCAACCAGCAACACCGGTCGCGTCTGCGCCCTCCGGCGGAGTGATGAATTGGCACGATCTTGATTGGGCCACCATTCAGCAAGCCGTTCGGAAAACGCAGCTAAAGATTGCGCAGGCAACACAGGAAGGTAACTGGCGCAGGGTTAAACGCCTGCAACGGATGCTGACCTATTCGTTTTACGGCCGCTGTTTGGCTGTACGACGAGTCACGGAGAACCGGGGTCGTAAGACTCCGGGCGTCGATGGAGAAACCTGGGGTACGCCCCTAGCCAAGTTCCATGCCGTGAAACGTCTGTCGAAACAACGAGGCTATCGGCCCAAACCGCTACGGCGGGTCTGGATACCGAAGCCCGGCAAGCAGGAAAAGCGCCCACTGGGTATCCCGACGATGTTGGATCGGGCCATGCAAGCACTGTATCTGCAAGCGTTGGAGCCTGTAATAGAAAGCACCAGCGATCCGAAAAGTTATGGCTTCCGGCCTGACCGCTCGACCGCTGACGCCATGGTTGAACTCTTCCACCTGTTGTCGCCCACCGTGGCGCCGACCTGGATTCTGGAGGGGGACATCAAAGGCTTCTTCGACAACATCAATCACGAGTGGCTGTGCCGAAATGTCCCGATGGACACGAAGGTGCTGCGCAAATGGTTGAGAGCCGGGGTCATCGACCGGCGACAACTCATGGCTACGGAAGCCGGGACGCCACAGGGCGGGATCATCTCGCCCTGTCTGGCCAACGCCACCCTGAACGGCCTGGAAACTCAGTTGAAGCGCCACCTGGCGAAGAAGCTGGGAATCAAGAAGGCCGAGAAGACCAAGGTGCAGTGTGTACGGTATGCGGACGACTTCGTGATCCTGGCGGCTTCGAAAAAGCTGCTGGAGGAAGAGGTCAAGCCCTGGGTAGAGCAATTCCTGTCAGCACGAGGGGTTGAGCTGTCCCGGGAGAAAACGCACATCACGCACATTCACCAGGGCTTCGATTTTCTGGGGTGGAACTTCAGGAAGTACGTGCCGAAGTCACCACGCAGGAAGGCCAAACTGCTGATCAAACCCTCGAAGAAGAACGCCTCGGCGTTCTATCGGAAGGTACGCGAGATCATCAAAAGCAGCGGGGCTATGACGCAGGAAGCGTTGATCGGCCAACTGAACCCGGTACTGAAGGGGTGGGCGCAATATCACTCCCCGGTCGTGGCAAAGGAAACCTTCAGCAAGCTGGATCACCTGATCTTTTGGCGAATCTGGAGGTGGGTGAAGCGTAGGCATCCGAGGAAGTCAGCTGACTGGATCAGGAATAAATACTTCCGATCCATAGGCGGGCAGAGCTGGGTGTTCGCGTACCCCTACAAGAATGGTAAGGGAGAAAAGCAGTACCGCCGGCTATACCTGTTGGCGGGAACCGCAATCGTGCGCCACAAACGTCTTCCGGGGGACTACAACCCCTACGACGCGGAACACGAACTGAAGTGGGAGGCACTGAGAGTCCAGCGAATGCAGCACAAGCTGCGTTATCGAGGACAAATTCTCAGCCTCTTCCGCAGACAGCGGGGTGTTTGCGCCTCGTGTGGGCAAGCGGTGAGCAAGGAAACCGGATGGCATGACCATCACGTCATAAGACGTGTGGACGGCGGTTCGGACAATCTGCAAAACCGCGTATTGCTTCATCCAAACTGCCACGCGCGGCTTCATAGCCAGCAAAAAGATACACCTCTACGGTTTAGCGGTTTATAGCTGTAGAATCCGACGCACCTCCGTACGTTGCCGGCCAAGCTACTTGGTTTCACGTAGGCTTGAGCCGTATGCGGTGAAAGCCGCACGTACGGTTCTTAGGGGGGGATGGGCCAGCAATGGCCTATCCCTACCCGACTTTACACGGGGCCGGCCAGGGGAGGCGTTGGTCACGTGGCGCACATCCACCGGTTTATAAAAGGCAAGCCTATGCAGCGGCTGTATCGCAAACGCATCATCGTCGGCGTCGGGGGCGGTATTGCTGCCTACAAGAGCGCCGAACTGGTTCGCCGACTCAAGGATCAAGGCGCCGAAGTCCGCGTGGTGATGACCCAGGGCGGGCGCGAGTTCATCACCCCGCTGACCCTGCAGGCACTGTCCTGCCACCCTGTGCACCTCGACCTGCTCGACCCCGCCGCCGAAGCCGCGATGGGTCATATCGAGCTGGCGCGCTGGGCCGATCTGATCCTCATCGCGCCAGCCACCGCCGACCTCATCGCGCGCCTGGCCCAGGGTGTGGCCAACGACCTGCTGACCACGCTGGTGCTGGCCACCGATGCGCCGATTGCCCTGGCTCCGGCGATGAACCAGGCCATGTGGCGCGACGCAGCCACCCAAGCCAACCTGGGACTGCTGCAAAGTCGCGGCATGCGCCTGTTCGGCCCAGCCTCCGGTAGCCAGGCCTGCGGTGATGTCGGCCTCGGTCGCATGCTCGAGCCCAACGACCTGGCCCTGCTGGCCGCCGATTGTTTCCAGCGCCAGGCGCTCGATGGCCTGCATATCCTCATTACCGCCGGCCCGACCCAGGAAAACATCGACCCGGTGCGCTACATCACCAACCACAGCTCCGGCAAGATGGGCTTCGCCCTGGCCGAGGCCGCTGCCGAGGCCGGCGCCCGCGTGACCCTGGTCAGCGGGCCGGTGCACCTGCCGACGCCGGATCGGGTCAGCCGCATCGACGTGGTCAGCGCCCGCGACATGCTCGCGGCCTGCGAAGCCGCCATGCCCTGCGACGTGCTGATCGCCGCCGCCGCGGTGGCCGACTACCGCCCGGAAGTGGTCGCTCAGCACAAATTGAAGAAAGACCCCACCAGCGGCGAAGGGATGCTCCTGCAAATGGTGCGCAACCCGGATATCCTCGCCACCATCGCCGGCCGCGAGGATCGCCCGTTCAGCGTAGGCTTCGCCGCCGAAACCGAGAACCTGCTGGAGTACGCCTCGCGCAAACTGCGCGACAAGAATCTCGATCTGATCGTCGCCAATGATGTAGCCAACCCCAGCATCGGCTTCAATAGTGAAGAGAACGCCATCACCGTGATCGACCGTGGGCTGCAGCCAACCAGCTTCGCCCAGACCAGCAAGGGCAAGATCGCCCGCCAGTTGATCACCCTTATCGCCGAACGACTGAACAAGAACTGACCATGCACGCTCTGCAAGCCAAGATCCTCGACCCTCGCCTCGGCCAGGAATTCCCGCTGCCACAATACGCCACGCCGGGCTCCGCCGGCCTCGACCTGCGCGCCATGCTCAAGGAAGAGATCGTCCTCGAGCCAGGCCAGACCGTGCTGATTCCCACCGGCCTGTCGATCTACATCGGCGATCCAGGCTTGGCGGCGATGATCCTGCCGCGTTCGGGCCTGGGCCACAAACACGGCATCGTGCTCGGCAACCTGGTCGGCCTGATCGACTCGGACTACCAGGGCGAGCTGATGGTGTCGTGCTGGAACCGCGGCCAGACGCCTTTCACCATCGCCATCGGCGAGCGCATCGCGCAGTTGGTGCTGGTACCGGTGGTGCAGGCGCATTTCGAGCTGGTCGAGCAGTTCGACGAGACCCAACGTGGTGCTGGCGGCTTCGGCCACTCCGGTAGCCACTGATTCACACCCCACAGGACGACCCGCCGAGGAGCACCCACGTGAAACTCTTCAAGCGTACTGCCAAGGAAGCCGACACGGCTGCCAGCCTGGTGCCGAGCAAGCCCAAGGGCAAAACGGCGAACCCCTCGCTGGGCGCACTGCTACCCGGCCTGCTGGCTGCCCTGATCGGCGGGGCCGCAGGCGCCGCGTTGTTGTGGTTTGCCGACAACAGCAGCAGCCAGGCACGCCAGACAGAGCTGGTGCAGGCCATCGGCACCAGCCAGGCCGCTGCCGTGCAGCAGGCGCTCAAGCAATTGCAGGCCGACAGCCTCGCCGCGGCTCGCAACCCTGAGCTGTTGCAAGCACTGCAGAGCGGCGACAACCTGCGGGTCAGCGAAGCCGAACGGCGCCTGGGCTACTGGGACGGCGTGATCGATGCCCACCTCAATCGCCGCGGCGAAGCGGTACAGAACACCTCCCGTGCCGCGCCGATGAACTTCGCCGGTCTGGATATGCTGCGCCGCACTGAAAGCGGTCAGCAAGCCGCCACCGAAGCCTATCGTGTGGGTGAGCGCTGGCTGGCCTATAGCGCCGTCGCGCTACGCCTGAGTGAGAGCCAGCCGGCACAGGGTACGCTGCTGCTGGCCTTCGACCTGCAGCGCGTACTCGCAGCTGTGCCGGCGCTACCCGCCGAGTATGGCCAGGTGCAGCTGGTGCAGCAGTTCGCCAACACGCCGGCACAGGTGCTCCTACAGCGCGGCCAGGCAGGCGACGCTGCCGCTGCGCAGACCTTCTCTACCGGTAACCCTTACTGGAAGATCAGCTTCACCCCCGGCCCCAGCCTGACTCAAGGCAGCATTGCTCCGGCAATGCTCGGCCTCGCGTTCCTGCTTGCAGTGGGCGGCGCCCTGATCGGCATGATCCTGGTTCAGGGCGCGCTGCAGCGGCGCGTCAATCTCGACGCCCAGCAGCTTGGGCAAATGCTCAAAGAACTCTCTGCGGGTAAGAACGTCAAAGCCTTCAGCCTCAGCATTCCGGCGCTCGATGCGCTGGCCCAAAGCCTGGCACGATTACCGCGCCGCAGTAGCGCTGAAGGCAGCAGTACCCCCGCTAAAGGAACAGCCGCGGCCCCCGCCGTTCAGCCGGCAGCCAAGCCAGCCGAGTTGGTCGACCCGCTGTTTCAGGACACCGATATCCTCGATATCGACATTCTCGATGAAGACCAGGATCTCCTGGGACTGGAGCAGAGCCCCGCAATGAGCACTAGCCAAAGCGCCCCGAAACTTCCCGCTGACATTTTCCGCGCCTACGACATCCGTGGCGTGGTGGGCGACACCCTGACCGCCGAATACGCCTACTGGATCGGCCGCGCCATCGGCTCGCAGAGCCTGGCTCAGGGCGAGCCCAAGGTCATCGTCGGCCGTGACGGCCGCCTCTCCGGCCCGGAACTGCTGCAGCAACTGGTACAAGGTCTGCTCGACTGCGGCTGCGAAGTCACCGATATCGGCATGGTGCCGACTCCAGTCGTCTACTTCGCCGCCAACGTGCTGGAGGGCCGCTCGGCCGTGATGCTCACTGGCAGCCACAATCCACCGGACTACAACGGCTTCAAGATCATCATCGCCGGCGATACCCTGGCCAACGAGCAGATCCTCGCGCTGAAGACCCGCCTGGACAACAACGACCTGGCCACAGGCGTCGGCAGCGTGCAGCAGGTCGACGTGCTGCCGCGCTACTTCAAGACCATTCGCGACGATATCGCCCTGGCCAAGCCGCTGCGCGTAGTGGTCGACTGCGGCAACGGCGCCGCAGGCGTGATCGCCCCGCAACTGATCGAAGCCCTGGGTTGCAGCGTGATTCCGCTGTTCTGCGAAGTGGACGGCACCTTCCCCAACCACCACCCGGACCCGGGCAAGCCGGAGAACCTGGTCGACCTGATCGCCCGCGTCAAAGCGGAAAACGCCGACCTGGGCCTGGCCTTCGACGGCGACGGCGACCGTGTCGGCGTGGTGACCAACACCGGCAACATCGTCTACCCCGACCGCCTGCTGATGCTGTTCGCCAAGGACGTGGTCTCACGTAACCCCGGCGCCGACATCATCTTCGACGTCAAATGCACCCGTCGCCTGACCCCGCTGATCAGCGGCTACGGTGGTCGCCCGGTGATGTGGAAGACCGGCCACTCGCTGATCAAGAAGAAAATGAAGGAAACCGGTGCCCTGCTGGCCGGCGAGATGAGCGGTCACATCTTCTTCAAGGAGCGCTGGTACGGTTTCGACGACGGTATCTACAGCGCTGCCCGTCTGCTGGAAATTCTCAGCCTCGAAAAACGCAACGCCGAGCAGGTGTTCAGTGCCTTCCCCAGCGACATTTCCACACCGGAAATCAACATCAAGGTCACCGAACAGACCAAGTTCGGCATGATCGAGCGCCTGCAGCGTGAAGGCCAATGGGGCGAGGCGAACATCACCAGCATCGACGGTGTACGCGTCGACTACCCCAAGGGCTGGGGCCTGATCCGCGCCTCCAACACCACACCGTTGCTGGTGCTGCGCTTCGAGGCCGACACCCAGGAAGAGCTGGAGCGCATCCAGGACGTGTTCCGCGCACAACTGCTCAAGGTCGCCCCCGACCTGCAACTGCCCTTTTGACCGATTTGTTCCAGGAGCCCCTGCATGACCCTCGAGCGTGACGCCGCTGCCCAAGTTGCCAAGGTACTGTCCGAAGCCCTGCCCTATATCCGCCGCTTCGTCGGCAAGACCCTGGTGATCAAGTACGGCGGCAACGCCATGGAGAGCGAGGAACTCAAGCAGGGCTTCGCCCGCGACATCGTGCTGATGAAGGCGGTCGGCATCAACCCGGTGGTGGTACACGGTGGCGGCCCGCAGATCGGCGATCTGCTCAAGCGGCTGTCCATCGAGAGTCACTTCATCGACGGCATGCGCGTGACTGACACCGCCACCATGGACGTGGTGGAAATGGTGCTGGGTGGGCAGGTCAACAAGAGCATCGTCAACCTGATCAACCAGCATGGCGGCAGCGCCATCGGCCTGACCGGCAAGGATGCCGGCCTGATCCGCGCGCGCAAGCTCAAGGTCAGCCGTCAGACACCGGAGATGACCCAGCCGGAAATCATCGATATCGGTCATGTCGGCGAGGTCACCGGGATCAACACCGACCTGCTCAACATGCTGGCCAAGGGCGACTTCATCCCGGTCATCGCGCCCATCGGCGTCGGCCCGGATGGCGAGTCCTACAACATCAATGCCGACCTGGTGGCCGGCAAGGTGGCCGAAGCACTGAAAGCCGAGAAGCTGATGCTGCTGACCAACATCGCCGGCCTGATGAACAAGCAGGGCGAAGTGCTCACCGGCCTGAACACCGAGCAGGTCAACGAACTGATCGCCGACGGCACCATCTACGGCGGCATGCTGCCGAAGATCAAATGCGCCCTGGAAGCGGTGCAGGGTGGCGTGACCAGCTCGCACATCATCGATGGTCGTGTACCCAATGCCGTGTTGCTGGAGATCTTCACCGATATCGGCAACGGCACCATGATCAGCAACCGCAAGCGCCCCTAAAAGCAAGCCGCGAACGCGGCTTTCTGATGCCCCTCTCCCTCCGGGAGAGGGTGCCCGCAGGGCGGGAGAGGGAAGTGGGCACCATGAATCCCCCATTCATGCACGCATGGCGACCCGAACGGTGCGCATAGCGCACCCTACCCAAACCATCGAGCGGCCTTATCGCAAGCCATCCGCACACCGACTCGAACTTGCCGCAACCCTCCTCAACATGCACGCTCACCAGGTACCCCTGACAAGGAACCCCCATGAGCAGCTTGCCCGAACCCAGCCAGTTCAGTTTCTTCCACGCCTTACGCGTGCGCTGGGCCGAAGTCGATCCGCAAGGCATCGTCTTCAACGGCCACTACCTGACCTACGCCGACGTGGCCATCACCGAATACTTCCGTGCGCTGGGAGTCGCCTACCCCGGTGACCTGGCACAGGACGGCGGCGATTTTTTCGCAATCCGCACCTTGCTCGAATACCGTGCTCCGGCGCGCTTCGACGACCAACTGCAGATCGGCATCCGCAGCGCGCGTCTGGGCCGATCCAGCCTGACCTTTGCGCTCGGCATCTGGCGCGACGGCGAGCTGCTGACCAGCGGCGAAATCGTCTATGTTCACGCAGACGGCGCGACACGCAGCAGCGCACCGCTGCCGCAGTGGCTCAGGGAAAAGATCGGGAGTTTCGAGAAGACTCAACCGCAAGGCTGAATAGCTAAGCCCTAGGGCTTTTTCTGCGGTTCGCCAAACAACTCGGCCAAGCGCGCGCGATCAGCGCTGAAACCAGCCTCGGCTTGAGTGCGGATTTCCTTGTAGCGGGCGATATCGCGCTGCAGACGCTGCTGCTCTTCCTTGAGGTTATTGATCTGCGCCAGCAAATGCTCCGGCACCTGGCGCCCGGCACGCTCGTGGTCGGCGGCCTGGCTCTGCAGGTTGGCCTGCTGGGTACGCACCGACTGCAGATTGCCGCGAGCGACACTGGTGACGCTGTCGAGCTCGGCCAGCTTGCGCTCGCGGGCACGGTCGACATCATCAAGATTGGTGTACAGCCGCAGCAATTGAGCATCGCTGCTGGCGCGTGCCTTGTCCGCCTGCATACGGGCGAACTCCTCAGGCGTCGGGGCCGGCGGGATCACCCGCACGACACGGCCCTGATCATTGAGTACCTCATAACCCTTTCCGATGAACTCAGGCGGCACACCCTGACGACTGAGCACCGTCACACCCTTGTCATCAACGTAGCGATACAGCTCGGCAGCCACTCCAGACAGCGGCAGTAGCAAGCTACAGAGCAGCGTACAGCGGGTCAGGAACGGTGCAGGCATCAGGACTACCTTGTGCTAGGGCTAGATTCCGTACTTGGCGCGATAGGTTTCGACAGCCGGCAGATATTGCTTCAGTTCAGCATCCCCTGCCAGATATTCCAGTACCTGTTCGAGTGACACGATGCTCACTACGGGCATGCCGAAATCGCGTTCGACTTCCTGGATGGCAGAAAGATCGCCCTGGCCGCGCTCCTGGCGATTCAGCGCGATCAGCGTGCCGGCGGCCTGGGCGCCCTGGCCCTGGATGATCTGCATCACTTCGCGGATCGCGGTACCGGCGGTGATCACGTCATCGACGATCAACACACGGCCCTTGAGTGGCGCACCGACCAGGGTGCCGCCCTCGCCATGGTCCTTGGCTTCCTTGCGGTTGAAGCACCAGGGCAGATCGCGCTGATGATGCTCGGCCAGCGCCACGGCAGTGGTCGCCGCCAGCGGAATGCCCTTGTAGGCCGGGCCGAACAGCACGTCAAAATCAATGCCGCTGTCGACGATTGCCGCCGCGTAGAAACGCCCCAGCTGCGCCAACGCCAGACCGCTGTCAAACAGGCCGGCGTTGAAGAAATAGGGGCTGGTGCGCCCGGACTTGAGAGTGAACTGGCCAAAACGCAGAACCCCGCGCTCGATGGCAAAACGAATGAAATCGCGCTGGTACGCTTGCATGAAAAGTCCCGGACGGCACGGATTTAGCTAAATGAGGTGAGCTCGGGTATCATACATGCATGTGTTTTTGGGGGCCATTTATGCGGATCATCAGTGTGAACGTGAATGGTATTCAGGCTGCGGCCGAGCGAGGTTTGCTCAGTTGGCTGCAAGCCCAGAATGCCGACGTGATCTGCCTGCAAGACACCCGTGCCTCTGCCTTTGAAATGGACGACCAAGCCTTCCAGCTGGATGGTTATTTCCTCTATGCATGCGACGGTGAAGTGCCCAGCCAAGGTGGCGTGGCACTCTACTCGCGATTGCAACCCAAGGCGGTGATCAGCGGCCTCGGCTTCGAGATGGCCGATCGCTACGGGCGCTACCTGCAGGCAGATTTTGACAAAGTCAGCATCGCCACCCTGCTTCTGCCCAGTGGGCGGGACGGTGACGAAAGCTTGAATCAGAAATTCAAGTTCATGGACGATTTCACCCATTATCTGGACAAGCAACGGCGCAAGCGTCGCGAGTACATCTACTGCGGCTCGCTGCACGTAGCGCACCAGAAGATGGATGTGAAGAACTGGCGCGACTGCCAGCAATCACCAGGCTTCCTGGCGCCCGAACGCGCCTGGATGGATGAGGTGGTTGGCAACATGGGTTATGTCGATGCCCTGCGCGAAGTCAGCCGTGAAGGCGACCAGTTCAGCTGGTGGCCGGATAACGAGCAGGCGGAAATGCTTAACCTGGGCTATCGCTTCGACTACCAGTTGCTCACGCCGGGCATGCGCCGCAGCGTGCGTAGCGCCCGTTTGCCGCGCCAGCCGCGCTTCTCTCAGCATGCGCCGCTGATCGTCGATTACGACTGGATTCTCAGCGTCTGATCGACGGGCAACTGGTATGAAAAAGCCGGCTGATCGCCGGCTTTTTGTTGCGCGCAGGTTTACTTCACCAAACGCCAACTGAACGGGTAGCGATAGTTCCGCCCTTCGTTGGCCTTGATACCGGCGATGATGGTCAGCACCAACGCGGCCAGACCCAGCAGCATCAGCAGCGGGAAGCCGATCACCACCACCATCAGGATGAAACAGACCACGGCGGCCAGCGCCACGCTAATCTGGAAGTTCAGCGCTTCCTTGCCCTGCGCATCGACGAAGGGGTCGAAATCCTTCTTGATCTGCCAGACGATCAGCGGGCCGAGCAGATTACCGAAAGGGAACACCAAGCCGAGAAACGCGGCGAAGTGACAGAACATGGCCCACTGACGCGCCTCCTTACTTGGCGTCGGCAGCGGGTTTTGCATATCGTCATTCATCCTGGTGCTCCTTGCTCGTTACTGGTTTCAGTCGACCAGAGCGGCCTTCTGCAGTTCAAAGATCTCGTTCATGCCCTTCTGCGCCAGCGCCAGCATGGCGTTGAACTCGTCAGGTTGGAACGGCACGCCTTCGGCTGTGCCCTGTACCTCGATGAAGCCGCCGGCGTTGGTCATCACCACGTTGAGATCGGTCTCGGCGGCAGAATCTTCCAGGTAGTCCAGGTCCAGCACCGGCTCGCCCTGGTAGATGCCGACAGACACCGCAGCGATCATCTGCTTGAGCGGCTCACCTCTCAGCGCGCCACGCTTCTTCAGCACTTTCAGGGCATCGATCAGCGCCACCATGGAACCGGTGATGGATGCGGTACGGGTACCGCCGTCGGCCTGGATCACGTCGCAGTCGACGTACAGGGTGTTCTCGCCCAGCTTGCTCATGTCCAGCGCCGCGCGCAGCGAGCGACCGATCAGGCGCTGGATTTCCAGGGTACGACCACCCTGCTTGCCACGGCTGGCCTCGCGCTGGTTACGCTCGCCGGTGGCGCGCGGCAGCATGCCGTATTCGGCAGTCAACCAGCCCTGGCCCTGCCCCTTGAGGAAACGCGGTACGCCGGATTCGACACTGACGGTGCAGATCACCTTGGTATCGCCGAACTCCACGAGCACAGAGCCCTCGGCGTGCTTGGTGTAGTTGCGGGTGATGCGAATCGAGCGCAACTGATCGGCGGCGCGGCCACTGGGACGTTTCATCGAGCGATACCTACTTCATTAAGTGAAAACAGTGCGCATTATAGAGGCCGGGCGACTGCGGCGACATGCCGAATTGGGTAGGGTCGATTCACTGCGCTACAATCTTGCGTTTTTCGAGCCGACTTCCACGAGGTATCCTATGGTTCACAGCATGACGGCCTTTGCCCGCAACGAGCAGGCAACTGCCCACGGCACCCTGAGCTGGGAGTTGCGCTCGGTCAACCACCGTTACCTCGAGCCGCACCTGCGCCTGCCGGAAGCTTTCCGCGATCTGGAAGGCGCAGTGCGCGAAGCACTGCGCCAGGGTCTGTCGCGCGGCAAGGTGGAATGCACACTGCGCTTCGCCGAAGAAAGTGTCGGCAAGCAACTGCAGGTCGACAGCGAGCGCGCGCGTCAGTTGATCAACGCCGCCGAGCAGGTCGCCGCACTGATCCAGCAACCGGCTCCGCTCAACCCGCTGGAAGTGCTGGCCTGGCCTGGGGTGCTGGTGGCCGACTCGGCCGACCCGCAGACACTCAACGCCGCTGCACTGAAGCTGTTTGACCAGGCGCTGGGCGAACTCAAGGCCGGCCGCGCCCGCGAAGGTGCCGAACTGGCCAAGCTGCTCAACGAGCGCCTCGACAGCATCCTCGACGAAGTCGCCGCCTTGCGCGAACTGGTGCCGCAGATGCTCGCCGGCCAGCGCCAGAAGATCGAAACCCGCTTCGCCGAGATGCAGGCCGAGCTCGATCCGCAACGTCTGGAGCAGGAGCTGGTGCTGCTCGCGCAGAAGAGCGACGTGGCCGAGGAGCTGGATCGCCTCAGCACCCACGTCAGCGAAGTGCGCCGCGTGCTCAAGGCCGGCGGTGCTGCCGGGCGACGCCTGGACTTCCTCATGCAGGAACTCAACCGCGAGGCCAATACCCTCGGCTCCAAGGCGTTCGATACACGCAGCACACAGGCTGCGGTCAACCTCAAGGTGCTTATCGAGCAGATGCGCGAGCAAGTGCAGAACATCGAGTGAAAACTGCTGCGCTAGGCTATACCGCGTTTAAATCAGGTTCGAAATGCTCATTTACCGTCGTAAACTCCGCTTTCTCACCTGATTTCGCCTTGTCTAGCCGTCGCTCGCTACGTTTTCACGCCCACCAAGATTTGCTCAGGAAGCTCTAATGGCCACCATCGGCACCCTCTACATCGTTTCCGCCCCCTCCGGCGCCGGCAAGACCAGCCTGGTCAAGGCCCTGATCGACAGCGAAGCGCAGATTCGCGTTTCGGTCTCGCACACCACTCGCGCCATGCGCCCGGGCGAAGTGGATGGGGTGAACTACCACTTCGTCGACCATGCGCAGTTCAACGCCATGCTCGAACGCAGCGAGTTCCTCGAACATGCCCAGGTATTCGATAACCTTTACGGTACTTCGCAGAAATGGGTCGAGCAGACGCTGGCCGAAGGCTTCGACCTGATTCTGGAAATCGACTGGCAGGGCGCGCAGCAGGTGCGCAAGCTGATGCCGCAGGCCAAATCCATCTTCATCCTGCCGCCGACCCAGGAAGCGCTGCGCCACCGCCTGACCAATCGCGGACAGGACAGCGGCGAGATCATCGAGCGGCGCATGCGCGAAGCAGTCAGCGAAATGAGCCACTACGTCGAGTACGACTACCTGGTGATCAACGACGACTTCAACCACGCCCTGAGCGACCTGAAAGCCATCTTCCGGAGCAACCAGTTGTCGCAAACGCAGCAACAACAGCGCCATGCCGGCCTGCTCAGCGAACTGCTGGCGTAAAACAGCGCTTCCATTGTCGCTGGTGATTTTTTAGACTATTCAGTCCGCTCGCCCGCTCGGGCCAAGCTTATCCGCACACGTTACGAGGAACACCATGGCTCGCGTTACCGTCGAAGATTGCCTGGACAACGTTGATAACCGCTTCGAACTGGTCATGCTCGCGACCAAGCGTTCGCGCCAGCTGGCCACCGGCGGCAAAGAGCCGAAAGTGGCTTGGGAAAACGACAAGCCCACCGTAGTTGCCCTGCGCGAAATCGCTGCCGGCCTGGTGGACTATGAAGTCGTCGCCCAGGAAGACATCGTCGAAGAAGAACCGCTGTTCGCTGCCTTCGAGGAAGAGGCCAACGAGCCTCTGTAAGTCGATGATGCCGGGTCGAAGTCGCGCGGCGCAGGGCCACAGCTGCCAACGGGAGAGTCTCCCATGGCTGGCATAGACGCTCTCGCCGACCGACTTTCGGCCTATCTCGGCCATGACCAGGTCAACCTGGTACGCCGAGCCTACTTCTACGCCGAACAGGCGCATGATGGTCAACGCCGCCGCAGTGGCGAAGCCTACGTGACCCATCCGCTGGCCGTGGCCAGCATCCTCGCCGAAATGCACATGGATCATCAGAGCCTGATGGCCGCCATGCTGCACGACGTCATCGAAGACACTGGTATCGCCAAGGAAGCGCTCAACGCGCAGTTCGGCGAAACCGTGGCCGAACTGGTCGACGGGGTCAGCAAACTGACCCAGATGAACTTCGAGACCAAGGCCGAGGCGCAGGCCGAGAACTTCCAGAAGATGGCAATGGCCATGGCCCGCGACATCCGCGTGATTCTGGTCAAGCTCGCCGACCGCCTGCACAACATGCGCACCCTCGATGCCATGCCGCACGAGAAGAGCCGGCGCATCGCCAAGGAAACCCTGGAAATCTACGCACCCATCGCCAACCGGCTGGGCATGCACAACATGCGCGTGGAGTTCGAGGACCTGGGCTTCAAGGCCATGCACCCGATGCGCTCCGAGCGCATTCGCGCCGCTGTGCGCCGCGCTCGGGGCAACCGCAAGGAAATCGTCGCCAAGATCGAGGAATCGATCCAGATGTGCCTGCAACGCGAGGGCATGGAAGGCGAAGTGATCGGCCGCGAGAAGCACCTCTACAGCATCTACCAGAAGATGCGCGGCAAACGTAAGGCGTTCAACGAGATCATGGACGTCTACGCCTTCCGCATCATCGTCGACAAGGTCGACACCTGCTACCGCGTGCTCGGCGCAGTGCACAATTTGTATAAACCCTTGCCGGGCCGCTTCAAGGATTACATCGCGATTCCCAAGGCCAACGGCTACCAGTCGCTGCACACCACGCTATTCGGCATGCACGGCGTGCCCATCGAGATCCAGATCCGCACCCGCGAGATGGAGGAGATGGCCAACAACGGCATCGCCGCGCACTGGCTGTACAAGTCCAACGAGGACGAAGCGCCCAAGGGTAACCACGCCCGCGCTCGGCAATGGGTCAAGGGTGTACTCGAACTCCAGCAGAGAGCGGGTAATTCTCTGGAATTTATCGAGAGCGTGAAGATCGACCTGTTTCCGGACGAGGTCTACGTGTTCTCGCCCAAGGGCCGCATCATGGAGCTGCCCAAAGGTTCCACCGCGGTCGACTTCGCCTATGCAGTGCACACCGACGTCGGCAACACCTGCATCGCCTGTCGCATCAATCGTCGCCTGGCGCCGCTATCGCAAGCGCTGGAAAGCGGCTCGACGGTGGAAATCGTCACTGCACCGGGCGCGCGCCCGAATCCGGCCTGGCTCAACTTCGTGGTCACCGGCAAGGCGCGCACCCACATCCGCCACGCCCTCAAGCAGCAGCGCCGCTCCGAATCCATCAACCTCGGCGAACGCCTGCTGAACAAGGTGCTGGCCAGCTTCGATACGCACCTGGAGAAGATTTCCCCCGAGCGCATTCAGACAGTGCTCGGCGAATACCGCCAGGAAGTCATCGAGGACCTGCTCGAAGATATCGGCCTGGGCAACCGCATGGCCTATGTCGTCGCCCGCCGCCTGCTGGCCGAGAGCGGCGACGAGACCCTGCCGAGCAGCGAGGGCCCGCTGGCGATTCGCGGCACCGAAGGCCTGGTGATGAGCTACGCCAAGTGCTGTACGCCAATCCCAGGCGACCCCATCGTCGGCTACCTGTCCGCCGGCAAGGGCATGGTGGTGCACATGGAGACGTGCCGGAACATCGTCGACATCCGCCACAACCCGGAAAAATGCATCCAGCTCAACTGGGCCAAGGATGTCACCGGCGAGTTCAACGTCGAGCTGCGCGTCGAGCTGGAGCACCAGCGCGGCCTGATCGCGTTGCTGGCCGGCAGCGTCAACGCGGCCGATGGCAACATCGAGAAGATCAGCATGGACGAACGCGACGGCCGCATCAGCGTCGTGCAACTGGTGGTCAGCGTGCATGACCGTGTGCACCTGGCCCGCGTGATCAAGAAACTGCGCGCCCTCAAGGGCGTGATGCGTATCACCCGAGTACGCGCCTGACACAGTTCCCCTGTTTCCAGTCTGTAGGCTGGGCGCTCGACCCAGCCAGTTCTCACAAGGAGCGATTCATGAGCAAGACCGTCATCACCAGCGACAAGGCCCCAGCCGCCATCGGCACTTACTCCCAGGCCATCAAGGCCGGCAACACCGTCTACATGTCCGGCCAGATCCCACTGGACCCGGTGAGCATGGAGCTGGTCGAAGGCTTCGAAGCACAGACCGTGCAGGTGTTCGAGAACCTCAAGGCCGTTGCCGAAGCCGCCGGCGGTTCGTTCAAGGACATCGTCAAGCTGAACATCTTCCTCACCGACCTCTCGCACTTCGCCAAGGTCAACGAGATCATGGGCCGCTATTTCGAACAACCCTACCCGGCTCGTGCCGCCATCGGTGTTGCCGCTCTGCCGCGTGGTTCGCTGGTGGAAATGGACGCTATTCTGGTTCTGGAATAAGCGCGCCGCAGCGGGGCCTGAGGCCCCGCTCTTCCCTCCTCTCCCAGCATGGAGATCGCCATGCGTCTGCTTCCCCTGCTGCTCTGCGCGGCCCTGCTGGCCGGCTGTGCCAGTAAGCCCAACAACGACCCGAGCGGAACCTGGATCAACCAGGCAGCCATCGATGCCGCCCGCGAAAGCGGTCGCCTGCGTGAAGCCCTGCTCGCCTATGGCCCCAACCTCGAATGGCACATCGCCCCCGAGCGGCAGCAGGCCAGCTACAGCAATGGCTTCGAGCTGGCCGAGGGCAGGCTGCAGAGCGCCGGTGAGGGCCGTTGGCAAGTCACCTTCTACGGCGACTACAAGGAACAACTAGCGGTACAGAATGGCGAGCTGGTACAGATCGCCAGCGGTTACTGGCCCGAGCAGCACTTTACCCGCGTCGACAACCCCAGCGAACCCAGGGCCCTGGGCAGCAGCTTTGAACAGGCGCTGTACCGCGACTACCTGGGCGGCGAGTGGCTGATCGAAGAAGGTTTGGGTCAGGGCGGCCTGGTGCGCTTCAACAGCGACGGCCAGGTGCAGGGCCTGCCCGGCGCCGAACGCTTCGCCCTGTGTCTGGCGGGCGACTGCGCGGCCATGAGCGGCGAACATGACAGCCTCTGGCTGCAGGCTGGCGACCAGGGTAGCCCCTGGCTATTCGTGCATGAAGGCAATCAGCTGCGCATCTTCGAAGCACAGAACCGTGCCCAGTTCGACGAGATGCCCGAGTACCAGCCCGGCCCACAACGTTGGTTACTCAAACGCCGCTGATCAGTGCAGGCCTGACTTTTCATTGGTCCCGCAGGATCGCCGCATAACCCTCGCGGTAACTGGGATACTGCGGCGTCCAACCCAGCGCGCGAGCGCGGGCATTGCTGCAACGCTTGCTGCCAGCGCGGCGCACGCGCTGCTCGTCACTCCAGTGGCTGACGCCCAGTTGCTCACGCAGCCAAGCGACTACTTCGTGTAGTGGCGCCGGCTCGTCATCGACACCCAGATAGCAATCGGCCAATGGCTTACCGGCAACGTCTGCCTGCAACAGCGTAGCGAGCAGCCCCGCTGCATCATCGACATGAATGCGGTTGCCGTACAGCGGCGGCGTCTCGCTAACGCGATAGCCACCGCGCACCTGGCTCAGCAACCACTCACGGCCGGGGCCATAAAGGCCGGTCAAGCGTACCGTGGTCGCCGGCAGGCCACTGTCCAACGCGACGCGCTCGGCCTCACGCATGATCACCGCAGAGAAACTCTGGGCCTCGGCCGGAGAATCTTCGTCGATCCATTCGCCCTCCTGCTGCCCATACACCCCGCTGCTGGAGGCGAACAGGATGCGCCGTGGTCGCTGACCATGCTGCGCCAGCCAGCCCAGCACACGGCGCAGGCCATCGACATAAGCAGCGCGGTAGCCCGCTTCGTCGTGCTGGATGGCCGCCGCGCAATACACCAGGTAACCCAGCGGCCCCTGCGGCCAATCCGGCGGACAAGCATCGGCATGCAGGTCGCCCGCCAACGGTTCGATGGCAGCTGGCAATGCGGCCACATTGCGGCGCAGGCCCAGCACGCGCCAGCCCTGTTCGGCCATACGCAGACCAAGACGGGTACCGACATCCCCGCATCCGGCAATCAGCAAGCTGTTGCATCCCGACATACTTTTCTCCACGACTTCTAGGCGACGGCGCAGTGTAACAGGCCGTTTGCAGCCGTCAGCGCAGCGCATGGACGCCGGTGGTAGGGCGATGCAGACGCCAAAGGCGAGATAGTTTTGCAACAGTCTATTAGCCCGGTTGGTTCATCTGTTTGCAAAGGCTATGCTTGTCGGCAATTTAATGGATAAACACTATGACCCTCACCGAACTGCGGTACATCGTCACCCTCGCCCAGGAACAGCATTTCGGCCGCGCCGCCGAGCGCTGCCACGTCAGCCAACCGACCCTGTCGGTGGGCGTGAAAAAGCTGGAGGACGAGCTTGGCGTGCTGATCTTCGAGCGCAGCAAGAGCGCCGTGCGACTGACCCCGGTCGGTGAAGGCATTGTCACCCAGGCGCAGAAGGTGCTGGAGCAGGCCCAGGGTATTCGCGAGCTGGCCCAGGCCGGAAAGAACCAGTTGGCTGCGCCTCTGAAGATCGGCGCCATCTACACCGTTGGCCCCTACTTGTTCCCGCACCTGATTCCGCAGTTGCACCGGGTCGCCCCGGACATGCCGCTGTACATCGAGGAAAACTTCACCCATATCCTGCGCGACAAACTGCGCACCGGTGAACTCGACGCCATCATCATCGCCCTGCCGTTCCAGGAGGCCGATGTACTGACCAAGCCTTTGTACGACGAACCGTTCTACGCCCTGCTGCCGACCGGCCACCCCTGGGCGGCGATGGAGACCATCGACACCAAGCTGCTCAACGACAAGAGCCTGCTGCTGCTGGGCGAAGGCCACTGCTTCCGCGACCAGGTACTGGAGGCCTGTCCGACCCTGCGCAAGGGCGGTGATGACCACGGCAAGCACACCACCGTGGAGTCCAGCTCGCTGGAGACCATCCGCCATATGGTCGCCTCCGGCCTTGGCGTATCGATCCTGCCGTTCTCGGCGGTGGACAGCCACCACTATGCGCCCGGCGTGATCGAAGTCCGTCCGCTCAGCGCACCGGTGCCGTTCCGCACCGTGGCGATCGCCTGGCGCGCCAGCTTCCCGCGGCCCAACGCCATCGAAGTGCTGGCCGACTCCATCCGCCTCTGCTCGGTCGCCCGCAGCCAGCAGACCAAGAGCGCCTGAGGCCGGAAGTGAGCGAGCTGGCAGCGGTTTCCGTCACCGCGCTGAAAGGCGTAGGCGCCGCGCTGGCGGAAAAACTGGCCAAGGTCGGCCTGGAAAACCTGCAGGATGTGCTGTTCCACCTGCCGCTGCGCTACCAGGATCGCACGCGCATCACCCCCATCGGCGCGCTGCGCCCGGGGCAGGATGCGGTGGTCGAGGGCATCGTTGCCGGCGCCGATGTGGTCATGGGCCGGCGGCGCAGCCTGCTGGTACGCCTGCAGGACGGCAGCGGCACGCTGAGCCTGCGCTTCTTCCACTTCAGCCAGGCGCAGAAGGACGGCCTCAAGCGCGGCACCGCCCTGCGCTGCTACGGTGAAGTGCGCCCCGGCGCTACCGGCCTGGAAATCTACCACCCGGAGTACCGCGCACAGAGCGGCGACGAACCTGCCCCGGTGGAGCAGAGCCTGACGCCCATCTACCCGACCACCGAAGGTTTGACCCAACAGCGCCTGCGCCAGCTCAGCCAGCAGGCACTCGCGCGTCTCGGCCCGCGCAGCCTGCCAGACTGGCTGCCCGAGGAATTGGCCCGCGACTATCGCCTGGCGCCGCTGGACGAGGCCATCCGCTACCTGCACCGGCCGCCGCCGGACGCCGATGTCGAAGAACTCGCCGAGGGCCGTCACTGGGCGCAACACCGCCTGGCCTTCGAAGAGTTGCTGACTCACCAGTTGTCCCTGCAGCGCCTGCGTGAACAGGTACGCGCGCAACAGGCACCGGCGCTGCCGCCGGCAACGAAGCTGCCGCAACAGTACCTTGCCAACCTCGGCTTCGCCCCCACCGGAGCGCAGCAGCGCGTGGGCGCCGAGATCGCCTACGACCTGGCGCAGAGCGAACCAATGCTGCGTCTGGTGCAGGGTGATGTCGGCGCCGGCAAGACGGTGGTCGCGGCACTGGCTGCGCTGCAGGCGCTGGAGGCCGGTTATCAGGTGGCGCTGATGGCGCCGACCGAAATCCTCGCCGAGCAGCACTTTCTAAACTTCAGCAAATGGCTGGCACCGCTTGGCCTGGAAGTCGCCTGGCTGGCCGGCAAGCTCAAGGGCAAGGCCCGCGCCGCCGCTCTGGAGCAGATTGCCGGCGGCTGTCCGATGGTGGTCGGCACCCATGCCCTGTTCCAGGACGAAGTAAAGTTCAAGCGCCTGGCCCTGGTGATCATCGACGAGCAGCACCGCTTCGGTGTGCAGCAACGCCTGGCCCTGCGCCAGAAAGGCATCGACGGGCGCCTCAGCCCGCACCAGTTGATCATGACTGCCACGCCGATTCCGCGCACCCTGGCGATGAGCGCCTACGCCGACCTCGACACTTCGATCCTCGACGAACTGCCGCCAGGGCGTACACCGGTCAACACCCTGGTGATCGCCGACAGCCGCCGCATCGAGGTGATCGAGCGCGTGCGCAATGCCTGCCAGCAGGGGCGCCAGGCGTACTGGGTATGCACCCTGATCGAAGAATCCGAAGAACTTACCTGCCAGGCCGCCGAAACCAGCTTCGAGGAGCTTTCCGCGGCACTGGGCGAGCTGCGTGTCGGGCTGATCCACGGGCGCATGAAACCGGCCGAGAAGGCCGCGGTGATGGATGAGTTCAAGCAGGGCAAGCTGCAGTTGCTGGTGGCCACCACAGTAATCGAGGTCGGCGTCGATGTGCCCAACGCCAGCCTGATGATCATCGAGAACCCCGAACGCCTCGGCCTGGCCCAGCTGCACCAGCTACGCGGCCGAGTCGGTCGCGGTAGCGCCGCCAGCCATTGCGTGCTGCTCTACCACGCACCGCTGTCGCAGCTCGGCCGCGAACGCCTGGCGATCATGCGCGAGACCACCGACGGTTTCATCATCGCCGAGAAGGACCTCGAGCTACGCGGCCCCGGTGAAATGCTCGGCACCCGGCAGACCGGTCTGCTGCAGTTCAAGGTCGCCGACCTGATGCGCGATGCCGACCTGCTGCCCGCCGTACGCGATGCCGCACAGGCACTTTTGCAACATTGGCCACAACATGTGGCTCCATTGTTGGAACGCTGGTTGCGTCACGGCCAGCAATACGGTCAAGTGTGAACCTGTTCACAGGACAACCGTCGCCACGAACCTTTGCGCAAATCCTCGCTGGTTATACTCCGGGGCACATGCGCCAACGCTGGATATCGATATGACTGAAGCCGCCCTCGCCGCCAACGCCACTGCACAAGCACCCGCCGTGATTGTGCAACTGCTGGAGAAACTCGCCGTACCCTACCAGGTACGCGCGGAGCGACCGGGTCAGCCAAGCGAGGCACGCCTGCAGGCCGTGCTGGTGGACGACGCCATCGGTGCCCTGCTGGTGCTCTACCCGCGCAGCCACATGCTCGATCTGTCGCGCCTGGCCGAACTGACTGGGCGCCAGCTCACCGCGGTCAAACCGGAGCGCCTGGAGCGCATGCTCGGCAAGCACAATCTGGCCGCCCTGCCCGGCTTGCCGCCGCTGACCAGCTCGCCCTGCCTGTACGAAGAACGCCTGCTGCAGGTGCCCAGCCTGCTGATCGAGTCCGGCCAGCCTGGCGTATTGCTGGAAATCCCCACCGAAGCCTTCAAGGCGCTGCTGAGCAAGGCCAGCGCCGCGCGTTTCGGTGAGCCGGTCAGTGCGATCAGACCGAACCTCGATCGCCCGCATGATGACCGCGCGGAAATCACCCAGGCCGTGCAGGCCTTTACCGCACGCCGCATCCAACAGCGCCTGGAAGAAACCATCGAGATTCCGCCGCTGCCGGAAACCGCACAGAAGATCATCAAGCTGCGCGTCGACCCCAACGCCACAGTGGACGACATCACCGGCGTGGTCGAAACCGATCCCGCGCTGGCAGCCCAGGTAGTCAGCTGGGCGGCCTCGCCCTATTACGCCGCGCCCGGCAAGATCCGCTCGGTGGAAGATGCCATCGTCCGCGTACTGGGCTTCGACCTGGTGATCAACCTGGCTCTCGGCCTGGCATTGGGCAAAACCCTGAGCCTGCCCAAGGATCAGCCGCAGCACGCCACACCCTACTGGCAGCAAGCGATCTATACCGCCGCAGTGATCGAAGGCCTGACCCGTGCCATGCCGCGCGCGCAGCGCCCTGAAGCCGGCCTGACCTACCTGGCCGGCTTGCTGCACAACTTCGGTTATCTGGTGCTCGCGCACGTCTTCCCACCGCACTTCTCGCTGATCTGCCGCCACCTGGAGGTCAACCCGCACCTGTCTGCCGGGTACATCGAGCAGCACCTGCTGGGCATCACTCGCGAGCAGATCGGTGCCTGGCTGATGCGCCATTGGGATATGCCGGAAGAGCTGTCCAGCGCCCTGCGCTTTCAGCACGACCCATCTTATGCCGGCGACAGCGCGGCCTTCCCCAACCTGGTGTGCCTGGCCGTCAGCCTGCTGCGCAACCGGGGTATCGGTGCCGGGCCACAGAGCGAGATTCCTGATGAGCTGTTCGAGGCCCTGGGGCTGAGCCGGGAAAAAGCCGAGGACGCAGTGAGCAAGGTACTCAGCGCCGAGGTCGCCTTGCGTGAACTGGCAGCGCAGTATCAGCAGCCGCAATGAGCGGCTGCTAGCTCCCTAACCCTCAAGGATGGGCTGCTCGCCTCGCACCGAGCGGCCGACGCCCCTTACAACTTGCCCGCCGTCTTGCGCAGCTTCTCCCGACGCTCGGCGAACAGTTGCGGCACCACTTCCAGGCTGATAGCGAGCAGTTGGCTGACACTGGAATGCTCGTAGAGCGCCGCATACTCGGCGAGTTGATCGCTGGGCATCTGCCGGTAGGCATAGAACATGAAGGTTTCCACCGCCTGCTCGCTGGACTGGCGGATGGCATCCGCCTGCTTTTGCGTCTGCGCCTGCAGTTCGGCCTCGCTGAGATTCTCGCCCCGCGCTTTTAGTGCCAACAATGCCTGGGTCTTGCCGACTTCATAACGCAGCAGGCTGGCCAGTTCGGTTGTACGCGCAGCCGCATCGAGACGCTTGACCAGGTCAAGACGCGCACCTCGTGGCGGCTGTTCCTGCAGGCGCTGACGGTATTCAGCCAGGCCTTCGGGTTGCTCGCCGACGGCACGCTCGGCAGCGGTGAAGCGCTGCGCCAGAGGGCTATCGAGGCGCTCGCGAGCCCGCTCACCCTGCACGGCATCGAAGCGAGCCCCGACGCGCTTGGCCAGGTCCAGACAAAAAGCCTCACCAGCGAACAGCTGAGCGATGCGCTTCTGTTCGGCTTCATCCTGGCCACGCTGCACCAACGGCGCGCTCTGCTCGCAGAGCAGATGGATACCGGCGAGTTCGAACAGTGGTAACAGGGTTTTGGCAGACGCCGACTCGGCCCGCGTAGTGGTGGCGGCCAGCAACAGCAGAGGTAACAAGAAAAGACGCATGGTCAGGCTTTCCGCAGGAACGTGCCTGGAAGCCTAACCAAAGCGTGGCGTCGCGGCCAGCCACGACGCGCATCAGTGCTGATCAGGCGGCCTTTTTCGGCGCCTCGGTCTTCTTCTTCGGCACCAAGTACTTGGTCAGGCCCTGGAACCACATGACCAGCGCCGGGCTGCCCTGGATCTGGATGTCCTTGTTCTGGATGCCCTGCATGAAGGCCAGCTGCTTGTTCTTCGCGGTCATGGTTGCGAAGCCGTAGGCGCCATCCTTGAAACCGATGGCGAACGCGGGGTCCTTGGCGGTACCGCGCTTGCTGGTGACGCGTTGCCCAGCCACGATGAAGTGGCGTGCGACCTTGCCGTCCAGGGTGTGCAGCTGGAAGACCATATCGCGACCTTCGAGCTGCTGGCGGAACGCCGGATTTTCACGACTGGCCTTGGCCATCAGGCGGCCCAGCATCCACAGAAGAAAACGGAATTTCATGCACAGGCTCTCGTGATCGAAGATGATGGCCGCGCATTGTAGTGGTTTTCTTGCAGGACTACAGCCCATCTAAAGCATGGCTGTATCTGCCAATTTCGCAGCGTGGCTGCGCAAGGGGAACCCGGAGCCGAGCGGCTCCGGGTAACGGGCTCAGTTGACCGCGTCTTTCAGGGACTTACCCGGTTTGAAGGCGACGGTGTTGCTGGCCTTGATCTTCACCGGCTGACCGGTCTGCGGGTTCTTACCAGTACGGGCGCCACGGTGGCGTTGGACGAAAGTACCGAAGCCAACCAGGGTCACACTGTCCTTGCGGTTCAGTGCG
Organism: Ectopseudomonas mendocina; assembly: GCF_007049795.1. Taxonomy (GTDB): domain Bacteria; phylum Pseudomonadota; class Gammaproteobacteria; order Pseudomonadales; family Pseudomonadaceae; genus Aquipseudomonas; species Aquipseudomonas mendocina_D. The sequence continues at coordinate 56,812 of NZ_SCFY01000024.1, forward strand.
CCGGTGATTTCTTCCAGTACGGCGTTGAGTACACGATTGGCCTGATCCTTGGTCAGATCAGCCTTTTCGGCGATGGCGGCGGCGAGTTCCGGTTTACGCATAATTGCCTCTTTGACGGTTTTTTGTTGTTGTGTCCGTGCTGTCCTTCCAGAACAGCGCCCAAGGCGCCGCAACAGCTCTGCGCTGCGGCAGACCCTTGCGAGAATGGCATGCCGCATCGCACTGCGCCAGTGTCGCCCGCCACTTTAACCAGGCAATTTCGTGGCGTATCCGACAGAACGACAGGCAATCATGCCAGTAGCGCTGGTAATTCCTTGTTCAGTGCCAGTTTCTCCTGCACCGCAGCGCCGGTCAGCGCATAGCCGAGCAGCGCCCCAGAGGCCTCGCGGCAGAGCGCCTTGATGTCGCTGCCAGTGCCTTCAACCGTCCATTCGCCCTGGCTGCCACGCGGCGGTGGCGAGACCACCAGCGGGCATGCCGGGGTCTTTACCGTCACCGGCATCGGTCCGTAGCTGACCGCCGTGGGCTCACCAGCCAGGGTCTTGGCCAGGGCCCGGGCACAAGCCATCAGCGGCATGACGTAAAGCAGATTGAGACCCTCGACCTCGGCGCAATCGCCTAGGGCATAGATGTTGGCGTGCGAGGTGCGCAGCTGGCGGTCAACCATCACCCCACGATTGATGTCGAGACCGGCTGCCGCAGCGAGCGCGGTGCGCGGACGCAGACCCACAGCCGAGACCACCGCGTCGCACTGGATCAGGCTGCCGTCGGACAGCGAGGCCTGCAGCGCGTCCCCCTGGCGGTCAAGACTCGCCAGCACCGGGCCGAGATGGAAACGTACGCCCAGCCCCTCCAGACCGGCTTGTACAGCAGAGGCCGCCGCCGAATGCAACAGACCGGGCATCACCTGCTCGCAGGGTGCCAGCAGCTCTACCTCATAGCCGCCGGCACTGAGGTCGTTGGCAAACTCGCAACCAATCAGACCGGCGCCGAGAATCAGGACGCGACGCTTGCCGGCCACTGCGCTGCGAAAGCGCGCGTAGTCTTCCAGGTCATTGATCGGGAACAGTGCATCCTGGGCATCACCCTCTACCGGGACGCGAATAGGCTCGGCGCCCCAGGCCAGTACCAGGTCGCGGTATGGCACGGCTTCCTCACCGATCCACAAGCGTTTGTGGCCGGGGTCGATTCCGGTAATACGGGTATGGGTGCGAATTTCCGCGTTGAGCTGCTCAGCCATGGCGCCAGCTTCGGCCATGGCCAGACCGTCGGCGTCCTTGTTCTTGCCGAAACCGGTGGACAGCATCGGCTTGGAGTAGGAGCGGCCGTCGTCAGCGGTGATCAGCAGCAGAGGCGTCTGGGTGTCTAGCTTGCGCCATTCCTTGGCCAGGTTATAGCCGGCCAGGCCGGTGCCGATGATGACGACGGGTGCACTCATGCGCTCTTTCCTCACGATGAAAACGACGCGACGACCCACCGGCCGCCGCCCCAGATAGCGGGATGACACCCTACTGGATCAGGTACGCGCTGGCCAGATGAGGTTCAGTCAGCCATTCGGAGGTTAGGGGAAAGATGCAATGCGGCAATCAGGGTGGGCCGCCTGGCAGACCAGGCGGTCCAGGAGGCGCTTAGAACGCCAGGCCTACGCGCAGGCCGACTTGCTCCTGCTTGAGCTTGCTGCGCTCTGCAACAGCACTGTTGCTGTCGAGCTCATAGCGGGTCTGGGTGTAGTACAGGCTGGTGCTGATCGGCAGGCTATTGATGCCCTTGTTCCACAGCACGGTCAGCTCGCCGTAAGGATTGACCTTGTCCTTGAGGTCCACGGAGTCGCTGTCGCCATCGACCTTCAGGCGCGCTTCGGAGTTGGTGGAATAGCGCGCGCCCACTTCCAGGCGCAGGGTGTAGTCCGGCGTCAGGTAGTTATAACCGAGCCCGGCCTTGGCGAAGGGCGATTTGCTGGTCAGCTTGACGTTGCTGTCGAACGGGCCGACGTTGTCCTGCTCGATACGGCCCCAGTCATAGCCGCCACCGACGATCACGTCGACGTAGTTGTTGGTGCTCAGTGCGGCACGCAGACCGAGGTCGATGTCGGCGCGTGCGGACTTGTATTCCACATCGTCCTTGTCACGGTACTGGCCTTCGATCCCCGCCTGGTAGATGAAGCCTTCCTGCCCGGTCAGCTTGTTACCGAAGTGGTAGAACAGGCCTCCCTGGTTGAGGCGCTCCTTGTCGCTTTCATCGTCCACGGTGAGCTTGTACTGATTGTGCGAAGCGATGACACCGAAGGTGGAGATCGGGTCGGTGACCGAGTCTGCATAGGCCTGCGAGGCGCCCGCCAGGCAAAGGGCGAGTGTTGCTTTGGGGGTTATGCTGGACAGCTGCATGACGATTTCCTTGGCAATGAGTGGATAACGCCGTCCACCGGAGGTGGAACGCAAGTACCTAGACTGTCGATGCAGGGAGTGATTCGCCAAACCTGGCGAGCGGTCGCGAAACTGAACAGGCCCTGAACGGGCCTGGTTTTGCGGAAAAATACTGACCAAGCGGACAGTGCCTTTTGGCCTCTTCGCCGAGTGAGGCACCATCTGTTGGCGCCTTGCAGACTCAGTCCAGCTTGACCACCTTGGCGAGGATCACCTTCGGCCCTTTCATCTTCTTGACGATGATGCGCAGGCCATCGGTTTCCAGCACTTCCTCCTCCTCGGGCATGCGCTTGAGGGTCTCGTAGATCAACCCGGCCAGCGTCTCGGCCTCGATGTGGTCGAGGTCGACGCCGAGCAGGCGCTCGACCTTGGCCAGCGGCGTGTCGCCACGCACCAGCAGCTTGCCCGGCTGGTAGGCGAGAATGCCGCGCTCGGCCTTGCGGTGTTCGTCCTGAATATCGCCGACCAGCGCTTCGAGCACGTCCTCCATGGTCAGGTAGCCGATCACCTTGCCGTCGGCCTCCTCGACCAGGGCGAAGTGCGCGCCGCCCTGGCGGAACTGCTCGAGCAATTGCGACAGCGGCATGTGCCGGCTGACGCGCTCGAGCGGATGCATCAGATCCGCCAGCTTGAGAGCCGACGGCAACATTTCCAGCAGTGACAGGTGCAACAGCAGATCCTTGATGTGCAGCACACCGACGAACTCGCCCTTGCTCTCGTCAAAGATCGGGTAGCGGCTGTACTTGTGGCGGCGGAAGGTGGTGAACACCTGATCCAGGCTGGCATTGAGCTCGAGGAAGACCAGGTCTTCACGCGAGTTGGCCCAGTCCACCACCTCCAGCTCGCCCAGCTCGACCGCCGAAGCCAGCACGCGCAAATCCTGGTCGTTGTCGCTGGTGGCACGGCTGGAGTGCAGGATCAGCTTGAGCTCGTCGCGGCTGTAATGATGCTCGTGGTGCGGCCCCGGCTCGCCCTGCCCGGCGATACGCAGAATGGCGTTGGCGCTGGCGTTGAGCACGAAGATCGCCGGGTACATCAGCCAATAGAAGGCGTACAGCGGCGCGGCCGTCCACAACGACAGCAGCTCCGGTTTACGAATCGCCCAGGACTTGGGCGCCAGCTCGCCGATGACGATGTGCAGGTAGGAAATGATCGAGAACGCAGTGAAGAAGGCGATACCGTGAATCAGCTTCGGCGACTCCACGCCAACGGCTACCAGCAGCGGCGTCAGCAGCTCGGCGAAGGCCGGCTCACCGACCCAACCAAGGCCCAGCGACGCCAGGGTGATACCCAGCTGACAGGCCGAGAGGTAAGCGTCCATCTGGTTGTGTACGGTGCGCAGAATATGTCCGCGCCAGCCATGGGCTTCGGCCAGGGCATCGACCTTGGTCGCGCGCAGACGCACGATGGCGAACTCCGCGGCGACGAAAAAGCCGTTGAGCAGAACCAGAAACAGGGCGAACAGCATGAGGCCGAAATCGGCGAAGTAGGCAGAAGCGGGGAGACTCGTGGAGGGGTCCATGAAGGTTCGGATTGGCCAAAGATCGCTAGAGGTTGGAGCTTCGCCGCGTCGAATGCAAGCACTCAGCGCGCGCGCTGCACCACCTGCGCCGGGGCGAAATGGCAAGTAAAGGTGCTGCCCTTGCCGAGAACGCTGCTGATCTCCAGATTGCCCCGATGACGCAACAGCACGTGCTTGACGATAGCCAGGCCCAGCCCGGTGCCACCGGTATTGCTGGCACGGCTGGAGTCGACCCGATAGAAACGCTCGGTCAGGCGTGGCAAATGCTTGGCCTCGATGCCCAGGCCGGTGTCACTGACCGCCAAGTGCGCACCCTGCTCGTCACCCCACCAGCGAATGCGGATATCGCCACCGGCCGGAGTGTACTTCACGGCGTTGAACACCAGGTTGGAGAAGGCGCTGCGCAGCTCCGCCTCGCTACCTTTGAGCTTGAGATGTGCATCGGCCTCCAGGCTGATGCGATGCAACTGGTCGCCGGACAGTGCCTGGGCATCGTTCTTGATCGACAGCAGCATCAGGTCGACCGCCACCGGCTGGTTGTCCGAGGGGTAGTCGGTGGCTTCCAGCTTGGCCAACAGCAGCAGGTCGTTGAGCAGGGTCTGCATCCGCGCGCCCTGTTGCTGCATCTGCTGCAACGCTCGCAGCCAGCGCGGATTGATCGCTTCGACGTTGTCCAGAAGCGTCTCCAGATAGCCGGCGATCACCGTCAGCGGCGTGCGCAGCTCGTGGGAGACGTTGGCGACGAAGTCCTTGCGCATCTGTTCCAGCTGATAAAGGCGGGTGACATCACGCACCAGCAGCAGATGCTCGCGATTACCGTAGCGGGTGATATGGAACTGCAAGCGGCGGCGATCGTTGATCGGCGAAGGAATCTCCAGCGCATCGGCGTAATTGCCGCGCTCGAAGTACTCCTTGAAACGCGGGTCGCGCACCAGGTTGGCCAGTTGCTGGCCACTGTCCTGCGGCGTCTTGAGACCCAGCAGGGTCTCGGCGGCGCGGTTCCACCACTCCAGGTTGCCCTGGCTGTCGAGCATCACCACGGCGTCCTTGAGCGCCGCAGTGGACTCCTGCACCCGGTCGATCACTGCCTGCAGGCGGCCGCGAGCCTTCTGGTTGCGGCGCTGCAGGTGATAGATGCTGTCGAACACCTCGCCCCACAGGCCATAGCCATCCGGCGGCGGCTCGTCGGGTTTGTGCTCACGCAGCCATTTATGCAGGCGCAGCAATTGACTGAGGGTCCAGGTCAGGTGAATGCCCAGACCACAGGCCAGCACCCAGGCGTATTCCCCGGTAATGAAGCCAAGCAGCAGGCAGGCGCCGATCAACAGCAACAGCCGGCGCACAACGGCACCACGCCAGTCTTGATTCACGATGGAGCGCATCCTTGTCGAGCGGCTGGCGCACATTCGCGCCAGCGATTAACCCTTGGTGGAGAAACGATACCCAGTCCCGCGCACGGTTTGTACCAGGTTTTCGTAGGCGTCACCGAGCGCCTTGCGCAGACGGCGGATATGCACGTCGACGGTACGCTCCTCGACGTAGACGTTGCCGCCCCAGACCTGATCGAGCAGTTGACCACGGGTGTAGGCGCGCTCCTGATGGGTCATGAAGAACTGCAGCAGACGGTATTCGGTCGGGCCCATCTCGGCAGGTTTGCCGTCGATGGTCACCCGGTGGCTGATCGGGTCGAGCAACAGGCCGCCAACTTCGATCGGCGCCTCGCCATCACTGGGACCGGCACGGCGCAGCACGGCCTTGAGGCGGGCCACCAGTTCACGCGGCGAGAACGGCTTGGTGATGTAGTCGTCGGCACCGACTTCCAGCCCCTGGATCTTGTTGTCCTCTTCGCCCTTGGCGGTGAGCATGATGATCGGGATATCACTGGTCAGCTCGTCGCGCTTCAGGCGCCGGGCCAGCTCGATGCCACTGGTGCCGGGCAGCATCCAGTCGAGCAGGATCAGATCCGGTTTGCGGTCGACGATCACGGCATGAGCCTGCTGGGTATTCTCCGCTTCCAGGCACTCATAACCGGCCATCTCCAGGGCCACCGCAATCATTTCGCGGATCGGTGCTTCGTCATCGACGATCAGGATATTCTTGCCAACCATGGGGCCTTAGCCTCTATTCGTTCTCTGTCTGCGCCGCATTAGATAACGAAATTATTGCAACGATATGACAGATGCGCGGCAGCACTTAACGCAACGCGTAATCCAGCACGATCCCGATGAAGATCGCCAGCCCCGCCCAGTGGTTGTGCAGGAAGGCGTTGAAGCACACCAACGGCTCGCGACGGCGGGTCACGTGGAACTCCCAGGCGAAGCAGGCGGCGGCCGCCAGCAGACCGAGGTGGAAGTACAGGCCCAGCTCGAAGCGCGCGCCAGCCAGCAGCAGGCAGAGCAGTGCGAGCCCCTGCAGGATGGCGATGATCAGCCGGTCGGCGTCACCGAACAGAATGGCTGTGGATTTCACCCCAATCTTCAGGTCGTCCTCACGGTCGGCCATGGCGTAGTAGGTGTCGTAGGCCACGGTCCACAGTAGGTTGGCGATGTACAGCAGCCAGGCCTCCGGCGGCAGGCTGCCGGTCTCAGCGGTGAAGGCCATCGGCATACCCCAGGAGAAGGCCGCGCCGAGCACCACCTGCGGGTAGAAGGTGTAGCGCTTCATGAAGGGGTAGCAGGCAGCCAGGGCCAAGCCGCCGAAAGACAGCCAGATGGTAGTGGCATTGGTGAACAACACCAGCACGAAACTCAGCGCCACCAGCACGGCGAACAGCGCCAGCGCCTCGCGCGGCTTGACCTTGCCGCTGGCCAAAGGGCGCGCCTTGGTACGGCTGACGTGGCCGTCGAAGTTGCGGTCGGCGTAGTCGTTGATCACGCAGCCGGCGGCACGCATGAGGATCACGCCGACGACGAAAATGAACAGGTTCTTCGCGCTCGGCACGCCTTCGGCCGCTACCCACAGTGCCCACAAGGTCGGCCAAAGCAGCAGATAAATGCCGATGGGCTTGTCCAGGCGCATCAACTGAATGAAATCCCAGGCGCGCGGGTGCAGGCGGGTGGTCGATTGCAGCAGGCGGGTGTACATCGAGGCGTCTCCGTGCAGGTTGCGCGGATTATACGAGGAAGCGTGTGTGGGAGGCGCTTTAGCGGCGATGCTCACCGCCGCCACAAGCGGTTCAACGCGTAGAGCCTACTCGGCTTTGGCTTCCTGCGTCGCTTTAACTCCTGCATCCATGCAGCGTGTAGGGCGTACTCGCGAAGCAGTACGCCATGTGCCTGACAAACAACAGGGATTAGCCTGAGTAGACAATGGTAATGCGAACGCTAGGCCTCGATGCCCGCCGCTCGCCAGAAGTCTGGCAGGAACACCTCTGCTACCAGCACCCCCAATGCCCCCCGGCTGAAGCACGAACGCCGCGCCCACAGGCGCTCTTCGCGCACCTCCTGCGGCAGCCAGGCCGCTGGATAACGGCAGGCTTGCAACTCGCCCCGATCAAAGGCCCGGTCACTGAACAGCAGCTCGCCCAGCGAGCGACTGCCCAGCTCGGCCAGATTCAAGCCGGAACCTTCCAGCGCACTGCGCGCGGCAACGCTACGGGCGAATACCCAGGCTTGCCCATGGCCACGCAGATACACCTCGCGCACCCAACCCTGGCTGCCATCGGCCACGCCGAGCAGTGCGCACTCGTCACTGCGCAGGCACTGCCAGCCTTCCTGCAGCGGCGTCACCGAGAAGCCGTCGTCGGATAGCGCGGTCAGGCGCCGGGTCAGCGAATCCTCGTTGAACAGCCAGTCGCGCACACCGGCACAAGGCTGCGGATGCAACTGGGCATTGGTGAGCCAGCGCGGCGGATGGGCGAGAGCGGCGTGAGGCACGGCAAGAAGTCACTACAGATCGAAAGCGCGCGAGTCTAGCACGGCACGCCGCACTGGCCGCCTATCTGGCTTGAAGTAAGAAGAACGACGTAAAAAGATATCAACTAACCTGCAGGGCAAGCTGTTCAAGAGGAATCAAACGCCGGCATCCCTTAGATGCGGGCCATGCGCCCCGCGATAACCGCGCCTTGGCCGGTACCCCAACGTGATGGCCTGAGCGTATTTTCCGCGCCGCAAAGAAGAAACCCCAGACCGCTTTCGCGATCTGGGGTTTCGTATAGGAGCTTGACGATGACCTACTCTCACATGGTGAAGCACCACA
>NZ_SCFY01000025.1 GCF_007049795.1 Ectopseudomonas mendocina
GATGATCCTCAGGAACCAGCTCTTCCAATGTCGGCGGAAACAGGCTGCTTTGTTGCCGATCTTCACCTTGGATATAGCCCATAAACGACAATGCCCCCATCGACTGATGGAGGCATTGTCTTCAGCTTGCTCTCAGACTGCTAGGTTTTCACACAGTCTGCGAGGGCGCCGTTTTCTTTACCGCAGCAGCAGTTACTTGCCGGCCCAGCGCTTGAGCACCAGAGTGGCGTTGGTGCCGCCGAAGCCGAAGCTGTTGCTCATCACGGTATCGAGCTTGGCGTTCTCAACGGTGCTGAGCTGGATCGGCATATCAGCCACTTCCGGGTCGAGTTCGTCGATGTTGGCCGACGCGGCGATGAAGTTACCTTCCATCATCAGCATGCAGTAGATCGCTTCCTGCACGCCGGCAGCGCCGAGGCTGTGACCGGACAGGCTCTTGGTCGAGCTGATGGCCGGGGCCTTGTCGCCGAACACGGCGCGCACGCCTTTGATTTCCGCAACGTCGCCAACCGGCGTCGAGGTGCCGTGGGTGTTCAGGTAATCGATCGGGGTGTCGACAGTGGCCAGCGCCTGCTGCATGCAGCGGATCGCACCTTCACCGCTTGGGGCGACCATGTCGTAGCCATCGGAGGTCGCGCCGTAGCCGACGATTTCCGCGTAGATCTTGGCGCCACGGGCCAGAGCGTGCTCCAGCTCCTCGACCACGACCATGCCGCCACCGCCGGCGATGACGAAACCATCACGCTTGGCGTCGTAGGCGCGCGAGGCTTTTTCCGGGGTCTCGTTGTACTGGGTGGAGAGGGCGCCCATGGCGTCGAACAGGCAGCTTTGGCTCCAATGTTCTTCTTCACCGCCGCCGGCGAAGACCACGTCCTGCTTGCCCAGCTGGATCTGTTCCATGGCCTGGCCGATGCAATGTGCGCTGGTTGCGCAGGCCGAGGAGATGGAGAAGTTGACGCCCTTTATCTTGAACGGAGTGGCCAGGCACGCCGATACCGTGCTGCCCATGGTGCGGGTTACACGGTATGGGCCGATGCGCTTGACGCCTTTCTCGCGCAGGGTATCGATGGCTTCCATCTGGTTGACGGTGGAAGCACCACCGGAACCGGCGATCAGACCGGTACGCGGGTTGGAAATCTGCTCTTCGCTGAGGCCGGAATCCTTGATTGCCTGTTCCATAGACAGATAAGCATAGGCCGCAGCATCGCCCATGAAACGGAACAGTTTGCGGTCGATCATTTCTTCCAGGTTCAGGTTGACCGAACCGGAGACATGACTGCGCAGGCCCATTTCGGCATACGAGGGGTTGAAACGGATGCCTGATTTGCCCGCGCGAAGGCTGCCGGCAACGGCTTCTTTGTCATTGCCCAGGCAGGAAACGATGCCCAGACCGGTGATCACTACACGACGCATGTGCAAGTCCTTCAGAAACTGTCGGTGGAGGTGAACAGGCCGACGCGCAGGCCTTCGGCGCTGTAGATCTCGCGCCCGTCGACGGCCACGGTGCCATCGGCGATGCCGAGGATCAGCGAGCGGCTGATGGTGCGCTTGATGTGAATGTTGTAGGTGACCTTCTTGGCGGTCGGCAGTACCTGACCAAAGAACTTCACTTCGCCACTACCCAGGGCACGGCCGCGGCCCGGGTTGCCTTGCCAGCCGAGGTAAAAGCCGACTAACTGCCACATGGCGTCGAGACCGAGGCAGCCCGGCATTACCGGGTCGCCCTCGAAGTGACAACCGAAGAACCACAGGTCCGGATTGATATCGAGCTCAGCGACGATTTCGCCCTTGCCGTACTTGCCGCCGGTTTCGCTGATGTGAGCGATACGATCGATCATCAGCATGTTTGGGGCGGGCAGTTGCGCGTTCCCCGGGCCGAACAGTTCGCCGCGGCTGCAGGCGAGCAGGTCTTCCCGGGTGTAGGCGTTTTGTCTTGTCATGCGAGCTCCTCAATTGTCCCCACGCTTCTAAGGCTGGGCGAATCGTCCTGGCCGGCGACGTCTTTCTAAATGTAGGCGTCTGCCGGCAGCCTAGTCATAGACTGTTGCGTTGTGGTGAAAGTCACAGCGCAGTGAGTACAGTTGTACTCTGCTGGTTCTGCATTGTCACATTAGGGTCTGCTCCCGTTTCATTCGCGAGCCGCGTTGCTGCGAGAAATGGCCCCCGGTTAGGCGCAGGACGCCGGTAATGGCCGCCCCTTGCCAAGTCCTGCAACAACAGCGGGGGCCATTTCCCGTGCAACCCGAAGGGCCGGGCCTGTTTTGTCGCGATGCGGCGTTACTCGATGGCTCATTTGGGCGACCAAACGTCGCATCTCGCGCCTTGCCTCGCGACAAAACAGGCTCCGGCGCGACCGCGAATGAAACGGGAGCAGACCCTCGCAGTTTCCCCTTGTAACGCCGGCTTGTCACGGGCGCTACTCGCCTATGGTCGGGGTGGCAGCCAGCGCAACAGAATGCGTTGCAAGTCTGCTCGTTTGAACGGCTTCGCCAGGTAATCGTTCATTCCCGCTTCCAGGCAGGCTTCGCGGTCACCCTGCAGGGCATTGGCGGTCAGGGCGATGATCGGCACCTGTTGGCATTGCTGGAGTTGGCGGATCTGCCGCGTCGCCTCGTAACCGTCCATCAGCGGCAGTCTGCAATCCATCAGGATGGCGGCGTAGTCGTGCTGGCTGCAGTTTTGTACGGCCTGCTGACCGTCGCCGACCAGGCTGACCTGATAGCCCAGGCTGCGCAGCATGGCTTCGATGACCGTCTGGTTGACCGGATTATCCTCCACCAGTAGCACCGCCTGGCCGTCGCCGCTGCTCAGGCTCTGACTGTCACTGCTTTGTGCCTGTTCGCTGCGGGCCAGAAAGGGTAAAGGTATCTCCAGGGTGAACACCGAGCCTTCGCCCAGTCGGCTTTCCGCGCGCAAGGTGCCGCCCATGCGTTCGGCCAAGGTGCGAGCGATCGGCAGGCCGAGGCCGGTGCCGCCGTAACGGCGGGATATCGAGGTGTCGGCCTGCTGAAAGGCGTCGAACATGTGTTCCAGGCGCTCGTCGTCGATGCCAATACCGCTGTCGCGCACGGAGCAGGTGAACCACAGCACCTGGTCGTCCAGCTGCTGCCAGCGGGTTTGCACACGAATCTGGCCTTCTTCGGTGAACTTCAGTGCGTTGCCGATCAGGTTGACCAGAATCTGCCGGATGCGAGTGGGGTCGCCTTGCACCTCCAACTGCTCCAGGCCTGGCTGGTTTTCCAGCAGCAGTTGCAGGCCGCGTTGCTGGGCGCTGTGCTGGAACACCTGAACCGAACCCTGCAGTAGCTCCAGCAGGCTGAAAGGGATGGCCTCGAGCTCCAGTGCGCCGCGTTCGATCCGCGAGAAATCGAGGATATCGTTGATCACCTTGAGCAGGTGTTCGGTGGATTCGGTGGCCAGGGCTGCGTATTCGGTTTGCTCGTCATTCAGGCTGGTGGTTTCCAGCAGTTGCAGCATGCCCAGTACGCCATTCATCGGCGTGCGCAGTTCGTGGCTCATCATCGCCAGGAAGTCGGATTTGGCGCGGTTGGCCTGCTCGGACTCCTCACGCGCCTGGATCAGCTCGGCAATCGCCTGTTGCTGCTCGTGACCGCTCTGCTCGAGGGCGCAGGCGAGGTTGTTGATGTGCCGGGCGAGGTCGGTTAGCTCGTCGTTACCGCGCTCTATCAGCGAAGGTCGATAATCGCCGCTCTGGATGCGTTCCAGAGCTTGGCCCATCGCGCTCAACGGCTGCGCCAGACGCCTGGCCAGGCGCCTGGCGAGGAGAAAGGTCAGCAGCAGCGCCAACAGCGACAGAATCCCGGCCTTGAACAGTATCTCCTGCTGACGCGTATTGAACGTGTCATTGGACATGCCCACTACCACCCGGCCCAGGTAGCCGTCGCCGAGTGTCTTGCCCAAAGGTGGCAGCGCTTGCGTGCGGGCAGGCTGGCCTTGCAGGCGGATGGGGGCCTGGAACACCTCGACTTGCGGCGTGCTATGACCTTGTTCCTTGGGGCGTTCGACATACACCAGAATATTGTCGTCACGGTCGCGCACTTCGGCGAAGCGCACGTCGGGGGTGCTCAGGGTGGCACGCAGCAGGCTTTCCAGTGTATTGAGGTTGTCGTTGAGCACGCCGTATTCGGTGGCCGGCGCCAGTTGATTGGCGATCAGCTGGCCGATATGGCCCTGCTCCAGGCGCAGGTCCTGCAGGCGGGTGAAGGTGAGAAAGCCGGTCAGCAGCAGGGTCAGCAGCAGAGCCGGGCCGACACTGATCAGCTGGGTGCGGGTGTGAATGTTCCAGCCGCGACGCTGGTTCATGGCTCTACCATCCTTGGAAAGCGGCGCTGCTGCCTGACGAGAGGTGCAGGGTGGGGGCAAGGGGCTGCCTGTGGGCACGAATCGTCCTTGGCAATTAACGTCGATCCAGCATGTTAACCGACCCGACGCGCTTTGCCAGCGCCAGGTGTCTGCACTCTGCGGTAATTCTCGTTTGCCCCACCTAACTGACGGCCAGCGCTGAACTTTTGCCCTGGCCGGGCACTCTCGGCTCCGTATAATGCACGCAGACCGCCATTACCAATGGCCTCATTCGGAAGACCTATGACACAGCTCCAACCCATTGCCGTACTCGGCGGCGGCAGCTTCGGCACCGCTCTGGCCAACCTGCTGGCAGAGAACGGCCAGCGCGTCCTGCAATGGATGCGTGACCCCGAGCAGGCCGAGCAGATGCGCCAGAGTGGCGAAAACCCGCGCTACCTGAAGGGGGTCAAGCTGCATAGCGGTATCGAGCCGACCAATGACCTCAGTGGTGTACTGCAGCAGGCCGAGCTGGTGCTGGTCGCATTGCCTTCCAGCGCTTTGCGTGATGCTCTGCAACCGGTTGCGCCACTGCTGGCAGGCAAGATGCTGATCAGCACCACCAAGGGCATCGAGGCCAAGACCTTCAAGCTGATGAGCCAGATTCTCGAGGAGATCGCTCCCGATGCGCGCATTGGCGTGCTGTCCGGGCCGAATCTGGCCAAGGAAGTGGCTGATCACGCGCTGACCGCGACAGTGATCGCCAGTGAAGACGAAGAGCTGTGCCTGCGCGTGCAGCAGGCCTTGCATGGCCGGACCTTCCGCGTCTATGCCAGTGCCGATCGTTTCGGTGTCGAGCTTGGCGGTGCGTTGAAGAACGTTTACGCCATCATGTCCGGCATGGCGGCGGCGCTGGGCATGGGTGAGAACACCAAAAGCATGCTGATTACCCGTGCCCTGGCGGAAATGACCCGTTTCGCGGTCAAGCTCGGCGCCAACCCGATGACGTTTCTCGGCCTGGCTGGCGTCGGCGATCTGATCGTCACCTGTTCGTCACCTAAGAGCCGCAACTATCAGGTCGGCTTCGCCCTGGGCGAAGGTCTCAGCCTGGACGACGCGGTGCAGCGCCTTGGCGAAGTCGCCGAAGGGGTCAATACGCTTAAGGTGCTCAAGGCCCGTGCTGAAGAACTGGACGTCTACATGCCGCTGGTCGCTGGCCTGCATGCCATCCTCTTCGAGGGGCGTACGCTGGCTCAGGTCATCGAATTGCTGATGCTCGGTGAACCCAAGACCGACGTCGATTTCATCCCCACTGCAGGTTTCTGAACCCGGTAGCCAATCAAGGAGAGTGACTCATGAGCGATGAAAAGCAGGAATTGGCGCGTGAATCGATTCTGTTGCGCATTCTGTGGATGGTGATCTTTCTCATCATCTGGCAGTTGGCCGAATTGCTGCTCGGCGCCGTGGTGCTGCTGCAGCTTGGTTATCGTCTGTTCTACGACGCGCCGAACGCCAGCCTGCTTGGCTTTGGCGACAGCCTCAGCCAGTACCTGGCGCAGATCGGTCGTTTCGGTACCTTCAACACCGATGAAAAACCCTGGCCGTTCGCCGATTGGCCAACGCCACGTGCGCCTGAAGGCGAAACCGCGCACAGCATTCCTCCTGCGCCGCATCCTGTGCGCGATGAGGAGCCAAAGCTTTGAGGTTATGGCTGCTGCGCCATGGTGAGGCCGAGCCACAGGCTGCCAGTGATGCTGCGCGCGAGCTCACCGCTCATGGTCGCAAGGAAGTGCAGCAGGCCGCGGCTCAGCTCGCCGGCCGGCCGTTGACGGCCATCGTCGCCAGCCCCTATGTGCGTGCCCAGCAGACTGCCGAGCTTGTGCGCAGCGAGCTGGGGCTCACTGGCAAGATAAACACCGTGGCCTGGTTGACCCCCGATAGCGATCCCCGTGAAGCCCTGAAGTATCTCGATGAGCGCGAGCGTGCCGAGGTGCTGCTGGTCAGCCATCAGCCATTGGTCGGTGCACTGGGCGGGTTGCTGGTGCACGGTCACCGGCAGGAGCCACTCCCCATGCGCACCGCCAGTCTGGCTGAGCTGGAAGGTGATATCCCGGCTGCCGGGCTGATGGAGCTGCTGGCGCTGATCCACCCTCGTTGACCGGCGCCGCTTGTGGCGTCAAAGCTGCGTCATGCCTGGCCTGTCGCGCTTTGGCGGCAAATGTTCCAGGCGAGAAACATTTCTTAACTTGCACCTCTTTTGTCTGCGTGGAATATTCAACCAAGCAAGTGCTTGGTTGATTCCTACAAAAACAACAAAGGAGGAAGCCCTGTGGCTGATGCAATCCGTTTGCCGCTCGAGCTGTTTTACGAACGTGAAGCAAGGCACCCGAACAAACGCTACATGGTGCAACCTTTGGGGGGCGGCCAGCTGCTGGAGCTGAGCTGGGCCGATGTTGGTGAGCAGGCTCGTCGCGCAGCCAATTGGTTGCGCAGTCGCGAGCTGCCACAGGGTAGCCGCATCGCCATCATCTCCAAGAACTGCGCGCACTGGATCGTTGCCGATCTGGCGATCTGGATGGCGGGCCACGTTTCGGTACCGTTGTATCCCAACCTGACCGCCGACTCGATGCGCCAGGTGCTGGAACATTCAGAGGCTGCTCTGGCCTTCGTCGGCAAGCTCGATGATTGGGCGTCGATGGCGCCGGGCCTGCCGCAGGGCTTGCCGACAGTCAGCCTGCCGCTACATCCGCAGGGCAGCTTCGACTACAGCTGGGATGACCTGCAGCGCAGCGCGCCGATTCAGGATGACCCCAAGCCCGCAGCCAACCAGCTGGCCACCATCATCTACACCTCAGGCACCACTGGCACGCCCAAGGGCGTGATGCACAACTTCTCCAATTTCGGTTTCGCCGCCAGCAACGCCATCAAGCTGTTCGGTGTGGGCGAGGATGATCGGCTGATATCCTACCTGCCGCTGTGTCACGTGGCCGAGCGCATGTTCGTCGAGTTAGCGTCCATCTACGCGGGGCAGACGATCTTCTTTGCCGAGAGCCTGGATACCTTTCTGGAAGACCTCAAGCGCGCGCGGCCGACCGTGATGTTCGGTGTGCCGCGTATCTGGACCAAGTTCCAGATGGGCGTGTACAGCAAGATGCCGGCGCAGAAGCTCGAGCGTCTGCTGCGGCTGCCAATCGTCGGCCATTTCATCGGTCGTAAGGTACTCGCAGGCCTTGGCCTGGACGCCATTCGCTACGCGCTGTCCGGCGCCGCGCCAGTGCCAGAAACATTGCTCAACTGGTATCGCCGCCTGGGTATGGAGATCCAGGAGGTCTATGGCATGACCGAGAACTGTGGTTACTCCCACGTCTGTTTGCCAGGCAAGTTCAAACAGGGCTGGATTGGCCAGAACAACCCGGGTGTCGAGGTGCGCATTGCCGAGGATGGCGAAGTTCAGGTGCGCAGTGGTGCGACCATGCAGGGCTACTTCAAGGACCCGATGAAGACCGCCGAGACGCTGACTGACGACGGCTTTCTGCGTACCGGGGACAAGGGCGAGCAGGACGCCGAAGGTAACCTGCGTCTTACCGGGCGTATCAAGGAAATCTTCAAGACCAGCAAGGGCAAGTATGTCGCGCCGGCACCGATCGAAAATCGCATCGGTGAACACTCGCGTATCGAGCAGGTGTGCGTGGTTGGCGACGGCTTGCCGCAACCCATCGCTCTATGCGTGCTCTCCGATGTGGGGCGCCAGGAGGCGGCCAATGACAGCCGCGATGAGCTTGAAAGCAGCCTCAAGGCCTTGCTCGCCGAGGTCAATGGTCGTCTCGATCATCATGAGCGGCTGCAAGGTCTGGTGCTGGTCAAGGAGGTCTGGGCGGTGGAGAACGGTTTCCTCACCCCAACCCTGAAGATCAAGCGCGCGGTTATCGAAGGCACCTACGGCGAGCGTTTCGCCGAATGGCAGCAGCGCAGCGAAGCCGTGCTCTGGCACGATTGAGTATCAGTGGGCCGGGCTGACCGGCCCGGTTTCAACGCACAAGGGACACGCTCATGGGATTGTGGCAACGAACGCCCGATATCGATGCACTCAACGCGACCTTGAAAAATAGCATCGGCGAGGTGCTGGACATTCGTTTCGACGCCTTCGACGACGAATCGCTCAGCGCCAGCATGGTGATCGACTCGCGCACTCATCAGCCCTACGGCCTGCTGCACGGTGGCGCCTCTGTGGTACTGGCGGAAACCCTCGGTTCCACCGCCAGCTACCTGTGTATCGACAGCAGCCGTTTCTACTGCGTCGGCCTGGAGGTCAATGCCAACCATCTGCGCGGTTTGCGCAGCGGGCGCGTGCATGCCGTGGCGCGGCCAGTGCATCTGGGCCGCACCACGCATGTCTGGGACATTCGCCTGAGGGGCGATGACGGCAAGGCCAGTTGCATCTCGCGGCTGACCATGGCCATCGTGCCTCTGGGTGAGCAACCGCCGAAACTATAATTTTCGGCCTGCAATTTCATCCAAGATTTGCCTGGTTCATGGCGCTACAGTACGCGCCATGGATTACATCACTCACATTCAAAGCAGCTTGCCCGGCGTTCGTCTGATCGACGCCGAGTACCGCCGCTTCGCCTTTCCTCGGCATTTTCATCTGGAATACCACGTCGGCCTGCTGATCCAGGGGGAGCATCGCTACGCCTATGGCGGTGAGCGCCGGCATGTCGGGGCAGGGGACGTACTGTTGATGGCACCGGAAGGGATTCATGACGGCGCCTGTCTCGATGGCCAGAGTTACCGCATTCGGGTGATGGCGTTCGATCCCTCCTGGTTGGATGAAGCCAGTCGCACCCTGAGTGAGGGGCGTCAAGGCGCGCCGAGACTGATCACCAGCAGTTTGCGTCACCCCCTGTTATCGCTGCATCTGCAGCGATTTCACGCGGCGATGCTGGAAGGCTCGCAACTGGCCCAGGAAGAAGCGCTCTGGCAGGCGTTGGCCCATTTGCTGGAGATGGGTTCGACGTTGCGTGTCAGCGAGCCGCATCGCGTTTTCGATCCGCGCACCTGGCAGCGGCTGCGCGACTGGCTGGAAAGTCGTCTGGACGATCCGCCTTCGTTGGATGAAATCGCCGCTTTCTGCGCCATGAGTCCGTGGCAGGCGTTGCGGCGTTTCCGCGAGCACACCGGCCTGCCACCGCATCAGTGGCTGACGCAGCTGCGTTTGCAGCGGGCATTGCCGCTGGTGCTGGCAGGTGAGCCTCTGAGCGAGATCGCCTTGCGCTTGGGCTTCTACGACCAGGCGCATTTCTCGCGCTTGTTCCGCCGCACCTATGGTCTGCCACCGGCGCGTCTGCGTCAGGGCTGACCCACTCACACATCCCGTTTTTCATGTTCCTGGAGATCACCATGCAGGAGACGTCCGTCTTGCTGTCGCTGGCTGCCGTGTTCGCGGTGGCCCTTATCAGTCCCGGCCCGGATGTGGCGCTAGTGGTGCGCACCGCCCTACATCAGGGGCAGCGTGCAGGCTTGCTCAGTGCGCTTGGGCTGGCGTGCGGCATTCTTCTGCATGGCACGCTGGTGCTCAGTGGCGTGGCTTTGCTGCTCAGTCGCACTGAATGGTTGTTCGACCTGGTGCAGGTCGGCGGCGCGCTTTATCTGGGCTGGCTGGGCATTGGTGCGGTGCGGGCCTGGTGGCAGGGCGGCGCCGGACCCACACGGTTGGAGGGCGAGCTGGCGCCTTCGCTGTTCGGTCCTTGGCTGCGCGGTGTATTCACCAACCTGGGCAACCCGAAGGCACTGGTGTTCTTCCTGGCGCTGCTCAGCAGTCTGGTGCCGGCGGACATGTCGCTGCCCGGCAAGGTGGCCTGTGCTGCTCTGTTGTTCGGCCTGAGCCTGTTCTGGTTTGGCCTGCTCGGTATGACCCTGAGCCGACCGCTGATGCGTCAGCGGCTGCTGCAGGTGGCGCCGACCATCGACTTCGTTTGCGGTCTGGTATTTCTGCTGGTGGCGGCCAGTATCGTCGGACGTCTGCTGCTATAGCTCTGACCATTGCGCCGCCATCAATGGCCGTTACGGTCATTGCCACTGCTGCGCAGCTGCCGGAGAATCCGGGCACATTCGCCTTCTCGAGTTCGAAGCATGCCGCAGCCGGTCTTTTTCGCTCATGCCAACGGCTTTCCGTCCGCCACCTACGGCAAGCTTTTCGCCGCGCTGACACCGGACTTTCAGGTGCAGCACCTGGAGCAGCACGGCCATGACTCGCGTTTTCCGGTCAATGACAACTGGTCGAATCTGGTCGATGAGCTGATCCATCATCTCGAGGACGGTGGTGAGCCGGTCTGGGGTGTCGGTCATTCGCTCGGCGGCGTGCTGCACTATCACGCCGCTTTGCTTCGCCCCGAGCTATATCGCGGGGTGGTGATGCTCGATTCGCCGGTGCTGACCCTGGCTGACCGCATGGTGATTCGCGCCGCCAAGCGCTTCGGTTTCATCGACCGTATCACGCCCGCCGGCCGTACCCTGGGGCGCCGCGAAGCCTTTGCCGATCTTGTCGAGGCGCGCGATTACTTCGCCGGCAAGAGCCTGTTCCGCCGCTTCGATCCCGAGTGTCTGGATGCCTATGTCAGTCACGGTCTGCAACGGTCGGAGCAGGGGCTGCGCCTGAAATTCGACCCGGCCACCGAGATCAGCATCTATCGCAGCGTGCCACATACCTCGCCGGGTAGGCCGCAGCAGCTGGCTGTGCCGCTGGCCTTGGTGCGTGGCCGCCACAGTAGAGTGGTGTTACCGCATCATGCGCATCTGCTGCGGCGCATGCCGCGGGCCGAATATCACAACCTGCCGGGCGGACACATGTTCCCGCTGGAGCGCCCTCAGGCGACTGCCGACCTTTTGCGTCAGCTGTTCACCCGCTGGGCTGGTAGCCAGGAGCAACGTGCATGAGCATGGGTTTCGAGGAAGTTCGTCTGAGCTTGCCGCATATCGAGCTGGCCGCTCATCTCTACGGGCCGGAGGACGGTGTGCCGGTGCTGGCGCTGCACGGTTGGTTGGATAACGCGGCGAGCTTCGCGCGGCTGGCGCCGAAGCTCGAGGGGGTGCGCATCGTCGCCCTGGACTTCGCCGGTCATGGTCACTCCGAGCATCGTTCGGCTGGCGCCGGTTACGCGTTGTGGGACTATGCCTTTGACGTCCTGCAGGTCGCCGAGCAGTTTGGCTGGGAGCGATTTTCCATCCTGGGTCACTCCATGGGCGCGATCACTGCGGTGTTGCTGGCGGGGGCGATGCCGGAGCGGATCGCGCGCCTGGCGCTGATCGATGGCTTGGTGCCTTATACCGGTGAGGCCGAACAGGCGCCGGAAAAATTGGGCGAAGCGTTGCGCGCCAGGCAGGCGCTCACCGACAAGCGCAAGCCGGTGTATGCCGAGATGGCGCGTGCTGTCGAAGCTCGTATGAAGGGCGTGGGGGCGGTGAGTCGTGAGGCGGCCGAACTGCTTGCGCAGCGAGGGTTGATGCCGGTGCCGGGCGGTTACACCTGGCGTACCGATAGCCGCCTGACCCTGCCGTCGCCGCTGCGTCTGAGTTGGGCCCATGCCCAGGCGTTCGTTCGCGCGCTGCAATGCCCGGTCAGCCTGGTGTTGGCGGAGCAGGGCATGATGGGCGCGCAGTCGGCCGTGCGCAGCTTGCTGCAGGATCTGCCGTTCGAGGTACACCGTCTGCCCGGCGGGCACCACCTGCATCTGGATGACGAAGCCGGCGCGCAGCTCGTAGCGGATTGTTTCAATCCATTCCTGCGCTTGCCTTGACTTGCCTGCAGTCGTGGGGAAAGGTGTGGCGGTCTGCCATGGAGGATCGCATGATCGACCCGTTAAACGTCGCCACTCGCTGCTCAGCAAGCCCGTCTGCCGCTTCCCTTCAACAGGTTTCCACTCGATGACGGGGCGCATGAAGCTGTTCTCGGCAGCGCTTGCCACCTTTTGCAGTGGGGCCGTGCTGGCAGCCGATCTGCCTGGTAGTCGCGACCTTGAGGTATTGCCGCGTTTCCCCGCCAGTCACATCGTTGCCTTCAAGGAAGCGCCCGATGTCGAGCGCATCTACCCGCAAGGCTCCATTCGCCGCATCAGCGGGCGGTTGCGCTATGAGCGGGAGATTCTGGTGCAGGGCCAGCACAGTGCGGTGACCTACGAGTTGCCGCGCACCCACAGTGCCGATCAGGTCTTCACCGAAGCGCGGGAAACCCTGCTGGAGAAGGGCGCGGAACTGCTTTACTGGTGCCAAGGCCGTGAGTGTGGCGCGAGCAGCTTGTGGGCCAACTCGGTGTTCGGTAATGCCACGCTGTATGGCTCCGACGACCAGCAGGCTTACGCATTGCTGCGCCTGGCCGAGCCGAACCACGAGAGCTTGCTGGCGCTGTACAGCATCACCCGTGGTAATCGCCGCGCTTACTTGCATGCCGAGCAACTGGATGCCGAAGCTCCTCTGGGGGTATTGCTGCCGACGCCCGCGACCTTGCTGCGCCAGTTGCGTACCGATGGGCAACTGAAACTGCCCGACGAAGCCAAGGCCGACAGCGCCTGGGTGGAAGTGCTGGCGCGCAGTCTCAACCTCGACAGCACCTTGCGCGTCAGCCTCGCCGGTAGCCAGGCCGAAGCCTGGCGCGAGGCGTTGATCGAGCAGCGTGTGCGCGAAGCCCGCCTGGAGTTGGGTGAAAGTTCGGATGAAACACTGAGCGTGCGTTTGTTGCGTTAAGCTAGCACTCGCAATCGCCATAACAGAGCGCCCGTAAGGGCGCTTTGTCGTTTCGTCGAAGGGAGTTTCGCTTGATGGCCACTAATGATCGTCTGCTGGTGCAGATTCTTCTGCTCGGCCTGCTGGCTGCCAGCCTCTGGGTGCTGGCGCCATTCTGGTCGGCGTTGTTCTGGGCCGCCGTGCTGGCCTTTGCCAGCTGGCCGCTGATGCGTCTGCTGACGCAATTGCTCAATGGGCGCATGGCGCTGGCGGCGGGCATCCTCACCGGCGTCTGGGTGATTATGGTGGCGGTGCCGCTGGTCTGGCTGGGGTTCAATCTGGCTGACCATATCAAGGACGCCAACGCGCTGGTCAAGGATCTGCAGGTCGAAGGCCTGCCGCCACCGCCGAGCTGGCTGGGCAGTATTCCGCTGGTCGGTGATCGCCTGGTGGAGCTGTGGCGCACCATCGATCAGCAGGGCGCAGCCTTCTTCGACACGCTGCGGCCCTATCTGGGGCAGGTCGGCAACTGGCTGGTTGCACGTAGTGCGAAGATCGGTGCGGGTATGGTCGAGCTGGCCCTGAGCCTGGTGCTGGTGTTCTTCTTCTACCGTGACGGGCCGCGCCTGGCGGTGTTCGTGCACAGCCTGCTGGAACGACTGATCGGCGAGCGTGCCGATCATTACCTGGAGCTGGTCGCCGGCACCGTGCAACGTGTGGTCAACGGCGTGATCGGCACCGCCGCCGCGCAGGCCGTGCTGGCCTACATCGGTTTCGTCATCGCCGGGGTGCCGGGCGCTCTGGTGCTGGGCCTGCTGACCTTCGCCTTCAGCTTCATCATGATCCCGCCGCTGATCTGGGGCCCTGCTGTGGCCTGGCTGGTGTGGCAGGGCGAGATCGGCATGGCGATCTTCCTGGGTATCTGGGGCTTTTTCATCATCAGTGGGGTGGACAACATCCTCAAACCCTACCTGATCAGCCGTGGCGGCAACCTGCCGCTGGTGGTGGTGCTGCTCGGCGTGTTCGGCGGCATTCTGGCTTTTGGCTTCATGGGCCTGTTCCTTGGCCCGACCTTGCTGGCGGTGGCCTACAGCCTGCTTAGCGACTGGGTAGCGGACAAGGCGCCGCCGGCTGAAGCAGTGGTCGACAAACCACTGCCGGGCGAGGAAACACGCGGCTGATCAGCCGCGTTCGCTTTCGTATTTATCGAGGGTATCGCGAGCGATCTGCCTACCCAGCATGATCAGCTCCGGCGCCTTGTAGAACTCGAAGAAGCGGCAGGCACGCTTGGGTACGTTGATCAGGATGTCCGGCGGATAGCCGGCGATCTTGTACTGCGCCAATGAGGTCTGCATCACCTCGAAGCTCTGGTTGACCAGCTCCAGTAGTGACGCCGGCCCGCTGAATTCGGCTACGCGTGAGCCGCTGGCGGATTTTGGCGCGGGTTCATCGTCCTCTTTGCGACTAGGCGCTGCGGCCGGGCTGACGTCATCGGCGAGGCTCTGTTCCTCGGCGAGCAGCAGGGTTTCGTCCTCGCTCTTGCGGCGAAAACTGGGCAGACGCGAGCCGAGCGACGTCATCAACTGGTCGATGCGCCCCTTGAGGGCGGCAGGGCGTTCGATCACTGGCAACTGGTAGTGATTCTGGTTGGTGGCGTTGAGGTTGACGGCGATGATCAGGTCGCAGTGGCTGGACACCACCGGGACGATCGGCAACGGGTTGAGCAGGCCGCCGTCGACCAGCATGCGCTTGCCCTGGATGACCGGAGTGAACAGGCTCGGAATCGCCGCCGAGGCACGCATCGCCTGATGTAGGCAGCCTTCCTGGAACCAGATTTCCTGCTGGTTGGTGAGATCGGTGGCGACGGCGGTGAAGGGGATGGCGAGGTTTTCGATATCCACGTCGCCAACGATTTCCTGAATGCGTCCGAACACGCGCTCACCGCGAATCGCGCCGAGACGGAAGCTGACATCGAGCAGGCGCAGCACGTCGAGATAATCCAGGCTTTCCGTCCATTCACGGTATTCGCGCAACTTGCCGGCAGCGAAAATACCGCCGACCACCGCGCCCATCGAGCAGCCGGCGATGCAGCCGATTTCATAACCGCGCGCTTGCAATTCCTCGATCACGCCGATGTGCGCATAGCCGCGCGCACCTCCCGAGCCCAGCACTAGCGCCACTTTCTTGCTCATCGATAACTTCCCTCTGTGAAGGCTCCGACCTTACTCGGGCGATGAGGCTCAGCCAAGGGCGCGTTTGCTAGAATCTGCCGGCTGACGCTTCGCAGGGGCGATGGGCTCGCCATCCGTTCGTCGGCGCCGGTATGATCAGGCAAGCGAAGCGGCGGGCGCCGGGCACTTTCCCCATGCCGCAGCGTCATAGTCTGGGCCAACCCGTAGTCATGTCCGTTCGAGGAGTGTGGTCGATGAAACACTGGATCTGTTTGCCGCTGCTTGTGGTGACGCTCGCCGGCTGTGCCGGCAAGACCGTCTACCGTGAGACCTGCGCCAATCAGCTGGATGCCGCCTGGAAGGAACTGAGCATCGCCGAGGCCGAAGGCTTCGCCGGTACCGTGAGCTATTCCAAGGCATTCTCTCTGCTCACCGCTGCCAAGACCCAGCAGCAGTTCGAAGCCTACGCAGGCTGTACCAGCAAGGCCGAACGGGCGCGCTTCTACATTCGTGAATCGCGAGCGGGGCGCTGATGCAACTCGATTTCGCCGATCTGAGCCCGCTTGAGGCCTACCGCTGGCTGGCCTCCAGTGTCACCCCGCGGCCCATCGCCTGGGTTTCGACCCGTTCGGCCGACGGCGTAGCCAACCTGGCGCCGTTCAGTTTCTTTCAGGTGATCAGCGACAACCCCCCGACCTTGCTGGTCAACGTCAACACTCGCGATGACGGCAGCCTCAAGGACAGCCTGCGCAACGCCCAGGCCAGTGGCGAACTGGCGATCCAACTGGTCAGCTTCGCCCAGGCCGAGGCGATGAACGCCAGCGCTGCGATCCTGCCTCATGAGGTCAGCGAGTTCGCCCACTGTGGCATCGCCAGCCAGCCGTGCGAGCGCATCGACGTGCAGCGCGTCGTTGGCGCAGCGGTGACCTTCGAATGCCGCGTGGCGCAGATCCAGCCCTATCCGCCGCAACAGCCCAATTGTCACCTGATCTTCGCCGAAGTACTGCTGGCGCATATCGATGATGCGGTGCTCAACGAGCAGGGGCGTATCGACCCGCTCAAGCTCGATCTGGTCGGTCGCCTGGGGGGCAGCGCCTACTGCCGCACACGGGATCTTTTCCAGATGCAGCGGCCCTGAACCCGTTCTGAAAACGACGTCGAGTTAACTCTCCCGGCCATCTTGGCGTCTGCTGGCTTGTCGCCAGTAGCGCTGCGCTCCTATGTTCCAGAATTGTCAGGCCGTTGAATAACGCAGGTAGTTTTTCAACAGCCTGTTTGGGCTGGCTGCAGTAGGCAGGGGGTTGTCATGGGTGGCTCATTGAGCAAGCGGCTGGCCAGTCTGAGCACGGCCAGCAAGTTGATGCTGGGATTTGCTCTGGTATTGATTCTGACCGCTCTGGTGGCTGTTACTGGTCTGCTGGCTTTGCGTGAAGTCAGTGCTGGCGCCGAGCTGCAGCAACGCATGAGTGCGCTTGGCGAGCAGGTGCTGCGCATGCGCCAGAGCGAGCTGGCGTTCGCGCTGAGTGGCGACAGCCAGCACGCCGAGCGGCTGGCAGAGCAGGCTGAGAGTATTTTGCAGGCCGGACAGGCACTGCAAGGTGAGCTCGATAGCGACACAGCTGCCATTCTGGCGCAGGTCGAGCCTGCACTGGCCGACTACCGCAGCGCTTTTGCCCGTTACGTTGAGCTCACCGATAACATGCAGCTGTCCCTGCAAGCCGCTGACTGGCTGGTGGTCAGCGCGGCCAACAGCCTGGATCTGCTGCAGGAGGGGTTGGCCGAAGATGGCGTCGACCTGCTCAAGAGCACCCAGGGTGAGCGCGGTGGCGACTCGGTTGCGCAGGCTGGCAAGGTCAGCAAGATCCATCAGTTGCTGCTGCAGGCGTTGGATCAGGCACGCCAGCGTCTGGAGGCCAGTCGACGTAGCGATAGCAGCGGGCAGGCGGAAATTGCCCAGGCCGGTGAGGCGCAAGCCCTGGCTGCCGAATTGCGCGATGCGCTGGATGATCCCGGTTATGCCGCGGTGCTTGGTGAGGTGGTGGTCAATGTCGACTCCTTCAACGAGCGCCTGAAGGAATACGCCACCCAGCTGCAGCAACAAAAACAGGTATATGGGCAACTGGTTGCTCAGGTCGAGCAGTTGCTGCAGCGGGTCGAGCTGGCCCTGGAAACCCAGCGTCAGGCCATGCATGCCGAGCGTCAGGCCAGCAGTGGTCTGATCATCGCGGCGGCGGCCCTGGCGTTGCTGTTTGGCCTTAGCGCGGCAATCATCATCAGCCTGGCCATCGTGCGTCCGCTCAAGCGAGTGATCGGCCTCGCTGAATCCATCGCCGCTGGTGATCTCAGTGTGCGCATCGAACAGGATCGTCGTGACGAGATCGGTCAACTGCTCGCTGCCATGCAGGGAATGTCCGCCAACCTGCGCGATATGGTTGGGCGCCTGCAGGGGGGCGTGGCGCAGATTTCCAGCTCCGCCCAGACCCTTTCTTCCACGGCCGAGCAGACGCGCCAGGGGGTCAATGGCCAGAAGCTGGAGACCGATCAGGTCGCCACTGCCATGAGTCAGATGACAGCCACGGTGCACGAGGTGGCGCGCAATGCCGAGGCGGCAGCGGCTTCCACCGAACAGGCTGACCAGCGTGTCGGTGCCGGTAGCCAGGTGGTGCGCCAGACCCTGCAGCGCATCGAGCAGTTGGCCGGTGCCATGGACGCCACTACCGAGAGCATTCAGCGCCTGAGTCAGGATACTCAGCGCATCGATGCAGTACTCGACGTGATCAAGAGCGTTGCCGAGCAAACCAACCTGCTGGCGCTCAACGCGGCCATCGAAGCGGCGCGCGCCGGAGAACAGGGGCGCGGTTTCGCGGTGGTCGCCGATGAGGTGCGTGCGCTGGCCAAGCGCACTCAGCAATCCACCGCGGAAATCGAGTCGCTGATCGCGGCCCTGCGCGAAGGCAGCCGCCGCGCTGTGGCAGACATGGAGCAGAGCGCCAGTCTGGTGGGCCTGACGGTGGGCGACGCCAACCAGACCGAGGGCGCCCTGGCGGCCATTGCCGAGGCGGTGAGCTTGATCTCGGAGATGAACCAGCAGATCGCTGCAGCGGCCGAGCAGCAGACCGCCGTGGCCGAGGAAATCAATCGCAGCGTCACCTCGATCCGCGATATCGCCGATCAGTCGGCCACGGCCATGGATGCGACCGCTGCGTCGAGCATCCAATTGGCTGAGCTGGGGCGGGAGCTGCAGGGTATGGCGGGGCACTTTCGTCTGACATAGCGTCTGCCCTCACAGTTTCGTGAGCAAACTTTGCATAGCGCTATGCCACGCCCCGGCACCCCAGTAGCATCGGCGTTCTGCATAAGGAGCGAACGATGCGAACCAAACTCGATGCCTGTCTCGACTCGGTCAATCAGGTATTGCTGGGCAAAGAGGCGCAGGTGCGCCTGGCGCTGACCTGCCTGCTGGCGCGTGGTCACCTGTTGATCGAAGACCTGCCGGGCATGGGCAAGACTACCCTCAGCCATGCCTTGGCGCGCGTGCTGGGACTGAGCTTCCAGCGCATCCAGTTCACCTCCGACCTGCTGCCGGGCGACATTCTTGGTACCTCGGTATTCGACAAGGACAGCGGGCAGTTCGTCTTTCACCCGGGGCCGATCTTCGCCGAGCTGGTGCTGGCCGATGAAATCAACCGTGCCACCCCCAAGAGCCAGAGCGCGCTGCTCGAAGCCATGGAGGAGGGCCAGGTGACCATCGAGGGCGCGACGCGGCCGCTGCCCGAGCCATTTTTCGTCATCGCCACGCAGAACCCGGTCAGCAGTGGCGGCACCTTCGCCTTGCCCGAATCCCAGCTCGATCGTTTTCTCATGCGCCTGTCGCTGGGCTATCCGGCGCAGGCTGCGGAACGGGCGTTGCTGCTAGGCGATGCTCGGCGCGATCTGTTGCCGCGCATGGAGTCGATTCTCGATCATGCCGAACTGGCACGGCTGCAGGCGCAAGTGCCCAAGGTTCGTGCCAGCGATGCGCTGATCGACTATGTGCTGCGCCTGGTCGAGGCGACGCGCAGCCAGCCGCAGTTCGCCTGGGGCTTGTCGCCGCGCGCCAGTCTGGCGTTGCTGGCCGCTGCACGGGCCTGGGCGTTGCTGGCCGAGCGTGATTACGTGATCCCCGAGGATGTGCAGGCGGTGCTGCCGTCGGTGGTGGGGCATCGCCTGCGCGAGCGCGCCGATCCCACCGGCCACGGTGGCGGCAGCCTGGTGCAGTGGTTGCTGCGCGAAGTACCGGCGCTCTGATGCGTGCAGCGCTGAAGCCGCTCTGGCGGCGTTGGCTGGCCAGGCGCATTCCGCCTGCTGCCAGCGTGCGCTTGAATCAGCGGCGCATTTTCATTCTGCCCAGTCGGGTCGGGGCTGTGTTTGCCGTGGCACTTCTACTGATGCTGCTGGTGGGCATCAATTATCAGAACAGCCTGGCCTATGGCCTGACCTTCCTGCTGGTATCGGTGTTCGTTGTCACCATCCTGCATACCTACCGCAACCTGGCCGGGCTGGTGCTCAAGGCTGGTGGTGGCGGGGCAGTGTTCGTCGGCGAGCAGGCGCGCTTTCGCGTGCGTCTTGAGAGCCCTGAGCGCGAGCACCAGGCCGTGGCGCTGGGCTGGCCACCGTCTGAGCTGGTGGTGCGCGATGTGCCGCGCCAGGGGCAGACCGAAGTGGATTTGAGCCAGCCAGCCGTGAGACGTGGCTGGCTGCGACCCGAGCGTCTGAGGGTGGAAAGCCGTTTTCCGTTGGGTTTGCTGGTGGCCTGGAGCTGGGTCGATCTGGATCAGGCGGTGCTGGTCTACCCGCGGCCGTTGGAGGGGGAGCTGCCGTTGTCGGCAGGCCTGGGCGCCGAGGAGGAAGAGGGCATGCGCGCGCGCGGTCAGGGCGCCGATGATTTCCAGGGTCTGCGCGAGTATCAGCCGGGCGATTCGAAACGGCGCCTGGACTGGAAGGCCTATTCACGTGGCCAGGGCCTGCTGGTCAAGGATTTCGCCATGCTCAGCGGCCGCGATCTATGGTTGGACTTCGACAGTCTGGGTGGCGACAGCGAAATGCGTTTGTCGCTGCTCTGTTACTGGGTGCTGCAGTTCACCGAGCGGCAACAGGCATTCGGCTTGCAACTGCCTGGGCAGGTGATCGCACCGGATTACGGTGAGGGGCATCGCGATGCTTGCCTGCGCGCCCTGGCGTTGTTCGGAGCGCGGGCATGAGCAGCCTGCCGGGTATTCCAAGGATCGCTCTGACCTGGTTGCTGGTCGCCCAGGTGCTGGTGATCGTGCCGCACCTGGTGCATCTGCCGCTGTGGATGATCGCGCTGTGGCTTGGTGCTGCCGGTTGGCGTGTGCAGATCTTCCGCATGCGTGCGCGCTATCCCAATGGTTGGGCCAAGGGCGGCCTGGTGCTGCTGGTGGTGGCTGGCATCCTGCTTTCGCGCGGCACACTGGTGGGGCTGGATGCCGCGTCGGTGCTGCTGATCGCCACCTTCACCCTCAAGCTGCTGGAGATGCGCACGCGGCGTGATGCGCTGGTGCTGATCTTCCTCGGTTTCTTCTGCGTGGTGACCGCCTATCTGTTCGAGGACGGCATTCTTGCCGCGCTCTACAGCCTGCTGCCGGTTACGGCGCTACTGACCGCGCTGGTCGGCCTGCAGCACAGTGGTTTTGCCGAGCGCCCCTGGCCACCCCTGCGCTTGGCGGGTGGCTTGGTGCTGCAAGCGATACCGCTGATGCTGTTGCTGTTCGTGTTCTTTCCGCGCATGGGGCCGTTGTGGTCGCTGCCAATGCCCAGCGACAAGGGCGTCACTGGACTGTCGGACAGCATGGAGCCGGCAGATATCGCCGAGCTCAGTCGTTCCTCGGCACTGGCCTTTCGCGCCAGCTTCGAGGGTGAGGTGCCGGCGAGAGGGCAGCTGTATTGGCGTGCTTTGACGCTGGAGCGTTTCGATGGCAGACGCTGGTCGCAATCCAGTTACGCTGATGTACCCGTCACGCCGCAGTGGAGCAAGGCTGGCGAGTCGCTCGATTACAGCATCATCATGCAGCCCAGCGGCAAGCGTTGGCTGTACGCCCTGGATGTTGGTGAGATGGCGCAGGACAGCGGGCGGATGATGAACGACTTCCGTTGGCAGAGGCTGCGTCCGGTAGATCGGCCCCTGCTGTACCAGGTGCGTTCCTGGCCTGAGGCAGCACGTGAAGCATCGGCCGAGCCACCCGGTTTGCGCCAGGCACTGCAACTGCCCGAGCAGGGCGACCCGCGCAGTCGCGTCTGGGCGGCTGAGCTGAAGGCAAAGTACCCGCAGAGCGATGCGCTGGTGGCCGCAGTGCTGCAGCATTTCAACCGTGAACCCTACGTCTACACGCTGCGCCCGCAGCCGCTGGGCAGCGACAGCATCGACGATTTCCTGTTCAACACCCGGCGTGGTTTCTGCGCGCACTATGCCGGCGCCATGACCTTCGTTCTGCGTGCCGCGGGTATCCCCGCGCGGGTGGTCGCCGGTTATCAAGGCGGCGAGCTCAATCCCAATGGCAACTACATTCAGGTACGCCAGTTCGATGCCCATGCCTGGGTCGAGTACTGGCAGCCGGGCCGTGGCTGGCGCAGCGTCGATCCGACTTTTCAGGTAGCGCCGGAACGTATCGAGCAAGGGTTGGAAGAGGCCTTGGCCGAAGAGGATGGTTTTCTTGACGATCAACCCTTCTCGCCACTGCGCTACCGCGAGCTGGCCTGGCTCAATCAGCTGCGCATGAGTTGGGAGAATCTCAATTACGGCTGGCAGCGCTGGGTGCTGGGTTACCAGGGTGAACAGCAGCTGAAACTGCTGCAGAACTGGTTCGGCAGCCTCGATTGGCAGCGTCTGGCGATCGCTCTGGTGGGCACTGGCGCGCTTTTGATTGGCCTGCTGGCGCTGTGGCTGCTCAAACCCTGGCAACAAAGGCCTGATCCGCAGCGCCAGGCGTTTCGCAAGTTCGAGCGGCTGTTGGCGCGCCATGACGTGCGCCGGGAAGCGGGTGAGGGCGCACGCTCCTTCGCGTTGCGCGCGGCGCGGCAGTTGCCCGAGCAGGCGGAGCAGATCGAGACATTTGCCCGATGCTTCGAGCAGCAGCGCTATGCCGGCGGGCCAGCGTCACGTGATGCTTTGCGGCAAGCACTGAGTGATTTGCGCAGAGCATTACCCTGGCGCTTGTCGCGTTAGCGACCATTGGCCACTTGCTTGAGTGGGTGGTCGGGCTGTTAGCTTGATGCATCTTCGTTTGGAGGAGCGAGCATGAGCGATTTCATCGAGCATTGCCTGGGCCGCGTCCTGGCTCTGCAAGTGCGGTTGTATGCCTGCCAGGCACGGCTGGCCGACTGTACCGACACCGAGGCATTGCACGATTTACGCATCGCCCTGCGGCAATTGCGCAGCCTGTTGCGTCCGTTACGCGGTTTGCCGGCTGTAGATGTTCTGGAGCAGGGAGCAGCGGTGCTGGGCCGCCTCAGCGGGCCACTGCGTGATCGCGAAGTCCTGGTCGCCGAGTTGGCGCGCATGGGGTTGGCCCATCTGGCGCCTGTCGATGAGGCGCAGCGCGCCGCAGGCTACGCAGCCATTGCCAGTAGTCGCGAGTTGGCGGACCTGATGCTGTTGCTCGACGGCTGGCCGGCGAATTGGCGTGAAGCCGCCAGACAAGGCCAGTTGAACGATATAGACAAACGCATCCGGCGTCGCCTGCGCCGTCAGCTACGGCAACTGGCCCGTGCGTTGCGCGATCCGGCGCATGATCGTCACCGCCTGCGCCTGTTGATCAAGCGCGTGCGTTACGCCGCTGAAACCTACCCCGCACAAAGTCGTTTGAGCAAGGCGGCGCAGCTCAGGCTCAAGCGTGCGCAAAGCGCGCTAGGCGACTGGCACGATCGGCTGCAGTGGCTGGCACAGGCTGATGCGATGGTGTCCCTGGAACCTTGCCGGGCTATCTGGCTGCAGGCTCTGCTGACTGCAGAGGGGCGCGCCGATGATGCCTTGCTGGCGCTGTATGGCGACCTGCCGAACGCAGACTAAGGTGTCATTCTCGCCGCAAATATGACCGAATAGGCTTCCTTACAGGCTATCGTTCAGTCGTCAGCATCCCCTAAGATCGTCGCCATCGATGAATGACGAGGTGCGTATGATCTTTTCCGAAATGCTTGAGGCGGTGCGCCGCGATCCCGATGCCGTGGTGATTCCGGCTGAGTGGGGGCAGGGCCGCGCCAGTTTCGGCGGCCTGGTGGCGGCTCTGGCGTTCGAGGCCATGCGCGCCAAGGTGCCGCACGGCCGGCCGGTACGCTCGCTGGCTATCACCTTCGTCGGCCCCGTGACGCCGGATGTTCCCGTCAGTTTTCAGGCCGAGGTGCTACGCGAGGGCAAGGCGGTCAGCCAGATGTTCCTGCGCGCGGTTCAGGACGGACAGGTGGTGACCGTGGTGCAGGGCAGCTTTGGCGCATCGCGCCCTTCGGCGATTGCCGTAGAGGCGCTTGCCGCGCCGCAGATCACGCCGGTGGAGCAGTGTCAGGAGTTGCCGTATGTGCGCAACGTCACGCCGGAGTTCACGCGTTTTCTGGCCATGCGCTGGGGAATTGGCGGCATGCCTTTCAGCAACACGCCATCACGGCAGATGGGCGGCTGGGTGCGTTTGCGTGGTGAGCGCGAGCCACAGACGCTCAGCGAGGCGCACTTGCTGGCACTGGTCGATGCCTGGCCGCCTGCGGTGCTGCCCTATCTGAAAAGCCCGGCGCCGGGCAGCTCGTTGACCTGGACCATCGAGTTCGTCCAGCCGCTACACACTCTCAGCAGCGAAGACTGGTGCCTGTATCGCGCGGACATTGAATATGCCCGCGATGGTTACGGGCACGTAGCGGCGGCGATGTGGACCCCCGCAGGTGAGCTGATCGCTCTGAGCCGGCAGACCGTCACCGTCTTTGGTTGAATCAGTGGCGCCAGGCAGCGCTTCAGCAACAAGTGCTTCAGGGCATCGCCCCTGTTGGTGAGAGGCTCTGCGGGCTCGGCCGTGAGCTTGCCGCGCCAGGGAGGTTTCCAGCAGGCACGAGCCACATATGCGATTGCCTGGCAGCGTCTTTACAGGCGCAACTGGCCGATGGCCTTGTTCAGCTCGCCCGCCAGCTGTGCCAGTTGCTGACTAGTGGCGGCCGATTCGAGGGTCTGGCCGACGGTCTGCTCGGTCACGTCACGGATGCCCACCACCGAGCGGCTCATTTCTTCGGCGACCTGACTCTGCTGCGTGGCTGCCACGGCAATCTGCGTGTTGCTGTCGCGCATCAGGGCCACGGCGGCAGTGATGGCGGCCAGCGATTCCCCGGCCTCCTGCGCCAGTTGCACGCAGTGATTGGCGTTTTCCGAACTTTCGCGCATGAATTCGACGGCGTCGCGGGTGCCACCCTGCAGGTTGCCGATCATCTGGGTGATTTCGTCGGTTGAGTCCTGCACGCGCTTGGCCAGGTTGCGCACTTCGTCGGCGACCACGGCGAAGCCGCGGCCCATTTCACCGGCGCGGGCGGCTTCGATGGCGGCATTGAGGGCGAGCAGGTTGGTTTGCTCGGCGATGCCGTGAATCACGCCGACCACGCGACTGATGTGCTGACTGTCTTCGGCCAGGCGCTCGATGCTGCCGGCGCTCTGGCGCACGCCTTGCGACAGCGCTGCGATGGATTGCTCGACACGTTCGACCACCTGCTGACCAGCGCGTGCAAGCTGATCGGCATTAAGCGACTGGTCGCGAGTGGTGCCGGCGTGGTCGGCAATATGTTGAACGGTGGCCGACATTTCGTTGATTGCGGTAGCAGCCTGGTCAGTCTCGCTCTGCTGGCTGAGCATGCCCTGGCGCACGGCCCCCATTCGCTCTGCCATAGCGCGGGTGCTGCTGTCCAGCTCGCAGGCGACCTGGCCGACGGTGCCGACCACGCGCTGGTAGCCGGCTTGCATGGCGTTGAAGGCAGCGGCCATCTGGCCGACCTCGTCACGGCTGTCCAGCGGCACGCGCAGGGACAGATCCCCGCTGCGTTCGGCTTGCAGCATCACATCCTTGAGGGTGTTGAGGTGACTGAGCAGAAAGCGTATCAACAACTGCGAGGCAGCCAGCAGTAACAGCATCAGCACGGCGACGGCGATGGCATAGGTCAGCGCGTGCTGGGTGAACAGGTCGAGCAGGCTGGGTGCGCGCACCATGATCACCAGATCACGTCCATCGCCGAGGGTGATGCGCTGTGCACCGACTACCGGCGAATCACCGAATAGGGCGTCGTGCGACAGTGCCTGCCAGCCGCTGGCGTCAGGAGCTCCCTGAGCGCCCGGCAGGCTGCCTTGCACCATCTGGATATTGGCTGCATTGGGCAAGGTGGCCTGCTCTGGCCACTGCTGCAGCACGCGCGCTTGGGACACGGCTGCCTGGCGCGCATCGGCGCTGCGCGCCTGCTGCTCGATGTGCAAGGCGAATAGCACCAGGATCAGGCTGATGACGAGGACAACGGCGTTGACCGCCCAGAATTTGTACTTAAGAGAAAGATCGCTGATCCAGGCGCTCATGTTGTTGTTATCCGTCTCGCTGCGTTCTATTGGCCAAGTGCCAGTAGTATGCCTTGACTGGCAGCCAGAACCTTGACGTCAATCAATGCTCTGGTGCCTTAGTCTTCCACTATGGCTGGCATACCGAAGAACGCTCGCGCACAGGTTGTGGTCTGTGCTGCCAGGGTTTCCTCGCTTTGCCCGCGGTGCAGCGCCACCTCGCGCAGCACCTCGCCGAGAAAGGCGGGCTCGTTACGCCCGCTCTTGGGTTTGGGGCGCAGGCTGCGCGGCAGCAGGAAGGGCGCATCGGTCTCCAGCATCAGGCGCTCGCCGGGGATGTCCCTAAGCAGCGGGTGCAGATGCGTGCCGCGACGTTCGTCACAAACCCAGCCGGTGATGCCGATATGCAGGTCTAGATCGAGATAGGCATAGAGTGCACGGCGCTCGCCAGTGAAGCAGTGCACCACCGCTGCCGGCAGCTGATCACGATAGCCACGCAGTATCTCCAGCAGACGCTGGCTGGCTTCGCGCTCATGCAGAAACACCGGCATTTGCAGTTCGACGGCCAGGGCCAACTGTTCTTCCAGGGCTTTTTCCTGCGCCGGACGCGGCGAGAAGTCGCGATCGAAGTCCAGGCCGCATTCACCCACAGCGCGTACTTGCGGCTGCGCCAGCAGCGCCTTGAGAGTATTACTGCTGGCGCTGTTCCACGAGCTGGCATCATGCGGGTGAACCCCGGCGGTACTGAACAGACGTTGGCCACTGCTATCCAGCTGTCGGCAAAGTGCGAGGCTCGCCTCGCTTTCATTCAGACTGGTGCCGGTCAGCACCAGCTGACACACGCCGGCTGCGTAGGCACGTTCGAGCAGCGCCTCGGCCTGCACAGCGAGGCTGGGGTGGGTGAGATTGACGGCAATATCGATGAGTTGCATGGTGCCACCTGTTGAACGCGAAAGGGCAGAATAGCAGAAGCCGTCCATTCGTCAGGAAGTCGATTTAAAACAATAACTTGTTCGCCATTTTTAAGGTTGATGCAAGGTTTTGGGGTGGCGCTGTGACGCTTGGCTGTGCCAATCTCCGCGCCCCTGCCGGCTTTGGGAACTTGTTCGGCGGGCGTAAGGTCTGTCGCGCATCGGCGAGCAGCAGGCCACCAAGAGGCTGCGGCGGCCAACCGCCTTCCCTGGAGAATCGATGTCGCGATTGCTGCTGATCCTGTGTCTGTTGGCCATGCTGCCGCTGCCGGTCAGCGCACGCCTGGCTGGCCCGCCCGAGGTTGGCAGCCAGACTCGCAGTACCCGCGATCTGCCGGCGATTCGTAGCAGCGGTGAGTTGCGTGTGCTGGTCAATCAGAGCCGCAACAGCTCGGGCTCGGTCAAGGGCCAGAGCATCGGCGTGGAGTACCACCGCCTGCGTGCGTTCGAGCAGTACCTCAATCGCAATTCCCGTGATGGCCGCAACCTCAGGCTGAAGATCATCCCCAAGGCCAAGGATCAGTTACTCGGCGCCCTGCAGCGCGGCGAGGGCGATGTGGTCGCGCCCGGCGAATTGCTCAATGTGCGCACCGGGCATGATGTCAGTGCCAGCACGGCGATTCGCCGTGAGGTACCACTGGTGTTGGTCTCCAAGCAGGGTAACCGGCACTACCGCAGCCTTGAACAATTGGCCGGGCGTAGCCTCTCGTTACCGGCGGGTAGCGCCGTGGGCGAAGCGCTGAGGTTGATCAACCAGCAACTGGCAGATCGCAAACTGCCGCCCATCGTGGTCGAGTGGGTCGACCCCAGTCTGGCCGTCGAAGATGTACTGGAAATGGTCCAGGCCGGAATCTTCGAACGTACTGCGGTAGAACTGCCGATCGCCGAGCGCTGGGCCAAGGTGATGCCCAAGTTGCGCGTCGACAAGCATTTGATCCTGGCGCGTGATGGCGACATGAAATGGTTCGTGCGCCCCGATGCGCCGATGCTGCGTGCCAGCATCGACCGTTTCTTCAGCAGCTATCAGAGCCCGGCCGACCAGGATGCGGCGTTTCAACGTGTCTATCGCCGCCTGTACAAGGTGCATTCACCGCTGGGACGCGCCGAGCGACAGCGGCTGGAGAAGGTGCGTCCGGTGTTGCAGCAGCATGCCGAGCAGCAGGGCTTCGATTGGCTGATGCTGGCCGCGCTGGCATTCAAGGAGTCGACGTTGAACCCGTCGGCGCGCGGTGCCAGTGGCGCAACCGGTCTGATGCAGATCACCCCGGCGGCAGCGCGCAGTGTCGGGGTGGGCAGCATTCAGAGCATCAACGACAACGTTCAGGCCAGCAGCAAGTACCTGGCGATGATTCGCCGCAATTTCTTCAATAGCCCGCAGCTCAACGAGCGCGAGCGTATGGCATTCGTGCTGGCCGGATACAACCTGGGCCCGCAACGGGTGCAGAGTCTGCGTGCCGAGGCGCGCAGGCGGGGCCTGAATCCCAATCAATGGTTCTTTCAGGTCGAACGTGTGGCCATGGAACAGATGGGCATGGGTGTGGTGAGTTATGTGAACGCGGTGAATAAGTACTACCTTGCTTATGACCGTGAACGCTATTTGCTCGAACCGCAGGGACGGCGTCTGACGGCCAAATAGATATCTATTTATTCGTTTTTTATAAGCGGTATTTTGCTATTTTTTAATCGAATAAATTGGATATTCTGTGCGCCATCCAACCCACACACCAAAGGAAGCCTTGCAATGAACAACCTGATCAAAAGCATTACCGACAGCCAGGCCGGTTTGGGTATCACTATCCTGCGCATCATCGCTGGCATTACCTTCGCCGCTCATGGTGCACAGAAGCTGTTCGGCTGGTTTGGCGGTTATGGTCTGGCGGGTGTCGCGCAGTG
Source organism: Ectopseudomonas mendocina (assembly GCF_007049795.1). Classification (GTDB taxonomy): domain Bacteria; phylum Pseudomonadota; class Gammaproteobacteria; order Pseudomonadales; family Pseudomonadaceae; genus Aquipseudomonas; species Aquipseudomonas mendocina_D. The sequence continues at coordinate 28,614 of NZ_SCFY01000025.1, forward strand.
GATGGAGAGCATCGGCCTGGCTCCGGGCTACCTGATGGCGCTGATGGCCGGTAGCGCAGAGTTCTTCGGCGGCGTGGCGTTGATCATCGGCCTGCTGGTGCGCCCGGCGGCGGCGGTGCTGGCGGTAACCATGCTGGTGGCGATCTTCACCGTGCATCTGGCCAATGGCTTCTTCATGAGCAATAACGGCTATGAGTTCGCCCTGGCGCTGCTGGCCATCAGCGTGGCGCTGGTATTCGAAGGTGCCGGCAAGCTGTCGGTCGATGGCAAGCTAGCGCGCTGATTCAGCCCGGCAGCAAACGAGAAGGCCCGCCAATGCGGGCCTTCTTGCGTTTGTCTTTAACGATCAGGCCGTAGCAGCCTGCTCGGCTTTCTTCTCCTGGGCGACCACCTGTTGCGCCAGCTCGATCATCTGTTCACGCATCCAGCGGTTAGCCGGATCCTGGTCGGTGCTTTCATGCCAGTACAGGTGGGTTTCCAGCGTCGGCACGTCGCCGACCGGCAAGGTCACGTGGTGCAGGTTATGGCGACGGGCAAAGCGCTCCGGCACGGTCATCACCATGTCGGTCTGCTGCATCACGCTGCTGGCCATAAGATAGTGTTGCGAGCGCAGGGCAATCTTGCGCTGGATGCCCATCTTGCCCAGCGCCAGGTCGACGTATCCGAGGCCGCTGCGGCGGCTGGAGATGTGGATGTGGGTGAGCGACAGGTATTCGTCGAGGCTGATCTTTTCCTTGGCCAGCGGGTGGCCAGGGCGCATGGCGCAGACGTAGCGATCATCGAGCAGCTTGACGTGACGAACCTGCGGGTCGGTGTTCAATGGCGCGTCGACGGCGAAGTCGAGCCGGCCGGCTGCCAACTCCTTGGTGGTTTCGCGGCGCTTGGCCAGAAAACTCTCGATGCATACGCTAGGCGCCAGGCGACGCAAGCGCTGGAACAGTGGCGGCAGAAGAATCTGCTCGGATAGGTCGGTCATGCTGATGCGGTAAGTCTTGCCGGCCTGCTGCGGATTGAATGTACGGCTTTCCTGCACTGAAACGCGCAGCAGCTGCAGGGCGTTACGCACCGAACCGATGATGTTCTGCGCCATGGGTGTCGGCACCATACCTTGGGCGGTGCGTACGAACAGCGGGTCGTTGAAGGTTTCGCGCAGGCGGGCGAGGGCGTTGGACACCGCCGGCTGGGTGATGCCGACGATTTGTCCTGCACGGGTCAGATTGGCCTCGGTGTAGATGGCGTCGAAGACGATGAAGAGATTCAGATCCACCTTGGTCAGGTTCATGCCGGCAGTGCTCCAGGGGCGTCGATATCAGTCGATCATATATCGGTTATGAATGTTCATACACGCTGAAAATAGGTTCGATAAATCTTAAGCGCTGTTCTAGCATCATTTCCACAACCTCTCACCCTTTGTCACAAACAGGTAACCCCATGGATTTCGCCTATTCCCCGAAGGTTCAAGAGCTGCGTGAAAGTGTCAGCGCATTCATGGAGGCGCACGTTTATCCGGCCGAAGCGATATTCGAGCAGCAGGTGGCAGAAGGCGATCGCTGGCAGCCGACCGCGATCATGGAAGAGTTGAAGAACAAGGCTAAAGCCGAAGGTCTGTGGAACCTGTTCCTGCCCGAGTCCGACTATGGCGCGGGGCTGACCAACACCGAATACGCGCCGCTGGCCGAGATCATGGGGCGCTCGCTGATCGGCCCGGAGCCGTTCAACTGCGCCGCGCCGGACACCGGCAACATGGAGGTGCTAGTGCGCTACGGCAACGAGGCGCAGAAGCAGCAGTGGCTGGAGCCGCTGCTGTCCGGCGAGATTCGCTCCGCCTTCGCCATGACCGAGCCGGGCGTGGCGTCGAGCGACGCCACCAATATGCAGGCCAATGCTCGTCGCGAGGGCGATGAGTGGGTGATCAACGGCCGCAAATGGTGGACCTCGGGCGCCTGTGATCCGCGCTGCAAGGTGATGATCTTCATGGGCCTGACCAACCCGGACGCGCCGCGTCACCAGCAGCACTCGATGATTCTGGTGCCGATGGATGCCCCAGGCGTCACCGTACTGCGTCCGTTGCCGGTATTCGGCTACGACGATGCGCCACATGGCCATGCCGAAGTGCTGTTCGAGAACGTGCGCGTACCTTACGAGAACGTGTTGCTTGGCGAAGGCCGTGGCTTCGAGATCGCCCAGGGGCGCCTCGGCCCAGGCCGTATCCACCACTGCATGCGTTCGATCGGCATGGCCGAGCGTGCCTTGGAACTGATGTGCAAGCGCGCCGTGAGCCGCACGGCCTTCGGTAAGCCGTTGGCACGCCTGGGTGGCAATATCGATCACATCGCCGATTCGCGCATGGAGATCAACCAGGCACGCCTGCTGACTCTGAACGCGGCTTATATGATGGATACCGTTGGCAACAAGATCGCCGCCAGCGAAATCGCCCAGATCAAGGTGGTGGCGCCCAACGTGGCGCTGAAGGTAATCGACCGCGCGATCCAGATGCACGGCGGTGCCGGTGTCTCCAACGACTTCCCGCTGGCTTACTGGTACGCCATGCAGCGCACTCTGCGTCTGGCCGACGGCCCGGACGAGGTGCACCGCGCCGCCATCGGCAAGTTCGAGATCGGCAAGTATGTGCCGCGTGACGTGATGAAAGCCAGCCGCTGACGCCGTGGTGTGTCTAGTCCTGAAATAGGTTTACACCGTTTCGACTAGATTTGCGGTACCTAGAACGCCCGATGCGCCGCATCGGGCGTTTTGTATTGTGCGCCCAGCATGGGCGCACTCCTGCGGGGCAAGTCCCGCCGTAAGTTGATCACAGCGAACGAAGTGAAGCGCAACTGCGTGAGGGTGACCGAGCGTGGAGAGGAAGCGTGGAGCGTAATCTGCGAGCCGATGAACAAGAACCGGATAGAAGGCGCTATGGAGCAGGGCGAGCGGGCAATGAGCCGCAAAGCTCTGGTGATCAAGGCGAAGTGGCGTAGATCCGGCGGTTGTGCAGAGAAGGAGTGCGTTCTTACCTGGGGAGACCTCGCCTCGATCCTGAAAGGGTAACGGCGTCGAGCCGGAGCGAGAAGTCAGCATACGTAACCATACCAAAACAGTGGGCCGGCCTTGGATACCATACCGTTCCTGGGCCTGCTGATAGGTCAGCTCGCCTTTTTCAACCTGATCGACCGCCGCCAATTTAAAAGTCAGCGAGTAAACACGCTGCGTACGCTTAACACCTTGCACCATCGAGATCTCCAGCCCCTCGGGACGAAGGTGTAAGCCTTATTCAGGACGGGACACGGGCAATAAAAAGGCTGCCATTGGCAGCCTTTTTCGTTTCGCGGTGCTATCAGTCGCGGTTAGCCGGCAGATCACGCTGCTCGTAACCGGTGTACAGCTGGCGCGGACGGCCGATCTTGTACGGACCCGAAAGCATTTCCTTCCAGTGCGAGATCCAGCCCACGGTACGTGCCAGGGCGAAGATAACGGTGAACATCGAGGTCGGAATGCCGATGGCCTTGAGGATGATGCCCGAGTAGAAGTCCACGTTCGGGTACAGGTTGCGCTCTTTGAAGTACGGATCGGTCAGGGCGATCTCTTCCAGGCGCATAGCCAGTTCCAGCTGCGGGTCATTGGTGATGCCCAGCTCGCCGAGGACTTCGTCGCAGGTCTGCTTCATCACGGTGGCGCGCGGGTCGCGGTTCTTGTAAACGCGATGACCAAAGCCCATCAGCTTGAATGGGTCGTTCTTGTCCTTGGCCTTGGCGATGAACTTGTCGATGTTGGAAACGTCACCGATCTCGTCGAGCATGGCCAGTACGGCTTCGTTGGCGCCGCCGTGTGCCGGGCCCCACAGCGCAGCGATACCGGCTGCGATACAGGCGAACGGGTTGGCACCCGAGGAGCCAGCCAGGCGTACGGTGGAGGTGGAGGCGTTCTGCTCATGGTCAGCGTGGAGGATGAAGATCTTGTCCATCGCCTTGGCCAGCACCGGGCTGATCGGTTTGATCTCGCACGGGGTGTTGAACATCATGTGCAGGAAGTTTTCCGCGTAATTCAGGTCATTGCGCGGGTACATCATGGGCTGGCCCATGGAGTACTTGTAGGTCATGGCGGCTATGGTCGGCATCTTGGCCACCAGGCGCATGGCCGACACTTCGCGGTGCTGCGGGTTATTGATGTCCAGCGAGTCATGATAGAACGCGGACAGGGCGCCAACTACGCCACACATGATGGCCATTGGGTGGGCATCGCGGCGGAAGCCGTTGAAGAAGGTCTTCAGTTGCTCATGAACCATGGTGTGGTTCTTGATGGTGCTGACGAACTGGGCCTTTTCTTCCTTGCTAGGCAGTTCGCCATTGAGCAGCAGGTAGCAGGTTTCCAGGTAGTCGGATTGCTCGGCGAGCTGCTCGATGGGGTAGCCGCGGTGCAGCAGGATCCCTTGGTCGCCGTCGATATAGGTGATCTTCGACTCGCAAGAGGCGGTCGACATGAAACCAGGATCAAATGTGAACCGACCCGTGGCGGTCAGGCTCCGCACATCGATTACATCGGGACCAACAGTGCCGGTCAGAACGGGCAGTTCGACGGGGGCATTGCCCTCGATGATCAACTGCGCTTTTTTGTCAGCCATATGTGGCCTCCTAGTTATGCTTGAAATCATCAGACAGCCCCCCACGCAGGGCCCGCACCACTATAGTGGGATAAATCCGAAAGTCAATTTGCGAGAACCCAGGCAGTAGAAGGGTTTGAGCGCTATTTTCAGCGAAAAAAGGCCGCTATTTACGCCATTTGTTTAAAGGCTGCAATGCGCTTTTTGGGGGAGGGCATTGCATTGTCATTAGTCTGCTAACTGTCTATACTCTGCGGCCGACCGCCACAGGCTTTAGGGCCGTGTCATGGCGGTTGTCACTCATTGGGTGATGGGTACCTTGCCAGTGCACTTCCCAACAACTTTGCCCTGATCGTTAGGGGCTCTCAGTGTGATAATAAAGCCGTGAATAGCCAACGACCTGTAAACCTAGACCTTCGGACTATCAAGCTTCCGATCACCGCTTACACGTCCATTCTTCACCGTATCTCCGGTGTCATCCTCTTTGTCGGTATCGCCATTCTGCTGTTTGGCCTCGACAAGTCGCTGACCTCCGAAGAGGGCTTCGCCCAGGTGAAAGAATGCCTGACCAGCCCGCTGGCCAAGTTCGTGATCTGGGGTCTGTTGTCCGCTCTGCTGTACCACCTGGTGGCCGGTGTACGCCACTTGATCATGGACATGGGCATCGGTGAGACGCTGGAAGGCGGCAAGCTGGGCTCGAAAATCGTCGTCGTAGTGGCGGCGGTAGTGATCGTGCTGCTGGGGGTGTGGATATGGTAACTAATGTCACGAATTTCTCGCGTTCGGGCCTCTATGACTGGATGGCTCAGCGCGTTTCTGCTGTCGTTCTCGCGGCTTACACGCTGTTTCTGCTGGGCTATGTGATCTGTAATCCAGGTATGGGCTACGCCGAATGGCATGGCCTGTTCTCGCATACCGCAATGCGCATCTTCAGCCTGCTGGCCCTCGTTGCACTGAGCGTGCACGCCTGGGTTGGCATGTGGACCATTTCCACCGACTACCTGACGCCGATGGCGCTGGGCAAGTGGGCGACTGGTGTGCGTTTCCTGTTCCAGGCCGTGTGTGGCATCGCCATGTTCACGATGTTCGTCTGGGGCGTGCAGATTCTGTGGGGTTTCTGATTCATGGCTAGCATCCGTACTCTTTCCTATGACGCCATCATCGTTGGTGGTGGCGGCGCTGGCATGCGTGCCGCGCTGCAACTGGCTCAGGGCGGTCACAAGACTGCCGTGGTCACCAAGGTGTTCCCGACTCGTTCGCACACCGTTTCCGCTCAGGGTGGCATCACCTGCGCCATCGCTTCGGCCGACCCGAACGATGATTGGCGCTGGCACATGTACGATACCGTCAAGGGTTCCGACTATATTGGTGACCAGGACGCTATCGAATACATGTGCTCCGTCGGTCCGGAAGCGGTGTTCGAGCTCGAGCACATGGGGCTGCCGTTCTCCCGTACCGAGCAGGGCCGCATCTATCAGCGTCCGTTCGGTGGTCAGTCCAAGGGCCCGGATAACCCGACTCAGGCTGCCCGTACCTGCGCCGCTGCTGACCGTACCGGTCACGCCCTGCTGCACACCCTGTACCAGGCCAACCTGAAAGCCGGCACCTCGTTCCTCAACGAGTGGTACGCAGTCGATCTGGTGAAAAACCAGGACGGTGCCATCGTCGGCGTCATCGCCATCTGCATCGAAACTGGCGAAACCGTCTACATTCGCTCCAAGGCCGTGGTTCTGGCCACTGGCGGTGCTGGCCGTATCTACGCTTCCACCACCAACGCCCTGATCAACACCGGTGACGGCGTGGGCATGGCCCTGCGTGCCGGCGTGCCGGTGCAGGACATCGAAATGTGGCAGTTCCACCCGACCGGTATTGCCGGCGCTGGTGTACTGGTTACCGAAGGCTGCCGTGGTGAAGGTGGTTACCTGATCAACGCCCATGGCGAGCGTTTCATGGAGCGTTATGCGCCGAACGCCAAAGACCTGGCTGGTCGCGACGTGGTTGCTCGCTCCATGGTCAAGGAAGTCATCGCCGGCAACGGCTGTGGCCCGGACAAGGACCACGTACTGCTGAAGCTCGATCACCTGGGCGAGGAAGTGCTGCACAGCCGCCTGCCGGGTATCTGCGAACTGTCCAAGACCTTCGCCCACGTCGACCCAGTCGTCGCTCCGGTACCGGTCATCCCGACCTGCCACTACATGATGGGCGGCGTGCCGACCAACATTCATGGTCAGGCCATTACTCAGGACGCCAACGGCAACGACAAGATCATCGAAGGTCTGTTCGCTGTAGGTGAAGTGGCGTGCGTGTCGGTGCACGGTGCCAACCGTCTGGGCGGCAACTCGCTGCTCGATCTGGTGGTATTCGGCCGCGCCGCTGGCCTGCACCTGGAAAAAGCGCTGAAAGAAGGCGTGGAAGTCCGTGGTGCCAGCGAAACCGATATCGAGCAGTCGCTGTCGCGTCTGGCCGGCGTCAACGAGCGCAGCACTGGCGAAGACGTCGCCCCGCTGCGTAAAGAGCTGCAACAGTGCATGCAAAACTACTTCGGTGTATTCCGTACTGGCGAATACATGCAGAAGGGCATCCAACAACTGGCCGACCTGCGTGAGCGCATCGCGAAAGTCAAAATCGCGGACAAGAGCCAGGCGTTCAACACTGCGCGTATCGAAGCGCTGGAACTGCAAAACCTGCTCGAAGTTGCTGAAGCGACCGCGGTCGCGGCCGAGGCTCGTAAAGAGTCCCGTGGCGCCCATGCTCGTGAAGACTTCGAGGAGCGCGACGATCAGAACTGGCTGTGCCATTCGCTCTACTTCCCGGGCGAGAAGCGCGTAGCCAAGCGTGACGTGAACTTCGCGCCGAAGACCGTTCCGGCATTTGAACCCAAGGTTCGGACTTATTAAGGGTGACTGATATGTTGCAAGTCAGTGTTTATCGCTACAACCCGGAGAAGGACGCTGCTCCGTTCATGCAGCACTTCCAGGTCGACACCGGCGGCAAGGACATCATGGTCCTCGACGTGCTGGCGCTGATCAAGGAGCAGGACGAGGGTTTCTCCTACCGTCGTTCCTGCCGTGAAGGCGTCTGTGGCTCCGACGGTATGAACATCAACGGCAAGAACGGCCTGGCGTGCATTACGCCGATCTCCGCTGCCGGCCTCAAGGGCGGCAAGCTGGTGATTCGTCCGTTGCCGGGCCTGCCGGTCATTCGTGACCTGGTCGTCGATATGAGCATCTTCTACAAGCAGTACGAGAAGGTGCAGCCGTTCCTGCAGAACGATACGCCGGCTCCGGCCATCGAGCGCCTGCAGACTCCGGAAGAGCGCGAGAAGCTCGACGGTCTGTACGAGTGCATTCTGTGCGCATGCTGCTCGACCAGCTGCCCGTCGTTCTGGTGGAACCCGGACAAGTTCCTCGGTCCTGCTGCACTGCTGCAGGCCTACCGCTTCCTGGCCGACAGCCGTGACACCAAGACCGCCGAGCGTCTGGCTTCGCTGGACGATCCGTTCAGCGTGTTCCGTTGCCGTGGCATCATGAACTGCGTGAACGTCTGCCCCAAGGGTCTGAACCCGACCAAGGCGATCGGTCACGTGCGTAACATGCTGCTGCAGAGCGGTACCTGATTCGCAAGTTGCTATACCTGTAACACCTGCGAGTCCGGCATGAGTCGGCCTCGCAGTAAAGCCAGAGCCGCAGCCCACAAAGCTGCGGCTCATACTCGAAAAATATGACGACCAGCAGGGGCATCCGGGCTGGTACCCGGACTATCTGCGGAACCCAAGTGGCTTCATCCGAGTCGCAGTATCATGACTTTGATTAAGGCTATGCGGTATTCACGCCGGTGGTGTCCCCTTACCGAGGGTGACCAAGCATGCAAGAAAGCGTGATGCAGCGCATGTGGGACAGTGCCCACCTATCCGGTGGCAACGCTGCCTACGTGGAAGAGCTCTACGAGCTCTACCTGCACGATCCCAACGCTGTGCCAGAAGAGTGGCGCACTTACTTCCAGAAGTTGCCGACCGACGGCAGCGCTGCAACGGACGTATCGCATTCGACCATTCGCGATCATTTCGTCCTGCTCGCCAAGAATTCGCGTCGTGCCCAGCCGGTTTCCGCCGGGGCCGTCAGCAGCGAGCACGAAAAGAAGCAGGTGGAAGTGCTGCGCTTGATCCAGGCCTACCGCATGCGTGGCCATCAGGCCGCCCAGCTTGACCCTCTGGGTCTGTGGGTGCGCACTGCGCCGTCTGACCTGTCGATCAATCACTACGGCCTGACCGACGCGGATCTGGACACCACATTCCGCACTGGCGAGCTGTATATCGGCAAGGAAGAGGCAACGCTACGCGAAATTCGCGATGCGCTGCAGCAGACATATTGTCGCACCATCGGTGCCGAGTTCACCCACATCGTCGACTCCGGTCAGCGCAACTGGTTCGCCCAGCGCCTGGAAAGCGTGCGCGGTCGTCCGCAGTTTTCCGCCGAAGTGCAGGCGCATGTGCTTGAGCGCGTCACCGCTGCCGAAGGTCTGGAAAAATACCTGGGCACCAAGTACCCGGGCACCAAGCGTTTCGGTCTGGAGGGTGGCGAAAGCCTGATCCCGCTGCTGGACGAAATCATCCAGCGTTCCGGCTCCTACGGCACCAAGGAAGTGGTCATCGGTATGGCCCACCGCGGCCGTCTGAACGTCCTGGTCAACACCTTCGGCAAGAACCCGCGCGACCTGTTCGACGAGTTCGAAGGCAAGAAGACCGAAGGTCTGTCGTCCGGTGACGTGAAGTACCACCAGGGCTTCTCCTCCAACGTCATGACCGCAGGTGGCGAAGTGCACCTGGCGCTGGCGTTCAACCCTTCGCACCTAGAGATCGTTTCTCCGGTGGTCGAGGGTTCGGTGCGTGCTCGTCAGGATCGTCGCAGTGATGCCACTGGCGATAAGGTACTGCCGATTTCCATCCACGGTGACGCGGCTTTCGCCGGTCAGGGTGTGGTCATGGAAACCTTCCAGATGTCGCAGACCCGCGGCTACAAGACTGGCGGCACCATCCACATCGTGATCAACAACCAGGTCGGCTTCACCATCAGCAACCCGCTGGATGCGCGCTCCACCGAGTACGCGACCGACGTGGCCAAGATGATCCAGGCGCCGATCTTCCATGTGAATGGCGATGATCCGGAAGCGGTGTTGTTCGTGACGCAGCTGGCTGTCGACTACCGCATGCAGTACAAGCGTGACGTGGTCATCGACCTGGTCTGCTACCGTCGTCGTGGTCACAACGAGGCCGACGAGCCGAACGGTACCCAGCCGCTGATGTACCAGCAAATCGCCAAGCAGCGCACCACCCGTGAGCTGTACGCCGATGCACTGATTGCCGCCGGCGTGCAGAGCAGCGACGACGTGCAGGCCAAGATCGACGAGTACCGCACTGCACTGGACAACGGTCAGCACGTGGTCAAGAGCCTGGTCAAGGAGCCGAACAAGGAGCTGTTCGTCGACTGGCGTCCTTACCTGGGTCATGCCTGGACCGCGCGTCACGACACCCGTTTCGATCTGAAGACTCTGCAGGATCTGTCCGCCAAACTGCTGGAAATTCCGGAAGGTTTCCTTGTTCAGCGTCAGGTGGCGAAGATCCTCGAAGACCGTCAGAAGATGGGCGCAGGCGGCTTGCCGATCAACTGGGGCTTCGCTGAGACCATGGCCTATGCCACGCTGCTGGTCGAAGGTCACCCGATCCGCATGACCGGCCAGGACATCGGCCGTGGCACCTTCTCCCACCGTCATGCGGTGCTGCACAACCAGAAGGACGCCTCGACCTACGTTCCGCTGAAGAACCTGTACGAGGGCCAGCCGAAGTTCGAGCTGTACGACTCCTACCTCTCCGAGGAAGCAGTGCTGGCCTTCGAATACGGCTACGCCACCACCACGCCGAACGCGCTGGTGATCTGGGAAGCCCAGTTCGGCGACTTCGCCAACGGCGCTCAGGTGGTATTCGACCAGTTCATCTCCAGCGGTGAAACCAAGTGGGGCCGCCTCTGCGGTCTGACTGTTCTGCTGCCGCACGGCTATGAAGGGCAGGGGCCTGAGCACAGCTCGGCGCGTCTGGAGCGTTACCTGCAACTGTGCGCCGAGCACAACATGCAGGTCTGCGTACCGACCACCCCGGCACAGGTCTACCACATGCTGCGTCGCCAGGTGATCCGCCCGCTGCGCAAGCCGCTGGTGGTGCTGACGCCGAAGTCGCTGCTGCGTCACAAGCTGGCCATCTCGACCCTGGAAGATCTGGCCGAAGGCTCCTTCCAGACCGTGATCGGCGAGATCGACGCGCTGGATCCGAAAAAGGTCGAGCGTCTGATCCTCTGCAGCGGCAAGGTCTACTACGACCTGCTGGAGAAGCGTCGTGCCGAGGGGCGCGACGATACCGCCATCGTGCGTATCGAGCAGCTCTATCCGTTCCCGGAAGACGATCTGGCCGAAGCGCTGGCGCCGTACAAGAACCTCAAGCACATTGTCTGGTGTCAGGAAGAGCCGATGAACCAGGGCGCCTGGTATTGCAGCCAGCACCACATGCGTCGCGTCGCTACTGCACACAAGAAGTCGCTGCTCCTGGAGTACGCCGGTCGTGATGCCTCGGCTGCGCCAGCTTGTGGTTATGCGTCGATGCACGCCGAGCAGCAGGAAAAACTGCTGCAGGACGCCTTTACTGTTTAACGCCTTCATCCGGCAGGTGGCGAGTGCCACCTGCCGGTAAACCGAATTTAAGGAAACGCATACAATGGCTATCGAGATCAAAGCCCCAACCTTCCCGGAATCGGTTGCCGACGGCACCGTGGCCACCTGGCACAAGAAGCCGGGCGAAGCGGTCAAGCGCGATGAGCTGCTCGTCGACATCGAAACCGACAAGGTCGTGATCGAAGTACTGGCCGAGGCCGATGGTGTCCTGGCTGAAATCATCAAGAACGAAGGCGACACCGTTCTCTCCAACGAGCTGCTGGGCAAACTGACCGAAGGTGGCGCTGCCGCCGTCGCTCCGGCTGCTGCACCGGCCGCTGCCGCTGCGCCGGCCCAGGCTGCTGCTCCGGCTGCTCCGGCTGCTGTTGCTGGTGACGACGCCATCCTCTCGCCCGCCGCGCGTAAGCTGGCCGAAGAGAACGGCATCGACCCGAACAGCATTGCCGGCACCGGTAAAGGTGGCCGTGTGACCAAGGAAGACGTGGTCGCTGCCGTCGAAGCCAAGAAGAACGCCCCGGCTGCCGCTGCCAAGCCTGCCGCTGCCCCGGCTGCTGCCGCTGCTGTCGTCGCCACTGGCGACCGCACCGAGAAGCGAGTGCCGATGACCCGTCTGCGCGCCAAGATCGCCGAGCGTCTGGTCGAAGCCCAGTCCACCATGGCCATGCTGACCACCTTCAACGAAGTAGACATGACCGAAGTCATGGCCCTGCGTTCGAAGTACAAGGACCTGTTCGAGAAGTCCCACAACGGCGTGCGTCTGGGCTTCATGTCGTTCTTCGTCAAGGCAGCTACCGAAGCGCTGAAGCGTTTCCCGGCAGTCAACGCCTCGATCGACGGCAACGACATCGTTTATCACGGCTACGCCGACATCGGTGTTGCCGTGTCCAGCGACCGTGGCCTGGTGGTGCCGGTATTGCGTAACGCCGAGCAAATGAGCCTGGCTGAAATCGAGAGCGGCATCGCCACCTTCGGCAAGAAAGCCAAAGACGGCAAGCTGTCGATCGAAGAAATGACTGGCGGCACCTTCACCATCACCAACGGTGGTACCTTCGGTTCGATGATGTCGACCCCGATCGTCAACCCGCCGCAGGCTGCGATCCTGGGTATGCACAACATCGTTCAGCGCCCGATGGCGATCAACGGCCAGGTGGTGATCCGTCCGATGATGTACCTGGCGCTGTCTTACGACCACCGCCTGATCGATGGTAAGGAAGCCGTGACCTTCCTGGTAACCATCAAGAACCTGCTTGAAGACCCGGCTCGCCTGCTGCTGGAAATCTAAAAGCCAGTCTCCTCCACGGCGGCCCTGTTCTCAGGGCCGTCCGGTTTATTCGAGAAGGAATACGTTATGACCCAGAAATTCGACGTGGTAGTCATCGGTGCCGGCCCTGGTGGCTATGTAGCCGCCATCAAAGCAGCGCAACTCGGTCTGAAGACCGCCTGCATCGAGAAGTACCAGGGCCAGGACGGCAAGGTCGCTCTCGGCGGCACTTGCCTGAACGTCGGTTGCATTCCGTCTAAGGCGCTGCTGGACAGCTCCTGGAAGTACCACGAAGCGAAAGACGGCTTCGCCGTGCATGGTATCGAAGCCAAGGGCGTGACCATCGATGTCCCGGCCATGGTGGCGCGCAAGAACACCATCATCAAGAACCTCACCGGCGGTGTTGCCGGCCTGTTCAAGGCTAATGGCGTGACCCTGCTCGAAGGCCACGGCAAGCTGCTGGCTGGCAAGCAAGTCGAAGTGACCGGCACCGACGGCAAGAGCCAGGTGGTTGAAGCTGCTCACGTGATCATTGCCTCCGGCTCCAAGCCGGTCGAGATCCCGCCGGCTCCGGTCGATCAGGACGTGATCGTCGACTCCACTGGTGCCCTGGAATTCCAGAGCGTACCGAAGAAGCTGGGCGTCATCGGCGCTGGCGTGATCGGTCTGGAGCTGGGCTCGGTATGGGCTCGCCTGGGTGCGGAAGTGACCGTTCTGGAAGCCATGGACAAGTTCCTCGCGGCCGCCGATGAGCAGATCGCCAAGGAAGCCCAGAAGACCCTGACCAAGCAGGGCCTGGACATCCGTCTGGGTGCTCGCGTTACCGGTACCGAGGTCAAGAAGAAGCAGGTTACCGTCACCTTCACTGACGCCAATGGCGAGCAGAAGATTGTGTTCGACAAGCTGATTGTGGCCGTGGGCCGTCGCCCGGTGACCACCGATCTGCTGGCTGCCGACAGCGGCGTGACCCTGGACGAGCGCGGCTACATCTTCGTCAACGACCAGTGCGAAACCAGCGTTCCGGGCGTATACGCCATCGGTGACGTCGTGCGTGGTGCCATGCTCGCGCACAAGGCCTCGGAAGAGGGCGTGATGGTTGCCGAGCGCATCGCTGGCCACAAGGCGCAGATGAACTACGATCTGATCCCGTCCGTGATTTACACCCACCCGGAAATCGCATGGGTCGGCAAGACCGAGCAGCAACTGAAGGCCGAAGGCGTTGCAGTCAACGTCGGTACCTTCCCGTTCGCTGCCAGTGGTCGCGCCATGGCTGCCAACGACACTGGCGGTTTCGTCAAGGTCATCGCTGACGCCAACACCGACCGCGTGCTGGGTGTTCACGTGATCGGCCCAAGCGCTGCCGAGCTGGTACAGCAAGGCGCGATCGGCATGGAATTCGGCACCAGCGCCGAAGACCTGGGCATGATGGTCTTCTCCCACCCGACCCTGTCCGAAGCGCTGCATGAAGCGGCCCTGGCAGTGAACGGCGGCGCGATTCACATCGCCAATCGCAAGAAACGCTAAGCGTTAGTGGCCGACTCGTTCGGCCACTCGAGTTGTTGTAAGCCGCCGTGGTAGGCGGGGCGTCCTGTAATCGCCCCATCGTTACGGCGGTGTTTGCAAGCAGAACCACGTCGCGTGGCCCGCGTCGAGTCTAACTCGCAGCGCAAGCCCCCGACGGACTGCTTCGGCAGTCACAGGTGGCGCGGTATCACAAGTACAGCGCCGAATGCGCAATACCTAAACGAAGACGGTAGACAAGCATGAATCTTCACGAGTATCAGGGTAAGCAGCTGTTCGCTGAATACGGCCTGCCCGTATCCAAGGGTTTCGCGGTAGACACCCCGGAAGAAGCCGCAGAAGCCTGCGAAAAAATCGGCGGCAGCGAGTGGGTCGTCAAAGCTCAGGTCCACGCTGGTGGCCGCGGTAAAGCCGGTGGCGTAAAGCTGGTCAAGAGCAAAGAAGACGCCAAGGCCTTCGCCGCCAACTGGCTGGGCAAGCGTCTGGTGACCTACCAGACTGACGCCAACGGTCAGCCGGTCAGCAAAATCCTGGTCGAATCCTGCACCGACATCGCCAAGGAACTGTACCTGGGCGCCGTAGTGGACCGCTCCAGCCGTCGCATCGTGTTCATGGCTTCCACCGAAGGTGGCGTGGACATCGAGAAAGTGGCCCACGAAACTCCTGAGAAGATCCTCAAGGCCACCGTTGATCCGCTGGTTGGCGCGCAGCCGTTCCAGGGTCGCGAGCTGGCTTTCCAGCTGGGCCTGGAAGGCAAGCAAATCGCTCAGTTCGCCAAGATCTTCGTAGGTCTGGCCAAACTGTTCAAAGATCACGATCTGGCTCTGCTGGAAGTGAACCCGCTGGTGATCAAGGCCGACGGCGACCTGCACTGCCTGGACGCGAAGATCAACATCGACGCTAACGCCATGTACCGTCAGCCGAAGCTGAAGACCTTCCACGATCCGTCGCAAGACGATCCTCGTGAAGCCCACGCTGCCAGCTTCGAGCTGAACTACGTGGCCCTGGAAGGCAACATCGGCTGCATGGTCAACGGTGCCGGTCTGGCCATGGGTACCATGGACATCGTCAACCTGCACGGCGGCAAGCCAGCCAACTTCCTCGACGTAGGTGGCGGCGCAACCAAAGAGCGCGTGACCGAAGCCTTCAAGATCATCCTGTCCGACAGCAACGTCGCTGCCGTTCTGGTGAACATCTTCGGCGGTATCGTTCGTTGCGACATGATTGCCGAAGGCATCATCGGCGCAGTGAAAGAAGTCGGCGTGAAAATCCCGGTGGTCGTCCGCCTGGAAGGTAACAACGCTGAGCTGGGCGCCAAGGTCCTGGCTGAAAGCGGCCTGAACATCATCGCGGCAACCAGCCTGACCGACGCTGCTCAGCAAGTCGTCAAAGCTGCGGAGGGCAAGTAATGAGCGTCCTGATCAATAAAGACACCAAAGTCATCTGCCAGGGCTTCACCGGCTCGCAGGGTACTTTCCACTCCGAACAAGCCATCGCTTACGGTACCAAGATGGTTGGCGGCGTGACTCCGGGCAAGGGCGGCACCACTCACCTGGGCCTGCCGGTGTTCAACACCGTGAAAGAAGCCGTTGAAGCCACTGGCGCTGACGCTTCGGTCATCTACGTTCCGGCTCCGTTCTGCAAAGACTCGATCCTGGAAGCTGCATTCGGCGGCATCAAGCTGATCGTCTGCATCACCGAAGGCATTCCTACCCTGGACATGCTGGATGCCAAAGTCATCTGCGACGAGCTGGGCATTACCCTGATCGGCCCGAACTGCCCGGGCGTGATCACTCCCGGCGAGTGCAAGATCGGCATCATGCCGGGTCACATCCACCTGCCAGGCAAAGTCGGCATCGTGTCCCGTTCGGGCACCCTGACCTATGAAGCCGTGAAGCAGACCACCGACGCCGGTTTCGGCCAGTCCACCTGCGTGGGCATCGGCGGCGACCCCATCCCGGGCTCCAACTTCATCGATATCCTGAAGCTGTTCCAGGAAGACCCGAAGACCGAAGCGATCGTCATGATCGGTGAGATCGGCGGTTCGGCTGAAGAAGAAGCGGCTGCCTACATCAAGGCCAACGTCACCAAGCCTGTAGTTTCCTACATCGCTGGTGTGACCGCTCCTCCCGGCAAGCGCATGGGCCACGCTGGCGCCATCATCTCCGGCGGCAAGGGCACTGCAGACGAGAAATTCGCTGCACTGCAGGACGCTGGTGTGAAAACCGTGCGTTCCCTGGCTGACATCGGCAAGGCTCTGGCCGAGCTGACCGGTTGGGAAGTCAAGAAGGCCTAAGCCTTCGCTGACTGCACGCAAAAGGCCACCTTCGGGTGGCCTTTTCTGTTTTTGAGCTGTATTTGCTGGCGTCCTATCCCGCAAGAGGGGTGGAGACGCGTGTCTCAGTCACCAGCCTCATTCGAACTGGTACTGCATGCCAGCGCCGACATACCAGGCGCGCTCCGGGCCAGGTTCGTAGTAGCGGCCGTTGCTGTCGCCGACGATCACCGAGCCGATGTATTCGCGATCCAGCAGGTTGTCGATGCGCAGCACCTGGTTGAAGGTCATTGCACCAACTTTCTGTTCGAAGCGTGCCTGCCAGTTGAACAGTGCGTAGCTGGGCGCGGTCTTGGCTGTGTTGCTGTCTTCGACATACAGCTGGCTGCGGTACAGGCCTTCGATGGCGGTGCTGAACCAGTCCAGCGGTTGCCAGGCCAGCTCGCCAAACAGCGTGCGCGCGGGAATGCCTGGCAGGCGATTGCCCGACTCGATCAATCGGCCGTTGCTGGTGAAATTCTTGCTGTAGGTGGCGTCGATCTGCGTATAGGCGAGGTTGGCGCGCAAGGTGTCGCTCAGGCGGCTTTCCAGGGCCAGTTCGACGCCGCGGCGGCGAGTCTGGGCGGCGTTCTGGAAGCGTGATCGGCCGCCGCTGGCTGATTCGACCACCAACTCGTCGTCGGTATCGATCTGAAACAGCGCCACTTGCAGGCTGGTGGCCTCGGCCAGGCGTGCCTTGAGGCCGACTTCTACCTGTTCGCTGGTGGCCGGTTGCAGGTCGAAGCCGAAGCTGTTGTCGGGGCCGGAGTAGGACAACTCGTTCAGCGTCGGCGTCTCCACGCCCTTGCCCCAGCTGGTGTAGACATTCAGTCCTGGCAGCAGGGCGTAACTGGCGCCCAGGGTCGGCGTCAGTTCGCGGTAGGTCACCGAGCCACTATCGTCGCCATTGCTCAGGAAGCGGTCGTCCACGTCAAATTCCACCTGGCTGTGACGCAGGCCGGCCTGCAGCTCTAGCTTGCCCAGTTGCCAAGCGGCCTGGACGTAGGGCGACAGGCTGGTGACCTCGTTGTGCTCGTCGCGGCGCAGGTTGCCTTTTACGCCCAGGGTGCCGCCGGCGAAGTTTTCAAAACCCTGGCGGTCGTCTCGCGAATAGTCGTAATCCAGGCCGGTGGTGACGGTCATCAGGCTGTTGCCCAGGTCGAACGACTGAATCCAGCGGTTGCCGATGCCGTGAAAGCGGCGCTCGAAATCGATAACACCGCCCGAGTGCTTTTGGTCAGGATCTCTTGGTGGCAGTTGGGCGAGTCTTGGAATCGACTGGTACTGAATCACCCGTCGCGTACCGCTATATAGCGTGCTTTGCCAGGTGCCGGCGGCAAAGCTGCGCTCGTAGTTGAGCGCGAACTGACGATGATCGACGGTCTTGCGTGTATCAAACTCCATTGCGCTGGGCACGGCGCTGCGGCGGTCGCTCTGCACCTGAGCCCAAGTCAGACCTTGCGGGTCTTGCGTGTCGTTCTGATCCAGCTCGCTGAAGCTCAAACTGAGCTTGCTGACATCGTCCGGATACAGGGTCAGCTTGGCGAAAGTCTTGTCGAGGATGGCGCCGCTGTGGTCGCGATAGCCGTCGGTCTCGAAGTGCGAGCGGTTGATGATGAAGCCAGCCTTGTCGTTGCCGCCTTCAGCTGCGACGCGGGTGCGACTGGTG
Source organism: Ectopseudomonas mendocina (assembly GCF_007049795.1). GTDB lineage: Bacteria > Pseudomonadota > Gammaproteobacteria > Pseudomonadales > Pseudomonadaceae > Aquipseudomonas > Aquipseudomonas mendocina_D. The sequence goes on from NZ_SCFY01000025.1 coordinate 46,693, forward strand.
CCGTAGGCGGCTTGCGAGGTGTCGAGCGATAGCTTGGGTGGACCTTCGCCATCGCGCGAGAATAGCTAGATGACCCCGCCAGAATTGCTGCCGTAGACGCTGGCGAAGGGGCCGCGCAGCACCTCGATACGTTCCAGGGTGTCGAGGTCGAAGGTCGCGGCCTGGCCTTGGCCATCGGGGTTGGACAGCGGCACACCGTCAGCCAGCAGCTTGATACCGCGAATGCCGAAGGCCGAACGGGCGCCGAAGCCGCGCGAGGATATCTGCAGGTCTTGCGCATAGTTCTGCCGGTTTTGCACCACCAGCCCCGGCACGCTGCCGAGCGCCTCGGACAGGTTGACGCCGGGTTTGCCGAGGGTGGCCTGTTCGGCATCGATGCGGTTGACGGAGAAGGGCAGTTGCCAGCCACTGGCCTGATATCGGCTGCCGGTGACCACCAGCGGGTCGGCTTGGTAGGTGGCGTTTTCGGCCTGTGCAGTGAGTGACAAGAATAATGGGGGCAGCCAGAAGCAGGGGCTCAGCCGATACATAAGCGAAATGTCTCTCTTGGGGCCGGTAGGCGATCTTGAACGTGTCAGCCAGCAGCGAGCCATAGCTGGACGATCATCATTAATGAAAATGCTCTACGAAATGTTGCTAGGGGAGGGTTGTCGAACGATTTGGATAGCGCTAACATTCGGCTCAAACAATGAGCGGTACCACCTTGATGGTGCCCATGGAGTTCCCATGCAACAGCAGCCTCCCGCACTGCCTGCCCGTACCACCCTGGTGGTCATGGGTGTCAGTGGCTCCGGCAAGAGCGAGATCAGCCAGGCAGTCGCCACTGCCCTCGGTTGGCGTCATATCGAAGCCGATCATTTCCACCCCCCTGAGAACGTAGAGCGCATGCGCGCGGGCACCCCGCTGAGCGACGAAGACCGTCGCCACTGGCTGGATGCGCTGTGCGAGCAGATGCTGGCCGCGCAGGCCGCCGGTGAGTGCTTCGTGCTGGCCTGCTCGGCGCTCAAGCGCGCTTACCGCGAGCGCTTGCGTCGGGCGATTCCGGGATTGCAGTTCGTGCACCTGGATATCGATCACGCGACCGCTGTGCAGCGCGTGGGTGCTCGGCCTGGACATTTCATGCCGACTTCGCTGGTTGACAGCCAGTTCGCCACTCTCGAAAGCCCGGCAGGTGAACCATACGTACGTGTCGTCGATGCGCAGCAGTCGCGGCAAGCGTTGGTGGCCGAGATCCAGACCTGGGTACGTCGCGAAGCGGCGGAGGCCGTGTCGAGCCAGGCTCAGGATATGCTCGACAGCGAAATTGATAGCGCTAACCAGGCGGCTCAGCTAGGTGCCGAACCGATCTATGAAGGTCGCGTCGCGCGCCTGTTCGATCGCCTGACCGATGGAATGATGGCGGTGCTGATGGCCTTCATGGTGGTGGCGGTGTTCACCAACGTGGTGCTGCGCTACGCATTCGGCACGGGTTGGCCTGGCGCAGAAGAGTTGTCGCGGCTGGCCTTCGTCTGGCTGGTATTCGTCGGCGTGGCCTCTGGGATGCGGCGGGGTGAGCTGATGACATTCCGCATGGTTCGCGACCGCTTCCCGTTATTGGCGCAGCGGCTGGTGGATTCACTGAGCTGGATTCTCGTGGCAGGAGCGAGCCTGCTCTCGGCCTTGGGCGCCTGGAATCAGGTGCAGTTCGGTTGGGGCAACGTCAGTACGGTGGTTGGTTACCCAGTGGTGCTGGCGATGCTACCGGTGCTGGCGAGCATGCTGGTGCTGGCGATTCTCGCCGTGGTGCAGCTGATCAACCTCTGGCGGCGTACGCCGCAGCCGGCCCTGAGTCAGGCGCACATCGAATGATGCTGGCTCCATTCCAACAAGACGGGCACTGCCCACCGAGGACCTGCCGATGACTGTCGCGGTATTTCTTTCTTCCCTGCTGGGGTTCATGGCATTCGGCATGCCCATCGCCTTTGCCCTGATCCTTACCGCGGCCGTACTGATGTGGTACCTGGATTTCTGGGACGTGCAGTTGCTGGCGCAGAATCTGCTGGCCGGCGCTGACAGCTTCCCGCTGCTGGCGGTACCTTTCTTCATCCTGGCCGGGGAGCTGATGAACGCCGGCGGTATTTCTCGCCGCATCATCGCCATGGCCCAGGCTTACTTTGGCCACCTGCGCGGAGGCCTCGGTTACGTTGCCATCGCCGCTGCCGTGCTGCTGGCCAGTATGTCAGGTTCGGCACTGGCCGATACTGCGGCACTGGCCACCTTGCTGTTGCCGATGATGCGCCAGCGTGGTTATCCCGTGCATTCCTCGGCGGGCCTGGTAGCCGCTGGCGGCATCATCGCGCCAATCATTCCGCCATCGATGCCGTTCGTGATTTACGGTGTGGTCACCAACACCTCCATCAGCCAGCTATTCATGGCGGGGCTGGTGCCGGGGCTGATCATGGGCGCAGGCCTGATCGTCGCCTGGACGCTGATCGCCCGCGGTTTCACCGAGCCGACGCCGCCCAAGGCCACCGCTGCCGAGCGTCGCCGTGTGCTGATCGATGGCGCTGCTGCCTTGTTGTTGCCGGTGATCATCGTTGGCGGTCTGCGCTTCGGCATCTTCACGCCCACCGAAGCGGCGGTTGTCGCTGCGGTGTATGCCTTGGCCGTTTCCACCTTGCTCTACCGTGAGCTGAGCTGGAACGATCTGATGGAGACCCTGACCCGTGCCAGCCGCACCACGGCGTCGGTGATGTTCCTTTGCGCCGCGGCCACTGTATCGGCCTACATGATCACCCTGGCCCAGCTGCCGGACGAGATCGGCGCCATGCTCGGGCCACTGGCTGATCATCCAAGACTGCTGGTACTGGCGATCATGTTGCTGATGATCGCGGTAGGCATGGTGCTCGACCTGACGCCGACCATCCTGATTCTGGCACCGGTGCTGGCGCCTATCGCGATCAAGGCTGGCGTCGATCCGGTGTACTTCGGTGTGATGTTCGTACTGATCGGCTCCATCGGCCTGATCACCCCGCCAGTTGGCACGGTACTCAACGTCGTCGGCGGTATCGGCAAGTTGCGCATGGAAGTGCTGGTACGCGGCGTCATGCCGTTCTTCCTGATCTATCTGATCATCGTCGCGGTGCTGGTGGCATTCCCGTCCATCGTTACCGTGCCGTTGGCCTGGTTGCGCTGAGTTGACCCAGCGGCGCTGGCGCGCCGTCATCATTCACAACAATAAGAGGTAGTCCCGATGAAACGTCCACTGCTCGCCATCCTCACTGCTGCCATGCTGTGCAGCCCGCTCGCCAGTTTCACTGCCCATGCCGATGACGTGCGTTCGCGCATGATCCGCTTCGGTTATGGTCTCAACGAGAACAGCAACCAGGGCCGTGCGGCCAAGCTGTTCGCCGAAGAGGTGGCCAAGGCTTCCGACGGCAAACTCAAGGTGCGCACGTTCGGCGCCGCCAGCCTGGGTTCCGACGACCAGATGCAGAGCGCACTGATCGGTGGCGCGCAGGAAATGATGGTCGGTTCTACCGCGACTCTGGTGGGTATCACCAAGGAAATGGCGGTGTGGGACACGCCGTTCCTGTTCAGCAGCGCCGAGCAAGCCGATGCCGTGCTCGACGGCCCGGTGGGCCGCCAGGTCATGGACAAGCTGGAAGAGAAAGGCCTGGTCGGCTTGGTGTACTGGGAAAACGGCTTCCGTAACCTGACCAACAACAGTCGCCCGATCAGCAAGCTGGAGGACTTCTCCGGGGTCAAGTTGCGCGTGATGCCCAACCCGGTGTTTCTCGAGACCTTCAAGCTGATGGGCGCCAACGCGGTGCCGCTGCCGTTCTCCGAGCTGTTCACCGCGCTGGAGACCAAGGCCGTCGACGGCCAGGAAAACCCGTTCAACACCATCCTCTCCTCGAAGTTCTACGAGGTGCAGAAGTACCTGACCGTGACCAATCACGTGTACAGCCCGTGGATCGTCACCGTGTCCAAGCGCTGGTGGGATGGCCTTTCGCAGACCGAGCAGAACATCCTGCTGGAGGCGGCCAAGAAGGCGCGTGACTTCGAGCGCAAGGATACCCGCGAGGAGGCAGCCCGCGCCCTGGCCGAGCTGAAAGAGAAGGGTATGCAGATCAACGAAGTGGTGCCAGCCGAAGTGCAGCGCATGCGTGAGCAGGCCGCGCCGGCGATCCAGAAAGTTGTCGATACGGTGGGCCAGCAACTGTTCGATCAGGTCCAGGCTGAAGCCGAGAAGGCCGCTCTATAAGAACTTGCCCATGTTCAGGTGCGACTGACGCGCAGCCGATCGTGGGCAGGTTTGCAGTTTCGCGGGGCACGCAGGTGGTAACGCTCCTTGCATGGTGACGTTACCCCGGGCGGCGTGTCCCGCGCTTTATTCATCGGCGGGGCTGGTAGAATCGCACACTGGTAAACAATGGAGGCGCTATGACTCAACGCCGTCGCCGGTCCGCCGAACGCGTCACCCTGTCCGATGTGGCCAAGGCAGCAGGCTGTTCGCTGATGTCTGCCTCGCGCGCCCTGTCGCAGCCGGGGCGGGTTTCCGATGCGCTGCGCGAGCAGGTGATGCGCGCGGCCCAGTCGCTGGGCTACGTGCCCAACCCTGCCGCGCGGGCGCTGGCCAGTTCGCGTTCGAACCTGGTGGCGGTGGTGATTCCGTCGCTGTCCAACTCGGTGTTCGTCGATACCGTCGAGGCCATCCAGCGTGTGCTGATGCCGGCCGGCTTCGAGATGATGATTGGCGTCAGCCACTATCGGGTGGAGGAGGACGAGCGCCTGCTGCGCTCCTACTTGGCGCACCAGCCAGCTGGGCTCTTGCTTACGGGGTTCGAGCGCAGCGATGCGGCGCGGGAAGTCCTCGGCGCCAGCAGTTGCCCGTTGGTAACGCTGATGGAGCTGAGCGAGGAGCCGGAGGACTACTGCGTCGGTTTCTCTCAGGTAGACGCTGGCGCCGCCATGACCCGTGCCCTGGTGCAGCGTGGTTACCGCCATATCGCCTTCGCCGCGGCGCAGCTCGATCCGCGTACCTTGCAGCGTGCCGAGGGCTATCGCCAGGTGATGCAGTACCTCAATCGCCACGACCCGGCGCTGGAGCTGCTGACACCGCAGTTGTCATCCATCGGCCTGGGCGCCGAACTGCTCGACCGCCTGCTGGCGCAGCAGCCGCAGATCGATGCGGTGTTCTTCAACAACGACGACCTGGCCATGGGTGCGCTGTTCCGCGCCCGGCAACTGGGTCTGGATGTGCCAGGGCGTCTGGCTATCGCCGGCTTCAACGATCTGCCTGCGGCGGCCTGGATGCATCCGGCCTTGAGCACCGTGCGTACCACGCGTGGGCGTATCGGCGAGCTGGCGGCGAACATGCTGCTGGCGCTGATGCGTGGTGAAATGCCGGAACAGCACTGCATTGACGTCGGTTTCGAACTGGTGATGCGCGACAGCGCCTGACGCTACTGCTTCTTGCTAGCGGCTGCCAATTGCTCGGCGGCATCCAGGCGCAGGCGTTCACGCTCATCGAAGCGTTCGGCGGCCAGTGCCTCGATGGCCGCACGTTTGTCACCCGCGCTGAGGCCTTCGCTGGCATCGATTCGCGCTTTCTCTGCGAGATAGCCATCCAGGCGTTTCTGCCAGTTCTGCCGCTGGCTATCCAGCGCCTCCAGGCGCGTGGTGGCTTCGGCGCCGACCAGTTGCTGACGCATCTGGCGGATCTGCGCGGCGCTGGCGCCCTCGGCCTGCAGTCGGGCCGTGTTCTGCCGCAGTTCCTGTTGCAATTGCGGCAATATGGCGTCCTGCAGCTCTTCCGGCAGGGAGGCGCGCAGGCGGTCGACGGCAACGCCTTTTTCCTCTGCGCTCATTTTGCCGTCGTGCTGGATAGCCAGGCGTTCCAGGGTGAAGCGGTTGTAGCCTTCCTCACGGGCGAAGAAGGCCTGGTGCGTCTCGTTGTCGAACAGGCGCGCGCGCAGCGCTTGCACGGCAGTTTCGCGCTGGCGCATGGCATCCAGATTGGACATTTGCGGCAGGTCGCGCTCCAGAATCACCAGCTCGCGCTTGTAGCTCAGGTATTGCTCCAGCAGCGTCTGTGCGCGGGTTCGCGCCGGCTCCTGTAATTGGCTGTCGATGTAGCTGCGCAGACGTGAAACGCTGGCATCCAGGCTTTCTTCACCGATGCTGGCAAGGAAGTAATCGAAGATCCGCCGGATATCTTCGCTGATGATCAGGTTGCCGGCGGCATCCACGCGAAAGCTACCGTCGACTTCGGTGCCTACGAAGGAGCTGGGCAGGGCCAGCTTGGCAACTTTCTTCGGTCTGCCTTCGTTGGTCGGCGTTACGTCCTCTGCAGTCGATTCTGCCGCGGATGGTGCCGCAGTCACGGCGGCGGGGGGAGGGAGTTGAGTGGGTTGATGGCCGGGTTGCAGGTAAAGCATCAACACCAGGCTGGCGGCGATCAGTAACGGCAGGGCGAACAGGGTTTTCTTCACGGCAGGTTCCAGTAAGGCGTCTGAACCATTGCTCAGCGCTAATGCCTCGTAAGGTGAACTGTGTGAACCGACATGCCGATGTTTCCAGCATCCGGTGCGCGCGGCGCACCCTACAAGGCGTGGCGGTCAGAGCCCAGCGTCCTTCAGGCGGTTGGCGTGCTGGCGGTAGACCGTCACCGGGTCGGTCTCGAACAGGCTGGTCAGGCCCAGGGTCTGGTTGACCTCGTCGAGGTGGTTCATCCGGTAGTTGTTACGAATCACCTGGCCCATGCGCGAGCTGCAGCGACCGACTAGGCCGTCGTTGGCTTCGTTGCCGAAGGTCAGCGAGGACGCGCCCATCAGCAGGTCGCTTGGGTCGAGCAGGTTGGTCAGCGGGCTGGTGCCGCTCCAGGAGTAGTAACGCACGCCATTGACGCTGTAGGCGCCTTCGCCGCAGGCGCTGGTGGGAATGCCTTGCGGAAACTTGGCATTGAAGCGCGCGGCGCCCTGGCTATTGAGCGATTCCAGTGAGCCCAGTGCATTCTGTGGCGTGGTGCTGGAGCTGCCGGAAAGGAAGTTGATCAGCGTCCCCAGGCCGTTGACGATGCCCACCAGCAGCGGCGTGGCGACCGGGCCGGCGGGGCCATCGCTGATGCCCTTGAGGAAGTCGGCGGCGGCCGAACCCTTGTGCGGCGCGCCGACGCTGGTAACCGATGCGACCAGATCCGGGCGCACGGCGGCGACGTAGCGGGTGGTCGGGCCACCGTGGCTGTGGCCGATCAGGTTGACCTTGCCTTTGCCGCTGATGGCGACGATATCCTCGACCTGCTGCAGCAATTGCTCGCCGCGTGCTTCTGAGGTGTCCAGCTGGCTGACTTCGGTGACATAGACGCTGGCGCCATCGCGGCGCAGAGCGGCCGGGATACCGTACCAGTAGTCGACGCCGAGGATGCTGTCGAAACCGAGCATGCCGTGGCCTAGGACGATGGGGTACTTGGTCTGGGTATAGCCGGATGAACCGAACCAGAAAGCCTGGGTCTGGCCACTGGCGAGCAGGCCGGTACCGAGACAGAGGGCGAGCAGGGTTTTATTGTTTTTCATGGGCGCTCTCGATGGATTTTGTTGAGGCAGTCAGCTGCTTCCAGCAACACAAATCACGCCCATCCTGTGGCGCGTACGGCGCAAGATTGAGGGCAGGAAGCATGCCAGCGTCGCTGAATCACAAGCGAAGCCTCTAACCCGGGACTTTTTTTGATATTGGTGCGAACTGGCGGCGATATCGCTGGCTAAGTTCTGTTACGTGTCGACACGCAAGATCATGCAAAACGCCTCGACTCAACTGTTTATCGTGTGATTTTTGAGGCGGTGGCGGGGTGGTTTAGAAGGGGGTAAGTGGGCCGATTAGCCGCGGCCCAATCGAAGGTTGGGGGTAACGCTGGGTGCGCCTTGACAGTTTGCCGTGGGCTTCTCTAGGATGCGCGCTGCGCCGATTTAAACAGCTACTTGCGGGGCGCCACAGGGTGTTGTCATCAGCGCCTGAAATTCCGCTAAAGCGCTGGTTCGGTGTCGCCTCTCACCGCTGCCCAGCGGGATTCTCGAGGCGGAGACGCGACCATGATCTGTCCCCAACCCCTTATTCGCCTGGCGCCCATCACTTCGGGCCTGCTGCTGCGCAATCCGCGCGTGCTGCTGGGCGGCAGTCACCAACCTACCTTGCTTCGCTACCTCGAGGGCTGGCCCAAGCGCTGGGCCGGGTCACGTGCCTTTCGCATTCAGTTCGTGCAGAACGGTAAGTCGTTGAGTCGCTTCGCGCGGGACAGTTTCGACCTGGCGGTGATCCAGGCGCCGAGCGCCGAGGACCTGGCGCAAACCGTCGGTGAGCTGGTGCGTGTGGCGCGCCAGGGGCTGATCACCCGGCGGTAGTCGGGCTGGGAAGCCGGCCATCTGCGTAGGAGCGAGCCCTCCTCGCGAGGCTCTTCAAGCACCAGTGTTCGCGAGCACCTAGGGGTAATCGATCTCGACGATGTAGCAGGTCTTCTCGCCACTGGGGCTGTGCACGCGAACCTCGGCATCCAGTTCCTTGCCGACCAGGGCGCGGGCCAGTGGCGAGTCGATGCTGATCAGGCCCTGCTTCAGGTCCAGTTCGTCCGGGCCAACGATGCGGTAGCGCGACTGTTCGCCGTCTTCGTCTTCGATGGTGACCCAGGCGCCGAAGTACACCTTGTTCGGATCGGACGGCTTGTCGCTGACGACCTTGAGCTTCTCCAGGCGCTTGGTGAGAAAGCGCACGCGGCTGTCGATCTCGCGCAGCATCTTTTTGCCGTAGGTGTATTCGGCGTTCTCCGAGCGATCGCCCTGAGCCGCCGCTTCACTGACCGATTGCGTCACCTGTGGCCTGCGCACATGCCACAACTCATGAAGTTCGGCGCGCAGACGCGCTTCGCCTTCGGGCGTGATCAGTGGTGTACCGGCAGGGCGAGGGGGGCGATAGCGGCTCATGGTGTTCAGGGTCTGAAGAGGGGCGCCAAGTCTAGCAAACCCCTCTCAGGGTTCTCAGCCTTCACGTAGCACGCTCAGCGGGCTGGCATTGAGTGCGCGCCGTGTGCCGAGAACACCGGCCAGACCGATCAGTAGAGCGCCGATTACAGGCAGCAGAAGCAGCCAGGGGTGCGGTTGCCAGCTCATGTCGAAGGCGTAGCGGTAGAGCAGGAAGCTCACCAGCTCACAGCCCAGCGCGGCGAGCAGGCCGGCTGCTGCGCCGAGCAGGCCGAACTCGGCACGTCGGGCGCTGATCAGCAACTTGCGCTCGGCGCCCAGAGCGCGCAGCAGTGCACCCTGACGAATACGTTCATCCAGGGTCGCCTGCAGTCCTGCGAGCAGAACGGTGATACCGGCCGCGAGTACGAACAGCAGCACGTATTCGATGGCCAGGGTGACCTGGGCGAGGATGCTGCGTAGCTGCGCCAGCAGGGCATCGACCTGCAGCAAGGTGACGCTGGGGAAAGCGCGACTGAGCTTGATCAGCTCTGCATCCTGGCCTGGCGGCAGGTAGAAGCTGGTCAGGTAAGTGGCAGGTAGATCCTGCAGGGTCTGTGGCTCGAAGATCATGTAGAAGTTGGGCTGGAAGCTGTCCCAGTCCACCTGGCGCAGGCTGGTGACCTGCGCCTCGCGCTCGATGCCGCCGACGTTGAAGCGCAGGCGGTCGCCGAGCTTCAGCTGCAGACTTTCGGCCAGCTCGGCCTCGACGGAAACGCCAGGCAGATCGCTGGCGTGCTCGGCCTTCCACCAACTGCCGGCGGTGATCTTGTTGTCAGGCGGCAGTTGCTCGGCCCAGGTCAGGCTCAGGTCGCGTTGGATGGCGCGTTCGCCGCGACTTTCCTTGGTCACCAGTTGGCGTACTGGTTCGTCGTTGATCATGATCAGGCGACCCGGTACCACCGGATACAGCGGCGCTGGGTGTGGCGACAGTTCGGCTAGGCGCGCGGCGAAGGCATCGCGCTCGGCCGGCAGCACGTTGAGCGCGAAGTGATTGGGGGCATCTTCCGGCAACTGGTCCTGCCAGGTGTCGAGCAGCTCGCCGCGCAGGAGTGCGATCAGCGCCATGGCCAGCAGGATCAGGCCGAAGGCCAGCGATTGCCCTGCTGCGGTGAGCGGGTGGCGCAGCAGTTGGCCGAGGCCCAGGCGCCAGGGCAGGGAGGCACGTTGCAGCAGGCGGCGCAGGCTTTGCAGACCGAGCAGTAGCAGACCGCCGAGCAGCAATGCGGCGAGTAGACCGCCACCCAGCAGTGCCAGCGTCAGTTTCAGATCCAGGCTCAGGCGCCACATGATCAGGCCCAGCGCAACCAGCGCCGCACCGTAGACCAGCCAGGAACTGGCCGGTACCGGCAGCATGTCGCGGCGCAAGACGCGTAGCGGCGGCACGCGGCCGAGCGCGGCCAGCGGCGGCAGGGCGAAACCGGCCAGCGCCACCAAGCCGGTGGCCATCCCGGCCAATGCGGGCCACAGATCTGCAGGTGGCAGGTCATCGGGGATCAGGCCACGCAGCAGATAGAACAGCACGTGCTGGCCGGCCCAGCCCAGCAGCGCGCCGATCACGCAGGCAACCAGCCCGAGCAGCGCCAGTTGCAGGCCGAACAGGGCCAGCGCTTCGCGTCGCGACAGCCCGAGGCAACGCAGCAGGGCGCTAGCGTCGAAGCGCCGTGCGGCGAAGCGTGCCGCCGACAGGGCCACTGCGACGCCGGCGAGCAGCACCGCCGCCAGACTGGCCAGATTCAGATAGCGCTCGGCACGGCCGAGGGCGCCACCTACCTGGCGATTACCGTCGCGGGCGTCGTCCAGGCGCTGATTGGGTTCCAGACCGGCTTCGACGGCCTGGCGGTAGGCGGCCAGGGCGTCGGCATCGCCGCGCCAGAGTTCGCGGAAGCGCACGCGACTGCCAGGCTGCACCACCTCGGTGGCGGCAAGGTCGTCCAGGTGCATCAGCACGCGCGGCGTCAGGCTGTAGAAATCGCCAGCGGTGTCCGGGTCATAGGTTAGCACGCGGCTCAAGCGCAGGGTCTTGGACCCTATTTCCAGTTCATCGCCAATCTTCAGATTCAGCGCGACCATCAGGCGCGCTTCGGCCCAGACTTCACCGGGGCGCGGGCTGGAACCCACTTCCTCTGGTGCGTAGGGCTCGGCAGCGCTCCTTAGTTCGCCACGCAGCGGATAAAGGCTGTTGGCGGCCTTGACGCTGGCCAACTGAATGCCATCCGCAGCGGCAACCACGCTGGAAAACTCCACCGCCTGGGCGTGATCAAGGCCCAGTTTGAGCCCAGCATCGATCTGTTCCTGGCTGGCGGGTGAGCTACCGCTCAGGCGTAGATCTGCGGCGAGAAACTCGCTGGCGCGTAGCAGCATGGCGTCATTCAGGCGTGCGCTGAAATAGCCAATGGCGCTGCTCGCTGCCACCGCGACCAGCAAGGCAAAGAACAGCACCCGCAACTCGCCAGCGCGGGCATCGCGTAGCAGTTGGCGGGCAGCGAGCGAAAACAGGCGAGTCAAGGGCACGCGTTTCATCAGGGCTCCACGCGGTCGATCAGGTGTCCGGCTTCCAGACGGATCAGGCGCTGGCAGCGATGCGCCAGGCGCTCGTCATGGGTGACCAGCACCAAGGTGGTGCTGCGCTCCTGATTGAGCTGAAAGAGCAGGTCGCTGATACGTTCGCCGGTGTGGCTGTCGAGGTTGCCGGTGGGTTCGTCGGCGAACAGCACGTCGGGCTCGGCGGCGAAGGCCCGTGCGATGGCCACGCGCTGTTGTTCGCCACCAGAAAGCTGGCGCGGGTAGTGGGTCAGGCGTTGGCCCAGGCCGACGCGTTCGAGCAGGGCTCGGGCGCGCTGGCGGGCATCGGCGTGACCTTCCAGCTCCAGCGGTAGCATCACGTTTTCCAGCGCGTTGAGGCTGTCGAGCAACTGGAACGACTGGAAGACGAAACCCACGTGCTCGGCGCGCAGGCGTGCACGCTGGTCCTCGTCGAGCTCACTGAGGTTGTTGCCGGCCAGCAATACGGCGCCGCCGCTGGGCAGGTCGAGGCCAGCCAGCAGGCCGAGCAGGGTGGATTTTCCGGAGCCAGAGCTGCCGACGATGGCCAGGCTATCGCCTTTGTTCAGGTCGAGGTCGAGGTCATGAAGGATTGTCAGCTCGCCTTCCGTGCTGCTGACCACTTTGCTAAGGTTCCGCGCAGCGAGAATGCTCGAAGTCATGGAGATTCCAAATGCGTGCATGGTGGCTGAGTGGTGCCTTGGCCCTGATGTTCTGGGCTCAGGGAGCGGTTGCAGGCACCCTGCTTGTGGTCGGCGATAGTATCAGCGCCGCTTTTGGCCTGGATAGCCGCGTGGGGTGGGTTGCTTTGCTGGAAAAACGCCTTCAGGAGGAGGGTTTCGAGCATACCGTGGTCAACGCGTCGATCAGCGGCGATACCAGCGCAGGCGGCGCCGCGCGGCTCTCTGCGCTGATCGCGGAGCATAAGCCGGAACTGGTCATCATCGAGTTGGGTGGCAACGATGGCCTGCGCGGGCAGCCTCCTGCGCAATTGCAACAGAATCTTGCGTCGATGGTCGAGAAGTCGCAGCAGGCAGGAGCCAAGGTGCTCATTTTGGGGATGCGTCTGCCGCCAAACTATGGGGCGCGCTACACCAAGGCTTTCGCCCAGGTGTTTGCTGATTTGGCGGAGCAGAAGAACGTGCCGCTGGTGCCGTTTTTCCTCGAGGGCGTTGGTGGCGTGCCGGGAATGATGCAGGCCGACGGCATTCACCCGACCGAGTCCGCGCAGGCGGTGTTGCTGGACAACGTCTGGCCGACTTTGAAACCCATGCTTTGAGCGCCTGTGGATGGCGGAAAACTGAGTAGGCAGAGGCTTTTCCGCCTCAGGCCTTTCGGCTAATGTGACCGACCTGTCACGGAGCCCCAGATGCCGCGTCCCGCCTGGTCCCTTTATGCCTACCAACTGATCGAGCCGGATGAGCAGCTGGATCTGTTCGCCTGTCGTGAGGTGCGTGTGCACCTGGTGGCTCGTCAGTTGCGCCTGGGTGGGCATGCTGATCGCACATTGTGTGGCGGTTTGTTGCCGGCACAACCGCGTTGGCGGACCTTGGAAAAGGCCTGGCTGCGTGATCGTCGCTTGTGCCCAGCCTGCCTGGCGACATTCGAGGCCCAACGTCAGGGACAGTGCTCGAATTGGGCAGATGGCTGACGCCTGCCCGCCTTGCAAATCGCGGTGTACAATCGCCGTAATATCATTCAACTCTTCAAGGGACCTCCCGGATGTTGTCGCGCTTTTCTGCGGTCAACCGCTGCCTGACTCTGGTCGCACTGTGCTCCAGTGCCGCAGTGCAGGCTCTCGAACTTCCACTGCCGCCGCCAGGCGAGGATGTGGTGGGCCAGGTACAGGTGATCAAGGCCAAGTACGAGGACACCTTTGCCGATCTGGGAACGGCAAACGACCTCGGCTATCTGGAAATGGTCGCAGCCAACCCTGGCGTCGACCCCTGGCTGCCGGGCGAGGGCAGCGAGATCATCCTGCCGACGCGTTACGTGCTGCCGCCGGGCCCGCGTGAAGGTATCGTGATCAACCTGGCCGAGTATCGTTTGTACTACTTCCCGAAAGGGCAGAACGTCGTGCATACCTTCCCACTGGGCATCGGTCGTGAAGGCTGGGGGTCACCACTGGGTGTTGGCCGGGTAACGGTAAAGACGCCGAATCCGGCCTGGTATCCGCCGAAGTCGATTCGCGAAGAGCATGCGGCCGAGGGCGACATTCTGCCCACCGTGGTGCCGCCTGGTCCGGACAATCCGCTGGGCCCCTACAAGATGACGCTGTCGTTTCCTGGCTACCTGATCCATGGTTCGAACAAGAAGTTCGGTATCGGCATGCGCGTCAGCCATGGCTGCTTCCGCATGCTCAATCACAACGTGCTGGAGTTGGCGGGCATGGTGCCTGTCGGCACTCCCGTGCGCATTCTGAACGAGCCGTACAAGTTCGGCGTCAGCGGTGGCAAGGTCTATCTGGAAGCGCATGCGCCGCTGGATGATGAGGGTGATCCATCCGTCGTCGACAAGCACACGGCGGTGATCAATGCACTGCTCAAGCGTGACGAACTCAGCGGCCTGCGTCTTGACTGGGAGATGGTTCGTGAAGTGGTTGCTGCCGAGGACGGCATGCCGGTGCCCATCGCGGCGCAGACCGAGAGCGTGGTGGCGAGCAGCGACAACCCGTTCTGATCACCCCAGTTGCAAAAGCCCGCCTGCATTCGTGTACGCGGGTTTTTTATTGCCTGGTAATCGAGCCGTTCTGAGAGTGGCAGGTCATTAGCGGGTAATAAAAAAGCCGCACCAGTTGCCTGGGGCGGCTTTCGAAAAAACGAGTCGCAATTACTTGCGGCTGGCTTTTTCCAGCATGCGCAGAGCGCGCTCGTTGGCTTCGTCAGCAGTTTGCTGAGCTTTCTGAGCGGCGGCCAGAGCTTCATCAGCCTTGCGGTAGGCTTCGTCAGCACGGGCTTGAGCGCGAGCTGCTGCGTCTTCGGTAGCAGTCAGACGAGCTTCGGTTTCTTTGGAGATGCTGCTGCAACCGGTAGCCAGAACTGCGGCCAGAGCCAGAGCAGAGAATTTCAGAACGTTGTTCATCGTGTTCCCCTTGAGGTGGAGTTTTCCATAAAGAGCAATTCCCCAACTGCGGGAAATTAGCCGGCGTACATACTACCTATTACTTTTAGTAAGTAAACGGAGCCAGGGCAAGAGTTGCAGGTTTTTTTTCTTCGAGCAGGGCGCTGAAGGGTAGAGTCTGCGCGGGCTGGCTAAAAAACAGCCAGTTACGTAATCCATACAGTGTAGCGATTGTACGAACTGTTATAACTGTCCCGACGTTGAAACTAAAACAATAAAGAGGGGATGCAGATGCTTGGGAATTTGGGGCTCTTGCTGGGCTTGGCGCTACTTATCTTCATGGCGTTGCGCGGGGTGAACATATTCATCGCCGCATTGCTCTGTTCGATTTTGGTGGCACTGACCAATGGCGTCGCCGTACCAGGTGCGCTGCTCGAGCACTTTCCATTCGGCCCCTTGGGTGCATTTACCTTTGCCGGCAAGTTCTTCGTGCTGTTTCTCTGTGGGGCGATCTTCGGCAAGGTCATGGCTGCCAGTCAGGCGGCCAGCAGTATTGCTCAGGCCATTACCCGCGGCCTGGGTACGCAGCGCACGCTCTGGGTGGCGATGCTGGTGTGTGCGGTTCTCACCTATGGTGGGGTGGTGGTATTCGTGGTGATCTTCACCATGTATCCGCTGGGTATTACCTTGATGCGCGAGGCCAATCTGCCCAAGCGATTGTTCTGCGCAGCCACGGCGCTGGGTGCGGGAACCTTCACCATGACGGCCTTGCCTGGCTCACCGTCGATTCACAACGTGATCGCCGCCAGTGCGCTGGGTACCGATCTGTTCGCAGCTGCCTGGATTGGTCTGCTCGCCTCGCTGGTAATGATCGTGTTGGGTATGGCCTATCTGCAGCGCGAATGGCGTCTGGCGCGCGAGCGCGGTGAAGGGTTTGAGCCTAACGCGCAGGACGAGCGTATGCAGCAGTTGGCCGGTGCGCCGGGTAGCGGGCCGCATTGGGGGATGGCGCTGGTGCCGATCATCGTGGTGCTGGGGATCATCCTGCTGCCGCGCCTGCTCGCTCTGTCTGGTGCGGTTGTACCGGGTGAGGGTGCGCTAGGTGGATTGTTGGCCTTCAGTCAGTCGCAGCCGATTCTCTGGCCCAGTCTGGCCTTGGTGATCGCTACCGGTGTCGCTGTGCTGATGTTTTCGGCGTTGCGTCGTAATACCCTCGGCCTGCTGGGGCAGGGCGCGGACGATGCGATCATGCCGCTGCTCAATACCGCTGCAGTGATCGGCTTTGGCGGTGTGGTTACTCAGACCGCAGGTTTCGCTCAGTTCGCCCAGTGGATACTGGGGGTGGATCTGCCGCCGCTGTTGTCGGTGTTCGCCTCGGTCAGCGTGGTATCGGGGATCGTCGGTTCTTCGTCTGGTGGCCTGCAGATCTTCATGCAGACCCTGGCGCCGCGTTACCTGGAGATGGGGGTAGAGCCCGAGGTGTTGCACCGGATCGCCAATATCACTGCTGGTGGTCTCGATTCGCTACCACATTGTGGTGCAGTGATTGCGATGCTGATGATCATGGGCCTGACTCACAAGCAGGCGTACAAGGACATCTTCGTCATCACGGTACTGATCCCCGTGATTGCGGCTTTGCTCTGTATCGCAGTGTTGAGCTTCTGATTGCTCGTGGCTGGGCGGTTCGCCGACTGATAAGCTTGGCCAATTGTATAGGTCGGCAGTGGCATCAGAATTTGCGCTTTTGCCGCAGCACCGGTATGAAGTAAAAATAGATGCGCCGCTAATGGTTGGCGGCTAGAGGAGTGAAGATGAGCGAGGGTTTGTCCATCCACCATGACCAGACGAGTCACCAGTTCGTTACGACCGTCGATGGTGATCGTGCCTATCTGGCCTATATGGATCTGGGCAAGCAGACGCTGGACATCTATCGCACTTTCGTCCCCAACGGTCTGCGTGGCCGTGGCATCGCCGCCGCGTTGACCGAGCATGCCCTGCAGTACGCCGAAGGCAAGGGTTACACGGTGATTCCGTCGTGCTCGTATGTCGAACGCTACATGGAGCGACGTGCGCGTCACCAGTAGGATCGATTTGGAGACTTACAGCCCGCGCTGAGCGTCATGGTGAGCTGAAGCCCACCCTACGTGAATGCGGATACGAAAACGCCGGGCATTGCCCGGCGTTTTCATTGCTGCTGCGATCCTAGAGGGTGTCTACAAGATAGGCGAACGAAGGCAAGACAAGGCGAAAACGATCGAGAAAGCGGAGTTTACGTGCTGTAAATGAGCATTTCGAGATCGTTTTCAACGCAGTATTGCTATGATCTTGCCCAGCACGAGTGGACACCCCGTTAAGCGATAAACTGCAACGAGGTGAACCATGGCAAGAACCGCTACCCCGATGAAACAGAACCGTAC
>NZ_SCFY01000026.1 GCF_007049795.1 Ectopseudomonas mendocina
CCCAGGCTCGAGACGCCGAACTGGAACAGCAGGCCGGTGCCCTGGCCGAAGCCCAACAGGCACTCGACGCCGAGCGTCAGCGCCTGGCCGCAGCGAGCGAAGAGATTGCCAGCCTAACTGCCCAGGTGGCAGCCCTGCAGAGGCAGCTGGAAGAGGGCAGCGAAGCTGCTAGCGCTCTATCAGCTCAGCACGAAGCACCGTTACCGACCTAGGCGCAGTTATGTGCAGCTTCGCCTGCAGTTCTTCGTGCTGTCGGTGGATTTTGCGTAGAGAAATTGTGACGCCATCCCTGAGCAGCTCTCTCAGCTCGGCCGCTGTCATGTTCTCGTCGAAAATGAGCTGCAGTTCCTCGCCTACACACCGCGTCAATGTCAAACCCATGTCGCGCTCCCTGCTGTGGTTTTTGTAGCAGGGTAGACCATCGATCCAAGGCCCGCCTGCTACAGGTTGCGCAATACCTTCCAGTGACATGGCGTAACCCTCACAGTGCGCCTCCTGACCCCCTGTAGGGTTCGCCATCGTTTCCCCTGACATTGAGACTTTCCCCTGTACCGCCCAGGAATCCACTGGGCTCAGGGTGAAAGCGGATGGCACGTCAGGAAAACTGGAAACTTGGGATCGACAACAGGTCGCCTACGGCTCGTATAGCCCCTGGCGCTGTTCGTGATTCCCTGAATTTCTCGCCCACCGACGCCGGCACCTTCGCGCTTCGGCCTGGGTTCGAATCGATCTACGCTGGCTCACGCATTCGCCTGAGCTTCCCTGTTGGGCGCGGTCGGGCGCTGGTTGCTGATGACACCGGTTTGGTTGAGTTGGATCTGCTGTCGCAGGCTACACGCAACCTTGCTGCCATCACGCCGGCCGGCCCGCTGTGCGCTGCGAACCTGGCCGGTGACACCTTCATCGCCTCGGCGCGCGACATGCTGCGCTATGCCGGTGGTGCTATCAGGCAATGGCTGGTACCGGAGGCGCCCGATAACTTCTCGGTGAGCCTGGTTGACGGCGATCTGTTGCCCGGCCTCTATCGCCTGGCCTGCACGTTCGTAGATGCCTACGGTGACGAGTCGGGCGTCATGGACCCCGTGCGCATCAGCGTACCTGCTGGCAAGGCGCTGCAGGTTGACGTGCCGGTACCGCCGGCCGGCCTGAGCGTGCGCCTGTACGCCAGTGTGGCGAATGGTGAAACCCTCTACCTGCAGGCGAGCGATGCCGGCGTGCGGCAGATCGGCGCCATGCGCGACGACACTGCTCGCTGCACAACCATCGGCCTTTGCTCCATGCCGCGCCCAGACGCGCTGTGTGTGCTGTCCGACTCTCGCCTGGTGGGCATGCGTGGCAAGTACCTGTACCTGAGTCGGCCCTACCGCCCACACCTGCATGACCCTATTGCCGATTTCTTCCAGTTCGAGGCGGTGCCCGCCGTGGTGCTCCCGTGCGGTGCTGGCCTGTTCGTGTGTGCAGGGCAGGGCACCTACTTCCTCAATGGCATCGGAACCGAGCAGCCGCAGGCGCCGAAGGTGCTCGAGTACGGCGCCGTTTCCGGTACCGGCCGCGTGCTTCCAGACGGGCGCTGCGCCTGGATGTCGCCATGGGGCGTGGTGGTCGGCAATCCAGATGGATCTGCTGCGCCGATCGCCAGCGAACGATTCGTGCCTGGCCAGGGTGAGCGTGGCGCCACCGGCCTGGTGCACAGCAATGGCAGCTCGCTGCTGGTTACCACAATGCGCGGTGCTGGCGAGGGCGTCAGCCCGTTGGCCGCCCGCGATTACTTCCAAACGGAGTACATCGAGCCATGAAAGAGCATGGGAAGTGGGGGTTTCGTTATCAGTACGAGTACTCCGAAGGCGGAATCATCATCGATCGTGGCGATGCCACGAACCTGATTCCGCAGGTGGGCATGGATCACCTGGCTGGCCTTCTGCGCGGCACTGCTGCGCCGATCAGCAACTGGTACTTGGGGCTGTTCTCGGGCAACTACGTGCCGGATGACCCTGGTGTCACTGCTGCCGATCTGCCGGTCAACGTCGGGGAGTTCACAGCCTACCAGGGCGCCTCTCGGCTGGACTGGGAGCATGAGTACGACAACCTGAGCGAGGTCAGCAACGCGAACAATCGCGCCGAGTTCGTGTTTACCGGCTCTGGCACTGTGCGTGGCGGCTTCCTCATTTCCAACTCGGTGAAGGGCGGTAACACCGGTTTGCTCATGTCGATCGTCCGCTTCCCAAATCCGCGACCTGTTGAGCCGGGCGGCATTCTGCGCGTCTTGGCTGGTGTCGTGTTCATCCCGACCACTGTTGCGTAATAGGAGGCGACCGTGAGCAATTCCAGCCATGCCAGTCAGGAGATCATCCGGCTGCTGTTTACCACCGTGGCGCTGGCCGCGCGTCCGACTTCGTGGTTCGTGGGCCTGCATACCGGTGACCCAGGTATCGATGGCAGTGCCAGCGAACTTACCACTGCGACTGACCCGAACTACGTACGTACCGCCGTCACCTGGGACGAGAGTGTGGTCACCGATCTGACGCGCGTTGAAAACGACGCTGAGGTCGCTTTCCCGGCTTCCGGCGCCGCCGGCAGCTACACCATCCAGTTCATCACCATCTGGGACGCAGCTACCGCTGGCAACTGCTTGGCGCGTCTGCCGCTGGTACCGGCGCGCGCTGTTGCACCGGCTGGCATCCTGCGTTTCCCGATCGGCGAGATCATCATCGAGGGCGGCATCAATGACGACTAAGATCAGTACCGGCCTGTCTGGCTACCTGCTTGCGACTGGCTCGCTGCGGCAGGCGTTTGCATCCAGCTTCCTGCGTGTTTACCAGGGCGCCGAGCCGGCCACCGCTGATGCGGCGTTGCCGGTTGATGCCATCCTGCTGTGCGAGATCAGTGTCGACGGCGAGGGCGGCGGCATCAACCTCAATGCCACGGCAGACGGCACCTACATCAGCAAGAGCCCGACCGAGACCTGGCGCGGTGAAGCGCTGGCAACTGGCACGCCGACCTACTTCCGTTGGGTGACCGGGCCGGACGCTGGCGGCGCAAGCAGCGTGCTGCCGCGCATCCAGGGCAAAGTCGGCCTGGCCGGCGTCGAGCTGAATTTCTCGTCGCTGAACTTCGTCGAAGGTGCGATCCAGAAGGTCGACTATTTCGTCGTGGCCATGCCTTCGAACTGATGGGGTGACGCATGGCGAACCGCCTGGTAAAGCCCCCACGGATCACGCAGACCGCTGAGGTCAGGCATGTGCCGTTTCGGCCTGCGTACTGCATTAGCTCGACGGTTCGGTCGAGCAGTGGGCGTACAACAGGCTACAAGAGCAGCGGTACGCCAGGCTTGCCGCTGAATTTCTCTGGCGCCTACCTGCTGGCTACGGCTCAGGCTAATCCGAGTGTCTTTGCTGGCGGTGCGTATGCCGGCAGCATTGGAAAGGGTGGTGGGGAAACATCGCTGACTACTTCCACCAGCACCAGCTGCGTTCCCGCGCAGCCGGAGGTGAAAGGGGAGCCCGCCCGACTGGTCGTATCCCTCGAGCCTGGCTGGAATGCCAGCGCATCGTCACGCCAGCGCCTGACGGGCGATTTCATATTCAGCTTTGACGTCTGCCTGCATCCGATTGGCGTCGTGATCGGTGTGGCGCCTGCCAATCAGGACACGCTATTCGCCACGGCAGAACATGCGTACTACCTGCGCGGGGATCAGATCAGTGTGCTCGAGCAGGGCGAGATCGTCGCCAGTTGCCCGTTCTTTTCCAGCGATGGCGTGCGGCTGAGCATAAGCCGAGTGGGGCAGGCGGTGGTCTACTCGGCTCAGGGCTGGTCGTATGTCAGCCTGAATGCATCGATCGGCGACAAGGTCGGTGATGCGCTTCTGTATTCGGCCGGCGACTTCGTTGATAACCCGGTTATCTCGGTAGCTATTCCTGCTCGAGCAGTGGGCAAGGTCGGTACCAGAAGCCTGGTGCGCGAGACGGCATCTGCGCGTGGGCGTGCTGGGTTCACCGGGAAGATGCGCAAGGTGCTTGGCGATATCGGTATCAGGGGCAGCGCGTCTGCGTTGCTCGACACTGCTGCTCGGGCGGTTGGTCGTATTGGTTTTTACGGTACCGCCAGGCCAAGCGCCAATGAGGGGATTGCCACTCTCCCAGGCCTGCAGGTGTTCGCCAGTGACCGACCTATCGGCGTCGGCAATATTGCAATGCCACGGCCTGCCGTGAGCGGCGATGCCGGTTTTGCGTTACCTGACGTGGCTGTAGGTGCTCTGGGCATTCCTGCGCCGATGATCAGCGGCATCATACTGGTGGGCAGTGCTGGATCTGGTGACGTGCGGCTCCCGGCGCTTGAGGTGATCGGCGCCGATTATCCATACGGCATTGGCCGTGTGCAGTTGCCAGTGATCGAGGTTGGCGGGCGCGAGCGTGTGTATGACCCGGATGGCGAATACATGCTCGAACTCGTCTACCTGCAGACGCAGTTGGGCACTGACAACGTGGCGTATGTGGCCTGGCGCGAGCGGATAGGTGTGGGCTTCGACCTGATCGTATCGGTGTTCGTAGAGGATCTGATCTATGAGTCGCTGATCGTCGGCGACAAGATGAGTCAGTCCCAGATCATGTACGAGGTGCTGCGCAGCGCGGTCAGCATCTACAACTCGGGCAGCCTGGTCGATGACGTGGTGCTGCAGTACGCCACCAATCTTGTGACAGGGGCTGCATCACGCTACGAGAACTTCGAGTTCACTGGCTTCTTCAATGATGGGCTCGACAGCTACGCCTGGGACGAGAGTGGGGTCTATCGGATCGTCGACGGTGCTGGTGATGATGGCGAACCGCTGTCTGCCGCAATCGACTTCGCAGCGGCCGGCACTGACAGCAGCGCTGAAAAGTACCTGACGGCTGCCTATTTCGGTATCGCTACCGATGGCCAGGTCTATGCGCGGGTAACCACGCATGATGGGCGGGAGCAGCTTTACAAGGCCATTCCTGGGCGTGGCCACCACCGTGCAGTGACTGCCAAGGGGATCACTGCCAGGTATTGGAATGTTCGCCTCGAACTCACTGATGCGACGTTCGCTGACCTCGACAGCATCGAGTGGGATATTCCCGTAGCCACCCGCCGGATGCACTCGCGATGAAACCGGTACGGGTGCGTTTTTCCTGCAAGCCAGATCCTGTTGTTCGGCGTCGGGTTATTTCCGAGGGGGAGAAGCTGCCAGCCGGACAGAGCAAGACTTTCATATTCATGGGCTACCTATGCAAGCTGGTGGCCGATCAGTTCGTTTGCGTAGCGGACGTGATCGATATGCCTGTCCGGCTGCTGGGGTTTCGCGGCCCGCTGTTCCGCCTTGGCGAGTTCAGCCCGCTGGCTTTCACCGTTGCAGGCAAGCGCGAGCAGTACGCGCTCAATAGCGTGATCGATGAGCCGCTGCCTGCGAAGTTTAAGGCGAAGTTGTTCGCTAGTGCCGACCATGGAAACGAGTTCGTGGCCAGAGCATATATCGGTGCAGTGATGCCGCCTCGTTATGGTGATGAGGTTGTGCGTGCCAGTCTGATCCTGGCCTTTCAGTTCATCCCGGCTGACCAGACGATGGATGGCTTCTTCAATGGTTGCGATACCCAGCAGTTCCAGATTGGGCTGCAAGTCGTAGGGGGCGGGCCACGGCTTGGCGCGGTGATTCGGGAGAGTTGGTTCGGGCTCGATGGACTGACCTTTGCGACTGCATACAGCTCTAAGACGTTGCCTGCCCCTGCGGATGCGCCAAGCCCAGCAGGGCCATACCAGTCGCCATATCGCCCACGCTGGAACGTGCCGCAGCCTCGCCAAGTAGCCATGCCTGCAGTTCAGCCAGTGGTTGTAGAAGAACAGCAGCGGTACGTGCTGGGCGTGCAGGTAGCCTTCGATATGCCCGCAAACCACTTCATCCTGGCCGACGAGGGCGACGGGGCAAAGTGGTATGCGCTGCAGTATCCGCATGCCAAGGCTGCTCGCTCAGGGTTCATGGTGCTTGAGCTTGAACGTAGGGCTTACATCGAAGACGAGATTCCGGCCGGTGTGGCCGTAGGCTACTCGACGGTTGATGTCGTGCCTGTGTGGGCTGAGCCAAGCGATCCAACTTCGGCGCCGACTCAGTACCTGTTCAACACCCTGCATAAGCTGGTGCCGAACGGTGATTGGCCTGCGCACCTGCAGCAGGCGTCTTTTGTGCCAGAACTACGGATTGCGCCGGGACTGTTCACGACTGATTTTTCCATGATCGACTACTACCCGGATCTATCGGGGCAGGACTGTTACCGGCCATGTGTGGTCGGTGCTATTCATGCCACTGAGTTGGATGGGTTGGTCGAGTTCGTCGCATCGGTTCGTGCTGGCGACGAGTACCTGTTGCCCATCACAAGCGAACTGCGCTTTGACGACAGCGCCGGCATCACGCCTGGTGAGGCAGCGAAAGTGAAGGTTACCCGCACTGGTCTGCTGGTTGTCTCCTACACCGTGGCCACCGGTGCCATTGCCACGCGGATGATGGCGCCTGACGTGCTGGGGTCTGGTCAGTGCCCCTGGTATGACAGCGGCGAAATGGACCCGGCGATCGCTTACTACCCGCAGGTACTGTGGGGTGGTGTTGTGGGTGGCAAGCGCTGCTATGCCGTGCGTGCGCTGCGTTACCTGCGTAGCGTTTGGCTGGGCAGCTTGCTGCAGGACGTTGGCGGCGGCTGGTGGTGGTTTACCGATAACTACAGGGGCTGGCGCCGCGAATCGACCGAGGATATCCGGCCGCCGCTATACCGCACCGATCTCGGCTTCGGGCCGTATATCGACCGCGACCAGCCAGAGGAATTGTGGTGGATCGTCGACGGTGTCCTGCAGCGTGTGACGCCGCCGGCCGGATACCGGGTAGTCACCAGGGCCAGACAAACCAGCTTCGCCGTCGAAGGCCAGAATGATCTGAGTGCATACCTGGCTGAGCTCTATGCGCACATGGGCATCTTCGGCGGGCCAGGTTTTTCTGATGTTGTCTGGCAGGAGTACGCGCTCGAGGAATACCTGCTGCCGAACACGCTGCAGCAGCAGTTCGCGCCAGTGGCGGATGGCCGGGTGGTGCACTTCCTTCCGCCGAACGAGGAACCGGGCGTGCTGCGCCTGCAGGTGTTCGACGGTGCTGCGGTGGCCGACTACGGCACTGTGGCCGTGCCGTGGGTGAGTGGCACCCATTACACCAGTTCGGAGAATCGATATCCCGTCTACGCACTCACCTGCTACCAGCGCGAGACGTGGCTTGATGGGGAGTTGGTCACGCCCGCTGGATTGATCCTCACCGTGACAAGCGGCAATCGCGGCTACGCGCTGATATCGCGCGATGGCGCCGCGACCTGGGAGCCTCTAGTAAATGCACCGGACAGCTTCGAGGCAGAGCAGAACGCAGGCGTCCCAGGCCACGGATACATCTTTACCGGCACGGCGCTCTGGTCGCCAACGCCAGGTTACCCATACGTGAAGGAGAGCAGCAATGGCTGAGTTCGAGAACGTCACAAGTTTTCTGCAGTCGCAGTCGAGCCGTGCGCTGACTGACGCGATCAACACCCGCAACATGATCTGGAATCAGATTCCGGGGCAGGTGAAAGAGCGGCACCTGAGCTTCAACGTATCGAAGCCAGCGCTTGGTGCGGCGCCGAAACTCAGCGATATCTTCGGCGTAGGCGATTCGACGAATGCTGAAGTCATGCGCCTTAACGCAGAGGCAGACGAGTGGCTGAGCAAGTTCTCCCCGGCAATCAGTGGTGATCTGAAAACGCTGCCAGAGGACATGCTGCTCGGCATCATTTCTGGCTCCAAGCCCTACGGCCTGGATCGTACCGTGCTGGAAATTGTCTGGCAGCAGGCGCGCGACCGAGCAGGGCGAGCAGCTGACTCCGAAGTGCGCACCATCGAGACACGATTCGCGGGGGCTGGTTTCGCGATGCCTCAAGGGGCAATGGTCGCCGCGATCACTGCAGCCGAGCAGCGGGCTGGCCAGGCCATCGCCGAGGTGAACTGGCAGCAGGCGATCAAGGATGCCGATATCAAAATCGACCTGCTCAAGTTCGCAGAAGAGCAGGCCATTCGCCTGAAGCTGGGCCTGCTGTCGCAGATGGCTGAGTTCTACCGCATGTGGTACGCGGTGCCTGATCGTGATCTAGAGCGTGCCCGGCTGCGTGCTCAGGCGCAGGCGACGTTCCAGTCCGCACTGGCGAACTATCACAACGTCGAACTGGCATGGGAAGGCATGCGCCTGGACGTCGAGAAAAGCAAGGTGGACGTGGGCCTTACCTACGACCGCAACAAGGTAGCGCTGAGCAACGGCAGCAATACCGCTAGCGCTCTCGGCCAGGCAACGAATGCCCTGGCCCAGGTTGCAGCATCCAATGGTGCCGCTGCATCGAGCCTGGTAGCTAAGGTTGAGGATATCTGATGACCATCCCCTATATCACGTGCCTGTTTCCCCCTGACATGGCGTCATTTGATCGGATCTACGTCGTAGAGTTTGGCATTGATGGCGAGTTAATGCGCGAGGGATGGATTGCACGGCTCACGTCCTGGGAGTATCCGACGTTGCGCGATGCGGAGGGGATTTACTACTTCACCGAGACGGCAGGAAGCAATGGTGACGGGCTCCGTATGTACGGCGCCGAACTGGTTGGCGAAGGCGAAGAGCCGACATTGCAACTTGTTAGGGAAATGGATCTTGGTCTG
The DNA here is from genome assembly GCF_007049795.1 of Ectopseudomonas mendocina. Lineage (GTDB taxonomy): Bacteria > Pseudomonadota > Gammaproteobacteria > Pseudomonadales > Pseudomonadaceae > Aquipseudomonas > Aquipseudomonas mendocina_D. The sequence goes on from NZ_SCFY01000026.1 coordinate 8,719, forward strand.
CCAACTCATTTGCCTCAGTTCTCCCCGGTAATCGGTATTCCAGAGGCTGTTCTTTACAACGGGCAGGCTGCTATGGCTGGTTGTGCTGGGTACTCGTATACGTCACCGGGTGGGTGGGTGCACGTTGGCGTAGCGTTTGCCGGATCTTCTGCGGGTGAGCTAGTCAACGGCACGAACATTGCTGACTCTCCGTATGCGCTTACTCGATGGAACGGCGCTGTTGAGCTATCGGACGGCACTATCGCCACATACGACTGGGGGCTGCCTGAGTGAACTTTTACCCTGTACTGGATGTTCGAACCGGATTCCCTGGCGTCGACCTGGCGTCACCTTCAGCGCCAACGATGGATACGCGGTACGTCGATGGTGACCATCTTCTGAGCCTGATCAATGTAAGTGCTCTTGAGTCGGCCATGGTCGATTTCGACGAGAGCGCGATCCGAGACTGCGCCGCTGTGCTCTCTACGCTGGCGTATGCACTCGGCAAATACATCGACCTTGGGAAGGTGCCGGTGCGGATACAGCATCGGGATGTGGTCGGGAGAATGGTTGACGGTAGTTGGACGTTCTTCATGCCTTCGGCGGGGGTTGTGATGCGTTGCAACTCCATGGTCTCGGTCGGATCGCAGGAGTTCGAAGTGCTCACTGACTATCTCGACAGCGTGCGCGGCTGGATAAGCAGCGAGCCGTGGCGGAACCGCACGATATTTCTCGGCACCACAATGGACGGATTGGTGCCGCCAGTTCCACCATTCTGGACTCTGCACGTAAAGACTGCCGAGGTGATCTAGCCCCCCTGTAGGGTTTGGCTGGGTAGGTAGTTGGGTGGAGCATCGCACCATCATCAATGGGAGATAGGCAATGTACGGGCTTCCCAAGCGCAAGCATGCCGCCAATGGCGGATTGATCGAAGGGCCAGGTACCGGCACGTCCGACTCGATCAAGAAAGATGTTCCAGCAGGTACCTACATTCTGCCGGCCGACACCACGGCTAAGCTCGGCCTGGGCATGCCTGGGCGCAATGGCCAGGGTGCGCCGGCTCAGGAGCAGCCACGGCTTGGTATGCCTGGCAAGCAGGTGCCGGTGGCCGTCAGCAGTGGCGAGTACGAAATGCCGCCCCAGGACGTGCACGCGCTGGGCGCACTGGTGCTCGATCAGCTGAAGAATGCCACTCACCAGCAGAAGGGCTTCGGTCTGACCAAGGCGGTGATGGCTGCCGCGAAAGGGCAGCAGGCCGATGGTCCGCGCCAGTTCTTTGCCGATGGCGGTCTCGTCGAAGAAGAGCAGCGCCGTGGCTTCGGTGTTCGCATGCCGACCACCACCCTGATGCAGCCAGAGCAGCCGCGCCTTGGCGTTGGAGGTGGCAACAGACAGGCGACTCCGGCGCAGGCTGAGCCACGCACTGGCGGCTTCGGTATGCCGCGCGCCGGCCAGCAGCCTGTTGCTACTCAGCAGCCTGGGTTGGGTATGCCGCGCCGTACCACCACGCCGCCAGCTCAGCAGGATGCGCCACGCCTGGGAATGCCAGGTGCTGCGCGCGGCCTGCTGGATGTTCCGGCCGGCATCGGCCAGGCTGTGGCTGGCGCAGCTCAGGTTCCGATCGCTGCTGGCCGGGATGCGCTGCGCAATGTAGCTGCTTATGCAGTTGGCGGCGATCCATCGACCCTGCCTGGCGGCGCCGCGCGATACCGCGACGAGGCAGTCAGTGGTGTGCAACAGGGGCTGGACCGTATCGGTGGCGCCACCGAAGGTCTGCGTGCTGCTGGCCGTGAAGCCCTTGGCGTGCAACCGCGTGAAGGCGCGGGCCCGGCAACTGCAGCGGCGCCGGCGCCGACTTCGACCGCTGGGATGACGCCTGAGCGGATCCAGACTATGGCGCGAGAGTCCGCTGCAATGCTGCCTGAAGCCTCGGCGCCAAGCCCAGGCGCGCCGGAGTTCGTATCGCCTGCCGGAAACGGTTACACGCAGGCAGGCAACGGCATCGCCATGCGTACCGGTGCCGATGGCACCCCTGAGTTCACGAACGACACTGCAGCAGTATCTGGCGCCAGGACGATGCCTGCCGGTGGCATGAGCCGTATCGGTGATGGTGTGGGAGGAGGCCTCTCTGTCGGTGATCCAGGCGATGCTGAAATGGCCATTGCCCGATTCCAGCGGGCCAACGATATCCGCCAGCGCGCCATCGAGCAGGATCGGGGAACGGTCACTGGGCTTACAGATGACCGTGGCAATCCAAGCTTGGCCGAGCGTCAGCGCAGCCGGCTTAATCTGCAGAATGCAGAGGCTGAAGCACTGCGCACGGAGACTCAACAGGGAAGCGCGACCGCATCGCAACAGCTTGCGGCGGAAAACCAGCGCATGGGCACCGAACAGCTCAACCAGCAGCGTTTGCAGCAGCAGATCGCCGAGGGCGACCTGGGCGTGCAGGATCGCCAGCGCCTGGACCAGTTGCGTGCGCAGATCAACGACACAAGCCTGAGCGAGCAGCAGCGCGCCCAGGCCATGGATGCCTACAACGCCCTGTCGATCACGCCGGATGCCAGGCTGAAGGCACAGCAGGACGCCAACACCCAACAGAATCGGCTGATCGGCGACCTCTACAAGTCGTTCAGCAGCCTGCAGACGCCGCCAACCATCGGTGAAGGCGAAAGCGCACGGCCTATGTCGTTCGAGGAATGGCTACAGCCAGCGCTGAGGGCTATCCAAGGTGGTGGGCAACAGGGGCAAAGTCTGCCGCAGGGAGTGAGCCAAGACGCAGCTATCGCTGAGGCGCGGTCAGCGATCGCCAGTGGCGCCTCACGGGAGGCAGTAAACGCAAGGCTTGCGCAGTGGGGGGTAGGCCCGGTTTAACGGGCCTGCTTGCTAGGGATAAGGTCGTCGAACAGACCTTGTTTCGGTACCGTGGGTTGCGGCTTGTTGTACAGCCGCATGCATGCCTCGGCCATGACGCGAACAGCACCGGTATAGCGCGTGTCCTTGGCCTTGTCGTAGGTGCATTCATCGCCTGAGTCGTAGGAAGCGAACAGGCCACGGCCGGCGCCCTGTTCAACGCTGGCCAGGCCGCCAGGGTACTTGCTCTGGCACACGCGCACGGCAGACACGCTGGCGCCATGGTTCTGGACGCCAGGGAGCTTATCCAGCAGGCAGGTGGCGTAGTTGCCGGCCTGAGCCAGGCTGGAGAAGGCGAGTAAGGCGGCGGTGATCAGCAGTTTTTTCATGGGCTTCACAGCCTGGAGGTGCGAGATGAAAGATAGTAAAGCATCGAGCGATGGCCGCGGTAGGCAAAGCCGACTGCAGGGCAACGTCAATGCGCTGTTCGAGTTTGCCACTAGGGTGATTGGTCGAGCAGATTCAAGGCAGTTGCCTGATCGTCTGCTGGACGATGAAGATTTCCTTGAGCGGCTGGCCGGCAAGGTGGTGGAGAAGCTGGATGCGCGAAGTGCTGGGGCTGTCAGCGGTCTTTCTGCGCAGATAGACGCATTAAATCAAGCAGCGCTAGTGCCTCTTCAATCGCCGAGTCAGACGCGATTGAAGCCCCAAGAGTAGCTTCGAGCTTGAGTTTGTAGTCAGCCAGCATGGCGTCCAGAGCGGCGGGGTTGTGGCGCGTTTCGATAATGGCATGCAGTGCATTGCGCATACCAACCGTCTGGGCTTGAAGGTTCAGGAGTAGCTTTTCCAGCACTTCAACGCGTTGTTCCAAGTCGCTCATGGCTATCATCCGTGGTTGGTGGCCTTGTGACGCTAGACCATCAAGGGCCATTCGGGTAGCTGGTCATTCATCCATGGCCAGCGCTTGCCACTGAGGGATTAAGCCTTAGGCCTGCGGGTGCGCCTGATGCGTTTAGCGCCTGTGCTGGGGGCCGAAGCCTCGTCCAGGCGTTTTTCCACCGTCTCCATCAGGGCGGCGTACTCCTGAAGCGGGTCAGTCCCTTTTAGAGCGGCCAGCTTGTCGATGTTCTCGGTAATCGACGCGGTCATGGTCAAGTCGAAATCAGTGCCTTCGCCGCGAACAGCCGTCAACTCGATTTCTGCAATGAGTTGGTCGGTGAGCAATGCGATCTGCTCTTTGCGAAAGGCTGCGCGGGCTGCTTCTAGAAGGCTTTCGGCATCGCCCAGTGCGAGTGGCCGAGCAAACGAAGTGCCGGCCGCCTCCCTGTCAAAACTGGCCTCAAGGCGGGCGATAATCTCCGCAGTCGCAGATCGTTTGTTCGCCTTCGCTGCTTCCATAACCTTGTCACGAAGCAATTCTGGAATGCGGAGATTGAACTGAGGGTCTTTCCTGCTCATGCGGCTCTCTGTGTGAGGGGGTGCATTAAACGCACTCTATGAAGAATGCATCACCGTGGTATTGACATCAATGCACCACCGTTCTACATTTCAATCAATGCATCACGGTGATGCATTTGGAGGGCAAATGAGTCGAGTGGATCCGCAGTTCAAATTACGCCTGCCGCAGGAGTTGAAAAACTATTTGTCTGAGCAGGCAGAGTTGAATCGGCGCAGTCAGACGGCCGAGGTCATTTACAGGCTGGAACAATCGAGGAAGCAAGATGAGAGTCAGCGAGGCAAGCAGGCAGACGCCTGAAAGAATGAAGCCCCAGGTGCTCGTAACACCCAGGGCTTCGGATGTGAAAACTTTGGAAGGAGTTCACCTGATGAATGCTAACGCAAACTCCGTGGAATGCAACCTTGAGGACGCCACTACGCCGGAGGAGATATTCAGCCTGCCCGACAATGTGCCGCTGAATCAGGATGTACTCAATACCTTCCTCGGTCGGGCTATTGGCCTGGCTGTTGTGCTGCAAGGCGGTAGCCTGCCTACGCATGAGAAGAACGTGCTCTGGTTGCTGGAGTCGCAGCTGAGCCAGATGAAAACCTATCTGGATCGCGCGCTGTGCGATCGGGAGGCGGCATGATGGGAAGCCTCACATCACCCACAGTCAGCATTCATGGTCAGCAGATCCCTATCGTTGAGTTCAACGGGCAGCGTGTCGTCACTCTGGCGATGGTGGACAAGGTGCATCAGCGGCCCGACGGGACTGCTGGTCGCAATTTTCGAGAGAACCGCCAGCGCTTCATTGAGGCCGAGGACTACCTGCTTGTGACTTCCGACGAAATTCGTCGGAACAGTCCCGGCGCGATTCCAGCGGCCCTAAGGCGTAACGATGTGATTCTGCTAACCGAATCTGGCTACCTGATGCTGGTCAAGAGCTTCACCGACGATCTCGCTTGGGAGGTGCAGCGGCAATTGGTCAAGGGGTACTTCACCAAGCGCGAGTTGCAGTTGCCATCCTTGCCCCAGTCATTCGCCGATGCCTTGCGTTTGGCGGCAGATTTGGAAGAGCAGAAGGCCAAGCTGCAGGTTGAGAACAAGCAGCAAGCGCAGCGGATCGATAGCCTGGAAAATCTTTTTCTCCCAGGAGAGACACCAACGCAATTTTGTAAGCGACTTAACGGTGTCAATACTCAGCAGGTAAACGCGACCTTGTTGGAGCTTGGCTGGATATATAACTCCGAACGCGATGCTGAGCGCTCCCCCAAGTACCGTGTTGCAAGTAGGGTGCGCGACCGCTATTTGACAGAAAAGCCGCGAACCATTTCGGCTGAGGGGTGTGACTCTTTCATAAAGTATGACCTGCAGTTGTTGCTAGCAGGGGCGCAGCGTCTTCATCAGTTTTATCTCATGCACAAACTACCAATGAAGAAGGGGTGGGATGGCGAGTTCACCATGGTGAAGCTGGTCGCAGAAGGAAAGATAGGAAGAGTGCTTTCTGGAAAGGACACAGGAGGGCGCAACGATGAATAAAGGTCTGGAAGATAACCAGAAGCATCGCGCCATGTTCAGCTTGCCGCCAATTCAATCAAGCAAAGAGACCGCCCTTGTTGCTCAGGATTTACCGCCTCAGAAGGTTGTCACGGGCGACAAAGAGGTTGATGCACTGCTGTGGTTGCGTGAGGTGATTAGTACCGGGCAGGAGGGTCTTATCGCAATTGCTCTGGAAGCGGCAAAAAACATCAAGACCCCGTTTAAAGAGCTGGAGAAGCGGTATACGCAGAAGCTCATCAAAGACAATCCCGGAAATTGGGCCGCCGCTTTTTCTTCTTTTGGATTTGCTGATATTCAGGGGTTGGCAGAGCGATCCATTGAGAAGGAGATGAAGAGGCGAGAGGCGAACGCAAGATTTCCAGGGGAGACTATTTGGGACAACACGCCAGCCGAGGATTTCTGTGTAACTACGCTGAAGCGTTGCCCGAAATTTAAAGGCTGCACTAACTATGATAAGGAGGAAGTTAAAAAGCGATTTTTAAAGTATGCCGATTTATTGCCCTTCACTCTTACGGACTGCTTGCATGAGCTTAATTATTGGAGCGACCTGTATTGGCTCCGTAACTCATTTGGTAGCGGTGATGGTCCGGATGAGGCGACTGTTCGAGAATGGTTTGTCTTCGGTCTGCTCGCCGAGATCAAGCCGCGTAGTCATGCCGAGGCTAAATTCGTACTCTGGTGGTTGCGTGAAAAGGATCGGAATGACCATCAAGAGTACGATGCTATCGTCAACAACCTTCTGGATCACCCAGGAATGGTTGTAGATCAGGAGCGCTTTTCAAGCTCTTAGCATTGGCCACCCCCTGTAGGGTTAGGCCATACCTGCGTCACCTCTGAAACTCCCGCTATCGCGGGAGTTTTCTTTTGGAGGGTGGTATGGCTGGCTTGTTCGATGACCTGATGGGCGGCGGCTCTGCAACTGTCGGTGCCGACCAGCCCTCGGGTAGCGGGCTATTTGATGATCTTCGTCAGAAGCCCGAGCAGAACACCTCCCTTATCGGCGACCTGGGTACCGACCTCAAGCGCGGTGTGCAGCAGCTACCCGGCGTTGTCACAGGCCTGGCCGACGTAGGTGTCGGTGCGCTTACTGGTCGCCGTGTTGTCGACGAGACTGCTGACAAGATCGGTGAGGCCACCGGCTTCCAGCCCAGCAAGTGGCAGGAAGAAGCGCAGCAGGAATACAGCCCGCGCCGTCAGGAGGGTTCTGCGCAGATCGATCAGGCCTGGGAAGAGGGCGATGCTTTGGATATCGCCGGCGCTTACGCGCGGAACCCGGGCAACGTTGCTGGCCTGGTGGCTGAATCGCTGCCGCAGATGTTGGCGGGTGGTGCCATCGGCCGTGGCGCTCTGGCCGGTGGGCGTGCTGCTGGACTGATCGCCAGTCCGGCGACTGCTGGCCAGGCCGCACGGCAAGCCATTGTTGCTGGTGCTGGTGGTGAGGGCGCCGTGATCGCCGGCGGCACTATGGACCAGATCGATCGCGAGGTCGACCCGCGGCGCGCTGCCCTGGCGTCTGCTGGTGCTGGCGTGGCTGGTGCTGCATTGAGTGGTTTTGGTGCGCGCCTTGCGCAGCGTGCTGGCCTGATCGACGTAGAGAGTGCACTGGCTGGCGGCGTTGGCCAGGTGGCCGGACAATCGCCAGGCCTTGCCCGACGCGTTGCCGGCGGCGCGCTGACCGAGGGCGTGCTGGAAGAGCTGCCGCAGTCCGTTCAAGAGCAGATGCTGCAGAACTGGGCCGAGCGGAAGCCGCTGATGGAGGGCGTACCGCGCGCCGCAGTGGAAGGCACGCTGGCTGGGTCTGCGATCGGTGGTGCGGTCAACATCGCGCGCCGGCCATCTGAGCAGATGGGGCTGGACCCTGCTGCTGGACCTCTATCTGCTGCCGCGGCTACTGCCGTCGATGGTGCGCCGACTGGCAGCCAGACCCCGGTGCAGGATGCAGTACGCCAGTCGATGCTCAACGGTGCGCCCGATACTCAACCTGGCGGGCGATACGAGCCGATCAGCCAGCAACTGGCGATCGCTCAGGAGCTATTCCCGGCTGATCTGGACGAGAACGGCAACCTGCGCTTCTACCGTTACGACCAGAACCTGCAAACGATGGTGGAAGTGCCAGAGGCTGAAGCGCTGGCCGCAGCCAAGCGCCAACTGGATACCTGGGAAAGCCAGGGCTTTGACCCGCAAGATCCGCGCGACCTGGGCGAGTTGGTGCCGCAGGTTGATGAACTGCCGGCGCAACCGCCTCTGGCCACCGTCGAGTCGGACACCGGCCCGCAGCAGATGGATCAGATCGAGCCGCTACCGTTGCCGACGGTTGAGGCCGACACCGGACCGATGGAGACTGAGCAGGTGCAGGCCACGCCTGTGGCCGGCGATCCCAACTTCGAAATCCGCGTGCAGAAGAACGGGCGCCCATTCCGTGGTGAACGCGATGTGCGCCTGCTGGGCCTGTTCAACCAACTGCAGCGCGAGGGCGAAAGCCCGATCATCGTTCCGCATGAGGGCGGCTGGGCGGTTGCAGTGCCGCGCGAGCCGGTGCCGCCGCCCGCACCGCTGGGCCTGCCAGCGCCGAGCACCTTGGTGGTAGATAGCCAGGGCAATGCACAGCGTGGTGTGACTGCACCTTTCGTTGAGCCGAGCGCCCAGGTGCGCCCAATTGGTGGGCCTGGCATGGAGCGGCAGGCGCCGACCGCGAGCAGGCCCGTCACGGACCAGTCACGTGACAATAGACGTGACAGCAGCGTGACTTTCGCGCGTGACCTGCAGGGTGACGACCTTGGTAGCGGCTGGGTTGGCTTCAACCAGCAGTCCGGCAGCCTCGGCGTGCCGCGCTCTGAAATGCCGCAGATTCGCGCCGACCATCGCGGGGCCATGGTCAACTTTATGAACGCCCGCGGCGTAGCCCATGAAGAACAGACCGTGCCGGCTCGCAGCCTTCGCCCGACACAAGCTGAGTTCAGCCCGGAGCGGGTAGGGCGTGCTGCTGCGCGGGAAGGTACCGCACGTTCCATTCTGGTATCCGGCGATGGCTATGTTCTCGATGGCCACCACCAGTGGCTGGCTGAGCGCGAGGCCGGTGGCGATGTGAAGGTTATCCGCCTCAATGCGCCGATGGCCGAGCTGCTGCCACTGGCGCGCGAGTTCCCTAGTTCGTTCACTGACCAGGCGTCTCAGGAGGTGCAAGGTGCTGATAGTCGGCCAGGGCCTGTTGATGACCGAGCCGCAGGCAATCCGCCTGCTGTGCCAGATGCGGCAGATAACGTGGCGCGAGAGCCAGTTGTGGCTGAACGGCCTGCCGCTGCCGGGCGATCGGCAGAAGCTGGTGGAGCAGGTGTTTCTGCTACAGCACCGGCCGCCGACGGACAGCGTGCACTGAGCGAGCAGCCTGCTGCTGGTCAATCCTCTGCCAGTGAAAGACGCGCGCCCGTTCAAGCCGCTGACCAGGCACCGGCACTGCCCGAAATCCTGGCCACACCGCGCAAGCGCTACATCGACCGCCAGGCCAGGGCCGCCGGCATCAAGAAAGGATCGCCGGGTTACGACCAGGCCATCCAGAGACTGCAGGATCAGTACGAGGCGGACGTAGACCGCGCTTCGGCCGGCATAACCTTCGAGCAGTACAACGAACTGAACAGCGACAGCCCGGAAGGCGTGAACCGCCAGGCGTGGGAGGCGTTGCGCCAGGAGTTCGGCCAGCAGTACTCGCGCAACAGCTACCGCCGTGCTCCAGAGCAGGGGCAGGGCGCCCGTGCGGGACAGCTGCGCATCGCTATGAAGGTGCTGACTGGAGCCTGGCAGAACGCGCCGGATATCAAGGTGGTGCAGTCGATCAAGGATCTGCCGACACGCCAGCGGCAGCGCGTCGAGCGTGATGGCGCGTTCGACGTGGAAGGCATCTTCGCCGATGGCCAGGTATATCTGGTCGCCGACAACCTGCGCAACGCCCGGCATGCGGCATTCGTGCTGCAGCACGAAGTACTTGGCCATGCCGGCCTGCAGGGTGCCTATGGCCAGCGCCTGACGCCGCTGCTCATGAGCATCTACAACGGCAATCCAGAAATGAAGGCCCAGGCTGACGCCCTGGTGCGCCGCTTCGGCTACAAGCCGGCCGTGGCCATGGAGGAAGTGCTGGCCGATATGGCTGGCGCTGGCACCATCCAGCAGCAAGCGTTCTGGCCGCGCTTGGTGACCGCGATGCGCAACGCGCTGCGATCTATCGGCTTCAACATGCGTTGGACCGAGGGCGATATTCAGGGTCTGTTGGCCAATGCTCGGGCCTATATCGAGAACGGCAGGCGCCGGGCTGGTGCTCGGGAGGCGTTCTCGCGCGATGGGCGCTCCGGTCGTGGTCCAGAAATCGCCGACGAGCAGGGGCGCTTGCTGGCACCGAACGGCAAGCCGTCGAAGCTCAATCAGAAGCAGTGGCACCAAGTGCGCAGCGAATCTTTCGACCGGTGGTTCGGTGACTGGCAGGCACTGGCGGTTGAGCAGCGGCTGGACGAATCGAAGCCGCTTCGCCTGAAAACACCAGAAGCCTGGAAGGGGCTGGGTATCAAGGAGCGTCAGGCCAAGGTGCTGGAGTTGCTGCGCGGGTTTGTTGCGTCTGGTGAAACCCTGCAGCATGACGTGCTTGGCGAGGTCAGGTTGAACAACAACGGCGCCAAGAAAGCAGTGTCGACTTCAGCAGACCCGGCGAAACATACGGTCCTGGCCAAGGTGCAGGACGCAATTCGCCATGCGGAGTATTCGCGCTGGGACTTCGATAGCAAAGGTCGGGAAGGGATGGCGCACCACAAGCTGATCATGCCCGTATCTGTCGACGGGGTGCCGCTGTATGTGGTGTTCAATGTCCGCGAGGACAATAACGGGCGCCGACTGCACAATCTTGTGACGCTCGATAGAAAAGAAGAAGCCTTGGCAGTCTCTCCGCGCGAGATGACCCGTGAAGGTCAGAGGTCGACACCGGCCAATACCAAGGCTCCAGGGGACTTTGTACGCCGGGCGCTGAATCGCGTCAATCCCGATACCGTCTCTAAGGTGACGGACGGCAACGGCGAGCCACTGGTGCTGTACCACGGCACCGCCGAACAGTTCACCATCTTTGACCAGAGCCGGCCGGGCCGCAGCACCGGCCACACCACGGCACCGCTTGGTGTGTTCCTCACCAATGACGGCACCCTGGCGAAAGCCTACGCGGAGAAAGCAACCGACGGCATGCCAGGACTGGCCAACGTGATGCCGCTGTTCGCCTCGATCAAAAAACCTTACCGCATGAGCGTGGCGGAATCGCAGAGCCTGGATTCCTTCGAGAAGGCGATCGCTATGCGGCAGCGGCTTGAAGCCGAGGGTTATGACGGCATCCAGCTTGCGAATACCGGTACCTGGGTGGCGTTCTACAACAACCAGGTGAAGTCGGCCACGAACAACACTGGCGCATTCGATCAGGTCGACCCTGATATCCGCTATCGCCGCGCAGGCCAGGGCACTGTCGATCTGCTCGACACCTTCACTGATCGGTTTGTTACCGGGAAAACTGCAGATGCCTTCCCTGAGCTGAATCAGGGCGCGCGCGACTTTCTGAACAAGATCGGCTCGCCGCCGGCGCTGACCAAGGCCAAGGAATGGGTGCGCGAGCGTACTGATCGCGTGGCCACGAAGATTCGCCAGGGCGTAGTGGACCGCTATGCAGCCCTGAAAGAGCTCGACGAGAGGCTGCTGGGCAAAGACTTCATCGATAACGCTATTCACAGCAGTTCGTGGGTGCTGGCGCGTATGTCGTCGTCGGCCTCTGGTGCGCTGAATGCGATGCTGAGCACTGGGCGCCTGCGCTTCGACGGGAAAGAGCGGGTGATCACCCTGCAGGATGGCGACAAGACTGGTGGGCTTTCTGCTGTGTTGACGCAGTTGGGTTCGGCAGCAGAAGTGGAGCGCTTCATGGGGTGGATTGCCGCGAACCGCGCTGATCGCCTGATGCAGGAAGGGCGCGAGAATCTGTTCACCGCCGATGAAATTGCCAGCGGCAAGCAGTTGAACGGCGGGCGGACGGCTGATGGCAAGAGCCGGCAGATGCTGTACAGCAAGGTATTCAGCGAGTTTCAGCAGTACCGTGACGATGTACTGGCCATTGCCGAGGCGAACGGCATCATCAATGCTGATACCCGGGCGATGTGGCGTGACGAGTTCTACGTGCCGTTCTATCGGGTGATGGATGAAGAGGCTGCTGCCGGCGGCCCGCGCGCTGGTAAGGGGCTGAGCCGGCAGGAGGCCTACAAGAAGCTGAAGGGTGGCAAGCAGAATCTGAATGACCTGCTGGAAAACACCCTGATGAACTTCCACCACCTGATTTCGGCCAGCCTGAAGAACCAGGCCGCGACGCAGGCAATGGTCAACGCCGAACGCGCCGGCATTGCGCGAGTGGTGCCAGAGAGCCGCCGTGATCCGAAGACCAGCACTTTCGTCCTGAAGGATGGCGAGCGTGTCTTCTACGAGATCGATGATCCCCTGGTATTCGAGTCGCTGACTGCACTGGCAGATCCTGGGCTGAACAACCTGGCGGTACAGACCATGTCGGCCTTCAAGCGGCTGTTCACCAACATGACCACGGTTACGCCGCAGTTTATCCTGGCCAACACCATGCGTGACCTGATGCAGGCCTCGGCGACCTCGCCGACTAGCAAGAACCTGTTCAAGAACCTGTCGCAGGGCGTGGCTGGTTACCGGGATGCGCGCACCAGGGCGGAAATGCAGGCCAGCGGCGGGGCGTTCAGCTACGGCCACCTGTACGGCGCAGATGTGAACGAGGTGAAGGCCAGTCTGAAGAAGACCGTTACCGGTGCCGAACTGGTAACCGATGTGAGCATGGTACCGAAGCTGCTGCGAGCTGGCTGGCGGCGCTGGGGAGAGGTGGCAGACACCGCCGAGAACGTAAGTCGTGCGGCCACCTACCTGCAGAACGTCGATGACCTGGGGCGCCTGCGCGCTGCCTATGAGGCGCGTGACATTATGGACTTCAGCCAGCACGGGGCGTGGCCGGCGATCCGCTTCCTGATTCGGGTGGTGCCGTTCCTCAATGCGCGCCTGCAGGGTCTGGACAAGCTGTATCGCTCTGGCGTCAAGCCGGCGCTGTTGACGGCCATGGGGCAGGGTACCGCCAGTGACAAGCAGGCTGCTGCACGATTCAGTGCAGTGACTGGCGCGCTCACGTTGGCCAGCATTGCCCTGTACCTGGCGAATGCGGATGACGATGAATACCGCAAGCTCGAGGATTGGCAGAAGGACGCCTACTGGTTTATCCGTATCGGTGACAATGCGTTCTTCATCCCGAAACCGTTCGAGGTGGGGGCTATCGCCACTATGGCCGAGCGCGTGACCGAGCAGCTTGTCGACGATAAGGCGACTGGCAAGCTGTTCGCTGATCGCCTGAAAGACATGATGATGCAGACCTTCAGCTTCAACCCGGTACCGCAGATGTTCCAGCCGGTGATCGATATCTACTCCAACCGGGACGCCTTCACGGGCCGCGATATCGAAACCGCAGGCATGGAGCGTCTGAGCAAGGGGCTGCGCTCCAGGGACAGCACCACCGTGGCGGCGCAGGCCGTATCGAGCGCGAGCCGGGTGTTTGGCGATGAAACGCCGTTCGCGCTGTCGCCTGTGCAGGCGGATCATCTGATCCGCGGCTACTTCGGTACCGTGGGTGCGAACGCGGCCGGCATCATCGATACGGTATGGCGCGGGGCAACCGGCCAAGAGGCGCCGGACAAGCGCTGGAGCGAGTACCAGCCGATTCGCCGCTTCTATCGCGACCTGGGCGCACCAGCGCCTTACACCCGGTACAGCACGCTGTTCTACGATGGGCTGCGCGAGGCGAACCGCATTTACTCGGACGTGCGCGAGCTGCAAGGGCTTGGGAAAACGGCAGAAGCGCAGGATCTGGCAGCCGAGAAGCGCGGCATCCTGGCGATGCGGCAGCAGCTCAACCGCCAGCAGCGTCGTATCAGCGAGATCAACAAGCAGATGGAGAACGTGCGCCGCTCTGACCGGGATGGTGCGTGGAAGCGCAAGGAAATCGACAGGCTCACCCTGATGCGCAGTCTGATCACTGATCAGGTCGGTAAGCAGATCGAGGCGGTGAGGGCGCAGTAGGGGAGCGGCGACTGAGCTGATTGGCGGTACCGGCTGCCAGAGCATCAAGATAGTCGACATACCACTGCATCATCACCCGGCGCTGCTCAAGGTACTGAGCCTTGTTATAGACGCCTGCGACGCCTTCGACCTTGTGCGCGAGTTGGGCGTCGATATGCTTCTTTGGCCAGTCGTGTTCGTTGAGCAGGGTGCTGGCGGTGTGGCGTGTGCCGTGGCCAACAAGGCGGCCTTTGTAGCCGATCTTTGCATAGACCTGGCAGATGGTGTTCTCGCTGATGGTGGGGTTCTTGGGGCCGACGCCAGGGAACAGCCAGCGATTGCGGCCGGTGACCCTGTGCAGATCCTGCAGGGCGGCAATAGCCTGGCGCGGGAGAGGGGTCATATAGTCCCGGTCCATCTTCATCTTGTCGGCCGACACAGACCACGTACCGGCTTCGAGATCGAACTCGGACCACTCGGCAAAGCGCAGCATGCCAGGGCGTACAGCCAGCCACAGGCAGAGCCATGCAGCAGTGCGTGCCGGTAGCCGGCTGGTGCTGGCCTGCAGAGCGTGCAGGAAGTCGGGCAATTCGTGCTCGAGAAGGTGCGGCTGCTGCTTGGTGGCGGGTGGCGGTGCGGCGATCGCTGCCAGGCGGCTGGCTGGGTCGTTCTCGGTCAGGCCCTTGGCGATCGCTCGGCCGAATATCTGGTTTATCCAGCCTCGCGCCTTCTTGGCTACGTTGTGCGCGTTGCGTGCCTCGAACATAGCCTGCACGCCAGCGCAGTCCGCGCGGGTGATATCGTCGAGCTGCTTGGCGCCCAGCGCCGGCAGAATGTCCTTATCGAGATAGGCGCGCACCTTGTCCAGCGTGCTCTGCTCCAGCCCCTTGGCCTGCATGTGCATGTACCAGTCTTCTGCTGCAGCCCTGAAGGTGCGTGTGGCAGCCGCATCCATGCGGGCCTTCTCGGCGCGCTTGTGCTCGAGAGGGTCGACGCCGTTGCTGATGTTCGCCTGGTGCTCGCCGGCCTTCTTGCGCGCCAGGGCGCCGCCCACTTCAGGGTATGAGCCAAGGCCAATCCATGACCACTTGCCAGCGGCGTTCTTGTAGCGCAATTGCCAGGACTTGCCGCCGTCCGGCTTCACACGGAAGTAAAGGCCGGCGCCGTCGAGTTCACGATATTCTTTCGCTTCCGGCTCCAGGGTGGCCAGAACGGTATCAGCCAGTGGCCGGCGCTTGATCGCAGTGCGCTTCACCTGTTGTGTATCCCAAAGTTCGCGGGAAAACGAGGATACATATGGGGATACAGGGATACAAGAACTTCACTGAACCTTTGGCGATCTCCAGAAACAAAAAAGCCGGCTCAGATAGCCGGCTTTCCTGGGTTTCTGGTGTTCTGTGAACATCTCAGAATCTTTATCGTGGTGCCCCGGGGGAGACTCGAACTCCCACTCCTTTCGAAAACGGATTTTGAATCCGCCGCGTCTACCGATTCCGCCACCGGGGCACAATGGCGGCGCAGTATAGGGATGCGCCTGGCGTCGGTCAATCGGCGTTAGTGCAGTGGTTGGTTGATCTACTAACGGCCAATGGCGCAGCTAGTGGCATCCGGCTTTGATTGCGTCGTTGCGGCTAGAATCGTCAGCTGTCATCAAGGGCGCTGGGTGTGGTGTATATAAAGGTGTCGGGGCAGTCCAATGTTGGGAGGGGGAGTGATCAACGTCTTGCGCGGTGCACTAGTTGCCAGTCGGCTACTTACGCCTGTTGCGCAGGCCGGGCCGCTGACCTATGCCGTGACCGATGAAAGCTGGATCCCGTACTGGATTGTCGAGGATCAGCGGGTCAGCGGTATCTTCCATGAGTTAATGCTCGCGCTGGATCAGCGTTTGCCTGAACAACTGCAAGCCAGTCACCCACTGCCGCCTTTGCGTACGCAGAAGCTGTTCCGTGAGGGGTATCTGCAGATCGAGTGCTGTGTGAGCAAGAGTTGGCGCAGCGACGCTGATCAGGCCGAAGTCTCACTGTGGACAGTGCCGGTTCTGCAGGCCGAGGAAATGCTGATCTTCGCGCCTGGCAGGCGCTTTGCCTATGAGCGTCTGCAGGACCTGCAGGGGCGTTCGATTGCCACGGTGCGTGGTTATGGTTACGTCGGTAGCGAGTATTTCCAGCGCAACGATGGGGCCGATGTGCGGGCGCTGATCTATCTGGTGGCGCAGGGGCGTAGTGAAGCCGGGATTCTGGATCGCCTGGAGTGGCGTTATCTTCAGCATGAAGACGCGCAACTGCAGGCGTCACGCTGGCAGGTCGAGGAGGGGCCGACGGTCAATCGCTCTCAGCTGCGCTTGCGTTTGCATCGGGATTTTGCGGGCCGGCTCGATGCATTCAATGCTGCCATCCTGTCCTTGCAGGCCGATGGCACGCTGGCTCGTATCGTCGCCAGGTATGCGCCGCAGGCTCACGTGGCCGGCCAAGTGGAAATCCGGTAAGCTCTGCCACCCTGCAAAATTACCCCTCCGAATCATGCGTGTTGCCGATTTCCACTTCGACCTTCCCGAGTCGCTGATCGCTCGTCATCCCCTGGCCGAGCGTCGTGCCAGCCGTCTACTGCAGCTCGATGGCCCTAACGGCACGCTGCGCCACGGCCAGTTCACCGATTTGCTGGAGCAGCTTCGTCCGGGTGATCTCATGGTGTTCAACAACACCCGAGTGATTCCGGCGCGCCTGTTTGGTCAGAAGGCCTCTGGCGGCAAGCTCGAAGTGTTGGTGGAGCGCGTGCTGGATCAGTACCGCGTGCTGGCCCACGTGCGTTCGAGCAAATCGCCCAAGCCCGGT
The DNA here is from genome assembly GCF_007049795.1 of Ectopseudomonas mendocina. GTDB lineage: Bacteria > Pseudomonadota > Gammaproteobacteria > Pseudomonadales > Pseudomonadaceae > Aquipseudomonas > Aquipseudomonas mendocina_D. The sequence goes on from NZ_SCFY01000026.1 coordinate 25,501, forward strand.
TCGCAGATTCTCATCGACGGCGGTGGTGAGGCCGAGATGGTCGCGCGTCACGACGCGCTGTTCGAGCTGCGCTTTGCCGAGCCGGTGCTGCCGCTGCTGGAGCGCGTCGGCCATATGCCGCTGCCTCCTTATATAGACCGGCCGGATGACGAGGCGGATCGCGAGCGCTATCAGACCGTCTATGCGCAGAAGGCGGGGGCCGTGGCTGCGCCGACTGCGGGTCTGCACTTCGATGACGAACTGCTGGCGGCTATCCGCGCCAAGGGTGTGGAAACCGCGTTCGTGACGCTTCACGTTGGCGCCGGTACCTTCCAGCCGGTTCGGGTTGAGTGGATTGAAGATCACCACATGCACAGTGAGTGGTTGGAGGTCGGCCAGGATGTGGTCGACGCCGTGGCAGCCTGTCGCGCCCGCGGCGGTCGCGTGGTCGCGGTGGGCACTACCAGCGTGCGCTCGCTGGAAACTGCCGCGCGAGACGGTGAGTTGAAGCCCTTCAGTGGCGATACCGACATCTTTATCTATCCAGGCCGTCCATTCCATGTGGTCGATGCCCTGGTAACCAATTTCCACCTGCCCGAGTCGACTCTGCTGATGCTGGTGTCGGCCTTTGCCGGTTATACCGAGACCATGGCCGCTTACCGCGAGGCCGTGGCGCAGGGCTATCGCTTCTTCAGTTACGGTGATGCCATGTTCATCACCCGCAATCCCGCCGCGCGCGGGCCCGAGGTTTGAGTATGTCGCGCACCTGTCGCATGTCCTTCGAGTTGCTGGCCACAGACGGCAAGGCCCGTCGTGGTCGCCTGACCTTCCCGCGTGGCGTGGTGGAAACTCCGGCCTTCATGCCGGTGGGCACCTACGGCACGGTCAAGGGCATGCTGCCGCGTGACGTCGAGGATATCGGCGCGCAGATCATCCTCGGCAATACCTTCCACCTGTGGCTGCGCCCGGGGATGGAGGTGATCAAGAAACATGGCGACCTGCACGACTTCATGCAGTGGCAGGGGCCGATCCTGACCGACTCCGGTGGTTTCCAGGTGTTCAGCCTGGGTGCAATGCGCAAGATCAAGGAAGAGGGCGTGTACTTCGCTTCGCCGGTCGATGGCGCCAAGGTGTTCATGGGGCCGGAAGAGTCGATGCAGGTGCAGCGCGACCTGGGCTCGGACATCGTGATGATCTTCGATGAATGCACGCCGTACCCGGCCGAGTTCGACGTGGCCAAGCGTTCCATGGAGCTGTCGCTGCGTTGGGCCAAGCGCTCCAAGACCGCACATGGCGAAAGTACCGCTGCGCTGTTCGGCATCGTTCAGGGAGGTATGCACGAAGAGCTGCGCATGCGCTCGCTCGAAGGGCTATGCGAGATCGGCTTCGACGGCCTGGCCATCGGCGGGCTGTCGGTCGGTGAGCCGAAGGAAGAGATGATCCGCGTGCTGGACTTCCTGCCGCCGCACATGCCAGCCGACAAGCCGCGCTACCTGATGGGCGTGGGCAAGCCGGAAGACCTGGTCGAGGGCGTGCGGCGTGGTGTGGACATGTTCGACTGCGTAATGCCCACCCGTAATGCGCGTAACGGCCATCTGTTCGTTGATACCGGCGTGGTGAAAATTCGCAACGCCGTGCACAAGCACGATGATTCGCCGCTGGATCCGACCTGCGACTGTTACACCTGCAAACATTTCTCGCGCGCTTATCTGCACCATCTGGACAAGTGCGGCGAAATGCTCGGTAGCATGCTCAATACCATCCATAACTTGCGGCATTATCAGCGGGTTATGGCTGGTTTGCGCGAGTCTATCCAACAGGGTACATTGGCCGCCTTCGTCGAAACCTTCTATGCCAAGCGTGGCCTACCTGTGCCGCCGCTTGACTGATTCCTGAACGATTCAAGATCCTTTCCATTAGGAGTGTTACATGAGTTTTTTCATCCCCGCCGCTTACGCTGACACCGCCGCTGCTGGCCCTGCCGGCAGCGGTTTCGAGTGGGTTTTCCTGATTGGCTTTCTGGTCATCTTCTATCTGATGATCTGGCGTCCGCAGGCCAAGCGCGCCAAGGAACACAAGAACCTGCTCGGCGGCCTGCAGAAGGGCGACGAAGTGGTCACCAGCGGTGGTATCGCTGGCAAGGTATCCAAGGTTGCCGATGATTTCGTGGTTATCGAAGTGTCTGACACTGTCGAGCTGAAATTCCAGAAGCAGGCCATCGCTGCCACTCTGCCCAAGGGCACGCTGAAAGCCATCTGATTCGGTTCTTAGTTTCCATTCGACGGGGCGCTTTAGGGCACTTCTAAAAACGTAGGCGAGGCAGCCAGCGCAAGGCAAAAACAGGCGAAAAAGCGGAATTTACGTGTTGTAAATGAGCATTTTGAGCCCGTTTTTAACGCAGCGATGGCAACGCAGGTAGTTTTTAGAGGTGCACTTTAGCGCCCTGCGTCATAAAGCGGGCGGCTCGTTCATGCTCAATAAATACCCTCTGTGGAAATACCTGCTGATTTTGTCCGTTCTGGCAATCGGCCTGGTGTACTCCATTCCCAACCTTTATCCAGATGATCCTGCCGTGCAGATCAGTGGCGCCAGTTCGGCGCTGAGCATCGAGCAGGCCGATGTCGACCGTGCCAGCAAAGCGCTGCAGGACGCCGGTATTGCCGTCAAGGCTGCCAGCACCGACGAGCGTGGCCGTGGCGGTCTGATTCGTCTGACCAAGCAGGATGACCAGTTGCCGGCCAAGGACATCGTCCGCCGCGCGCTGGGTGATGATTACGTCGTGGCGCTGAACCTGGCGCAAACCACCCCCGACTGGCTGCGTAGCCTGGGTGCGAGCCCGATGAAGCTCGGCCTGGACCTGTCCGGCGGTGTGCACTTCCTGCTGGAAGTCGACATGGACAAGGCGCTGGATGTGCGCCGCAAGGTCTATGAAGGTGAGATCAAGAGCCTGTTGCGCAAGGAGCGTATTCGCTACCGCAGCATGCCGGAGAGCAATAGCCGGATTCAGCTCGGCTTCGCCGACAGCGATACGCTGGACCAGGCGCAGCGCCTGATTCGCAAGGATTACAGCGATTTCGAACTGACCACTGTCGAGCGTGGCGGCCAGCAGATTCTTCAGTTGGGTCTGACTCAAGCGAAAATCGCCGAGATTCGTGAATATTCCATTCGCCAGAACCTCACCACTGTACGTAACCGCGTCAATGAGCTGGGCGTAGCCGAGCCGCTGGTGCAGCGTCAGGGCGCCAACCGCATCGTGGTCGAGCTGCCGGGAGTGCAGGACACCGCAGAAGCCAAGCGTATTCTCGGCAAGACCGCCAACCTCGAGTTCCGCCTGCAGGCAGATGTCGATGCGCCGCGCGGCGCGACCGAGTCCTTCGGCTTCCGCGAGGAAGGTCGTCCGCCGGTGCAGCTCGAGCGTGAACTGATCATCACCGGTGATCAGGTCACCGACGCCCAGGCCAGTTTCGACGAGAATGGCCGTCCGCAGGTGAACATTCGCCTCGACGGTCATGGCGGCGATCTGATGAACCGCGCCACGCGTAACAACGTCGGTCGTAGCATGGCGGTGATCTTCATCGAGCAGAGGCCGGTCACTCGCTACGTGCGTCAGAACGTCGACGGCGTCGAGCAGGAAGTGGCTATCTCCTCGTTCGTCGAAGAGAAGAAGATCATCAGCCTGGCGACTATCCAGTCGGCGCTGGGCAGCCAGTTCCGCATCACCGGCCTGAACGGTCAGGGCGAGTCTTCCGAGCTTGCGCTGCTGCTGCGTGCTGGTGGTCTGGCAGCGCCGATGTACTTCGCTGAAGAGCGCACCATTGGCCCGAGCCTGGGTGCCGAAAACATTGCCAAGGGTATCGCCTCCACCGAGTGGGCGATGATCTTCGTGGCTATCTTCATCATCGCCATCTATCGCTTCTTCGGTGTGCTGGCGACCGTTGCCCTGGCGTTCAACCTGGTGCTGCTGGTCGGTCTGATGTCGGCCATTGGTGCGACCCTGACCCTGCCCGGTATCGCCGGTATCGTCTTGACTCTGGGTATGGCGGTTGACGCCAACGTGCTGATTTTCTCGCGGATACGCGAGGAATTGGCCAATGGACTACCGGTGCAGCGTGCTCTGCACGAGGGCTTCGATCGTGCCTATTCGGCGATTCTCGACAGTAACCTGACCACCTTGCTGGTGGGCGGCATCCTGTTCGCGATGGGGACCGGTCCGGTGAAAGGCTTCGCGGTGACACTGTCGCTGGGCATCATTACGTCGATGTTCACCGCCATCATGTTCACTCGTGGCCTGGTCAACCTGATCTTCGGTGGCCGTAACTTCAAGAAGCTGTGGATCTGAGGTGCAGCCATGATCAAGTCAACCATTCGTTTCATGGCGATCCGCAATATCGCCTTCTCCATTACGGTCGTGCTGACGCTGATCGGTCTCGGCGCGCTGTTTGCCAAGGGGCTGAATTTCGGCCTGGATTTCACCGGCGGTACGTTGATCGAACTGCAGTATGAGCAGCCGGCCAATCTCGATCTGATCAAGACCGAGTTGGGCCAGGCTGGCTATGCCGATGCCGTGGTGCAGAGCTTCGGTGCCAGTACCGATGTGCTGGTGCGTCTGGCTGGCGATTCTCCTGACCTGGGTAATGAGGTCGCAGCTGCGCTGCGCAAGGTCGATGAGGCGGCACGCTTCGAGGTCAAGCGCGTCGAGTTCGTCGGCCCGCAGGTGGGCGAGGAGCTGCGCGACCAGGGCGGCATTGCCATGCTCCTGGCACTGGGCGGGATCATGCTCTACCTGGCTTTCCGCTTTCAGTGGAAGTTTGGTGTCGGTGCGATCGCGTCGCTGGTGCACGACGTGGTGATCACCCTGGGTGTGCTGGCGTTCTTCCAGATTCCATTCGACTTGACGGTGCTGGCGGCGGTACTGGCGATGATCGGTTACTCGCTCAACGACACCATCATCATCTACGACCGAATTCGTGAGAACTTCCGTGTACTGCGCAAGACCTCGTTGATCGAGAACATCGACGTTTCGATCACCCAGACCCTTTTGCGTACGATCGCGACTTCGTTGTCTACTGCGCTGGCCTTGTTGGCGCTGCTGTTCTTCGGCGGTGACGTATTGGCGGCCTTTGCTCTGACCCTGCTGGTCGGTGTAGTGGTAGGCACCTACTCGTCGGTCTACATCGGCGCCACGGTGCTGGTGTGGCTGAAGCTCAGCGTGGAGGATTTGATTCCTCCTGTGGCCGAGGCTGAGGCTGACGACGGTCGTCCATGATGTTGTGATGGGCTTCATGAAAGTCAGCGAAAGCCGCGACAAGTCGAACTTGTCGCGGCTTTTTGCTGTCCTAGGCAGGGAGAAGGGCGCGAGTCGCCGAGCCTAGGAGACACAAAAAATGAATAAATCACTGTTGGTAGGTGCCGTACTGGGTGCTGTGGGTGTGACCGCTGGTGGTGCTGTTGCCACGTACAGTCTGGTTGATCGTGGTCCGGACTACGCCGAGGTGCTGGCCGTAACCCCGATCAATGAAACCGTGAAAACGCCGCGCGAAGTGTGCAAGGACGTGGCGGTTACCCGTCAGCGTCCGGTACAGGATCAGCACCAGATTGCCGGTACTGCCATCGGCGCCATCGCGGGTGGTCTGCTGGGTAACCAGATCGGCGGCGGCACTGGCAAGAAGATCGCTACAGTAGCCGGTGCAGTTGGCGGCGGTTATGCCGGCAACAAGGTTCAGGAGGGCATGCAGCAGCGTGACACCTACACCACCACTGAAACCCGCTGCAACACTGTGACCGATACCAGCGAGAAACTGGTGGGCTACGACGTGAAGTACCAGCTGGGTGAAAAGGTCGGCAACGTGCGCATGGATCGTGATCCGGGCAGCCGTATCCCGGTCAACAAACAGGGTGAGCTGGTACTGGTGCAGCAGGCCCAGTAAGAATCTGGAGCAATAAAAAACGCCCCTCGGGGCGTTTTTTATTGCTCGACGGAAGCTCAGCGCTTCATCGAGGGCGCCAGGTGTGGCTGGATCGCAGTCAGTACGGCCTTGAAGCATTTGGTGTTGCCGGCAACGATCTGGCCTTTCTCGAGGAATTCATGACCACCGGTGAAATCGCTGACCAGGCCGCCTGCTTCCTGAATCAGCAGGGCGCCAGCTGCCATGTCCCACTCGGACAGGCCGAACTCCCAGAAGGCGTCGTAGCGGCCGGCTGCGACATAAGCCAGATCCAGGCTGGCGGCACCGGCACGGCGTAAGCCGGCGGTCTGGCCGACCAGGCTACGGAACATGCCCAGGTAGTTCTCGAGGTTATCCAGCTGCTCGTTGCGGAACGGGAAGCCAGTGCCCAGCAGTGCGCCGTCCAGGCTCTTGCGGTTGCTCACGCGCAGGCGGCGGCCATTGAGGGCGGCGCCACGGCCACGGCTGGCGGTGAATTCTTCCTGGCGCACCGGGTCGAGGACGATGGCGTGCTCGAGGCGGCCGCGGTATTTGCAGGCGATGCTGATGGCGAAGTGCGGAACACCGCGGATGAAGTTGGTGGTGCCGTCCAGCGGATCGATGATCCACTGATAGTCGGCGCCATCGCCGCTACCCTCAAGCACGCCACCTTCTTCGCCCAGGAAACTGTGGGTCGGGTAGGCCTTGCGAATGGCTTGGACGATCATCAGCTCGGCGGCCTTGTCGACCTCGGTGACGTAATCCTTGGCATCCTTCTCGTCTACCGAGATGACATCCAGGCGCTCGATGGAGCGAAAGATCATTTCACCGGCGCTGCGAGCGGCGCGCAGGGCGATATTCAGCATGGGCTGCATGGGAGGTTCACCTGGGGCGTTAAAGAAAGCCGGCCATGTTAGCAGAAAACCGTTGCCGATGAAGCGCCGTCTGTACCCCGCATGGCAATCACACAAGGGCTTGGGTAAGATCGTTGCCCTAATCGTTTCTGAGAGTGTCTGCGTTGCTGGACAATATTCGCGTCGTTTTGGTGGGCACCAGTCATCCGGGCAATATCGGCGGTGCTGCGCGGGCGATGAAAAACATGGGCTTGTCGCGTCTGGTGCTGGTCGCGCCGGAGGATTTTCCCAGTGCTGACGCCGTGGCGCGCGCGTCCGGTGCGACCGATGTGCTGGATGCTGCGCAGGTCGTTGGTAGTCTTGAAGAGGCGCTGGTCGGTTGCACTCTGGTGATTGGTACCAGTGCACGTGATCGGCGTATTCCCTGGCCGCTGCTGGATCCGCGCGAGTGCGGCGTGGCCAGTTGTGAGCAGGCCGCTGCTGGTGGCGAAGTGGCGTTGGTCTTCGGTCGTGAATACGCCGGTTTGACCAACGAGGAACTGCAGCGATGTCAATACCACGTGCATATCCCGTCCAACCCTGAGTTCAGTTCGCTGAACCTGGCGGCGGCGGTGCAGGTGCTGGCCTATGAGGTGCGCATGGCCTGGTTGGCGGCTTCGAGTCTGCCGACCAAGGCGGAGAAGCTTGAGGCGACCACGATGCGCAATTCGCAGGCGGCGACGGCAGATGAGCTGGAGTCCTTCTACGGACATTTGCGTCGAGTTCTGGTGATGATCGGTTTTCTCGATCCACAGAGGCCGCGGCACCTGATGACTCGCTTGCGTCGGCTATATGGGCGCAGTGCGGTGAGCAAGTTGGAGATGAATATCCTGCGCGGCATCCTTACCGAGACAGAGAAGGCCGTGCGTGGAGAGCCTCATAAACAGGGGAAGTCTGATGTTTGAGCGCATTCGAGAGGATATACAGAGCGTTTTTCACCGTGACCCGGCGGCGCGCAATGCCTTCGAGGTGGTGACCTGCTATCCGGGACTGCATGCGGTATGGCTGCATCGTGTGGCGCATGCATTGTGGCGTTCGGGCTGGAAGTGGCTGGCGCGCGTGGTGTCCAACTTCGGGCGCTGGATGACCGGTATCGAAATTCACCCGGGGGCGAAGATCGGGCGACGCTTCTTCATCGACCATGGCATGGGCATTGTCATCGGCGAGACTGCCGAGATCGGTAATGACGTCACGCTCTATCAGGGCGTGACTCTGGGTGGCACCAGTTGGAACAAGGGCAAGCGCCATCCCACTCTGGAGGATGGTGTTGTGGTTGGCGCTGGCGCCAAGGTGCTGGGGCCGTTCACGGTCGGTGCCGGGGCCAAGATCGGTTCCAATGCGGTGGTGACCAAGGCTGTGCCGGCGGGGGCGACTGCGGTCGGCATTCCCGGCAAGATCATCGTCAAGTCCGATGACGAGCAGGAAGCCAAGCGTCAGGCCATGGCCGAGAAGATCGGTTTCGATGCTTATGGTGTCGGTCAGGACATGCCCGACCCGGTAGCGCGCGCCATCGGCCAGTTGCTCGATCATCTGCATGCTGTCGACGGGCGGCTCGAGGATGTCAACAAGGCGCTGGACTCGATGGATTGCGACTACCGCGCCAAGGCGCTGCCTGCACTGCGTGACGAAGACTTCGCCGAGGTGTGCAAGGGGCAGGGCGACAAGCCTGCTGCCTGATGCGCGCAGGGGCGGCATTTGCTATGATGCCGCCTCTTTTTGCGGTCAATCCTGAGTAAATCAATCGGTCTTATAGTTGACTTAAATACTCGGGAATCGCATACTTCGTCGCAATTCAGTGATTCCGTGGTAGAGCCATGCGACTGACCACCAAAGGCCGTTACGCCGTTACCGCCATGCTAGATCTGGCGTTGCACGCACAGCACGGTCCCGTTTCCCTGGCCGATATATCCGAGCGGCAGGGCATCTCCCTGTCTTATCTCGAGCAACTGTTCGCCAAGCTTCGCCGTGGCAGTCTGGTTTCCAGTGTTCGCGGGCCGGGTGGCGGCTATCAGCTCTCGCGTGACATGCGCGGCATTCAGGTGGCTCAGGTGATCGATGCGGTCAACGAGTCGGTAGATGCCACGCGTTGCCAGGGGCAAGGTGATTGCCACTCTGGTGACACCTGTCTGACCCATCACCTGTGGTGCGATCTCAGTCAGCAGATTCATGAGTTCCTCAGTGGCATCAGCCTGGCTGATCTGGTTGCGCGCCATGAGGTTCAAGAGGTCGCGTTGCGCCAGGATCAGCGCCGCTGCAATGGCAGGACGCCGCGCCTGGATAAGATAGAAGCGTCTGCCATCGACTGAGCAGGGCGTTTGCCTGATAGGAGAAACCCAATGAAATTGCCCATTTATCTCGATTATTCCGCCACCACGCCGGTAGATCCGCGTGTTGCGCAGAAGATGAGTGAATGCCTGCTGGTCGACGGTAACTTTGGCAACCCGGCTTCGCGCTCCCACGTGTTCGGCTGGAAGGCCGAAGAAGCGGTGGAAAATTCCCGTCGCCAGGTCGCCGAACTGGTCAATGCTGATCCGCGTGAGATCGTCTGGACCAGCGGTGCTACCGAGTCCGACAACCTGGCGATTAAGGGCGTAGCGCATTTCTATGCCAGCAAGGGCAAGCACATCATCACCTCGAAGATCGAGCACAAGGCGGTACTGGATACCACTCGCCAGCTCGAGCGTGAAGGTTTCGAAGTGACCTATCTGGAGCCGGGCGAAGACGGCCTGATTACACCAGCTATGGTCGAGGCGGTGCTGCGCGATGACACCACCCTGGTGTCGCTCATGCACGTCAACAACGAAATCGGCACCATCAACGACATCGCTGCCATCGGCGAGCTGACCCGCTCTCGCGGTGTGTTGCTGCACGTCGATGCCGCGCAGTCCACTGGTAAGGTCGAAATCGATCTGGAGAAGATGAAGGTCGATCTGATGTCCTTCTCCGCGCACAAGACCTACGGCCCCAAGGGCGTCGGTGCCCTTTACGTGCGCCGCAAGCCGCGTGTGCGTCTGGAAGCGCAGACTCACGGCGGCGGTCACGAGCGCGGTATGCGCTCGGGCACTCTGGCCACTCACCAGTGCGTCGGTATGGGTGAAGCATTCCGTATCGCCAAGGAAGAGATGGCGGCAGAGAACCAGCGTATCGCGGCTCTGCGTGATCGTTTCTACCACCAGTTGGAAGATATGGAAGAGCTGTACGTAAATGGCAGTCTGACTGCTCGCGTGCCGCACAACCTTAACCTGAGTTTCAACTACGTTGAGGGTGAGTCGCTGATCATGGCGCTCAAGGATCTCGCTGTCTCGTCCGGTTCGGCTTGCACCTCGGCTTCCCTGGAGCCGTCCTACGTGCTGCGTGCTCTGGGCCGCAACGATGAACTGGCGCATAGCTCGATTCGCTTCACCTTCGGTCGTTTCACCACCGAAGAAGAGGTCGACTACGCCGCTGTCAAGGTCCGTGAGGCCGTGGACAAGCTGCGCGAACTGTCGCCCCTGTGGGATATGTTCAAAGAAGGTGTCGACATTTCTTCCGTGGAATGGGCAGCACACTAAAAGCTGCCGAGGCGGATCGCTTGGTTTCAAGCGGTTCGCCGGAGAGCGGCACCTGATGAGAGAGGAAGTACAACATGGCTTACAGTGACAAGGTCATCGACCACTACGAAAATCCGCGTAACGTCGGCAAGCTTAACGCCGAAGATCCTGACGTTGGTACCGGCATGGTCGGTGCGCCGGCCTGTGGCGACGTGATGCGCCTGCAGATCAAAGTCAGCGAAAGTGGCGTTATCGAAGACGCCAAGTTCAAGACCTACGGCTGCGGCTCGGCTATCGCCTCCAGCTCCCTCGCGACCGAGTGGATGAAGGGCAAGACCCTCGATGAGGCCGAAAGCATCAAGAACACCCAGCTCGCCGAAGAACTGGCCCTGCCGCCCGTGAAAATCCACTGCTCTGTACTCGCTGAAGATGCCATCAAGGCTGCTGTGCGCGACTACAAGCAGAAGAAAGGCTTGCTCTGATACGAGGTTTGTAATGGCCATCACCATGTCTGAAGCAGCTGCCCGCCACGTGCAACGCTCTCTTGATGGGCGCGGCAAGGGCGAGGGCATTCGCCTCGGGGTGCGCACTACCGGTTGCTCCGGCCTGGCCTACGTGCTCGAGTTCGTCGATGAGCTGGCGGCAGAGGATCAGGTATTCGAGAGTCATGGCGTCAAGGTGATCATCGATCCCAAGAGCCTGGTCTATCTCGATGGCACCGAGTTGGACTTCGTCAAGGAAGGCCTCAACGAGGGCTTCAAGTTCATCAACCCTAACGTGCGCGGCGAATGCGGTTGCGGCGAAAGCTTCAACGTTTGAGGCGCTCGCGTGGGTAATCCTTGTCATTTCGCCCTGTTCGACCTTCAGCCGAGCTTTCGTCTGGATCTGGATCAACTGGCTGCTCGCTACCGCGAGCTGGCGCGCCAGGTTCATCCGGATCGTTTCGCCGATGCCGGTGAGCGTGAGCAGCGCCTGGCGCTTGAGCGCTCGGCCTGCCTCAACGAGGCGTATCAGGTTCTGAAAACGCCGTCTCAGCGTGCCCGCTACCTGCTGGCCATGCGTGGCCCCGAGTTGCCGCTGGAAGTGACGGTGCAGGATCCGGATTTTCTCCTGCAGCAGATGCAGCTGCGCGAAGAGCTGGAAGAGCTGCAGGACGACGCCGACCTGGCTGGTGTCACGGCCTTCAAGCGTCGTCTGAAGACCGCTCAGGAGGCGCTCAATGAGTGCTTCGCGGCATGCTGGGACGACGATGCTCGTCGCGAAGAGGCTGAGCGTCTGATGCGCCGCATGCAGTTCCTCGACAAGCTCTCCCATGAAGTGCGCCAACTAGAAGAGCGCCTCGACGATTAACCTGTGGGTTGCCTCGGCAGCCTGCCTGATGATTTCAAGAAGACCATGGCCTTATTGCAGATCGCCGAGCCAGGACAGAGCCCGCAACCGCACCAGCGTCGGCTGGCAGTGGGCATTGACCTGGGCACCACCAATTCACTGGTCGCTGCTGTGCGCAGTGGTCTGGCCGAGCCTCTGGCCGATGCTGCCGGCGAGGTCATCCTGCCTTCAGCGGTGCGTTATCACGCCACCAGCATCGAGGTCGGCGAGTCGGCCAAGTCGGCTGCCGCCAGTGATCCGTTGAACACCGTGTTGTCGGTCAAGCGTCTGATGGGGCGCGGTATCGCCGATGTGCATCAGCTTGGCGAACAATTGCCCTATCGCTTCGTTGCGGGCGAGTCGCACATGCCCTTCATCGAAACGGTGCAGGGGGCGAAGAGTCCGGTCGAGGTGTCCGCCGAAATTCTCAAGTCGCTGCGTTTGCGTGCCGAGCAAGCGCTGGGTGGCGAGCTGGTAGGGGCGGTGATTACCGTGCCGGCTTATTTCGATGACGCTCAGCGTCAGGCCACCAAGGATGCTGCGCGCCTGGCTGGCCTGACCGTTCTGCGACTGCTCAATGAGCCTACTGCCGCTGCAGTCGCCTATGGCCTGGATCAGAAAGCCGAGGGTGTGGTCGCTATTTATGACCTCGGCGGTGGCACTTTCGATATTTCCATCCTGCGCCTGACCGGCGGTGTGTTCGAGGTGCTGGCTACCGGCGGCGACAGTGCGTTGGGCGGTGACGACTTCGATCATGCTGTAGCCGACTGGATCATCCAGCAGGCTGGTATTTCCAGTGACCTCGATCCGTCGACCCAGCGCAGTCTGCTGCAGACTGCCTGTGCCGCAAAAGAGGCGCTGACAGAGGCGGACAGCGCCGAGCTGAGCCATGGCGACTGGCGCGCTGTGTTGAGTCGCGAGCAGTTCGAGGCGCTGATCGAGCCGATGGTGGCGCGCAGTCTCAAGGCCTGCCGGCGTGCGGTGCGTGATTCCGGTGTTGAGTTGGAAGAGGTTAGTGCCGTGGTCATGGTGGGCGGTTCGACCCGCGTGCCGCGTGTGCGTGAAGCCGTCGGCGAACTGTTCGGTCGGGCGCCGCTGACCAATATCGATCCGGATCAGGTGGTGGCCATTGGTGCTGCGATCCAGGCCGACGCCCTGGCGGGCAATCAGCGTGATGACGGCGAGGAGTTGCTCCTGCTGGACGTGATACCTCTGTCGCTCGGCCTGGAAACCATGGGCGGGCTGATGGAGAAGGTGATCCCGCGTAATACCACCATTCCGGTAGCGCGTGCGCAGGAGTTCACCACCTACAAGGATGGCCAGACGGCCATGATGATTCACGTGCTGCAGGGTGAGCGCGAACTGATCGCTGATTGCCGCTCCCTGGCACGTTTCGAATTGCGCGGCATTCCGCCTATGGTGGCCGGCGCTGCGAAGATCCGCGTGACCTTCCAGGTCGATGCCGACGGCCTGCTTAGTGTCGCGGCGCGTGAGCTGAGTTCTGGGATTGAGGCGAGCATTCAGGTCAAGCCGTCTTATGGCCTGACCGATGGCGAAATTGCACGCATGCTGCAGGACTCCTTCCAGAATGCTGGAGACGACAAGGCTGCCCGCGTGCTGCGTGAGCAGCAGGTCGATGGTCAGCGCCTGATCGAGGCGGTCGAGGCGGCGCTGCAGGCCGATGGCGAGCGTTTGCTGGATGCCGAGGAGCGCGAGGTCATCGAACTGCAGGTGCAGGAGTTACGCGATTTGCTGGCGGGCAATGATGGCCTGGCGATCGAGCGGCAGACCAAGCGGCTGTCGCAGGTCACTGACGCTTTTGCGGCTCGCCGTCTGGATTCGACGGTAAAAGCCGCGCTGGCAGGGCGCAATCTGAATGAGATCGAGGAATAATTGATGCCGCAGGTAATTTTTCTGCCTCACGAGCGATTCTGCCCGGATGGTTTGGTGGTAGAGGCTGAGCCTGGTGTTTCCATCCTCGAGCTGGCGCACGAGCACCATATCGAGATGGAAAGCGCTTGTGGCGGTGTGTGTGCCTGCACCACCTGTCACTGCATCGTGCGCGAAGGTTTCGATTCGCTGAACGAGGCGGATGAGTTGGAAGAGGATTATCTGGACAAGGCTTGGGGGCTCGAGGCTCAGTCGCGCCTGGCCTGTCAGGCTATCGTTGGTGAGGAAGATATCACCGTCGAGATTCCCAAATATTCGCTTAACCACGCAGCCGAAGCGCCGCACTGACAGGCAGCTCCCTCATCCGGCGCTTCGCGCCACCTTCTCCCCAAGGGAGAAGGGCCCAGAGGAAGTTGTCGCTACGCGACTTTCACGTTAAGCAGGAAGCATGATCATGAGTCTGAAATGGGCCGATGTACTGGACATTGCCATCGAGCTGAGCGAGCAGAAGCCGGATGTCGATCCGCGCTACGTGAACTTCGTCGATCTGCACCGTTGGGTCGTGTCCTTGCCGCAGTTTACCGATGACCCGCAACGCGGGGGGGAGAAAGTGCTGGAGGCAATACAGGCCGCCTGGATCGAAGAGCTCGATTGAAACAGGCGCTTACGGCGCCCGCCCTACGCTTTTAACCGGAACCCGCGTATAATTCGCGGGTTTAATTTTTCGCTTTAACCCTAAAGTTTCTGGAGCTTCACATGGCTGTTCAACGTACTTTCTCCATCATCAAGCCTGACGCCGTTGCCAAGAACGTCATCGGTGAGATCACCACCCGTTTCGAAAAAGCCGGCCTGCGCGTTGTCGCTTCGAAGATGGTGCAACTGTCCGAGCGCGAAGCCGCTGGTTTCTACGCTGAGCACAGCGAGCGTGGCTTCTTCAAGGATCTGGTTGCCTTCATGACTTCCGGCCCGGTCATCGTTCAGGTTCTGGAAGGCGAAAACGCCGTTGCCAAGAACCGTGAACTGATGGGGGCCACCAACCCGAAAGAAGCCGCTGCCGGCACCATCCGTGCTGACTTCGCCGTTTCCATCGACGAAAACGCTGTTCACGGTTCGGATTCCGAAGCCTCCGCAGCTCGCGAGATCGCTTACTTCTTCTCCGCTACCGAGCAGTGCGCGCGCATTCGCTGATTGGCGATTGAAGCGAGGGTGAAGCCATGACCAATACCACCGGCAAGATCAACCTGCTGGGCCTGACCCAGCCGGAAATGGAACAGTTCTTCGAGTCCATCGGCGAGAAGCGCTTCCGTGCCGGCCAGGTAATGAAGTGGATTCACCACTTTGGCGTCGATGATTTCGCCGCCATGACCAATGTCGGCAAGGCCTTGCGCGAAAAGCTCGAGGCCTCTGCCGAGATTCGCGGCCCGGAAGTGGTCAGCGAAAATATTTCTGCCGATGGCACGCGCAAGTGGGTGGTGCGTGTGGCGTCGGGTAGCTGTGTGGAAACCGTCTATATCCCGCAGAACGGTCGCGGCACGCTTTGTGTTTCGTCCCAGGCCGGTTGTGCCCTGGATTGCAGCTTCTGCTCCACCGGCAAACAAGGCTTCAATAGCGACCTGACCAGTGCCGAGATCATCGGCCAGGTGTGGATCGCCAACAAATCCTTCGGCAGCGTGCCCGCCAAGATCGATCGCGCCATCACCAACGTGGTGATGATGGGTATGGGTGAGCCGCTGCTGAACTTCGACAACGTCGTCTCTGCCATGCAGATCATGATGGACGACCTCGGCTACGGCATTTCCAAGCGCAAGGTGACCTTGTCCACCTCCGGCGTGGTGCCGATGATCGACAAGCTGGCCGAAGTCATCGACGTATCCCTGGCGCTGTCGTTGCACGCGCCCAACGACGAACTGCGTAATCAGCTGGTGCCGATCAACAAGAAGTACCCGCTGGACATGCTGCTGGCGGCCTGCAAGCGCTACGTCTCCAAGCTGGGCGAGAAACGCGTGCTGACCATCGAGTACACCCTGCTCAAAGGCGTCAACGATCAGCCTGAGCACGCTGAGCAGATGATCGCACTTCTGGCCGATGTACCTTGCAAGATCAACCTGATTCCGTTTAATCCCTTCCCCTTCTCGGGGTACGAGCGGCCGAGCAATAACGCCATTCGCCGCTTCCAGGACCTGTTGCACAGGGCTGGTCATAACGTCACGGTGCGCACGACGCGTGGTGACGATATCGATGCTGCCTGCGGCCAATTGGTTGGCCAGGTCATGGACCGTACTCGACGCAGTGAGCGTTACATCGCCGTGCGTCAGCTGGGCAACGAGGCGCAAGAGCCTCGCACTGCCGCCAATCGAAATTGAAGAGAGGATGCCTATGACCTTGCGCCCTGCGCTGTTATTGCTCGTTGTCAGCCTGCTTGCTGGTTGTGTGACCACCGGCGATGTTGACCCTATGCGTACGGCTGAAGGACGTGAGAAGGCACGTGATGCCTACGTACAACTGGGGATTGCCTATATCCAGCAAGGTGATACCCAGCGCGCCAAGGTGCCGCTGAAGAACGCACTCGATCTGGACTCCTCCAATGCGGATGCGCATGCCGCGCTGGCCATGGCGTTCCAGCTGGAAATGGAGCCGAAGCTGGCCGATGAGCATTTTCGCAAGGCGCTGTCCCAGCGGCCGAAGGATGCCCGTCTGCTCAACAACTACGGTGGCTTCCTGTTCGAGCAGAGACGCTACGACGAGGCTATGAGCACGTATCTCAAGGCCGCTGAAGACAATCTCTACCCAGAGCGTTCCCGGGTCTTTGAAAACCTCGGCATGACAGCCTTGCAGCTCGGTCAGCGCGAGCAGGCCAAGGAATACCTCCAGCGTGCCTTGCGCCTGAGCAGCCGCCAGCCGCGCGCTTTGTTGGAAATGGCGGCGCTGTCCTATGAAGACAAAGAATATGTGCCAGCGCGCCGTTACTACGACAGCTACAGCGAAATAGCGCCACAGAATGCGCGTAGCCTGTTGCTTGGCGCGCGTCTAGCCAACGTATTCGAGGACCGTGACCGTGCTGCCAGCCTTGGCTTGCAGTTGCGTCGTCTGTATCCGGCTTCTCAGGAATATCAGCAATTTGTTTCGGGGCAACAATGAACGCGGCACATAGCGAAGTGGCTCAGCCGATGCCGACAAATCCAGGTGAAACCCTGCGCCAGGCCAGGGAAGTCAAAGGCTGGAGTGTTGCCGAAGTGGCAACTCAGCTTAACCTGACGCCGCAACGTCTGGCCCAGATCGAAGCCGGTGCTTTCGACAAGTTGCCGGGTACCACCTTTGCGCGTGGCTATATCCGTGCCTACGCCAAGCTGCTCGAAATGGACCAGAACCGGCTGGTGATGGAGTTCGATCAGTTCACCGGTACCGATGCCACTGGCAGTAGCGTGCATGCTCTTGGTCGTATCGAAGAACCTGTACGTTATTCGCAGAGCATCCTGCGCCTGGTGAGTTTCCTGTTGTTGCTGGCGTTGATCGGCGGCGGTTTTGTCTGGTGGCAGGATCAGGGGCGCCCAGGTGCCAGCCTGGCTGACCTGGGCCTGGAACATGTAGAAGTCGAGGGGGCCGACGGTACCACCCAGGTTCATTCGCTTGCCGAGCCGGAAGACCAGGCGGTAGTCGATGCTCAGGGCGGCGAGCAGGGCAGCCCTCTGCTGTTGCCAGTCGAGCCGGGTGAGGCACCGGAAGAGTCCTCGGTCGCAGAACAGCCTGCAGCTTCAGATGCTGCGCCGGAAAGCGCGCCAGAAACTCCGGCAGCCGCCGTGGCGAATGAGCCAGCAGCTGCTGCCAATATAACAGCGCCTGCCACGGAGCCTGCCGCCCCTGTTGCCGTTCCAGCCGGGCAAGCTGCGCTGAACGTACAGTTCACTGCTGATTGCTGGACACAAGTGACCGATGCCGATGGAAAGGTCCTGGTCAGCGCGCTCAAGCGCAGTGGCGAAAGCATCGAACTGACCGGCAAAGCACCGATGGAGCTGCGCCTGGGCTTTGCCCGTGGCGCCCAGGTGACCTACAACGGCCAAAGCGTGGACGTTGCGCCGCATATGACCGGCGAAACCGCGCGCCTGAAACTGGGGTTGTAAAGCATGCATTGCGAATCGCCGATCAAGCGCCGACTGTCGCGCAAGATCTGGGTTGGCTCGGTACCGGTGGGCGGCGATGCGCCGATCACCGTGCAGAGCATGACCAATACCGACACCAACGATGTGGCCGCTACCGTGGCACAGATCCGTCGTCTGGAAGATGCCGGCGCTGACATCGTGCGCGTTTCCGTGCCGGACATGGATGCTGCCGAGGCCTTCGGTCGCATCAAGCAGCAGGTGCGTGTACCGCTAGTGGCCGACATCCACTTCGATTACCAGATCGCCCTGCGCGTGGCTGAGCTGGGCGTCGATTGCCTGCGGATCAACCCGGGCAACATCGGTCGCGAGGATCGCGTCAGGGCGGTGGTTGAGGCTGCCCGTGACAAAGGCATTCCGATTCGTATCGGCGTCAATGCCGGTTCGCTGGAAAAGGATCTGCAGAAGAAATATGGCGAGCCGACCCCGGAAGCTCTGGTGGAGTCGGCGCTGCGTCATGTCGAACACCTTGACCGCCTGAACTTCCCCGACTTCAAGGTCAGTGTGAAGGCCTCCGACGTCTTCATGGCTGTAGAAGCCTACCGCCTGCTGGCCAAGCAGATCGAGCAGCCGCTGCACCTGGGTATCACCGAAGCGGGTGGCCTGCGCTCCGGCACGGTCAAGTCGGCAGTCGGTCTGGGCATGCTGCTGGCCGACGGCATTGGCGATACCATCCGTATCTCTCTGGCTGCCGATCCGGTGGAGGAGATCAAGGTTGGTTTCGATATCCTCAAATCCCTGCGTCTGCGTTCTCGCGGTATCAACTTCATCGCCTGCCCGAGCTGTTCGCGGCAGAACTTCGATGTGGTCAAGACCATGAACGAGCTGGAAACGCGTGTCGAGGACCTGCTGGTGCCGCTGGACGTGGCCGTGATCGGCTGCGTGGTCAACGGCCCCGGGGAAGCCAAGGAGGCGCACATCGGCCTCACCGGCGGTAGCCCGAACAACTTGGTCTATATCGACGGCAAGCCCGCTTCGAAGCTGACCAACGAAAACCTGGTGGACGAGCTGGAAAAGCTCATCCGCGACAAGGCGGCCGAAAAGGTCGCCGCCGATGCGGCCGTGATCGTGCGCGGCTGATCCGTGCGTAAGGAATACACTTGAGCAAGTCCCTGCAAGCCATTCGTGGCATGAACGACATCCTGCCGGAGCAGACGCCTGCCTGGCGCTACCTGGAAAGTACCTTGGTCAGCCTGCTCGATGGCTATGGCTACAAGGAAATCCGCCTGCCTATCGTCGAGTACACCGAGCTGTTCGCTCGCGGTATCGGTGAAGGTACCGACGTGGTCGACAAGGAGATGTACACCTTCCTTGATCGCAACGAAGAATCCCTGACCCTGCGTCCCGAAGGCACTGCCGGTTGCGTGCGCGCTGTGCTTGAGCATGGGCTGTCCGGTGGCGGTCAGGTGCAGAAACTGTGGTACGCCGGCCCCATGTTCCGCTACGAGAAGCCGCAGAAAGGTCGCTATCGCCAGTTCCATCAGGTCGGCGTGGAAGCCTTCAACCTGCCGGGGCCGGACGTCGATGCCGAGCTGATCGTGCTCACCTGGCGTTTGTGGAAAACGCTCGGTTTGTCTGATGCCGTGACCCTGCAGCTCAACAGCCTGGGCTCCAGTGAGGCGCGTGCCGCCTATCGCGATGCCCTGGTGGCCTACCTGCAGGAGCGCTTCGATCAGCTCGATGAAGACAGCCAGCGTCGCCTGACTACCAATCCGCTGCGCATCCTCGACAGCAAGAATGAGGCGACCCAGGCCGCGCTGGTAGGCGCACCGACCTTGGGCGATTACCTCGATGAGGAGTCGCGCCTGCACTTCGAGGGCGTCAAGGCGCGCCTGGATGCGGCCGGCATTCGCTACCAGATCAATCACAAGCTGGTGCGCGGTCTGGATTACTACAACCGCACCGTGTTCGAGTGGGTCACCGACAAGCTCGGTGCCCAGGGCACCGTGTGCGCCGGTGGTCGTTACGACGGCCTGGTTTCCATGCTGGGTGGCAAGGCCACGCCAGGCGTCGGCTTCGCCATGGGTGTCGAGCGTCTGGTGCTGCTGCTGGAAACCCTGCAGTTGCTACCGGCTGACCTCAACCGTGCGGCCGATGTTTACATCTGTGCCTTTGGCGAGGCTGCCGAGCTGGCGGCGCTGGCGCTGGTCGAGCGTCTGCGTGACGAATTGCCGGGACTGCGCCTGTTGCTCAACTCCGGTGGTGGCAGTTTCAAGAGCCAGTTCAAGAAGGCCGACAAGAGCGGCGCACGCTATGCGCTGATTCTGGGGGACGACGAATTGGCTGGGCGCGTGGTAGGTTGCAAACCGCTGCGCGACGACAGTGAACAACAAAGTGTTGCCTGGGATGCTCTGGCTGAGCATCTGGCTGCCTGCCAGCAGGCCTGAGCAGGCTCTCGATTAGGAGTACGGGGTTAGACATGCAGACCGAAGACGAACAGATCGCACAAATGAAGGACTGGTGGGATCGTAACGGCAAGCCTTTGCTGGCCGGCGGCGTATTGGCGCTGGTAGCTGTATTCGGCTGGCAGGGCTGGCAGAAGTATCAGGACAATCAGGCGCAAGGCGCCTCGGTGCTTTATCAGCAGTTGCTGGAAACGGCACTGGACCCAGCCGGTAAGCCCGATGCTGCTAAAGTCGCCGAACTGGCCGGCAAGCTCGACAGTGAGTTTGGCGGTAGCCACTACGCCCAGTACGGCAACCTGTTCGTCGCCAAGGTCGCCGTCGAAGCCGACCGTCTCGACGATGCCGCTGCCGCGCTGCAGCGCGTGCTCGACAAGCCGGCCGACGCCACGCTCGGTGAGCTGGCGCGTCAGCGTCTGGCCCGTGTTCTGGCAGCCCAGGACAAGACTGACGATGCGTTGAAGCTGCTCGATGCCAAGGTCGAGGACGCTTTCCTCGCCAGCCGCGAAGAACTCAAGGGCGATCTGCTGGTACAGCTGGGTCGCAGCGATGACGCGCACGCCGCCTATCAGAAGGCCAAGGATGCGCTGGCCGAAGACGCCGCTGTTGGCGGTCTGCAGATGAAGCTGGACGACCTGGCGAAAGGGGATGCGTGACGTGATGCGTTGGAAGAATGCCGCACTGCTGGCTCTGGCCGTTCTGGCCGTGGGTTGCAGCAGCAATAGCAAGAAGGAACTGCCGCCCGCCGAACTGACCAAGTTCGACGCCGAAGTCGAGCTGCGTACCGAGTGGAGCCGCTCCGTTGGTGATGGTCAGGGCGATACCTTCAACATGCTGGTGCCGGCCATCGACGGTGATGTGATCTACGCCGCTGATGTCGAAGGTCTGGTCATGGCCATGGACCGCACCAGCGGCAAGGTCATCTGGCGCAAGAAGCTTGAAATCCCGGTGTCCGGCGCCATCGGTGTCGGCTACGGCCAGGTACTGTTGGGTACCCTCAAGGGTGAAGTGATCGCCCTGGACTCCAGTGACGGTGAAGAACAATGGCGTTCGCGCGTGACCAGCGAAGTGCTGGCTGCGCCGGCTAGCAACGGCGATATCGTCGTGGTGCAGACTCAGGACGACCGTCTGATTGCCTTCGATGCCAGCACTGGCAGCCAGCGCTGGATCGTCGAGAACACCCCGGCCGTACTGACCCTGCGCGGCACTGGCGCTCCGCTGGTGACCAACCGCCTGGTGGTCGCCGGTCTGTCCAGCGGCAAGGTGATTGCGGTCGACGCCCAGCGCGGCCTGCCGGTCTGGGAGCAGCGTATCGCCATCCCGCAGGGTCGTTCCGAACTGGAGCGTGTTGTCGACATCGACGGCGGCCTGCTGTTGTCCGGCGGCACCGTCTACGCGGTGAGCTACCAGGGCCGTGTCGCGGCCATGGATCTGGAGTCCGGTCGCGTACTCTGGCAGCGCGAGGCATCCAGCTCGGTTGGCGTCGCTCAAGGTTTCGGTAACGTCTATGTCAGCATGGCTAACGGCACCGTCGAAGGTATCGACGAGCGCAGCGCTTCAGCCCTGTGGAGCAACGATTCGATGGCGCGTCGCCAGCTGTCGGGCCCAGCAGTGTTCTCCAGCTATGTCGCTGTGGGTGACTTCGAAGGCTATCTGCACCTGCTGAGCCAGGTCGATGGTCGCTTCGTCGGCCGTACCCGCATCGACAGCGACGGCCTGCGTGCCCAGCCGTTGGTGGTGGGTGATTGGTTGTACGTCTACGGTAACAGCGGCAAGTTGGTGGCACTGACCATCAAGTAACACGCTATGCTGCCGGTAACCCGACAGCATGAAACACCCTGGCCGCTGCCCTTGCAGCGGCCTTTGCATTTTCTGAATTAACCGAGTGGAGAGCCTGATGGTTCCCGTAATTGCCCTGGTGGGCCGGCCGAATGTCGGCAAGTCCACGCTCTTCAACCGCCTGACCCGCAGCCGCGACGCTATCGTCGGCGACCTGTCCGGTCTGACCCGCGACCGCCAGTATGGCGAGGCGAAGTGGCAGGGGCGCACCTATATCGTGATCGACACCGGTGGTATTTCCGGTGACGAGGAAGGCATCGACGCGAAGATGGCCGAGCAGTCGCTGCAGGCCATCGAGGAGGCCGATGCCGTGCTGTTCCTGGTGGACGCGCGCGCTGGCATGACTGCCTCCGACCAGATGATCGGCGAGCACCTGCGCCGTCGTAACAAGCAGAGCTTCCTGGTGGTGAACAAGGTCGACAACCTTGACGTCGACCTGGCCCGTGCCGAGTTCAGCCCCATGGGCCTGGGCGAGCCGCTGGCGATTGCCGGTGCTCATGGCCGCGGCATCACCCAGATGCTGGAAGTGGTTCTCGGCGCGTTCCCCAAGGACGCCGGCGAGCCGGAGGAGGGGGCCGAAGAGGAAGAGGTGCTGGAAGGCCAGGAGGCCAAGCGCATTCCCGGCCCGAGCGAGAAGGACGGCATCAAGCTGGCCATCATCGGTCGCCCCAACGTCGGCAAATCCACTCTGGTCAACCGCATGCTCGGTGAAGAGCGGGTCATCGTCTATGACCAGGCCGGCACCACGCGCGACAGCATCTACATTCCGTTCGAGCGCGACGACGAGAAGTACACGCTGATCGACACTGCCGGCGTGCGCCGTCGCGGCAAGATCTTCGAGGCTGTGGAGAAATTCTCCGTGGTCAAGACGCTGCAGGCCATTCAGGACTCCAACGTCGTGGTGTTCGTCATGGACGCCCGCGAAGGTGTGGTCGACCACGACCTCAACCTGCTCGGCTTCGTGCTGGAAAGCGGCCGCGCCCTGGTCATCGCCCTGAACAAGTGGGACGGCATGGATCAGGGGCAGAAGGATTATGTGAAGACCGAGCTGGAGCGTCGGCTGTTCTTCGTCGACTTCGCCGATATCCACTTCATTTCCGCCCTGCACGGCACTGGCGTGGGCCATCTGTACAAGTCGGTGCAGGCCTCGTTCAAGTCGGCGATCACCCGCTGGCCGACCAGCCGCCTGACGCAGATTCTCGAAGATGCCGTCAGCGACCACGCGCCGCCTCTGGTCAACGGTCGCCGCATCAAGCTGCGCTATGCCCACCTTGGGGGCGCTAACCCGCCGCTGATCGTGATCCACGGTAACCAGGTCGACGCCGTGCCGCGTGCTTACTCTCGTTATCTGGAAAACACCTTCCGCCGTGTGCTGAAACTGGTCGGTACGCCGATCCGTATCGAGTACAAGGGCGGCGAGAACCCCTATGAGGGCAACAAGAACAAGCTCACCGACCGTCAGGTGAACAAGAAGCGCCGCCTGATGAGCCACCACAAGAAGGCCGAGAAGAAGCGCAAGGACAAGCGCTAGTAAGCTTTGCGCCAGGGTGTGCGCCGGTGATCGTCCGGCGCGCACGGCATAAGCTTCCAACTCTTTTTCATAAGCACAGCAGGTGCCGCCTGCTGCGCCCTTCGGCTATCCTCGCGGCTTGCCTTGTTCTTCCAGGAAGTCGCGATGCTCGCCAGTAAACTGCCCAACGTCGGCACCACCATCTTCACGCGCATGTCCCAGCTCGCTGCCGACGTTGGCGCGATCAACCTGTCTCAGGGCTTTCCCGACTTCGATGGGCCGCAGGCACTGCGTGAGGCCGTGGCGCGCCACGTCATGGAAGGGCGCAACCAGTATTCGCCAATGACCGGCTTGCCCGCGCTACGCCAGCAGGTGGCGGCCAAGCTCGCCCGCAGCTATGGCGTGCAGCGCGATGCCGATAGCGAGATCACCATCACGCCAGGGGCCACCGAGGCGATCTTCTGCGCGGTGCAGGCGCTGATTCATCCGGGGGATGAAGCCATCGTGCTCGACCCTTGCTACGACAGTTACGAGCCGTCGGTGGAACTGGCCGGTGGGCGTTGCGTGCATGTGCCGTTGGCATTGCCGGACTTCGCTGTCGATTGGCAGCGTCTGGCCGATGCGATCACGCCGCGTACCCGGCTGATCTTCCTCAACTCCCCGCACAACCCGAGCGGGGCGCTGCTGACCCGCGCTGACCAAGATAAGCTGGCCGAGCTGATTCGTGGGCGCAATATTCATGTGATCAGCGACGAGGTTTACGAGCATCTGATATATGACGGCGAGCGGCATGCCAGCGTGCTGGCACACGACGAGCTGTATCAGCGCGCCTTCGTGGTCAGCTCCTTCGGCAAGACCTATCACGTCACCGGCTGGAAGACCGGCTACGTGGTCGCGCCGCCGGCATTGACCGCCGAGCTGCGCAAGATCCACCAATACGTCAACTTTTGCGGCGTGACGCCGCTGCAGTTCGCTCTGGCCGATTTCATGGCCGCCCACCCCGAGCATGTCGAAGAACTGCCGGCCTTCTATCAGGCCAAGCGCGACCTGTTCTGTGACCTTCTGGCCGGCTCGCGCTTCACCTTTACCCGTGCGCCGGGTACTTACTTCCAGCTGGCCGACTATTCGGCGATTCGCCCCGATCTGGACGACGTGGCCATGGCTGAATGGCTGACCCGCGAGCATGGTGTGGCGGCGATTCCGGTGTCGGTGTTCTATCAGTCAGCGCCCAAGGATATGCGCCTGGTGCGTTTCTGCTTCGCCAAGCGCGAGGAAACCCTGCGCCAGGCGGCGGAGAAACTCAGCGCGGTATGAGGGGTAGGGCGGGTGTAACCCGCCTCTGAGGTGTTGGCGGGTTTCACCCGCCCTACGGTGAGCGAGGCCTACAAATGAACAACAAACCCGATCTCGAACTGGCGCTGATCCAGACCACGTTGGCCTGGCACGATCCGGCCGCCAACCGTGAACATTTCCAGGCCTTGCTGGAACAGGCCCGTGGCGCTGACCTGGTGATCCTGCCGGAGATGTTCACCACCGGTTTTTCCATGGAGTCGGCCGAATTGGCTGAGCCTGAGGATGGACCCAGTAGCATCTGGCTACGCGAGCAGGCGCAGCGTATCGGCGCGGTGATCTGCGGCAGTCTGATCATTCAGGCCGCTGACGGCAGCTACCGTAATCGCCTGCTTTGGGCGCGCCCGGATGGCTCTTTCGCGTATTACGACAAACGCCACCTGTTCCGCATGGCCGGTGAGCACAAGCATTACAGCGCTGGCAATCAGCAGGTGGTGTTCGACCTCAAGGGCTGGCGCGTGCGCCCGTTGATCTGCTACGACCTGCGCTTCCCCGTCTGGAGCCGTGACGCCGGCGGTACCGATCTGCTGCTGTATACCGCCAACTGGCCGGGCGCGCGTCGTCAACACTGGAACCGCCTGCTGCCGGCGCGAGCCATCGAGAACCTGTGCTATGTCGCGGCTGTGAACCGCGTCGGCGAGGACGGCAAGGGTCACGGTTATACTGGCGATTCTCAGGTGCTGGATTTCCAGGGCGAGGCGCTGCTGACGGCAGGCGAGGGCGATGGCGTGTTCCGCACTCGGCTGTCGCATGACGCTCTGAGTACCTATCGCGAGCGCTTCCCGGCGCACCTGGACGCGGACGCTTTCACATTCAACTGAACAAGGAGCTACATGACATGGACGTGCAACAGAGCAATCCCTTCCAGACGCCGCAGGCCGATCTGCAGCCGAGCACCACCACTCAGTTGCCGCTCTACAGCATCGCAGGCGTTGGCCTGGCGACCTTCATCGGTACGCCGCTGGCCGGTGCATGGCTGCTGGCGCATAACCTGCAATTGCTCGGCAAGGCAGATCGAGTAGCGATGGTCTGGGGCATTTCCGTCGTGCTTCTGATCGTCACCTTGGTCTTGGCTTTCGTGTTGCCCGAGGAGGTACCCGCCCTGCCTTTCGCCATCGCGCAACTGATGGCGATGATCATGTTGGCCAAGAACCTGATCGAGGCCGATCTCAAGCAGCATGCCGAGGCAGGTGGTGCGTACCTCTCCAATTGGCGGGCGGCGGGTATTGGCCTGATGTTCACCATTGGCCTGGCAGCATTAATGTTCGCGGTGCTGATGATTTTCGATATTTGAGTGTCAAGTTCCCGGATTTCATCCGGGTTACGCATACAAAAACGCCGGGCAATGCCCGGCGTTTTTGTGAGTGGCGCTGAAGGCTCAGGCCGCTTGCGACTCGGCCTGGCTCAGGGCGCGGTTCAAGGCGCTGAACAGGGCGCGGAAGCTTGCGGTGGTCAGGTTCTCGTCGATCCCGATGCCGTGCAGGGCACGACCGCCATTGACGCGCAGTTCGATGTAGGCAGCCGCCTTGGCGTTGGTGCCGGCACCGATGGCGTGCTCGCTGTAGTCCATGACTTCAACGGCGACCGGCAGCGCGGCAGCCAGCGCTTCCAGTGGGCCTTTACCGATGCCACGCCAATGGTGGTTCTCACTCCCTTCGATGACTTCCACATCCACCGCGCTGGTGCCGTTCTCTTCCTGCAGGCGATGGCCTTTCAGGGCGTAGGGGCTGCGCGCTTGCAGGTACTCGGTCTCGAGCAATTGGTAGATCTGTGCGGCAGTCATTTCCAGGCCGAGGCGGTCGGTTTCACGCTGCACCACCTGGCTGAACTCGATCTGCATGCGACGTGGCAGGCTGATGCCGTATTCCTGCTCGAGCAGGAAGGTGATGCCGCCTTTGCCGGACTGGCTGTTCACACGAATCACCGCCTCGTAGTCACGGCCGATGTCGGCCGGATCGATAGGCAGGTACGGCACTTCCCACAGGGCATCGTCCTTCTGCTGGGCGAAGCCCTTGCGGATGGCGTCCTGGTGCGAGCCGGAGAAAGCGGTGTGCACCAGGTCGCCGACGTACGGGTGGCGCGGGTGCACCGGAATCTGGTTGCAGTCCTCGACCACCTTGCGCACGGCGTCGATGTCGGAAAAGTCCAGCTCCGGGGCGACGCCCTGGGTGTAGAGGTTCAGCGCCAGGGTCACCAGGCAGACGTTGCCGGTGCGCTCGCCGTTGCCGAACAGGCAGCCTTCGACACGGTCGGCGCCGGCCATGACGGCCAGCTCGGAAGCGGCGACGCCAGTGCCACGGTCATTGTGGGTGTGTACGCTGATCAGCACGCTGTCACGGCGGTCGACGTGACGACCGAACCACTCGATCTGGTCGGCGTAATTGTTCGGCGTGGCGCACTCGATGGTGGCGGGCAGGTTGAGGATCAGCTTGTTCGCCGGGGTTGGCTGGAACACGCCGATCACCGCGTTGCACACATCGACGGCGAAATCGATCTCGGTGCTGCTGAACACCTCCGGCGAATACTCGAAGCCCCACTGGGTTTCCGGCGCGGCATCGGCCAGGCGCTTGATGGTGGTGCCAGCGGCCACGGCGATGGCTTTGACGCCGGCCTTGTCCTGGTTGAAGACGATCTTGCGGAAGCTCGGTGCGCAGGCGTTGTAGTAGTGGACGATGGCCTTCTTGGCGCCTTTCAGCGACTCGAAGGTGCGCTCGATGAGGTCGTCACGGGCCTGGGTCAGCACCTGGATGGTCACATCGTCGGGGATGTGGCCGCCTTCGATCAGCTCACGCACGAAGTCGAAGTCGGTCTGCGAGGCGGACGGGAAGCCCACTTCGATTTCCTTCAGACCCACGGCCACCAGGCACTTGAAGAAGCGCATCTTCTTCTCGGCATCCATCGGCTCGATCAGCGACTGGTTGCCGTCGCGCAGGTCGGTGGACAGCCAGATCGGCGCCTTGTCGATGATCTTGTCCGGCCAGGTGCGGTCCGGAATCTGGATCTGAGTGAACGGGCGGTACTTCTTCGACGGGTCTTTGAGCATGGTCATGAGCGGGTCCTGCGAAATGGGAGTCGAACACGAGGCCGGGCGGCCATGAAACGGGGTTTCAGGCGAGGCTTCGCAGTCGCGGGCTGACCAGTCGCAGGCATGCGAGCTGGCGGACGAGAAAGATGTTTTTCATGTGGGCACCCTATCCATAGCAGGTGGATATGGCAATGCTTGCTTAAAAAACGCCGATTTATTGCTGGATAGCTTTTGTTGGCGGATTTTATTGCTTTGAAAGTGATGTTTTCGGCGAATCGTGTTTCCAGGGGCGTGCACAGGCTCGCCCCCGTCCCTCGATGATCCGTCTTCAGTCGGCGTAGTCGTAGGCGCCGCCTTTTTCCAGGGCACGGCGATAGGCTGGCCTGGCATGGATGCGTTGCAGGAAATCGCTCAGGCGAGGGTGGTTGTTGAGTACGCCACGGGCGGCAGCTGCTTCAAGTGGGAAACTGAGCTGAATATCGGCAGCGCTGAACGCATCGCCTGCGAACCAGTCGTGCTCGCTCAGTTGGCCCTCCAGGTAGTCGAAATGCAGTTTCAACTGCGGTGAGATGAACGCCTGACTGACCTTGTTCGCGATGCCGCGGGCGATTGGCTTGATGAAGAACGGCATTGGCGCGCTGCGCAGCTTGTCGAACACCAGCTTGAGCAGCAGCGGTGGCATCGCCGATCCTTCGGCGTAATGCAGCCAGTAGCGGTAGCGCAAGCGTTCCGCGCTACCGGCGGCAGGCAGCAACCAATCGCCATAGCGCTCGGCCAGGTATTCGATGATGGCGCCGGACTCGGCAAGCGTCAGTTCGCCATCGGTGATCAGCGGCGACTTGCCCAGAGGATGCACCTGGCGCAATTCGGCAGGGGCGAGCATGGTCTGCGGGTCG
Source organism: Ectopseudomonas mendocina (assembly GCF_007049795.1). GTDB lineage: Bacteria > Pseudomonadota > Gammaproteobacteria > Pseudomonadales > Pseudomonadaceae > Aquipseudomonas > Aquipseudomonas mendocina_D. Next base: position 54,261 of record NZ_SCFY01000026.1, read on the forward strand.
CGCTGGTAATGCTTGACCTGATAGTCGATACCAATCTCTTCGAGCATCCATAGGATGCGTTGCGAGCGCGAGTTGTTCAGGTGATGCAGAGTGATCATGGCAAGCTCCGGCCGATTCTGGGGCAGGGTTCTGTAATACGTCGTTCCGGTACGCACCACTAGCGTTTTATTGCACCGCCCTTGGCTGCTCGGCGATGGTGGGTCGCAATTCGCGCATGTCCGCACCGCTCGGGTGCTGGAACACGCGCAGGCCGAACTCGGGGAGGATGGCCAGCAGGTGGTCGAAGATGTCCGACTGGATGCCTTCGTAGGCATTCCAGGCGATGGTGTTGGTGAAACAGTAGATTTCCAGCGGCAGGCCGTCGGCAGTCGGGCTGAGCTGGCGCACCAGCAGGGTCATGTTCTGGTGGATGTTCGGGTTGTGCCGCAGGTAGTGCTCGACGTAGGCGCGGAAGCTGCCGATGTTGGTGATACGGCGGGTGTTCACCGCCTCCTTGCCGTGTTCGGCCAGCCTGGTGTTCCAGTCCTGCAGCTCCTGATCCTTGCGGTCGAGGTATTCGTCGAGGAGCATGAAGCGGCGTAGCCGTGCGATTTCTTCGTCGCTGAGGAAGTGAACGCTGGTCTGATCCAGAAACAGTGCGCGCTTGATCCGACGTCCGCCGGACTCCTGCATGCCACGCCAGTTCTTGAACGGGTCTGTAATGAAGCGCTTGGTCGGGATGGTGGTGATGGTCTTGTCCCAGTTCTGCACCTTGACCGTGTGCAGGGCGATGTCGATCACATCGCCGTCGGCGTTGAGCTGCGGCATTTCCACCCAGTCGCCGACGCGGATGATATCGCTGGAGGAGATCTGCACGCTGGCCACCAGCGATAGCAGAGTGTCCTGGAAGATCAACATCAGTACTGCTGCCATGGCGCCGAGACCGGACAGCAGAATCAGCGGAGAGCGGTCGATCAGGGCGGCCACCATCAGGATCGCGGCGATGGCGAAGATGGCAATCTTGATCACCTGCAGATAGCCCTTGATCGGCTTCAGGTGCGCATTCGGGCGGCGCTGGTAGAGGGTGTTGAGAATATCCAGCAGCGCGCCGATGGCCATGGCGATGGTCAGCACCACAAAGGCGCCGCAGACGTTGCGCGTCACTTCCACTATGGCAGCGGGCATGCCGGGTACCAAGACCACTCCGCTGGACAGTACCAGTGCTGGCACGATGTTGGACAGGCGCTTGATGATGCCGCTTTCCTTGATCTGGCCATGGCGGCCCAGGGCGGTCGCCCCGACCAGGCGGTAGATGGCGCGGACCAGAATACGTTTGACCACCCAGTTCGACAGCCAGGCGGCGACGATCAGGACGAGGGTCGCGGTGAGGGTGAGCAGTTCCGGCTGAGTGTTCAGCCAGTCCATCCAGGTAGTGAGCTCATTCGGCATTTCCGGCTCCGAAGCAGGCAGGAGGAAAGGCCGACGCTACACGGCCGGCCATCTGAGCCGCCGTACCCTAGCAAAAATGTGTCGTTAACCCAAACGGCAGGTGTTGCACGCTGCGTCGGTTCAGGGCTTGAACGCACCAATGAAGATCGCAGGATCAACCCGCGCATCGTTGAGGCTGACGTTCCAATGCAGGTGCGGGCCGGTGGCGCGTCCGGTGGCGCCGACCTTGCCCACATGGCCGCCTCGGGCGATTTCGTCGCCTAGCTTCACGTCAATCTCGGACAGGTGGCAGAACATGCTGATCAACCCCTGGCCGTGGTCGAGAAATACCGTCTTGCCATTGAAGAAATAATCGCCGGTGAGGATTACCTTGCCGGCCGCGGGGGCCTTGATCGGCGTGCCGCGGTTGGCGGCGAAGTCCAGGCCCGAATGCGGGTTGCGCTCCTCGCCGTTGAAGAAGCGGCGCAGGCCGAACGGGCTGGACAGCGGGCCGTTGACCGGTTTGTCGAACATCAGGTTGCTCGGCTGGCGCGCGCTGAACTGCTGGTAGGCACGGGTCTGCTCGGCCAGCTCGCGCTCGATGCGTTTCAGGTTGGCGGCGTTGGGGGTGACCTGCTGCTGGTTCTTGATGGTGATGCGCTGCTCGGCGTAGTGCTTGGCGCCGACCTGGAAAGTCAAGTGGCCACCGCCCTCGACCTCGACCTCGACCTGTTGAGTCCCTGGCTTGACGCTGAGCGGGATGCCGACAACGGCGATCCAGCGTTGGCCATCTTCGTGAACGGTCAGCACCGGCTTACCCTGATAGCGCACTTTGGGTGCCTGCGCCGGGTTGCCCAGATCGACCACCGCCACACCGCCCGGCACCGGCTTGTTCAGCAGGCGGGTGATAAAACCCTCGGCATGGGCGGGCAGGGTAAGACACAGAGCCAGGACGAACAGGCACAACTTGTGTAGGAGCGAGCTCTGCTCGCGAAAAGAGGGGCTGAAAAAGCTTCGCGAGCAGAGCTCGCTCCTACGCAGGAATGGTGACATTGGCTCAATCCAGTAGCGACAAGGTCGCCGGTTGTATGTGGTTGTCTTCGACGCGCACGTCCAGTTCGCCTTCGCTCAGGCGCGCCTTGAGGCGTTGGCCCGGGCGGGTCTGCGCGGCGCTGCGCACGGCCTGACCGCGTTCGTCGAGGAGGATGCTGTAGCCACGACCGAGGGTGGCCAGGGGGCTGACGATCTGCAGTTGCGCGGCCAGTGCGCCCAGTTGCTGGCGCTGGCTGCGTAGCTGGCCTTGCATGGCGCGTGGCAGGCGCGTGGCCAGGCCATCCAGGCGCTGGCGCAGCAGTGCCAGATTGCGGCCCGGATGCTGGGCGGCGAGGCGCGCGTCGAGACGGGCCAGGCGTTCGCGCTGATTGGCCAGTTGCTGGTTGAAGGCGCGGCGCAGGCGCATGTCCAGGTCATCCAGGCGCTGGGCTTGCTGGCGCAGGCGCTCGCCAGGGTGACGCAGGCGTTTGCTCACGCCTTCCAGACGCAGACGTTCGCGGGCCAGACGGCCCTGCATCTGCAGCACCAAGCGTCGTTGCAGATTGTGCAGGCGCTGCACCAGCTCACTGCTGTCTGGGGCCAGCAGTTCGGCGGCGGCCGACGGGGTTGGCGCGCGCACGTCAGCGACGAAGTCGGCGATGGAAACGTCCGTCTCGTGGCCCACGGCGCTGACTATGGGTGTTACGCATGCGGCTACGGCACGGGCCACGGCCTCCTCGTTGAAGCACCAGAGGTCTTCCAGTGAGCCGCCGCCACGGGCCAGGATCAGCGCATCGAAACCCTGCGCGTCGGCGCGTTGCAGGGCGCGCACGATCTGTGCGGTGGCTTCGCGGCCCTGTACGGCAGTGGGGATCAGGTTCAGCTCAACCTGCGGCGCGCGGCGGCGAAAGACGCTGATGATGTCGCGGATTACTGCGCCGGTCGGCGAGGTGACGATGCCGATACGCTTGGGGGCGAGCCGCCGCCAGCCAGGGCGACAGTCAGTGAGTAATCGAGATTGAGTGCCAGCTTGAGCATCGCGCCGCCGGCTTGATAGGCCGGCAGGTACGC
>NZ_SCFY01000027.1 GCF_007049795.1 Ectopseudomonas mendocina
GTAATGCCTGTCGCTTCCACCAGCTCCGGCACCGTCCGGTTCAAGGGCGGCATCATCTGCCGCACCACCCACTCCCGATGCTCTATCGAATAACGCGCCACACGGCTCTCACTTCCGCCCACCGACCAAGACTCATCGAATCAACTCACACGACAACTATCCTGACGCGGCGGGATCTCCGAATACGCCAACACACAAAACAAGGTTTCGCTGGCTGATCTTGCCTCTAACAGTCCGGTACAGATCCGAATTGAACGCTTCTCCAAAGAGGTGTCCGTTCCCCAGAAAGCGGGCGAGCTTCACAGCAGCAAATGGTTCTATGAACGTGCTAGAGGCCAGTACAAGAATCTCTTCTCGTACAAGACGCCGTCTGAGCGCAAGAAGCTTGAGTTGATGTATCCCAAGACACGTCTCGTGACAAAGACCGACCTTGCGAAGTACGAGCTTTCCTTCGATGGGCGCCCCCAACATGTCAGTGAGGGCGCCCAGAAATGCTTCAACCGCTACACGACATCGGTGCTCGCGAAGCTCGGAGATGGATCCTCGCTCAGTGAAACCTGGTTCCGTCGGGCCATGGCTAAAGCATTGCTCTTCATTGACCTTGATGAAGCCGTGCAGAACTCGTCGTGGTACCAAGCAGACCGAGGCTATAAAGCTCAAATTGTCACGTACACGATTGCAGCCTGCGCTGACGGGTTCCGAGCAAAGGCCCAGCAGTTGGATCTGGATAGGATATGGCGAGAGCAGAGTGTTCCCTCAGCACTGCTTGGATGGATGCTAGAGCAGGCCCGTCTGGTGGCAGACATTCTGAGATCCCCGCCGGACAATGTCAGGAACATCTCAGAGTTCGCCAAGCGGGATTTCTGCTGGGAGCAGTATGTGAGGGGCAAGGTTGGCGTACCAAGCGAAACCGCCGCCCAGTTTGGTGTTTCGATCGAGGAATACTGTGACGAAGCACGACAGGGAAGCCGCGAAGGAGCCATGAATCTCGAGGTTGACTTCGATGTTGCCCTGTTTGGCTTGGTGCCCCGCGCGAACGACATCATCACCCAGGCGCAGAAGAATGGGATTGCATCACCCAAGAACATTAGTGCCTTGACCAAGATTGCTTCCGGCCGTCTGAACCTGTCCAAAGGAGAAAAGACAGCTTTGAAGTACCTGTTGGAACGATTGGAGATCGAATGCTGAGCAGAGACTGGCTCAGGTCATCGCGAGGTGCTCGCTGGGGCTGGCTGGTCGGAGAGGTTGGGCCAGGCCAGTGAATGGTAAAGCGGCGAAATCTTATGATTTACGCCGCTTGGTCATTTCAGTTCGTCGCTGAGCGCTCTGTCAGGCTCAACACTTTCTTGACGTCGCGAGCTGCGAGATCTGAATCGCCCCTAGTTTCGTAGACACCTCCAAGCCTCATAATGAGGCCCATCAGGAGGTGCCATGAGCAACCAGCGTTACCCCGAAGAATTCAAGATCGAAGCGGTCAAGCACATCACTGAGCGCGGCTTGCGTGTTGCCGATGTGGCAGAGCGTCTAGGTGTGTCCGCGCATAGCCTGTACGCCTGGGTAAAGCGCTACAGCAAGCCCCAAGTACAGCGGCAGCAGGTAGATGATCAGCAAGCCGAACTGCGTCGTTTGCGCGCTGAACTCAAGCGAGTGACCGAAGAGCGAGACATCCTAAAAAAGGCCGCCGCGTACTTTGCCAAGGAGTCCGGCTGAAGTACGCCGTTATCAGCAAGCTGTCGGTGGAGTACCCGGTGCGGCGCCTCTGCCAGACCCTCCAGGTACATCCCAGCGGTTACTACGCCTGGCTGGCCGAGCCGAAATCTGCACGCGCCAAGGAGGATCAGCGTCTGCTCGGATTGATCAAGCATGCCTGGTTGGAAAGCGGCGGGGTCTACGGCTACCGCAAGATCCACGACGACCTGCGTGAGCTGGGCGAGTCTTGTGGTCGGCACCGCGTGGCTCGCCTGATGCGGGGAGAGGGACTGCGCTCGCAGACCGGTTATCGTCGGCGCCCCGGGTACTATGGTGGCAAGCCGACTGTGGCCTCGCCCAACCGTCTGGAGCGGAAGTTCAACGTCAGTGAACCGAACAAGGTCTGGGTCACCGACATCACTTACATCCGCACCTATGAGGGTTGGTTGTACTTGGTGGTGGTACTGGATCTGTTTTCGCGCCAAGTGATTGGCTGGTCGATGAAGCCACCCGCGCCTTCTTCCACTCGGCGTAGACGTAGGGTTGCACCGGCAAGGGGCGCAGCGCCAGACGATCCAGAGCCTCGAAGGCCGAGTGCCGGGAGCCCGGCAGCTTGCGAAACGGGCGGCGATTGAGCCGCTCCAGCAACACGGAGATGGCGCTGTTGAGTTCATCCAAGGAGAAGAACTGACGGTTGCGCAGGGCCGCGAGGATCCAGCGCTCGACCACCTGCACGCCGACTTCGGCCTTGGCCTTGTCGCGCGGCTTACGCGCCCGCGCCGGCACCACCGCCACTCCGTAGTGCTCGGCAAGGTCGCGGTAGCTGGGGTTGATGTCCGGCTCGTAACGATGGGCCTTGCTTACCGCGCTGCGCAGGTTGTCCGGCACCACGATCTCCGGCACGCCGCCGAGGAAGGCGAAGCAACGGGTATGCGAGCCTAGCCAGTCCGGCAGCTGCTGCGACCAGGTGGCTTCGGCGAAGGTGTAGCTGGACGCGCCAAGCACCGCGACGAACACCTGCGCCCGGCGGATCTCGCCGCTGTGGCGGTCGATAACCGGCACCGTCTGCCCGGCGTAGTCGACGAACAACTTCTCGCCGACGCGATGCTCCTGGCGCATCACCACGTCCAGCTTGCCCTGCCAGGCCCGGTAGTGCTCGCAGAACCAGCTGTACTGAAAACCCTGCGGCTGGTTCAGGCGGTACTCCTGCCAGAGCAGCGCCAGGGTCACGCCGGGGCGACGCAGCTCGGCATGCACCCAAGACCAATCAGGCAGCGGTCGTTGTTCGGAGGGTACCGCCGGCGGTGGCGGGAACAGCTGCTGCTCCAGTTCGGAATCGGACAACGAACAGGGCCAGGCTAGACCGCTGGCGGCAAAGCGGTTGAGGTAATCGCCGACGGTGACACGACCGACCTGCACACTGACTGCAATCTGGCGAGCCGATAGCCCGACCTCGAACTTGAGACGAAGTACTTCGCGAATCTTACGCATGGATAAACGCTCCACGACGACCTCTCTGCTTCGAAAAAGAGGTCGATGGTAGTGAAGAAATCCTGCGTTACTGCCTGCCCGGTTGAGTGGCCGGATGGCCGTGGAATCAGTGGCCGGATCACCGTGGAATCGGTGGTCAGATGCTTATGGAATGGGTGGCCAGATGACCGTGGAATCCGCACTATACCTAGTGAGAGGCTATGAACCAGCTGTTCCTTTGGACTTCGATTCTGCGGCCCGACGGAGCGTCCCGAATGAGTTGTCTCAAACCGGGAAGCGAATCTTGCGTTGTTTTCGGTAGCTGCTGCTCAGTTTTGAAGTCAGCGCGACTTCTAGCTCTTTCGCCGCCATATTCCCGGCCGCCTTTCCGCTCTGGTTCTACCCGATCACTCTCCTGCTGACTAGAGTGCTACTCCTAGGTTGGCAAATCGGGCTCGTTTGGATTTTCGGCACGTTGGCCTTTCGTGATGGCTACCTGCGTATCGGGCTATGAACGGTTGGGCCGGTGGGGCACTGGTGGCATTTGGGTTCCAGAAGATCTTCGCGCGCTGAGACGCCTGAGCAGTTCAAGGTCGTCGTGTAATCCTGACGCGTAACCTGCAGGCGACGTTGCGCAATCGAGAGCGAACCCAGTTCGCTCTCGAGATCGCCGCCGAAACGGGGTTAGAGCACCGACCAATCCTTGATGATCGGCGCGTGATAGGCATCTACGGCGTAGCGTCTGCTCGCCAGTGGACGTTACGCCGTGCTCGATGACGGTAAGGGATTCAGCCTAATGCCGTGAACCCCATCATCGAACAACGACTCGGGCAGCAAATTGCAGTGACCCATGCGCCATGGCAGAGTGTTCTGGGAGATTAGTCGGTCGCAAGGCTGAGATGTAGAGTCGAAGCATACTGGTGAAAACCAAGTGAACCTCGTAGCCCTCTAGATTGTCTCGAGTTTGTCCAAGTTATCGCGATGCAGATGGCCGGGCTCGAACATGTTGGCATCTCTCCTTCAGCGATAGGCGATGGCGCTGTAATCCAGGCTGATCCGGGTACCGGATTTGCCCTGGACGATGGCCTCGATATTTTCCAGCGAGCCGATCACCGCCGTGCTGCCAGTGTTGCGGGCGAACTCGCAGGCGGCTTGCACCTTCGGCCCCATGGAGCCGGCGGCAAAGCCGAGTTTGTCCAGCTCGTCGGGGTGAGCTTCGGCGATGGATTTCTGCGTCGGCTTGCCCCAGTCGATATAGGTGGCGTCGACGTCGGTGGCGATTACCAGCAGGTCGGCGTTGAGCTGTTCGGCGAGCAGTGACGAGCACAGATCCTTGTCGATCACCGCCTCCACGCCATGCAATTTGTTGCCGTCGTACATGGTGGGAATACCGCCGCCACCGGCGCAGATCACCACGCTGCCTTTTTCCAGCAGCCATTTGATCGGGCGAATTTCGAAGATGCGTTGTGGCCGTGGGCTGGCCACGACGCGGCGGAACTTGTCACCGTCCGGGGCGATGCTCCAGCCTTTCTCGGCGGCCAGGCGTTCGGCTTCTTCCTTGGCGTAGACCGGGCCTATAGGTTTGGTTGGTTTCTTGAACGCTGGATCGGCGCTGTCCACTTCGACCTGGGTGAGGATGGTGGCGAAGGGCACCTCGAACGGCAGCAGGTTGCCCAGCTCCTGCTCGATCATGTAGCCGATCATGCCTTCAGTTTCGGCGCCGAGTACATCCAGCGGGTAAGGATTGGCGGCGTCGAAGGCATTGCCCCGCAGGGCCAGCAGGCCGACTTGTGGGCCGTTGCCGTGAGCGATCACCAGCTCGTTTCCGCCTGCAACCTTGGCTATCTGCTCACAGGCGATACGTACATTTTCACGCTGGTTTTCCGCGGTCATGGCTTCGCCGCGACGAAGCAGGGCGTTGCCGCCCAGGGCGATGACGAGTCGCATGATGGTTGCTCCTTGTTCTCGTTCGTAGCCCGGATGCAATCCGGGGATGGCGAGGGGGCGATTGCCCCGGATTGCATCCGGGCTACGGTTTAGATGTCGGCCAGGGTCGCGACCAGAATCGCCTTGATGGTGTGCATGCGGTTTTCCGCCTGCTCGAAGGCGATGTTCCATGGCGACTCGAAGACGTCCTCGGTCACTTCGATGCCGTTCTTCAGGTGCGGATACTGTTCGGCGATCTGCTTGCCGACCTTGGTTTCGCTGTTGTGGAAGGCCGGCAGGCAGTGCATGAACTTCACCCGCGGGTTGCCGGCGGCCTTCATGATTTCGGCGTTGACTTGGTACGGCAGCAGTTCCTGGATGCGTTCACCCCAGGCTTCCACCGGCTCGCCCATCGACACCCAGACGTCGGTGTGGACGAAGTCGACGCCCTTGACCGCTTCCTTCGGGTCTTCAGTGAGCAGCAGGCGGGCGCCGCTTTCCTCGGCGAATTTCTTGCAGGCGGCGACATGTTCGGCGCTCGGCCACAGCGCCTTGGGCGCGGCGATGCGCACGTCCATGCCGAGCTTGGCGCCGATCAGCAGCAGCGAGTTGCCCATGTTGTTGCGCGCATCGCCGAGGTAGGCGTAGGCGATGTCGTGCAGCGGCTTGTCGCTGTGCTCGCGCATGGTCAGCACGTCGGCGAGCATCTGCGTGGGGTGGTACTCGTCGGTCAGACCGTTGAACACCGGCACGCCGGCGTAGGTGGCCAGTTCCTCGACAATCTCCTGCTTGAAGCCGCGATACTCGATGGCGTCGTACATGCGTCCGAGCACGCGAGCGGTGTCCTTCATCGACTCCTTGTGACCGATCTGCGAGGAGCCGGGGTCGATGTAGGTGACGTTGGCGCCCTGGTCGTAGGCGGCCACCTCGAAGGCGCAGCGGGTGCGGGTCGAGGTCTTCTCGAAGATCAGCGCGATGTTCTTGCGGCTCAGGTGCTGCTGCTCGGTGCCGGTGTACTTGGCGCGCTTGAGGTCGCGCGACAGGTCGAGCAGGTAACGCAGCTCACGGGTGCTGTGGTGCATCAGGCTGAGCAGGTTGCGGTTGTGCATGTTGAAAGCCATGAGATTTCGCTCCGTTGGCAAGGGCAACTGTAGGGCGGACATGCTGCAGGCTTGTCCGCCTTCTTGCTGGCAAAGGTGGACAAGGCTGCGCCATGTCCACCCTACGAATATGTGTCCGTCAGTAATCGATTGGGTCGCGGATGATCGGACAGGTCATGCAGTGGCCGCCGCCACGGCCGCGTCCCAGTTCGCTGGCGCTGATGGTGATGACCTCGACGCCGGCCTTGCGCAGCAGGGTGTTGGTGTAGGTGTTGCGGTCGTAGCCGATGACCACGCCGGGTTCCAGGCAGACCACGTTGTTGCCGTCGTCCCACTGCTCGCGTTCGGCCTCGTAGGCGTCGCCGCCGGTTTCCACCACGCGCAGTTTCTTCAGGTTGAGCGACTCGGCGACCACGTCGAGGAAGCTGCGCTCGTCGCGGCGCAGGTCGATACCGCCAGGCTTGCTTTCATCCGGGCGCAGCACGAAGGGCACGATGGAGTTGGCCACTTCCGGGAAGATGGTCACTAGGTCGCGGTCGCAGAAGCTGAACACGGTGTCCAGGTGCATGGCCGAGCGCGATTTGCCCAGGCCGGCGACTATCACCTTGTCGGCGGCGCCTTTGGCGAACAGGGTACGCGCCACCTGGCCGATGGCCTGGTGCGAGCTGCGCTCACCCATGCCGATCAGCACGGTACCGTTGCCGATTGGCATCACGTCGCCGCCTTCGAGGGTGGCCGAGCCGTGATCCTGATCCGGGTCGCCATACCAGACCTCGAACTCTTCATTGATGAAGTCCGGGTGGAATTTGTAGATGGCACTGGCGAGCAGGGTTTCCTGGCGGCGCGCCGGCCAGTACATCGGGTTGAGGGTTACGCCGCCGTAGATCCAGCAGGTGGTGTCGCGGGTGAACTGGGTGTTGGGCAGCGGCGGGAAGATGAAGCTGGACTCGCCCAGATAGGCGTTGAACATCTTCGCTGCTTCCGAATCTTTGTATTTCTGCAGGTCTGCGCCGGACACGCCGCCGATCAGGAATTCGGCGATGCGCCGTGGCTCCAGGCTTTCGATAAACGAACGAACTTCGTTCTGCAGACCGAGGCCGACGCTGTTGGGGGTGATCTTGCGCTCGAGAATCCACTGCAGCGCTTGCGGGTTGCGCACGGTCTCTTCGAGCAGGTTGTGCATCTCCACGACCTCTATACCGCGTTCACGCATCTTGGTCATGAAATCGAAATGGTCGCGCTTGGCCTGCGATACCCAGATCACGTCGTCGAACAGCAGTTCGTCGCAGTTGGCGGGGGTCAGGCGCAGGTGCGCAAGGCCGGGCGAGCAGACCATCACCTTGTGCAGCTTGCCGGCTTCGGAATGAACGCCTAGGGCTTTCTTGGACATGTCAAACTCCTTCTCGTGGAACGTGGCCCCGGAAGGTCCGGGGCGGCACTTTTACAAACTCAGGAAACCGTCATACAGGCCGAATGCGGCAATGCCGGCGCCGATCAGTACGGCGATGAAGATCAGCTTCTCGACGCCCGTGAACACCGGTTGGCCCAGCTCGCGCTTGGCCTTGGCGAACAGGATTGCGCCAGGGGCATAGAGCAGCGCGGAGAGCAGCAGGTACTGCACGCCGGCGGCGTACACCAGCCACACCGCATACAGCGTGGAGATCAGCGCGATCAGCAGATCCTTGTTGCGTTCGCCGGCGGCGTTTTCGTAGGTCTCGCCGCGCAAGGCCAGCAGCACGGCGTAGGCACTCGACCAGAAGTACGGCACCAGAATCATCGAGGTGGCCAGATACAGCAGGCTGAGGTAGGTGGACTCGCTGAACAGGGTGATGATCAGAAACAGCTGGATCAGCCCGTTGGACAGCCACAGCGCGTTAGCCGGGACCTGGTTGGCGTTCTCCTTGCGCAGGAACTCCGGCATGGTGTGGTCACTGGCGCTGGCGAAGAGAATCTCGGCGCACAGTAGTGTCCACGACAGCAGCGCCCCGGCCAGCGAGATGATCAGGCCGATGGAGATCAGTTGCGCCCCCCAGGGGCCGACTACCTGTTCCAGCACGGCAGCCATCGACGGGTTTTTCAGTCCGGCCAGTTCGGCCTGGGCGAGGATGCCCTGACTGAGGATGTTGACCAGCACTAATAGCAGGAGCACGCCGATGAAGCCGATGACGGTGGCCTTGCCGACATCGCTGCGTTTCTCGGCGCGGGCGGAGAAGATGCTCGCACCCTCGATACCGATGAACACCCAGACGGTGACCAGCATCATGTTGCGCACCTGATCCATCACGCTGCCGAGCTCGGTGTTGCCGCTGCCCCAGAAGTCCGAGGTGAACACGTCCATCTTGAAGGCGACGGCGGCGATGACGATGAACAGCGCCAGCGGCAGCATCTTGGCGATGGTGGTGATGGTATTAATGAAGGCCGCTTCCCTGATCCCGCGCAGCACCAGAAAGTGCAGCAGCCAGAGCACGATAGAGGCGCAGATGATCGCCGGCAGGGTGTTGCCCTCGCCGAATACCGGAAAGAAGTAGCCGAGGGTGGAGAACAGCAACACCATGTAGCTGACGTTGCCGATCCAGGCGCTGATCCAGTAACCCCAAGCCGAGGAGAAACCCATGTAGTCGCCGAAGCCGGCCTTAGCGTAGGCATACACCCCGCCATTGAGGTCGGGTTTGCGGTTGGCCAGGGTCTGGAAGACGAAAGCCAGGGTGAGCATGCCGACACCGGTGATCAGCCAGCCAATAAGGGTGGCGCCGGCACTGGCACTGGCGGCGATATTCTGCGGCAGGGAGAAGATCCCGCCGCCAACCATTGAACCAACAACCAGAGCGATCAACGCGCCGAGGCGCAGTTTTTGAGTCGAGTCAGACATAGCGAGACCTCCTTGGTCTAGTAATAACTACCGGGCAGACTCTTTCGGAGTTTTCCTAATGTTTAACAAGTTCAATGCAGTCGTGATAAATGGGGTTAGAAAGTTTGAAGGTGGTATCACGAAACCGCTGTCATTGCTGAATCAGAGCGTCCTGATGGTATTCACCTGATCTTTATTTATACGTTGGGGTTTCCCGTCAGGTTGCTTAAATTCGTAGAAACCACTTTTTGCATCGTATTTGGGTTCGTCTAGTGTCTGGATTTCCTGACCGCTGTTGAGCACGATCAGCGAGGGGGTAGAACAGCCAGCAAGCAGGCTGAGAGTCAGAGCGGAAAGTACAAGGCAGATTTTTTTCATGATGATGCTCCTAAGTTGTCGTCAGTAAAGTTGGCTTCTAATGTTTCTTCCGGTAGGAAGTCTTTGTCCGGGTTGTAGTCAGGCTTGAGGAAGCTGTCCAGCGCTTCCAGGTCAGCCGGACTGAGGGTGCCGGCGGCCTGCTTCAGGCGCAGGTTGTTGAGGATGTAGTCATAGCGCGCGTCGTTGTAGTTGCGCACCGCGCTGTACAGCTGACGCTGGGCATCGAGCACATCGACGATGTTGCGGGTGCCGACCTGGTAGCCGATCTCGGTGGCTTCCAGGGCGCTCTGGTTGGAGATGATCGACTGGCGGCGCGCCTGCACGGTCTCCACGTCGGTATTCACCGCACGGAACAGGTTACGGGTGTTCTGCACCACCTGGCGGCGCAAGCTTTCGCGCAACTGCTCGGTCTGCCCCAGGCGCTGATAGGCCTCACGCACCTGCGAGCTGGTCAGGCCGCCGCTGTACAGCGGGATATTCAGTTGCAGGCCGATGGAGCGCTGCGAAACATCGCCACCGTATGTAGTGGGTGACGCAGCAGAGTTGGTAAAGCCCAGGCTGTCATTGTCGCCCTTCTGATAGCTGGCCACGGCATCCAGGGTCGGCGCATGGCCGGCCTTGCGCTGGCGCAGGTTTTCCTCGGCAGCATCGACCGCGAAGAAGCTGGCCTGCAGATTGAGGTTCTGCGCAGCGGCGGTATCGACCCAGGTTTTGGCGTCGTTCGGTGTCGGCGCCAATACCGGCAAGGTATGCACGATACCTTCGACTGCCGTGTAGCTGCGATTGGTCAGCGCCACCAGGGCCTCGAAGGCATCATCCACGGCGCGCTCGGCGAGAATGCGGTTGGCTCGGGCAGTGTCGAAACCGGCCTGCGCTTCGAGCACGTCGGTCTTGTCGGAAAGGCCAACATCGAAGCGCTCGTTGGCCTGATCCAGCTGGCGCTTGAACGCCGCCTCTTCGGCACGGGTCGAGGCCAGGGTGTCCTGGGCGCGCAACACGGCAAAGTAGGTCTCGGCGCTCTGCAGAATCAAGCTCTGCTCGGTCGCTGACAGCTCCAGCGCCGCCTGCTCACTGGTCGCCTCGGCCGCCTGCAGCTGGAACCATCGATCGGCACGGAACAGTGGCTGGCTCAGGTTGGCCTGATACACCAGACCGCTGCGCGACAGGGTGTTACTCGGCGAATCGAGCTCGGTGCGGGTATCGCCATAATTGGCCCCCGCCGACAGGTTGGGCAGCAGCCCGGCACGCGCCTGCGGCACCACTTCGCGACGCGCCTGGTAGTCGGCGCGAGCGGCAGCGATATCGGCGTTGTTCTTCGCTGCTTGTTTGTACACGGTGACCAGGTCGGTTTTGGCCGGGGTGGGTAGGGAGGTTGCCCAGCCCTGTGCTGGGATGCCCAGGCAGATGGCTGTCACCAGGGCCAACCTAGCGGTTGTGGTTATCTCCACGTATTAGTTTCCTTATTTGGTCTGTCTTGCATGTCTATTCGAATGGCACCGTGTGGATGGCCTTCTCAATGCAGGGATTTGCGCAGCCGCGACAAGGCACCGATGAAAAACACGCTACCGATGGCGCCTAGGGCAAGCATTTGCGGCCAGACGACAGCCGGGCCGGCGCCACGGAAGAGAATGGCTTGGGCTAGCTCGACGAAGTGCGTGGTGGGTGCCGCCAGCATGACGTTCTGTACGACTTCCGGCATGCTTTCGCGCGGGGTCATGCCGCCGGAGAGAATCTGCAGAGGCATCAGCACGAGAATGATCAGCAGGCCCAGCTGTGGCATCGAGCGGGCCAGGGTGCCGAAGAAGATGCCCATCGAGGTGGTGGCGAACAGGTGCAGGGCGACACCGCCGAGGAACAACAGCACGGAGCCGGGAATGGGGACGGCCAGCCAGCCCTCGATGATGATGCGCATGGACAGGGCGGTGGCGGCCAGCACCACTAGGCCCATCGACCAGACCTTGGCCGACATGATCTCGAACGGCGTGACGGGCATCACCAGCAGGTGCTCGATGGTGCCGTGTTCGCGTTCGCGGATCAGTGCGGCGCCGGTGAGGATGATCGACAGCATGGTGATCTGGCTGACGATTGCGTTGACGGAGCCGAACCAGGATTGCACCAGGTTGGGGTTGTACTGCATGCGTACCACCGCTTCGACGGGTACCGCGTTGGCGCCACGAAAGCGCCTGAGGAACTCGCCGACCTCGTCATTAATGATCTGCTGGATATGTCCAGCCCCCGTGAACGCTTGGCTGACTTGTGTGGCATCGACATTGAGCTGGATGGTTGGCTGGCGTCCGGCTAGCAGATCTTGCTGGAACTGCGGCGGGATGTTCAGGGTGAAGGTATAGCGCCCGGCGTCCATGCCGCTGTCCATGGTTTCCAGGTCGATGGCCGCGGGCTTGATGAAGTAGGGCAACTGGAAGCCGCCGACGATGCGCGTCGACAGTTGCGAGCGATCCTCGTCGAGCACGCCAATGCTGGCCCGGTGCGGCGACTCCGGCACACTGTTGGCTTGGGAGTAAATGCTCAGGGTGAAGGCGTAGAGGATCAGCAGCAACAGGGCCGGGTCGCGATACAGGCTGCGCAGTTCCTTGATGCCCAACTGCAGGATGTTGTTCAGTTTGCGCATCTTATTTCTCCTGCTTCTTCAGGCCGGCGACGCTGAGCAGGGTCAGTGTGGGGATGGTGATCAGCAAGGGAATGAAGTAGGGGTAGAGTTCGGCCAGGCCCAGCGCCTTGGAGAACACGCCACGGCTGATGATCAGGAAATGGCTGGTCGGGTAGAGGTTGCCGATCAAGGCGCTGGCGCCTTCCAAGGCCGATACCGGGTGGATCAGACCGGAGAATTGCGTAGCCGGCACCACGGTGGCGATGGCGGTGCCGAAGATCGCGGCGATCTGGCTATTGAGCACCGAGGAGATCAGCAGGCCGAGGCTGGTGGCGCAGGTCACGTAGAGCAGTGCGCCGAGTGTCAGGGTCAGCATGCTGCCCTTGACCGGCACATCGAAGAAGCAGACCGAGAAGGCCACCAGCATGAAGAAGTTGGCCATGCCCAGGGCGATATAGGGCAACTGCTTGCCGATCAGGAACTCCAGGCGGGTCACCGGCGTGACGTAGAAGTTGGTGATCGAGCCCAGCTCCTTTTCCCGCACCACGCCCAGGGCGGTGAGCATCGCCGGAATCATCATCAACAGGATCGGGATCACCGCCGGCACCATGGCTTGCAGGCTTTGCACATCGGGGTTGTAGCGGTAGCGCAGGGCGATGTCGAACTGGCTGCGGGCCGCATTCCCGGGAGCCGTCGCGGCAAGCTGCTGCAGGTAGCCCTGGTGGATGCCCTGTACGTAGCCCTTGACCGTATTGGCGCGGGTCGGCATGGCGCCGTCGACCCAGAATCCCAGCTGTGGTACGTCACCGCGCTTGAGCTCGCGACCGAAGCCTGGCGGAATCTCCACGGCCAGGCTGATATCGCCCTGGCGCATGCGCCGTTCGAGTTCGTCGTAGTCGCGCAGTGGCGGTTTTTCCTGGAAATAGCGCGAGCCGGTAAGGGTCTCGGCATAGGCGGCGCTGGTGGTGGTCTGGTCGCGATCGAGTACCGCGTAGCTCAGATCCTCGACATCCAGGTTGATGCCGTAGCCCATGATGAACATCAGCAGAACCGTACCGATCAAGGCCAGGGTGGCGCGAACAGGATCGCGGCGCAGTTCCATGGCTTCGCGCTGGGCGTAGCTGTACAGGCGCCGAGGGCTGAAACATGATTTTGCCGCGCTGGCATGGACGAATTCCGCCTCCTCTGGTGCCTGCTGCGGGGCGTCCGCCGGTGTGTCGTCAGCGGCATCGCGCAGGTAGGCGATGAAGGTTTCTTCCAAGGTGGACAGGCCGCGCTTGGCCATCAGCGCCTGCGGCGTGTCACTGTCCAACACGCGGCCGGCGTGCATCATCGACATGCGGTCGCAGCGCAGCGCCTCGTTCATGAAATGGGTGGAAATGAAGATGGTCACGCCATCCTTGCGCGACAGGTCGATCAACAGCTCCCAGAAGCCGTCGCGGGCTACCGGGTCGACGCCGGAAGTCGGCTCGTCGAGGATCAGGATCTCCGGCTGGTGAATCACCGCCACCGCCAGCGACAGGCGCTGGCGCACCCCCAGGGGCAGATCCTCCGGCAACTGCTCGGCGACTCCCTGAAGATCGAACCTGTCGAGCATTTCCTGAATGCGCGCGGGACGCCGTTGCGGCGGGATTTCGAACAGCCGGGCATGCAGGTCGAGGTTCTGCAGCACACTCAACTCGCTGTACAGCGAGAACGCCTGGGACATGTAGCCGACCCGGCGGCGGGTGTCGATGTTCCTTGGGTCGACCGGTTTGCCGAACAGGAAGGCTTCGCCTTCGCTGGCCGGCTGCAGCCCGGTGAGCATCTTCATGGTGGTCGACTTGCCGCAGCCGTTGGAGCCGAGGAAGCCGAAGATTTCCCCGCGCTCGATGCGGAAATCTACATGATCGACGGCGACGAAATCACCAAAGCGGCAGGTCAGGCCGTGCGCCTCGATGGCCACCGCATTCTCGCCGCTGGCCGCCGGGCGCGGTGGAATCACTAGGGTATGGTGGCCGCTGCGCTTGGCTTCGGGCAACAGGGCGATGAAGGCTTCTTCCAGATTGTCGGTGCCGGTGCGTTCGAGCAGTTCGCCAGGGGTTCCGATATCCAGCACCTTGCCGTCGTCCATGGCCACCAGCCAGTCGAAACGCTGGGCTTCGTCCATGTAGGCGGTGGCGACCAGCACGCTCATGCCGGGGCGGCGCTTGCGAATGCGCTCGATCAATTCCCAGAACTGGTTGCGCGCCAGCGGGTCGACGCCGGTGGTGGGTTCGTCGAGGATCAACAGATCCGGGTCGTGGATCAGCGCACAGCACAAGCCGAGCTTCTGTTTCATGCCGCCGGACAGCTTGCCCGCCGGGCGTTCGACAAACGGCGCCAGGCCGGTGCTTTGCGTCAGGTCGGCAATCCGCGCCCTGCGCTCCTGCTCATCCTGGCCGAACAGGCGGCCGAAGAAGTCGAGGTTCTCGAACACGGTCAGGGTCGGGTAGAGATTCTTGCCCAGGCCCTGGGGCATGTAGGCGATGCGCGGGCAGACGTCGCGGCGGTGGCCGGCATCGGCCATGTCGCCGTCGAGCACCCGTATCGTGCCGTCCTGCATCCTACGCGCCCCGGCGATCAGGGCCAGCAGGCTGGACTTGCCCACGCCATCTGGGCCGATCAGGCCGACCATGCGGTTGGCGGGGATGTCGAGGGTGACCGCGTCCACCGCGCAGGTTTTGTTGTAGCGCAGGCTGACCTCGATCAGTTGCACCACGCTGGGGTCGTTCGCTGTCATGGTGTGATTCGCACGTGCAGGCTTTCGGGCCACTCGGCGGCGGCGTCAAGTTTCAGGTAGGCCATGCCGGGAACCCCGGTCTTGACCTGTTCGAGGTGTTTTTGCAGCAGTTCTGGATCGATTCGGGCCTTGACCCGGAACATCAGTTTTTCCCGTTCGTTGGCGGTTTCCACTGTCTTGGGGGTGAACTGTGCGACGCTGGCGACGAAGGTCACCTTGGCTGGAATTACATATTGCGGTGCGGCATCCAGGATCAGTCGCACGTCCGCGCCCAGGGCGACTCGACCAGCCTGTTGCGCCGGCAGGAAGACGTTCATGTACACGTCGTTGAGGTCGACCAGATTGAGTACCTTGCCGCCGGCACCCAAGACTTCACCTGGCTGGCTGACGCGATACTGCACACGGCCACTTCGGGGCGCCTTTAGCCGGCTGTCCTCGATATCCGCTTGCAGCCGCTCGACGCTGGCCTGGGCTGCCTCCACGCTGGATTCGGCCTCGATCACCTGCGATTGCGCAGCATCTATGGCGGCCTGGCTCGACAGAACCTGGGAACGGGCGGCGCTGAGTGCGGCCTGGCTGCTTTGCAGGGCGGCCAGGTCATCGTCGAGTTTCTGCTGGGGCAAGGCATTGCGTCTGACCAGGGTCTCGGTACGGGCGTAGCGCTTCTGCGCCGCAGTCAGCTCGGCCTGACGCTGGTGCACAACGGCTTCGGCGGTGGCTTTCTCGCTGATGCGCAGGGAAACTTGGGAATGGGCCGTGCGGGTGGCGTTCTGCGCCTGGCGAACCTGGGCCTGGGCCTGGCTCAACTGGGCGGTGAGCACCTGGATGTCCATTTGCGCGAGTACTTGTCCGGCGGCGACGAAATCGCCTTCGTCGACGTCGATCTGCAGCAGACGGCCAGCTAGTTTCGTGGCGACGTCCACTTCGGTTGCCTCGATCCGGCCATTGGCGCTGGCGAAACCGGAACCCAGGCCGCTCGGGCGCAGTTCCAGCCAGACCAGTGCGGCCACGGCGGCCAGGGCGACGGCGGAGGCCGTGTGGATCAGGGTTTTCTTCTGTTGTGGCTTCATCGAGGGTTTTCCTAAACTTCGGGCGGTCATTGCTTCACGTAGCGCCCAGGCGCTTGTTCTAGGGGAGGGTATTCGGCATTGCCCATCCGCGTGATGGCGGGCCGGAGCTCGCCGGCATGCCCGGCCAGCCAGGCGAACCAATCGACCCACCAACTACCTGCGTGTTGTTGAGCGCTTTGTAGCCAGTCGTCAGCAATCGGCGTGATGTGCTCGTTTACCCAGTAATGGCGTTTGTTGCTTGCTGGTGGGTTAATCACTCCGGCGATGTGGCCAGAAGATCCGAGGACGAAGCGTTTCGATCCCCCAAGAAGAGCCGTGCTGGCATAGGCACTGCGCCATGGGACTATGTGGTCATCGTGGGTTCCGAGGAGGTAGGCTGGCGCCTCTATGGAGCGCAGATCCAGCTTGACCCCGCACAGCTCCAGCTCGCCCGACTTGAGGTCGTTCTGCAGGTAGGTGTGGCGCAGATACCAGCAGTACATGGGGCCAGGTAGGTTGGTACTGTCGTTGTTCCAGAACAGCAGATCTAGGGCGCGTGGTTTCTGTCCCTTGAGGTACTTGTCGACGTTGTAGTTCCACCACAGCTCGTTGGGCCGCAGCAGGGAGAAGGTGTTGCCCATATCCTCTCCGCGGAACAGGCCACATTTACCACCATGGCCACCGATGGTGCGCTCGCGGTAGGCCACCAGTTGCTCATCGACAAAGACACTGATCGGCCCGGTATCAAGGTAGTCGAGGAAGGTGGCGAACAGGCTCAGACTGGCAATGTCGTGGTCGCCCCTCGCAGCCAGCACTGCCAACGCGCAGCTCAGCAGGGTGCCGCCGATGCAGAAGCCCAGGCAGTTCAGATGACGCTCGCCACTGATGACCCGGGTAGTGCGTAGGGCGCTGATCACTCCGTCCTGGATGATCTGCTCCCAGGTGATGTCAGCCTGTTTCTGGGTGAAGTTGCGCCAGGACATCAGGAATACCGGGTGACCCTGTTCCAGCAGATGGCGAACCAGAGAATTTTCCGGGCTGAGGTCGAGGATGTAGTACTTGTTGATGGCCGGCGGGACGATAAATATTGGCCTCTGGTACTGTGTATCGGTGAGCGGCAGGTATTGGATCAACTGGAACAGCGGAGTTTCCAGCACCACCTCACCGGGAGTGACGGCGAGATTCACGCCAACTTCGAAGTCGCCTCGGTCGCATTGACGCAACTTGCCTTCTTGTAGGTCTCCGGCCAGATGCAATAGACCACTGAGCAGGCTGGCCCCCTGGGTTTCCACCAGGCATTTCAGGGCATCGGGATTGCTCAGCAGGAAGTTGCTCGGGGCGCTTGCGGCGATTGCCTGCTCGATCAGGTAGCGCAGACGCTGACGTGGCTTCTCTTCTTTGATGGTGAGCAGCTCCAGCAATTTCAGCAGAAATCCGGAATTCAGCAGGTAGAAGGCGGCCATGGAACCGAACAACGGTTCACTCCAGTTGCCACTAGCGAAACGCCGGTCGTCGAAGTCGAACGGTTGACGGGCCAGCAGTTGCTGGCCAAGCGCTGTCCATTGTTGCTGGTAGTCAACCTGCAATTGTTCCAACGCTTCGGGGGAGACATTGAACCACTGGCTTTGGTCATGCCCGTTGAACCAAGAGTTTTGCGCTACGTACAGGCGCAGTTGCTGTAGGGCGAAGCTGGTGATGAAAGGCGCCTGTCCTGACCAGTAGTGAGCGAAAGAATGTGAATTGTTCATGTTCATGGTTTGTCCAAGAAAATGAAAAAAGGCCGCGCCCGGCAAAGGGCACGGTGCGATCATTTCGGGGAATACCCTCACCGCCATCCAGGCGGTGAGGGTGCAGGGGAGCTCGCCCGATAGATCCGCGAAATCGTTAGTCAGCGTTCAATGGCCAGCGCCACGCCCTGGCCGCCGCCGATGCACAGCGTCGCCAGGCCTTTCTTGGCATCGCGGCGGATCATCTCGTGCAGCAGGCTGACCAGCACGCGGCAGCCGGAGGCGCCGATCGGGTGGCCAAGGGCGATGGCGCCGCCGTTGACGTTGACCTTGGCGGCATCCCAGCCCAGCTCCTGACCAACGGCCAGTGCCTGGACGGCGAAGGCTTCGTTGGCTTCGATCAGGTCTAGCTCGTTCAGGCTCCAGCCGGCTTTGTCCAGGCAGTGGCGGCTGGCCGAGACCGGGGCGATACCCATGATCGCCGGATCGACGCCTGCGTTGGCATAGGCGCTGATTTTCGCCAGCACCGACAGGCCCAGCGCTTTGGCCTTGGCTGCGCTCATCAGCAGCACGGCGGCGGCGCCATCGTTGAGGCTGGAGGCATTGCCGGCGGTAACGCTGCCGTCCTTCTTGAACGCCGGCTTGAGTTTGGCCAGCGACTCGGCGGTGGTGCCGGCACGCGGCTGCTCGTCACGGGCGAAGGCGATTGGATCGCCCTTGCGCTGCGGGATCAGCACCGGGGTTATCTCGGCGTCGAAACGACCAGCTTCGATGGCGGCCACGGCCTTCTGCTGCGAGGCGGCGGCAAAGGCGTCCTGGGCTTCACGGCTGATGCCGTACTTGTCCACCAGGTTCTCGGCGGTGATGCCCATGTGGTAATCGTTGAAGGCATCCCACAGGCCATCGACGATCATGCTGTCGAGCATCTGCGCATGGCCCATGCGCAGGCCGGTGCGGGCTTTGGGCAGCACGTAGGGCGACAGGCTCATGTTCTCCATGCCGCCGGCAATGATCACCTCGGCATCGCCGCAACGGATAGCCTGGGCAGCCAGGTGCAGGGCCTTGAGGCCCGAGCCGCAGACCTTGTTCAGGGTCATCGCAGGAACGACGTGGGGCAGGCCGGCGCGAATCACAGCCTGGCGTGCGGGGTTCTGTCCGGACGCGGCAGTGAGCACCTGGCCGAGGATCACTTCATCGACCTGGGCAGCATCGAGGCCGGTCTGCTCGAGCAGGCGCCGGATGACGATGGCGCCGAGTTCCGGTGCCGGAATCTCGGCCAGGCTGCCTTGGAAGCTACCGATGGCGGTGCGGGTTGCAGCGACGATAACGACGTCGATCATCTGGAATGCCTCATGTTATGACTAGTCGATTGCGCATCACTGCATATTCATGCCGCCGTTCACCGAGAAGTCGGCGCCGGTGGCATAGGCGGATTGATCAGAGGCTAGCCAGGCTACGATCGAGGCAATTTCCTCAGGCTGGCCGAGGCGACCGACGGGGATTCCGGCAATCATGCCTTCAAGGATGTCTGGGCGAATTGCCGCAGTCATATCTGTCTTGATATAGCCAGGGGAAACCGTATTGACGGTCACGCCCTTGCCACTCACTTCTCGGGCCAAAGCCATGCTGAAACCATGGATACCGGCTTTGGCTGCAGAGTAGTTGGTCTGGCCGAACTGACCCCGCTGTCCATTGATCGAGGATATGTTGATGACACGCCCCCAGCCCTTGGTCAGCATGCTCTCGATGACCTGACGGGTTGTGTTGAACAGGCCGGTGAGGTTGGTATCGATCACTGCTTTCCAGTTTTCGGGAGGCATCTTGCGTAGCGTACCGTCTCGGGTGATCCCCGCATTGTTGACCAGTACATCAATCGGGCCGACATTTTCGCGCACCATCTCAAAAGCCTGGCGGGTGCTGTCTCAGTCGGTGATGTCGCAGTCGATGCAGTGGAAGTGGAAGCCAGCCTCTAATTGCTTCGCCATCCAAGAGGCTTTGCGGCTTGAGTAGGGGCCGCAACTCACCACTACGGTGAAACCATCCTGGTGCAGGCGCTGGCTGATCGCTGTGCCGATGCCGCCCATGCCGCCGGTGACCAGTGCTATACGTGTCGAATTACTCGAAGTAGCCACTGACCATGCCTCCTTAATCGAAGCCTTGATATTATGGTCAAGCTTCCGGTGCTTCACGGGCAGGAACAATGTTTCTGGGTGACGCTGGGTTGTCCTTGCGCGCCAATTCTGTCGCGTTTTGACAGTGGTTCGGCCTGGTCTTGATCTGGATCAGGAAGAATGCCTTGCGGGCCTCTAATATGCGTATTTCACGGCGATCAATCGTTTGCCTTTCGGCTGGGAACGGGCGCAGAGGGATGCTATGTACAGGATCAGTTCCAGTTACGTCGGGATGCTGGTGGCTATGCTGCAGGCGGAGGGACTGGATGCGGTGCGTTTGTGTCGTGAGGCAGGAATCGATATGTGTTTGCTGGCACAGGAGGATGCGTTCTTCACGCGCGCTAGCGCCTATCGACTGATGGCGCTGGCCGAGCTAGATTCGGACAATCCGAACCTCGGCCTCAAGGCTGCCGTGCATTTCAAACCGGGCAGTTTCCAGTTGGTGGGCTACGTGATGATGTCCAGTCCCAACCTGAAACAGGCTCTGGAGCATTTTGTGCGTTTTCACTTGCTACTTGGCAATGGTGTCACTCTCGCACTGTCTCCTGAGCAAGGCGAGCGTATGCGTTTGACATGCTTGGAGCATCCTGAAGAAGGCAGTCCCAGAAATCGAGTGATTGAGGATGCTGGTGCCGCAGCCCTGTTGGGTTTTTGCCGTTGGCTGATGGGGGGAGGGCTGCCGCAACCGCTGCAATTCGATTTTGTCCATGACGAGCCGGGTAATCTCCCTGAATATCAGCAGTTATTCGGGTGTTCGTTACGTTTCGGTGCCCAGCACACTAGTGTCCTGTTCGACCAGCAAGAATTGTTGCGCCCGTTGAGCACGGCCAATGAGGCGCTTGCGTTGTTACATAAGCGCTTCGCCGAGTTTCGTCTGGGGCAGTTGGGTGGTGTCTCCTTGGGGGGGCGCGTGCGTGGCCTGATAATCGAGCGCCTGGGTCAGGAAGGATGCGACATGGAGTCGATCGGACTGGCTCTTTGCATGAGCAAGCGTACCCTGCAGCGAGGCCTGGAAAAGGAAGGGCTGAAGTTCAAGGACATTCTCGGTGATGTTCGCCGGCAGTCGGCCGATTATTACCTGTGCCGCAGCTCATACAGTCTGACCCAGGTGGCCGAGTACCTGGGGTTCCACGATCAGAGCAGTTTCCACAAGGCCTGCCTGCGCTGGTTCGGGAGGTCTCCGGGTCGATACCGGCTGGACGAAGGCGAGCAGAGTACGCCCCATGAGGATGTCTCAGATGCCGCTCATCAGGCTGATGATCAGTGCATTGACGATATCGATGAAGAAGCCGCAGACCAGCGGAACGATAATGAACGCCTGGTGCGCGGCTCCGTAGCGCTGAGTAACTGCCGTCATGTTGACGATGGCCGTTGCAGTTGAACCCAGGGCGATGCCGCCGAAGCCGGCGGCTATCACGCTGGCTTCGTAGTTGCGGCCCATACAACGGAAAACCAGCAATACGGTATAGAGGATCGTCAATGTTATCTGCAATGTCAGGGCTGTGACGACGAAGACCAGAACACCGCCTAACTGCCACAACTGCAGTCCCATCAGCGCCATGACTAGAAACATACCCAGGCAGATATCGGATATCAGCGCCAACCCTTGGCCGGCTCCGCTCCAGTGCTTGATGCGTTGACCGCCGATGGCTGCTTGCAACAGGTTACGAATGACGATCCCGGCCAACAGGCAACTGACAAACGAGGGGAGGGTGATTCCGCTGTTGAGCAGCAGCAAGTTGAAGCCGTGGCCCAACATCAGCGTCATGTTCAACCACATCCAGGCCCACAGGATGTCGTAATGGCTGATGGGGGCGGAGATGTCTGCCGAGGTTGCTGGTACTCCAACTTCCAGGTCTGAATCGCGAGAGGGGGTTAAGGCGTGGCGGCGTATCAGGTAGTTAGCGATCGGCCCGCCGATACAGCACGCTGCGATCAACCCCACTGTGTTACTGGCAATACCTAGCTCCATGGCATTTTCGATGCCCAATTGCTCGGTGAACAGCGGTGCCCAGGCCAGGGTGGTACCGACGCCGCCGGTGAGCGAGATCGAGCCGAGCATCAGGCCGGCTCTGGGATCCAGGCCGAAACCGCTGGCCACGCCCATACTCAGCAGGTTCTGCAAGACGATGAACACGCTGGCGAGTACCAGCAGAATTAGCAGCGGGCGGCCACCCTTGACCAGGTTGCGGATATCCGACTTCAACCCGATGCCTGCGAAGAAGTAGAGCAGCAGTACATCGCGTACCTCCAGGTCGAAGACCACTTCGATATCCAGTATGTAGAACAGAACGGCGGTAACAGCGGCACAAAGGAAGCCACCGAGCACTGGTTCTGGAATGCTGTAGCGGCCTAGTGGTTCGTAACGCTGTGCGAGCCTCTTGCCCGCGAACAGCAGCATGATCGCCAGAGTAAAACTGACCAGCCCCTCAACGAGAAAGGTATTGTCCTGCATGAAGAGTCCTTGCGGTTAGCCGAGGATGTTCAGGCCGCCATCGACGAAGTGGACGCCGCCAGTTTGGCCCTGACTGGCATTACTGACCAGCCATGCGCACAGACCGCCGACTTCTTCCAAGCTGACTAGGCGGCGCAGGGGCGCGCGATGGGTAGAGGTTTGCAGCAGGTGATCAAAGTCTTTCAGCCCGGATGCTGCTCGAGTCGGCATGGGGCCGGGGGAAATGGCATGCACGCGGATGTTGTGTGGCCCCAGCTCGGTGGCCAGGTAGCGCACACTTGATTCCAGGGCGGCTTTGACTGGGCCCATCAGTGCGTATCCTTCGATCGTTTCCTGGGCTCCCAAGTAACTCATGGTTACCAGACTGCCGCCCTGGGGCATCAACGGCTCGGCCAGGTGCGCCATGCGGATGAAGGAGTGGCAGGAAATGTCCATGGCCTGCTGAAAGCCGCTGCTGGAACTGTCCAGCAGGCGGCCGCGGATTTCCTCTTTGGGTGCGCTGGCCAGGCAGTGTACGACGAAGTCCAGTGATCCCCATTGCTCTGTAATGTGCTCGAATAGAGCCTCTAGCTCGCCGGGCCGGGTGACGTCCAGCGGCATCCGCACGCTGGCTTGCACCTGTTGCGCCAGGGGCTCGACATGCGCCCTGGCTTTCTCATTCAGCCAGGTGATGGCCAGTTCCGCGCCCATTTCATGTAGCGCTTGGGCACAGCCCCAGGCGATCGAATGGGTGTTTGCGATGCCTACCACCAGGCCGCGCTTGCCAGCCAGGGACAGACTTTCTTTGATGCTCATGGGTGTTGCTCCTGATACAGGTGCCAGCTATGGCGCGCGATGATGCTCTCTTCGTCGGTGGGGATGACCCATACTGATCGGGTGCTGGATGTACCGGATATAAGCTCGGCGTTGCGTCGGTTCGCCGTGTCGTCTAGCTGCAGCCCGAAGAGCGGCGCGAGATGCTGTAGTACCTGGGCACGCAGCTCAGCATCCTTCTCGCCGATACCGGCCGTGAATACCAGTGCGTCCAGTCCGCCCAGGCATGTGGCAAGCCGACCGACTTCCTGGGCGATACGGTAGGCGTAGTAGTCGATGGCCAGGGCCGCGCGCGGCTCGTTGCTGGCGCGTAGCTTGCGCATGTCGCTGCTGACCCCGGATATGCCGAGCAGGCCGGATTGTCTGTACAGCAGTTTTTCCAGCTCATCAACAGATATGCCTTGCCCCAGCAGGTACAGCAATACGCCTGGATCCACGGCGCCGCAGCGGCTTCCCATGGGTAAGCCGTCGAGAGCACTAAAACCTGTTGTCATTTCGATGCTGCGGCCAGCTTCGATAGCGCAAAGGCTGGAACCATTGCCTAGGTGAGCGATGACCAGCTTGCCAGTAGCGAGCTCCGGTGTTTTGTCGATTAGGCGCTGGCTGACGTATTCGAAGGACAGGCCATGAAAGCCGTAACGGCGTACGCCCTGTTCGTATAGCGCGTAGGGCAAGCCGAAGAGTTGACTGATTTCATTGCGTCCAGCATGGAAAGCCGTGTCGAAGCAGGCGATCTGGGGCAGTTGAGGGTCGTGCTCGAGCGCGGCATGGATTGCCGCGAGGTTGTGCGGTTGATGCAGTGGTGCCAGAGGCTCCAGCGTCTTCAGACGTGCCAGTGTAGTGTGATCCACGCGCACCGGTGCGCTGAAATCCATGCCCCCGTGCACCACACGATGGCCGATCAGCACCGGTGGGCGATCCTGTAGGCCTTCTTCAAGGACACGATAGATCTGCTGGAAGGCCGCCTGCATATTGGCAATCTGTTCCGGCTCGAAACTCGTGTCCTGCATTATCGTTCCGTCGGCCATGACGACCTGTAGACGTGGCGCCACGCCAATCCCGTCCAGCTTTCCGCGCGCCAGCAAGCGAGGTTGATCTTCGCCCCGGCGACCGGAGAATAGGCCGGTCTTAATGCTCGAAGAGCCTGCGTTGACGGTGACGATGAGTTCGTCCTGAACAGGGCTCATACAGGTATCCCCAGGCGAGCGCGCCGTGCTTCGGCAAGTAGCACGGCCAGCCCACAACTGGCGATGCGCGCTCTTGGACTGTCAGCGCGGCTGGTGAAAACAATAGGTACTCGGGCGCCAAGGACGATGCCAGCAGCTTCGGCTCCGGCTAGATAGATCAGCTGCTTGGCGAGGATGTTGCCCGCTTCCATGTCCGGTACCAGCAGGATGTCCGGGTCGCCGGCGACTTCTGAGTGGATACCCTTGACCCGCGCGGCTTCGGCGTTGATCGCATTGTCGAAGGCCAGTGGCCCGTCGAGCAGCGCGCCGTCGATCTGTCCGCGCCGGGACATGACCACCAGTGCGGCGGCCTCCAGGGTTGAAGGCAGCTTGGCGGTGACGGTTTCCACCGCCGACAGCAGCGCCACCTTGGGCTGTTCGATGCCGAGAGCGTGCAGCATCTGGATCACATTGCGGCAGATGTCGGCCTTGTCTTCCAGGCCGGGGAAGATGTTGACCGCCGCGTCGGTGACGAACAGCGGCTTGTGGTAGCTGGGCACGCTCATGGCGAACACATGGCTGAGGCGCCGTTCCGTGCGCAGACCGTTTTCGCGGTCGGCCACGGCATGCAGCAGTTCATCGCTGTGCAGGCTGCCTTTCATCAGCAACTCGCCACGGCCTTGGCGGATCAGGGCGACACCACGCTCGGCGGCGGCGTGGCTGTGTGGCACGTCCTCCACGGTCAGCCCGTCGATATCCAGACCGGCTTCGCTGGCGGTTGCCGCAATCTTCTGGCGCGGGCCAACCAGAATCGGTGTGATCAGCCCGGCCTGGGTGGCCTCCAGCGCCCCGCGTAGCGCGTTCGCCTCGCAAGGATGCACGACGATGGTGGGCAGCGGGCCAATCTCGGCGCAGCGGTTCAGCAGCGCCTGGTAGTGATCCAAGCTCATTCGGCGTTGCCTCCCTTGTCCGGGCTCGCGAGGCCAGGTGCGGGCGCGGAGCGGGTTGCCTTGATGCGTGCTGGTTTTTCCGGCGCGGCCACTGGGCTCCTGCTCCGGGTCGCTGCCGGGGGCGGGCTGGCATCAGTCTGTGCCTGCGCCTTGGCAGGCCGGGCGGCATTTTTCTTCCTTGGTCGCGTGGCGGCCTTGGACGTAGGGGCGTCCGCCTCGGGGAGGCGCAGGCTTGCCTGGATTTGCTCTGGCGGGCTGTCCACCGTGATGAGTGGCACGGATGGTTGGGCGAAATCCGGCAATGGGTGTTCGAGCAGATCATGCAACCGACGCCAAAGATCACCCACGGCACCCTCGGCGTACAGCAACTCAGGCACGAGGTGCGTGGCGGCTGTCAGGACGACTTCACGCTGGCTGGCCTTGGCTAGCAAAAGGGGCAAGGTGTTCAGGCTTTCCTCGGGGTGGGCGAAGACCAGTAGATCCTGCAGGCGGACGCTGTCACGTACGGCGAGAGGGTCGATGCCGAGCTGTTGCGAGAGCGTGCGAGCGCGCTGGGCGAGCTCTTCGATGCGTTCTTTGCCGAACCTGCCGCTGGCACGTGCGAGCAGGCAGAAAATGCGAATGAGCGCTTCCCGCTCCCCACCCTGGAGAAGCGAGTCGTGCAGATGCTCGATCAGAGCCTTGTCCCGTTGTTCTATGTGGCTCTGTTGCGAGCGCGGTGCTTGCCCTCCGGTCAGGGTGCTCAGCCCGCCGTAGAAGCTGTGGAAGAGCAACTCCTGGGATGCATCGCGGATGTCGCGATAACCATCGAGCTGGGCCTCGATGACGCTGGAGAATACCTCTTGCCAGGCAAGCAGGGGGTTGTTGGGGGATGCCGGGCGGCGATTGGTGCGGGTCAGGGCCGCGCTTCCCGCCAGCCACCAGAGGGCTGGATTGAGGCTGCTCCAGACGATCTGCTGCTGGTGAAATGGGTGGCTCTTGCGCAGGGATTCGGCGAGTGGTTCGTTGATCGCCCTGCGCATCCAGGGCCGCACGAACCAGTCGTAAAGCGTGCTGTTGAGTCCGGAGACGCGGTCGACCAGGGCGAATTCACGCTCGTCGCTTCGGCCATCTTCATCGTGGGCGAGAATATCGGCGATACGCCGGGACTCGAAATGTACCTGATACGCCTGGTCACCACTGGGGGATGCCGGTAGATCGTCGATCATCAACTCGTACAGGCCAGGCGACAGCAGGGCGATGGCATCGATGGCGCCGAGCAGCTGCCGGTGTTCGCGCCGGGCGACCTTGCCGGAGACGAAGATGCCCAGGTGGCCGATGCTGGCATGCTGCAGGTAGACGATGGTGCGTCCGGCGCTGCGCAGTGCCAGGTCGCTGGGGTAGACGTCGGCTATCCAGTTCAGTGCCTGCTGCGGCGGAGTGATGTTGTCGCCGTACGAGCAGAACACCACCACGGGCGCCTCGATGCGTTTCAGATCGATGCCGCTCGTGCGACCGGAACCGCCGGCCAGGCGGTTGCCGATGAACAGGTCGTCGACGATCACCTCGATCTCCTCGCTGTTGAGCAGGGTCGGGCTGCCCCACCAGCGTTCGAAATCGAGAAAGCGCGGGGTTTCGGCGTCGACGTCGCGGAACAGGTTGTAGTACTTGCTCCAGTAGGTGTTGGCCGGGTTCAGGCTCTCGAAGTTGCTGACCAGCCAGGTGCCGTCGAAGCGGCCGTTGCCCAGGTCGCTGCCCAGGCGGGTCATCCAGGCGCCGCCGAGCAGGCCGCCGGCATAGCGCATCGGGTTGCGCCCGTTGACGCCGGCCCAGTAGGACAGCGGCGCACCGTTGACGATCACCAGGCCCGGCAGTTCCGGACGTGCCGCCGCCAGGCCCATCAGCGCCCAGCCGGCCTGGCAGTTGCCGATCACCACCGGCTTGCCGGCCTCGGGATGGCGCGCGCTGACCGTTTCGATATAGCGGGCTTCGGCCTCGGCGATGTCGAGCAGGGTCTGGCCGGGCGCGGGGGCATGGCTGAAGGCGATGAAATAGGTCGGATGCCCGGCGCGCAGGCTTTCGCCAATTTCGGAGTCTTGCTTGAAGCCGCCGATGCCGGCGCCATGACCGCCGCGCGGATCGATGACGATGACCGGCTGACGCGTGGCATCGCTTGGCTGGTCAGCCGTTGGAAGGATGCGCAGCAGGGAATAGTTGACCGGATGAGGCAGGTCGTGGCCGTCGATCAGCACCTCGTAGGGAAACTTGAGCAGCAGGGGATAGCCGGCGCGCTCGTGGGCCAGGGTATTGTCGCCACGCTGGCGCAGTGCATCCCAGAACAGCAGGCCGCGTTGCCCGCAGTCGACCAGGTATTCCCAGCAGTCTCCCGGGCTGGGGGCACGCAGGCGACCTTCGTTGAGGGGCGCGAGCAGGGCCGCATGGCGTTGGCCGAAGGCATCGAGCATAAGCTTGCCGTGCAACTGCTGCAGACGGCTGAGGTGTTCGAACAGATTATGGAATGAGGAAAAGCTGTCTTCTCGCTTCGCAAAAAAACTTTCCTGGCTCATGAGCATTTCCTATCTCGGTGGCGTGCTAAAGGCCTGCGCTCAATCCTCCCCTTGGAGAGGCTGCATGGCGTTAAGGCTAGGTTTATAGCGAATCGCTGCGGCTTGGGCAAAATTTTTTTGCAGTGCAAAAAAGCTCTTGCGATCTTTTTTGTGCGGTGCAATATTATGCTGGCGCGGCAGCTCCATCATGGATGGCTTTCGCGTGTCAGGCCGTAGGTGGCCTTCCCCATTGCCAGGAGATCCGACCATGTCTTTTTTTGATTCGGAAAAACTGCAAAGCGCACAGAAAGCCAACCTTGACCTGCTGCAGCAGATCAGTGGCAAGGTATTCGAGAGCGTCGAGCAGCTCAGTCAGTTGCAATTCAAGGCGCTACGCGCTTCCAGTGGCGAGCAGTTCGACAGCTTGCGCAAGCTGCTGTCAGTGCGTGACCCGCAGGCCTTCGCCGAGTTGCAGGCGTCCTTCGCTCAGCCGGCAGCCCAGGCGGAGCGCCTGCTGGAGTTCAATCGCGAGGTGTACGATCTGGTCTCCAGCACGCAGGCGGATATCGCCAAGCTTGCCGAGCGCCAGGTCGAGGCGGGCACCAAGCAGGTGCGGGAACTGGTGGACGTTATCGCCAAAAACGCCCCGGCGGGTGCGGAACCGGCGGTAGCCGTGCTCAAGTCGGCACTGGAAAGCGCCGGCAGTGTCTATGAAAGCGCGCAGAAAGCCGCCAAGCAGGCAGCCGAGATCGCTGAGAACGGCATCGCTGCCGCCGCTTCCGCGGCCGGTCAGGCCACTCGTGAAGCCGGCAAGGCTGCGGGCGGGCGCAAGTAAGGCAGGGCGGCCGTGTCACGGACGGTGATGAGTTTCATTGCTCATCACCGTCTTTTTTCGTCTGCCTGAAATTGCCGGGTGGGATGCCGCCGAACATACCGAATAGGTTCTGGGTGCCCAAGTAGAGCTTCTTCGACTGTTCTACGTACTGGCTCATCATCTCCTGCATGACGGGCACCTGCTTGTGCATAAAGTCGCTCCAGGCCTGTGAGGATTGCACCCCGGTCTGGGTCTGGATTTCGATCACAGTCTGGATGCTCTTTTCCAGATAGTTGCCGAGCATGCCCTGGAATGGGCCATAGAAACGGATGATGCCCTTGAGCATATCGCTGGAGAAGAGCGGCTCGCCGTCGCTTTCCGCTTCCTGAATGATCTGCAGCAGGATGCTGCGAGTCAGATCCTCGCCAGTCTTGGCGTCGACCACCTGGAACGGTACTTCGTCGATGACCAACTGGCGGATGTCGGGGAGGGTGACGTGGGTGCTGGTATGGGTGTCGTACAAACGGCGGTTGGCGTATTTCTTGATCAGGCGTGGGGCTCTGTGGCCGTCATCGGACATGTGTAGCGTCTCATTATGAGTCGGAGTGTCTGTGGCAGGTATTATCTCAGGCCTCTCCCGGTGTAGATATATTGTTAATGCGGGGATAATTGGTTGTTTTAGTTTTTCGGATATAAGGCCGTAAGATATTCGCAGATACTTACTTGGGGCTGGCATCTACCGCCAGCAGAATCACTTCGCGCTGTATCAGTCGAGATGGCGTCTGAACCATATGCGGATCGTGATGATCCGCGCCATTTCCGACGTAATGGGTATCTACCGATTGTGAGCTCTTCAACTTATACCACCACTTCGTTCACTGTGAGTCGTTCACTGCGTTGCTTTCCGTCAGTCCTGCTGGTTCTAGTGCTGGCCGGGTGTGCAGGGGTCAAGGTCACGGCGGTCAGCAACAATGATTACCTGGCCCAGCGCCGCGGTGATGTGTTGACCACCGGCAACCTCAGTGCTTCGGCGGTTGCTGCCCTGCAGGTCGTGGGCAGTGATGAGAAGCGCTGCCTTGCTGACCTGCCGGCCTGCCGCGAGGCGCTGGACAGCACAACGGGGTTGCGTGACGAACAGCGGCTTTCCACGCTGGCCGAGCTGTGGCTGAAGGAAGCCCAGGACGGCGGCAAGGTGATGGCGGCGGAGGCCCGCACCGATGCCTACCTGGAGAGTGCCCGGTATGCCTACGCCTACCTCTTCCTGACCACCCGCACACCGAGCCAGCGCGCCCTGGAAGACCGGCAGACGCAGGTGCGCGACTACTACAACTTTTCGGTGCAGCAGGCGCTCGTCGAGGTCTTCGATCGCTACCGTGGACGGCCACCATCACCCGAGGACACTCAGGGTAATTTCCGCCTCAAGACCGGGCGCTGGACGATCGGCGGGCGCATGACCGATGTGAGGCTGGCCGATGACCGCCTGTTGCCGAAGGAGCTGATTCCGGCTGCGTCCCTGTCCTTTGGCGGGTTGCGCAACCAGTACCGTCGGGATGGACTGGGTGCCGAGTTGGTAGCGGTGACGGCCAAGCGCGTGGTGAGCAAGGGGAGCGATGAAATACCCTGGAGCGAAACCCCCTTCCCGGCGATTACTGCCGTGGCGCGCTTTCCCGGGGAGACCCTGGAGCAGGTGTTGTCCACCTATCAGGTGGAAGTGATCGGTTATGACCCCTACCGGCAGGATTCGGTGGACATGGCAGGTGTGCAGGCGCCCCTGGCGGCCAACTTCACGTCGGGCTATGGCCTGTGGCTGGCGCGTTCCGGGTTTGCCCGGCAGTCCCTGCTGACTCTGGTCGGACGCGGCGAAGTGTTGGAACGCCCCCATGTCTACCTGCTGCAGCCGTTCGATCCCGACCGGCGCATCGTGGTCATGCTGCATGGCCTGGCCAGCAGCCCGGAGGCCTGGATCAACGTGGCCAATGAAGTGCTGGGCGACGAGGAACTGCGCCGCAATTACCAGATCTGGCAGGTCTACTACCCGACCAACCTGCCGCTGGCCGTCAACAATCAGGCCATCCGCGAGGCCATCGAGCAGACCTTGGCGAATTTCGATCCGCAAGGCACGGCCAAGGCCAGCCACGATATGGTGCTGGTCGGGCACAGCATGGGGGGCGTGTTGTCACGGCTGATGCTGTCCTCATCGGGTGACCAGTTGTGGGATGCCATGCTGGGAAGTTACGGGATGCAAGGCGCGCGCCTGGAAAAAGCCCGGGCGAAGCTCGGGCCCTACCTGTATTTCGAGCCATTGCCTCAGGTGAGCCGGGCCGTATTCGCTGCGGCGCCACACCGGGGTACCCCGTTTGCCGAAAATCGCGTGTCGCGCTGGGCCGCAGGGCTGGTGAAGATGCCGGTGTCGATGTTGAACCGTTTCAAGGAGGTTGCCCAAGTGCTGGTTGACCCCAATGCGGCGGCACCGGTCGCGTTGGTGCGCCCCCTCAACAGCATCGACAACCTGAGCAACCAGGACCCCTTCGTCAAGGCCGCAGCCGACCTGCCCATTTCGCCACGAGTGCACTATCACTCGATCATCGGCAACTACACGCCAGACCTCGAGGTCCTGCTGTCCAGTGACGGCGTGGTGCCGTACGCCAGCTCGCACCTGGCTGGCGCCGACTCGGAGCTGGTCGTGCCATCGTGGCACAGCGTGCAGGAAACACCGCAGGCGATCATCGAAATTCGCCGCGTGCTGCATGAACACCTCACCGGCCTGGCCAGCCCCAAGGTGGCTACGGTACGAGCGCCATGAACGGGCTGTTGGGTCTTCTCCTGCGCAGTGTCCTCGCGCTGTCGTTTTTTCTGATCATGGCCTGGGGCGTGCTGGCGCTGTTCTACCAGACTGGAGGGCTGGCAACCTGGGTGCTGATTGCGGGCTGGTGCCTGCTTGGCTGCATTCTGCAGGTTCTGCTGTGGCGCGGGCGTCCCATACTGGCGCTTGTCGGTCAGGTGCTTGTCTTCGCCGCGTTGCTGGTCTGGTGGACAAGCCTGGAACCGTCAAACCAGCGTATCTGGGCTGGTGATGTCGCGCAGATGACCCAGGGCGAGCTCGTGGGCAATCAGCTCATCCTGCACAATGTGCGCAACTTCAACTGGCGCAGCGATGATGACTATGACGTTGCCTGGGAAACACGTCGCTACGATCTCGACCAGCTCGCCTCGGTCGACCTGATCACCTCCTATTGGGGCATGCCGGCCATCGCCCATGTTCTGGTTTCTTTCGGCTTCACGGATGGGCGTTTTCTGACGTTCACCGTTGAGGTGCGCAAGGAGCAAGGCGAGGCCTATTCGGAGATTGGCGGTTTCTTCAAGCAGTTCGAGTTGAGCATCGTCGCCACTGACGAGCGTGATGCCTTGCGCGTGCGCACCAACGTGCGCGGCGAAGACAGCTATCTCTATCGTATTGCTATGCCCGACGAGGCGATGCGTGCGTTGCTGCTCTCCTATGTGCAGCAGGCCAACGCCCTGGTCGATCAGCCGCGTTTCTACAACACCATTACGGCCAACTGCACCACCATCGTTTTCGACATGCTGCAGACGATCATTGGCGGACTGCCGGTCGATTACCGTTTGCTGCTGACAGGCTACCTGCCGGCCTATGTCATGTCGGTCGGTGGCCTGCAGGGTGGCTACAGCCTCGATACGTTGCGTCAGCACGGGCGCTTTACCGAACGGGCACGGATGGCCAACGATGCGAGCGATTTTTCCAGGCAGATCCGGCGCGGAGTGCCCGGCTGGGTCTCTCCCACCGATACCAGCCACAATGATGAAGGCAGAGACTGATGCGAGAACTTGAAGTGATGATTGGCCTGATCGGCCTGGGATTCCTGCTCCTGATGGTCGGCTACAGCCGGCGGGAACGGGACAGTGGTGTGCTGGTGATGGCCACAGGGATAGTGGTGATGTTGGCTACCATTGGTTACAAAATCTACATTGAGCTGAGGTAATGAACCATCCTGCACTCGTTGTTTGTTAGTTTTTGCAGCAGAGCGCCCGTTCCGTGAGCTTAAGTCGGGGCGGAGGCTCTCGATGGGGTATTGGTGAGCTAGTTTTGAATTTCGATAAAGTAGCCTGATGACTTTACCAATGGGTGATGTCGCTTGGGTTGCCAACTATGTCGAACCGTCTACCGTCCCCGAATGAAGTGAATCCCTCACCCAGGCCACCCGGCCCCGCGAAGAGGTCCACCACCTGAATGGCGTGGTCGAGCTCACCTGTAGGGTCTGTGGGCGTACTATCGAAAAGATTCTTTTGGCCTTGAGTCATGGACATAGTCAGTAAGGAAGTCAGGTCTCGCATGATGGCGGGCATTCGGGGCAGCAACACGTCACCAGAAATGAAGGTCCGACGCCTGCTGCATCGGCATGGTTTCAGGTATCGCCTGCACCAGAAGGATCTTCCTGGAAAGCCTGATTTGGTGCTTTCTCGCTATCGTGTCTGCATTTTTGTTCACGGTTGCTTTTGGCACAGACACCCCGGATGTCGCTACGCTACTAGCCCCAAGACCCGGTTGGACTTCTGGCAGAGAAAATTTGACCAGAACGTCGCCCGAGATACCAGGAACAAGGCTGTGTTACTGGCATCGGGGTGGCGGGTGATACAGCTGTGGGAATGTGGGATACGTGCACCTGATGCCGAGATAATCTGGGTCTTGGATGCAATCCGTAATTCTAATCAAAAAACGGTCTCTTGGCCTGACCTATCGACGGAACTTGCTCCATATCGCGGCGTGGTGACGTCATCCACACCGCATAGCCAGAGCCCGGCCCACATTCACCAGGTCAAGCTAGATCAACCGATTTCCGTTTTTGGGGTGCAGCGCGACTTGATCCACGTCCCGATATGGGAGCCAGAGCCCAGCGGGCACACCATCGAGAAAGACCACACCGCCTAAAGAATCGTAAGCCCAGGCTTATGTGTGTATTCCAGTGATGCTGACACCCAGCTCCAGCGATTGCGCCCTCGCACTGAGCCAATCGAACTCTCAACGCACCAGATGGCGCGCTAGCCTGCGGGGCGTACCTGAAACTCCGGGGCGGCTCTTCCTTTCAGGTGCAGATCCATCCAGCGCAGCAGGTAGTGAATGCTGAGACCACGGTGGCGCGCGTCATTACTTCCTCTAATAACGTGCCCCGCACCCTCGAATTGAATCAGTGCAGTGGGCACTCTCAGGTGCTTAAGCAACTTGAACATCAACTCGCTGCCTACGGATGAAGGCGTTCGATAGTCTCTGGTTCCACTCATGAAAAGCGTAGGCGTCGAGACGTCGAGCCCATGAGTTATCGGCGACCGAGCCTTATCCTTTTCATCCAGCCAGGGATATTTATCGGGGTCTGCCATGTCAGGCTGATCGCCCAAGAACCAATAGAGCGAATTATCCGCAACGCTACTGATCGAAACGGCAGCGCCGAATCGGTTCGTGTGGGTTATGGCCCAGTCCGTCAGGATCGCGCCTGCTGAACCACCTGCGATGCCGATTTTTTCTGCATCGATCTCATGGTGGGCAAGCACGTAATCCACGCCCGCCATCGTGTCATCATACTCAGGCCCTGGCCATTCTCCGGCGAGGCTGCCGGCAAAAACTTGGCCGTATGACATGCTGCCTCGCGGGTTCACATACAAGACGAAATAGCCAGCAGCAGCCATGGCCTGGATATCTCCGTCAAAAGCGCTGCTCCACCAGCTATATGGCCCGCCGTGCGCCCATACGATCAGGGGATACCTCTGCGAGGCAGTGAGCATCGGTGGCTGATGCAAGTAGCCATGAATTGTTTCGCCGCCTGGGCCTTCGTATGTGATTTCTTCAGGGGCAGTGAGCAGCAATTCATCTCGAATATGCCGATTGATCTCGGATATCTGCATGCCGGTACCATCAGCAACCTCATAAAGCTCAGGCGGGCTTACGAAGCTAGAGGCGACAGCAATCAGCCGATTGCTTTCCTGAGCTAGATGAAAACTCTGTACCACGTGGCGGCCAATCCATAGTGGCCGAACCTTCTGGGTCAGGATGTCCAACTCGATCAGATTGGCGTTGCCCGCGTCGCTTTTGATACTGATCAGTCGGCGATCATCCCGCCACATCAATCCATCACCGCCCACCTCACGGTCATAGCCCACGGTTATGTTGGTAGTTTCGCCAGTAACCATATCCATCACGAAAACATCATCTTGGGCGAAGTCCGACGGGGCTTCTGGATTGCCCATTGAAAAGGCGACCTTCGAACCGTTGGGGCTGAGGTAAAGCTGCGGAGCCGCTTCCATGTCTGTGCTGGTTCCCGGCACCTTGAAAGGCCTAACCACGCTCTGCTGGCCATCAATTAGGGCAACACTGCGCAAAGTAGACGTGCCTGCGCCGTAATAGGCTTCCATCGTATCGTTCGTGGTGAACAGGATAGAGCGGCTATCGACAGACCAGAATGCCAACGTGGCTGCTACAGACGCCTGCGTCAGCTGTCTTGGGGTCTGCGTGCCACAGTGAGAGTCGACCGCCACCACCCAAATTTGGGGCAAAGAGGCAGTACCGCCCCCTACTTCTTCAGATCGGAAATCGGCCCGTGTGATTATCCTGACCCCAGGCGGCGGCACGGGCGCCTGAGCGATGGCTACAGCCGAGGTGAAGGCAATGTTTTGACCATCAGGTGACCATCGATAGTCGTTAACGCCGTTCTCCAGATCGGTCAGTGAACAGACCAGGCCTCGTGTCAAATCCAGGACATGAAGCTGCGTCGCTCCCTCATCGGCTCGAAGGAACGCCAGCTTCGAACCATCAGGCGACCAGGCAGGCATGCTGTCATCATGCTGATCAGGGAAAAGTTTCGAAGCGCGTCGTTCCTTCAGACTCATCTTCCAGAGCGCGCCCTCCCGCTGATCGCCATCACCGTTCAGTTCGGTTACTTGGAAAATTAGTGTTGTCCCGTCGGGAGAAATGGCCAGCTCGCCGAGTTCTTTTACCCTGGCGATATCTTCGGTTTTGAATATCCGTTTTTCTGTGGCTTGTGTTGAAGCCACTAGGTGAGAAGTCGACATCAACCCTGCTATGCATATGGCCAAGCTGGCAAGCTTGGATGTTATCCAGACGTGGGCCATTGAGCACTCCTGGCTTCATGGCTCGCTGGTGAAAGAGCCGCTGGCGTAAAGCCTACCATCACCTGCAACCTGGGTGATCACCGCTATCGATGAGCGATGCCGTCCGCTTAAAAAACGAGGACTTAATGCAGGAGTTCGGAAGGTGGCTTGGCCGAACGTTTACTGGCCTTGCGCTGCATTACGTCAGCATCGGTGCAACCGAGATCGGCATAGACATTTTTGCTGCCTTCCTCAATCAATTGCGGTGACCTACAGGACGTGAGAGCAGACAGTTTAGTGCTTGAGGGATGGGTCAGAATCACCAGCAAAGTGGCTCACAATCACTGGAATGGAGGGACAGAACCATCAGCGCGAGTGGGTCAGAACCCCCGGAATAACGTGTCAGAACCTCAAGCGCCCACACCGTAAATTGACATGTCGCCAGGCATTAAAAGCTGATGCGCTGCACCCCAAATCGCAACGGCGTGCCGCCAAAGTGCTGTTAGCGCAGATCAAGCCTGAAGGGTACGTGGGGAGCAGCCTACTCACTGCGTTCATCCGCGCCTGGCGCGGTCAGCAAGGCATTGCTGGTGATACTGGTCAACGGCACAGATGATCCTATCAATTCCGTAGAGGGCGGAGACGTTGGCTTCTGGGGGATGAGCGAGCGAGGCTAGGTGATTTCAGCGCAGGTGAGCGAGAGCTACTTTGCTCGACTTGCTGGATATACACAGCCTGCACTAGTCCAGCGTATTCCGGCTTCCAGGTGATGCGAGCGAGCCCTAGCCTGAGCTATTCCAGTGGCAGGAGGCTAGGACGGCAAGTGTGGAGCTGGTGCCCATCCACGGTGGTGGTCACAAGGTGCCACAGCCATACTTCCCCTGCCCCAGAGTGCTTGGCCGCAATAGCTCATTCAATAGCCCCGAGCATGTCTGGAGATTTTTCATGCGAGCTATAGATCCCTGCGACTAGGGGCCACTCACAGCAGTCACGTGGCTACGACTGCGGAGCAGGTAGGATCTTGCCTGCTTGCCGTTGCTTCATCTCCGTATACCAATGGCCCCGGGTTGCGGCGGGAAATTCGATTGCTCCCAGAATGCGCCCCTGACCATATCGAGGTGGCTTCTGCGGCTGGCGAATGCTCGCCAAGACGGCGCTCTCTGCGGGGCGTACATGTGATTTCATGCCTGCGCCCAGTCGGCCATCACCGTACACGCTGATCGACGAGATGGACTGGTGCCCCATGATGTAAGCCATGCTTTCTGGGCTTTCTCCGGATGCTTTCAGAATTGATCCCATCTGGTGCCGGAAGCTTTTCAGCGTTGGCTGCTTTTTCCTCTTGGGCCAGAGGCGTCGGCACTCCTTGCGCAGGCAGTCTCTGATGGCGGTATTAGTGCGTGGGCACCCGGCCATCCACTGCGCGGCCCATTCCACCAACTTCAGCGTTCTTGGTTTGTCGATTACCAAGGTGCGGTCAGCGCCACGGTGCAGTTCAGCCGATTTCTTGCCTCCAATGATGTGCACGTGGTTGCCGGAGATAGTGATCGTGCGCATCTCGCATGGGCGTACACCGAGGCAATAAGCGAGCACCAGTGATGCGGCTTCGTCGAGATTGCCGCCTGCGCGCAGGTGCTGGTGCAGCAATTTAAAGTCTTCGAAGGGGACTTTCCGAATCTGCCCCGGCTTGGGCTTTTTCACTATCTGACTGCCTGGTGCCGTGACCGGGTTGACCAGCGCTCTGATGGTGTTTGCTGCCTCGATGTTTCGCCGGGCAAGCTGGTCATTCATTAGGGTGTTCTTGAGGGTGCTGAACGCATTCGGTCGATAGTCCGGTGCACAGGCAAGCAAAGCTGCGCAGATCTGCGCCGAAGATGGATCGTCCTCACCGCAGTGAGACCGATAAAAGTTTTGTGCCCGGGTTTGGTACCG
The DNA here is from genome assembly GCF_007049795.1 of Ectopseudomonas mendocina. Taxonomy (GTDB): domain Bacteria; phylum Pseudomonadota; class Gammaproteobacteria; order Pseudomonadales; family Pseudomonadaceae; genus Aquipseudomonas; species Aquipseudomonas mendocina_D. Next base: position 37,496 of record NZ_SCFY01000027.1, read on the forward strand.
CTGCAAGGTCGTAGGTTGCATCGCTGTCATCTCTCTTCTTGTTGTTTTGATGACAAAGCTAAGCCGCTTCGCGAACGGCGTTGTGTCAGCTCGAACTCCACTGAAACACTCCGCAGCCGCTCCGTTTTTCTCGTTACGTCCGAACTGCCTCAACGCCCCCTTACTCGCGCCGCGAGTAAGAGGTGCGCGCTCTCACTCGCGCGACACGCTTCATCTTCATTCAGCGTGCGCGGTGAGCAAGAGCGCGCGCAAGCGTTTTGTCATCAAAATCGAAGAGCAGCCAGCGCCATGGCGCTGAAGTGGCGATGCGGGGATGGCGGTGCGGCGCATGGCCGGCGCGCCGAAATGGTTGCATTCAAAAAAGCTGGCCACGCAGTGAGGATTTGGTTATGAAAAAAGTCGACGAAGTCAGTGTTTGCGGGGGGGTCAACGATAATATAACCAAAAAAAGGAGTGCCAGTTTTGGCGCTATTAGTGCCGCAACTGGCAGCTTGGCTGTCCACTTTGGCTGGATCCAGCGTCGCGTCGGGCACTCAAACTGCCGCTAACGGCACGATCCGAGTGTCGCAGAGCCTTGGTGCGACATACTTGGTGTGTCGTTGCGACATGGTCAGCGTGTCGCAGCGTACCTGTGCGACAACCCATGTGTGTCGCATAAGTGGTCTGCGACACTCTCTGTGTATCGCAGTGCTTCCTGCGACACTCATGCCATGTCGCATCGGCGATCCCCGCGCACTGCTAGTGCAACTGCCAGGGCTCTGGGTGAGACATTGTCAGCAGTCGTTGCAGATAGTCATCTAGAGATTGTGCGCCTCTGAGAATATTGAAACTCAGGATCACGTAGAAACTGCCGCTCAACGTGTGCAGCACCCAGAACGGCCCCTCTCTCTGGATGTCGATGATGGCTGACGTATGAATGTAGGCGCCGTCTCTGAAACGGTCTGCTCTCACATGCTTATGTGTGATCCCATAGCAGCTTGATCCGCGAATATAGGCATCAATCAGGTATCCGGTAACAGGTCTGCTGAAGGGTAAGTCGTCGATCTGCTCAAGCAGCTTCTGCAAGATGGGGTGCGTATACATGGCTATGCCGACAGATAAGTAAATGTGTTGCAGGATCAGAAAATGCTCGCAGCGGCTTCTGCACTGGCTCGCATGCGCGTACCTGGGCCTAAAAGCAGGTAGGTTGTGTTAAGCGTTCTGAAATGAAATCCATCATGTTGGTGCAGGAGCGACGTTCGTACGAAATCCCCTACGTCCCACCTTCTCTCACTGTCATAAATGACTGTGTGCGCATAGATCAACGCAGGCTGCCTTCGGGTCTTTGCCAGCATCAGACGTTGACTTTCGGTGACCTTCAGATCGAGCCAGCGCCAGTTCCGCACCAAGCAGTAGCCGCCATAAACCAAATGCTGCCGTGCATAGGCCAAGGCTTCATCGTCGCTCATGCAGCTACCTGGCATGGGTTCGCCTGCCGAGTACAGCACGGCCATCACCTCCTCAAGTGTGGCCATGGTCTAGGGCTGCTCGTGCTGTGCGTTGCTGTGATGTTGTCCCTCCAGCTCAATACTGCACAGCAGAGCCGCGAAGTCAGAGTCGAGCAGGTTGCGCTGAGGGCGGGCGTCTACGATGGATTTGATGATCGAGTCGACCCGAGCCGATACGGGCATCTGACTCGGCATTTTCGCGCGATCATGCTGATAGATGATCGTGCTGAGCGAGGCGACTGCACCGCGCAGCTGATGCTCTTGGGCTTCAGCAATTTCAAAGCCGTTCTTTTCGCGAAACTGGCCAGTGATCTGCTTGGCCAAGTCCGAACGGTCAGAGGGCTCAGTCTGCTGTAGGCGCCAGTTCAGAATGCGGCTCAGGACCTTAGGCGCAGCAGCTGCCAGTTCCTCCGGGTGCTTTTTCTCGGCGGAAGCATCTCCGAAGAAATGTGTGCGCAGCTGATCCACGCGCAATCGTGCCGCAGGGTTTACTTTGCGTGAGCTCAGCCCTTTGAGCCAGAACTCGAATTCTGCGTGTGGCAAACAGAGTGCCCGCTTCATCGGAGGGTGCCCTGGTAGGCACACATCGTACTCACGAGCTGTATATCGAGGGGGGTGTAGTTTTGCAGCCTGACTGTGCCAGTTCAGTTCAATGGCTTCGCACAAGGGACGCATAGGCCAGTAGCGTTCCCCGTTACTGTCAGTCAGATAGGGAATAGTCATCGCCTGGATTTTGATTGTGGACGTGCGCATGGACTTACAAGGCCCCCTGGGGGTTGTGGGCCGGAGTAAGCTCCTGCGAAGGTTGTAGGGCGATAACGTCACGAAGCAGACGGCTTGGATCAAATCTACCGGCTTCAGGCTTGTTAGCTGGCTTCAGAATGGTGACTAAGCGGACTACGTTCTCCATGATGCGGCTTCCGTCTCTCATCTGGATGGCTTCAGCTCTGTAGCCAGCAGTCAGTTGATCCAGGATCTGATCAATGAACTTTGGAATCAGTGAAACTGGCAGGTAGTGGAGCGGAAGCTTCGTGCCAGGATCTTCTTCGAGCAGGATGTTGCCTTCCCACTCAGCGATGGCAGCCTGAGCCTGGACGGTTGGTACGCCAAGCGAGCGCAGCAGGGCGTTCAGCTCCATCAGTACTTCCTGTGTTTTCAGGTCTAGCTGGAACTGCAGATTTTCACGGGCCGGTGAGGGGCGAGTTGGGCTTTTCATGAGTGCTCCTGTAAAGCGAATACCTGAATATCTGTAAATCGGATATCCGAAGATTAGATATACCTTTGCAGCTTGTCAAGGAGTCGGGGCGTCACGTGGAAAAATCGGTGTATCGAGATGAGAACCTGATTCTGCTCAGGTTGCTGAAGCAGTGCCGCGTTGAGGCTGGTCTAACCCAATCTCAGTTTGCCCAGGCACTGGAGCGTCCGCAGTCATTTGCTAGCGATATCGAGCGTGGCTTGCGCCGTATCGATCTCGTCCAGCTGCGCGATATCTGCCAGGCGTTGAACATTGGTCTTGTTGAGTTTGTGCAACGATTTGAAGCTGAGCTGGTTTCAAAAGGAGCAGGCGACTAATGCCTGCTCCTGCCGCAAGGCTAGTGGCTCTCGTTTTGCAATGCTTGCCAGGCTCCGGCGTATAGAGCCGCTGCGTCTTCGCTGAGGATGCGAATGGCTTGGATGCAATTCTGCAGGCTAGAAGTGCTTAGTTCGTTCAGGTCTGGCGTGCTGCTGAGTACACAAAGCACTCCAAGGACGGCGGAGTGCCGATGCGTTGCGGCATCGTAAAGATCGAGTGCAGCTGTATTGCTGGGGTAGCCGATAACGCAGAGAGGGTCACTGCTATGCAGTGGGGTGAAGCCATCAATGGTGCCAGTATCGGCATGATTGCTACCGGAGAAAGACTCGGTGGTCTCGGCAGGGGACGTGCTGGTTTCATTCATGGTGTGATCCTCAGAACGGAATAGTTCTGCCACCCAACGCCAACTGGGTGAGCAGACCGCACGGGTTGGCGTACCGGTCTGAGGGCCGGCGCATCCGAAGATGCCCCGCACGGCCCGCCCATAAAGACACAGCCATGCTCAGAGCTAAGCCTTGCTTAGCCCTGTCTCAGACCGAAACGCCAATTCCGGCCCCTTTAGAAGGGGAGCACAAACCTATTGGAGTGCCGCCTGAGTGTCAATCTGCGAGAGGGCCGTTTTGCTGCGTTCCAAATCAGCAAAAATGAAACGGTACGCAAAACGGTACGCAAATTTTTTATTCGCCCCTAAAACGACAAAAGGCCAGCGCAGTGGCTGACCTAAGTCGTTGTTTCATATGGTGGGCCCACACGGACTCGAACCGTGGACCAAAGGATTATGAGTTGCCTAGAAACGCTGCAAACCCAGTAAAACCGGGCGTAGCTTAGCGTAGGTACAGTGAGCTGGAAGTAGCGTCGTAGAGCGGTTTAAGCGTAACTGAACGAAATCTGTAGAAGCTGGGCACTGTACCGCCACTGTACTGTTTTTTGTGCTGTTGAGGGGGTAGAAGCCAAGCGCCGGGATTCCTTCGATGAGGTCCATCTGAGGGGATTCGTCTTGCATCCCCGCCCCTCCTGGGAATGAGGATGGGGGCGTCGGCGTACGACTTCGCCAGCACCACCGGCAACATTCCAAGGGAAGGTGTCTGCGTTGGACCTCGTAGACAGCAGGTCAGAATTTGCGTCGCAGCAGGTGCCGTTGGGCTTTGCTTAGGATTGTAATGTGGTGCGGCAGGAGGAGATGCTCAACGAGCAGGAAAAAAGTACTAATGGCCCGTTCAACATTACTGTGACAGAGGGTGCAGCATGCCGGGGAAAGTCCGGCATTGCACCGGCCCGTTTACGAAAACCTGTAGCTAGGGCGCTGAAGAGAACGTGGTTGCAATAGTTTCAATGCTGGATTCTTTTGCATGCCACGAAACTGCACGTGGAGTATTCACACGTCCGCATCTGGCATGGGCAAAAATTTTCAGAGAGCTACTGCTAACGAAAAGTGTATAAGACGGCCCGCTCCTACCGTCTGGTTGCCCGCCCCCCAATTGATATAGGGAGAGAGCAGGCGCTTGTGTGTGGGCTGCCAACAGCCATTAAGGGTAAAGCGGAGCGCCACGATCAGTATACCTCGCGGCTTCGCTTTGCGTCGAGCTCTTTACCTAGGTCAAACTTATTACCCCAGGCGGTGAACCATTGGTCGTGGGATGCCTGAACTGACGATAGACCCGCTGCATCTAAGGAGAATATTTGCCCAATATGTGCCTTGGTGGCTGTACTTATGTAAGGGCAGACTATTAGGTCAAGAAATAAAATTAATGTCTCGGCATCATTGGGGTAGTGAGCCTTCATGTGATCAATTTTGGAAATAATATGGTCTTCTAGAAAGGATTTTAGTTTCGTGTATCGAACCTTGTCTTTAATATAGGCTAGCATCGTTGTAATTGAGAAGTGGCTCATGAAGCCCGCTGGGCGGATATAGGCTCCTGTACTATTGTCCTCTTCTATAAGGAAGTGTCGAAGAAGAACTGAAGTCGGTAACCAGTACTCCCTGCCAATCTTGGATAAAGAAGTTAGTAAATATAAGCTCTCAATTTCGCGATGAATGCTCATTGTGTTTTTTTCAAGTTGCTGCAATACGTTTTCGTGAGCGTATTTAAATAGCAAATGTTTCAGTTCGTATGGAAGGCCCTGTGCGTGCAAGAAATCTACAGAGGTTGTAATCATCCTGCAGAGTCGAATGGTGTGGTTTACTTTTGGGCTGGCTGAATAGGCAAAAAAAGCGAACTCCATGATCGCAAGCAAAGTTTTGGAGAGGCGCTTTCGGTCTAGATCTGATTTGTCACACTCGATATAGAGTTTTAATAATTTTTCGAGCTTGTTCTCAATTATGGCGAAGGTGTAATTCAACAGATCGCCATAGGCAACGCCAGCTTCTTTTATTGCGGACTTGTACCTAATTATCAAGCGATTTGCATTGGTGGTGCAGGATAGTTTCTTTGTTGGAGGGATGGTGGGATCGTCCATTGACTCCTCTTTGCATGTTGGGTCGATCTCTTCATTTAAAAGGGTGGAAATGCGCTCTTTGGCTATTGTGATTTCGGTGATTATTGGCTTTTGATAGTGTTTAATTTTTGCGCTGTTAATGCTTAGTTTTTTAGATTTTAGGATTTCTTGGAGAGTTTCAAATATTTTTATTTGTGTGGATTCGTCCTTGTAAAAAATAAAAAAATCATCCACGTATCGAAAGATTTCGTAATCAACTTTGTGAGTTAGGTTGTCTCTGGTTGATAATGTCTTGAGGAGTTCCGTATCGATCGACTGCAAAATGATCTCTGCGAAAATTCGAGAAAATTCAGGGCCAATGACGATGCCGTTAGTTTCTTTGTGATTCAGGTTCTGCATGAGGGCATCAAATTGCCCAGCGAAGGTGCTCTTTGATTCTTCGAGATAAAATTTTGTCTGATCCTTGCCGAGAATGGCCCAGGGCAGCGAGTGAGTGTAGATACTATCGAAGCACTTGTTTACATCAATCTGTATCATCGCATTGTATTTTTTCTCGCTGCGATGGTACTCGTTAGATTCAAAGAATCGATGAATGTTTCTGTATTTTTTGTATACAAAGTAGGAGCCCAGTTGCTCGTATTCCCGGTCCTCCTCTTCAATCCCCCCTGCTTCGTCTAGGCGTTCCTCATGAAGCCTGTCTTTATAATAAGCATAGCGTGATACCGACACAGGGCGACGTATAGAGAACTCGCTAATGGATGTGTAGTACGTTATTAGGGCGCTGTGTGTTGCATAGAAGTTCGCAACTGCAACCTGGTTGCGTGGGTGCGCGATACTTAATGTTCGGCCATCAAGGTTATGGGCGACGCGGAAACTGAAGGGTATGGTCGTCATTTGGCATTTTTTTAGCGGTAAATAGTGGCGTGTTTTTTGTTTTCCCCATTCCGTTATTTTTTCTGTCAAGATTTGAGTCTTGGAATCAATTCCGAATAGTAGCCGCATTGTCTGGTTTAGATCAGGCGTTTCACAGATCCAGCGTAGCAGCCCATTCTCTATCTCGACGCTATTGTTTCTCAAAAAACGATAGTATCCTCGGTTGGAGAATGTCGGAGGCACCTCAAATGGCAGCATGTCCATTAATACTGCTCTTTGCTTCTTGTGTGTGAATGACGTGCGCCGCTTAGACATTCTTCCAGGTCCTCACAATAACTTGCAGTTCTTTTGTACTAAAGTTGTGGAATCGGCGCTGCTCGAAGCCTGTAGTGAATTTGAGTTTTTTTAGCTGTTTTTGCAGGCTGGTTCGCTTGAGCTCATCAATGCGCCTGCTGAGCTGTTTGTCGAGTAGTGCGAAACTAGTTAGGTTTGTTGCGATAGGGTTGTTGAAGTAAATCCCGGTCGCTGCACATGATTTGCTGTTAGAAAGGCGTGTATTGCCCGTTAGAAACTTCACGCGTCCAACTAGCTTTCTGTATGCGCTCCTTGAGCTGATCGACTTCTCTCGCCAATATTCTGCAAATGCTGAATTTATCCGTGTTCTATACTTTGCTACCTTGGCTGCGCTTGGGCTGATATCAACTTTTCCTCCCGATTCGACTAAGAAGCGATAGCCCAGATACTCGAATTTCTTCGGGTTGGTGTTGGCTAAGTTGAGTTCAGATGTTTTGGCAGTATTGTGTGTAAGCCCGTTTTCGCCAAAGATTGAGGTGATCTGGTCCTTGAAGGATCCAAGAGCTTTACCTGCTGGTGGTCGTGCAAAAACGGCAACGATATCATCGACAAATCGACAATATAAAACTAGGCCGGGAAGCTTTATAATTGAGGTGTCAACTGGTTTTAAATACAGTTCGGCCAAATACGCACTAATACCGACCCCTCTGGGGATGCCTGTCGTGGCGCCGGATATATCACCGTATGAGTCTAATACCTGCTTAATATATTTCTTTGACGCTGGGCTCAATAGTTGGTCACGATCAATTTTTTCCAATAGTCGCTTGCGGTCGATGCTCTCATAGAATGACGAGATATCGGTGCGGACGATCTCGAAAGGAAATTTGCTGCGGAGTATGTCGCGAAGCTGGCAAGCTAAGTCGTGACGATTGGCTTGTTTGACGCCATATATAAAATGAATATTGCGTTGAAGCTGCTTGATAACAAAGAATGTTTCTGGCTCCGTATCAATGCAAAAAACTGGCTTTCCCTTTGGTCCGGTTTTCTGAGACAGGCAGATCTTGAAGCATGGTTTGAGAACTCTTTGGCTTATTTCACTCATAAGAGTGTCAATCGCAGAGGATTTTTGTTCTTTCAGAATTGCAAGTTCGTCTTTTAAATTGCGTAGCCTCTCTTGAAAGTCTTCAGCTTTAAATGTGGCTTCGATTTTTCTAAGGTCGCGAATGCTTTGTACTTTCTCTCTTATAGCGAGTGTTAACGGTTTTAATGCCGGGAAATAGCGTGTTGCCAGATCGACACCTTTTCGATTTTCAATGTCATAGATATGGCGAAAATTTTCTGCGGAGAACATCTGATCTAGCATCATGAGCATTCATCTCGCTTGATTCGGTTTGGTAGCTAAGGTCGAAGCCGTGAATAATTTCTTTATGTGACCAGCGCTCAGTTGGCGTCTTATTAGTTGTCGGGCCAATCTGGTGGCTGGCCACTGAGAGCAGTTCCCCGTAAAGGGGGAGCTCTATGTTCAGTCTGAATACGCTCGGATGTTGTGTTCTCGGTTTTCTCAAAGGCTTTGCACGGCTCTGCACTTGGGAAATGTCGAGCATCCCCAGAATTGCTGCCCCGCTTTCGGCCCTGATTTCACGGTACGAATCAGCAACGCGCTGCCGCATTTCGGGCATTGCCTCTCGACTGTCGGGTCACTCCGGCGCTTGAGGTTTTGCACGTGCTCGCGGTGGGTGGCGAGGGTTGGCGCGCAGCGGCTGTTTTGCAGGGCTTGCAGCATGGCGTCGACTTCAGACTCGCTGAATACCTGCTGCTGGAATGACTTGATGTAGCGGATAAAGCCGATGCCCTGGGTCACGTTGTCTGGCACTTCGGTTTTGAAGGTGCTGCCGCCGATGAAGGTGATCACCGAGTGCAGGTGCTCGGGTTTTACGCCAAGGGTGGCTTCCAGGGCTTTGAGGTGCTTGTAGTTCTGCCGCAGCGGGTTCTGGAATTTGAAGGTGCGTTTGTAGAGCTTCTGCGTCCACTGTGGCTGCTGTTCACTGCCAAAGATCCAGCCGCTCATGTTCTTCGTTTCCAGCACAAAGATGCCGTAGGGCGAGAGGAATACGTGGTCGATCTGCGTGGTGCCGTCTGGCGTGTTCAGCGTGACGTTGTGCAGGCGGCGGTAGGTCTGCTTATCCAGCTGCCAATGGGCAAACAGCCGCACCAGGAGTTCGCCGATATGACCCTTGGCCCAAGGCGACTTGAGCAGGCCGATCAGTAGCATCAGCGGGATAAACCAGCCCAGCGTGCCCCAGACCTGGGCGATGATGGGGGTGAAGTCCATTTCTTAACCTTCAGTAATCCTGAGTTATCTGGATATTACCGAAAGTAAGCGTAAATGAACGAAAGTATTCAATGAGGCCTCTAGCACGGGCCATTGCTGCTGATTGTTCGATAGAACGCGGGCCGGTATATGTGATTATGCACCTGGTAGGGCTCGCCGCTCAGCCTGGCTAAATCACCGAGAAATGATGATGCGTATTCACCTGCTGTCCGACCTGCACAATGAGTTCAATCCATTTGCTCCAGAGCCTCTGGACTGTGATGTGGTCATTCTGGCGGGGGACATCGATGTCAAAGCGCGTGCTGTTGAGTGGGCCAAGAAATCCTTCTCTGGGCCGGTGCTGTACGTCCCAGGTAATCATGAGTTTTACGGCGGGCACCTCACGCACACCCTGCAGAAATTAAGGGCGGCGCAGGATGACCGAGTGCGAGTGTTGGATCGGGATGAGGTGATCCTGGCCGGCGTGCGGTTTCTTGGGGCAACCATGTGGACGGATTTCGCTGCTACCGGCAACCCGCCGATGGCGTGCATGAGTGCCCAGAATGCGCTGAACGACTTCCGGCAGATCCGAACTGAAAGCTACAGGCGCATCCGGCCCGCAGATTTGGTTGCCCAGTCAGTGCAGACGAAAGACTGGCTGCGCATGAAGCTGTCAGAGCCATTTGGCGGGCCAACGGTGGTGATCACTCATCATGCGCCGACGCTACGCTCTCTCCAGGGCAGCCCGCGCGCCGGCACTCATATGGATGCCGCGTATGCCAATCGCTGGGAAGGCCTTATGGGTGGCGAGCAGATGGCGCTGTGGGTGCATGGGCATTCACATACCGCGGCCGACTATGACGTGGCGGGCACCCGTGTGGTGTGCAATCCGAGGGGGTATCCGGGTGAAGAGACAGGCTTTCGCCCGGATTTGATCATCACGCTTTAGCTGTGCCTTGGCTGACCAGGCGAGCCGTTTTTGGGTCATATGCGAAATCGGTAATCGATCCATCCCGAATGCGCTCAACCGCCTCATCGATCACATGCAGCGGCACTAGGAACCACTCCCTGGGTTTGACTGGATGGCCGAAGCGGTCTTCGATGGTTAAGTCCAGCTGCGCCGCGCCGAACAGGCGGTGGAAGATGTTTTCCAGCCTAGTGCGGTTCAGATTGTGCAGCTTGTAAGTAGCGACCACCTCCACATCAGCCAGCAGGTAGGTGGCATCTTTGTCCGCCCCTGCGATGCGGGTTTCCACCTTGCCACCGGTCACGCCGATCTTGTGGATCAGCTCGCGGTGCTCGGCCACGAAGGGGTGGTTAGACTGGCTGCGCAGCACATAGATAGTGCCGCTTTCTATGTCGTCCGGCTCGGCGATGTCGCTGAACAGTGGGCCTGAGTCGACCTTGATCAGCCGAGATCCGGCACGCCCCTCACTGTCCTTGTAAAGCGCCCGCTGTAGGGATCGTAGCAATAGATCGCTTTCCGTCTCATTGGAGTAGATGACGCGCAAACGCCCATTCGTCTCCGCATTCGGCGTTTTGTAGGTGTCCCCGACTTCTGCGACGTAGGCAATGAGCCCGCTCAGAATGAAGAAGTCTCCAGCCTCAATACTGGCGTTCTTGCCAAAAGGCTTGGCCACCCAGCGCTTTTGCTTGAGGCCTACTTCCACTTCATCAAACAGCGGCTTGAACTTCTCGAAGTCTTTACAGGGGTTCCGAGCGGCCATCTCTTCTGCCGCCTTTATTGCCGCACTGGAACGCACATGCCGCAGTACCGTGATGTCGTCCTGCTCGACGGACTCACTGCCGATGCCCAGCTCGGCGAGCAAGGCGTCCTCATCCAGGTCATCCACATTGGTCGTGGTGACAGCAGTACCTGACAGTAGGCCGTGAGTATCCAGGCCAGCCAGTAGGGTTTGTGCCTCTGGCAGCTTGCGCAGTTGATCCAGGCGCACGGCATACAAGCGTTCGAAGATGTCGCGGTCTTCGCCATGCAGCGGAACGCGGCCGTGGGTCTGATAGAAGCGCTGAATGTCCTCGAAGCCGGCGATGATGCGCTCTTCGCGAGGAGTTCGAGTGGCTGTCTGGAGCGTGGGGACTTCTACCCCCAGCGCATCCAGCAGGTCGTCATCGTTCATATCAGCCATTGGCGGATTCCCCCTGCGCCGCTTTGGCTTGGGCACGGTAGCGTGCCAATGCGGCTACGCCTTCAGCCAGGCGTTTTTCCCAGGCATCGGCGGAGTTGATGTCGGGCAGGCGGCCGCGCTCATTCTTGAACTGCAGAGCACGCTTGGCCAGCTCTCGCGCCTCATCTTCGGGGATGCTCACCTTCTTGGCCACAATGCTGGCCTGCACCTGGCGCAGGGATTTCTCATCCATCGCCTTCGCCAGCACCGCATAGGCGGCATCGAAGGGGTTGATCCGGTCTATCAGGTCAATATCCAGTTCGCGCACGTTAACGAACTTGCGCACGCCATCCAGCAATGCCGTGCTGCCCTGCACGTTGTCGCTACCGTTAGCATCGACCTGCGCCAGTGCCAGCTTGGCCTGCTGGGTAATGTTCATGGCGGCGATGGCGTGCTGACGGATGGCTTCCTGGTCAACGTCGCTCAAATCGGGGTAGCGCTCGCGCACGATCTTGCCCATGCGCAGTTGGGTCAGCTCTTCCGGCAAGGTGTTTTCCTTGTCGAACAGGCCACGCTCCAAGACGGTTTTGTCTTGCAGGAAGCTGGTCACTACTTCGTTCAAGTCTTCTTTGCAGATGCGCGTGGCTTCTGTGCTTTGCGGTGTGGTCAGGCCGTTAATCTCGACATGGAACTGGCCCGTGGTTTCATTCACGCCCAGGTTGGTGCCGCCCGCTTGATAGCCCTCTGGCCCGTAATTGAAGCCTTCTTTCGGCCCGGTATCTTTCGGGGTGAACTCATAGCGCGGGGCGAGCACCTGTTCCATCAGTAGGCTGGCGGAAATGGCCTTGAGCATATCGTTTACCGCTTCGGCTACAGCAGCTTGATCAGCCATAGGCTCGGCGATCAGGTTAGTGAAGCGCGAGCGTTCCTTACCCTCGGCATCGCGGGTAGCGCGGCCAATGATTTGTACGATTTCGGTCAGGCTCGAACGGTAGCCGATGGTTAGCGCATGCTCGCACCAGATCCAGTCAAAGCCTTCCTTCGCCATGCCCAGCGCGATGATCACATCCACGTTATCGCGGTTGTTCTTCTGTGCCGGGTCTTTCAGTGCGCCGAGCACTTTGGAGCGTTTGCTTGGGTCGCTGTCATCCACCAGGTCGGCCACCCTCAGCGTGCGGCCGTCTTTGGCTTTGATCAGGTGAAAGCCGGTGGTCGGGTCTACACCTTGCCAATCGCCAAGCGCACTCATGATCTCGTTGACCTCGCGCTCCTTGTCCTTAAGGCTCTCGCGGGCATTTACGTTTGGAATGTGAACGATGGTTTTCAGCGCCGGGTCCAGCACTTTGGCTACCGCATCCACGTATCTGCCGGTGTAGAAGAAATAGCCAATATCCAGCGACTTGAGCCAGCGATAGCCGTTGAGCTGCTCATAGTAGGTGTACGTCACCGTCTCAAATTTGTTCTCTTCCGACGGGGCCAGCACGGCCTCGCTGTCACCACGGAAGTAGGAGCCGGTCATAGCAACCAGGTGCACCTTGTCGCGGTTGATGAACGCGCTCAGTTGGCTGCCCAGCTTGTTGTCTGGGTTGGCGGAAACGTGGTGGAACTCGTCGATGGCAATCAAGCGGTTGTCGAAGGCGTCGATGCCCAACTCTTCCACGGCAAAGCGGAAGGTGGCATGGGTGCAGACCAACACCTTGTCGTCGCTATTCAGGAAGGCGCGTACGGCATCTACCTTGGACTTGGCCACACGCGGCTCATCGATGCCAGGTGCATTGCACAGGTTCCACTGCGGGGCTACTTGCCAGTCCCAGTAGAAGCCGTGCTTGCTCAACGGCTCATCGGCGAAGCTACCGCCAATGGAGCGCTCGGGCACTACGACGATGGCCTGTTGCAGGCCCTGGTTATTCAGCTTGTCCAGGGCGATAAACATCAGGGCGCGGGACTTGCCCGATGCGGGCGGCGATTTGATCAGCAGATACTGTTCGCCGCGTTTGGCATAGGCGCGCTCCTGCATGGTGCGCATGCCCAGCTCATTGGCCTTGCTGGATGCCCCGGTGTGCGCTGTAGCGATGGATACCGACGGCACCGTGTAGCTATTGGTTGGGTTGGTCTGTTCTGTCATGGCGATTCACTGCTCATCGGTGAGCTAGCGTCCTTAATTCGTCCAACAGCCTGCTGGAAAAATGGGGTTTCTAGCGAATATATGCACGTGTCATAGGCTGTCACAGCCTGCTGAGCAATTGGCTCAGGGCTTCTCCACCCGATGTTTGATGCTGTGTTCGAGCTGCTCAATTTCCTTGAGGTCGTCAGTATCTGCTTGGGCACGTTCGGCCTCCTTTCGCTGCTGGTCAAACAGCTCATAGCGCTCATGAGCAACTCGCTCCATTCGTTCTCGGCTGACAGCCCCAGCGCCCTCAAGAATGGGTTGGTCATTAAACGCCAGCATCTTGTCCACATTGTTGCGCCAGAACGCTAGGCTCAAGTCTTGGCGCTGCTTAACCCGCAGCTCAGCCTGCTCCAGGAAGATCACCACCAGGCGGTTGAGCGTGTCGATTTCATCGGCAGTTAGGTAATTCTTGGCGATGATCACATCCTGCTTTCGCACGCGTGAACCGCTCCAGGTGGTCAACGCCATATTCGGCTCACTGGGGTTGGCGCGTTTGACCACCAACTCAGCGGCGGTGTGGCCGGTTGTGGCGTAAAGCAGCTTGTTCTGCACCTCGGCAAAGAACAAGGCGGTTTCCTGCTCGTGTGCCCGATAGTCGGTACTCAGGGCAAACAGCTCGCGAACCTTCTGATAGAAGCGTTTTTCCGAGGCACGAATATCGCGGATGCGTGCCAGCAGCTCGTCGAAGTAATCCCAGCCGCCGGGATTCTTCAGGCGCTCATCGTCCATGACGAAGCCTTTGAGCAGAAACTCCTTGAGGTGAGTGCTGGCCCACTGACGGAACTGGATGCCGCGTGGTGAGCGCACCCGGTAGCCGATGGCCAGGATCAGGTCGAGGTTGTACTGGATCAGCTTACGGCGCACCTGGCGTCCGCCCTCGGCTTGAACTGTCAAGGATTCCTTGACAGTTGCCTGCGGGCTCAACTCCCCGTCCTCGAAGATGTTTTTCGCGTGAAGGGAGACATTCTGCTTGGTGGTTAGGAACAGCTCGGCAAGCTCCAGCTGACTTAACCAGACGCTCTCGCCTTCTACCCGCAGATGCAGCCGGGTCTGGCCGTCGTCCGAAGCATAGAGAATCAGCTCGCTCATGCGGTTTTCCCTCGTGGCTTTTTCGGCGCGGCCTTGGCTGTATCTGCTGTCATCTTGGTGTAGAGGTCAAACAGCTTTTCCAGCCGCTCGGTGTCGTTCTTGAAGCGGCGACCGATATAGATGCGCTCCAGCACTTCATCGTTGCGCTCGTGGGCGTGGCGCAGATTGTCCGGCATGGATTCTGGATCGTAGAGGTCGGCAATGGTGGCGGGAAAGTGGGCTTCGCGTGCCAGCAGAATGTCCTCGGCGCAAGCAGTCAGATCAGCCTTGTTCTGTTCGGTAAGCAGCGGTACGGGGAAAGTATTCCAGCCAAGGGTGTTGGAGTAGCGGAAGTCTGTTTTCATTTTTCCGCAGACGGTGCCTATCCAGACCAGGTGCAGGCGCGAGGTGATGAGCGCCATGTTCCAGAGCGGGGCGTCGTAGAGGCCAAAAGCTAGGTTCGTGAGTGTGGTCTGCCCGTCTACAATGCCGGCAGGTAAATAAGGGCGACGTTCGGATGACACGCTGGGCACAACGATGGTTTGTGAAACTCCGATGCGCATCAATTTAAGTTGATGCGGGCGCCTGGCAAGGATCGTCCGTGCGCCCTTGTCTGGACTTTTCAGGCGCAACTCGCGTACAGCTTCGATGCGCTCGTTCAATGCCGGAATCGCACGGGCTTCGTCCAGATGATCGTCCTCTATCCAGATACAAAACCGCGAACCGCCATTGATGAAGTCCTGCGAGCCATAAATGCGGCGAATGAAGCGCTCGTGTTGCGCCTCGGTCAGCCCGAGGTGCGCAATTTCGTCGCGACTTAGCAGGAGATGCCCTCCGTCGCTGGGCTTGTTACCGAACTCCATGACACTTTGCCCGCACTTCGGCGTACTCTTTTTTTCGACGATGATGCGCGGGCCTATGGTGAGATAGGGCGTGATTGATGCGCCTTCTCGCAATGCCACCTTGCCGTCGTCCTGATGCTCGTACAAGCGCCTGGGGGCGCTAGTTGGCGCACCGATGCCGATGACGGCCACGGTGACGCCCGCATTATGGCTAGCAAGGTTTGCCCACTTGAATGAAGAGTAGGCAAAGAGGATGTCGCAGCCGGCATCGAAAACGATTGGCCACAGGATCGGCACCGATTGCCCCTGGCAGATCGAGTTCGTGCTCACGAATGCTGCAACACCTTTGGCTTTGGTGGTGTAATCCGCTGCCTTGATGAACCAGCCCGCTACGTAGTCCAGAAAGCCCGTCGAGCTGGTGCGCCCGTCCGCAATATCGCGAATCTCGGCCTTCTGCTCGGCGCTCTGCCAGGTATTGCCCAGATATGGCGGGTTGCCACAGATATATGTTTCCCCACCTTCATTTTCAAAATCAATCTGAGCCTGATCCAGTGGGGTTGCGAACAGATCATTGGCGTGAAGCTTTACACCCGTACCTGTTGGCGGGCAGATGCTCAGCCAGTCCAGCCTCAGCGAATTGCCGCAAGCGATCCAGTTCTGCGCATCCAGCGGTAGAAACTCTTCTAGAGCATCCTGCTGGCCGCGATACAGCACATCGCATTGGTACTCGGCAATGATCAGCGCCAGCCGGGCAATCTCAGCCGGAAAGTCACGCAGCTCGATACCTCGGAAATTGGTCAGCGGTATTTCGGACTTATTGTGAGCTTCGCCCCGGCGACGATTGATTTCCGCCTCAATCTCGCGCATCTGCTTATAGGCGATAACCAGGAAGTTGCCGGAGCCGCAGGCTGGGTCGAATACGCGAATATGTGCCATACGCTTGCGCAGGTTGAGCAGCTTGGCCCTGTTGTCGCCAGCCGCATCCAGTTGCGCACGAAGATCATCCAGAAACAGTGGGTTCAGCACCTTGAGGATGTTGGGCACACTGGTGTAGTGCATGCCCAGTGCGCCGCGCTCCTCATCGTCAGCCACGGCCTGGATCATGCTGCCGAAGATGTCCGGGTTGATTTTTTGCCAATTCAGGTTGCCGGCGTGCAGCAGGTAAGTGCGCGCCATGCGCGTAAAGTGCGGTGTTTCGGTGCTGCCCGAGAACAATCCGCCATTCACATACGGGAATTTGTTGGCCCAGCCAGGCAGGCGCGGTTCTGCAATGGCACGCTCGGCCAGCTTGATGTTCATGGCGCGGAAGATTTCCGATAACACCTGGTCGGTGTTGGAACCATCGCGCTCGCTGAACTGCTCCACCGTCTTTGTAAACAGGCCATCGCCAGTGAAGATGTCGGTGTCTTCGGCAAAAAAACAGAACACCAGGCGCGCCATAAAGTGGTTCATGTCGGCGCGGCGCTCAGCCTTGGCCCAGTCCGGATTCTCATTCAGCAGCTCGACGTACAGCTTGTTCAGGCGGCTGGTGGCGCGCACGTCGATGGGGTTGTCCTTGATCTCCTTGATGGTGGAGATGCCGGCCAACGGCAGCAGGAAGCCGAAGTGGTTGGGAAAATCCGGGTAGTCGCAGGTGATGGTTTCACCCGTGATCAGCTCTTCGGCCTCCAGCGTTTGCCCGTCGGTGGCAAGGATGAACTTGGCTTTGGCTTTTGTGGTGGCCGGGCTGGCACGCAGGGCCTTGAGCGTTTCGCCCACGGTGCCGGGCTCGCAGGTGGCGATATGAATATTGCTGCGCAGTAGTACGCCCCCAGGCACGTCCGAGGCGTTGTTGTTGCCGGCGCGTAGGCGCTTGAGCGCGGTTTCCTTGTTGCCAAATGCGGCAAGAAAAGCGAACGGAAACTCTGCTGCGTCAAAGGGCTCTAGGGCCAGGTCGGAAATGGCGGACTCAATTTCTACTGCATTCATGGTTTACCACTGTCCAGATCGCTGATACGCGAAGGCGGCGATTTTAGCCGCTAAAATTTTGGGGTGATGGCTACATCCAGGCTGACACATACCGCTCAGTCGACCTGGTGTCAGCATTGGCAATGTCAGGCCTGTTCAGTCGCCACGGTTGATGCTGAATGCCACTGGATGCAACAGCCGAGCGCCCTGAGCCAGTGACCGGAAATCACCCACCACACGGTGCCAAGGATGATAAAGGAAGGCGCTGCGGTAATGCGAAAAAGCCGCAGGCTTAGGCGTTTTGGCGCTGGGTATGTGGTTTCTCGGGAAGGAGTAAGTTGTTTTCTCTGTGCGTCGGCGATCTGGCTCTTTTCGCGCCGAATCCCTCCGGCTGCATGTCGACGCGCAGGTCTGCTCGTTCCTGAGGCGCCTCTCAGGATCAGTTGTTGCGATCTTGCTCGGTTGCAATTGTCACTGGCTGAAGGATTGCACATCGGAGTGCGATATCAATTAGCTCGATTTGGAAACGGTAGCGGTGCGCAATATGCTTCAGGAAAAGTGCACCGATAGAAATTCCAAAAATGAATGCAATGACAGCCAGTAGAATTGTATTTCCTATGTTTCCCAGGCTGAGCCCGACTTTCAAAGACTCACCGACCCACTGCAGGCCTCCGAACTCTTTGGCGCATATGTACGCCATGCCGAGCAAGGCGAGGGCAGCGGTTTTCTCCCCGAAGAAATAAGACACTCGGGCTTCTGCACGTTTGGCTTGTAGGTCTAGCCAGTACTTGGCATTTGATAGCGTTTTCTCGTCGTATCTCGTTAATTCAGCCGCTAATTTTGATTCGTGCTGAATGTCGTCTGATAAGTTCTTGAAATTGATCTTTTTCCACCAAAAAAGATTGATGGCTGACGCAATGATGGGGGCTGAGAAAGCTACCACCACGAAGCATGCCGAAAGCGCAGCTAGAATTAGGGTCAGCTTTGCTACAGCTGTATGCAGGGGCGCTATATGCCGATGCCATCCTGCAAGTACTGCCACTGTCGCTAAAACAACGCCAGCGCAGAGTAAGCTGTAGTTTGCGATCTTGGCGGCGCGAATATCCGGTGCAGTTTGCTTTGATTTTACGGGGCGCGGCTCGCAGGTGCTTAGATACTTCAGCACAGATAACGTGGGGTGAAAACTTGAGCTTTCTTTACTCGGAATTTCCGTTTCCATATGGCTCATGACGCGCTTTCTCTTGATTATGGATGCTTCGTTATGCGGGGCGTGGAGATGGGGTAGAGCCCTTGCTCCTAGCTATGGCATCCACCACGCTTTCGCCTTCCCTCAGCCCGTACAGCTCGCCGGCGTTGGTTGTGGAGATAAACGCGGGAAGATCTTCGCTAGGGCCGTCATCGTCGTAAGCGTCCAGCCAAGTCACCTTCCGAACTCCAGCATTAAGGGCGATGGTGTCCGCGTATTTTTAAGCGGACGCGATAGCCCTTATCGCCGGGATT
>NZ_SCFY01000028.1 GCF_007049795.1 Ectopseudomonas mendocina
CGCCCTGGATGTAGCCCATAAACGACAATGCCCGCATCGACTGATGGAGGCATTGTCTTCAGCTTGCTCTCAGACTGCTAGGTTTTCACACAGTCTGTAATAAGCGGGGCTCTTCATGCAGCATCGCGAATGTCAGATCGCGCCGCGACTACGCAGCAGATCCAACACCGCCTTGACGCCCTCGTCGACCGACTGCGACTGGGTGTCGATCACCAGATCGGCATCCAGCGGTACATCGTAAGGGAAGCCCTCGCCTGGGATGTTGTCACCACCGGCCGCGTACAGCCCCTGCGGATCACGTTCGGCGCAAATCTGCGGCGACGCCTGCACATAAACGGTCAGCGCACGCTCGCGACCGATCAGCACCTTGGCCTGCTCACGCCCTTCTGCATCCGGGGCGACGAAGGCGGCCAGGGCAATCATCCCCGCCTCGTTGAACTGACGCGCCACGTGCGCGGCACGGCGCCAGTTCTCGGCACGCCCGGCGCGATCCTGCGGCAGGCCCTTGTTCAGGTCATGACGCAGATTCTGGCCATCGAGCACATATACGGCGCGGCCCATGTCAAACAACTTGCGCTCGACGGCATAGGCCAGGGTGCTCTTGCCGGCGCCAGAAAGCCCCGTGAACAACACGGTAGCCGGCTGCTGGCCAAAGCGCGAGGCGCGCTCCTCGGTAGACACATGGGCCAGGCGGCCGTGCTGTCCGCCGCCATGAGAGACCGGGTCGGCAATGATCATGCCGGCGCCGACGGTACCATTGGTCAGGCGGTCGACGACGATGAACGCACCGGTGGTGCGGTTGTATTCGTAGCCATCCAGAGCAATCGGCGCATCCAGTGCGATCTTGACCCGACCGATCTCGTTGAGCTTCAGCTCGCTAGCGCCCCCCTGCTCCAGGGTATTCACATCCACACGGTGAACGATGCTCGGGATCGACCCCGGTACATAGCTGGTGGCGCGTTTGATGTCGTACTTCTTGCCCGGCAGCATCGGCTCTTCGCCCATCCACACCAGCATGGCCTCGAAGCTGTCGGTGACCTGCGGACGATTGTCGGCATGCACCAGCATGTCGCCGCGCGATACGTCGATCTCGTCTTCCAGGGTCAGGGTGATCGCCTGGCCCGGACCGGCGTGTTCCAGCTCGCCCTCGAAGGTGACGATGGACTTGACCTTGCTGGTCTTGCCCGACGGCAGCGTCATGACTTCATCGCCCTTGCGCACGATGCCGCTGGCCAGGGTGCCGGCAAAACCGCGGAAGTTCAGGTTCGGACGGTTGACGTACTGCACCGGGAAGCGCAGGTCGTCGAAGTTGCGATCACCCGCCACTTCGACGGTCTCGAGAATCTCCATCAGCGACTGCCCGGTGTACCAGGGCGAGCGCTCGGACTTGTTGACCACGTTGTCACCCTTGAGCGCCGACATCGGCACGAACTCGAGGGTGGTGGGGCGCAGACCGATCTTCTCGGCGAAGGCCAGGTAATTGGCCTTGATCTGCTCGAACACGCCCTGATCGAAGTCCTTGAGGTCCATCTTGTTGACGGCCACGACGATGTGTTTGATGCCCAGCAGGGACGCGATGAAGCTGTGGCGCTTGGTCTGGGTCTGCACGCCGTAACGGGCATCGATGAGGATGATCGCCAGGTCGCAGGTGGATGCACCGGTGGCCATGTTGCGCGTGTACTGCTCATGGCCGGGGGTATCGGCGATGATGAACTTGCGCTTGGCGGTACTGAAGTAACGGTAGGCCACGTCGATGGTGATGCCCTGCTCGCGCTCAGCCTGCAGGCCGTCAACCAGCAGCGCCAGGTCGATGTCATCGCCGGTGGTGCCGACCTTCTTGGAATCCTTGGTGATGGCTTCCAGATGATCCTCGTAGATCATCTTGGAGTCGTGCAGCAGGCGGCCGATCAGCGTGCTCTTGCCGTCGTCGACGTTGCCGCAGGTAAGGAAGCGCAGCAGTTCCTTGCGCTCGTGCTGGGCCAGGTAGGCGAGAATGTCCTGGCTGATCAAATCGGATTGGTGACTCATGGTGCGCGATCCTCAGAAATAGCCCTGACGTTTCTTCTCTTCCATCGAACCAGCCTGGTCGTGGTCGATGACCCGGCCCTGACGTTCGCTGGTCTTGGTCAGGAGCATCTCCTGGATGATTTCCGGCAGCGTGGTCGCAGTGGACTCCACGGCGCCGGTCAGCGGGTAGCAGCCGAGGGTGCGGAAACGCACCATCTTCTTGGTGATGCGCGCCTTCTCTTCATCGGACAGATGCTCGAGGATGCGCTCATCATCGATCATGATCAGCGTGCCGTTCTTCTCGATCACTTCGCGCTCGGCAGCGAAATACAACGGCACGATCGGGATCTGCTCCAGATAGATGTATTGCCAGATATCCAGCTCGGTCCAGTTCGACAGCGGGAAGACGCGGATCGACTCGCCCCTCTTCACCTTGCCGTTGTACACGTTCCACAGCTCGGGGCGCTGGTTCTTCGGGTCCCAGCGGTGCTTGCTGTCGCGGAAGGAATACACACGCTCCTTGGCACGCGACTTCTCTTCGTCGCGACGCGCGCCACCGAAGGCGGCGTCGAAACCGTACTTGTCCAGCGCCTGTTTGAGGCCTTCGGTCTTCATCACGTCGGTGTGCTTGGCACTGCCGTAGGTGAAGGGATTCATGTCCTGCGCCACACCATCGGGGTTGATGTGGGTGAT
This sequence comes from Ectopseudomonas mendocina, assembly GCF_007049795.1. GTDB lineage: Bacteria > Pseudomonadota > Gammaproteobacteria > Pseudomonadales > Pseudomonadaceae > Aquipseudomonas > Aquipseudomonas mendocina_D. The sequence goes on from NZ_SCFY01000028.1 coordinate 2,701, forward strand.
CAGGTCCAGGCCCATCTCGCTGACCATCTTGTCGCGAAAGCTGTACATCTCCTGGAATTTCCAGCGGGTGTCGACGTGCATCACCGGAAACGGCAGTTTGCCTGGGAAGAATGCCTTGCGGGCCAGATGCAGCATCACGGCTGAATCCTTACCGATGGAATAGAGCATCACCGGGTTATCGAATTCGGCGGCCACTTCACGAATGATGTGGATGCTTTCCGCCTCCAGCTGCTTGAGATGGGTCAATTTGTCGAGCATGGCTACTCACGGATTGCTGTTATTGGGCCGGCGGGCCGTGGACGAGCGCGCACTCTACCACAGCACCTGCTTATACTCAGGGCGCCGGTTAGATCGAAACGTTCTAGTGTTATGCCTGCCCGTCTGGATGATTCAGACTGGATTGGGGCAGTCGATGAACAGGTGCTCGAGGGCGAAACGACGCGCCAGATAATCGCCCAGTGCCTGCACGCCATAGCGCTCGGTGGCATGATGGCCCGCGGCGATGAAGCTCACGCCATTCTCGCGCGCACTGTGGAAGGTCTGCTCCGAGGCTTCGCCGGTCAAGTACAGGTCGACCCCAGCCGCCACAGCCTGGTCGATGTAGCCCTGCCCACCACCGGTGCACCAGCCGACGCGACGGATCAGCCCTTCGCCCTCCACCAGCAGCGGCTCACGCCCGAGCACCTGCTGCACGTGGCGGGCGAAATCGACGGCGCTCACGGGCTCGGTCAGCGAGCCGACGAGGCCAACGGTACGCGGATTTTCCGGCTCCAGTGGCCCTTCGACGACGATGCCCAACTGCCGTGCGAGCTGCACGTTGTTGCCCACCTCGGGGTGCACATCCAATGGCAGGTGATAGGCCAGCAGGCTGATGTCGTTGGCCAGCAGCGCTTTCAAGCGACGCTGCTTCATGCTAGTGACACAGGGGTTCTCACCCTTCCAGAAATAGCCGTGATGCACCAGCAGCACATCGGCTTCGGCCTCGATCGCAGCCTCGATCAGCGCCTGACTGGCGGTAACGCCGCTGACAATGCGGCGGACCTGCGGACGCCCCTCGACCTGCAGGCCATTTGGGCAGTAATCACTGATGCGCGACGCATTAAGAAAAGCGTCAGCTTCTTCCACTAGCGTGGTCAGGGCAATGGCCATGAAGATTCCTCACAAGCTGTTGCGGGCCGCTGCCTAATTGGCGAGCACCTCACTATAATGCGCCACCTTAAGGGCCGAATTTGGCCCCCGCAACCCTCAGGATTGTCTCGATGCCCCAGGCACTGCGTTTTCTCGGTTGGCCCCTGCTGGTTGGCGTGCTGCTCGCACTCCTGCTGATCCAGCGCTACCCGGAATGGGTCGGTTTGCCACGCCAGGAAGTGCAACTGGTGCAGGCCCCGCTCTACAGCCGCCTGCAGGAAGGCCCGGTATCCTACGCCGAAGCCGTCGACACCGCCTCGCCTGCAGTGGCCAACCTGTACACCACCAAGCTGGTGAGCAAACCAACCCATCCGCTGTTCGAAGACCCGACCTTCCGCCGCTTCTTCGGTGACAACCTGCCCCGTCAGCAGCGCATGGAATCGAGCCTGGGTTCGGCCGTGCTGATGAGCCGTGAAGGCTACCTGCTGACCAACAATCACGTGGTCAGCGGTGCCGACCAGATCGTCGTCGCCCTCAAGGATGGCCGCGAAACCCTGGCCCGGGTGATCGGCAACGACCCGGAAACCGACCTCGCGGTCTTGAAGATCGACCTGCCCAATCTCCCGGCGATCACGCTCGGGCGCTCCGACAGGATTCGCATCGGCGATGTCACCCTGGCCATCGGCAACCCCTTCGGCGTCGGCCAGACCGTGACCATGGGCATCATCAGCGCCACCGGGCGCAATCAGCTGGGCCTCAACACCTACGAAGACTTCATCCAGACCGATGCGGCAATCAACCCGGGCAACTCCGGCGGTGCATTGGTCGATGCCCACGGCAATCTGGTCGGCATCAACACCGCGATCTTCTCCAAGTCCGGCGGCTCGCAGGGCATCGGCTTCGCCATCCCGGTGAAACTGGCGATGGAAGTGATGCAGGCGATCATCGAACATGGTCAGGTGATTCGCGGCTACCTGGGTGTCGAGGTGCAACCACTTACGCCGGAACTGGCCGAGTCCTTCGGCCTCGATGGCCGCCCCGGCATTGTCGTCGCCGGGGTCTATCGCGACGGCCCGGCACAGAAAGCCGGCCTGCAGCCTGGCGACCTGATTCTCAGCATCGACGGCGAAGCGGCCAGCGACGGCCGGCGTTCGATGAACCAGGTAGCGCGCACCAAGCCTGGCGACAAGATTCGCATCGAGGTACTGCGCAACGGCAAATCGCTGGAGCTAACCGCGGAAATCGGTGTCCGACCACCCGTCAATAACAACTGAAAACATGAGAAAGCCGGCAGTAGCCTAATGCCAGTCAGTTAAGCTGACTGGCATTTTTATTTCTGGTCGGATACTTGGACGGCCGGGCTTGACCGCTCGCGGATAACTGCGATCCTCACGACGATGAGGTAGGACGTAGTGCGTGGCCGAGGCCTGTAGTTCGGCCAGGTAGCGAGGGATGTTGCCTCGCACCGCAGCGCTGCCCAAACGCTGGCGACCTTGCACGATTGCACTGGGTGCTACCAATGGCTTCTGCCCAGGCAGCATGATGCCCATACGGCTCGCGGCATCCCAGGCCGACATCCGGCGAAACAACGCCATGGCGATCACGCACCAGATCATGGCTTCAAGAGGGAGACGTCGCTTACGCAGGGTCGCCACTCCCGCCGTTTCCAGTGCGGTGCTAACTAGGTCTGGATCAAGCAGCGCCCCCAGCTCGTCAAGGGAGTGGGCGGCAGAAGCCACTTCGTGAGTCAGTGCCAAGGCGCGGGAAAGTCGCATAAAAAATCCGATGCTCAAAACAAGCATCGGATTTTCGTTTCAGCGCGCAGAAGCTCAAGCTGTAGTGCTTAACTGACTGGCATTAACCCTAGGGGCGCCTTTTTGATTGCCGCAGAAGAATCAGCTCTTCTTGCGCACGTACAGCACCAGGTTGTGGTCAACCAGCTCGAAGCCGTGCTCCTTGACGATCTCTTTCTGGCGCTTCTCGATCTCGGCGTCGAAGAATTCGATCACTTCGCCGGAGTCGACGCAGACCATATGGTCGTGATGGCCGCTATCAGCCAGCTCGAATACGGCATGGCCGCCATCGAAGTTGTGACGCACCACCAGGCCAGCAGCCTCGAACTGAGTCAACACGCGGTATACGGTGGCCAGGCCAACGTCTTCACCGGCCTCCATCAGCGCTTTGTAGACATCCTCCGCGCTCATGTGGCGGTGCTCGGCGTTATCCAGCATTTGCAGGATTTTGACTCGTGGCAGAGTCACCTTCAGTCCAGCTTTGCGCAGTTCGTTATTTTCAACCATGGTCTGCTTTCTCATGGATGCTGCTTCGCAGCACCCTTCAATACGGGTATGATCCGGGGTTCAAGTTGCCCAAGATAGTGGAAGTCACCCTCCGATGCAAAAAACCAAGCTCTTGCTGACCAGCCTGTCGCTGACCGGGCTCTTCGCACTCGCCGGTTGTTCATTCCCCGGGGTTTACAAGATCGACATTCAACAGGGCAATGTCGTGACACAGGACATGATAGACCAGCTGCGCCCGGGAATGACCCGACGCCAAGTGCGGTTTATCATGGGTAACCCGCTGATCACCGACACCTTCCGTGCCGATCGCTGGGATTATCTGTACAGCATCCAGCCTGGCGGCCGTCAGCGCCTGCAGGAACGCGTCAGCCTGGTATTCGACGGCAGCGACCAACTGGTTGGCCTGGCCGGCGACTTCATGCCCGGCGTAAGCCGTGACCAGGCGATCATGGGCGAAGGTGGCGACACCAGCAGTGCTCAGCCGCAAGCCAAACCGCAGGATGAAACGCCGCCAGCGCCCGGCTCGCTGCTGGAGCAGATCCAACGCGAAGTGGATCAGGTCGAAACCGTCCCGGTACCGACACCTGAGCCGCTGGACACCAATCCGCAGTAATACGCGGACACTAAAAAGCCCGGATCGAATCCGGGCTTTTTCGCATCTGGGCCTGCCTAGCCTACCGACTCGCCATCATCACGCCGGTTCTTCGCCCTCTTCCCTGGCCTTGGCTTTGGCTGCACGCTGCTTGCGTACCTCCTTTGGATCGGCGATCAGCGGCCGATAGATCTCGACGCGCTCACCTTCCTCCAGCACTCGCTCTTCCGGTTTGCCTACCGCCTTGCCAAAAATGCCCAGCGGCGCCTGGCTCAGATCCAGTTCCGGAAAGAACTGCTGCATACCTGAACGCAATGCGGCCTCACGCACCGTGGTGCCGGCCGGTACGGACAAGCGCAGCAGCTTCTGCCGCTCGGCAAGGGCGTAGACCACCTCAATGGCAATACTGGGCTTATCCATACAACTGCTTGGCTCGCTGGCAGAAGGCATCGACCATGGTATTGGCCGCCTGATTGAACAGCGGCCCCAGCGTGGCACGCACCAGCGGCCCGGCGTAGTCGAAGGTCAGGTCCAGGCTGATCTTGCAGGCCTTGTCACCCAGCGCCTTGAACTCCCAAACGCCATGGAGACTGGTGAAAGGTCCTTCCTGCAGATTCATCTCGATACGCTGCCCTGGCTGCAGCACATTGCGCGTGACGAAGCGCTGACCGATGCTGCCTTTGGCCACTTCGAGGCTGGCCAGCATATGCGTCTCACTGACCTCCAATACCTCACTGGCGCGGCACCAGGGCAGAAACTGCGGGTAACCGGCAACATCGTTGACGAGATCAAACAGTGCCTGCGCCGGATAAGGCAGTAACGCCGAGCGCTGGATTCGAGTAGCCATTTACTTGCTCAGCTCCGCGATGAAAACGATCAGGACGCCGATTGGCGCCACGACGCGAATCAGCCAGAGGGCCAAATTGAACAGCAGCGGGCTTCTGATGGACAGCTCGTCACGCACAGCGTCACGGCTCAACACCCAACCGGCGAACATGGCGAAAGCCAGACCGCCCAGCGGCAGCAGGATACGGCTGGTGAGGTAATCGATGCTGTCGAAGAAGGTCTTGCCGCCTTCGGCGCCCCACTGCAGCAGATGGAAACCATCCTCGGCGAAAACGAAGAACTTGGCCTCAGCCCAGAGGTTGAACGACAGCACCGTACCCATCCCCACCAGCCAGCACAGCAGCGCCAGTGCGGCGGTTACCTGCGCGCGACTGCGCCCGGTTTTCTCGACGAAGTAGGCCACGGCCGGCTCCAGCATGGAAATTGAGGAGCTCCATGCTGCCACGGCCACCAGTACGAAGAAGATCAACCCCATCACCTGACCAAAGGCGATATTGCCGAAGGCAATCGGCAGCGTGACGAACATCAGCCCCGGGCCACCACCCGGCTCCAGACCGGCGGCAAAGACGATGGGGAACAGGGCCAGGCCCGCCGTCAACGCCACCAGGGTATCGAGCACACCAACGGTCAGTACCGTGGCGCCGATCGAAGCCTTCTTCGGCATATAGGCGCCGTAGACCATGATCGAGCCGACACCCACGCTCAGGGTAAAGAACGCATGGCCCATGGCGGCGAGGATGCCGTCCTGCACCTTGCTCGGATCGAAATGAAAGAGGAAATCGAAACCTTCGCGGAAATGCCCGGTGGTGAAGCTGTAACCCAGCAGCACCAGCAGCAGCACGAACAGCAGCGGCATCATTATGCGCAGGCTGCGCTCCAGGCCTGCCACCACGCCCTTGGCGATGACGAAGCCGGTCCCCAGCATGAACAGGCTGTGCCACAAGGTCAGGCGCCACGGGTCGGAAGTCAGACCGCCGAACGCCGCACCTGCGCCATCGGCGCTGATACCGGTGAAGTCGCCACGGCCCATACCGATGATGTAATCCAGCGACCAACCCGCCACCACACTGTAGAAGGACAGAATCAGTAGCGCGGCGACCATCCCCATTAGCGCAGCCAGCGACCAGTGCTTGGAGGCTCCAGCTTCGATCGCCAGACTCTTCATCGCATTGACCGGGCTCTGCCGGCCGCGGCGGCCGATCATGGTTTCTGCCAGCATGATCGGCACACCCACCAGGGCAATGCAGAACAGGTACATGACGACGAACGCACCGCCGCCATAGACCCCTGTCATATAGGGGAATTTCCAGATATTGCCGAGACCGACTGCCGAGCCGGTCGCCGCCAGGATGAATACCCAGCGACTGGCCCAGGCACCGTGAATCGAAACTTTGTCGCTCGCCATTACGGCCAAGACCCCATACTGCGGGAAAAAAGATCGCACATTGTCGGAGATTAGCGGCATGGGCTCAAGTTTGGCTCGGTAACGCCCCATGGCGCAGGCGCGGACGACTCCCTATAATGCGCGCCCTATGGCTAAGCAAAAGAAACATCCTCAAGGCACCATCGCGCTGAACAAAAAGGCGCTGCATGACTATTTCATCGAACACAAGTTCGAGGCCGGCTTGGTGCTGTCCGGCTGGGAAGTGAAGAGCCTGCGTGCCGGCAAGGCACAGCTGGTCGACAGCTACGTGCTGCTCAAGGACGATGAAGCCTGGCTGATGGGTTGCCACATCGCACCCCTGAAAACCGCCAGTACGCACGTCATCGCCGACCCGACCCGCACGCGCAAACTGCTGCTGAACAAGCGCGAGCTGGAAAAGCTGTTCGGCTCAGTACAGCAGAAGGGCTACACCGCCGTGGCACTGTCGCTGTACTGGAAGCAGCATCTGGTCAAATGCGAAATCGCCCTGGCCAAGGGCAAGAAGGACTTCGACAAGCGCCACACCGAGAAGGAACGTGACGCCGACCGCGAAGTTCAGCGCGCGATGCGCAGCAAGGGCAAGGAAGACTGAACATCTCACTTCGCAGCCCGGGTGATGATCGATCGCCTGGGCTCGTTGTTTCTTACAGGCCTAGCCGGCGCTGCGCACGCGCCACACGCTGGGCTTCCAGCTGCACTTCCGAGAGCACCTCCTGCACATAGTCGATGTGCTGGTTGGAAACCTCGCGAGCATCCTCCGCCCGACCTTCGATGATCGCCTGGTACAACTCGCGGTGCTGCCCGATCAACATGTCGCGGGTCTCCTCACGCTGGGCATACATGCCGCCGATGTTGGTCACCACGTTGCGCTTGAGCAAGTCGAACAGACCACGGATGGTGTGCAGCAGCACCGCGTTATGACTGGCCTCGGCAATCGCCAGGTGAAAGCGCGCATCGGCCGCCCCCTCCTCGGCACGAGTCACCTTGCCGACTCGCGCGTAGCAATCCTGCAAGGCTTCGAACGCTTCGGTGAGGCGCTGCCGGTCTATATCGGTGGCGCGCCTGGCCGCGTAGTAGGCGCAGGAGCCTTCTAGCGTATGGCGGAATTCCAGCAGGTCACGCTGAGCATCTTCCTTGTGCTCCAGCAGCTGCAGTAGCGGGTCGCTGAAGGTCGAGCCAAGCGATTCAGCGACATAGTTACCGCCACCCTGGCGACTGATCAGCAGCCCCTTGGCTACCAACTTCTGGATCGCTTCACGCAGGGACGGACGAGACACGCCGAACTGCTCGGCCAGCGCACGTTCTGCGGGCAGCCTCTCACCGGCACGCAAGGTACCTTCGAGAATCATGGTTTCCAGTTGCGCGACGATGTCATCGGAGAGACGACGCTGCCGCACCTGACCTACTTCCATCACCCACATCTCCATTGGTTTGACCAGGCCGAAGGCCTCAGGAGGCAAGCCTATAGCGCGCCCTTTCGCTGAACAAGCAGGCACTCTACGACCAAAGTCTTAGCCACTCGATTTGACAGTCTATTGAGCAACTTTTAACCTGACCTCGCTTAACTGTAAATTGGTATTACCAATTTAACCAACAAGAACAACAAACCATCGAGGTCACGCCATGACAGCCCTACGCGCTGCAAGCCTTCTCGATCACGCCTCATCCCTGCCGCGCCCGCTGCGCGCTCGTGTGGAGTAAGACCCAATGTCCAACGGAATTCTCGCCCTGCTGGCGTTCTCGCCGATTCTGCTTGCCGCCGTTCTGCTGATCGGCCTGCGCTGGCCGGCCAAACACGCCATGCCTCTGGTCTACCTGGTGACTGCCGCCGTCGGTCTGTTCGCCTGGGACATGACCCTCAATCGTGTCCTGGCCTCCACCCTGCAAGGCTTGTTGATCACTCTCGGCCTGCTGTGGATCATTTTCGGCGCCATCCTGCTGCTGAACACCCTCAAGCACTCTGGTGGTATCACCGCCATTCGTGCCGGCTTCACCACCATCAGTCCTGACCGCCGCATCCAGGCCATCATCATCGCCTGGTTGTTCGGCTGCTTCATCGAGGGCGCCTCGGGCTTCGGTACGCCGGCCGCCATCGCGGCCCCGCTGCTGGTTGCCATCGGTTTTCCGGCCATGGCCGCCGTGTTGATGGGCATGCTGGTACAAAGCACGCCGGTCTCCTTCGGCGCCGTCGGTACGCCGATCATCGTCGGCCTCAATACCGGTCTGGACACTGCCACCATCGGTGCGCAGCTGGTCGAGCAGGGTTCGTCCTGGGCGCAGTTCCTGCAGTTGATCACCAGTGAAGTGGCAATCATCCATGCCACCGTAGGCGTGGTCATGCCGGTCATCATGGCAATGATGCTGACCCGCTTCTTCGGTCAGGAGAAAAGCTGGAAAGCAGGTCTGGAAGTGCTGCCGTTCGCGATTTTCGCCGGGCAGGCCTTCGTCGTGCCGTACGTCTTCACCGGCGTCTTTCTCGGCCCGGAATTCCCATCGCTGCTGGGCGGCCTGATCGGCCTGGCCATCGTCACCAGCGCCGCCCGCTTCGGTTTCCTGGTGCCGAAAAAGACCTGGGACTTCGCCCCAGCGGACAAATGGCCGAGCGAATGGCTGGGCACCGTCGAGATGAAGCTGGACGAACTGACCGCCAAACCGATGAGCGCACTGCGCGCCTGGCTGCCCTATGTGCTGGTCGGTGCTCTGCTGGTGATCAGCCGAGTGTTCCCGGAAGTAGGCAATGCGCTGAAGGCCGTGGTGGTGAACTTCCCCGACCTGCTCGGCGAAGCCGGCGTCAGCGCCAACTTCCAACCCTTGTACCTACCGGGCGGCATTCTGGTCGCGGTGGTTATGGCCACGTTCTTCCTGCATGGCATGAAGGCGCGTGACCTGGGCAAGGCGGTGAAAGAGTCATCCAGCGTATTGCTCAGCGCCGGTTTCGTGCTGCTGTTCACCGTGCCGATGGTGCGTATCCTGATCAACTCCGGCGTGAATGGTGCAGAACTGGCCAGCATGCCGATCCTCATGGCGCGCTGGGTGGCCGACAGCGTTGGCGGCATCTATCCGCTGCTGGCCCCGAGCATCGGTGCCCTGGGCGCCTTCATCGCTGGCTCCAACACCGTCAGCAACATGATGTTCAGTCAGTTCCAATTCGGCGTGGCCAGCAGCCTGGGTATTTCCAGCGCGCTGATCGTCGCGGTCCAGGCCGTGGGTGCCGCCGCCGGCAACATGGTGGCGATCCATAACGTGGTTGCAGCCTCGGCTACCGTTGGCCTGCTCGGCCGCGAAGGCAGTACCCTGCGCAAGACCATCTGGCCGACGCTGTACTACCTGCTGTTTACCGGCATCATCGCGATGGTCGCGATCTACGTACTGGGTGTGACTGACCCGCTGGTGCACTGAACCTCGTCACGCGAAAGCGCCCCGACCCTGTCGGGGCATTTTCCGTCAGGCTACGCTTACTCTTTTCAGTAACAGGATGAGCCCATGATCATTTCTGCCTCTACCGACTATCGCGCCGCCGCGCAGCGCAAGCTGCCGCCTTTCCTGTTCCACTACGCCGATGGCGGCGCTTACGCCGAACACACGCTGCGCCGCAATGTCGCCGACCTGTCGGAAATCGAACTGCGCCAGCGCGTGCTGAAGAACATGTCCGAGCTGGACCTGTCCACCGAGCTGTTCGGCGAGAAGATGTCGATGCCGGTCGGCCTGGCACCGGTTGGCCTGACCGGCATGTTCGCTCGCCGTGGCGAAGTTCAGGCGGCCAAGGCAGCAGCGGCCAAGGGTATTCCCTTCACCCTGTCCACCGTGTCGGTGTGCCCGATCGAAGAAGTGGCGCCGGCCATCGACCGACCGATGTGGTTCCAGCTCTACGTGTTGAAAGACCGCGGCTTCATGAAGAACGCGCTGGAGCGCGCCAAGGCCGCCGGCTGCTCGACGCTGGTATTCACCGTCGACATGCCCGTGCCCGGCGCACGCTACCGTGACGCCCACTCCGGCATGAGCGGCCCGAACGCCGCACTGCGCCGCATGCTGCAAGCGATGACTCACCCGCAGTGGGCCTGGGACGTCGGCCTGATGGGCAAACCGCATGACCTGGGCAATATCTCCGCCTACCGCGGCAACCCGACTGGCCTGGCCGACTATATCGGCTGGCTGGGCGCTAACTTCGATCCGTCGATCTCCTGGAAGGACCTGGAGTGGATCCGCGACTTCTGGGATGGCCCGATGGTGATCAAGGGCATTCTCGACCCGGAAGACGCCCGCGATGCGGTCACTTTCGGCGCCGACGGCATCATCGTTTCCAACCATGGCGGTCGTCAGCTCGACGGCGTACTGTCCAGCGCCCGCGCCTTGCCGGCCATCGCCGATGCAGTCAAGGGTGACCTGAAAATCCTCGCCGACTCCGGTATCCGCACCGGCCTCGACGTGGTGCGGATGATCGCCCAGGGCGCCGACACCGTGCTACTCGGTCGTGCCTTCCTCTATGCCCTGGCCGCTGCCGGTGGTGCAGGCGTGAGCAACCTGCTCGACCTGATCGAGAAGGAAATGCGCGTGGCCATGGTGCTGACTGGCGCCAAATCCATCGCCGAAATCACCTCGGACCTGCTGGTAAAGGAGCGCTGAGCCAATGACTGCCGCCGTCACGCCCGCCATTACCCGCGACGCTCTGCTGACGCGGATGCGCCAGATCGTCGGCAGCAGTCATGTGCTGACTGACGAACAAAGCACGCGGCGCTTCCGCAAGGGCCACCGCACCGGTGAGGGCAACGTCCTGGCAGTGGTACGCCCCGCTTCGCTGCTGGAGCAGTGGCGCATCCTGCAGGCGGCAGTAGCGGCCGACCGCATCGTCATCATGCAGGCAGCCAATACCGGCCTGACCGGAGGCTCGACCCCGGATGGCGCCGACTACGACCGCGAGATCGTGCTGATCAGCACCCTGCGGATCACCGGCGTACAACTGATCAACGATGGTCAGCAGGTGGTGTGCCTACCGGGCGCGACCCTGGATCGCCTGGAACAGGCCTTGGCGCCACTGAATCGCGAACCGCATTCGGTGATCGGCTCGTCCTGCATCGGCGCCTCGGTACTCGGCGGTATCTGCAACAACTCCGGTGGCGCCCTGGTGCGTCGCGGCCCGGCCTACACCGAGCTGGCGCTGTATGCGCAGGTGAAAGATGACGGCTCGCTGGAGCTGGTCAACCATCTGGGCATCGAGCTGGGCGACGATCCGGAGGAAATTCTCACCCGCCTGCAGAACGGCGACTACACACCGCAGCAGGTACGCAACGGGGACACCGCCAAGGCCTCCGATGCGCGCTACGGCGAGCATGTGCGCGACGTCGACGCCGACACCCCCGCGCGCTTCAACGCCGACCCGTCGCGCCTGTTCGAAGCCTCCGGTTCGGCTGGCAAGCTGTGCCTGTTCGCCGTGCGCCTGGACACCTTCCCGAAAGAGCCGAGCACGGTGTTCTACATCGGCAGCAACGACCCGCACGATCTCACCGAAGTGCGCCGCCACCTGCTAGCCAAGCTGCCACGCCTGCCGATTGCCGGGGAATACATCCATCGCACGGCATTCGACATCGGCGAGAAGTACGGCAAGGACACCTTCCTGGTGATCGACAAATTCGGCACATCCAAGGTGCCGGCCGCCTTCGCCATGAAGAGCCGCGTGGACGGTTTCTTCGAGCGCTTCGGCCTGCGTGGCGTGACCGACAAGGTGATCCAGGCCCTGATGAACCTGCTGCCCAGCCACCTACCGCAACGCATGCGCGAGTACCGTGACCGTTTCGAGCATCACCTGCTGGTGCGCGTTTCCAACGACACGCTGGGACAGACCCGCAGCTTCCTGACCGAGTATTTCACTGGCATTGACAGCGGTGCCTATTTCGAGTGCGATGCCGATGAGGGGCGCAAAGCCTTCCTGCATCGCTTCGCCGTGGCCGGCGCGGCGATCCGCTACCGCGAGTCGCACCGCAGCAGCGTCGAGGACATCCTCGCCCTGGACATCGCCCTGCGCCGCAACGACCGCGACTGGGTCGAGACGCTGCCTGCCGAGATGGAAGAGCAGATCATCCACAAGCTCTACTACGGGCACTTCTTCTGCCACGTGTTCCATCAGGACTATATCGTCAAGAAGGGCATCGACCCGATCGCCATGGAACACCGCATGTGGAAGTTGCTGGACGAACGCCGCGCCGAGTACCCGGCCGAGCACAACGTCGGCCACCTGTACGTGGCCAAGCCGGCGCTGGCCGGTTTCTACCGCGAACTCGACCCGACCAACACCTTCAACCCTGGCATCGGCCATACCTCGAAGAAGAAGCATTGGGGTGGTTGTTGCTAGGACGCTGAACCTTTATGCAGGAGCGGCTTCAGACTCGAACGAGGAAAATCGCGGCTGAAGCGGCTCCTACGGATTAGCGTAGGGCGGCCTCACGAGCGCAGCGAGCAGCCCGCCGGGCCATGCCAGGCCTGGCAGCACAACGACCGGCGTACTGCTTCGCGACGACTGCATGGATGCAGGAGGTAGAGCGACGCAGGAAGCCAAAGCCGAGTACGCCCTACGGGTTCTCCCTTTTCCCTACGGCTACAAAAGCAAAGGCCCGCCGATTTGGCGGGCCTTTGTTTTAACGCGACACTCGATCAGGCGAATACGATCTCTTCGCCATCGACCTTGGCATGCACTACCGCCCCCGGGGCGAAATCGCCAGAGAGTATCTGCTGCGCCAGCGGGTTCTCGATCCAGCGCTGGATCGCACGCTTGAGCGGACGTGCGCCATACACCGGGTCGTAACCGACGGCGATCAGCTTGTCGAGCGCCTCTGGCGTCAGCTCCAGGCTCAGCTCACGCTCAGCCAGACGGCCACGCAGACGCTGCAACTGGATCTCGGCGATGCCGGCGATCTGCTCACGGCCCAGCGGCTCGAATACCACCACTTCGTCGATACGGTTGATGAACTCGGGACGGAAGTGGCTGCTCACCGCATCCATCACCGCCGCGCGCTGCGCTTCCTTGTCGCCGACCAACTCCTGAATCTGCGCCGAGCCGAGGTTGGAGGTCATCACGATCACGGTGTTCTTGAAGTCCACGGTGCGGCCATGACTGTCGGTCAGGCGACCGTCCTCCAGTACCTGCAGCAGCACGTTGAACACATCCGGGTGCGCTTTCTCGACTTCGTCCATCAGCACCACCGAATAGGGTTTGCGGCGCACGGCCTCGGTCAGATAACCGCCCTCTTCGTAACCCACGTAGCCGGGCGGTGCACCAATCAAGCGGGCAACGCTGTGCTTCTCCATGAACTCGGACATATCGATGCGCACCAGCGCCTCCTCGGTGTCGAAGAGGAACTCGGCCAGCGCCTTGCACAACTCGGTCTTGCCCACCCCGGTCGGGCCGAGGAAGAGGAACGAACCACTCGGACGGTTCGGGTCAGCCAGACCGGCACGCGAACGGCGCACTGCGTTGGAAACAGCGACCACCGCCTCGTTCTGGCCGATCACCCGCTGGTGCAGCAGGCCTTCCATCTTCAGCAGTTTCTCGCGCTCGCCTTCGAGCATCTTGCTCACCGGAATGCCCGTCCACTTGGACACCACCTCGGCGATTTCCTCGTCAGTGACCTTGTTGCGCAGCAGCTGGTTCTCGCTCTTGCCGTGCGCATCGACCATCTGCAGGCTGCGCTCCAAATCCGGAATGATGCCGTACTGCAGTTCGGCCATGCGGTTGAGATCGCCCTTGCGCCGTGCGGCTTCCAGCTCGGTCTTGGCCTGCTCGATGCGTTGCTGGATCTGCGCTGAGCCTTGCACTTCGGCTTTCTCCGACTTCCAGATTTCCTCCAGGTCGGCGTATTCCTTCTCCAGCTTGACGATATCCTCTTCCAGCTTTACCAGTCGTTTCTTGGTCGCCTCGTCGTCTTCCTTCTTCAGCGCCTCGCGCTCGATTTTCAACTGGATCAGACGACGATCCAGGCGATCGAGCTCCTCCGGCTTGGAATCGATCTCCATGCGGATGCGACTGGCCGCCTCGTCGATCAGGTCGATGGCCTTGTCCGGCAACTGGCGGTCGGTGATGTAGCGATGGCTGAGCTTGGCCGCGGCGATGATCGCACCGTCGGTGATGGTCACACCGTGGTGCACCTCGTAGCGCTCTTTCAGGCCACGCAGGATGGCGATGGTGTCTTCCTCGCTCGGCTCGTCCACCAGTACTTTCTGGAAGCGGCGCTCCAGCGCGGCGTCCTTCTCGATGAACTGGCGGTACTCATCCAGGGTAGTCGCGCCCACACAGTGCAGCTCCCCACGAGCCAGGGCCGGCTTGAGCATGTTGCCAGCGTCCATGGCGCCCTCGGCCTTACCGGCGCCGACCATGGTGTGCAGCTCGTCGATGAACAGGATGATGCGCCCTTCCTGCTTACCCAGTTCGTTGAGCACCGCCTTCAGACGCTCTTCAAACTCGCCGCGGAACTTGGCACCGGCGATCAGTGCCCCCATGTCCAGCGACAGCAGGCGCTTGTCCTTCAGGCCATCCGGCACTTCGCCGTTGATGATGCGCTGGGCCAGGCCTTCGGCGATGGCGGTCTTGCCGACGCCAGGCTCGCCGATCAGCACCGGGTTGTTCTTGGTACGGCGCTGCAACACCTGGATGGTGCGGCGAATCTCGTCGTCACGGCCGATCACCGGGTCGAGCTTGCCTTCTTCGGCGCGCTTGGTCAGGTCGACGGTGTACTTGTCCAGCGCCTGCCGCGACTCCTCGACATTAGGGTCGTTGACGGCCTGGCCGCCGCGCAGGTTGGCGATGGCATTCTCCAGAGCTTTCTTCGATACACCCTGACCGAGCAGCAGCTTGCCTAGCTTGCTGCTCTCGTCCATGGCGGCGAGCAACACCAGCTCGCTGGAAATGAACTGGTCGCCCTTCTGCTGTGCCAGGCGGTCGGCCTGGTTGAGCAGACGTGCCAAGTCCTGCGACAGGTTGATGTCGCCCGTGGGGTTCTGCAGCTTGCCAAGTTGATCCAGTTCACGGGTCAGGCCCTGACGCAGGCTGTTGATGTCGAAGCCGACCTGCATCAGCAGCGGCTTGATCGAACCGCCCTGTTGCTCGAGCAGCGCCTGCATCAAGTGCAGCGGCTCGATGGCAGCATGATCCATGCCCACCGCCAGGGATTGGGCATCGGAGAGTGCAAGTTGCAGCTTGCTGGTCAAACGATCGATACGCATAAATGTCCTTCCTCCAAGATGGCGAGCCGGGACAACTTCCCCGAAAAAAGAAACTCGCTCAGATGCAGACTAGATAAGGACGATTACGCCGTATTCAAGACAAGGCGATTTGATCCAAGTCAAACCTGGTTACCGCCAGGTGACGTGCTGCTCCAGCGGAAAGCGCAGGCGCGGGTTGTACACACCCTTCTCGCCCTGACGCCCAACGGCCAGCAGCATGACGGGGATGGCCTGGCGCGGGATATCCAGCACACGACGCAAACGCGGCTCGTCGAAGCCCTCCATCGGACAGGTGGCATAGCCGTGACTCTGGAAAGCGAGCATCAGATTTTCTGCCGCCAGCGCCGTCGACTTCACCGCCCACAGGCGCATATCGGCCTTGCTGTTGGGCTTGCGCATCAGCGGCTTGCGTAACCCCATCAGCCGCACCAGTTGGCGCTTGAACAGGCCGAGCAGGCCCAGCGGCCCCTGGTTGTACTGAAACGGCGCGGTCTTGCTGTAGAAGCGGCGGATACGTGCCGGCACCTCGGCCTCCGGCCAGTAATCGATGACGTTGCGGCAGGCCTGACGCCAGGTGTCCGGGCGCGCCAGCACGGCAATAATCAAGGGCGCACGCGCAGCGTTCTGGCTCATGCAGACCGGGTGCAGTTGCGCCAGCAGTGCCGGGTCGCGAATCACCTGGAAGCTCCAGGGCTGCAGGTTGCAGGAGCTAGGCGCCAGCACGGCCAGTTCCAGGCAATCGCGGATCACCGCGTCCGGCACCAGCTCAGGGGTGAAACGGCGCACTGAACGGCGACTTTCGATCAGTGCACGCAGCTCGCCTGGTGAGGCCATGGCAGGCGGTTGCTCGTGGGGAAAGCTGGTCATGGGCGTACTCCTCGGCGGGTCGGCCGATTAAGCAAGCGGATGACGATGAGAACAAGGGGGCAAGGGGAAATGGCCGGGAATTTGGCCGATTAGCCTCACCTGCGCCCAGAATAGCGAGCGCAGGCGTTGCTACTTCAGAGGCCCAGGGCTTTTTCGATGACCTGGATCAAGGCCGGATCGTCCGGCGTGGTACGCGGAGAGAAACGCGCCAGCACACGACCGTCCTGGCCGACCAGAAATTTCTCGAAGTTCCAGGTGATATCACCGGGAAACTCGGCTCCCTCACCGGCCAGCAGGCGATAGAGCGGGTGACGAGCAGGGCCGTTGACCTCCAGTTTGCTGCCCAGCGGAAAGCTCACGCCGTAGTTGAGGCTGCAGAACGAACGGATCTCGTCCTCGCTGCCAGGCTCCTGGCCGGCGAACTGGTTGCACGGCACACCAAGCACGGTGAAACCATTGCCCTTGTACTGTTGATAGAGTTTTTCCAGCCCGGCGTATTGAGGGGTCAGGCCGCACTTGGAGGCTACGTTGACCACTAGCACTACCTGGCCCTTGTAGGGCGCCAACGGCAGTTCCTGACCGTCCAACGCACGCAGATTGAGATCGTGAAAAGCACTCATGACGAACTTCCTCAGCGAATTCAGTGCAACGGGCGCACGGCCCGGTAAATCCTGGAAGCGGCTGCAAGCGCACAGACCGCCATGCATGAAAAAGGCGCCCTGAGGCGCCTTTATCGCAAGCTTGAGCTTAGCAGCGGTTGCTCCACTCGGAACGACCGCAAGTCGCCTGACAGGCAACTTAGTGGTGGTGACCACCTTCGCCATGGATGTGACCGTGGGCCACTTCCTCTTCGCTGGCGTCACGCACGGCCACGACCTTGACCTTGAAGTTCAGGCGCTGGCCGGCCAGCGGGTGGTTGCCGTCGACAGTCACGTCGTCGCCGTCGATATCGCGGATGGTAACAATCTGCATGCTGCCGTCCGGGCCCGAAGCGTGGAACTGCATGCCCACTTCCAAGGTGTCGACGCCTTCGAACATGGCGCGGCTCAGGGTCGCGACCAGCTCGGCGCTGTACTCACCGTAGGCTTCTTCCGGCTCGACGGAAACGTCCAGCTCATCGCCAACCTGCTTGCCAACCAGAGCCTTCTCGAGACCGGCGATGATATTGCCGGCACCATGCAGATAGACCAGCGGCGCGCCGCCAGTGGAGCTGTCGATCACCTCACCGGCATCGTTGGTCAGGGTATAGTCGATGGAGACGGCCTTGTTGGCGGCGATCAGCATGGGGAGACCTTTTGCGAAAGATAAATGAACGAGCAAGTTTAACCAACGCCAGCCTGGATTGCGACCCAAGCCCGGACAAACGGGCCGTACGGATCGTTGATTTTCGTCAGGACGAGCACGGTGACTGGGTGGCAGTCTTATCCTGTGGCCATACTCAGCATGTACGCCACCGTCCACCCTGGCAGAATCGGCCCTGGGTACTCGATCCCGAGCAGCGCCAAGTCAGGCAGGGAAGCCTCTTCCCCTGTGGCTGGTGCGCCATGGATCGGTCGCACGATGAATCCAAGGAAGCTTAAATGTCTGCACGCAACATTCTGGTGATCAACTGCGGCAGCTCGTCGATCAAGTTCGCCTTGGTCAACGAAGCGCAGGAAACCTTCATGCTCAGCGGCCTGGCCGAGCGTCTTGGCAGTCCCGAAGCGGTGCTGCACTGGCAACAAGGCGAACAAAAGGACAGCCTGGTTCTGCCGGGCGCCGACCACCGCCTGGCCCTGTCTCATCTTTTACCTGTGGTACAGCAGGCCGCAGCCGGTGAGCTGCACGGTATCGGCCACCGTGTGGTGCACGGCGGCGAGCACTTCTCCGGCGCCTCTCGCCTGGACGCTGCCAGCCTGCAGGCCATCCGCCAGGTCGCGCCGCTGGCTCCGCTGCACAATCCGGCCAACCTGCAAGGCATCGAAGCGGCGATGAAGCTGTTTCCCAACCTGGTGCAGGTGGCGGTGTTCGACACCGCCTTCCACCAGAGCCTGCCCGAGCACGCCTATCGCTATGCCGTACCGCACGCGCTCTACGCTGAGCATGGCGTACGCCGCTATGGCTTCCACGGCACCAGCCACCGTTACGTCAGCCGCAAGGCGGCGCAGATGAGCGGCCTGGCATTCGACACCAGCAGTTGGCTGGTGGCCCATCTGGGCAATGGCAGCTCCACCTGCGCCGTGGAGAATGGGCACAGCCGCGACACCAGCATGGGGCTGACGCCGCTGGAGGGCCTGGTAATGGGCACGCGTAGTGGCGATGTCGACCCCAACCTGCACGGGCACCTGGCACGTACCCTGGGCTGGAGCCTGGAGCGGATCGACAGCATGCTCAACAAGGACAGCGGCCTGCTCGGTCTATCCGGCCTGTCCAACGACATGCGCACGCTGGAGCAAGCCCGCGAACAGGGGCACGTCGGCGCGACCCTGGCCATCGAGGTGTTCTGCTACCGCCTGGCCAAATCGCTGGCCTCGATGAGCTGCGCGCTGCGCCGTCTCGACGGTCTGATCTTCACCGGCGGTATCGGCGAGAACTCCGCGCTGATCCGCAGCAAGACCCTGGACAATCTCGGCCTGCTCGGGCTGCGGCTGGACTCCCAGGCCAACGCCCGCTGCGTGCGCGGCGTCACCGGCGCCATTCACGCGGATGGTCATCCGCGCGTGCTGGTGGTACCGACCAACGAAGAGCGGCAGATCGCCCTCGACACTCTTGCCCTGCTCGACTGAGGCTATTTCATGCATACCTTCTTCATCGCCCCCACCGGTTTCGGTGTCGGCCTTACCTCCATCAGCCTCGGCCTGGTCGGTGCGCTAGAGCGCAGCGGCCTCAAGGTTGGCTTCTTCAAGCCCATCGCCCAACCGCATGCTGGCGACCTCGGCCCGGAGCGCTCCAGTGAGCTGATCGCCCGCACCCATGGCCTGAATTCGCCCAAGCCGCTGCCGCTCAGCCATGTCGAACGCATGCTCGGCGACGGCCAGCTGGACGAACTACTGGAAGAGATCATCAGCCTCTACCAGCAGGCGGCAGTCGACAAGGACGTGGTCATCGTCGAAGGCATGGTGCCAACGCGCCACGCCAGCTACGCCGCTCGGGTCAACCTGCACCTGGCCAAGAGCCTGGATGCCGACGTGATTCTGGTCAGCGCCCCGGAAGACGAGAACCTCACCGAGCTGTCCGATCGCATCGAGATCCAGGCCCAGCAGTTCGGCGGGCCGAAGGACCCCAAAGTACTCGGCGTGATCCTCAACAAGGTGCGCAGCGACAACGGCATCGCAGCCTTCACCGAACGTCTGCAGGAGCTTTCTCCCCTGCTCAAGACCGAGAGTTTCCGCCTGCTCGGCTGTATTCCCTGGCAGGACGAACTGAACGCGCCGCGCACCAAGGACATCGCCGAGTTGCTCGGCGCACGCATCCTCAACGCTGGCGACTATGAGCAGCGACGCATGCTGAAGATCGTGCTCTGCGCACGTGCTGTCGCCAACAGCGTGCAACTGCTCAAGCCCGGCACCCTGGTGGTGACGCCGGGTGATCGCGACGACATCATCCTCTCCGCCAGCCTGGCTGCGATGAATGGCGTACCGCTGGCGGGCCTGTTGCTGTGCAGTGATTTCGCCCCCGACCCACGCATCATGGAGCTGTGCCAAGGCGCCCTGGCCAGCGGCCTGCCGGTGATGACGGTGAGCACCGGTTCCTACGACACCGCCACCAATCTCAACCGCCTGAACAAGGAAATTCCTCTGGATGACCGCGAGCGCGCGGAGAAGGTCTCCAACTTCATCGCAGGGCATATCGACCACGACTGGTTGAGCGCCCGCTGCGGCACCCCGCGCGAGCTGCGCCTGTCGCCCCCGGCCTTCCGCTACCAGTTGGTGCAACGAGCCAAGGCTGCAGCCAAGCGCATCGTCCTGCCCGAAGGCAGCGAACCGCGTACCGTGCAGGCCGCCGCCATCTGCCAGGCTCGCGGCATCGCCCGCTGCGTACTGCTGGCCAAGCCGGAAGACGTGCACGCCGTGGCCCGCGCGCAAGGTATCGAGCTGCCGGAAGGCCTGGAAATTCTCGACCCGGACCTGATACGCGGTCGCTACATCGAACCGATGGTCGAGCTGCGCAAGGGCAAGGGCCTCAATGCGCCAATGGCAGAAGCGCAGCTGGAAGACACCGTGGTACTCGGCACCATGATGCTGGCCCTGGACGAGGTCGACGGTCTGGTCTCCGGCGCCATCCACACCACCGCCAACACCATTCGCCCGGCCCTGCAGCTGATCAAGACCGCACCAGGCTACAACCTGGTGTCCTCGGTGTTCTTCATGCTGCTGCCGGACCAGGTGCTGGTCTATGGCGACTGCGCGGTGAACCCGGACCCGAACGCCGAGCAACTGGCGGAGATCGCTCTGCAGAGCGCCAACTCGGCGCAGGCTTTTGGCATCCCGCCGCGCGTTGCCATGCTCAGCTACTCCACCGGTGATTCCGGCAGCGGCGAAGAAGTGGAGAAAGTGCGCGTCGCCACACGCCTGGCCCGTGAGAAACGCCCGGACCTGCTGCTCGACGGCCCGCTGCAGTACGACGCGGCAGCCATCGAGAGCGTCGGCCGGCAGAAAGCGCCGAACAGCCCAGTGGCCGGCCGCGCCACGGTGTTCGTGTTCCCCGACCTGAACACCGGCAATACCACCTACAAGGCCGTGCAGCGCAGCGCCGACTGCATAAGCGTCGGCCCGATGCTGCAGGGCCTGCGCAAGCCAGTGAACGACCTGTCGCGTGGTGCACTGGTCGACGACATCGTCTACACCATCGCGCTGACGGCCATTCAGGCGGCGGATCTACCAAGCTAGAGAGGGCGCAGGGTGTGCCCCGGCCGAAACAGCCGGGGCGCGCCAAGCGACCAAAACCTGACGGTCATCACTGGCACTTGCAGGTCAGTGCACAACCGTTACCCTTGGCGCCGAACCAGCTCGCAGCACGGAACGCCGCAGCTCTTTCGACTGATACGGGGCGCAGAGAAAGCCCCTTTCTCAGGCTGCCCGCTGGGCGTGCAGCCTGCTTACGGAGGCGTTTGCCCGATGCTGCACTTTCTTCCCGCGCCGCTGCGTGGCCTGATCGCGAGCCTACTGTTGGCTCTCAACACCCTGTTCTGGTGCTGGCCGCTGTTCTTCGTCGCTCTGCTCAAACTGCTGCTGCCATTCGCGCCGATCCAACGCGCACTGCGCTTCGTCATGCACGGGATCGCCGAAAGCTGGATCGGCGTCAACAAATTCTGGATGCGCCTGGTTGGCCATATCGAATGGAATGTCCAGGGCCTGGAGCGCTTCGATACTCGTCACTCCTACCTGGTCACCAGCAACCACCAGAGCTGGGCGGATATCCTGGTGCTGCAGTACCTGCTCAACCGACGTATGCCGCTGCTGAAGTTCTTCCTCAAACAGGAGCTGATCTGGGTGCCGGTGATCGGCCTATGCTGGTGGGCGCTGGAGTTTCCCTTCATGAAGCGCTTCAGCAAGGAATACCTGGCCAAGTATCCGGAGAAGCGCGGCCAGGACCTGGCCACCACCCGCAAGGCCTGCGCGCGTTACAAGACCAACCCCGTGGCGGTGTTCAACTTCCTCGAGGGCACCCGCCTGACCCCGGCCAAGCATGCGCAGCAGCAGTCGCCTTTCAAGCACCTGCTCAAACCCAAGGCTGGCGGCATCGCCTTCGTGCTTGATGCCATGGGTGAACAGCTGCACGCCATCGTCAACGTCACCATCCACTATCCGCATGGCGTCCCTGGCTTCTGGGACTTGCTCTGTGGGCGCCTGGATGCCGTGCAGGTGACTTTCAGACAGGTCGATATTCCGCGCGAGTTCATCGGCCGTAACTACGATCAGGATGACGACTACCGCCGGGCCTTCCAGCAATGGGTCAATCGTCTATGGGAAGAGAAGGACGCGGAGCTCGCCAACCTGCACCGTTCGGCGTAATCCAGACCTTCGGGGGCACCGTGCGTACCGCCCCGAATCCGCACCCCACGGGTATGCGTCGCTGTACCGATCAGGGGGACGACAGGGGCAACTTGCTCCAATCCAGCAGCGCCGGCACCTGCATCGCGCTGCTGGGCGGCACGCCTGGCGCCACCAGGAAACCCTGCATGATGCTGCAGTGGTGTTGCGTCAACCACTCACGCTGCGCCTGGGTTTCGACGCCTTCGGCGATGACCTCCAGACCTAGGTGATGGCCGAGATCGATGATGGTACTGACCACCGCCGCATCACGGGGTGAGTCGAGCATGTTGGAAATGAACAGACGGTCGATCTTCAGCGTATCGAGTTCGAAGTGACGCAGGTACGCCAATGATGAATAGCCGGTGCCGAAATCATCGATGGCAATCTTCACCCCCAGCTCGCGCAGATGACGTAACTGCGCCTGCGTCAGCTCCAGATCCTGCATCAGCGCGCTCTCGGTAACTTCCACCTCCAGTTGGCTGGGCTTCAGACCGTGAGCGTCGAGTACACGCTGTAGATCGGTCACCAGTTGCGGCATGCCGAACTGCACCGGGCTGACGTTGAGGCTGAGCACCATGTCCTCACCGAACTGTTGCTTGAACACGGCCAATTGCCTGGCACCCTCAAGGAAGATCCATTCGCCGAGACGGTTGATCAGGCGGGTTTCCTCAAGCAGCGGAATGAACACGTTCGGCGCCACGGTACCGGCGACGCGATGCTGCCAGCGTAGCAAGGCTTCAAAGCCGCGCAGGCGTCCGCTATCCAGATGGAACTGCGGCTGATAGACCAGTACGAAGTCATCGTTCTCGATGGCGTGACGCAGGCTTTCTTCGAGCATCAGCCGCGAACGAGCGCGTCCGTTCATCTCCGGTGAGAAGAAGCGGTATTGCTGGCGACCGGCGCGTTTGGCTTCATACATCGCCATGTCGGCGGAACGCAGCAGGCCCTCCACGCTCTGCCCGCATTCAGGAAAGCAGGCGATGCCAACGCTGGCGCCGAGGGTGAAGTCCACACCATCGAGGGTGTGTCGCACCGAGACCAGTTCGATCAGCTTCTCAGCGACCTTGGCGGCGTCCTCGGGGTGGCCGAGGTTGTCCAGCAGCGCGGTGAATTCGTCACCACCGATGCGCGCCAGGCTGTCATAGGGACGCAAGCAGGCCTTGAGCTGCTCACCGACACGGCGCAGCAACTGATCGCCGACATCATGGCCGAGCGAGTCATTGATGCGCTTGAAACCGTCCAGGTCCAGGTACAGCACCGCGACGCGCTGACCGCTGCGCTCGATACGCGCCAACGCCGACTCCAGTGCCTGATGAAAGCCGCGACGATTGAGCAGGCCGGTCAGCGCGTCAGTGACCGCCTGTGACTCCAGTTGCGCGTGCAGATTACGCACCACCGACATATCCAGCGCGATCAGCACCATCGCACGTTGCGGCCGCGGCAGTGGTGAGCAGGACAGCGCCACAGGCAGGCAACCACCCTTGAGCGTGCGCAACATCGCTTCGTGCACGCGATAGGTCGCCTCGCGCTTGAAGTGCAGATAGAACTCGGACTGCTGCCAGCCGCCTTCGCTGGCTGGATTCTTGAGAAACGACAGCAGATCGACGCCCTCTAGATCACCTACCTCGCCATCGAGCATCTGCGCCATCGCGGGGTTGGCGAACTGAATGCGACCATCCTCGCCGACCACCAGAATACCCTCGGCGGCATTGGCCAGCACCGAGGCGTTGAATGCCCTGGCGCGCTCAAGCTGCTGGGAAAGAGTCTGCAATTCACAGCGATTATGCTCGTGCTCCAGCAGGCTCTGAATCTTGTGGCGCAACACACTGGGGTCGAAGGGCTTGAGCATGAAGTCCACGGCACCGGTGCTATAACCACGCAATACGGCATCGTGGGTCTGCGCGATGGCGGATACGAAGATGATTGGCGTCAATCGAGTACGCGGGTTGCCACGCATCAGGCGGGCGACTTCGAAGCCGTCCATACCCGGCATCTGCACGTCGAGCAGCACCAGCCCGACATCTTCTTCGAGCAGACAGCGCAGGGCCTCTTCACCAGAGCTGGCGCAACGCAGCAGCCACTCGCCATCCTCGAGCAGCGCCTGCATGGCCTCGAGGTTCTCCATACGGTCATCCACCACCAGCAGAACCTGCTTGGCGGGTACAGCGGCGTTCTTACTCTGCGCCCGGGCCATCATCACTCCCCTGTCCATCTGCCCTTGCACCACTTACTCCTGCCATCAGGTTAGCCCATCGCCAGGCGAAGGTATGGTCGGCATACCCAGCCAGCGCTCCAGCAATGCCAGCAGCTCATCGCGTTTGATCGGCTTGGCCATGTAGTCATCCGCGCCTGCGGTGATGCACTTCTCTCGGTCACCCTTCATGGCATGAGCGGTAAGCGCGATGATCGGGATGACGCATCCATGCTCCTGCTTGAGCAGGCGCGTGGCGGTATAGCCGTCCATGTTGGGCATGGCCATATCCATGAGGATCAAGTCGAACGGCTCACGCTGGTAAGTGACAATGGCCTCGATGCCGTCCTTGGCGGAACTGACGCGCAGCCCCACTTCATCCAGCAACGCCGTCAGCGCATAGACGTTACGCACATCGTCATCCACCAGCAGGATAAGTTTTCCCTGCAACGGATTGAGCCGTGCCTGGGCCGGTTGCGGCGCACGCACGTCACCGAGGAAGCCCTGTACCGCCTGGCATAGCGCATCGGTGTCATCACCATGCTTGCGCACCACCACGGCGCTGTAGCGGCGCAGGCGCTGCAGGGTCTGTTGCGTGACGTCCACACCGGTATTGATCACCACGCGCGTGCCCTGCAACGGGCGCACCTGGTTGAGGCTGTCGAGCAGAGCGAAACCATCCTGATCCGGCAGGTCGAGATCGATCACCAGCGCGCAGAACTGCCCCTGCGCATAAGCCTCGCGCGCCTGCTCGCCATCGGCGCAGGCGACGACCTGGAAGCCCAGCTCCGTCAGTTGCTCGCGGTAATGCTCGCGCTCTACCTCGACATCCTCCACCAACAGCAATGCCTGCTCGTGTTGTTCACCGTGCTGCACCTCGATGAACACCTGCTCCAGTTCATCACGGCCAATGGGTTTGACCAGATAGCGAGTGCCATCATCGTTCCAACCCACCGGTTGCGGGACACAGGAGATGATGTGCACCGGCGTATGCCGATGGTTCGGCTGGGCGCGCAGACGACGGAACAGCTGCCAGCCACTCAGATCAGGCAACAGGATGTCGAGGATCACCGCGTTGAACGACTCCTGCTGCAACAGCCCCAATGCCTGCAGACCAGTACGGCAATGCACGCTGGAAAACCCATGGGAGTGAGCCTCCTCGGCAATCACCGCAGCAAAATTGGCATCGTCCTCGACGATCAGCAGCGGCGGGCCGTCACCTGCGCGCTGCGGCCCCTCCACCGGGGCCTCGACGCTAAGCGGTCCAGCCTGTACCGGCAACCTGACGGTGAAGGTAGACCCCTGCCCCGGCGCACTTTGCAGGCTGATATCGCCATCCAGAGCCAGCACCAGCTGACGGGTGATGGCCAGCCCCAGCCCAGTGCCGCCGAAACGCCGACTGGTGGAGCCGTCGATCTGTTGAAAGGCTTGGAACACCTGTTCATGTTGCGCAGGGTCGATACCGATACCGGTGTCACGCACGCTGAAACTCAGCAACTCGCGCTCATCATCTTGGCGCCCCTGGCTACCGACAGTCAGGGTGACCTCGCCCTGGTCGGTGAATTTCAGCGCGTTGGACAGCAGGTTGCGCAGTATCTGATGCAGGCGCACGCGGTCGGTGTGAATGACGCGTGGTACCCCGGCCTCCAGCTGGGTGTGCAGACGCAAGCCCTTGAGCTCGGCCATCGGCCGCAGGCTGGCGTCGAGTTCCACCAGCACGTCCTGCATGTTGATCGGCTCAAGCTTGAGCTGCATGCGCCCCGACTCAACCTTGGCCAGGTCGAGTACATCGTTGATCAGTTGCAGCAGATCGCTGCCAGCGCGGTGAACAATATCAGCATGTTTGCTCTGCTTCTCGGTCAGATTTCCCGCCAGGTTCTGCCGCAGTTGGTCACTGAGAATGAGGATACTGTTGAGCGGCGTGCGCAGCTCATGGGACATGTTGGCGAGAAACTCGGACTTGTAGCGGTTGGCCAACAGCAGTTGTTCGGCCTGCTCACGCAGTTTCTGCTCGGCAGCCTTGCGCTCGCTGATGTCGATGATCACCGCCTGCACCAGGTTCTCGTCGCCACTGCGAATCGGCGACAGACCCACCTCCAGAGGAATCATGCGGCCCTCACGATGCTGACCGAACAGTTCACGATTGCTGCCCATGCGGCGCTGCTCGGGCATCGCCTGATAGCCCCGCCGCATTGCTACATGGCTGCCACGCTGCGCGTCGGGCAGCAACATTTCCACCGGTTCGCCGAGCAGCACCTGACGCTCGTAGCCGAACAGCAGCTCGGTCTGTCGATTGACCATGGCAATGCGTCCCAGGCCATCGACCAGCACGATGGCATTGGGCGAGGCCTCGACCACCAACCGGAAGCGCTCCTCGGCCACCTTGCGCGCACGCAGGTCCACCAGGTTGATAAGGTAGCTGCTGCCTTCGTGCAGCGGATTTAGGCTGATGCTGACCGGAATCGACTCGCCGCGCAGCGTCCGCACCATGCGCTCGTCACTCTCGGCCAACTGTGCCTGCAAGTCTTTCGGTGACTCGATATTGGGCAGGACGCGCAACACGGTCTCACCCGGTAAGGCATTGAGCGGGCAATCGAACAGCTCGGCGGCGCTGCGATTGGCCATTTCGATGCGCCCCCTGTCATCACAGAGCAGAGTCGCCACCGGCAGCCGTTCGACCAACAGACGAAAGCGCTCTTCGCGCTCGCGCAGGGCCACGGCAGCCCGCTCACTGATCTGCAGTTTGCGCTCGCGCTGATGGAGAAAACCGCCGACCAGAATTGACAGAAGCAGTGTCGCCGCCAAACCAGCCCAGAGTCCGAGCGTACCGGTACGATCGACCAGACCGCGCTCGTACTCGGGTGTGCCGATGACCTCCAAGTCCCAGATACGGCCGTACAGCGGCAACTCCATGTGCTTCTGAAAACGCGGCTTCCAGCCGTTAGCATGGGGTTCGCCGCCCAGCAACTGAGCATCCGATGCCTGCAGATCCCTCAGCAGAATGTCGAAACGCCGTGCCTGACCACCCAGGATGCCCTCGATCAAATCGTGGCTACGAAACGCGCCATGGACTGTTCCCAGCAGCGCAGCGCGACGCTGCTCCACCGTATTGAGTGGCACGCCAGGACGAAAGACCGGAAGAAACAGCAGCACCCCCTGCTGCACGTTGACATCGATTTCCTGGCGTAACACCACCGGCCCACTCAGGCTGGCATCACCGCTCTCAAGGCTGCGCTCGATGGCCTGAAGGCGGATCGCCTCGCTGAGCATGTCGAAACCAAGTACGCGCCGGTTACGCCAATCCAGAGGACTGACGTAATCGATGGGCAAGTAGTACTCGCGCTCCCCCTCGGGAAACACCTGATAGTCGAGGCGCTCATCCGCTTTCAGCTCGGCTCGAAAATCGTCTAACTGCGCGTGGCTAAGGTAGCGCGACCAGGCGACGGCCTGTATTCCCGGATAGCGATCCTGCAATTGCAGCTGATCCAGTGCCCGCTCCCACTCAATGGGAGAAACCCGGTCACTCCCGTTCATCAGCCCCGAAACGCCACGCAGGACCATTTCATAAGCCTGCATGCGCGCCATCACTCGCTGACCAATATCCTGCGCCTCAAGCGCAAAGCGATGCTGACTATCTTCCCGCTCACGTTCCTGCAGGGTATTCCACTGCCAATAAATCAACCCACCCAGCCCGATAAACAGGCCAAGTGCAGCCAGCAGCGGTGTCCAGGGCCTTGGCGGCCGCTCGACAGCTCTGTCGTCCATTCGCGCTCCTTCGGTCATCCAGAACCAACGCGCACGGGGCATCCGCGCGCGGACATCACAGAACCACAGCAAGCATTCTAGTCAGGTTTTGAATGAGTGGCCTTTAGCCACAAGAGACAAGACGGGCGGTCACAAAGACTGTCGGAAACACCCTCTAGCACCTAGCCGAAAGACGTCAGCAGCGGTGCTTGTCAAACGACATAAAAAAGCCTCCCAGAGGGAGGCTTCGTTCAACGCAATGCGGCCTTAGAGCGGACGCAGGTTGATCTCGACACGACGGTTCTGCGCACGGCCAGCATCGGTGGAGTTGCTGGCAATCGGTTGGCTCGGGCCAGCACCGTAGGCAGAGATGCGCTGCCCCGGCACGCCATTGGCGGTCAGGTAGTTGGCCACGCTCTGGGCGCGACGCTGCGACAGACTCTGGTTCAGCTCTTGCGAACCGGTGCTGTCGGTATGACCGACGATGTTCACGCCGTTCTTGTCGAACTCCTTGAATACCAGCACCAGCGAGTTGAGGGTCGGGTAGAAACTGCTGGAGATATCCGCCGAGTTGCTACCGAAAGTGATATTGCCCGGCATGATCAGTTTCAGATCATCGCCATTGCGTTGTACCTGTACACCAGTGCCCTGCAGCGTCTGACGCAGTTTGGCTTCCTGGGTGTCGACGTAATAGCCATAACCACCGCCGGCAGCGCCACCAACAGCCGCACCGATCAGTGCACCCTTGGCGCGGTCTTTCTTGCTCGAGGTCGCAGCGCCGATCACGGCGCCGGTGGCCGCGCCGATGCCACCGTAGACGCCGGCTTTGCCAGCCTGACTTTCGCCGGTATAGGGGTTGGTGGTGCAGCCAGCCAGCATGGCCATGAGCGCAGTTGCTGCGATCAGATTACGTCTGGTCTTCATAGGGATTCCTTAGGATTTCTTCTGGTATCGGGCAGACATGCCACAATCTTCGAGCCGCCAAGGCGCGGTGAAGTTCCGCCCTAGCTTATCAGCCCGGGCGGATAGGGACTGCGATCCAGAGCAGTTCTGCCCCGTACACGCGCGCTACTGCACGCCCGGCAACGGGCGCAATGTCACCTCGACACGACGGTTCTGCGCACGACCATCTGCCGTGGCGTTGCTCGCTACCGGCTGGTCCGGCCCCATGCCGCGGGTGCTCAGACGGCTGGGGTCGACACCCTGCGCCAGCAGATAGTCGGCCACGCTTTGCGCACGGCGCTGCGACAACGCCATGTTGTGACTTTGCGAGCCAGTGCTGTCGGTATGACCGACGACCTCGATGCTGTTCTGGTTGTACTGGCGGAAGGAGTTGGCCAGGTTATTCAGTGGCTGGTAGAAGCTGCTGGCAATCTGCGCCGAGTCGGTAGCGAAGGTGATGTTGCCGGGCATGATCAGTTGGATCACATCGCCCTGACGCTGCACCTCGACCCCGGTGCCTTGCATGCTGCGACGCAGCTCTTCTTCCTGCTTATCGGCGTAGTAGCCGTAACCTGCCGCAGCGGCGCCGGCTACAGCAGCGCCGATCAGCGCGCCCTTGCCACGGTTGTCATGGTTGATCAGTGCACCGGCAGCCGCGCCAGCCAGCGCGCCGATGCCGCCATAGGTGGCGGTGCGGTTGGAGCTCGGCGCGCTCTGATCATAAGGATTTTGCGAGGCGCAACCGCCAAGCAGCAGCGCAGAGGTGCAAAGGGCAATAACGGGCAGGCGGAACATGAAGGCGTCTCCATGAACGGTGGGTGATAGCTATTTGAGTCATCAGGCCGCCATTAGTGCCCGGTCACGCGCGAATAAAGGGGTTCTCGCGCATCTCATCGCCCAGCCGAGTGTCCGGGCCATGACCGGTAACCACGGTGGCATCCTCGTCGAGGCTGTACAGGCGCTGCTTGATCGAACGTTCGATAGTGGCGTAATCACCGCCCCACAGATCGGTACGGCCGATACCGCGACGGAACAGGGTGTCACCGGCGATCAGCAGCTTGGCGTCCTCGAACCAGAAGCTCATCGATCCTGGCGTGTGGCCCGGCGTATGCAGCGCCACCCCGCAACCGCAGGCCAGTTCCTCGTCATCAGCCAGCCATTTGTCCGGCGCCGGCACGGGCGTGTAAGGCACACCGAACATGCTGCACTGCATCTCCAGGTTGTCCCAGAGGAACTGGTCATCCTTGTGCAGGTGCAAGGTGGCACCGGTCTTCTCCTTCATCTGCCCCGAGGCGAGGAAGTGATCGAGATGGGCATGCGTGTGGATGATGCTCACCACCTTCAGGCCGTGAGCTTCCAGACGCGCCATGATCAGATCGGGATTACCGCCCGGATCGACCACAATGGCCTTCTTGGTCAACGGATCGCCGATGATCGTGCAGTTGCACTGCAAAGGCCCGACTGGGAAGGTTTCGCGAATCAGGGCGGGACGTTCGGCGGTGGTCATCAGGAGGCCTCGTTACGGTAATCGCCAGGCAGTTTACCGGTCCATTTACGAAATGCACGACGGAAGTTGGACGGGTCGCTGAAGCCCAGCAGATAGGCGATTTCATACAATGACAAATGTGTGGTGCTCAGGTATTGCAGGGCCAGGCGATTGCGTACCTCGTCGAGCACCTGCTGGTAGCTGGTGCCCATCCGGGCCAGATGTCGACGCAGACTACGACCACTGGTATGCAGGGCGCTCGCAGCACTTTCTAGATTGGGAAACTCACCTGGGCGGGCCAACAGCAGACGGCGCAAGCGGGTCAGCAGGCCGTCCTGCACATCTAGGCTGGCCAGCAGCGCTTCGCACTGTTGCTCGCACATTTGCACCGTGGCCGGATTGGCCAGGGCCATGGGCCGTTGCAGGTAATGCCGGGGTAAACGCAGCCAGTGAAGAGGTTGTTCGAACTGCGCCGCTATGCCGAACACCTCGACATAGCGCTCAGCATACTACGGCGCGGGATGAGCGAAACCGACGGCCAAGCCCTGCAGCTCTTCGCCCAGCAGAAAGCGGGCAATGGTGTGGATGCTGGCCAAAAGACCCTCTGCGGTAAAGCGCGATTGCGGCACCATGGGGAAAGACTCGACGGCGCGCAATTCCACATCCTCGCCCTGCTCCCCCAGTTCCAGCTCGAAGGACAGACCGAGCACACGGTAGTACTTCAGCGCGAACTGCAGAGCCTTGCCCAGGTTGGCGCTGGACAGCACCGCGTAGCCCAGAATACCGTGGGTGGAAACGTTCAAACGCTGGCCCAGTACTAGGGTCTGTTGCCGTTTCGCGCTAAGCGCTTGATCTATAAGAGCAAACTCGTATCGTTGAAGCTCTGACCCAACATCGATACGAGCTTGCAATGCCCCGATTACTGCTCAGCGATGAGCATTGGTCGAAGCAGTGGACGCCCACGGCTTACCCATCGAGTTTGAAATCACGGGAGGTCAAATCAATGACTGTACTCAGGCACCCGGATTGATTTCCAAGCTCCCGGCGGCAGAAACCATCGTTGCGGATAAGGGCTATGACAGCGAGAGAATCCGAGAGCAGGTTGAGCGACAAGGGGCCAAGGCCGTGATCCCGAGGAAGCGTAACTCTGTGAAAGGCAACGCGGATCTGGACAGAGGTCTATACCGAAATCGCCACCTGGTGGCAAACGCCTTCGCCCGGCTGAAGCAATACCGGGCGGTGTCCTTTCGATTCGACAAACTCAAGAGAAATTACGAGAGCGTGGTGGCCATGGCCTGTGCCTTCCTATGGTTGCCCATGTAAAACGGCAACAGGCCCTAGATGCGTTCCAGGCTTTTCCTGTGAAGCACACATCAGCGCAGCAGGCCGAGCCCCTTGGCCCGCGCTACCGCCTGAGTACGCCGCTCGACACCGAGTTTGCTGTTGATGTGACGGGCGTGGGTCTTGACCGTGTGCAGGGAGATGAACAGACGCTCGCTGATCTGCTGGTTGGAACAGCCACGCGCGATCAACTGCAGCACAGCCAACTCGCGGCTACTGAGTTTTTCCGCCAGGGCGCTCTCCTCTGCGACAATCTCCTCGTCCGAATCCCGACTGCCCGACAACTGGGCAAGTAAGGCGTCGCGCAGCGGACAGGCCTGACGCCCCTGCAAGCGCTCACGTAACCACCGAGGCTGATGCTGCAACAGCTCAATGAAAGGTAATAGGGCACCGCCCTGAGCGAGATCCAGGCAAGTTTCGAGCTGCTGCTGTGCCTCCCGTTCTCGCCCGGTTTGCTTTAGTAGCTGGGCGAGTTGGGCCTGCGCCACCAGGCCAACCAACTGACCACCCAGCCCCTGTGCACGCTGTTGCAACGCACGCAGACGGCGCTCCGCATGCTCCAGCTCGCCCTGCAGACGCTCCAGAGCAGCCTGCTGCAAATCGATATGCAACGCCAACTGCGGGTGAAACTCTGGCGCCAGTGCCCGCCCCTGATCACCATAGGTCTCCGCCAACTGCGGTAGCCAGGCAGCGGCCAGCTCGACCTGCCCCTGACGCAACCACAGCTCGCACTTCATCAGCGTGATCATCGCCAAGTAATAAATCGCTGGCACATCCCAGACGTGCATCAAGCGCTCGGCCTCACCGAGCAGTACGAATGCCTCGGCAGGCCGTCCATCACGTCCTTCCAGGCTAGCCAGCACGCAATAGCCGATCAGCGCCCCAACGTCGCGACAGGCTCGCGCTTCGGCAATTCCCGCCCGCAAGCGCTCCACGGCCTCAGGCTGCAAGCGCAGACTAAGCAGATACCCCTCATAAATCGTCAACCGCGCCCGCACCGAGTAGCAGCGCTGTGCCGGCAATCGCTGCACCAGCAGCACCCCCTGATGCACTTCCTCCTGCGCGCGCAGCACCTCGCCACGGGATTGCAGTACGCGGGCACGCTCGTAGTGGGCCAGTGCCTCGAGCAGAGGGTTGTCGATGCGCTGCGCCAGCTCCAGCGCATCGCGGTTCAACCCACGCGCACGCCACAGATCGCCACGCACCATGGCCAGATTGGACAACGCCGACAAGCACATGAAGTGCGGGCCATAACGCTCCACCGGTAAACCGGCCAAGGCCTCGCTACATTGCAGTTCGGCACGAGCACCATCGCCACGACCACGGGCGATGATCCCGTCGAGCGCCTGCCACTGCGCCAGCAGGCTGCGCTGGGCGGAAGGCTCGGCTGCTGGAAGGAAGCGTGCGAGCTGATCAAGCAGCTCTTGGGCGGCGTCCAGCTGGCAGGCCAGCGCCAGTGCCCAGCCATAGAGCATGATCAGTCGCGGTGTGCTGGCCAGCAGGTCATCCGGCAGATTGGTTTTCCAACGCAGCAGCATGGCGATGTTCTGCTCCGCCAGCATCTGCTCCTCGGACAGGTTCTGTACCAGGCTGGCAGCGACATCGGCCTGCCCAGCGAGCAGTGCTTGCTCGATGGCGGCATCCAGCATGCCTTGCGCAGCGAACCAGCGGCAGGCACGCAGGTGAGCACCGCTGTGCGAACGGCTCGGACCGTCAGCAGTCCGAGCATTGAGCAGATCGGAAAACAGGTGGTGATAGCGAAACCAATGCCCCTGCTCATCCAGCGGTACCAGAAAAACCTGGTTGGCCTGCAACTGACGGATGATCGCAGCGCTGTCGTGGCTGTCACGCACCGCGTCGCACAGCTCGGCACAGAAGCGCTCCATGCAGGCTGTTTCGTAGAGAAACTGCTGCACCTCGGCAGGCTGCCGTTCGATGACCTCTTCAAGGAGATACTCACGGATCAGCCCTTCTCCTCCATGCAGTTGCAGTCCCTCGCCAGCTTCGGCCAGTTCTTCGACAGCCAACAGCCACAGGCGTAAACCGGCAATCCACCCTTCGCTGCGCTGCAGAATCCCAGTGACCTGCTGCCTTTCCAGGTGCGCGCCCTGACTTGCCAGCAGAGCATCCAACTCCGCGGCGGTCAGCCGCAGGTCCTGCTCGCTGAGTTCGAGCAACTGTCGCGACAGGCGCAGACGCGCCAGGTGCCAATCCGGCCGCTGACGGCTGGTGACCAACAGCAGCACGCCGGGTGGCAAGTGGTTGAGGAAGAATTGCAGGCAACGATCCAGCACCGGCCCCTGCGCCAGATGGTAGTCGTCCAGCACCAGTAACAGCGGCTGACCATCATCGAGTTGCTGAGTCAGCTCATCGAGCAAACCATCGAGCCACTGCTCGAATGCGAAGGGCTGGTGGCGTTGGCGCATCTTCAGCAGACCGAGCGCCTCCTCCCCCAAACCGGGGTAGAACTGCTGCAGCCCCTGTAACAGACGCTCAAGGAAGCGCCCCGGATCATGATCACGCTCACTCAGTCCGAGCCAGAGACTGTGCCAGTGCTCGGGTAGTCGCTCGCAGAACTCGATGGCCAGCGAGCTTTTGCCAAAGCCTGCTGGCGCACTGACCAGCAGCAAGCGCCCTTGCAAGCCCTCTTCGAGACGATCGCATAACCTGGGGCGCGGCATATGTCCTGCCGGCAGCGGCGGACGATAGAAACGCGCCTCCACCGGTGTGGCCGGCGTGTAGGGAAAACCTGGCGAGCGGGAGAGATCTGTCATCGGCCTATTCTTGGAAGTCTTCTATCTGCATCGGCGGGCTCGATCTGAGCCCAGCCTAGCGACTTGCAATGGCCATTTGAAGCTCCCGCTACAGTCCATAACGAAAAAGCCGGCACATGGCCGGCTTCGTCGTGTTGCTTGAGGCAGGTTTTAGCGAACGCCAGCCTGACGCAGAGCGGCCGGGGTGTAATCGCTGCCAGAGGCCTTGTAGTTGAAGTCGTAGGCTTGTTTCTCCTCGTTCTTCATACCCAGGACCAAGTAACGACCGGACAGCAGGTCGTACAGGGATTCCACGGTGTACCAAGGCACTTGCTTGTCGTAGTAGTACTGGGCATGCGCCTCAGCTACGCGCCACAGGGTGCCACGGCCGTCGTAGTGGTCGATCAGAGCGGCTTGCCAGGTGTCCTCATCGATGTAGAAGTCACGCTTGCCATAGATGTGACGCTCGCCCGCCTTCAGGGTCGCAGTCACGTGCCATACACGGTGCAGCTCGTAACGAGTCAGGTCCTGGTTGATGTGGCCAGCCTTGACGATATCGGAGTACTTCAGGCTGGGCGAATCGAGCTTGTAGGCGTTGTAGGGGATATAGATCTCCTTCTTGCCTTCCAGTTTCCAGTCGTAACGATCCGGCGCACCGTTGAACATGTCGAAGTTGTCGGAAGTACGCAGACCATCAGCGGCGGTACCCGGACCATCGTAGGACACCTGCGGAGCACGACGCACGCGACGCTGACCGGCGTTGTACAGCCACGCCAGACGTGGCTCCTTCACCTGGTTGAGGGTTTCGTGCACCAGCAGCACGTTACCAGCCAGGCGAGATGGAGCAGTTACGCGCTGTTTGAAGTAGAACAGGACGTTGCTTTCCTTGCTCGGATCGAAGTCGGTCAGAGCATCACGGAAAGTGAACTCGTCCTGGAAATAGACCAGCGAGTAGGAACCGTTTGGCTGCGGAGTCGCCTGAGTTACCAGGCGCCGCACGCTACCACCACGGTAACGGGTGATGTGGTTCCAGATCGCTTCCAGGCCGTTCTGCGGAATCGGGAAGGGGTTGGCGGTCTGGAAGTTCTCCAGGCCGTTACCACCCTCCACCATCTTGGTGTTAGCCGCGTTCTGCTTGGTCGCCTCCAGCACCGCAGCCGGCAGACTGGCCGAGCGGTGAGTTGGGTAGACCGGCATCTTGTAGCTTTCAGGATAGCGTTTGAACATCGCCAACTGGCCGGGGGTCAGCTTGTCCTTGTACTGATCGACGTTCTGCGCAGTGATGGTGAAGAGCGGCTGCTCGCTCGCGAACGGATCGGCCAGGAAGCCTCGCGGATCGACCGCCCCGGCGTTGGCTGGCAGACCACCGGTCCAGGCAGGGATCGAGCCATCGGCATTGCCTGCCATTTCGGCACCAACCGGAGTCAGGGTACTGCCCAACTTCGCAGCTTCGTCAGGCGACACTGCCGCCATCACGCCAGTAGACAGCAGAGACAGGGTCAGGACACCGCTTTGCCACAGTTTTTTTGTTGTTTTCATTTGCATCATGATTCCTCGAAATTCCTGGCCGCTTAGAAGTTCATACCGAAGCTGAGCGCAACGAAGTCGCGGTCAACGGAGGTGTTGTACTTGCCGTCAAAGAAGCTGGTATAGGACAGATCTGCGGTGTAGGTATTCTGGTATTCAGCATTGAGCCCAAGGCTCACCGCCTTGGCATCCTCAGTGAACAAGCCATTGGGACCATAACCTTCGACGTCATGAGACCAGGCAACACTCGGACGCAGGTTCACACCGGCAAAAACGTTCGGATAATCCCAGATTGCGCGAATGCGATAACCCCAGGAGGTAGAGGTGACGAAACCATCGTCTTCGCAATATTTGCTGACGTTCTTGGCGTTGGGATCGTTACCCAAGGTGCCAGTATTCAGACCCTGACAGGTCGGGAAGACGCCGACACCGCTAACCGCATAGTTTCCATCCAGCGGTCCTGGGCCATAGATAGGATCGCGCCCGTACCGCACCTTGTCGGAACTTTCCAGTCCCCCCACGTGTGCAATGGCCACTTCGCCGACAAGTGTCAAGCGGGACGCCCCCATGACTTGATCAAAGAAGTGAGTCAGCGTGGTCTGGAACTGCGTGATTTCCTTACGATTGTAGCCGTGAGCAGTGGACCCGAAGCTGGAATCGAGCAGCGACACGTTGCCTACACCAGAGCCAGCGTAGATACCGCCAGTGAGCGGCATATCAGTCAGAGGTTGCAGGCCGGCATAAAGAATGTCCGTCGAGTTCAACTGAAGAGGAGCATTCGGACGATAGCTGATTTCACCACTCCATGCCGTACCTGTCGGCAGAGTGGTCGAAAAGCTGATGCCATAAAGACGAATATCCTCAGGATATTCTAAGAAGTAGTTACCTGCGCCTGCCGCCAAAAGCGGTGCAAGCGAGGCACGTGCCGCCGGTGCTGCAGAGACAAAGTTATCGATTGCGGTGTAAGCCGCCTCACTACCAGCCTGAGCACTGAAGATCGGTGCTCGACTATGGTAGTTCATGGCATAGAAGCCAAACTCGGTATCCAGCGGCTCGAATAGGTAGCGGAAGGCGACGCCCCATTGCCCACTATCACGCGCATCCCGATCCGCACCGCGGTTGACCAACACCCCTTCCTCGTTGATGTCAACACCGAACAACCCTGCTGCGCCCAGTGCTGCTGTGGGAAGAGACGAACGAGAGCGAAGTACGCGTAGGTTATCGTCACAGCCATCTGCCACGATATCTGGCTGGGCGAAGAAAGTACCGCAATTGTCTACGACAGTCTGATCCCACTCGAGCTGGTAGAACGCCTCCACCGACAGATTGTCGGTCAGACTCTGCGAGACGAAGAACATATTGACCGGGATCAGGCCCTCTTTGATCTCTGCGCCAGGACGGCGAAAAGCAGCCACATCAATAGGGTTTACAGAGTTGATGCTGTTGCCGATGAAGGTACTTTCGCCCCAGTTAACCACTTGCTTACCAAGACGCACAGAACCCGGCTGATTGCCGATCGCGTAGTTTTGGTAGATGAAAGCGTCGAGAATCTCGCCACCAGAGGACTGCGCGCCCTCTTTGCGATTGCTGTCAGTGATATCTTTGAACGGGCGACTTTCGTCCTTCAGCTCGAAGTCATACCAGTACTTACCACGAACGAACACACCGGTATCACCATAGCGCAGCTCAAGATCGTGGACGCCCTTGAAGATCTTGGAGAAGGTCTCGCCGCGCTTGAAATTCAACTTGGAGTCGTCGGAAGTCTGAGAAAGACCACGACCACCATTGTTGAAACCAATCAGATCCTTGTCGGCACTCTCAGTAGACCAACTGGCACCAACAGACAGCGCCGAATCGAACTGCCCTTCGATCTCACCAATATTGAAAGTGACGCCGAATGCCGGAGCGGCAAGGGTGGAAGCGAGGCTGACGGCCAGCGGCAGTTTTGCCAGGCGCCAGTAGGGTTTTGTTTTTGTTGTCATCGACGCTACTCCATGTGTTTTTTGTTATGGATGCTTTGACTATAGCCAGCGGGTGGTACTGCTTGATCCCTCGAAAGTGTGATTTGCAGCCCCCAGGCACTCTGGCTCGCAGGTTTCAGGCCCTGCCCCTAGCCAAGCATGGACGTGAAACAGCAATTAGCAAGCCAAACGCTTGTTTGACTGAGCGGTCACTTTCACCGCCCAGTCAATTCGCACCTCACAGCGTAGACAGGAACGCGCTGCCCGCCTCTTGCCACTGGGCGATTTCGACGCGGATGCGCTTCTTGTCCAGTTTGCCGACACTGGTCTTGGGAATTTCAGTAACAAGGGCGATCTGCGTGGGAATCGCCCACTTGTTGATGTGACCTTGCTCGACGAAAGGCTTGAGATGCTCCTTCAAGCCTTTAGCATCCAGCCCCTGCTCTTCGCGCAGTACCAGCAGCGCAAACGGGCGCTCGCCCCACTGCGGGTCAGGCACACCCACTACCGCCACTTCACGTACCGCCGGGTGACGACTGATCAGGTCCTCCAGCTCCAGCGAGGAGATCCACTCGCCACCGGTCTTGATCACATCTTTGATGCGGTCACGGATTTCGATGAAGCCCATACCGTCGATGGTCGCCACATCGCCCGTATGCAGCCAGCCGTGAGCCCAGAGCTCCTCGCCCTTCCCAGGCTCACGGAAATAGCCCTGGGTCAGCCAGGGCGCGCGCAGCACCAGCTCGCCCTGGGATTCGCCATCGCTCGGCAGTAATTTGCCGTCGGCATCCATGATCGCCGCCTCCACCAGCGGCACCGGGATACCCGCTTTGATCCGGTAAGTGGTGCGTTCGTCCTCGCTACCGGCGCGCAGCTCTTCATTGAGATAAGCACAGGAAATCAGCGGGCAGGTCTCGGACATGCCATAGGCCGCAGTCAGCTGGATGCCCCGCGCCTTGGCCGCCTCGTAGAGGGAACGATTGAGCGCACTACCGCCGATGATCATCTTCATACCGCCGAAATCATGGCCCTGCGCACCCGGCGCGCTCAGCACCATCTGCAGGATGGTCGGGACGCAGTGGGAGAAGTTGACCTTCTCTTCCTTGATCAGGCGACAGAGCATGTCCGGTTCATAGCGACCGGGGTACACCTGCTTGACCCCGAGCATGGTGGCCACGTACGGCACACCCCAGGCATGCACGTGGAACATCGGCGTGATCGGCATGTAGACATCGTCGTTGCCCAGCAGGCGGATGCTGTCGAGGCCGCCCATGGTGGTCGCCATGGACATGGTGTGCAGCACCAGTTGCCGATGGGTGAAGTACACGCCCTTGGGGTTGCCGGTGGTGCCGGTGGTATAGAAGGTGGTGGCCACCGAATTCTCGTCGAAATCGGCGAAATCGTAGTGCGGGCTGGCGGCTGACAACAGGCTCTCGTACTCGCCGACGAGGTTCGGCAGTTCGGCGCTCTTGTCTTCGCCATCGGTCAACAGCAGGGTCTTCTCGACGGTGGTCAGTTGCCCGGCAATGCCGTTGTAGAGCGGCACGAACTCACTGTTGACCAGCACGAAACGGTCTTCGGCATGGTTCATGGTGTAGAGGATTTGATCCGGCGACAGGCGGATGTTGATGGTGTGCAGCACCGCGCCGAGCATCGGGATGGCGAACATGCATTCGAGGTAGCGGTGACTGTCCCAATCCATCACCGCCACGGTATCGCCGGCCTTGACCCCTGCCTCGCTGAGTATGTTGGCCAACCGTGCGACACGCTCGTTGAAGGTGGCGTAGCTGTAGCGCAGCTTGTCGCGATAGACGATTTCGCGGGTCTTCTCGTAACGACTACCGGACAGCAGCAGGCGCTTGATCAGCAGCGGATAGGCATGAGCGTTTTCAGCGGGGGGGATCAGTCGGGTCTGCAGCATGAAATCACCTTGAGGCACGCTAGGATTAGGTATGCAGCGACTCTAGAGCGGCTCGCGCAGCGCTCAATCAGCCCAAAGAATGATTTGCCACGTGACTCTATGGCCACTTTTGGTCACAGGTTAGAATCGAGCTCACCAGCCAGTCCTTAAAAAGGCGGCACAGAGCCACTCTTTCGTTCGAGGTAACAGCATGTCCGATATCGTCATCGTCAGCGGCGCACGTACCCCCATGGGTGGTTTTCAAGGCAGCTTGGCCAGCGTGCCAGCCGTCGAGCTGGGCGCGGCCGCCATTCGTGAAGCGGTCAAGCGCGCCGGTATCGAGCCAACCGACGTACAAGAAGTGATCATGGGCTGCGTACTTCCAGCCGGCCTCAAACAAGGGCCGGCACGCCAGGCCTCGCTCAATGCAGGCCTGCCTGCAGCCACCGGCTGCACCACCATCAACAAGCTGTGCGGCTCAGGCATGAAGGCCGTGATGATGGCCTTCGACTCGCTGAAAGCCGGCAGCAACCAGGTAATGGTCGCCGGCGGCATGGAAAGCATGTCCAATGCGCCCTATGTACTGGAGAAAGCACGCACGGGCCTGCGCATGGGGCATGGCGAGATCAAGGATCATATGTTCCTCGACGGCCTGGAGGACGCGCGCACTGGCCGCCTGATGGGCTCTTTCGCTCAGGAGACCGCCGATAAGTACGGCATTACCCGTGAGGAAATGGACGCCTATGCCATCGAATCGCTGCGACGCGCGCAGGCGGCGATCAAGGACGGTTCGCTGGACGCGGAGATCGTTCCGGTCACCGTCACCTCGCGCAAGGGTGAAGTGGTGGTAAAGGATGATGAACAGCCGCTGACGGCGAACCTGGACAAGATCCCGACACTCAAACCCGCCTTCAAGAAAGACGGCACCATCACCGCGGCCAACGCCAGTTCTATTTCCGACGGCGCCAGCGCGCTGCTGCTGATGACCGCCGATGAAGCGGCCAAGCGCGGTCTCAAACCGGTCGCCAAGGTGGTTGCCCACGCGACCCAAAGCCAGGACCCGAGCGAGTTCACCCTGGCGCCCATCGGCGCGATGAGCAACCTGCTGAAGAAGACCGGCTGGAGCAAGGATGAGATCGACCTGTTCGAGATCAATGAAGCCTTCGCCATGGTGACCATGCTGGCCATGCGCGAGCACGACCTGGACCATGCCAAGGTCAACGTGTTCGGCGGCGCCTGTGCCCAGGGCCACCCGGTGGGTTCCACCGGCTCGCGGATCATCCTCACCCTGATCAACGCCCTGCAGAAGAAAGGTGGCAAGCGCGGCGTCGCCTCGCTATGCATCGGCGGCGGCGAAGCGACAGCAGTGGCCATCGAACTGCTGTAACCCAGCCCATCAGCAAAGAGCCCCGCAACTGCGGGGCTCTTTCGTTTAACGCATCTCGGTCAGCGCCAGCTTCACGCCAATCCCCACCAGCACCGCGCCCATCAGTCGGTCGAACCAGTGCCCCATGCGGGCGAAGCCGGCGCGCACGCGTTGCTGGCTGAACAGCCAGGCCACCAGGCAGAACCAAAATGCGGTTGCCAGGGCTAGATAAAGGCCGTAACCCGCCTGCACCGCCACCGGCGTATGCGGATTGATCACCACGGTGAACAGGGAAAGGAAGAACAGCGTCGCCTTGGGGTTGAGCCCATTGGTAATGAACCCGGTGACGAACGCGCCACGGCCGCTGCGCTCGCCGGCGGCCAGGCTCAGCTCGGCACTGGCCGGATCGGCCGGGCGCGCGCGCAGCGCCTTGATGCCGATGTACAGCAGGTAAGCCGCCGCCAGCCATTTCAGTGCGTTGAACAGAACGA
Source organism: Ectopseudomonas mendocina (assembly GCF_007049795.1). Lineage (GTDB taxonomy): Bacteria > Pseudomonadota > Gammaproteobacteria > Pseudomonadales > Pseudomonadaceae > Aquipseudomonas > Aquipseudomonas mendocina_D. The sequence continues at coordinate 44,783 of NZ_SCFY01000028.1, forward strand.
TGGACTGCGACACGATCAGGCCGATACCCAGCAACGAATAGGTAACGTGCACCAGAATGCCGGTGCCTACGCCAAAGGCGGTGAACAGCCCGGCGCGGCGACCGTAGCCGACGCTCTCCCGCACGACGATGGCGAAATCCGGCCCCGGGCTGGCCACCGCCAGCAGATGAATAAGGGCAACGGTGAGAAATTCACTCCAGTACATGGCGGCTCCGCATCGACAGTGAAGGTCTGGTAGGCTCGCCAATCTACTCCTGCGACCCTCCTGCGAAAAGGTACAGCTGATGAGCAAAAGTCCCCGCGCCGTCTTCCTCGATCACGCCTCTCTCGACCTTGGCGACCTCGACATGCAACCGCTGCATCAGGCCTTCGCCGAGCTGACCCTGCACGCGCATACGCGTCCGGATCAGGTCGCCGAACGCCTGCAAGGCGCCCAGGTCGCCATCAGCAACAAGGTGCCGCTGGAGGCAGCCACCTTCGCCGCCTGCCCCGAGCTGAAGCTGGTGCTGGTGGCCGCCACCGGCACCAATAACGTCGACCTCAAAGCCGCCAGCGCCCACGGCGTGACCGTCTGCAATTGCCAGGGCTATGGCACGCCATCCGTGGCGCAGCACACCCTGATGCTGTTGCTGGCCCTGGCCACGCGACTGCCCGACTACCAGCGCGATATCGCCGCAGGCCGCTGGCAACAAGCCAGCCAGTTCTGCCTGCTCGACCACCCCATCGTCGAGCTCGAAGGCAAAACCCTGGGCATGCTCGGCCATGGCGAACTGGGCGGCGCCGTTGCTCGTCTGGCCGAAGCCTTAGGCATGCGCGTGCTACTCGGTCAACTGCCGGGCCGGCCCGCGCGCGCTGATCGCCTGCCGTTGCATGAACTACTGCCACAGGTCGATGCCCTGACCCTGCACTGCCCACTCAACGAGCAGACGCGCAACATGATCGGTGCCGAAGAGCTGGCACTGATGAAGCCGCGCGCATTTCTGATCAACACCGCACGCGGCGGCCTGGTCGACGAACAGGCGCTGGCCGATGCTCTGCGCAGCGGCCATCTCGGCGGCGCGGCAACCGATGTACTGCTGCAGGAGCCGCCCAAGGACGGCAACCCGCTGCTGGCCGCAGACATTCCGCGTCTGATCATCACCCCACACAGCGCCTGGGGCAGCCAGGAAGCCCGCCAGCGCATCGTCGGGCAGATGGTCGAGAACGCAGCCGGCTTCTTCGCCGGTGCGCCGCTGCGAGTCGTCGGGTAAGCTGCGCAGCTTTCTTGTAGGAGCGAGCTCTGCTCGCGAACACGGTCAACAGCAAAATCTTCGCGAGCAGAGCTCGCTCCTACACCGCGCGCCGTAAACAGATTCTCAGGAAATACCATGGACCCGCGAAGCGAAGTTCTCCTGCGCCACGCCGAGCTATTCAGTGGCGAGCTGTTACTGGCCGGCCTGCCGGCTGACGACCTGCTTGGTGCCCTGCCTCAGGCTCGTGGCTGGAACTGGCATGCCGCTGATCAGGCGCTGCTCTCGGCGCGCTTTGCCGACCGCAGCCACTTCGGCACGCAGATGCCAGAAGGTGACTACCGTGCTGCCGTGCTGTTCCTGCCCAAGTCACGCGAGCTGAGCGACTACCTGCTGCAAGCGCTTGCCTCGCGCCTGGCCGGCAAGCCGCTGTACCTGGTCGGCGAAAAACGTGGCGGTATCGAGCGCGCATCAAAACAGTTGGCAGCCTATGGCAAGCCACGCAAGCTCGACAGCGCGCGGCATTGCCAACTCTGGTGCGTCGAGGTAGAGCAGGCGCCGCCCGTCCCCGACCTGCATGCCCTGGCACAGAGTTATCCACTGCAGTTGGCCGACGGCGCGCTGGAGATCGTTACTCTGCCCGGCGTTTTCGCCCATGGCAGGCTTGATCGGGGTAGCGCGCTACTGCTCGAGCATCTGGATGAACTGCCTAACGGCCACATGCTTGACTTCGGCTGCGGTGCTGGCGTGCTCGGCGCCGCGCTCAAACGGCGTTATCCAGACAGCGAGCTGAGCCTGCTGGATGTCGACGCCTTCGCCCTGGAGAGCAGCCGCCTGACCCTGGCTCGCAATGGCCTGACGGCCAACCTGATCGCCGGCACCGGAATCGAGTCGGCGCCAGAAGGATTGAGCGCCATCGTCAGCAACCCGCCGTTCCATCAAGGCGTGCACACCGACTACCAAGCCAGTGAGAACCTGCTGAGCCAGGCAGCCCGCCACTTGATAAAAGGTGGCGAACTGCGCCTGGTGGCCAACAGTTTCCTCAAATACCCGCCACTGATCGAAGGTCATCTGGGCCCGTGCCGCACCCTGGCAGATGCCGATGGCTTTCGCATCTACAGCGCCCGGCGCTGATTGGGGTTGCTCCCAACGTAGCGCTTGGGCACAATTGCGCCCGTCTTAGGGGAGTAGTCTCCCGCGAGCGCCCTGCTCGCCCGGTATACGTCAACACACTTGCTCCGCAGAGCATGGCGTATACGACCCAAGGCCTACATAGAGAGGCCTGCGGTTTGACAAGACCTATGACACGCACAACCTATACCCGGGGCGGGAAGGTCGTTCGTGTCATAAGCCGTGTCGACCCGCCCCTTTAGGAAACCTGATGCTGGAATCGCTGTTCGTCCCCACCCTGATCGTTGCCCTCGCCGAAATCGGCGACAAGACCCAGTTGCTCGCACTGCTGCTGGCCGCCCGCTTTCGCAAGCCATGGCCGATCATCTGGGGCATCGTCGTCGCCACCCTGGCCAACCATTTCGCGGCTGGCGCTGTGGGTAACTGGGTTGCCGGTTTCTTCTCACCCGCCACCCTGAGCTGGATTCTCGCGGCCAGCTTCGTCGCCGTAGCGGCCTGGACCCTGGTGCCAGACAAACTGGACGACGACGAGGAATCCGGCCTGAAGAAATACGGTCCCTTCCTCACCACCCTGATCGCCTTCTTCCTCGCCGAGATGGGCGACAAGACTCAGGTCGCGACCGTGATGCTGGCGGCGCAGTATCCGCACTTCATTCTGGTGGTGCTCGGCACCACGCTGGGCATGCTGCTGGCCAACGTACCGGTGGTACTGGCGGGCAACTTCGCAGCCGAGCGCCTGCCATTGACGCTGATTCGCCGCCTCGCGGCCTGTGCCTTCGCCGCCCTGGCAATCTATGCCGGCTATCAGGCAATGAAACTCAGCGGCCTGATATGACGACTCACTGACGTCAACGGGCTGGCATTTCGGCCAATCCCAGCCCCCTACCGCCTGCTGCTAAAGTACGTGCCACGTCACGTCATACGGTATGCAGTCGGGAGGGCGGCATGTCATTGGATGATCGCAAGAAGCTGGTGTGCCAGCACATCGACCTGACCTGGAACAAGGGGCGCCTGGCCCTGGCCGAACAGCTGCACAGTCGCGACTTTCTCTACAAGAGCTCGTTCATGGGTCGCCCACTCGACAGCGCCGGCTTCGCCCGGATGGTGCAGGACATCCGCTACGCCATGCCGGACCTGCAGATCGTGGTCGAGGAGTGCGTCGCCGAAGGCTACAAGGTGGTGACCTGGAGCACGCTGATCGGCACCATCGAAAAACCCGCGCTGGGCTATCCGCCCAGCGACAAGGTGCTGAGCATCTCAGCCATGGCCTTCTGGACACTGACGCCAAGCAATGAGATTCAGGAAATCTGCACCATGTTCGACATGGAAAGCTTCCGTGCCCAATTGGGCCTGCAACCCCGCCCCTTCGCCGAAACGGCGCTACCCTGAAACGCAAACGGCGCGCCGTGAACCATCACGCCGCGCCGTTTCTTCATGCCCGAACTTAGCGCCCGGCCTTGGCCTGCTCGTACAGCGGCATCACCTTGGGAATCGCCGCCTGCAGCGAAGCGATACGGCTGCTGGAGGACGGGTGAGTGCTCATGAACTCTGGCGGCGCACCACCACCGGCGGCCTCCATCTTCTGCCACAGACTGATGGCCGCATTCGGGTCATAACCCGCGCGAGCAGCCAGTTCGAGACCAATCAGATCAGCCTCGTTCTCGTTACCGCGGCTGTTGGGTAGCGTCAGGCTGTACTGCACTACTGTATCGGCCAGAGCCATGCCGCTCTCGCCGAGACCGAGCAAAGCGCCGGCACCCTGCTTGGCGACCTGAATGCCATAGGCCTTGGACATCGCCTCACGGCTGTGTTCGCGCAGGGCATGCGCCAGCTCGTGGCCCATGATTGCAGCGATTTCATCATCGCTGAGCTTCAGTTGCTCGATGATTCCGCTGTAGAAAATGATCTTGCCGCCCGGGCCACAGTTGGCGTTGAGCTCGGGACTCTTGATCAGGTTGACCTCCCATTGCCAGTTGGCGGCATCCGGGCGAAAACGCGGCGCCTGCGGAATCAGGCGATTGGCAACGGTCTGAAGACGCTTGGCATTGTTGCTAGTCTTGTCCAGCACGCCCTTGCTCGATGCCTCGCTTAGCGTCTGCTGATAGGACTGCGCGTACATCTGATTGACTTCATCAGCTGACAACATGCTGAACATGTACTGCTTGCGCTCTACGCCAACCGCACCACCACTGGTGGTATTGACGGCCTGACAACCTGCCAGCAGCACGGCCGCCGCCAGGCCACTCAGATATAGAACCTTGCTCATCGAGCTACCTCCTTGAATCGGACGCCCTATGCTAGGCCGCCCCCGCAGCACGAGCAACCGCGTTACTTGTGCGATAGCCGTACGCCATCTTTGCTGAATACGACACCAGCCTGTTCGTCACCACCAGTCCATTAAGGTTTTCATCTGTCACTGCCGATAGTTCGTGACAGGCGCGCTCTGCGCTCGGGAGCTCTCATGAAGTTCAAGTCGATCCAGTTTTCCGTCGCATTCCTTGCTGGCGCCAGCGTACTCGCGGTCGTTGTGGCTCTGGTGCTCTACACCCTGTTCGCCAGTGGCCAAACCCAGAGCCTGGTGCAGGAGCGCACGCAGAAGCTACTGGAACAAGTCATCGAGCAACGCCTGTCGGCATTGGCGCAGGCGCAGGTCAGCGAAATCCAGCGTGAACTGGAAGCTCCCCTGCAGATCACCGCCGACCTGGCACGCGTCAACGCCATGCTCGGCATGACCGATGCCAACGGCAGCCCGATGCTCAGCATCAGCCGCGAAGAACTGGCCAACATGGTGCATGAAACCACGGCACAGAACCCTAAATTACTTGGCAGTTACCTGGGCTGGGAGCCGAACGCCTTCGATGCCAGCGACGACATCTATGCCGGCAGCAAGGAAAACGGCTACGACGGCACCGGCCGCTTCCTGCCCTGGTGGTATCGCAATGCCGACGGCAGCCTGGGCATCGACTCTATCGGCTCGACCGAAAGCGAAGAACTGCTGCCAACCGGCGTGCGTGCGGGCGAATATTACCTTTGCCCCAAAGAACGCAAGCGCCCCTGCGTGATCGATCCAGCCCCCTATGATGTCGGCGGCAAGATGACCATGCTCGCCTCCTTCACCTCGCCGATTCTGGTCAATGGCGAATTTCGCGGCATCGCCGGTGCCGACCTGGCGGTGAATTTCATTCAGGAGCTGCTGGTCAAGGCTGACGCCCAGCTCTATGACGGTGCCGGCGAGATGGCACTGATCGCCAGCAACGGGCGCCTGGTCGCCTCGACCAAGGCGCCGGACAAACTTGGTGAGCCGGCCACCGCCCTGCTCGACGCCAATGAAGTGAGCAACCTGGGTACGCTGCAGTCCGGGCAGGTGCTGTACTCCATCGATGCCAGGGAAGACCCTGAACACAGCCATATCGAACTGTTCCTCAGCTTCAACATCGGCCAGAGCGACACACGCTGGGTGCTGATGCTGGTGCTGCCGCTTAAAGCGGTGATGTCCGATCTGCACCAGTTGCAGGGCGATCTGGCGACGCAGCGCGACGCCGACACGCTGGGCATGACCCTGGTCGGCCTGCTGATCGCCGGGCTGGGCCTGTTGGTGATCTGGTTCGTCGGTTACGGCATCGCCCGCCCACTGCGGCAGATGGTCGGCATGCTCGACGATATCGCCAAAGGCGATGGCGACCTCACGGTGCGCCTGCAGGTTGAACGCAAGGATGAGCTCGGACAGATCGCTGCCGGCTTCAACGCCTTCCTGGCCAAACTGCAAACCATGATCGGCGCCGTGGTGATCTCGGTGCAGCAGGTCAGCGACTCATCCGAGCACACTGCCGACATTGCCATCCGCACCAACCAGGGCGTGCAGAAACAGCTTGCAGAGATCGAGCTGGTGGCTACCGCCGTTCATGAGATGACCGCCACCGCGCAGGACGTTGCGCGTAACGCCACCCACGCCGCAGAAGCCGCCAACCACGCCGACCGCGCGGCCAACCAGGGCAAACAGGTGGTACAGGAAACCTCGGCCGCCATCGCAGCCCTGGCCAGCGAGATCGGCCGCGCCGTGGGTGTGGTACAGAACCTGGCCAAGGACAGCGAGAACATCAACGCCATCCTCGTCGCCATTCGCGCCATTGCGGAGCAGACCAACCTGCTGGCGCTCAACGCGGCCATCGAGGCAGCTCGCGCCGGCGAACAAGGCCGCGGCTTCGCCGTGGTCGCCGATGAAGTGCGCAACCTGGCGCAGAAGACCCAGCAGGCCACCGAAGAAATCCAGACCATGATCCAGCAGTTGCAGCAAGGCACGCGCGAAGTGGTCAAGGTGATGGAGCAGAGCCAGAGCAAGACCGACGACAGCGTCGAACACGCCAACCAGGCCGCTCAATCGCTGGAGTCCATCACCCAGGCAGTGTCGGTGATCAACGATATGAACACGCAGATCGCCAGCGCAGCCGAGGAACAAAGTGCGGTGGCCGAAGACATCAACCGCAACGTCACCAGTATCGGCCAGGTCGCCAACGAGGTGGCAGGCGGTGCCGACGAAGCCAGTCAGGCCAGCGCTCAACTGACCAAGCTGGCCGAACAGCAGCGCAGGCTGATCAATCAGTTCAAGGTCTAAGGGACTGCATCAGAATAGAGTGCACCGCACGCACAGGTTCTTGGTCAGCTGCGGTGCACCGCCCCCTCGACACCCTGCGCAGGCTCAAGCCGGCGTCAGGCACTCCGGCGCATCCAGCTTCGGGTCGTTGACCAGCGTCGCCAGCGCGCGCTCACGCAGCGCGACCTGCGGCTTGTCCAGCAGCGCCGCCAACTGTTCGGGCGACGTATCGTTGCTCAGCCACAGCGCCTGTTCATGCTCGTCGAGAATCAACGGGCGCCTTAGCGTGGCCGCTTCCTGGGTGATCAGCGCAACGCTCAGGTACTCCTGCCCGCCCACCGGATAAAGCTCCCACAAGGCCGCGAAATACATCAGCGGCTCACCGTTGCTCATCCAGTACGGCCGCTTGCGCGCGCCCCCGCGCCATTCATAGAAACCGTTGGCCGGCAGCAGTGCGCGGCGCTGGCGAAAGGGCTCACGGAACATCGGCTGCTCGGCCAGGGTTTCAGCACGCGCATGCGCCGGAGTCTTGGACAGGTCCTTGAGCCAGGCGGGCGTCAGCCCCCAACGCGCCGCAGCCGCCTGCGGCCCTTGCTCGCCCGCACGCAGCATCAACACCTGACCATTGGGCGCCAGGTTCCAGTGCGGCTTCTGGTCAGTGGGAAAGCCGGGCAACGCCGCAAAAGCGGGCGACCAGCGGAACAGGGCATAACGTCCACACATGAAACGACTCGACAGGCAGGGGGCGCATCAACAGAGCAACACGCCCTGAAAGGACTCTGGCTCATCACCTGGCACAGGTTGCGCCGCATTGTACTCAGCGATCAGCGTGCGCGCCCGTTCAGCGTGAGGATCAGCGACGACCAAACCAAGCAGGCCGCATGCCGGCAGCTCACCCACCGCACCGACCAGATGCTGACCGAGCAAGTGCGCCTCGACACCTTCACTAGCCAGCATGTCCACCAGCATCTGCCCTTCCAGAAGGTTTTCCGGTTCGTAGATTCGTTGCATCAATCGTTCTCCGCACGAACGTCCAACTCCCACTCGGCGCCATCCGTACGCAGCTCGAACTCGATCGGCCGGCAGCACACAGGACAGTCTTCGATGTAAGACTGGTCCCCAGCCGACAGATCCAGCAGCGCTTCGGCCGGCTCACCGCAATAGGGGCAATAATACGACTCGCTTTCCAGCATCGCGGCCTCCTTGTGACTTGGCGTTATAATTGCCGGTCTACTGCTCACCCTGTTAAGCAGACACCATTCCAACCTTAGCCGTTCTAGAACAAGAGAGCATGATGGGCGCATTCGATGCCATCCGACCCTATGCCGATGCAGAAGTGCGCCCCGTACTGGCGCGCCTGCTCGCCGACCCGGCGTTTCTCGGTACCCTCACCCGTTTCCGCTTTCCGCGCCTGGCCGGGCCATTGGGCTGGCTGCTCAAGCCGCTGATCGCCGCACGCCTGCGCAGCGAGTTCGCCGATATCGACTCGGTCGCTGGCCTGCAGGAAAAGATCGAGCCCTACATCGACCGTACCATCGAGCATGCCAGTGATGGCATCAGCTACTCCGGCCTGGAGCACCTGCAGCCCGGCAAGCCTTACCTGTACCTGGCCAACCACCGCGATATCGTCATGGACCCGGCCTTCGTCAACTACGCCGTCTACCATGCAGGCCTGCAGACGCCACGTATCGCCATCGGCGACAACCTGTTGCAGCGCCCTTTCGTCAGCGACCTGATGCGCCTGAACAAGAGCTTCATCGTGCACCGCTCGATCAGCGGGCGACGCGAGAAGCTGGCGGCTTATCAATTGCTCTCGGCCTATATAAACCACTCTATCCGCGAAGATGGCGAGTCGATCTGGATCGCCCAGGCCGAAGGACGCGCCAAAGACGGTGACGACCGTACCGACTCGGCTATCCTCAAGATGTTCCATATGAGCCGCAAGGACGAGCCGTTCGCCGACGTGATCAATTCGTTGAACCTGATCCCGGTGTCGATCAGCTACGAATACGATCCTTGCGACCTGGCCAAGGCTCGCGAACTCTACGTGCGCGCCGCCACGGGCAGCTATACCAAGGCGCCGGGCGAAGACGACGCCAGCATCGCTCTGGGCATCACCGGCTACAAAGGGCGTGTGCATCTGCACTTCAGCCCGCCTGTCGCCGGTCTGGAGGACACCAAGCAGCTTGCCCAGGAGATGGATCGTCACATTCTCGGCCAGTATCGCCTGTTCCCTGTGCACTACCTGGCCTACGCCATGTGGGAAGGCCGCGAGGCCGGGCTGAACGTGCCGGCAGCGAGCGAAGTATTCGATGCCGCGGAACTGGCCAAGGCCGAAGCGCAGTGGAACAAGCGCCTGGCCGCCTGCAGCGCCGAGGAAAAACCGTTCCTGATCCTGCAGTACGCCAACCCGGTGCGAAACCAGTATCGGATCAAGGCAGGTCTGCCTCTGTAAGAGGCACGCGCTACAAACGAAAACGGCAGCCATCAGGCTAATGCCAGTCAGTTAAGCTGACTGGCATTTTTATTTCTGGTCGGATACTTGGACGGCTTGGGTTTGACCGCCCGCGGATAACTGCGATCCTCACGA